>NZ_JBDZDU010000001.1:0-1931023 GCF_040045055.1 Nocardioides pollutisoli
CCGCCAGCGTTCGTCCTGAGCCAGGATCAAACTCTCCGTTGAAAACAAAAAGTTGCCCCTGACAGGAGACACTGACAAATTGTCAGAATCATTGTCAAAGAAATCGTCAACCAACCCGAACCCCCAAAGGGACCCAAGCCAGATCGACGGGTAAAACAAACAAACTAATTCGTCGACTATGACACACTGTTGAGTTCTCAAGAATCAGACGCACACCACGATTGAACCGATTTCTCGGCCGCTCTGCGGCGACTGGGTTAAACTTAGCGGCTGAATTCCTGCGGTGCAAATCCGCTTTCTTTCCGCCTCACTCCGCGCACGCACAACCGCTTCGAATTCTTCGCCGTGGCTTGCGCACACACCGAGGCATCCGAATCGATGCTGTGATGGAGTGGTCTGCCCGGGGCCGGAGGCCCGACCTGACTGGTCTTGCCTCCCGCCGCTCCCTGGCGACTCGGAGAACATTAGGCGAACACGGCACCGAGTTCAAATCGAGTAAACGTGAGCCGGACCACAGGCACGTTTGCGCAGGTCAGAGGGGGTTTGGCCGCCGACGCGCGGCGAGGCCGTGCGTGTCGGACACCGTCCTGGCGCCGGCCAACCGGAGCGCCTCGACGGTCTGCACGAGCAGCTCGCGGTGCATCCGGGCCACTCCGCCGGCACCGTCCACGAGCGCCAGCACGGGTGGGCGACCCAGGAACACCAGGTCGGCACCGAGGGACAGGGCAGCGACGACGTCGAGCCCGGAGCGCACTCCCCCGTCGACGTACACCTCGGCGTCGTCACCCACCGCGGCGACGACCTCGGGCAGGCAGTCGGCCGTGGCCTCTGCCCGGTCGAGCTGGCGACCGCCGTGGTTGGAGACCCACACGGCGGTGGCGCCGGCCTGGACACTGCGGACGGCGTCCTCGCCGCGGAGCACGCCCTTGACCACGACCGGGAGGCCGGTCCGGTCGGCCAGCCAGCCGATGTCGTGAGGCCCCAGGTCGAGTGCCTTCTCGGACCCGGGCTGGTCGTCGTAGCCGGGGTCGAAGTTCACCCGCAGCAGTCCCGGGTCGACGGTGTCCCACACGACGTCGGTGCCGGGGGCGGGGTACTTGGTGCCGACGACCGGCGTGTCGACGGTGAGCACGACTGCGCGCGCACCAGCCGCGACGGCACGCTCGAGCAGCGGCTCGGCGAGGATCCGGTCGGCAGGCAGGTAGGCCTGCAGCCACCAGTGCACGCCCGTCGCGCCGATCTCGGCGAAGGGTGTGCCGGCGTTGCTGGACACCACCATCACCGCGCCGGCAGCGGCGGTCGCCGTCGCCATGGCGACCTCACCCTCGGGGTGCACCGCACGCTGGAGCGTGGTCGGCGCGACCCCCCACGGCACGTCGAGGGGATGGCCGAGTGCCTCGACGCCGACGTCGACGTGGGTCACGTCGTGGAGCACCCGCGGCCGGAGGCGGAAGGAGCGCCAGGCCTCGACGGCCTCGGCGGTGGTCACCGAGCTGCGCGCCCCTTGGAGGAGGTAGTCGAGGACCGGGGCGGGCAGGGACGCGCGGGCACGCTCCTCGAGGGACTCGAGCCAGCGCGCCTCGTCGCTCAAGTCAGCGGACCTCGACGCCGGCGAAGTTCTTCTTGCCGCGCCGCAGCACCAACCAGGTGTCGCCGATCAGGTCCGCTGCACCGGGCACCAGGTCGGGATCCTCGACGCGCACGTTGTTGAGGTAGGCGCCGCCCTCGGAGATGGTCCGCCGCGCCTCGCCCTTGCTCTTCGCGAGCCCGGTGGCGACGAGGAGGTCGACCACGCTGGGCACGCCCTCGTCGCCGTCCACGCTGGTGCTCCCGGCCTCGCGGAGCGCGGCACCCAGGGTCGAGGTGCTGAGCCCGGTCAGGTCACCGCCGCCGAACAGGGCGGCCGAGGCCTCCCGGATCCGCTCGGTCTCCTCGGCGCCGTGGACCAGCGTCGTGACGGCCTCGGCGAGGGCGCGCTGCCCGGCACGGAGGAAGGGCTTCTCGGCGTGCTGCGCCTCGAGCTCCTCGATCTCCGGTCGCGACAGGAAGGTGAAGACGCGCAGCAGCTCGCCCACCTTCTCGTCCTCGACGTTGAGCCAGAACTGGTAGAAGGCGTACGGCGACATCATCTCCGGGTCGAGCCACAGGGCACCGCCCTCGGTCTTGCCGTACTTCGTGCCGTCGGCCTTCGTCATCAGCGGCGTGGCGATCGCGTGGGCGTGCCCGCCGTCGGCACGCCGGATCAGCTCGACGCCCGCGGTGAGGTTGCCCCACTGGTCGGAGCCGCCGAACTGCAGCGTGACGCCGTGGTCGCGGTAGAGGTTCAGGAAGTCGAGCGACTGCAGCAGCACGTAGCTGAACTCGGTGTAGCTGATGCCGGCCTCGAGCCGGGTCCGCACGACGTCGCGGGCGAGCATCCGGTTGACCGGGAAGTGCTTGCCGATGTCGCGGAGGAAGTCGATGGTCGACAGGCTCGCGGTCCAGTCGTAGTTGTTGACCATCGTGGCCGCGTTGTCGCCGTCGAAGGACAGGAACGGCTCGATCTGGCGGCGGACGCGCTCGACCCAGTCCTTGACCGTGTCGAGCGTGTTGAGCGTGCGCTCGCCCGACTCCTTCGGGTCACCGATCATGCCGGTCGCGCCGCCGACCAGGGCGTACGGCGTGTGGCCGGCGTCCTGGAGCCGCTTGGCGGTCAGCACCTGGACCAGGTGGCCCATGTGGAGGCTCGGAGCCGTGGGGTCGAAGCCGACGTAGAACCGGACGCTCCCCTCGGACAGCGCCGTGCGGAGCGCGTCGAGGTCCGTCGAGTTCGCGATGAGTCCGCGCCACTCGAGGTCGTCGAGGAGGGTCGGGTCGATGGCCACGGTGAACCTTTCCAGTCCGGATGTGCGGACCAAGCCTGCCATGGGCACCGGCGTCTAGGCTCATCGGATTGTGGGAAGGGATGTCGAGTGATCGCAGGCAGGTACACCGTCGACCGGGAGGTCGGTCGCGGTGGGTCAGGTGTCGTGTGGCTCGGCCGCGACGAGGTGCTCGGCCGCGAGGTCGCCCTCAAGAGGCTGGGCTTCGCCCCCGGCAGCGGCAGCCCGGACCTCGACCGCGCCGAGCGCGAGGCGCGGCTGGCGGCCCGGCTCAACCACCCGCACGTGGTCGCGGTCTACGACCTGGTGCAGGACGGCGACGACCAGTGGCTGGTGATGGAGTACGTCGCCGGCGAGACCCTGGCGGCGCTCGTCAAGCGCGAGGGCCCGCTCCGTCCCGACCAGGCCGGACCGATCATCGAGCAGGCGGCCGACGCCCTGGCCGCTGCGCACGCGGCCGGGATCGTCCACCGCGACGTGAAGCCGTCGAACATCCTGGTGACGCCCACCGGGCAGGTGAAGCTGTCCGACTTCGGGATCGCCCGGGCGCAGGCTGACGCGTCGCTGACCCAGACCGGCCTGGTGACCGGCTCTCCGGCGTACCTCGCCCCCGAGGTCGCGTCCGGCCAGACCGCCACCGAGGCGAGCGACGTGTGGTCGCTCGGGGCGACGCTCTACCACGCGCTGGCCGGGAGTCCGCCGTACGACGTGGGCGACAACGTGCTGGGTGCGCTCTACCGGATCGTGCACGAGGAGCCGCCGCGGCTCGCGAACGCCGGGTGGCTCGGTCCCGTCCTCGAGGGGACGATGACGCGCGAGCCCGGCGACCGCTGGCCGGCGACCGCTATCCGCGACGTCCTGATGGCCGGACCGTCGGCGCCAGTGCAGGTCGTGGTCCCCCGGCTTCCGGCGCCGGAGCCGGCCGTGGCGCACACGCAGCAGCTCACCTCCGGCGTACCTCCCGTGCCGCCGGTGACGCCACGGCGGAGGGGTCCGTTGCCGTTCCTCGCGGGGGCTGCGGCCCTCGTCGCCGTCGCGGTGATCGCCTGGCTCCTGGTCACGAGCGGCGACGACCCGAGCCCGTCCGCCGGCGACAAGGGGTCGTCCTCCGGGAAGCCCTCCTCGGGCTCGTCGTCGCCGCCGGCGAGCACGGGCGACGTGACCGCGGACGGGATGGAGAACTTCATCGAGGACTACCTCGCGACGGTGACCAGCGACCCCCAGACCGCGTGGACGATGCTGACCCCGGACTTCCAGGCGCAGAGCGGCAACTTCGGGCAGTACCAGAAGTTCTGGAGGCAGTTCCAGACCGCCGACATGACGACGTCGCAGGCCGACCCGGCGACCAAGCAGATCAGCTATCACGTCGAGTACCTCCACCAGGACGGCCAGAAGACGAGCGACGACGTGACGCTGCAGCTCGAGGGCACCGACGGGAACTACCTGATCGCGGGTGAGAGCTGAGGCTGGCCCCTATCGTTGTCCTCCGGGAGGGCTGATGGAGCTGGCGGCGCTGTACCGGGACATCGTCGAGAGGTCACCGGACGCGATCTGGGTGTGCGACCTCGAGGGCCGCACGATCTTCGCCAACCCCGCGATGCGCGCGCTCTACGGTGCCGACGAGGAGCAGATGGCGCGCACCACCGTCTACGACTCCCTCGACGAGCAGGGCAAGGTCGAGTTCGCCGCCCACCTCGAGCTCCTCAAGCGGGAGGGCGGCAACCCCGAGGACGTCGACGTCCTCTTCTGGCGCAGCGACGGTACGTCGCTCTGGGTCCTCGTCAGCGAGGTCGAGCTGCGCGACGAGGCCGGCACCATCGTCGGCTTCACCCACCGGATCAGTGACTACAGCGGCCGACGTCAGGCGCTGGACGCCCTCACCGAGAGCCGGGAGCGGCTGGCCGAGGCGCACCGGATCGCCCGGCTCGGCAGCTGGGAGTGGGACGTCCCCGCCGACGAGATCCATGCGTCCGAGGAGCTGTGCGCGCTCTACGGCTTCGATCCGGAGGACTTCCCCGCGTCGTACGAGAGCTTCCTCGAGGTCGTGCACCCGGACGACCGTCTCTCGGTCCACGAGGCTGTCGGCCAGGCGCTGCTCCGGCCCCGTGAGTTCCTGTTCGTGTGCCGCATCCAGGGCGAGGACGACTGGGTCTGGACGCGCGGACGGGGTGTCTCGGTCGCCGACGACAGCGGTCGGGTCGTCTGGATGTCGGGCACCCACCAGGACATCACCGGCACCAAGATGGCCGAGATCGCGCTCGAGGACCAGGTCGCGCAGAACACCCTGATGCAGGCCGTGGCGAGCGCCGCCAACGAGGCGCGCACGCTCGCCGAGGTGCTCGGCCAGGCCCAGCACCTCGTCCTCCTCCACGACGACTGGGAGCGCGGGCGCGCCTTCATCCCGGCGGAGGACGGCACCGGCGTCGTCCCCCTGTACGTCGCGGACGCCGACCAGGACGCCGACCTGCAGACGCCCCAGGAGTCGGCGATGGAGCTGGCGCTGGCCAACCGCGCCTTCCACGAGCGGGCCTCGGTGTGGGACGACAGCCGGCTGACGATCGCCTTCCCGGTGTCGTACGCCGACGAGGTCTGCGCGGTCGTGACGATCACGTCCGCTCCCCCGCTCTACCGCTTCGAGATGATCGAGTCGATGGTCGAGCAGGTGGCGGTGCAGCTCGGCCGGGTCGCGGAGCGCGAGCGCGCCGAGCGCGAGCTCGCCGACGCGCGTGACGGCGCCATGGAGGCATCGCGGCAGAAGTCGGAGTTCCTCGCGACCATGAGCCACGAGATCCGCACGCCCCTCAACGGCGTGATCGGGCTCAACGACCTGCTGCTGCGCACCGGCCTGGATGCCGACCAGCTGCGTCTCGCCTCCGGGGTGCAGGTCGCCAGCCGCGCGCTGCTCGCGATCATCAACGACGTCCTGGACTTCTCGAAGATCGAGGCCGGGATGCTCGAGCTCGAGAGGCTCGACTTCGAGGTCCGCGCGGTCTTCGACCAGGTCGCGAGCGTGCTGGCCGAGGCGGCGCGGGCGAAGGGCCTGGAGCTCATCGTCTCCTGCCACCCCGACGTGCCGGAGGTGCTGGCCGGCGACCCGACCCGGCTCGCCCAGGTGCTCACCAACCTGGGCTCGAACGCCGTGAAGTTCACCGAGTCCGGCGAGGTCTACGTCCGCGCGACCGCGACCCCGCGCGACGGCGGCGGCACGCTGCTGGAGGTCAGCGTCACCGACACCGGGGTCGGCGTCCCCGAGGGCGACGTCGACAGCCTCTTCGAGGCGTTCACCCAGGCCGACGCGTCGACCACGCGCAGGTACGGCGGCACCGGGCTCGGCCTGGCGATCTCGCGCGAGATCGTCGACGCGCTCGGCGGTGAGATCGGTCTGCGCCCCAACCCCGCGGGCGGCAGCGTCTTCTGGTTCACGGCGGAGTTCGGCGAGCCGACCGGCCCGGGGGTCGATCCCGACGACGAGTACGCCCGCAGCTGGCTCGCCGGGAGGCGGGTCCTGGTCGTCGACGACAACGCGCACAACCGGCTGATCCTCGAGGAGCAGGTCGCCCGGTGGAAGGTCCGGTGCGTGAGCGCTGTGGACGCCGATGCCGCGGAGGTCGCGCTGGCGCAGGCGATCGCCGACGGCGACCCGTTCGAGGGCGTGCTCCTCGACCTGACGATGCCCGACCGCGACGGCATGGACCTGGCGCGGGCCGTGCGGGCGAACCCGGCGTACGACGACCTGCGCCTGATCATGCTGACCTCGACGACCTCCCTGACCCCCGAGCAGCTGGCCGAGGTCGACCTCGCGGCCTGCCTCTCCAAGCCGACGCTGGCCTCGGAGATCCGCTCGGCGTTGCTGACCCACCTGGCCGGGACCGGGCCGCGGCCGAGGCCGGAGGTGCCGGCCTCCGGCGGCCGTTCGACCATCCCTCGGGTGCTGGTCGTCGAGGACAACCCGGTCAACCAGCTGGTGGCGGTCGGACTGCTCGAGGCGCTCGGCTACTCGTCGCTGACCGCGGAGGACGGGGAGGCCGCCCTGGTCGCGCTCGCCGAGGAGGACTTCGATGCCGTGCTGATGGACATCCAGATGCCGCGGATGGACGGGTACGCCGCCACGCGGGCGATCCGGGCGGCGGAGACCGACGTCCGGCTGCCGGTGATCGCGATGACCGCCGCCGCGGTCGAGGGTGAGCGCGAACGCTGCCTCGCGGCCGGCATGGACGACTTCCTGACCAAGCCGGTCGACCCGAGCGCGCTCGCCGCCGTACTCGACCAGTGGATAGCGGGGAGCGAGGAGCCGGCCCGACCCCGTAGCCTGCCGACCGTGTCCGACACCGACCCGTCGCCCGTCCAGGGCCTCGAGCTCTCGCGGCTCGACGAGCTCCGCGACCTCGATCCCGGCAACACCGCCTACCTCGACCGGGCGATCGGCAACTTCGTCGCCAACACCCCTGGCACGCTCGCCGCGATCCGCGAGGCCGTGGCCGACGGTGATGCAGCGACCCTGAAGGCGGTCTCCCACAAGCTGGCCGGCGGAGCCCTCAACCTGGGTGTCGTCGCGGCCGGGCGCACCGCCCAGCAGATCGAGCTGGTCGCGGACACCGGCTCGGTCGACGGTGTGGAGCACCTCCTGGAGCTGCTCGACACCGCCCTCGAGGACGGCCGCGCGGCGCTGCTCGCCTACCAGGCGGCGTACACCACGTCCTGACGGTCAGCGGTCGTCACCGGTCGGCGGCGCCGACCGGTCGAGTGCTCCCTGGTTGCCGACGAACGCGGCCACCGGCGGGATCAGCGCGGCGACGACGCTCATCACCACCGCCGCGGTGGTCGACCACAGCCGGACGACGTTCCAGGCGAGCAGGATCAGCACCACGCACGTGCCCATGAGCACGAAGTAGGTCCGGTGCCGGCGTTGGCGATCCATCGTCTCGACCGTAACGCGGCGCCGAGGGTTCGCGGTGACACCCAACGGGTACGACGTCCACCATGAAGACCCTGATCCTCGTCATCGTCCTGCTCTGGCTGGCCATCGGCGTCGCTGCCGCGTGGCAGCGCGGCTACTTCGGCGACGACCAGGACCTCACCTGCAAGACCGGAGGCGACACGGCGCTCACGATCGTCGCCGGTCCCCTCAACTACGTCGGCGCGAACCCGAAGGTCGACTGCGACGTGAAGGTCCCGCAGCCGTCCAACTGACGACTCCCCCGACCCCGGCCTGGTCCTGCGCCCCCGGGCCCGCAGGACCAGCCCGACCGCGACGCTAGGCCGGGCAGCTGCCGCGCGACGATGACCCAGGTGGGCCATCTCCGTGGCAGTACCACTGACGCTCAGCCGAGCGGGTCGGTGTGGTGGCCGATCATCGCCCAGCGGCCGCCCTCGCGGCGGTGCATGCTGGTCGCCCGGATGTCGACGGGTCGCGGCACACCGTCGATCTCGACGGACCCGCGCTCGAAGCCGACCACGAAGCCGAGGTCGGACGTCTCGACGTACCGCCGCTCCTCCCCGTCGACGCGACCGCCGAGGCGGGCTGCTGCCTGGTGGTCCCAGGACGCCTTGACCGCGGGCCAACCGACCAGGAGCTCGCCGAAGGGGCTCATGTAGGTGACGTCGTCCGCGTGCGACCAGTGCGCGAGCATCGGCTCCGCGTCGCCCGCGAACATCGCGTTCAGTGCTGCGTAGAACTCGGCGCTCGCGTGCTCGAGGGTCGTGGTCATGAGTGCTCCTGTGCCGGCCCGAGCTGTGGTCCGAGAGGTACGGCGAGCATGGCACGGTCAGGACTGGGGCGCGAGCACCCGCAGCTGCAGCATCGCGACGAACCGGGCCTCGGGGTCGCTCAGGTTGATCTCGCCGACCTCGGCCAGCCGGCGCAGCCGGTAGCGGAAGGTGTTGGGGTGGACGTAGAGCGCCTCGGACGCGGCGATCACGTCACCGAACGCGTCGAGCCAGGCCTGGAGCGTCTGCACCAGGTTGGCGTTGTGGCGCTGGTCGTAGTCCATCAGCCGGGCGAGCGAGCCGGTCGGCCGATCACCCCGCGAGGCCGCCAGGTCGCGCAGCTCGAGCATCAGCGACTCGACCTGGATGTCGGCCAAGCGGGCGACGCGTCGTTCGCCGCGAGCACCGCGCAGCACCCGGAGCGCGCGGTCGGCGCACGCCCGGGCGTGGGCGAGGCCGGCGAGGTCGGTGGCGATGGGGCCGATGCCGATCACCGGGCGCAGCCGGCCGCCGACCCGGTCGAGGAACTCGTTGGCCAGGCGTACGGCGCGCTCCTCACCGTCGTCGGCGCTGCCGGCGACCGGGACCAGGCCGTAGGCGACGCCACCCACCAGCGCGGCAGCGGAGCGCGGGTGTGCGGCGCCGAGGTGCAGCGCGAACGCGTCGGCGAGGCGTTGCCGCTCGTGGGCGAGCGCAGCGCCGTCGGGCACGATCGAGACGTCGTCGCCGTCCGAGAGCGCCACCCCCAGGACCATCAGGGGTTCGCCGGAGAGGCCGAGCCGGTCGAGCGCCTCGCGGGCGCCGGCACCACCCTCCAGCGCCGAGCTGAGCAGATCGGCGCGGAGCCGGCGCTGGACGTCGGCGCCGGCGCGGACCCGGAGCAGGTGGAGCGCGACCAGCTTGGCGGCGTCGCAGAACGCGTCGGTGCGCTCCTCGCTCAGCCGCTCGGGCACCGCGGCCCAGATCGAGCCGAGGACCTCGTCGCCCGCGCGGACCGCGACCGCGACGCGCGGCATCGAGAACGCCCCCTCCCCGTCGTGGGCGGGCTCGATGAAGACCGGCCTGTCACTGCGGTGGAGCTCGCGGAAGACGCCGCGCTCGTTGAGGATCCGCGAGTAGCGCTCCGGCACCTGGCGGCCCAGGATCGTCTCGACCCGCGACGGGTCGGCCTCGTCCTGGCGACCGGAGAACGCGAGCACCCGCGAGCTGCGGTCCTCGATCGTGATCGGTGCGTCGAGCAGGGCGGCGATCGCGTTGGCGACGGCGAACAGGTCACCGGACGGCAGGCCGCCCAGCGACTCGGACTCGGCGACACCGACGTCGCCCTCGGCCAGGAGCGAGCGCAGCATCGCGGCCAGGTGGGCCCAGGGCGCTCCCCTGCTCAGGCCGAGAAGGGCCACCCCTGAGGCGTCGACCGCGTCGCGGACCTCCGGCGTCAACGGGACCGGTGCGCGGAGCACGAGCCCGACCGCCTGCTCGCGACCGAGCTGGTCGAGCAGGGCGACGACGTCATCGGGGGCGTCGACACCGACGCCGAGGACCAGAGCGTGCCGGGGCAGGACCGGGGCGTCGGTGGGGTCGTGGATCACGACTCCCCCGATGTCGTGCGTCGACCCGGGATCGCCGTGGACGAGGTCGAGCAGCGTCGCTCCGAGGTCGTCGAGGACGCGACCGAGGCTGGCGCGGGGACGACTGTTCATGCCCGAGTTCATGGGAGGCAGCACCATCTGACGGTAGGGGTCTTCCCGTCAGCCTACTTCGTCCGCGCCGACCAGATCACTCGTCCTGTTGGTCGGAGCCGACAGCACTCAGGCGGGGACCCACTCCGTCGACACGGTGACCGCCGCCAGCTCGTCCTCGAGAGGTACGACGCCCAGTCCCGGGCCGGTGGGCACGGAGAGGTGGCCGTCGGCGAGCACGAACGGCTCGGTGATGTCGGTGCGGTAGTAGCGCCCCGACCCCGACGTGTCGCCCGGCAGCGTGAAGCCGGGCAGCGCGGCGAGGGCGACGTTCGCGGCCCGGCCGAGGCCGGTCTCGAGCATGCCGCCGCACCAGACCGGGATCCCCGCGGCGACGCAGACGTCGTGGATCCGGCGCGCCTCGAGGTAGCCGCCGACGCGGCCGGGCTTGATGTTGACGATCGCGGCCGCACCGAGCCGGATGGCCGCCGCGGCCGAGCGGGCCGACGTGATCGACTCGTCGAGGCAGACCGGCGTCGCGATCTGGCGGGCCAGGTCGGCGTGGCCGAGCACGTCGTCCTCGTCGAGGGGCTGCTCGATGAGCAGCAGGTCGAAGGGGTCGAGGCGGGCGAGGTGGCGCGCGTCGCCGATGGAGTACGCCGTGTTGGCGTCGACCTGCAGGAGCACGTCGTCGCCGTACGTCTCCCGGACGGCACGCACGGGCTCGATGTCCCAGCCGGGCTCGATCTTCAGCTTGATCCGGACGTAGCCCTCGTCGAGGTAGCCGCCGACCGCGTCGAGCAGCT
Source organism: Nocardioides pollutisoli (assembly GCF_040045055.1). Taxonomy (NCBI): domain Bacteria; kingdom Bacillati; phylum Actinomycetota; class Actinomycetes; order Propionibacteriales; family Nocardioidaceae; genus Nocardioides; species Nocardioides pollutisoli. The sequence goes on from NZ_JBDZDU010000001.1 coordinate 11,053, forward strand.
GCGGGACGCTGTCCATGATGCCGACCGAGACACCGCACGGGACACGGTCGTGGACCGCCCCGAGCTCGCGGGCGAACGACCGGCCCTCGACGCGCAGCTCGGCGTCGAGGACGCCCATCTCCAGCGCGGCCTTGGCCATCCGGTGCGCCTTGAACGGCTCCAGCACGGTCGCCACCCGGTGCGCCTCGAGCGGCCCGCCGGCGGCCAGGGCCGGGACGAGGAAGCGACGCAGCACGTCGGCGGCGCCCTCGAGGTACTCCTCGGAGTAGAGCGGGTCGACCATCGCGACGCACTCGCCCCAGCCCTCGCCCTCGTCGGTGACGACGCGCAGGAGCAGCAGCTCGCGCGAGGTCTGGGTCCCGAAGGACGTCCGGAACGGCGACACCAGCGGCATCGAGATCCGACGCAGCTCCACACCCTCGAGCTTCACAGCCCTCTCCTCACGACGTACCAACCGGACCGGTCGAAGCCGGTGATGCTCGCGCCCTCGGCGACCAGGGCGGTGAGCGCCTCGCGCACGGCGGTGCGCCAGCGCTGCGCCGCCGCCGGGTCGGCGACCCGCAGCGACTCGATGTCGGGGGGTACGGCGACCAGCGAGGTCGTCCCGTCCAGCCGGCCGGGCTCCGGCTCGCCGGACTCGGTGACGCCCAGCGCGACCACGGCACCGGCAGCCAGCTCGTCGGCCACGAACGCCGGCGAGGTCGCGCCGGCGCAGGCCGCGACGACGCGCGGGTCGCGGAGCTGCCAGCTCACGAGCAGCCGGTCGGACTCGTCCCCGCCGTTGATGGCGTCGCGCATCGCGCCGTAGAAGTCGGGGAGGTACTCGACCGGCCGGGCGCCGAGCTTGACCAGGTTGAAGTAGGCGTTGCGGCTCACCAACGGGTCGAAGGTCCAGACGATCTCCGAGACCCCGCGCAGCATCGCCCAGGCGCGCTGGTGCAGCTTGAGCGCGAAGCCCACGTTGCGGCTGGTCGCTCCGGCCGCCACACCGGCGATGTGGCTGTGCAGCGCGTCCTCGGCCGGCGCGTGGAAGAAGCCCACGCACGCGCCCACGAGCGTGTCCTCGTGGAAGGCGCCGCCCACGTAGTTGCCGGCCTTGGTGAAGGCCCGCAGCAGCTCGAGGGTCATCGGCGGGTTGTCGCCGCGGCCCCAGATCGTGGCGTAGAGGGCCACCACCTCCAGGAGCTCGGCGATCTCGGTGACCTCGCGCACCGTCACGCCCGCGGCCTGGGCCGCGGCGTCGGCAGCCTGGACGGCACCGTCGAGGTCGGGTGCGCGGGAGGTGGTCAGGTTGGTCACGGTCCCCATGCTGCTGAGGTTCTCGCTGCTCGTCATGGTCGGTGCGCACCAGTCGTCTCGAGGTGGTTGGTCGCGGGCAACGGGTCGGCGAGGAGATCGGCGACCAGGGCGGCCAGGAGGGCGGTACGGCGGGGGATCTCGGCCACCAGCACGTGCTCGTCGTCGGCGTGCGCGCCACCCCCGACGGCGCCGAGCCCGTCCAGCGTGGGGGTGCCGACGCCGGCGGTGAAGTTGCCGTCGGAGGCGCCGCCGACCGCGACCGCGGTCAGGGGCGGGAGGCCGAGCCGGTCCGCGACCTCGCGGGTGCGCTCGAAGAGCGCCGTCGAGGACGCGGCGTCGAGGGGCGGACGGTTGGGTCCGCCGAGGACCTCGACCACGGCCCCGGGCAGCACGGGGCGGAGCGCCTGCATCGCCGCGTCCACCCGGTCCTGCTCCGCGACCGTGCGCACCCGGACGTCGACGGCGAAGCTGCCCTCGGCCGGGACGGTGTTGGTCGTGGTGCCGGCCCGGGCAGCGGTCGGCGTGACGGTCGTGCCGAGGGCCGGGTCGCCGAGGGCGCTCACGGCGAGCGCCTGGTGGGCCAGCTCGAGGGTGGCGTTGACGCCGAGCTCGGGCTCGAGGCCGGCGTGCGCCGCGCGGCCGGTCACGCGCACGTCGTACAGCGAGACGCCCTTGCGCTCGGTCTTCAGCGCGCCGCTGTCGGCGGACGCCTCCAGCACGAGCGCGGCCTCGGCCCCGCGGGCCTCGTCCTCGATCAGCCCGCGCGAGCTGGGCGAGCCGAGCTCCTCGTCGCCGGTGATCAGGAGCGTGACGCCCGTGGGGTCGTCGAGGGATGCGACGGCGTGGAAGGCCATCACGACGCCGGTGAGCATGTCGAAGCAGCCGGGGCCGCGGACGACGCCGTCGACGTTCGACCACGGGTGCGTGGTGAGCGAGCCGATCGGCCAGACCGTGTCGTGGTGGCCGACGAGCAGCACCCGGGTCGGACCGGTGCCGAGGCGCCAGCGCAGGTGGGTGCGCCCGTCGAGGACGATGCGCTCCGGCTCGGCGCCGAGCCGGTCGGTCCCGATCCGGGCGACGAGGTCCGCGGACCGGGCCACGGCGGCCAGGTCCGAGGACGGCGACTCGCACTCGACGAGCTCGCGCAGGTCCTCGAGGAGGAGAGCGAGGTCGTCCATCAGTCCACCCGCGGGGTCGCGCGCACGCCGAAGTGGACGTAGCGCTCGCCGGTCGGCAGCTCGTAGAAGGTCACCGGCGCCCAGGTGTCCGCGCCGGGCGGCTTGAGGGCGAAGAGCGCGGGGCCGACCGGGACGAGGTCGTACTCGTCGACGGGGTCGGGCACCATCTCCGCGATCGGGCCCATGACCGTGGTCCGCAGCCGCGGGCCGTCGTCGCCGACGAAGACCTCCATCCGGACCGACGCCCGCTCGTAGGTGCCGACGTACGGCGTCACGTCGACCTCGACCGGCTCGGCCGGCGGCGCGAACGGCGTCGACATCTCCACGCCGGCGACCTCGGCGTAGATCTCGCGGTAGAGGTCCTCGTAGAGGTCGCGGGTGTTGCCGCCGTTGGCGAGCAGCGCGACCGCCACTCCGCCGTGGTCGGCGGTCCCCGGGAGGATCCGGAGGAACCCGGCCTGGCCGAGGGTGTTGCCGTCGTGGCCGATCAGTCGGGTGCCGTTCCAGTCGAACCGGATCCAGCCGAGGCCCCACGAGTCGCCGAGGATGAACTTGTCGGGCAGGTCCGCCTGGTGGGTGGTCATCAGCGCCGTCGACTCGGCCGAGAGCACTCGCGTGCCGTCGGTGGCGAGGCCGTCGGAGAGGTGCATCCGGGCGAAGGCCAGGACGTCGCGGACCGTCGCCTTGATCAGCCCGGCCGGGCCGACCGAGCGCGGCAGGTCCCAGACGGGTGTGGGGACCTGCTCACCGTCCGCGTCGACGTGGCCGACCGCCGCGGCGAAGAGGATCGCCTCCTCGGCCAGGGTCACGGTGTGGGTCAGGCCGAGAGGCTTGAAGAGCCGCTCGGTCATCGCCTGGTCCCAGGTCAGGTCCGTGAGCACCTCGATCACGCGGCCGAGCAGCGACCAGCCGGAGTTGCAGTAGGACCACGTGGCGCCGAGCGGGTGGTTCTGGGCGACGTCGGCCAGCAGTGCGGTGTACTTCTCGAGCGCGTCGTCGCCTCGGCCGGTGTCGGTGAAGACGTCGCCGTCGATCCCGCTGGTGTGGGTGAGCAGGTGCCAGATCGTCACCTGCTTGGTGACGTCGGGATCGGAGAGCTGGAGCTCGGGGAGCACCTCGACGACCGGGGTGTCGAGGGCGATCCTGCCCTCGTCGATGAGCTGCATGACGACGGTCGCCGTCCAGACCTTGCTGATCGAGCCGATCTGGAAGACCGAGTCGGTGGTCGCGGGCTGGCCGGTGCGCTTGTTGAGGACGCCGTACGCCGCGTCGGCGATGTCGTCGCCGTCGAGGATGCCCAGCTGCGCACCGGGCACGTGGTGCTTCCGGGCGAGCACCTCGAGCCGGCGCTGCCAGTGGGCGCGGTCGAGGCGCGGGCGGCCGTCGCGGTCGACGTACTGGTCGAGCCAGGCCACCACGCGGCGGTTGTAGTCCATCCGCTCCGACGGCTTGCCGAGCAGGATGAAGACGTGTGACGCACCCGGGTAGAGCACGAGCTCGGTGGTGACCCCGCGGTCGCGCAGCGACGTGTGCCACTGCTGGGCCTGGCCGACCGGGCAGGTCAGGTCGTCCTTCCCGTGGAGCACGAGCGTCGGGGCCGTGACCTGGTCGACGTAGGTGATCGGCGACATCGCGGCGTACTGCTCGGGCGTGGTCCAGGGCGTGCCGGCCAGCTCGTAGCGGCCCATGAGCGGGCCGTCGTCGCTGGAGCCGTACTCGCTGGTGAGGTCGCTGACGACGCCGCCGGCGACCGCGGCCTTGAACCGGTTGGTGTGGGCGGTCAGCCAGCAGGTCATGAACCCGCCGTAGCTGTAGCCGGTGAGCGCGAGGCGTTCCGGGTCGACGAGACCCTCGGCCACGAGCGCGTCGATCGGCTCCAGGAAGTCCTGGGCGTCAGCGACACCCCATGCGCCGCTGACCGCGTTGTAGAACGCCGCGCCGTAGCCGTCGCTGCCGCGCGGGTTGACGAGCAGGACCGTCCATCCCCGGGCCGCGAGCTCCTGGTGGTAGAGGTGCATCTCGTCGGCCGCGCCGTTCCAGGCGTTGTGCGGACCGCCGTGGATGTCGAGCAGCAGCGGTCGCGGACCCTCGGCCGCGGGGTCGCGGACCAGCCAGGCCTGCACCTCGGTGCCGTCGGAGATCGTGAAGGTCCGCTCCTCGCGGACGAAGAGCTCGACGTCGGCGAACCCCGAGCCGTGGTCGGTCAGCACCGTCTCGGCACCGGAGGCGAGGTCGACCGCCACGATCTCGCCGTACGACGTCGCGGTGGCGAGCGCGACGACGGCGTGGTCGCCCACGACGGAGAGGCCGGAGACGACCCGGCCCGCACCGGCGAGCACGGGACCGTCCGCGGTCCACAGGTGGGAGCAGCCCTGGTCGCGGACGGCGAAGAGCAGCCGGCCGTCGGCGAGCTCGACCGGCCGCGCGCCGGGGTAGGCCGGACCGCCCGGCATGACGTTGCGGTCGAGGTGGCCGCTGAGGTCGACCGGTGCGCCGCCGTCGAGCGGCACCCGGACGAGGTGGGCGTGCCCGAGCGCGAGCTCCGGGTGGCCGACGACCAGCAGGCTCGCGCCGTCGACGGAGAAGGAGACGGTGCCGGCGACGCCGTCCTCGAACCCGACGACCCGCGGCGTGGCCTTGGCGTCGTCGACGTCGAGCAGGTGCACGGCGGTGCGGAACGTCAGGTCGCTGTCGGCGCCGAGCTTGCGGGTGAACGCCACGGTGTGGCCGTCCGGCGACCAGGCGGGCTGGCCGACGTGGTCGCCGTCGGTGAGCTGGCGGCAGCCGCCGGACTCCAGGTCGACGACGTGCAGCTGGTTGCGGACCGCGCCGAACATGCCGGCGCCGTCGGCCTGGTAGTCGATGCCCTTCGTGACGAGCGGACCGGTGCCGCCAGCGTCTCCGGCCGGGTCGACCGCGGCGGTGAAGGCGATCCGCGCACTGTCCGGGCTCCACACCGGCGCGCCGGCACCGAGTGGCAGGTCCGTGACCTTCTCGGGCTCTCCGCCGTCGGCGACCAGGACGTGCACCTGGCTGTCACGGACGAACGCGACCCTGCTGCCGTCGGGTGACCACGCCGGGGCGGTGTCGCTGGGGCCGGCGGTCAGCCGGCGCGGCGTGCCGCCCGCGGTCGGGACGGTCCAGAGCTGGTCGACGTTGCGGTCGCCCTCGCGGTCGAGGGTGCGCAGCACGTAGACGACGCGGGCGCCGTCCGGCGAGACGGCGGGCTGCGACGGGACGGCCAGCGTGGTGAGGTCGTCGATCGTGAGGCGTCGGGTCATCGAGCACTCCTGTTTCCGGGTACGGCGGCCAGCAGCTCGCGCGTGTAGTCGTGCTCGGGGGCGGCCAGGACCTGCGCGGTCGGGCCCTCCTCGACGATGCGGCCCTGGTGCATGACGGCGACGTGGGAGGCGACGTACCGCACCACCGCGAGGTTGTGGGAGATGAAGAGCATCGAGAGGCCGAGCTCGCGCTGGAGCTCGCGCACCAGGTTGAGGACGGCACCCTGGATCGAGACGTCGAGCGCGGAGGTGATCTCGTCGGCGATCACGACCGCGGGACGGCCGGCCAGGGCTCGCGCCAGTGCGACGCGCTGGCGCTGACCTCCGGAGAGCTCGGAGGGACGGGCACCCGCACGGGTCGGGTCGAGGTGGACCAGCTCCAGCAGCCGCTGGACCTCGGCCCTGCGCTCTGCTCGACCGGACCCGGGCGGGATCGCCTCGGCGATGCTCTCGCCGATGCTCATCCGCGGGTCGAGCGAGGAGTAGGGGTCCTGGAAGACCATCTGGAGCGGCCGGTTGCGGCCCGTGGTCGGGACAGGCCGGCCGTCGAGCGTGATCGTGCCCTCGGAGACCGGCGCCAGGCCGACCGCGGCGCGGGCGAGGGTCGACTTGCCGGAGCCCGACTCCCCCACGAGCCCGACGACCTGACCGGCGGGCACGGTCAGGCTGACGCCGTCGACGGCCAGGGTCGCGCCGTAGCGGACCCGGACGTCCTCGAAGCGGAGCTCGCTCATGCCTCGACCTCCTGCAGGGTCTGGATCTCGATGTCGATCGGCTCGCCGGCGTGCCAGCACGCGACCCGTCGGCCGGCCGCGTCGCTCTCCAGCGGCGGCTCCTCCGTGGTGCAGCGGGTCGTCGCGAGCGGGCAGCGGGCGGCGTACGCACACCCGAGAGGTACGTCGGCGGGGTCGACCGGACGGCCCGGGATCACCGCGAGCGGCTCGGCGAGATCCGTGTCCATGTCGGGCACGGCCGCGACCAGCGCACGGGTGTAGGGGTGCTGGGCCGTGGTCGCGAGGTCGGCCGCGGGCAGGTCCTCCACGATCTTGCCGGCGTACATCACGAGCACCCGGTCGCAGACCTCCCCGACCACCGTGACGTCGTGGCTGATCAGCACCAGGGCGACGTCGTCGGCCTCGCGGATCGCGGCGAGCAGGTCGAGCACCTGCTGCTGGACGGTGACGTCGAGCGCCGTGGTCGGCTCGTCGGCCACGATCAGCGCGGGCGAGCCCATCAGGCCCATGCCGATCATCGCCCGCTGGCGCATGCCGCCCGAGAACTCGTGGGGGTAGAGGTGGGCCCGGCGCTCCGCCTCGGTGATGCGGACCGCGCTCAGCCGGTCGATCGCGCGGGCCATGGCCTGCTTGCGGTCCATCCCCTGGTGGTGGCGAGCGACCTCGGCGAGCTGCCCGCCCATCCGGCGGGTGGGGTTGAACGACGTCATCGGGTCCTGGAAGACCATCGCCATTGAGGTGCCGAGGAACTGCCGCTGCGCCTTGGTGTCGGCCGTCCGCAGGTCGGTGCCGAGCAGCTCGAGGCGCGAGGCGTCGACCCGGCCGGGGTCGCCGACCAGGCGGGAGATCGCCAGCGCGGTCAAGGACTTGCCCGAGCCGGACTCCCCGACGACGCCGACGGCCTCGCCACGGCGTACGGCGAAGCTCACGCCCCGCACGGGGCGGATCGGCCCGTTCGGACCGGGGAAGGTGACCTCGAGGTCACGCACGTCGAGCACGAGCTCGGTGCCCTCGTGGTGGGTCTCCTCGACCGGCTCCTGCTCGTCGTCGAGGGTCGCGGCCATCGGCGGCAGCTCGGGGACGCCGCCGACCACACCGACGCCGAGACCCTTGGCGATGCACTCGCCGAAGAGGTTGAAGGCCAGGCCGGCGATCAGCACCGCGATGCCAGGGGCGAGCGCCGCGGCCGGGTTGACGTAGATCGAGCTGACGCCGTCGAAGAGCAGGCGGCCCCAGTCGTACTTCGGCTGCTGCACACCGAGGCCGAGGAAGGACAGGCCGGCGAAGGCCAGCAGCGCTCCGCCGGCGCCGATGGTCGCGTTGACGACCAGCGGCTCGGAGACGTTGGGCAGCACGTGCCGGCCGAGGATCCGGAACCGGCCGACGCCGGCGACCCGGGCCGCCGAGACGTAGTCGCGCGAGCCGACGCTGGCGACGAGGGTCTGGGTGAGGCGACCGAACGACGGCGCTCCGGCGAGGCCGATCGCGAGCACCGCGCCGGTCGCGCCGACACCGAAGATGACCGCGAAGAAGAGCGCGAGCAGGATGCCCGGGAACGCGACGGCGATGTTGATGCCGGCGCTGACCAGCCGCCCCGACCGGCGGCCGAGGAGGTAGGACGCGGTCCCGAGGACCAGACCGACCACCACCGCGATCGCGGTCGCGGCCAGGGCGAGCTCGACCGAGAGCCGCGTGGCCACGAGGGTGCGGTAGAAGATGTCGCGGCCGAGGTTGTCGGTGCCGGCCCAGTGGTCGGCGGACGGCCCAGCGAGGATGTTGCTGGTGTCGATCGCGTTCGCCTTGTCCGTCCAGAGGATCGGCGCCACGACGGCGAGGACCAGGACGCCGAACGTCAGCACGGTCGCGGCCAGCCCCAGCGGGGTGCGGAGGATGCTCATCCAGCGCTTCAACGCCTAGTCCTCTCGGATCATCGAGCGGGGGTCGAGGACGGCGAGCGCCACGTCGACCGCGGTGTTCACGAGCAGCACGCCCACGCCGTACACGAGCACGATGGCCTGCACGACCTGGTAGTCCTTGTTGAGGATCGACGACACGATCGTGCTGCCGAGCCCGGGCCAGGCGAAGAGGTTCTCGATGAGCACCGTGCCGGCGACCATCCCGCTGAGCAGGAGGCCACCGATCGTCAGCGACGCGGTCAGCGCGTTGGGCAGCGCGTGGCCGAGGTAGACGGTGCGCTTCGGCAGCCGCTTGGCGCGTGCGGTGCGGACGAAGTCGGCCTCGAGCACGGTCACCATCTCGACGCGGATGATCCGGGACAGGATCGCGGCCGGCCCGATCGCCAGGGCGAGGACCGGCAGGACGTACGCCGACGGGGTGTCGTTGCCGGCGACCGGGAGCCAGCCGAGGCTGACCCCGAACACGTAGACCAGCGCCACGCCGATCAGGAAGTCGGGGATGGTGCCGAGGACGACGCTGCCGGTGGTGAAGGCGAGCTCCGTGCGCCGGCCGTGACCGCGCCGGGTCAGGACGCCCATGAGGACACCCAGCGGCACCGCCACCGCGACCGCGACCAGGAACCCCAGCACTGCGAGCTCGAGGGTGGCCGGCAACCGCTGGGACACGATCTGCGAGACCGGCAGCTGCGAGATCAGCGAGGTGCCGAGGTCACCGGTGAAGAGGTTCTGGATGTAGTGCCAGTACTGCACCAGGATCGGGTCGTCGAGCCCCATCTCCGCGCGCTTGGCCGCGACCAGCGCGGGCGGCGCGGTCGGACCGAGGGCGGCCCGCACCGGGTCGCCCGGGATCAGGTGGATCATCAGGAACGACGCGGTGACCAGGACCCACAGAGACACCAGCAGGCGTCCGAGACGCCGTACGCCGAACCGGACCCACGGGTGGGAGAGGACTCCCACCCGTGGGATCGCCGGGGCGACCGAGCTCGCCAGAGACATCCTTACTTCGCCAGCATCCGCACGCTGGTGGGCATGAACGTGCCGGGGTACTCGAACTCGGCGCCGTTGCCGAACGTCTTCACCTGGTTGTTGGCGAAGGGGATGATGTCGGACGCGGCGACCAGCTTGGACTCGGCGTCGAGCCAGGAGTCGCAGCCCTCCGTGCCGTTCATGGCGCTCGCGGCCTTCACACCGGCCGAGTAGTCCGCGTTGTCGATGCCGGAGAAGTTCGTGCCGCCGTCGGCCAGGCCGGGGCCGGACAGGAACGGGACCAGCTGGTCGGGGCTGTTGACGTTGAGCGGGACCCAGGCGATGTCCCAGTCACCGGAGCCGAAGATCGCGCCCTGGAGAGCGGTCTCGTCGACGCCCTTGGCGGTCACCGTGGCACCGGCGGCCTCCCACTCCTGGACGGCGAGCTCCGCAGCCGCGGCCACGGCGCTGCCGGCAGCGCTCGAGTAGAGGAAGGTCAGCTTCGTGCCCGCGAGGGCGGCCTTGGCAGCGTCCACGTCCTGGGCCGGGAGCGCCGGGGTGATCGAGTCACCGGGGCAGGCGACCGGCTCGATCGCGGCGAAGGTGGTGGCCTGCGTGCCCTCGCCGGCCGTGGCGACCGAGGCGAGCTCCTTGAGGTCGAGCGCCTGCGTCAGCGCCGTACGCACGGCGGCGTCGCTGGTGTCGTGGCCGTCGTTGTGGTTGTACCACTGCTCCCCCACCATCGCGGGGGTGCTGGTGGAGAAGAGCTTCGCGGCGACCAGGCGCTTGGCGTCGGGGCCCTGGATCGTGGCGGCGTTGACCTCACCGGACAGGACCAGGTTGGCGGCGGTGCCCTCGTTCTGGATCACCTTCATGGTGATCGTGTCGGGCATGCCCTTCTCCGCCGTGGTCGCGCCGTCGGGGCCCCACGTGTAGCCGTCGCGGATCTTGTACGTGTAGTGGTCGCCCGGGACGGCCTCGGTCAGCTCGTACGGGCCGGTGCCGTCGGTGCCCGCGGAGAGCGTGCTGCGGTCCTTCATGCCGGCGTCGCAGACCATCGGCAGGCTGCCGAAGCCGTTGAGCACGAACGGCGCGGGCTGCGCGAGCGTCACGGTCACGGTGCCGGCCGTGTCGTCCGCCTTCGCGGTCGCACCGGCCGGGATGAAGACGCCGAGGTAGGGGCTCTTGTTCTTCGGGTCGCTGACGTAGGTGATGTTGTCGGCGGCGGTGGTCGCCGTGAAGGCGCTGCCGTCGGCGCAGGTGATGTCCTTCGCGAGCGTGAAGGTGACGGTCGTGCCGTCGACCTTCCAGTCCGTCGCGAGCTGGGACTGGATCTCGCCGGTCTTGCCGTCGACCGAGACCAGGTTGTCGTAGGCCAGCTGGTTGACCGTGAAGAGCTGGGTGCTCGCCGAGGACTGCGGGTCGAGCTTGCCCGGGTCGCCGGCGATCGCCATGGTGAACGTGCCTCCGTCGGCGTACTCGCTGTCACCCCCGCCGGACTTGGAGCCACCGTCGCTGCTGCCGCCACAGGCGGCGAGGAGGGCGGCGGTCGCGCAGAGCGCGACGGCGGTTCGGCTGAGGCGCAGGGTGCTCGGCTTCATGGACGGTTTCCTCTTCATCGCGGTGGGTGTGGGTGGATCAGGCGCCGGCGCGGCGTACGGCGCGGCCGACGTGCATGTAGAGGGCACGGCCGTGGCCGTCGTCGCCCACGAACGCGTGCGGCATGTGCATGCCCCGGTCGGCCTCGATCGGGATCAGGCTGTCGCCGGCGTAGTGGACGAGCTCCTTGCGGTCGGGCAGCTCGCCCATCTCCAGCGCGACGCCCTTCGGGGTCATGTCGAGCCAGATCCGGCCCTCGTCGTCCTGGCTGACGACCAGGTCGAAGACCTCGGCCGAGTAGGTGCCGAGGAAGCGCGTGGCGTCGACCTTCTCGGGCTCGGCCGGCGGAGCCGGGAGCGCGGGCAGCTCGAGGTCGCCCAGCTCGGCGAGCACGTGGGAGACGATGTCGCGGTAGAGCGAGAACGCGTCGCCACCGTTGGTCAGGACGCTGACCGCGAGGCCCTTCTCGGGCAGGGTCCGCAGGAACGCCGACTGGCCGATCGTGTTGCCGTCGTGGCCGACCAGCACGCCGTCGGGCGTCTGGAAGAGCTCCCAGCCGAGGCCCCAGTGGGTGCCCATCAGGCCGAGGTCGGGCAGCTCGACCTGGATCTCCTGCATCGCGGCGACCGAGGCCGACGAGAGCACCCGGGTGCCGTCGGCGGCGACGCCGTCGTTGAGATGCATGGCCGCGAAGGCCAGCAGGTCACGCGGGCGCATCGCGAGCATCGCGCCGGCCGGGGCGTTCGATCGCACCAGCGCCCAGACGGGTGCCGGGCCGAGCGTTCCCTCGGCGTCGACCGGGATGTGACCGACCGCCGCGCGGTAGAGGATCGCCTCGTAGGGGCCGGTGGCCGCGTGGGTCAGGCCGAGCGGGGTGAAGAGGTGGTCGCGCAGTGCGGCGTCGTACGACTTCTCGCGCAGCACCTCGACCAGGCGGCCGAGGACGCAGTAGCCCGCGTTGTTGTAGGAGAACTGCTCGCCGGGCGGGAAGAGCTGCGGGACGTCGTGGATGACCTCCATGTACTTCTCGACGGCGTCGTCGCCGACACCCGTGTCGGTGAAGATGTCGCCCTCGAAGCCGGCCGTGTGGCAGAGCAGCTGGCGGACGGTGATCGCGGCCGCCGCGTCCTTGTCGCCGATCGCGAACTCGGGCAGGTAGGTCTGCACGGTCGTGTCGAGGTCGACCTTGCCCTCGTCGACCAGCTGCATCACCAGCGTGGCGGTCCACACCTTGGTGATCGAGCCGATCTGGAAGACCGAGTCGGCGGTCGCCTCGACCTTCGTCGACATGCTCAGGAGACCGGCGGCGTCGTCGACGACCTCTCCCCCGGCGAGGACGGCCACGGCGGCGGCGGGCACGTCGTACTTCTCGATGAGCGCGGGCAGCTGCTCCGCGATCCAGGCCTTCACGTCGGACAGGGTGCTCATGGGCCCACCGTAGGAATGACCCGCGTCACCGTGTTCGTCGACGGACACAACTCTCGGTGGTCGGTCTGTGCGAACCGACAGACAGATGTTGCGGTCCGGTAACGCCGGGTCCGAGGAGCAGCCACCCCACCCGGGGTGATGCGTTCCCACCCGCGGCCGACCGACGATCGGCCCACGGGCCGTCACGAGGGCGGCTCACGGCAGCGGCGAAGCCGCAGTGGAGGTTCATCGTGGTCACCGCGTTGGAGTACAGCCCCGGCGACGTCTTCCTGAGCATGCTCTGGTTCTTCTTGTTCTTCATCTGGATCTGGCTGCTGATCTCGGTCTTCGGCGACATCTTCCGCAGCCACGACATGGGGGGCTGGAGCAAGGCGCTGTGGACGGTCTTCGTGATCGTGCTGCCCTACCTCGGCGTCTTCGTCTACCTGATCGCGCGCGGCCACAAGATGGGCGAGCACGCGGTGGAGGACGCCGCCCGCCAGGAGCAGCAGATGCGCTCCTACGTGCAGAGTGTCGCCGGCTCGTCCGGCGGCGGTACGGCGGCCGAGATCGCGCACCTCGCGGAGCTCAAGGACGCCGGCACCATCACCGAGGCGGAGTTCCAGCAGGCGAAGGCCAAGCTGCTCGCCTGACCCGTCGTACGACGAGAAGGCCCCCGCGCATCGCGCGGGGGCCTTCTTCGTCCGCTGGGTGACGTCGGGCTCAGAGCCCCGCCAGCACCTTCGCCTTCTGCGCCTCGAACTCGGCATCGGTCAAGATGCCCTGGTCGCGCAGGGCGCCCAGCTTCTGGAGCTTCTCGATCATGTCGTCGGAGCCGCTGGCGGCCGGAGCCGCAGCGACGGGCGCCGGAGCCGGGGGTGGAGCCGCCTGCTGCTGCTGGTAGGCCTGGGCGTCGGCCTGCTGGGACCACCGGTTCGCCTGGCGGCGGGACACGTTGTTGGAGACGTGGGTGGCGGTGCCGGCGATGACGGCCGTGCGCGCCATGGTTCCGAGGAGTCGTGGCATGGTGGTGGTCCTCTCAGGCTTCGGTCGCGAGCGCTGAGAGCGCCGCATTGACGGTGTCAGCGGGAATCCGGCCGCTGGCGATGAACTCGGCGCCGTTCTTGCGCATCGCCGTCACGAACGGCTCCGCCCAGGTGTTCTCGTAGACGATCAGGGCCACCGCGTTGCCCGGCTCGATCAGCCCGGCCGCCTCGGCGATGTCGTCGTCGTCGAGCAGTCCCGAGCGCACTCCCTCGAAGACCACGAGATCGAGCTCGCCGTCGCCGTCGACGTCGGTCAGCTCGACGGCGGTGAAGGACCCGTCCTCCTCCACGAGCGCGACGACCGCGTCGAGGATGCGGATGATCCCCCGGTCGGTGAGGTCGACCAGCGCTGCGAGCCCCTCGCCGTTCATCTTCTGCGTCGGTATCTCGATCGCCAGGTAGTCGATCGGGCCGGCGTCCAACTCGGTCATGCGCTCCTCCTCGGTGACGAGCCGTAGTGGTTTCTCCGTGCACCGTGCCACGTGACCGGGTGGGCGGGACCCACCCGTGACCGGGTGAGGCGTGACCACCCGCGCGGTCACGAGCATCGGGGCATGACGACCGACGCACGGCTGTCCCTCGCCGGCGCACAGACCGACCCGGTGTCGGCCACCGCCGAGGAGGTCGCCCAGGGCCTCGGCGTCGACGTCGCACAGGGACTCTCCCCTGCCGAGGCGGCTGCGCGGCTCGCGTCCGACGGACCCAACGCCCTGACCGGGTCGACGAAGGAGCCCGCCTGGCGCGGGTTCGTCCGGCAGTACGAGGACTTCATGCAGCTCGTGCTGCTGGCTGCGGCGCTGGTCAACCAGCTGGTCACCGGTGACACCGGGACTACGGTCGTCCTCGCCGGCCTCACCGTCTTCAACGCGGTGATCGGTTTGCGCCAGGAGGCCAAGGCCGAGGAGAGCGTGAAGGCGCTGTCCCAGATGATGAAGACCATCGCACGCGTACGCCGTGGTGGTCAGGCGATCGAGATCGACGCATCGGAGCTCGTGCCTGGTGACGTCGTGCTCGTCGAGGCCGGCAACCGCGTGCCCGCGGACGGTCGCGTCGCGCTGGCCGCCACCCTCGAGATCGAGGAGGCCGCCCTCACCGGGGAGAGCCTCCCGGTGGGCAAGAGCACCGACCCGGTGCTCGGCGACGACGTCCCCCTGGGTGACCGCGTCTGCATGGCCTACATGAACACCTCGGTGACCCGCGGCCGCGGCGAGCTCATCGTCACCTCCACGGGCATGGACACCGAGATCGGCCACATCGCCGACATGCTCGCCCACACCGAGACGAGCAAGACCCCGCTGCAGAAGCAGCTCGACTCCCTCTCGAAGATCATCGCGTCCATCGCGGGCGTCGCCCTGGTCCTGGTGGTCCTGCTGGGCCTCGCCCAGGGCCAGAGCTTCGACACCCTCTTCATCACCGGCGTCGCGCTCGCCGTCGCGGCGATCCCGACCGGTCTTCCCGCCGTCGTCACCGCGTTGCTCTCCATGGGCACCCGCGAGATCGCCCGCCGCAACGCGATCGTCAAGCGCCTCCCGGCGGTGGAGACGCTCGGGTCGACCTCGGCGATCTGCTCGGACAAGACCGGCACACTGACGCTCAACAAGATGACGGCCCGGGAGATCGTGATCCCGGGGCAGAACCGTTACACGGTCACCGGGGAGGGCTACAGCACCGCCGGTGAGATCCGGCACGTCGGCGGCCAGCGGCACGACCTGGACCCCTACCTGCTGCCGATGGTGCTGTGCGCCGACGCCGTCCTGGACGGTGAGGCCCTGATCGGTGATCCGACCGAGGGCGCGCTGATCGTGCTCGGCGCGAAGGGTGGGTTGGACATCACCGAGACCCGGGCTGCTCTTCCCCGGGTCGCCGAGGTGCCGTTCGACTCGGACTACAAGTTCATGGCGACCTTCCACGAGATGACCGGCGACGGCGGCCGGCCCGTGGTGCGCTGCTACGTCAAGGGCGCCCCCGACGTCCTCATCGCGCGCAGCACGACGCTCCGTCTGCCCGACGGGTCGCTCGTCCCGATCACCGACGACAACCGGCACCTGGCCCTCGAGGCCAACGACCAGATCGCGAACGCCGGCGAGCGGGTCATGGTCGTCGCCCAGCGCGACTTCGAGGCCGGCACGATCCAGGCCGGCAACGACCTGATCGGCCTGGTCGAGGGGCTCACCCTCCTCGCGATGGTCGGCATCGTCGACCCACCGCGCCCCGAGGCGAAGGCGGCCATCGCCGAGTGCCACGACGCAGGCATCCGGGTCCGGATGATCACCGGCGACCACGCGACGACCGCGGCCGCGATCGCGACCGAGCTCGGGATCGAAGGTCGCGCGATCACCGGCGCCCAGTTCGCGGCGATGAGCGACGAGCAGCTCATCGCCGAGATCGACGACATCGGCGTGATCGCCCGGGTGGCACCGGAGGACAAGGTCCGGCTGGTGCGGATCCTCAAGGAGAAGGACAACGTCGTCGCGATGACCGGGGACGGCGTCAACGACGCCCCCGCGCTCAAGACCGCCGACATCGGCGTCGCGATGGGCATCACCGGCACCGAGGTCTCCCAGGAGGCCGCCGTCATGATCCTCACCGATGACAACTTCGCGACGATTGTCGGCGCCGTCGCCTACGGGCGGGCCCTCTACGACAACCTGCTGAAGTACCTGCGCTTCCAGATGTCCACGCTGGTCGCCTACATCGCGATCTTCATCGGTGCCGGGGTCTTCAGCATCGCCGCCGGCTCACCGCTGAACCCGTTGCAGATCCTGTGGCTCAACATGGTCGTCGACATCCCGCTCGCCCTGGCCCTCGGTTTCGACCAGCCGGCCCGCGGCCTGATGGCCCGGCCACCCCGGCCCGTCGGTGCCCCCGTGCTCTCACGCGCGAACTGGATCCGACTCTGCATCCAGGGAGCGGTGATGACGGTCGGAGCGCTCGCGGCGTACCAGATCGGCGATCACCAGTCCGACGCGCTGGTCGCCTCGACCATGCTGCTCACCACGCTGTCCTTCTTCCACCTGGTCGGCGCGCTCCTCTCCCGCGACCAGGTCGGCACGATCTTCGACCGCGACGCCCTGCCGGGTGTCGTCCAGCTGCGTCGCTACGCACTCGCGCTGATCGCGATCGTCGCGGTGACCGGGCTCGACTTCCTCAACCGGATCGTCGGCACCACAGGGCTGAGCTTCGACCAGTGGTGCATCTGCCTGGGCATCGCCGTGTCCCTCCTCGTGGTCGAGGAGCTCATCAAGCTCGTCCTGCGCCGTCAGCACGCAGGCTCGGTCCCCGGAGGCGTTGCATGACGGCCCTGCCGACCTACGACCCCGAGCAGCTCGTCGGCGTCCTCGAGATCCTGCCCGGTGTCGATGACGTCGAGCTGAAGCTCACGGTCCCGGCGACGGACCACCGCGCGGTCGTGCAGTCCCTGGAGATCGACTCGATCGATGCCGTCGTCCGCCAGGTGGCCTTCATCGACACCCTCGACCTGCGGCTGTCGGCCGCCGGACTGGTGCTGCGCGTCCGGCGTACGCAACGCAAGCCCGCGGACGTCACGGTCAAGCTGCGACCGATGCTGCCCGCGGACGTGCCCGAGGGGTTGCGGTCAGTGCCCGGGTTCAAGGTCGAGCTCGACGCGTCGCCGACGGGCTACGCCTGCTCGTGCTCGCTGACGGCGGAGCTGTCGGACGGCAAGGCCAAGGACGTCCTCGCCGGCAAGCGATCGGTCCTGGACGTCCTCACGGACGTCCAGCGCACCCTGGTCATGGATCGGCTGCCCGAGTCGCTCGACGTCGCCGACCTGCGGGTGCTCGGTCCCGTGCACCTGCTCAAGTGCAGGTTCGAGCCGACCGGATACCCGCGCCGGATGGTCGCCGAGCTGTGGTTCCTCCCCGACGGGACCCGGATCCTCGAGCTGTCCGCGAAGAGCGCGCCGGGAGCGGCGTTCCAGGCGGCAGCCGAGACCAAGGTGTTCCTCAACGGGTTGGGCATCGACCTCGGTGCACCCCAGGAGATGAAGACCAGATCCGCCCTCGCCGCCCTGGTGGCGGCTCTCGACAAGGAGTGATGATGACTGCGTTCACCGTCTGGAAGTTCGACGACCCCGAAGGCGCCGCGCGCGTCGAGGCCTCTCTCAAGTCCGCCGCGTCCGAGGGGCTGGTCAAGATCGTCGACCACGCGGTCATGTCGTGGCCCGAGGGTGCCGACAAGCCGTCGCTCCACCACGAGCACGACGACCCCAAGCGCGGCGCGGCGTGGGGAGCCCTCTGGGGCATCCTCGGCGGTGCGCTCTTCATGGTCCCGGTCGCCGGCGTCGTGCTCGGGGCCGGGATCGGAGCGCTGGCCAAGGCGACCGACGGCACCGGCATCACCAAGAAGGACCTCGAGCGGATCCGCACCGAGATCGTGCCCGGGACGTCCGCACTGTTCATGGTCACCGAGGACGCCGACCTGGACCGTCTCGGCGAGCGGGTCGCAGCGCGTGATGCCACACTGATCAGCACCAACCTGACCGAGGCTGAGAGGGCGACGATGTTGGAGACCTTTGGCGGTGCCTGACGACACTGAGCGCAGGGACCCGTTCGGGCTCGTCTCGGGCGAGGGCGTCATCACCGGGACCGTCGTGTGCGCAGCGGCGATCGCGTACTCCGCGGGGCACACCAAGTCGATCGCCACGCTCTCCGCCCTGATCCTGGGCACGGTCATCGTCTACTGGCTCGCCCACCTGCACGCGGTGACGATCGGCCGGGCCGTCAACCACCGCCACCACCCGTTGGCAGCCTTCGAGCACGCGCTCGCCGAGACCTGGCCGATCGCGGGTGCGTCGATCGTCCCGCTCGGGGTGCTGCTGGTCGCTGCACTGCTGGGCGCGGAGCTCAAGACCGCCGCCTGGATCGCCCTGATCGCCTCGATCGCCCTGCTGACGGCGTACAGCTATGTCGCCGGCGCCCGGGGCGGCCTGGGGCTGTGGGGGCGGCTCGGCAGTGCGGTCGCCGGCCTGGCGCTCGGCCTTCTCGTCGTGCTCCTCAAGGTGTCCCTGCACTGACGGGATCCGACGACCCGACCGGGCGAGTCGGAAGGAGGCGGGTCAGGAAGATCGCGAGCATCGCGATCACGGCGAGCACCGTCAGGCTGCTGCGGAGCGCGGCCAGCCGCGCGTCGGAGTTCTCGTCCAGGATCGCGTCGGCCTCGGCCGCCGACAGGTCCGTCGTGGCCAGCGTCGCCTCGAGGTCCTTGTCGGACACGAAGGGCACTCCGCTGACGAGCTCGGTCCGGGCGTGCTCGGCCACCGGGTCAGCGATCGCCGGGTTGTCCTCGATCCCGATGAAGAAGCTCGACGTCAGTGCACCGATCAGCACGGACCCGGCGAGCGCCGTGCCGAGCGAGGCGCCGAGGTTGGTCCCGGTGTTCTGGATGCCTCCGACCTCACCGCTGCGCTCGTCGGGTACGGCGGACACGGTGACCGCCCCGAGCTGCGAGGAGAGCGCACCCACGCCGAGCCCCGCCAGCAGCAGCGGCACGGTGACCACCTCCGGACCCGCGCCCGCCTGGAGGGCGCTGATCAGGGAGACGATGCCGGCGAGCAGCGCGGCCAGGCCCCAGCTGACGACGCGGCGCGGTGACGCGTCCGGCCAGACCCGCGGGATCCCCATCGCGGCGATCAGCAACGTCACCGAGAGCGGAAGCAGCCGGATGCCGGTGTCGAGGGCGCTGAGGCCGAGCGCGACCGACAGGAAGAGCGGGATCACGAAGAACAGCCCGGCCTGCAGCAGGAACTGGAAGAAGAACATCGTCAGTCCGCCGACGAGCCGGGCGTTGCGCAGCAGCCCGAGATCGAGGAGCGGCTCCCGCCCGCGGTCGACCTGGAGCTGCTCCCACCAGATGAAGACGCGCAGCACGACCAGCCCGCCGAGGATCAGCCAGACCGTCATCGAGATCCCGAACAGGTCGGGAGCGTCCGGCCGCGCCTGCACCCAGCCCCACTCCCCGGACCGCAGCACGCCGAAGACCGCCAGCCCGAGGCCGAGCGCCGAGAGCACGACACCGAGCAGGTCGATCCGTGCGCGTGCGCCCGGCGCCGCATCCTGGATCTTGCGGGTCATCGCCAGGATCCCGATCACCACGACGACCTCCCCGGCGAAGACCAGTCGCCAGGTCCAGTACGTCGTGACCGCGCCACCGATCAGCGGTCCAGCGGCCACCGCGATCGCTCCGGCGGAGGCGATCAGGCCGTAGGCGCGCGGCCGCCCCGAGGCCGGAAAGTTGCCGGCGACCAGGGCGACGATCGCGGGCATGATCAGCGCCGCACCGATCCCCTCGAGGCCGGACCAGCCGATGATCAGGACGGTCAGGCTCGGCGCCAGCGCCGTGGTCAGCGAGCCGGCGCCGTAGATCACGCAGCCGATGGCGAACGCCCGGCGGTGGCCGATCATCGTGCCGATCTTGCCGCCGGTGATCATCATCGTGGCCATCACCAGGGTGTAGAGCGTGATCGCGGTCTGGACGCCGGTGATCGTCGTACCGACGTCCTCGGCGACCTGGGCGATGGACACGTTCATGACCGAGCTGTCGAGCGTCATGAGGAACTGACCCGAGGCCAGGGTGAGCAGGACGGTGCCCGAGGCAGCCACGGCTCGACCGGGCGTCGCCGCAGAGGACATGGACAGACCTTCCCGTCGAGTGGTGGCCCTACCTTCGCGATGCGGGGGGTAGCGACGCCTCACCCCTGGTGGGGTGGGGTCGAGCCACCCACGCGACCCCGAGACTGCAGCCACGGAGAGTGGGAGCGCACGGTGAGCGGACAGGGAAGCGGGGCAACCGATCTCGACCTGGTCGAGTACCTCCTCGTCTGCGCGCCCCGACCCGCCGACCTCGGCGCGCTCGCTGCCTCCGTCGTCGAGCTCGTCGAAAGCCGGACGATCCGGCTCATCGACGTGGTGGTGCTGCACCGCCGACCGGGTCAGGTCGAGGTGACCACGACCGGTGGGAGCGACGTCCCGGAGCTCGCGTCGTACGCCGATCACCGGATCCGGCTCAGTCACCACGACGTCGAGCTCGCAGCCGTGACGCTGGCACCCGGGACGTCCGCGCTCCTGCTGCTGCTGGAGGACCGCTGGGCGGGCACGCTCGCGTCCGCCGCGCGCGGCGTGGGCGGACGCGTCGTCGCAGGAGAGCGGATCACCCGGGAGCGGCTCCGGGCCGGCCGCGACCTGATCGGTCGCAGTCCGACCCTGGGTCACCCGCTGGCGACGGACAGCGCTCCCCCGGTCGACCCGGCACAGCAGATCGGCGATCTCGCGTCGTTGGTGTCGCGAGGAGTGCTGTCGCTGGACCAGTACGAGCTTCAGCGGCGCCGGGTGCTGGGCGGCTGAGTCGAGTGCCGCAGCCCGGCCAGCGAGCGCGCGACGTCAGCTGCTTCGGCCCGCGAGCCGCAGCCGAGCTTGTGGTAGATCACCTTGAGGTGGAACTTCAGGGTGTTGATCGAGATGAAGAGCTCGTCGGCGATCTCGCGCAGGGTCAGCCGGCTGGGAAGCATCCGCAGCACCTCCAGCTCCCGATCGGTCAACGACTCCACGTGCGCCGCGACCCCCGGCGACCCCGGTCCGTAGCCGGACGCGCAAGCGCGGCGCAACCGGCCCAACCACATCGGCGGCGCCTGCCAGGCCAGTCGCTCGACGGCCTCGACCACGTCGCCGCCCTCCGACGCGATGGTCTGGATCAGGCCGTGGGTAGAGGCGAGCCTGACCGCATCGAGCAGGCAACGCTCCGACTCGCAGGGGTCGGCCGTGGCGCGGGACTGGAGCAGGTCGTGGAGCACCCGGTGCCGCAGGTTGCGCGGCTCGGCGGTCTTGAGCGCGTCGCCAGCGGCGGCGGCGTCACCCGTCGACAGCAGCACCCGTGCCGTGGTGATCCCTGACCAGAACGGGTCGACGACCTGAGCGGCCCACCGCCGAGCGTCGTCGAGCTCGCCGCAGGCCAGCTCGAGGACCGTCCCGGTCCGGGCGAGCCAGGTCCGGGCGCCCGGCCCGGGCATCTCGGTCTCGACCAGCTCGGCGGACCGCGTGAACGCGATCCGGGCAGCCGCGGTGTTGCCCTCGTCGAGCCTGACCCGGGTCAGCTCGAGCCCTGCCAGGAGCTGGCAGTGAGCCGCTGCCTCGACGGGTTCCTCGCAGAGCTCGAGGAGTGCGACGAGTGCGGCGTCCGGTTCACCCAGCTCCCGGTGGGCGACCGCCTCGGCCGCGAGGACCTCGGTGCGGAGGATGGTCCGGTTGGCCACCTCGAACGTCCTGCGTGCACCCGCCGCCACGCGCAGGGCGTCGACCGGGCGCCCGGCCAGCGCCTCCGCCAGGGCACGGGTGCCCTCGAACGCGATCCGCCGGTCGGGCGCGATGCCCAGGGCCCGGACGACCCGCCGGGACTCCGGCCCGGACTCGTCCCAGCGCTCCGACAGCGCGATGTCGCGGGCGACCATGTTCCAGCTGAACTGCCCGACCGGGTCGAGCCACCAGGTCTCGCCGAAGGTCTGGAGCGCGGACCGGGCAAGGGCACCTCCGTCGGCCCAGTTGCCGCACAGCGTGGTGGCCATCGACTGCAGGACCTCGATCCGGGCACCCTGCACGGCGTCCAGGTCGAGGTCGTCGCGGACCCTTCGACCCAGGCTCTCGACCAGGGACACGAACCGCCGCCGGTCGACCAGGAGGTTCGAGATCGTGAACTCGATCATGGTCTGCACGTCGCTCGACGCGACGCTGTCGGGGATCGCCTCGATCGTCCGCCTGATCGTGCTCTCGTGCCCTCCGTCGTACAGGCTCGCGCCCTCGGCCGCCACCAGCCGGATCGCGTCATGCGGCCGCCCGGCTCGCAGCCAGTGCTCGAGCGCGGAGACGACCTCGCCGTGCGCCTCGTGCCAGCCCGCGGCCCAGGCGTGCAGCTGCGGGAGCCGGTCCGGGGACCGGCGGGAGAGGATCGAGAGGAGCACCTCGCGGACCAGGCGATGCACCTCGAAGTGTCCCGACGGCTCGACCTGGTTCACGAAGAGACCGCGCGCCTGCGCCAGGGTGAGCAGATCGACCGCGTCGGGCCGCGACGCCAGGATCAGCGCGAGACCGGGGTCGATCCGCTCGACGACCGAGGTCGCCAGCAGCACGTCGACGAGCTCCTCGCTCTCCGAGGCCAGGATCTCGTTCCACACGTAGTCCTCGAGGTAGTGCCGGTCCCCGGTCGCCGGCAGGACCCGGCCGCCACGAGCGCGCGCCGAACGCTGCGCGAGGGCAGCGAGCTGGATGCTCGCTGCCCACCCGCCTGCGGCGGTCGCGATCTCGTCGAGGTCGTAGGGATCGAGGTCGGGGATCAGGCGGGCGAGCATCGCGGCCGCCTCGTCGAAGGAGAACCGGAGCTCGGCGAAGTGCACCTCTCCCAGCTGCCCCCGGGCCCGCAGCCGGTGGACCGGGAGCCGCGGCTCACGCCGGCTCGCGACCACGACGTGCAACCAGGGCGGGAGGTGCTGCAGGAAGAGGGACAGGGAGGCGACCACGGCCTCGTCCTCGTCGACGAGCTGAACGTCGTCGATGATCAGGACACGGTCGTCGTACGAGCGCGACTCCAGGTCGTCGAGGAGCGCCGCGATCCCCTTGGGCAGCCCGCCTCGGCGCCGGATGAGGTCCGCGCACGTGGCGGCGCTCCCGGGGGCGATGCCCTCGAGTGCTGCCAGGATCCCCCGCCACAGCTGCACGGGGTCGCGGTCGGCCTCGTCCAGGGACAACCAGGCGTACGTCGTCGCGGTCTGCGCGACCCAGCCACTCAGCAGAGACGTCTTGCCAGAGCCGGCGGGCGCGACGACGAGCGTGAGCGGACCCGCGACCGCCTCGTCGACCAGCTGGTGCAGCCGCGGGCGAGGGACGAGGTACGCCGGTGTCACCGGCGGCCGGAGCTTGGCGGGGAGGACGGTGGTCCGGGCGGCCCGGGACTGCGCGGCGAGCATCGCCAGCCCGTCGCTGCCTCGCGTCGTGGAGTCGCCGTGAGCTCCGGTCACTGCGCTCCCTTCCGAGGTGATTTCCCACCGCCAGCACACCAGAAGCCCGCGGGTTGCACACCACCCGAAACGGACCACCCCGCAGGGTGGCCCCACTTCGGGCGTCCCCATCGCCTGCGGGGGTGCGACGCCCGCCGTACGGTGCCGACATGACCACTCGCCTGCGCACCGCTGCCGCCCTCGCCATCGTCGGTGCTCGCTGCACTGCCACGTGCGCTGCACGCACGAGCACCGCGTGGTGACGTTCACGTTCTTCCCGCACGGCTTCTGAGCGGCCGGCGGCACAGTGGTGGGGAGGGTGGGGCTCGAACCCACGACCCAAGGATTATGAGTCCCTTGCTCTGACCGACTGAGCTACCTCCCCAGGGGCTGGCCCCTCGGGCCCGCAGCCTAGTGGGCGGGCGGTCGGACCACCCGCTGCCGGGTGGTCCCGACCCGCCCCGCCCACCCGTAACTTCCGTTGCATGAGCAGGTGGCGCGTCATCGTGGGTGTCGCCACAGCGGCGACCCTCCTGGCCGGCTGCGGGGAGGCACAGACCTCTCCCGAGGACGACCTGTGCGTGCGGTACGACCTGCTCACTCACCAGGTCAGCGTCCTGGCTGACCTGGACCCGACCGTGGCCGATGCTGACGACCTCAGCGACAGTGCCGAGCAGGTCGAGGACCAGCTCGATGCGCTGCAGGCCGTCGCCGAGGGCCAGCTGGACGCTCGGATCTCTGCACTGCGCACGTCGCTCGGTGACCTGGTGGACGCGGCCGACGCTGCCGGTCACGGAGCGCTCGAGGCCACCCGGCCACTGCTCGAAGACACGGTCGACGACGTGAACGAGGCATGGGCCGCGCTCGAGCAGGTCGCTGACGTCAAGTGCGCGGAGGCGTGATGAGTGCAGACAACGTGAAGTTCCTGGCCGAGGCGCTCGTCGTACTGGGGTGCATCGTGATGGGCACCCGCGCCGGCGGCGTGGGAGTGGGCCTCTGGGGCGGTCTCGGAACCGGGGTCCTCGTGTTCGGCTTCGGTGAGGCACCCGGCGAGCCGCCCGCGGCCGCGTTGGCCATCATCCTGGCCGTCGTCACCGCGGCCGCCATGATGCAGGCGGCAGGCGGCATCGACTGGATGGTCGTGATGGCGGCCCGGGTGATCGAGAAGCGCCCGCACCAGATCACCCTCATCGCGCCACTGACCGCCTTCGTGTTCTCGATCGGTGCAGGAACGAGCAACATCATCTATCCCCTGCTGCCGGTCATCTACGACGTGTCCTACCGCAACAGGATCCGGCCCGCGCGACCGCTCACGGTCACGGTCGTCCAGTCGGGCATGGCGCTGGCGGCCTCGCCGGTCTCGGCAGCGATGGCCGCCATGCTCACGCTGACCGACGTCGGACCGTACAACCTCGGACTGACGCAGATCCTCGCCATCACCATCCCCTCCTGCGTCATCGGCATTGTCGTGACGTCCCTCGTGGTGAACCGGATGTGGAAGGACCTCGATGACGATCCGGACGTGCAGGCGAAGATCGCGTCCGGCGAGCTGGCTGCGCCCGGGGCGCCCGCGGCGGGCAGCGACGCGAGCGCTGCCGGGACCCCGGCGTCGGCGGCCCTGACCTACACGGCCGCAGGTCGCAACTCGGCCCTGGCGTTCTTCGCCGGCGTCGTCGTCATCGTGATCCTCGGACTCTTCCCCGACCTACGCCCCTCCTTCGACGTCGAGGGTGAAGGCAGCGTGTCCATCGACATGACCACGACGATCGTGATGGTGATGTTCGCGGTCGGTGTCGCGATCCTCTTCCTGGGCCGACCCAACGTCGCCGAGGTGCCCGACCAGTCGGTGTTCAAGGCCGGCATGATCTCGGCGATCGCCCTCTTCGGGATCGCCTGGCTGACGGCGACCTTCATCTCCGCGCACGAGGAGCAGATCATCGACACGATCGGGGGCTGGGTCACCGACTGGAAGGTGCTCTTCGCGCTCGCCGTCTTCCTCGTGGCGGCCCTGACGACCAGCCAGTCCACCGCGACGAGGACCATCGTGCCGATCGGGCTGGCGGCCGGCCTGTCGCCGGGGCTGGTCACCGGCATGTGGGCTGGAGCGCTCAGCGGCGTCTACACCCTGCCCGCCAACGGCACCCAGATCGCGGCCGCCAACTTCGACCTCAGCGGGACCACGAAGCTCGGCAACAAGCTGCTCGACCACAGCTTCTTCGTCCCGATGCTGATCATGACCGTCGTGACGGTCGCCGTCGGCGCGCTGATCGGTTCCATCGTCGCCTGACGCCACTCTCCCACCTCCCAAGGAGGACCTGATGGAGCTCCACGAGATCGAAGCCCGGGCAACGGCACTGATGCCGTCGCTGATCGGCCAGCTCGAGCAGCTGGTCGCCATCCCGTCGGTCGCCTTCCCCGGCTACCCGGAGGAGCCGGTGCACCAGATGGCCGCGGCCACCCTCGACCTCTTCCGCGAGGCGGGCTTCAGCGACGCGCGGCTGATGGACGTCCCCCACGGCTACCCCCCGATCTACGCGGAGGTCGACGGACCGGTGGGGTCGCCCGTCGTCATGCTCTACGCCCACTACGACGTGCAGCCGGCGCCGCCGGAACAGGGCTGGACGTCGGACCCGTGGACCGCGACGCACAAGGACGACGGCCGGATCTACGGCCGGGGCGCCGCCGACGACAAGGGCGGGCTGGTCGCCCATCTCGGCACGATGCACGTCTTCGACGGTCGGCCGCCGTGCACGGTCAAGCTGATCCTCGAAGGCATGGAAGAGACCGAGAGCAACCTCGAGGAGTTCGTCGAGGCGCATCCCGATCTCTTCCAGTGCGACGTCTTCATCGTCTGCGACATGGGGAACCTGACCGTCGGGGAGCCCGTCCTCACGACCGCGCTGCGTGGCGACGTCGCCTGCGTCGTATCGGTCCGGACGCTCGAGCACCCCCTGCACTCCGGTGTCTTCGGCGGCCCCGCCCCCGACGCGATGATGTCGCTCGCCCGCCTCCTCGCCACGCTCCATGACGACGACGGTAACGTCGCGGTCGACGGGGTATCGGTCGGTGAGTGGGAGGGCGCGGACATGAGCGCCGACGACTTCCGTGCGAGCGCGGACCTCGTCGACGGGGTCCGGCTCGCCGGCACCGGCACGATCGGAACCCAGCTGTGGGCACGCCCATCGGTGTCGGCGATCGGGGTCGACATGACCCGCATCGCCGGGTCCTCCAACGTGCTCATCCCCGAGGCCACGGCGAAGATCTCGATGCGGATCGTCCCGGGCTCCGATCCCGTCCGCGAGCTCGACGCGCTCGTCGCGCACCTGGAGTCGCACGCACCGTACGGCGCCCGGGTCGAGGTCACCCGGACCAAGGAGGCGCCTCCGTTCCGGTGCGCGACCGACGGCCGTGGCTACGACGCCGCCCGGTCAGCACTGGCCGAGGCCTACGGGAAGCCCGCCGCCGAGGCCGGCTCCGGCGGGTCGATCCCGCTGTTGCGCACCCTCCAGCGGAACTGTCCGGCTGCTGAGTTCATCCTCTGGGGTCCCGAGGACGTCGCGAAGGCCCGGATCCACGCCTCCGACGAGAGCGTCGACCCCGCGGAGATCGAGAAGATGGTGGTCGCGCAGGCACGGCTGCTGGTGCACCTCGCCGACGGCGCTGCCTCCTGATGGACGGCGGTCGGGCGACGGGCGTGCTGGTCGCGACCTGCGTCTCCACGCTGGTGGTCAACGCCAACACCTCGGCGGTCGCGATCCTGCTGCCCGCGATCAGCGAGGACACCGGTACGTCGGTCAACACCCTGCAGTGGGCGGTCACCGGCTACTCGCTGGTCGGAGCAGCTGTGATCATCACCTCCGGCTCGCTCGGTGACGTCTTCGGCCGCAAGCGGATCTTCCAGCTCGGACTGCTGCTCTTCGTTGCGTCCTGCGTGCTGATCGCCCTGGCGGGCTCGGGCGAGATGGTCATCGCGGGCCGGATGATCCAGGGCGCCGCAGGGTCGACGATCCTGGCGTGCGGCCTGAGCCTGCTGACCGTCGCCTACGACGGTCAGGAACAGGTGCGGGTCGTGTCCCTCTGGGGTGCCGCGGCGGCTGTCGGCGCGGCCGCCGGGCCGCTGGTCGGCGGCGTGCTCGTCGACACCACCGGCTGGCAGGGCCTCTTCTGGATCGACGCCGCGGTCGCCGCAGGCTGCATGGCGCTCACCGCGGCGACCGTCGCGGAGTCTCGTGACGCGAACCGCCCACGATCGGTCGACTACGTCGGCACCGTCCTCGTCGCCCTGACCCTCGGGCCGTTCATCCTGGCTCTGAGCAAGGGCAGCGACTGGGGCTGGGTGTCCGGCCAGACGATCGGGTGCGTGGTCCTGGCGATCGCCTCCGGTGCGGCGTTCGTCGCCGTCGAGCGCCGGATCGCGCTCCCCCTGCTCGACCTTGCCCTCCTCCGCAACCGGGTGCTCGTCGGCGCCACGATCGCGATTCTCATCGGCGCCGGCACCATCAACGCACTGATGTACGTCCTCAGCCTCTACTTCCAGGACCCCAGCACCCTGGGCTTCAGTCCTCTCGAGGCAGGCCTCGCCACCCTGCCCGCCACGGTCGGCCTGGTGATCTCGGCCCCCCTGGTGCCACGGTTCGCCGCCAAGATCGGCGGGCGTCAGGTCGTCGGCATCGGCTTCCTGCTGACGACGATCGGGTTCGCCTGGATCGGGTTCGCGGACCAGTCGTGGGCCTACTCGGCGTTCGTCATCCCGCTCATCGCCGCCGCCGTCGGCATGGGCCTCTCGAACGGACCGTCGTCGGCAGCCGCGACCGCGTCCGTGCCCGCCAACCAGGTGGGCGAGGCATCCGGGGTGTCCAACATGGCCAGGTATGTCGGCGCCGCCGTCGCCACCGCCCTCGCCGCGACGCTGTACAGCTCGGTGACCGCGGATCGGCTCTCCGACGGCGACCCGGCGTCCGTCGCGCTCACCGCCGGTCTCGGCACCACCGCGTGGGTGATGGCGTTGCTGAGCCTGCTGGGCGTCATCATGGCGGTGGTCATGGGGCGGCACCCGCAGGCACGTGGCTCTCTGGGCGACGCAGCCGCCGCCGCGGCCTCTTCGGCGCACACCCTGCCGACCACGGCAACGCCGACCCTGGAGCGCTCCTAGGCGCGACCAGCGTCCTCCTCCAGGAAAACCAGAAGGGCCTGGCACCAGCCAGGCCCTTCTCTCTGCTCCCCCGGTTGGACTCGAACCAACAACCCTCCGATTAACAGTCGAATGCTCTGCCAGTTGAGCTACAGGGGATCGGGTGCAGCCCGCACAGATTAGCAATCAGTGCGGAGAGTGAAAAATCGAGGTCGCCCTCGCCCGCTCAGGGCATGCCGATATCCGCGCGGGCGGTCGTCAACGCGTCGTCCGCGACCTGCTGCACCGCCGGGTCGTCCGGGTCGATGCCCTCGTCGTACTCGTAGAGCCAGACCACCGGACGGTCGCCGCGGGGCGCGCGGCGCGCGATGATGCGTACGCCGCGGCTGCCGGTGACCGCCACGTGGCGCTGGAGCAGCACGCTCGCCGTGACCCGCTCGCGGACCAGCTCGAGCAGGCGCCCCGGTGACTCGAGGGTGAACTCGTGGACCGGTCGTGGCTCGCCCCAGCTGCCGACCTCGGTGACGCGCAGGACGCCGGACTCGAGGTCCCAGTCGGCGGCCTCGACCTCCTCCCACGGGATCCGGACCGTCTGGGTCAGGTCGAAGGAGCCGCCGCCGAGCGCGCTGACGACGTAGAGCGCGTCGCGGGTGCCGCCCAGGTGGGCGCCCTCGGCGACCGCGTCGGCGAGGAGCTTCTCCCCGCGCTCGACCCGGATCGGGGTGGGGTTGCGGTTGCCCCACCAGTTGAGGGGACTCACTGGGGAGCACCGGCCAGGCGGTCGCGCAGCGCCCGGCGGTGCGCCTCGAGGGCGGCGAGCTCGCCGAACATCTTGTTGAACTCCTCGGGCTCGTCGACCGGGTTGGTGCGCTGCAGCTTGGACTTGATCGCGTCGATCCGGCGGCCGGTCGTGCGCTCGAGGAGCCTGAGCACGTGCTGGGCGACGTACGCCGCGTCCGGCTCCTTCTTCAGCGGCTCGACGGCCAGCTCGCCGATCGCCGCGGCGACGGCAGGCTCGGTGGCGGTGTCGCGCAGCTTGTTGCCCCAGCCGTCGTCGCCCGCGCCCGCCCCGGGGCCGCCGGCAGCCGCGACCAGCTCCCAGACGGCCCGGTAGGTCGGGTGGATGAAGTCGTTGGGCCCGATCTCGGAGGTCGAGCGGCCGATGATCATCGGGTGCTGGACCACCAGCTTGAGTGTCTCGCGCTCGAGGGAGAAGCGCGGGTCGCGCAGGTCAGGGACGGCGGAGCGCGGTGGTGCGGGCTGCTCGGGTGCCGCCGCGCCGCGTGCGTCCGGGGCCGGGCGCCGGTTGGCAGCACGCCGTACCTCCGAACGGGCCTCGTCGACGTCGACGCCGATCATCCCGGCGATCTCGCGCGCGAAGGCGTCGACCTTCGACTTGTCGCGGATGCTCGAGACGAGCCGGGCGCTCTCGCGCAGGGCGTCGATCCGGCCGTCGGCACGGTCGAGGTCGTACTTGCCGACGATGTTGGAGAGCACGAACCGGTAGAGCGGCACCCGCCGGGCCACCAGCTCGCGCACGGCAGCGTCGCCCTTCTTGATCCGCACGTCGCAGGGGTCGAGGCCGTCCGGCTCGACGGCGACGTAGGTCTGGGAGACGAAGTTCTGGTCGCCACCGAAGGCGCGGATCGCGGCCTTCTGACCGGCGGCGTCGCCGTCGAAGGTGAAGATCACCTCGCCGCGGAACTCCTCGTGGTCGTTGAGGAACCGGCGCAGCACCCGCGAGTGGTCGTCACCGAAGGCGGTGCCGCACGTCGCGACGGCGGTCCCGACGCCGGCGAGGTGGCAGGCCATCACGTCGGTGTAGCCCTCGACGATCACGGCCTGGGACGACCTCGCGATCTCGCGCCGGGCCAGGTCGATGCCGTAGAGCACCTGGCTCTTCTTGTAGATCTTGGTCTCGGGAGTGTTGAGGTACTTCGCCTCGATCCGGTCGTCCTCGAAGATCCGCCGCGCGCCGAACCCGATCGTGTCGCCGGGAGCGTCGCGGATCGGCCACAGCAGGCGGCCGCGGAAGCGGTCGTACGCCGAGCGCCCGATCGCCACGAGCCCGGCCTCGACCGTCTCCTCCTGGGTGAAACCGCGGCCGCGCAGGTGCTTGAGCAGCGCCTCGCCGTCGCGTGGGGCGAAGCCCATGCCGAACGTCGTCGCTGCCTCCTGGTCGAAGCCGCGCTCGGCGAGGAACTGACGGCCGGTCAGGGCGTCGGCCGTCTGGAGCTGCTCGGCGTAGAACTCCTGGGCGACCTTGTTGGCCTCGATCAGGCGCTGGCGGGGCGGGCCCTTGGGCCGCTCCTCGCGGACGTCGCCCTCCTCGCGCCGCAGCGTGACGCCGTACTTGTCCGCGAGCCGCTCGACCGTCTCGGTGAAGGTCAGCCCGTCCATCTTCATCAGGAAGCTGATGACGTCGCCGCTCTCGCTGCAGCCGAAGCAGTGGTAGAAGCCGCGGGCCGGCGTGACGTGGAAGGACGGCGACTTCTCGTCGTGGAAGGGGCACAGCCCCTTCTGGGAGCCGCCGCCGGCGTTGCGGAGCGTGACGTACTGCGAGACGACGTCGTCGATGCGCGCCTTCTCGCGCACCTCGGCGATGTCCTCATCGCGAATCCGTCCTGCCACGCGGCGATCCTACGGGCGCGTCAGTACTCGCCGGTCATGACGTTCACTAGTGGTTCCCCCGCGGCGTAGCGGTGGAGCTGGTCGCGCACCAGCCGGTGGGCGCGCGGCCACATCGCGCTGCTGGCTCCCCCGACGTGCGGGGAGACCAGCAACCCGGGCGCGGACCAGAACGGGTGGTCGTCGGGGACCGGCTCCGGGTCGACCACGTCGACCGCCGCGCGCAGGCGCCCGGCGGTGAGCTCGGCGACCAGGGCGTCGTTGTCGACGACCGGCCCGCGAGCGACGTTCACGAGCAGGGCCCCGTCGGGCATCGCGGCCAGGAAGGCGGCGTCGACGAGCCCCCGGGTCTCGTCGGTGAGGGGTACGACGAGCACGACGACGTCCGCGTCGGGGAGCAGCCCCGGCAGGTCCGCGATCGCATGCACCCCGTCGCGAGCGCTGCGGGCGACCCGGACGACCTCGACCTCGAAGGGCTCCAGGCGTCGCTCGATCGCCTCGCCGATCGCGCCGTACCCGACCAGCAGGACGCGCTTGTCCGCAAGCGCCGGCCGCCAGCCGGGCTTCCACTCGTGGCGGTCCTGGGCGCGGACCCAGTCGGGGATGCCGCGCAGGCTGGCGAGCATCAGGGTGAGCGCGAGCTCGGCCGTCGACGTGTCGTGGATGCCGCGACCGTTGCAGAGCGTCACGCCCTCGGGCACGGCGGCACGGACGTTGTCGACGCCGGCGGTCAGGGTCTGGACGACCTCGAGGCTGGACATCTGCGCCAGCACGTCGCTGACCTTCGGTCCGACGAGGTACGGCGGGACGTAGAACCGCACCTCACCCACGCTGTGCGGCACCGAGCGGGTCGGGTCGACCACCTCGTAGCGCAGTCCGGCCGGCGGGTCGCCCAGCAGGGCGGGTTCGAACGGCAGCCAGACGAGGGGGTCACTCACGGTCGTCGAGCCTAGTCAGACGATGATCTGCGAGCCCATGATCACGGTGCGGTCACGCGGCAGGTTGAAGTAGTCGGCAGCGTCCGCGGTGATGCTCGACGTGGCCACGAAGAGCTGCTTGCGCCACTGCGGCATGCCGGGACCGTCGCCGACCCGGAGCTCGATGGTCGACAGGAAGTACGACGTGTCCTCCGGCTCCGACGTGAGCTCCGGGCTGGAGCGCTTGGCCAGCTCCAGCAGCGCCGGGACGTCGGGTGTCTCCATGTAGCCGCACCGCGCGTTGACGTGCACGATCCCGTCGTCGGAGTGACCGAGGTTGTCCACCTCGATCCGGTCCTCCTCCTCGACGATCGGCACCGGCATGGTCTCGATCGACAGGATGACGACGTGCTCGTGCAGGGTCCGGTTGTGCTCGACGTTGGCCCGCATCGCGAGCGGCGTCGTGTCCTTGCCGCGGTTGAGGAAGACCGCCGTCCCGGGCGAGCGCGAGAGCGGAGGCTGGGCCGCGTAGAGGTCCTCGACGAAATCCCGCAGTGACCCCTCGTCCGCCTCGCGCTGACGGGTCACCAGCGCGCGCCCGCGCTGCCAGGTGGTGAGCACCGTGAACGTGAAGACGGCGATCAGCAGGGGCAGCCAGGCCCCGTGCGGGATCTTGGTGACGTTGGCGGCCAGGAAGAGCAGCTCGACGCTCAGGAAGAAGGCGGCGCCGACCACGACCAGCCACAACGGCGTGCCCCACCGGGACCGGACGAGGTAGAAGAACAGGATCGTCGTGATCGTGATCGTCCCCGTGACCGTCATGCCGTAGGCGTAGGCGAGCGCCGCCGAGCTCTCGAACGCGAAGACCAGCGCGAGCACCGAGATCATCAGAACCCAGTTGATCCAGGGGACGTAGATCTGCCCCTGCGTCTCGGCCGAGGTGTGGGAGATTCGCAGGCGCGGCAGGTAGCCGAGCTGGACGGCCTGACGGGCGACCGAGAACGCTCCGGTGATCACGGCCTGGGCGGCGATGACGGTCGCGGCGGTCGCCAGCACGACCATCGGCACCAGGAGGTGGTCGGGCACCAGCAGGAAGAACGGGCTCGCGATCGCGTGCTGCGGGTCGTCGATGATCAACGCCCCCTGCCCCAGGTAGCTCAGGATGCAGGCCGGGAACACCAGCCCGAGCCAGGCCCGGGCGATCGGGCTGCGCCCGAAGTGGCCGAGGTCGGCGTACAACGCCTCGGCGCCGGTGACGGCCAGGACGACCGCGGCCAGCGCGAAGAACGCGGTCGTGAAGTCCCCGACGAGGAAGCTGACGGCGTGGGTCGGCGACAGCGCCTCCAGCACGCGCGGCTCGCGGACGATCCCGCCGATGCCGCAGGCCCCGATGGCGGTGAACCAGACGATCATCACCGGGCCGAAGAGCCGGCCGACGCGTTCGGTGCCGAACCGCTGGGTCGCGAAGAGCAGGACGATGATGACCGCGGTGATCGGCACGACGTACGGCGAGAACGACGGCTCGACGAGCTTGATCCCCTCGACGGCCGAGAGCACCGAGATCGCCGGGGTGATGATGCTGTCGCCGAAGAAGAGGGACGCCCCGAAGATCCCGAGCCCCGCCAGGATCGCCTTCGTCCGCGCGGAGCCGCCGACGGCACGTCGCTTGATCAGGGTGATCAGCGAGAGGACCCCGCCCTCCCCGTCGTTGTCCGCGCGCAGGACGAGCAGGATGTACTTGATCGTCACGATGATCGTCACCGACCAGAAGATCAGCGACACGATGCCGTAGACGTGGTCGGCGACGGCGTCCACCGGGTGCGGGTCGTCGGGGTTGAAGACCGTCTGGATCGTGTAGATCGGGCTGGTGCCGATGTCGCCGAAGACGACGCCGAGCGCTGCCACCGTCAGGGCCGCGCGGGCGGGGCTGTGGGTGCGGTCGTTCTGGCCGGTCATGCGTCTCCTCGATCTGTGCCGGCGACTGCTGGCAGGGCGACTGTACGGAACGCCGTACCCGCCCCTCAGCGGCGGTAGACGCTGACGAGCACGCCGTACGACGCCTCCCGCTCCCCCGCCGGCTCCAGCTCGACGGTCACCCGGTCGAGGTGCTCGGCCAGGGCCTTCGCCTGGCGCCGGGTGAGCCGGATCGTGCGGTAGTTGAGCAGCGGGTCCGGGTCGGCCTCGAGCTCCTCGGCGACGACGGCGAACATCGCGTGCCGCGCCTCGCGGACCTCCCCCGCCAGCTTCAGCTTGCGGGAGGTCGCGACGTAGTACTGCTCGGTGCCGCCGCGGACGGTGCGGGTGCGGCTGGGAGCCAGCAGACCCGCCGCCACCAGGACCTTCACGTGGTGGGCGACGTTGCCCTTGTTGGTCGCGAGCCGGTTGGTCAGCTGGCTGACCGTGGCACCGTCCGGTCCGACCTCGCGCCAGATCCGGACCCGCATCGGGTGGGAGAAGGCCTGCAGCTGGGCCGGGCTGGCGATCTGTGTCGGGTCGGTCACCCATCAAGCGTCAAGAGCAATAGACGCTTTGTCAACGGTCGCGCGACGCTGCTCCGCATGATCACCGCACTCATCCAGGACCTGGTCCGCACCCACTACGTCTTCCCCGACGTCGCCGAGCAGGTCGCCGGTCTGCTCGACGGCGTGACGCCCACGGGCGACGACGCGGCGGACGCCGCCGCCCTCACCGCCCCCCTCCAGTCGGTCAACGGCGACCGGCACCTGCGCGTGCAGCACTACCCCGAGGGTGTGCCGCCCGACCAGGACGAGGAGGAGGTGCTCGCCTGGCTCGCCGAGATGGCGCGCACCGAGGGTCCCGGCATCACCGACGTACGACGCCTCGAGGGCAACACCGGCCTGGTCGTGGTCGGTCCGGTCGTCCTGTCGCCCGAGCACGTCGGGCCGGCCGCGGCCGCGGCGTTCACCCTGCTGGCCGGCGTCGAGCGCCTCGTCCTCGACCTGCGCGGCTGCCGCGGCGGCGTCCCGGAGTCGGTCGCGCTGCTGGTCAGCCACTTCACCGGCGACGAGCCCGTGCACCTGCAGGACCTCGTCCACCGAGACGGCAGGGTGGTGGTCTCGTCGACCACACCGTCGGTGTCGCCGAAGGTCCCGGCCGACGTGCCGGTCGTCGTCCTCACCAGCGCGCAGACCTTCAGCGGCGGCGAGGAGCTGGCCTACGACCTGCAGGCACTGGGTCGAGCGCGGGTGATCGGTGAGACCACGCGTGGCGGCGCCCACCCGCGCGAGGCCTACGACCTCACGCCCCACCTCCAGCTGCACGTGCCGATCGCCCGCTCCGTCAACGCGGTGACCGGGACCAACTGGGAGGGCGTCGGCGTCGTGCCCGACGTCGCCTGCCCCGCGGAGGAGGCGCTCAGCAGAGCCGTTGGTGCCAGCTGACGGCGCTGGCGTCGGTGAGGGACGAGACCTGGTCGAGGACGACCCGCAGACGGGCCCGGTCGTCCGGGGCGGACGCCCAGTCGTCCGCGAACGGCCGGTCCAGTGCGTCAGGCCCACGCACGACCAGGACCTCCACCAGCTCGCCCAGCAGCTCGCGCTGCCGCTCCATCAGCGCGACCCGGTCGTCGGCGCGCATCACGTAGTGGGCGGCGACGCCCTTGAGCACCGCCATCTCCAGACGGGACTGCTCCGGGACGACCAGGTCGGCGGCGTACCGCACGAAGGGGCCGTCGCTGGCCGCGAAGGTGGCGTGCTGGACCGACCCGCAGAAACGCCCGATCAGGTCGCTGGTGAGGTTCTTGAGGGCGGCCAGCGACCGTCGGCTCGCGTCGTACGGCCCGGTCGGCCAGCTGCCCACCTCGCGCAGTCCGGCCAGCGTCGCGTCGAGGACGTCGTCGGTCGCGGTCGGGAGGTACCAGTCGCGGACCGCCTGCCAGACCGCGGCGGTGTCGAGCTCGGTGAGCTCGACCCGTCCCGCGACCACACCGTCCTCGATGTCGTGGACGGAGTAGGCGACGTCGTCGGCGAGGTCCATCACCTGCGCCTCGAGGCACCGGCGGACGCCGACGGCGCCCGTGCGCATCCAGTCGAAGACCGGGAGGTCGTCGTCGTAGACACCGAACTTGCCGTCGGTGCCGGCGTCGGTGACCCGCCAGGGGTACTTCGTGCAGGCGTCGAGGGTCGCGCGGGTCAGGTTGAGCCCGGCCCCGTCGGTCTTGGCCTCCAGCCGGGTGAGCAGGCGCAGGGTCTGGGCGTTGCCCTCGAAGCCACCGCAGGACTCCCCCATCTCGGCCAGCACGCGCTCGCCGTTGTGGCCGAACGGCGGGTGCCCGAGGTCGTGCGCGAGCGCGGCCGTCTCCGCGATGTCGGGCTGGCTGCCGAGCGCGCGGGACAGGTCGCGGGCGACCTGGGCCACCTCGAGGCTGTGGGTGAGCCGGTTGCGGACGAAGTCGTCGCTCTGCGGCCCGACCACCTGGGTCTTCGCCGCCAGCCGGCGCGACGCGGCCGCGTGCACCACCCGGGCGCGGTCGCGCTCGAACGCGGTGCGGATGGGCGCGTCCACCCGCTTGGGCGGCTCCTCGACGAGTCGCTCACGCGCGGCGTCGTCGTACAGGTCGTGGTCGGTCATCGCAGGCCGAGCCTAGAGGGCAGTTCGACCCCGGTCGGCGTCAGTAGGTGGAGACGTGCACGTGGTCGTAGTGGTTGGCCGTCGCCGAGCCACGTGACGGGAAGGTCCGCCAGCCCTCGCTGGCGCGGACCGGGGTCCAGATCTGCTGGCGCCACAGGATGTCGTAGAGGTGCAGCTCCGAGGAGTGCGACTGCAGGAACGCCGCGATCGCGTTGCCGAGCGCCACGTCGCTGGTCATGATGTCGAGCGCGCGGCCCGAGGAGTGCTCGCCGTGGGCGTCCCAGCCGCCGTACGACGTGATCTGCGGGAAGGCGTGGCAGACCGAGCGGTAGACGTAGACGGCGTTGGAGGTCAGGCCGTTCTCGACCGACGGGTCGGGGCAGGGGGCCATCGACAGGCCGGCCGCTGCTGCCACGGGCTTGTCGTCGGAGAGGTAGCCCGCGGTCACCCACCGGGCGGCGCCGTCGACCACGACCTCGACCCGGTCGTCCGCCGCACGGCCGGTCACCAGGACCTGCTTGCCGGCCGCGATCTCGCCGTCCTGGGTCGCGTCCTCACCCGAGTCGGTCCAGAGGTTGAGGTCCGTGGTGGTCCACATCTTCGTGTGGGCCGAGGCGACGGCGGCCTTGGTCGCCTTCGTGGCCGCGCGCACCTGGATGCGGTCCACCGCCTTGTTCAGCTCCACCGGGTTGAGCCGGGAGTCGGAGCGGGAGACCGCGGGGCCTGCTGCGGCACGCGCAGCGACCGTGCCGACGTCTGCCGAGTCCTGCGCGAGCAGGGTGCCCGAGCCGGCCGGGTGGGAGGCGAGGATGCCGAGGGTCACCGCTGAGGCCGTCGCCACCAGGGCGATCGGACCGGCCACGTAAGAGGCGCGGGGCGTGCGGCGGGCATTGGTGTCCCGCTTGTGGCGATGCTCTGCCACAGCGCTGATCCTTTGCTGTTGCGGTCAGGACTGCGTCACCGAGCAACCCCCGAGAAAGGTCACGAATCGGCAACGACGGACCGCAGTCAATCACACGAATTGTCGACCGGAGGAATCGACATTGCGCTGTCGGGGGTGTTCCCCGTCACCCGCCGGTGGTCTCGTTCGCATCCTCGTGGACGTAGCAGCCGCTGCCGTCGGCGTCGTCGAGCCACCCCTCGGGGAGCACGACACGATCGCGCGGCGAGCCCTGGCGACCGCGCGGGGTGCCGAGCTCTCCGACCGGGAAGGCCTCGGTCGGGTCCAGCTCGGCGAGCAGGCGGTCGAGGTCGGCGAGGGTGTTGACCAGGCCCAGCGAGCGGCGCATCTCGCCGCCGGCCGCGAAGCCCTTGAGGTACCACGCGACGTGCTTGCGGAACTCCTTGCAGCCCCGCTCCTCCCCCATGTGCTGACAGAGGAGCTCGGCGTGGCGGCGCATCATCGCCGTCACCTCACCGAGGTTCGGCAGGGTCGCGACCTGCTCACCGGCGAAGGCCGCAGCCAGGTCGCGGAAGATCCACGGACGGCCCAGGCAGCCGCGCCCGACCACGACCCCGGCGGCACCGGTCTGCTCGACCATCCGGACCGCGTCGGCGGCCTCCCAGATGTCGCCGTTGCCGAGCACCGGGATGTCGACGTGGTCGACGAGCGCGGCGATCGCCTCCCAGTCGGCCTGCCCCGAGTAGGCCTGCGCGACCGTGCGCCCGTGCAGTGCGATGGCGGCGACGCCGCTCTCCTGCGCGATCCGGCCGGCGTCGAGGTAGGTCAGGTGGTTGTCGTCGATGCCCTTGCGGGTCTTCATCGTCACCGGCACGTCGTACGGCGTGGCCGCGGCGACCGCGTGCTCGAGGATCTCGGCGAGCAGCCCGCGCTTCCACGGCAGCGCACCGCCGCCGCCCTTGCGGGTCACCTTGGGGACCGGGCAGCCGAAGTTGAGGTCGATGTGCGCGACGCCGTACTCCGCGCAGAGGATCTCGGCCGCCTTGCCGACGTAGACCGGGTCGGTGCCGTAGAGCTGGACCGAGCGCGTGGTCTCCAGCTCGTCGAAGACCAGCATGTCCTTGGTGTGCTCGTCGCCCTCGACCAGCCCGCGGCTGGTGATCATCTCGCAGACGTAGAGCCCGGCCCCCTGCTCGGCGCAGAGCCGGCGGTACGCCGCGTTGGTGATGCCCGCCATCGGCGCGAGCACCACGGGGGTGTCCACGCGCACGGACCCGAGGGTCAGCGAGGTCGGCAGGGGCATGGCTCCATTGTCCGACCCGACGGGTGAGCGACCCAAATCCGACTCCGGTGGTTGAGGAGGGACGACGTCCCGTCCCGAAACCCCGGCACCGGACGTACTGCCTTCGCTGCGGGGGTTTCGAGACGGTTGCTAGCGCAACCTCCTCAACCACCGGAGCGTCAGTTCTTGCCCTTGCCCTTGCCGTTCTTCTTGCCCTTGCCGGGCTTGTCCGACTTCTCGGACTTCGGCGGCTTGGCCTTCGAGACCTCGCCGGTCCAGGTGATCGGGTTGAAGGACTCGTCCGGGCGGAAGCTGACGGCGTCGAGGGTGCCGTGGTCGGGCAGCAGGTAGACCAGGCAGGCGTCGACGCTCTTGCCGGAGGGGAACTTGTCCGGGAACGGTGTGCTCGGGCAGGGCTCGAAGGAGCTGGCGAACGGCGTCGACTCGACGAGGACGTTCTGGTCGTTGACCACGTAGAGCGGGATCCGGCGACCGCCGAGGTCCGTGTCGCCGACGTTCTCGACGGTGACGTCGACGAAGTACGGCGTCGACTTCTTCTGCTCGTCGCTGAGCTGCCAGGCAGCGAAGGAGTCCTTGATCGACGTCTTCTGCAGCTTGGTCACCGTGATGTCGAGCGCGCCGACCTGGTCCTGGCGCGGCTCGTAGGCGACGACCGCGGAGTCACCGACCTCGAGATGGGTGCCGGGCGGGGTCAGGGACACCCCGTCGGGCACCGGGAGGTACGGCGAGGCACTCGCCGAGCCGCTCGTGCTGGGCGTGCCGTCGGAACCACCGGCCGAGTCGCTGCCGGAGCACCCGGCCAGCCCGCCGGCGACGAGGACGACGCCGGTGGCCAGCCCGAGAAGACGCGAGTTCATGCCTGCAGTGTGCATCGGCATCCGGCTCAGCAGCCGATGAAACGCTCGGCGAAGTAGGCCGTGATCCGGTCGAGCGACACCCGCTCCTGCTCCATGGTGTCGCGCTCGCGCACGGTCACCGCCAGGTCGTCGAGGGTCTCGAAGTCGACCGTGACGCAGTACGGCGTACCGATCTCGTCCTGGCGGCGGTAGCGGCGACCGATCGCGCCGGAGTCGTCGAAGTCGACGTTCCAGCCGGCCTTCCGCAGCTCCATGGACAGGTCCTTGGCCTTCGGCGAGAGGTCGGCGTTGCGCGACAGCGGCAGCACCGCGACCTTCACCGGCGCGAGGCGCGGGTCGAGCTTGAGCACGACCCGCTTGTCGACGCCGCCCTTGGTGTTGGGCGCCTCGTCCTCGGTGTAGGCGTCGACCAGGAAGGTCATCAGGCTGCGCGAGAGACCGGCCGCCGGCTCGATGACGTAGGGCAGGTAGCGCTCGTTGTTGGCCTGGTCGAAGTAGGACAGGTCCTGGCCGGAGTGCTTGGAGTGCGTGGCCAGGTCGAAGTCGGTGCGGTTGGCGATGCCCTCGAGCTCGCCCCACTCGGAGCCGGCGAACTTGAAGCGGTACTCGATGTCGACGGTGCGCTTGGAGTAGTGGCTGAGCTTCTCCTGCGCGTGCTCGTAGTGACGCAGGTTGTCGGGGTCGATCCCGAGGTCGACGTACCAGGCCGTCCGCTGGTCGATCCAGTACTGGTGCCACTCCTCGTCCTCACCCGGCTTGACGAAGAACTCCATCTCCATCTGCTCGAACTCGCGGGTGCGGAAGATGAAGTTGCCGGGGGTGATCTCGTTGCGGAAGCTCTTGCCGATCTGGGCGATGCCGAACGGCGGCTTCTGGCGGCTCGAGGTCACCACGTTGGCGAAGTTGATGAAGATGCCCTGGGCGGTCTCGGGCCGCAGGTAGGCCAGGCCGTTCTCGTCCTCGGTCACACCGAGGTAGGTCTTGAGCAGGCCGGAGAACTGGCGCGGCTCGGTCCAGGCGCCGCGGGTGCCGCAGTTGGGGCACGCGACCGTGGAGAGGTCGACGTCGTCGGGGTTGTCGAGCCCCTTCTTCTCCGCGACCTCCTCCTGGAGGTGGTCGTAGCGGTAGCGCTTGTGGCAGGACTGGCACTCGGTCAGCGGGTCGCTGAAGGTCTCGACGTGGCCACTGGCCTCCCAGACCTGGCGCGGCAGGATGATGCTCGAGTCGAGGCCGACCATGTCGTCACGCATGGTGACCATGGACTTCCACCACTGACGCTTGATGTTCTCCTTGAGCTCCACGCCGAGCGGGCCGTAGTCCCACGCGGAGCGGGTACCGCCGTAGATCTCGCCGCACGGGTAGACGAAACCGCGGCGCTTGGCCAGGGAGACGACGTGGTCGACGGTGGACGGGGGCGGCTTGGCCACGGTGGAGCTCCTGCTGGTTCGGCCGGCTGGCTGCCGGTCTGGCGAATCGTGCGAGCGTTCAGCCTAACGACCGTGACGAGCCGATATTGAGGGTGGTGCCCGGCTCGGCGGCCTCGTAGGCCGACGGCTCCTCGATCGCGCGGCTCAGGACGGGGACCGCGCGGAGCTTCACGTCGTACGACGAGAGGGCGCGGCGGTAGCTCCCGACGTTCTCCCACCGGGTGGTGAGCACCCACAGCTCGGGGTCGTCGACGTTGCGGCCGATCTCGCCTCCGACGTACCCCACGCACGCGGCGAGCGCCTGTCGCGCGGTGTCGAGGTCGACCCGGAAGCCCTCACCCTCGGCGAGCGGCACCCGGAACCTGTTCACGACCAGCACGACTCGAGAGTAGTGGACAGTGAGTTGACAATCGTTCTCAACTAGTCTGAGAATGATTCTCATGAAGGCGCTGCTCGCACTCCTGCTCCCCGTCACCCTGGCCACCGCAGGGTGCTCGGCCTTCACCGACGACACCGTCGGGCTGGACAACGGGGTGCAGGTCGCCGCCGCGTTCTACCCGCTGCAGTACGTCGCCGACCGGGTCGCCGGCGGGCACGCCCAGGTCGAGAACCTGACCGCCCCCGGCAGAGAGCCGCACGACCTGGAGCCCACCGTGGCCGAGACCGCACAGATCGCCCAGGCCGACCTGGTGCTGTACGAACGCGGCTTCCAGCCCTCCGTCGACGACGCCGTCGACGAGAACGCCGCCGGTGACGTGCTCGACGTGGCGAGCATCGTCCACCTGGTGCCGTTCCGCGAGCACGGCGTCGACTCCGACGAGGACGACCCGCACTTCTGGCAGGACCCCCTGCTGCTCGCCTCGGTCGCCGACGCGGTGGCCGACCAGCTCTCGAAGGTCGACCCCGACCACGCGGACGACTACGCCGCCAACGCGGCCGACCTGCGCAGCGACCTCGAGGCGCTCGACCACGAGTACTCCACTGGCCTGGCGCACTGCCAGCGGGACACGATCGTGGTGAGCCACGACGCGTTCGGCTACCTGCAGCGCTACGGCCTGACCATGGAGGCGATCCTCGGCCTCTCCCCCGACTCCGAACCCAGCCCGGCCGACCTGGCCCGGCTGCAGGACCTGATCCGGAAGGACGGCGTCACCACGGTCTTCTCCGAGACCCTCGCGAGTCCCAAGACCGCGGACTCGCTCGCCGACGACATGGGCGTGCAGAGCAAGGTGCTCGACCCGATCGAGGGCCTCAGCGACGAGACGGCGGACCAGGACTACCTTTCCCTCATGCGTTCCAACCTCGCCGCCCTCGAGGAGGCGAACGGCTGTTGAGCGCCTCGCCCGAGACCGTCATCGAGCTGGAGCAGGCCGCGGTCGCGATCGCCGGCCGGCCGATCCTGCGCGGCATCGACCTGTCCGTCCATGCCGGCGAGTTCGTCGCACTGATGGGCGCCAACGGGTCCGGCAAGTCGACGCTCGTGCGGGCGTTGACCGGGCTGCGGCCGCTCGCGACCGGCTCGCTGCGCCTCTTCGGGACGCCCCTCGACGACTTCAAGGACTGGCAGCGGATCGGCTTCGTGCCGCAGCGCGGCGGTGCCGGCTCCGGCGTACCCGCCTCGGTGTGGGAGGTCGTCGCCTCCGGCCGGCTCACCCACCGCAAGCTGCTGCGCCCTCTCGGCCGTCGCGACCGCGCCGCGATCAGCGAGGCGCTCGACGTCGTCGGCCTCGCCGACCGGGCCCGCGACGGGGTCTCGAACCTGTCCGGCGGTCAGCAGCAGCGGGTGCTCATCGCCCGCGCGCTGGCCGGCGAG
Organism: Nocardioides pollutisoli; assembly: GCF_040045055.1. Classification (NCBI taxonomy): domain Bacteria; kingdom Bacillati; phylum Actinomycetota; class Actinomycetes; order Propionibacteriales; family Nocardioidaceae; genus Nocardioides; species Nocardioides pollutisoli. Next base: position 54,046 of record NZ_JBDZDU010000001.1, read on the forward strand.
CCGGAGCTCTTCTTCCTCGACGAGCCGACCGCCGGGGTCGACCTGCCCAACCAGCACGTGCTCGCCGACACCCTCGAGACCCTCTCGCAGCGCGGCTCCACGATCGTGCTCGTCGCCCACGAGCTCGGCCCGATGGCCACGCTCATCGACCGCGCGGTCGTGATGCGCGACGGCAGGGTCGCCTACGACGGCCCACCGCTGGCCAGCGAGCAGGTGGCCACGGCGCACCTCGACGGCCACCACCACCATCACGCGGAGCCCGAGCGTCACGACCACGCACCCCACATCGGGTCTCCGATCGAGAGGGACCACCGATGAGCGACTACCTCGACCTGCTCGGTCTGCCCTTCATGCAGCGGGCGATCCTGGCCGCGGTCTTCACCGGCTTCGCGGCACCCGCGGTCGGGACCTACCTGGTGCAGCGACGGCTCGCCCTGATGGGCGACGGCATCGGTCACGTCGCCGTCACCGGTGTCGCGCTCGGCCTGCTCACGGGCCTGTCCCCCACGTGGACCGCGGTCGGCGTGGCGGTGATCGGCGCCGTCGTGATCGAGGTCATCCGCGAGCGCGGCCACGCGAACGGCGACGTCGCGCTCGCGCTGCTCTTCTACGGCGGCCTCGCCGGCGGCGTGCTCATCACCGGTCTCGCCGGGCAGAGCGGCGCGCGGCTGCAGCAGTACCTCTTCGGCTCGATCACGACCATCTCGGCCAGCGACGTGGTGGTGACCATGGTGCTCGCGGCCGTCGTCGTGGTCGTCTGCCTCGGGCTCGCCCCGCAGCTGTTCGCGGTGGCGCAGGACCAGGAGTTCGCGCGGGTGGCCGGTCTCAACATCCGGGTCTACAACCTGCTCGTCGCGGTCCTCGCCGCGGTCAGCGTGACCGTCGCGATGCGGACCGTCGGCCTGCTGCTGGTCTCGGCCCTGATGGTGGTGCCGGTGGCGACCGCCCAGCAGGTGAGCCGGACCTTCCGCTCGACGCTGGCGGCGGCGATGGTGCTCGGCACGCTGGCCTCGGTCGGCGGGCTCCTGCTGTCGGCGGCTGCCCCGGCCGGCACGCGCGTGGCGCCAGGCCCCACGATCGTGCTGCTCGCGCTCGCGGGCTTCGTCGCGGCGTGGCCGGTCGGCGTCTGGCTGCGGTCCCGCCGCCGGCTGCGACAGCCGTTCCCGGTCGTCGAGGCGGCCGTGCACGCCACCATCGAGGAGCACCCGCACGAGCACGGTGACGAGTGCGGGCACGTCGCCGTACCGCACGGCGACCACGTCGACTACGTCCATGGCGGCCACCGCCACGCGCCCCACGGGAAGCACTATGACGAGCACTGACCAGCCACCCCCGTCCGCACCAGCGCTGCGGCCGACCAAGCAGCGCAAGGCCGTCACCGAGGCGATGGGGTCGTTCACCGACTTCCGCTCGGCCCAGGAGATCCACGAGCTGCTCGGTGAGCGCGGCGAGGCCGTCGGTCTGGCGACGGTCTACCGCACCCTCCAACGGCTCGCCGAGGCCGGTGACGTCGACGTGCTCCGCACCGAGGACGGCGAGGCGATCTACCGCCGCTGCTCCGACAGCCATCACCACCACCTCGTCTGCCGTGAGTGCGGTGCGACCGTGGAGGTCGAGGGACCGACCGTCGAGCGGTGGACCCGCAGCATCGCCGCCGAGCACGGCTACGCCGACGTCAGCCACACCCTGGAGATCTTCGGGACCTGCCCGAGCTGCAGCTAGGGGCGGAGCGGGAGGCAGACGCGGAAGACGCTGCCCTGGCCGATCTCGCTCTCGACCTCGATCACGCCTCCGTGGCTCTCGACGATGTCCTTGGTGATGCTGAGCCCGAGACCGGCTCCGGAGACCGCGCGGCGTTCTGCGTCGGACGTGCGGAAGAAGCGGGTGAAGAGCTGTTCACGGTCGCGCGGCGAGATGCCGATGCCGCTGTCGACGACCTCGAGCTCGACCCGCTCCTCGTCCACGGCCAGCCGGACCTGCACCAAGCCGCCGGACTCGGTGTACTTGATGGCGTTGGACACCAGGTTGTCGACCACCTGCGCCATCCGCTGCGGATCGAGGCTCATCGTCAGGGTCTCGGGCGACGTCAGCTCGAGCTCGATGCCGGCGTCCGCGGCGGCCGGTCGGGCGGCCTCGACCGACTCCTGGACGATCGAGGCGAGGTCGCTCGGCGCCAGGTTGATCGGCATCGGTGCGCCGTCGCGCTGGGCGGTGTCGAGGAGGTCGGCGATCAACCGGCGCAGGCGCTCGGCGTTGCGCTGCACGACGGCGAGCTGGTCGACAGCGTGCGGTGGCAGCTCCGGGTCCTCCTCGAGCAGCTGGACGTAGCCGACGATCGAGGTCAGCGGCGTACGCAGCTCGTGGGAGACCAGGGCGATGAACTCGTCCTTCACCCGGAGCGCACGCATGAAGTCGGTGACGTCGGTGTAGCCGAGTGCAGCTCCCGCGAACTCACCTCGGTCGGTCCGCACGGTCCGCGCCGACACCGAGAGGGCGCGCCTGTCCTCGGGGTCGACCCCGATCCACATCCGGAGGTCGTCGAACTCCTCGCCCTGGCTGGCCCGGTAGGTCGGCATCTGCTCGCGGACCAGCGGGGTGCGGCCGTCGACGTCGAAGACCGCGCCGAGCTGGCCGGCTCGGCCACCGTGACCGTCGGGGAAGCCGAGCTCCATGAACTGGGCGTGGCGGCGGTTCATGCCGGCGTACTTCCCGGTGCTGTCGAGCAGGACGAGCCCGACGTCGACCGTGTCGAAGATCGCCTGGGACACCCGGCGCTGGTGCTCGATGGTGTCCAGGGCGCTGGCCAGCTCACCGTGGTGGGCCCGGGCCTGGTCCATGCCCGCCGCGATCGAGAGCGACGCGACGACGGCGACCACCGGGATGAGCAAGGTGCGGGAGAGCAGGACCGGGTCGGCGCCGTTGTAGATCAACCCGGGCACCACGATCAGCGCGAGGCAGCCGATCCCGGTCACCACCGCACCGGTCCGGCCCCACCGTCGCCCGAGCCACAGCGCCGGGATCACGACCAGCAGGCCGTTGCCGCCCTCAGGAGTGAGCCGGGTGACGCCGATGACGGCCAGGTCGATCAGCGGCAGCATCATCGGCGCCGACGGGCTCAACCGGTCCCACGGGGCGAGGACCCCCAGCAACAACGCGGCGATCGCCAGGAACAGACCGACCGCCGGCCACGACGTCCACGCGAACCGGAAGCCGAAGGTGATCCGCAGGCCGACGTCGAGCGCGTAGAGCGCCGTGAAGCCGATCTGGAACCCGCGAGGATCGGCCATCGACAGCACCCAGCGGTGCCAGCGGTAGTTCGCCTGCTCAGAACCGAGCGCCGTCACTCGTCCTCCTTGGTTGCCGGGACGAACTCTGCCAGCAGTCCCCGCTCGTGGGGCAGACCCCCGCCGTACGCGTCGGAAGTTGGCGTGGGTGGCGGCTCGGTGGTTGAGGAGGTCGCTCCGAGCCTGTCTCGAAACCCCCGCAGGACTGCCCTCGGCCTTCAGGCCGGCGGTGGTTGCGGTCGCGGATGACGAGGAACGTGGTCACCGTCCGCGGTGGTTGCGGTGGCGATTTCCAGTCGCTGGCCGGCTTGCGGGTGCGCTCGGGTCGACCGTCGTGGTTGCGGTCGAAAAGGATGAGTCCGGCGGTTGAGGAAGGCGCTCTGCGACCGCACTCGAAACCCCCGCAGCCTGCGGGCCGCCTGTAGTTGCAGACCGACATGGCATTTACGGGGTACGGCGCGCTCGGGTACACGTCGCCTTCCGGCCTTCTGGTCGCGTGATCGGTGGTTGAGGAGGTCGCTCTGCGCCTGTCTCGAAACCCCCGCAGGACTGACGTCGGCCTTCAGGTCCACGGTGGTTGCGGTCGCGGATGACGAGGAACGTGGTCACCGTTCGCGGTGGTTGCGGTGGCGACTTCCAGTCGCTGGCCGGCCTGCGGGTGCGCTCGGGTCAACCGTCGTGGTTGCGGTCGTAAAGGACGAGTCCGGTGGTTGAGGAAGGCGCTCTGCGCCTGTCTCGAAACCCCCGCAGCCAACAGGTGACGACGACCGAAAAGAACTTCTGGAAAGTGTCCATATCCCGGTCAAACACAGGGTTCTGGGCACCTGACTGTCGGTGGTCAGTGCTTGGGTTGAACCATGACCACGACAGCAGACCTCGACTCCCCGGCCGGGGTGCTCGACGCTGTCCGCGACCGGACTGCCGACCTGATTCAGGTCGAGATTGACCGTTTCCGGCTCGCGGTGGAGTGGGCGGTGATGCACCCCGCCGAGTCCGTGCTGCACGCGGCGATGGTCGACGGGACCGAGGACGAGCTCGCGATCGCCGGACCCGGCGCACCCCTGGTCGCTGAGTTCTGCGTGGCCGAGCTCGCGCTGGCATTGGGGATGTCGACCGACGCGGGGAAGCGGTACCTCGGTGATGCCGTGGAGACCCGCTACCGGTTGCCGAAGCTCTGGTCGCGGGTCATGCGCGGTGAGGTGCCGGTGTGGAAGGCCCGCCAGGTCGCCACGAGGACCATCGGGCTGTCCGAGGACGCGGCTGGGTTCGTCGACACCCACGTCGCACCCGTCGCGCACCGGTGCTCGTACGCCCAGATCGACCGGGCAGTCGACCACGCCCGCGACCTCTACGACCCCGACGAGGCCGAAGCCAGAAGGGCAGAACAGACAGAGCACAGGAACGTCACCGTCCGGCTAGGTGACGTCACCACCGACGGGCTCGTCTACATCGAAGCCACCACCGACCTCGCCGACGCCCTCGCGTTCGAGGCCCAGCTGTCCACGAAGGCCCACGACCTCCTCGAACACCACCCGCACCTGCCGCTCGACGTACGCCGCTCCATGGCCCTGGGCCACCTCGGGGACGCGAGCTCACGTGAGCTGGTGATCCACACCCACCACGACACCTCGAGCACCGACGGCCTCGTCCGGGTCGACAACACGAAGTCCTGGATCACCGTCGAACAGCTCGGCGAGTGGTGCCAGCAGGAGCACACCCGCGTCACGATCCGCCCGGTGTTGGATCTCAACGAGCACCTGCACACCGACAGGTACGAACCCACCGACAGGCTGCGCGAGCAGGTGATCCAGACCCACCCCACCTGCGTCTTCCCACGCTGCGAACGACCATCCAGACGCTGCGACCTCGACCACATCACCGAATGGCCCGAAGGCGCCACCGACTCCCTGAACCTGGCCCCGCTCTGCCGAGGCCACCACCGCCTCAAGACCCACGGAGGCTGGACCTACACCAGGACCGGCCACCGGACCTTCGACTGGACCAGCCCTCACGGCATCACCTACCGAAGAACCTGACGCCCCACACCCCGCCGCCGGCGGGGCCGTTGGCATGCACTGACTCTCGATCGTGCTACCACGGTGACGGCGCGAGGATCTGAGGGTTCAGCCCAGGTCGAGGTTGGGGACCGCTCCCCCGTAGCGCCGGTCCCGGCTCGCGTAGAGCTCGATGGCGTGCCACAGGTGGCGTCGGTCGACGTCGGGCCACAGCACGTCCGTGAAGACCAGCTCGGAGTACGCCGCCTGCCAGAGCATGAAGTTCGAGAGACGCTGCTCCCCCGACGTGCGCCAGATCAGGTCCGCGTCGGACTGCTGCGGCACGTAGAGGTGCTTGGCGAAGGTCTTCTCGTCGACCTTCTCGGGATCGAGCCGCCCCGCGGCGACCTCGCGCGCGATGCTCCGAGCGGTGTCGGCGAGCTCGGCGCGACCGCCGTAGTTGACGCACATCGTCAGGGTGAGCACGTCGTTCTTCTTCGTCAGCTCCTCGGCGACCTGGAGCTCCCGGATCACGGACTTCCACAACCGCGGGGCGCGACCGGCCCAGCGGACGCGTACGCCGAGCTCGTGCATCTCGTCGCGGCGACGGCGGATCACGTCGCGGTTGAAGCCCATCAGGAACTTCACCTCGTCGGGCGAGCGGGACCAGTTCTCGGTCGAGAAGGCGTACGCCGAGACCGCCTTGACCCCGATCTCGATCGCACCCTCGACCACGTCGAAGAGGGAGCTCTCGCCCTGCTCGTGACCCTTGGTCCGCGGTAGCCCGCGCTGCTTGGCCCAGCGGCCGTTGCCGTCCATGACGATGGCGACGTGCTTCGGGACCAGGTCCTTCGGGATCGCCGGTGGACGGGCGCCGGACGGGTGCGGGGTCGGCGGGCGGACGCTGCGCTTCACGGCTGCAGCCTAGTGTCGCCGCCCGGCCGGGGAGTCAGCGCTCGACGTACGCCATCGACTTGAGGCCGCGCTCGAGGTGCCACGCGAGGTAGGCCGCGACCAGGGTGCTGGCCTCCTTGAGGTGGCGCGGGTGCGCCGCGTCGACGATCGGCCAGTCGCCGGTGAGGAGGGCGGCGAGCAGGGCGACGGTCTCGGGCGCCGGGCTCGCCGAGCCGGGGACCCGGCAGGTCACGCAGAGGACGCCGCCCATCGACGGGTTGAACCAGCGGTGCGGGCCCTCCTCGCCGCAGCGGGCGCAGTGCTCGAACGACGGGGCGTAGCCGGCGACGGACAGCGAGCGGAGCAGGTAGGAGTCGAGCACCTGGCCGGGTGCGTGCTCACCGGCCGCCATCGCGCGCAGTCCGCCGACCAGCAGCAGGAACTGCTGCAGCGAGGGCTGCTTCTCCTCGGCGACCAGCCGGTCGGCCGTCTCGAGCATCACCGTGCCGGCGGTGTAGCGGTCGTAGTCGAGCCCGAGCGGGTTCGCGGTCAGCGTCTCGGCCTGGGTGATCGTGTCGAGGCTGCGACCCTCGGCGAGCTGGAGGTCGACGTGCGTGAACGGCTCGAGCCGCGAGCCGAACTTCGACGACGTCCGGCGTACGCCCTTCGCGACCGCGCGGACCCGCCCGTGGTGGCGGGTCAGCAGGGTGATGATGCGGTCGGCCTCCCCCAGCTTGTGGGTGCGCAGCACGATCGCCTCGTCGCGATAGAGAGGCACCCGGCCATTCTGCCGGGTCAGGGTCAAGAAGTACGGCGCCCGCGGCGGGGTGTCTTCCAGGCCTTCGTCGCCAGCTCGACGGCTGCGTGGTCGAGTCGCTCCGGGCGGAAGCGCCACTCGAGCACCGACCCGGCGCGGACCAGCGTCGCCTGCGGCAGCTCGCCCGCGAGCATCTCGGCGTCGGCGAGGGAGTGCAGCGGGTCCATCGGGTGGCCGACCACCAGCGCCGGGACGGAGATCCGCCGGCGCTCGAGGGACGACGGCGCGGCCCGGCCGAAGAAGAGTCCGTGCACGAGCGCGGCCATGGAGTCGGCGCGCTGGTCGCACGCGTCGAGAGCGACGCCGGCCCAGAAGGGCACGATGCCTCGCGGCACGGGCCGGGTCAGGCGCCGGAGCGCGGTCACCGTGAGCGGGAGGAACCGGGCAGCCAGCAGCAGCGGGCCGAACGACAGGATCCCTGCCTCGACGCCGTTGTCGAGGATCGGCGCCTCGAGGATCAGGCCGCGCACCCGGCTCGGGGCGATCGCCGCTGTCTCGAGCGCCACGTTGGCACCGAGCGAGGAGCCGCCGACCACGGCCTGCGGGCTGCCCACGTGGTCGAGCAGGGCGACGACCTGCTCGGCGAATGCGGTGACGGAGTAAGCCTGGGGGTCGGCCGGCCGATCAGACCTACCGTGACCCAGCGGATCGAGCGTGAGGACGTGCATGCCCGCCGCAGCGAGGGTGCGCGCCAACGGCTGCTGCATCCGACGGGGCAGGAACTCGCCGGGCACGAGCACCACCCAGGCGTCGCCTGCGCCGTACTCGGTGTACTCGAGCCGGTCCCGTCCAGCGGTGGTCTCGACGAAGAACTGCCCGATCCGTTCCGACACCAACATGCGGTCAAGCCTAGGGTGCTCACATGTCGAACTCCGGTCGCCGGCCCGTGAGTCGCCTCGGGGCGCTCCTGCTGCTGGTCGCGGTGTTCGCAGCGGGGCTCCTGGCGGTCTTCACGAAACCCTCTGATGCGCCGGCCGCGACGTGGTGGCCCGCTGCAGGGATCGCGGTCGCGCTCCTCGGGATGAGCCAGCGCCGCTGGTGGTGGTGGCAGGTGCCGGCTCTGGTCGCCGTCACGGGAGCGGCGAACTACCTGGGCGGACGCCCGCTCGACCTGTCGCTCTGGTTCGGCGTCGCCAACGCGACCGAGGCCGTGGTGGTCGCGGCCTTCCTGCTGCGAGGCCGGTCGCGACTGGCCGAGCTCAGCACGCTCGACGTGCTCCCCCGGCTGGCGGCCGGCGCGGTGCTGGGCGGCATCACCTTCGCGACCCTGGCCGCGGCCGGGGTCGCGACGCTCGCCGACGCGTCCTACCTGACGACCTGGCGGCTGCTGTCGATCTCGCACGCCGCCTCCACGATCGTCATCCTGCCGCTCGCGATGGCGCCACCCAGCCACCTCGTCCGGAGGGCGGCCTGGGAGTTCCCGCTGCAGGTCGTGGCGCTCGGCGTCGCGACGCTGGCCGTCTTCTGGCCGGGACAGACGCTCTCGCTCGAGTTCCTGCCGCTCGCGCTGCTCCTCTGGGCGGCGCTCCGCTTCGGGGTGCGGGTCGTCGCCTGGGAGATGCTCTGCTTCGCCGCCGTCGTCACGACCATGAGCACGCTGAAGCACGGGCCGTTCGGGTTCGACGTCGCCCGGGGCGACCTGTCGTCGATCGCGGTGGGCGCTGTCGTCCAGGCCTACGTCCTGGTCGCGGCGGTGATGACGCTGCCGCTGGCGATCGGCTTCGAGCAGAGCCGCAGCAGCGAGCGGCTCTTCCGCCGCAACTTCACGGAGTCCGTCGCCGGCATGCTCCTGATGCGCAGCGGCCCCGAGCTGGCCTTCGAGATCACCGACATCAACGACGCTGCGGCCGCCCTCCTGGGCGATGCCACCACCACCGTGGGGCGGGGCCTGGGCGACGTGCTCGACACCGCCGAGCCCCTGGAGCTCATCGCCCACCGGATGGTGGCGGGGAACCTCGAGGGATGGAAGTCCCAGTGCGGCGTGCGGGGGCGCCCGGGATCGCGCGTCGACCTGGCGGTCTCGCTGCTCAACACCGAGCCGGAGCCCATGTTCGCCGCGCAGCTCCTCGACGTGTCCGCCGCGTACGACGCCCAGCGGCAGCTCGAGGCGGCCGAGAAGCTCACCAGCGCGACGCTCGACACGACCGCCGCGATGATCATCGTCACCGACCTGGCAGGGGTGGTCGCGCGCATCAACGGAGCGGTGACGCTGCTCACCGGCTTCAGCGAGCAGGAGCTGGTCGGCACCGAGATCTGGGACGTCCCGTTCGCGCCACCGGGTGCGATCGGCTATCCCGCCGGCCTGCCCGCGACCGCCACCGAGCAGGTCAGCCGCGAGACCGACCTGGTGACCAAGGCCGGCGAGCGCCGCCGGATCCGCTGGAACACGGGCTACGTCCTCGACGACCGGCACCGCCCGACGTACACCGTCCTCACCGGCATCGACCTGACCGCCGAGCGGACCGCCGCGGGCGTCAACCGGCACCTGCTCGAGGCGGCGATCACGACTGCGCTGATCGGCATCGACCCGCACGGCCTGATCACCGTCTTCAACGCGGGTGCGGTCAACCTGCTCGGCTTCGACGCCCAGGACACCGTCGGGACGCCGTTCGTGGACCTGATCGACCCCGAGCAGCTGAGCCAGCGCTCCCTCGGCTTCAGCGGCGAGGACGCCTTCATGCAGCTCGTCGGCGGGATCAAGGGCGGTGGCGAGACCGCCCCGCGCGACTGGACCTGGATCGGTGCGGACGGGCGCCGCCACACGGTGTCGATGACGCTGAGCATCGCCTCCGACACGTTCGCCGCCCGCTCGGGCTACCTCTGCGTCGGCCGGGACGTCACGGAGTCCCGCGTGAGCCAGGAGATGCTGATCGCAGCCCTCGAGAAGGAGCGGCTCGCCGTCCAGCGAATGCGCGAGCTGGACGCCGCGAAGGACGAGTTCGTCTCGACGGTCAGCCACGAGCTGCGTACGCCGGTCAGCAGCATCGTCGGCTACACGGAGATCCTCGAGGACGGGTCCGTCGTGGCCCCGGCGCCCGAGCAGCTGCCGCTGCTGGCGAGCATCGCTCGCAACGGGCAGCGGCTGATCATGATCTGCGACGACCTCCTCACGCTGAGCGGGATCGACTCCGGCGCGACCCGCTGGGAGCGCGACATCATCGACCTCACCCAGATCCTGGCCGGCGCGGAGGACTCGGTCCGTGCCCACGTGGTCGGCCGCGACCTCCAGGTCGTCTACTCCGCGACCGACGACCCGGTGCTGGTCGTCGGTGACCGCGTGCAGCTCGAGCGGGTGGTGACCAACCTGCTGAGCAACGCGATCAAGTTCACCCCGGACGGTGGCCGGATCGAGGTCAGCGTGCTGGTCGTCGACGGCGAGGCGTCGCTCAGCGTCAGCGACTCGGGGATCGGCATCCCCGAGGACGAGCAGGCCAACCTGTTCCAGCGGTTCTTCCGCTCGTCGTCCGCTCAGGAGCGGGCGATCCAGGGCACCGGGCTCGGCCTGTCGATCGTGGCTGCGGTCGTGGCGGCCCACGGTGGGCGGATCGACGTCGAGTCCGCCCACCTCGAGGGCACCACGATCACCGTCAGGTTGCCGCTGGCGCGCGGTTGACCGCGCTGATCACGGCCTTGAGCGAGGCCGTCACGATGTTGGCGTCGACGCCGACACCCCAGTAGATCCGGTCGCGCACCGAGCACTCGACGTACGCCGCCGCGAGCGCGTCACCACCGGCGGTGAGGGCGTGCTCGGCGTAGTCGAGGATCCGGACGTCGAAGTCGTGCGGGAGCCCGTTGATCGCCTCGCAGAACGCCGAGAGCGGTCCGTTGCCCTCACCGTGGAGGGACGTGATCTCGCCGTCGACGTAGACGTTGACGTCGAGCGCGTCCTTCTCCCCCGCGGCCGAGGACGTGTGCACGGAGTTGAGCTTGAGCGGGGTCTCGCGGTCGAGGTACTCGTCGCGGAAGACGGTCCAGATCGCCTCGGGCGTCATCTCGCCGCCCTCGGCGTCGGTGTGCTCCTGGATGACCCGGCTGAACTCGATCTGCGCACGGCGCGGCAGGTCGAGCTTGTGCTCGGCCTTGAGGATGTAGGCGACTCCACCCTTGCCGGACTGGCTGTTGACGCGGATCACGGCCTCGTAGGTGCGGCCGACGTCCTTCGGGTCGATCGGGAGGTACGGCGCCTCCCACGGCAGCTCGCCGACCGGGACGCCCTGCTCGGCGGCCTGGCGGTCCAGGTCCTCGAGGCCCTTCTTGATGGCGTCCTGGTGGGAGCCGGAGAACGCCGTGTAGACGAGGTCGCCGGCGTAGGGGTGCCGCGGGTGGACGGGCAGCTGGGTGCAGTACTCGACCGTGCGACGGACCTCGTCGATGTCCGAGACGTCGACCATCGGGTCGATGCCCTGGCTGAAGAGGTTCATCGCGAGGGTCACCAGGTCGACGTTGCCGGTGCGCTCGCCGTGGCCGAAGAGACAGCCCTCGACCCGGTCGGCGCCGGCCATCATCGCGAGCTCGGTCGCGGCGACCGCCGTGCCCCGGTCGTTGTGGGGGTGGAGGCTGATCACGGTGTTCGCGCGCCGGGTGAGCTGGCGGCCGAACCACTCGATCTGGTCGGCGTACACGTTGGGCGTCGCGGACTCGACGGTCGCGGGCAGGTTGAGGATGATCTCGCGGCCGTCCTCGGGCTGCCACACGTCGGAGACCGCCTCGCAGACCTCGAGCGAGAACGGCAGCTCGGTGCTGGTGAAGATCTCCGGGCTGTACTCGTAGCCGATCACCGTCATGTCGAGGTGGGCCTCGCCGTGCTTCATGACGAGCTCGGTGCCGCGGGTCGCGATGTCCTTGATCTCGTCCTTGCCGGCGTGGAAGACGACGCGGCGGAAGAGCGGGGCGAGCGCGTTGTAGAGGTGGATGTTGGCCCGGGGTACGCCGACCAGCGACTGCACGCTGCGCTCGATCAGGTCCTCGCGGGCCTGGGTCAGGACCGAGATCGTGACGTCGTCGGGGATGTGGTCGCCCTCGATGAGCTGACGCACGAACGAGAAGTCGGTCTCGCTGGCCGACGGGAAGCCGACCTCGATCTCCTTGTAGCCCATCTTCACGAGGAGCTCGAACATCTTCATCTTGCGCGCCGGGCTCATCGGGTCGATGAGCGCCTGGTTGCCGTCGCGGAGATCGGTCGAGAGCCACCGCGGCGCCTCGGTGATCACCTTCGACGGCCACGTGCGGTCGGGCAGATCGATCGGCGGGAAGGGGCGGTAGCGCTGGAACGGCATGCCGCTGGACTTCTGCTGGGGAATCATGGGGTCCTCGCTTCGCAGTGCTTGCTAGCAGTGGGCGGGGCCGGCGCACGCACTCACTCCGCAGCGAGGGGGTCCGGCTCTGGCTCAGACCTCGCTGCGGCAGCGAAGGAGGAGGCTGCGCATCATGATGTCGCCACCATAGCGGACTGCCGTTACGGTCGGGAGCCATGTCCCGGCTGCTGATCGTCCACCACTCCCCGACGCCGACGGTGCGGTCCCTGACGGACGCGGTGGTGGCCGGCGCGCACGACGACGCGATCAAGGGCGTGGAGGTCGTGGTCCGCGAGGCGTTGGAGGCCACGGCCGACGACGTACTCGCCGCCGACGGCTACCTGCTCGGGACGACCGCGAACTTCGGCTACATGTCGGGAGCGCTCAAGCACTTCTTCGACACGATCTTCCTCGAGGCGGGCGGCGCGCTCAGCGACGACGGATCGGCCGGGGCGACGGGCAGTGGGAAGAAGCCCTTCGGGCTCTGGGTGCACGGGCGCTACGACACGACCGGCGCGGTGCGGTCGGTGCTGTCGATCGTGGGGGCGCTGCCGTGGTCGCAGGCGGCCGACGTCCTCGAGGTGATGGGCGACGTCGACGACGACGAGCGCGCGGCGGCGTACGAGCTCGGCGGCACGCTCGCCGCATTGCTGAGCTGAGCCCGACCGACACAGGTACGATCCGGCAGGTCCAGCCCGAGGAGATCCCGTGCCGCTCGTCCCGCGCCGCATCCGCGTCGCCGTGCTCGCGCTGGCTGCGACGACGGCACTCTCGGGTGCGCTCGCGAGCTGCGGGTCGGACGCCTCGTCGCCGAAGGCCGAGGCTGCGCCCGTGCTCGGCGCCTGCCGGGCGCTGACGCCGGACGACGTGGCCGAGCCGAGCAACACGAGCCCGGCGGTCGACTGCACCGAGGCGCACACGGCCGAGACGTACGCGGTGGGCGAGCTGCCCGACTCCCTCGACGACGTCGACTACGACGACTCCGACCTGGGCGCCTGGGCCTACCAGACCTGCTCCGACAAGTTCATGGCGTTCCTCGGCGCCGACGAGAGCCTGGTGATGCGCACGGTCGTCAGCTGGGCGTGGTTCCGGCCCTCGACGAAGGCGTGGGACGACGGCGCGCGGTGGTACCGCTGCGACGTGGTCGGTGGCGGCGAGCAGAGCAGGGAGTACGTCGACCTCCCCACGACCGCGAAGGGCCTGCTGCTCGGCCGGCCCCAGGACCGTTGGATGGTCTGCGCCGACGGCGCCACGGTGTCCGGTGCGGTCAAGGTGCCCTGCACCGAGCCGCACAGCTGGCGGGCGGTCACCACGATCACCCTCGGCGGGGCCGACGACGACTACCCCGGCGACCGCCTCTCCGAGGTCACCACCCGCGACTACTGCTCGAAGTCGGTCGGCGCCTGGCTGAACTACCCGGTCGACTTCGACTACGGCTACACGTGGTTCCACGAGGCCGAGTGGGAGGCGGGCAACCGTCGTTCGGTCTGCTGGGCTAAGACAGAGCAATGATCCGCCTGCTCGCCGCCCTCCCCCTGCTCCTCGCGCTGACCGCCTGCACGAGCGACGACGCGAGCTCCGGCGAGCCCACGAGCCCGGCGTCGACCAGCGCGTCGAGCGCGGCCCCAAGCGCGGCCCCGCCGCCCCCGGCGCCGGCCAACAGGTCCTGCCACGACCTCGCGTACGACGCGGCGGTGGCCCCGACCGACGAGTCCGACCCGGTCCCCTGCACGAGCCAGCACACCGCGATGACGTTCTCGGTCGGCGACCTCGACACGCTGCTCGACGGGCACCTGCTCGCGGTCGACTCCGAGCGGGTGCAGTCGCAGGTCGCCACGACGTGCCCGGCGCGGTTCGCGACGTTCGTCGGCGGCACCCTCGAGGAGCGCCACCTGAGCATGCTCCGTGCCGTCTGGTTCACGCCGACCGTCGAGGAGTCGGACGCCGGCGCCTCGTGGTTCCGCTGCGACGTCGTCGCGCTCGCCCGCGACGGCGAGCTCGCACCGCTGACCGGCCGGTTGGCCGGCGTGCTCGCGAAGCCCGAGGGTCGTGACCGCTACGCGATGTGCGGCACCGCCGAGCCGGGCACCCCGAAGTTCCAGCGGGTGATCTGCTCGAGCAACCACTCGTGGCGCGCGATCTCGACCGTCCCGCTGAAGCCGGGCCGCTACCCGGGTGAGGCGAAGGTCCGCGCCGCCGGGCAGACGCCCTGCCAGGACGCCGGGGCCGCGGTCGCCGACAGCTCGCTCGACTACCAGTGGGGCTACGAGTGGCCCTCGGCCAGCCAGTGGGCGGCCGGCCAGCACTACGGGCTCTGCTGGGCTCCGGACTGACGCGGCATGCCCGGCGCCGCGGCTGGGCACCCCCTGCGCATGTACCAGGACAGCAAGCCGTGCACCGTCTGTGGCGCCGAGGTCCAGCTCCGCAGCCACCAGACGCTCACCGTGCACGAGGCCGACGACACCATCGACGAGCGCGTGTGCACCAACGCCAGCTGTCCGACCAACACGGACGACCGAGGCAGCGACGCGCCTAGGCCGTGAGCTCGGCCGCCATCCGCTCGATCAGCTTCTGCAGTCCCTTGAACGGCCGCACCATCACGGTGAACTCGACCAGCCGCCCCTCCTCGTTCCACGACATCATGTCGATGCCGTGGACGGTGAGCCCGTCGAGGTCTGCCTCGAACTCGAGGACCGCGGAGTCCTCGGCGTACCACTGCCGCACGTAGCGCAGCGTCGGGCCGAGCACGACCACCGCGGCGGAGAGGTACGCCGTGGTGAGCGCCTTGCCCTCCTGCGGCGTGTGGACCGCGGGCGACCGGAAGACGACGTCGTCGGCGAGCAGGGCGTCGAGCCCGGCCGGGTCGCGCGACTCGGCGATCCGGTGCCAGGCCGCGACCGGTGCGGGGACGGTCATCAGAACCCCAGCTTCCGGAGCTGGCGCGGGTCGCGCTGCCAGTCCTTGGCGATCTTGACGTGCAGGTCGAGGTAGACGGGCGTGCCGAGCAGCGCCTCGATCTGCTTGCGCGACGTGGTGCCGATCGCCTTCAGACGCGCGCCCTTCGGGCCGATGATGATGCCCTTCTGGGAGTCGCGCTCGACGTAGAGGTTGGCGTGGATGTCGAGCAGGGGCTTGTCCTCGGGCCGGTCCTCGCGCAGCCGCATCTCCTCGACCACGACCGCGACCGAGTGGGGCAGCTCGTCGCGCAGCCCGTCGAGCGCGGCCTCGCGGATCAGCTCGGCGGCGAGGATCTCCTCGGGGGCGTCGCTGAGGTCGCCGTCCGGGTAGAGCTGGGGGCCCGCGGGCAGCAGCCCGACTAGCAGGTCCTCGAGCAGCTTGACCTGGTCGCCGGACTTCGCGGAGACAGGGACGATCTCGGCCCAGTCGGTGCCGGTCTCCTCGCCGAGACGCTGGATGGCGAGCAGGTGCTCGCCGAGCTGCTCGGAGGTCACGAGGTCGGTCTTGGTGGCGATCGCGACCTTCGTCGTGCGCTTGACCTTGCCCATCTCGTTGACGATGAAGCGGTCGCCGGGTCCCGGCTTCTCGTTGGCCGGCAGGCAGACCGCGACCACGTCGACCTCCGCGAGCGTGGTCTTCACCAGGTCGTTGAGGCGCTCGCCGAGCAGGGTCCGCGGGCGGTGGAGTCCGGGGGTGTCGACCAGGATCAGCTGCGCGTCGTCACGGTGCACGATGCCGCGCACGACGGTGCGCGTCGTCTGCGGCTTGTCGGAGGTGATCACCACCTTCTGCCCGACCAGCGCGTTGGTCAGGGTCGACTTGCCTGCGTTGGGCCGGCCGACGAACGACACGAACCCGCTCTTGTGCTCGCTCTGCTCGTCCGTGGCGGTCATCAGGATTCCCTTGCGTCGTCGTACTCGGCCCAGATCTGTTCGTCACTCTTGCCTGCCGCCTTGCCGGCCCGGTACATCGGGCCGGGGTCGACGGAACGCGGCTGGCGCTTGGCCACCCCGCGCCAGTAGCCCATCACGTCGTACGCCGTGCTCGGCAGCTTGCGCTCGCGCATCAGGTGCTTGCGGATCGCGCGCATCTGCGCCGACTCGCCGGCCATCCAGAAGTAGCCGTCGCCGGCGGGCCAGTCGATCGTCTCCACGGCCTCGGCCAGACGGCTCTCGCCGTCGCCGGGCGGGGTCAGCCAGGAGACGTCGGCACCGGCCGGCAGGTAGCCGGTCATGTCGTCGGGCACCTCGGCCCAGATCCGGGTGGGGACGTCGGTCGACTCCGAGATCCGGGCCATCGCGGGCATCGCGGTCAGGTCGCCCACCAGGATCAACCACGCCGCGTCGGCGGGCATCGCGAAGGAGCCCTTCGCCTCGGTGACGGTGACGGTCTCGCCCGCCACGTCGCGGGCCGCCCACTCGGTGACCAGGCCGACGTCGTGGACCACGATGTCGAGCATCAGCTCGCCGCCGGACCAGGACCGCACCGTGTAGTAGCGGCTCTGGAACTGGCCGGGCACCACGAGACCGACCCACTCGTCGGGGATGCCGGTGCTCTCGAACGCCGCGAGGTCCGGCCCACCGAGGGTGAGCCGGACCAGGTGGTCGGCGAGCTGCTCACGGCGCAGCACCGTCGCGTCGTACTGGTTGGCCCTCGTGCTCACCGGGCCACGGTATCGGTCACACTCCGAAGGCGTGACGCAGCGGGTAGCCGCTCGCCCCGGTCTCGTCCGTCTTCGTGGCGAGCACGTGGTGGAGCTGGATCTCGTTGCGCTCGAAGGCGATCCGGGAGCCGACCATGTAGAGACCCCACACGCGAGCGGTGCCCTCGCCGACCTCGGCGACGCAGGCGTCCCAGTTGGCCTCGAGGTTCTTGCCCCAGCCCTCGAGCGTCTTGGCGTAGTGGACGCGGATGTTCTCCTCGTGCTGCACCTCGAGCCCGGCGTTCTGGACCTCGGTGATGATCTTGCCCGAGCCGATCAGCTCGCCGTCGGGGAAGACGTAGCGGTCGATGAACGCACCGGTGTTGCGCGGCTTGTTGTCGTGGCGGGTGATGCAGTGGTTGAGGAGGCGGCCCTGCGGCTTGAGGTGGTCCTTGATCCAGCCGAAGTACGCCGGGTAGTTCTTGACCCCGATGTGCTCGGTGAGCCCGATCGACGAGATGGCGTCGAAGCCGGTCTCCTCGACGTGGCGGTAGTCCATGAACCGGACCTCGGCCAGGTGGTCGAGCCCCTCCTCCTTGATCGCCTGCTGCGCCCACGCCGCCTGCTCACGCGAGAGCGTGACGCCCAGCGCCTTGACGCCGTACTCCCGGGCCGCGTGGCGGACCATGCCGCCCCAGCCGCAGCCGAGGTCGAGCAGCCGCTGGCCGGGCTGGAGGTCGAGCTTGCGGGCGATCAGGTCGTACTTGTTGGCCTGCGCCTCCTCGAGGGTGGCGTCCTCGCTGGGGAACACCGCGCAGGTGTAGGTCATCGACGGGCCGAGGACCATCTCGTAGAACTCGTTCGAGACGTCGTAGTGGTGGTGGATCGCCTCGGCGTCGCGGGTCTCCGAGTGGCGCAGACCCTCGACCACGCGGCGCCAGCGCGGCAGGTGCTCCTGCGGCGGGACGGGCGGGGTCTTGAGGTGCGAGAGCCCGAGGCTGCGCACGATCGCGACGAGCTCGGCCGGAGACGGCCGGCGGAAGTGCGTGTGCTTCATCATCAGCGCGAAGGCCTCGTACGGGTTGCCCGGGTGGGCGCCCTCGCCGTGGAGGACCAGGTCGCCCGCGACGTACGCGCGAGCCAGCCCGAGGTCACCGGGCGCCGTCATGATGTAGGAGAGACCGCGCTCGTTGAGCAGCTCGAGGTGGTAGTCCGAGTCCGGCGGACCGGCACTGCTCCCGTCGTACGCCGTGAAGCGCATCGGAAGTCCGCCCTGCAGCAGCGCGTCAATCGCCGCCCCGATGGTGTAGTGCTTGCTCATCGTCTCTTCACCGCCTTGTCGTAAAGGCTTGTCAGCCGGTCCTGTGGGTCGTAGCGACCCTTCACGGCGGCGAGATTGGCGCCGTCGTACAGCTCATCGAAGGTCTCGCGGTCGTAGAAGGCCTCGCTGTAGAGCGACTTGTGGCCTCCGAGCTCGTGCACCTTCTCCTCGATCGCGCGGTTGCGCGGTCCGTTCGGGGCGTCCGGTCCGACGTGGACCGTGCCCCAGAAACCGACGTTGACGTAGGTCTCGCCGGGCTCGAGGGGGTAGGACGGCCAGCTCCGCTTCGCGGCCAGCGGGCAGAGCCACACCGGACGCATGCCGACGGCGTCGTCGAACCACTCGAGGAAGTCGGGCAGCCTGTCGACCGGGACCTCGACGTCCTGGATGACCCGCTCGCGCAGCGGCCGGCCGGCGCGCTTGTCGAGGCGGTCCGCGATGGAGAAGCGGCGGTCGAGGCCGAGCAGCTTCATGTAGACGTCGGAGCGCCGCCAGCGCCGCGGCCAGATCCGGCGCAGCGTCGGGTTCTGCGCGCCGAACGCCCCCGAGCACCAGAACCAGTCGGTGTCCCAGCGCCACAGGTAGTCGTGCATCGTCAGGAGGTCGGTCTCGCGCTCCTGGATGGACTTGTAGAAGACCTGCTGGCCGACGTAGTCGCTCGTCGGGCCACTCTTCTCGGTCCAGGACGCGAGGGTCAGGTAGTACTCCCCCGGCTCGAACGCGACGCCGTCGAGCCCGTCGACCTTCGCTCCGTCGTACGTGCCGGTCTCGGTGATCTCGGCGATCGTCTTCGCCAGCAGCTCGGCGTCGTCGAAGCGGACGTGGCGGAGGGCGACGTACGCCGGGACCGCCTCGAGGTCGATCTTCAGCCGGGTGGCGTAGCCGAGCGAGCCGTAGGAGTTGGGGAACGTGTCGAACAGGTCGTCGCCGGGCTTGCAGGTCACGACCTCGCCGGCGCCGGTGAACACGTCCATCTCGAGGACCGACTCGTGCGGCAGACCGCTGCGGAAGCTGGTCGACTCGATGCCGAGGCCGGTGACCGCGCCGCCGAGGGTGATCGTGCGCAGCTGCGGCACCACCAGCGGGATCAGCCCGTGCGGGAGGGTCGCGTCGACGAGGTCCTCGTAGGTGCACATGCCCTGCACGTCGGCGGTGCGCGCGTCGGCGTCGATCGCGATCACGCCGTTCAGCCCCGCGACGTCCAGTCCGGGCGCCGTGGTCGCGGCTCGGGGTCGGAAGAGGTTGGAGGTCTTCTTCGCCAGACGCACCGGGGAACCCGTCGGAATCGCGGCGTACGACGACCGCAATCGCTCGACGGCCGCTTCGTGTGCAGGCCACCCACGCAAACTCACGACAAGGAAACTTACTCCTCTCGCGTGTCCGACGTGTTGCCGGATCCCCCTACGCGGAGAGTGTCTCCGCAATCTGGCCCCTCGGGTCACCCCGGTGCACGACGACCCCCGCACCCGCGAAGTCGCGGACGACGTCGAGGTCGGCAGGGAAGACGATGTCGGCGTCGGTCAGCACGACCGCGGCCTCGAGGCCCTTCGCGCCGGAGGCGACGGCCATGGCGACGCAGACACCGAGGGCCGAGATCTTGAGGGACGGGAGGTCGACGGTCGCCGCGGCGTAGGTGCGCCCGTCCGCATCACGGACCGCAGCGCCCTCGGCCGCACGGGTGCGGGCGCGGGTGGCCCGGGCCAGCGTCACCAGCTTCTGGTCCTCAGCGGTCAGGTCACTCATCGTCGTCCTCGTCCTCGTCGTCGATCTGGTCCCGCCTGATCAGCACCGTCCCGATCTTGTTGCGTCGACCCGAGGCCTCCTCGGCCTCGAAACGCAGCCCGTACGCCCGCACCTGGGATCCCGGGATCGGGACCCGGCCGAGGTGCTTGGCCATGAGGCCGCCGACGCTGTCGACGTCCTCCTCCTCGACGTCGAAGCCGAAGAGCTCGTCGAGGTCGTCGATCGGGTAGCGCGACGACACCCGCACCGACCCGTCGTCGAGGGTCTCGACCTCGACCTGCTCCTCGTCGTACTCATCGGTGATCTCGCCGACGATCTCCTCGAGCACGTCCTCGATGGTGACCAGGCCGGCGGTGCCGCCGTACTCGTCGACGACGACGGCGAGGTGCTGCCGCTTGGCCTGCATCTCCGAGAGCAGAGCGCCGGCGGGCTTCGACTCCGGCACCCAGTAGACCGGGCGCATGACCTCGTCGATGCGCTGCGTGAACTCCACGTCCGGCGCCTCGAAGTCACGCCGGACGATGTCCTTGAGGTAGGCGATACCGACGATGTTGTCGAGGTTGTCGTCGATGACCGGGACGCGGGAGAAACCGCTGCGCAGGAAGAGCGACATCGTCTGGCGCAGGTTCTTGTGGCGCTCGATGTAGACGACGTCGGTGCGCGGCACCATCACCTCCCGCACGATCGTGTCGCCGAGCTCGAAGACCGAGTGGATCATCTTCCGCTCGCCCGACTCGATGACGGCCGACGCCTCGGCGAGGTCGACCAGCTCGCGCAACTCGGTCTCCGTCGAGAACGGCCCTTCACGGAAGCCCTTGCCCGGGGTCAGCGCGTTGCCGAGCAGGATCAGCAGCCGCGGCAGGGGCCCGAGCACGACGGTCATCATCGCGAGCGGCCCGGCTGAGGCGAGGGCAATGCGCTCGGAGTGCTGGCGGCCGACGGTGCGAGGGGCGACGCCGATCGCCACGAAGGACAGCACCAGCATCACGGCGACCGTGGTCAGGAAGGTCGGCCAGCCAGCGCCGTCGTACAGGTCGTAGGTCTGCAGCGTGACCAGGGCGATCGCGGAGATCTCGCAGAGCAGCCGCAGCAGCAGCGCGGTGTTGAGGTAGCGCGACGGGTCGTCGAGGAGCGCGACGAGTCGGCGCGCTCCGGCGCGGCCGTCGTCGAGGAGCTCCTCGGCGCGCGCCTTGGAGAAGCTCGCGAGCGCAGCGTCGGCAGCGGAGAAGAGACCCGCGAGGACGACGAGCAGGGCTGCCGTCACCAGCAGCCAGACGTCGGTGGAGCTCACTGGGCTCGCCAGGCCGCCAGGAGCTCGTCCTGGAGGCCGAACATCTCCTTGTGCTCCTCGGGCTCTGCGTGGTCGTAGCCGAGCAGGTGGAGGATGCCGTGGACCGTCAGCAGCTCGATCTCGGCCTCCTCGGAGTGGCCGGCGGTCTCGGCCTGCTTGGCCGCGACGTCGGGGCAGAGCACGAGGTCACCGAGCACGCCCTCCTCGGGCTCCTCGTTGACCAGGCCCGGGCGCAGCTCGTCCATCGGGAACGCGAGCACGTCGGTCGGGCCGACCTTCTCCATCCACTGCTCGTTGAGCTCGGCGATGGTGGGCTCGTCGACGGCCTTGATGCACAGCTCGGCCAGGGGGTGCACGCGCATCCGGTCCATCACGAAGCGGCTCAGGTCGGACAGCTTCTTCACGTCCAGGTCGCGCCCGGACTCGTTGAGGATCTCGATACTCACTTCTTGGCCTGTTTCAGGTCGTGACCGAGCTCGGTGCGTGCGTCGAACTCGTCGTAGGCCGCGACGATCTTGCCGACCAGCTTGTGGCGTACGACGTCGTGGGCCGTCAGCCGGTTGAAGGAGATGTCGTCGACGCCGTCGAGGATGCCCTCGATGATCCGCAGCCCGGACTTCACCCCGGTGGGCAGGTCGGTCTGGGTGACGTCACCGGTCACGACGATCTTGGAGCCGAAGCCGAGCCGGGTGAGGAACATCTTCATCTGCTCGGGCGAGGTGTTCTGCGCCTCGTCGAGGATGATGAAGGAGTCGTTGAGCGAGCGGCCGCGCATGTAGGCGAGCGGCGCGACCTCGATGGTCCCGGCGGCGAGCAGCTTGGGGATCGTCTCGGGGTCGATCATGTCGTGGAGCGCGTCGTAGAGCGGGCGCAGGTAGGGATCGATCTTCTCGCTGAGGGTGCCGGGCAGGAAGCCGAGCCGCTCCCCCGCCTCGACCGCCGGGCGCGTCAGGATGATCCGGTTGACGTTCTTGGACTGCAGCGCCTGCACGGCCTTCGCCATCGCGAGGTAGGTCTTGCCGGTGCCGGCCGGGCCGATGCCGAAGGTGATCGTGTGCTTGTCGATCGCGTCGACGTAGCGCTTCTGGTTGAGCGTCTTCGGGCGGATCGAGCGACCGCGGTTGGAGAGGATGTTGAGGCTCAGCACGTCGGCCGGGCGCTCGGTGGTCTCGGCGCGCAGCATGGTGTGCACCCGCTCGACGGTCTCGTTCGTGAGGCCCTGTCCCGTGCGGATCATCGTCACCAGCTCGTCGAGCAGCCGCTCGGCCAGGGCGACCTCGCCCGGCTCGCCGCGCATCGTGATCCGGTTGCCGCGCACGTGGATCTCGGCGTCGAAGGCGCCTTCGATGATCCCGAGGAACTCGTCACCAGGACCGAGGAGGCTGACCATGTTGATGCTGTTGGGGACCACGACCGTGTGCTTGGTGGCGTGGGTCGGGGTGTCCCCGCGGTGGTTGCTGTCAGTCATGGATGCCCGGTGGGGCGACCTCTCCGGTAGGCGTCGACGTGCCTCTCCATGCTACGGGAGCGGGCACGCGCGGCCCAGCGAGTTCGCCCCCGGCGTACGGCGTGCAGACGTACGGTGTCGGTATGCGTCAGGAGGGTGAGGTCGAGGACGTCTGGGACGACGAGCCCGACGACGACACCCCGCCGTACTGGTACGCCGGGCAGCACCTCCCCGAGGACGCCCGGCGGATGGGCCTCAACCACACGGTCCCCGACGGCGCGATCCTCGACTTCGCCGGCCGGCTGGACTCCACCAAGCCGGTGCACCGGATCACCGCGTGGGCGATGCTCCTGGTCTTCGGCCTGCCGGTCGTGCTCGCCGTGATCCGGCTCTTCTACGTGTTCTGAGCAACCACGCTGAACTCGTTGCCGCCGGGGTCGGCCAGCAGCGTGCTGCCCTCGACCCGCGTCGCGCCGAGGGCGAGCAGCCGCTCCACCTCGGCCTCCCGGTCGCCGTCTGCCGCGACCTCGAGGCGGAGCCGGTTGCGGCCGAGCTTCGGCGCCACGGGGTCACCGCCCCACGAGATCTTGGTGCCGCCCTGCCGCGACTGGATCGCGGTCTCCGTGTCCTGGTCCCACACCAGCGGCCAGTCGAGGGCGGCGCTCCAGAAGTAGCCGACGTCCTGCAGCCCGTCGGACGACAGCGCACCGATGACCCCGGTGCCGGCGAGGAAGTTGTTGCCCGCCTCGATCACGCAGAACTCGTTGCCCTCGGGGTCGGCCATCACGACGTGCTCCTCCTCCGGGAGCTGACCGATGTCGAGGTGCTGGCCGCCGAGCTCGAGCACCCGCGCCACCGTCGCCTGCTGCTCGTCGTACGTCGCGCTCGTCAGGTCGAAGTGCATCTGGTTCGGCGCGACCTTCGGGGCGTCGGTGGGCGCGAACCGGATCGAGAACTGCCCGTCGCGCGGCACGATCGTCACGCCGTCGTCGGCGAGGTCCCACTGCAGCACGCCGGCCCAGAACCGGGCGAGGAGCTGCGGGTCGTGCGCGTCGAAGACCAGGGCCACGAGACGAGCAGTCATGCCGTCCACGCTAGGACCCGGCGTCCACCGGTTATTCGTCGTACGCGACCTGGAGCATGCCGAGGCACATCTCGTCGGTGGTGCCCTCGCCCCACACGACGTACTTGTCCGGGATGCCCTGGAACGACGGGAGCACGTCGCGCAGCCACTGGACGTGCTTGCACGTCACCCGGACGGTGTCGAACGGGTCGAGGTGGACGGGGTCGATCGGCTTGGTCCCCTGGTTGTCGAAGTCCCAGACCGGGATGTCCAGGATCGTCTTCGCGTCAGGGGTGTCCGGGTTGACCTCGATCTTGATCGAGCGACCGAGCAGGTGCATGTGGCCGGCCACGCCGAGGATCGTCATCGGCTGCCCGATGGTGCGGGTGCACGAGCTGGTGTTGGACGCCTTCACCTCGGTGCCGCAGAGGAGGTGCAGCCAGGTGTTGGTGTTGCCGACGTCGCCGAAGCGCGAGATCACGTCGGCCATCGAGGCGTCGCGGTCGCACAGCGGCGACTCGTCGTGGTCGGGCCGGCAGGGCATCTCGACCGGTGCCGGCATGAGGTAGGTGTGCAGCGCGGTGAGGTCCTTGTCGCCGGGCATCCACCGCAGCTCGGTGCTGGAGACGTCCGGAGAGGAGCCCTTGAGCAGGTTGTAGTGGACCTGCATCACGATCCGGGAGCCGGCCTGGAGCGGGACGCCGTACCCGTCCCGGGTCTTGGTCTCGTCGCCACCGGGTGCCCAGGCGGCCAGCCAGGATGCGTCGTCGGTGTTGGAGAAGTCGCCGGCCAGGCCGGTCCCGCCGAAGCAGGTCCAGCCCTCGCCGTCCTCGGAGGCGTCCTTCGCCTCGGCCTCGCCGACCTTCTCCGGCGGCACCCGGAAGAGGATCACGTGGTGCACGACCGACGGGTTGCCGGGCAGCACGTTGCTGCCGGTGAGCCAGACGTCCTTGTCGAGCTTCGGGTCGAGCAGGAAGCAGCGGTAGTCGTCGGTGCCGTTGCCCGTCGGGGCGGACGGGGTGTACGCCGCGGGCATGGTGAGCGTCATCCGCTTCTCGCCCGTGCGCAGCGGCAGGTGCTTGCTCGGCGGGATCGCGGCCAGCTGCTCGGCCTGGACCTCGGGCGGGTCGGGAGGGTTCAGCAGCGTCGTCGGCGAGCCGGTGCGCCGGTCGTCGTCCTCCTGGACGCACCCGGCGAGCGACAGGACGAGCAGGACGGCCGCGGCGACCGCCGCGAGGCGCCTCATCCGACCAGGCCGCTCAGGTCGGCGCCGCCGAGCACGTGCACGTGGGTGTGGAAGACGGTCTGCCCGGCGCCGGCGCCGGTGTTGAAGACCAGGTTGTAGTCGGCGTACCCCTCCGCGGTCGTGACCGCCGCGGCCGACGTGATCAGCGCGGCGGAGGTCTCCGGGTCGGCGGCGGCGAGCTCGGCCGCGTTGGCGTAGTGGTCGCGCGGAACCACCAGCACGTGCAGCGGCGCCTTCGGGTTGATGTCCCGGAACGCGACCGTGCGCTCGGTGGTGTGCACGATCGTGGCCGGGATCTCCCCCGCGACGATCTTGCAGAACAGGCAGTCCTCCACAGAAACCTCCTCCGGTCAGTAAACCCGAAGTCGCGATCGCGCGTGCCATTAGCGTGACGACCTCCGACACGCGCACGATCACCGTCCGATAGCGGCGCCGTCCCGGGAAGATGGATCCCATGTCTGCTCGTGCCCGCCTCGCGCTCGTCCTCACCGCCTCCGTCGTCGCCCTGGCGGGCTGCGGCGACTCCGCCGGCGACGACCAGAAGCCGACGAGCAACACCACCAAGCACCACCACAACGGCGGCAAGACCAGCGAGGCGGCCGACCCGTCGGAGTCCGCCACCGGCAGCAGCGACACCGTGACGGTGCCGGTCTACTTCGTGGGTGACACCCGGGACGGGACCAAGCTCTTCCGCGAGTTCCGCAAGGTCGAGGCCGACAACCCTGCCGACGAGGCGCTCGCGCTGATGACCGCCGGCGACGCGCTCGACCCCGACTACGACACGCTCTACCCCGACGGCTCCTTCGGTGGCGTCGAGATCGGCGACGACGCGATCACGGTCGCCCTCGCCGACGACGCGTGGACCACCGCTCCCGACGGGATGTCGCAGGGCGAGGCCCGGCTCGCGGCGCAGCAGCTCGTCTACACGGTGCAGGGCGTCGCGCAGTCGCGGCTGCCGGTCGAGATCACCCTCGACGGCGCGCCGGCCGACCTGTTCGGGCTGGGTGGCGAGCTCAGCAACGAACCGGAGATCGACGTACGCGCCCTGGTCAACGTGACCACCCCGGAGCAGGGCGCCAGCGTCAACGGGACCTTCACCGCCTCCGGCGTCTCGAGCTCCTTCGAGGCCACGACGCCGTGGGAGATCCGCGACGGCGACGGCAAGGTCGTGGCGAAGGGCTTCAGCACCGCGGACGGCTGGATGGACAAGCTCTACCCGTGGGAGACCCTCGTCGACGTGTCAGACCTGGCGCCCGGCGACTACACGTTCGTCGCGATGACCGACGACCCGTCCGGCGGCGAGGGCAGCGGCCCCACCGAGGACAGCAAGGCCATCACGGTCAGTTGAGGCTCAGCCCCCGCCGGCTCACACCAAACGGTTGCCTGCACACCGCCGACCGGGCACCGGCCCAGCCGGGCGGTGAGCCAGCAACCGTTCCGACGCGATCCGACCCACCAAACGGTTGCCTACTCACCGCCGACCGGGCACCGGCCCAGCCGGGCGGTGAGCCAGCAACCGTTCCGACCCGATCCGACCCACGAAACGGTTGCCTACTCACCGCCCACCGGGGCACCGGCCGGACGTCAGCCCCAGCGGTCGGTGCGTGACAGCAGCGCGGCCACGGCGGCGAGGCCGGCGGTCGACGTGCGCAGCACCTCCGTGCCGAGCCGCACCTGGAGCGCACCGGCGGCCACGAAGCCGTCGACCTCCTCGTCGGTGAGCCCGCCCTCGGGGCCGACGACCACGACGACGGTGCCCGAGCGCGGCACCTCGATCGATGCCAGCGGCAGGTGGGACTCCTCGTGTAGCACGACGGCGAGGTCGGCAGCGGAGATCAGGTCGACCACGTCGGGCGTCGAGGCGAGCTCGGCGACGGACGGGAACCACGTACGCCGCGCCTGCTTGGCCGCCTCGCGCGCCGTCGACCGCCACTTGGCGAGCGACTTCGTCGCGCGCTCGCCCTTCCAGACGGCGACGCTGCGCGCCGCGGCCCACGGCACGATCTCGGCGACCCCGATCTCGGTCAGCACCTCGACCGCGAGCTCGCCGCGCTCGCCCTTCGGGAGGGCCTGGACCACGACCACCGAGGGCGTCGGGGCCTCGTGACGGGTCACCGTGGAGACGGTCACGGCGAAGACCCGCTTGCCGGTCGAGGCGACCGGTCCCTGCACCGAGGTGCCGGCGCCGTCGGTGAGCACGACCTGCTCCCCCACCCGCAGGCGGCGTACGGCGACCGCGTGGTGCGCCTCGTCGCCCTCGACGGTCACCTCGTCACCGGCGACGACGCCGTCGAGCGACGGGACGAGGTGGACCGGGAGCGACATCAGTGAGCGTTGAACGCGTCGCGGAGCCGACCGAACACCGACTTGGTGCCGGGCCGGACCTGGCCCGACGGCTGCTCCTCCTCGCGGATCGCGGCCAGCTCGCGGAGCAATTCCTCCTGGCGCGGGTCGAGGCGGGTCGGCGTCTCGACGAGGACGGTCACGACGAGGTCGCCCCGCCCGCCGCGCAGGCCCGGGACGCCGCGGCCACGCAGCACCTGCTCGGACCCCGACTGGGTCCCGGCGCGCAGGTCGAGCTCGAAGCTGGTCTCCAGCTCGGGGTCCTCGGCGGGCTCGTCGCCCACCACGTCGGCCTCGAGCGTCGGCAGCGTGAGCGTGGTGCCCAGCGCGGCGGCGGTCATCGGCAGGGTGACCGTGCAGTGCAGGTCGTTGCCGTGACGGACGAAGACGTCGTGCGGGGCGACCTGGATCTCTACGTACAGGTCTCCGGCCGGGCCGCCACCGGGGCCGACCTCGCCCTCTCCGGTCAGCTGCACCCGGGTGCCGTTGTCGACGCCGGCAGGGATCTTGACGGTGAGGGTACGGCGCGAGCGGACCCGGCCGTCGCCGGAGCACTCCCGGCAGGGGTCGGGGATGATCGTGCCGAATCCGCGGCAGGCGGCGCACGGGCGGAGCGTGCGGATCTCGCCGAGGAACGACCGCTGCACGTGGGCGACCTCGCCCACGCCGTGGCAGGTCTCGCACGGGATCGCGTGGGTGCCGGGAGCGGCGCCCTCGCCCTGGCAGGTCGAGCAGAGGACAGCGGTGTCGACCTTGAGCTCGCGGGTGACGCCGAAGGCGGCCTCCGCGAGCTCGATCTCGATCCGGATCAGCGCGTCCTGGCCGCGGCGCTCGCGCGGTCGCGGTCCACGTCCCTGGCCACCGGCCGCGCCGCCGCCGAAGAACGCGTCCATGATGTCGGTGAACGAGAAGCCGGCGCCCTGGCCGAACCCGGCCGCCCCACCGCCGAACGGGTCACCGCCGCGGTCGTACGCCGCGCGCTTCTGCGGGTCGGAGAGCACCTCGTAGGCGAGGGAGATCTCCTTGAACTTGTCCTGGGCGTCGGGCTCCGGGTTGACGTCGGGGTGGTACTGCCGGGCCAGACGGCGGTAGGCCTTCTTGAGGGCGTCGGCGTCCGCGTCGCGGGCGACACCGAGCAGCTCGTACAGGTCCTGACTCACGTGGTTCCTTCGTTGTGGTGCGGATGGTGGTGCGGGAGGGGGTCTCAGGCGTCGTCGAGGATCCGCGACACGTAGCGCGCCACGGCTCGGACGGCCGCCATCGACCCGGGGTAGTCCATGCGGGTGGGCCCGACGATGCCGAGCCGGGCCAACGACTCGTCGCCGGGGCCGTAGCCGGAAGCGACGACGCTGGTCGACGCAAGCTCCTGGTAGGGGCCCTCGGCACCGATGCGGACGGTGAGGATCTCGCCGGACGTCGCCTCGCCGAGCAGCTTGAGGAGTACGACGTGCTCCTCGAGCGCCTCGAGCAGCGGCCGGACCGCGGAGTCGAAGCTGTCGCCGTAGCGCGCCAGGTTGGCGGCGCCCCCCACCACGATCCGCTCGTCGGAGCGGTGGTCGGACATCGCCTCGAGCAGGGTCTCCACGACGGTGGCAGTCACGGTCGAACCCTCGCCCTCGCTCGGGGCGATCGCCCGCAGCGCCGTGGCGGCGTCAGCGATCACCTCACCCGTGGCGGCGCGGTTGACCGTGCTGCGCAGCTCCGCGAGCTGCTCGTCGTCGAGCTCGACGGTGAGCTCGACGAGCCGCTGCTCGACGCGGCCGGTGCTGAGGATCAGCACCACGAGGAGGCGGTTGGGCGCGAGCGCGACCACCTCGATGTGGCGGACCGTGGAGCGGGAGAGCGTGGGGTACTGCACGACGGCGACCTGACGGGTCAGCTGCGCGAGCAGCCGGACCGAGCGCTGGACGACGTCGTCGAGGTCGACCGCGCCGTCGAGGAGCGTGGCGATCGCCCGCTTCTCGGCCGCGCTCATCGGCTTGACCGTGGTCAGCCGGTCGACGAAGAGCCGGTAGCCCTTGTCGGTCGGGACCCGGCCCGCACTGGTGTGCGGCTGCGCGATGTAGCCCTCGTCCTCGAGGGCAGCCATGTCGTTGCGGACCGTCGCGGACGAGACGCCGAGACCGTGGCGCTCGACCAGCGCCTTGGAACCGACCGGCTCCTCGGTCGCGACGTAGTCCTCGACGATCGCGCGGAGCACGGCCAGCCTGCGTTCCTCCTGCACGTCCGCCTCCTCACCACGTCGGCCACGATCTGGCACTCGAAGTTCCTGAGTGCCAAGCCTACTAGGCGCGTCCGCGACGGCCGCGTCGCGGAACGCCGTGGCGGTCGATGCGATCTTGTCGTAGGTTAGCCTTACCTAACTAACTCCTGGGAGGTTCCGTGCTCACGACCGATCCCGCCCGCCTCGCCGGCGACGCGCGCAGCATCCTCGCCTGCCCCGCGACCGTGACCCTGGTCGTCGAGGGCGAGCCGCGCGCCGTCGAGGAGGAGACCGCGCTCAGCGACGAGGACGGCCGCCCGAGCTTCGTCTGCCGTCCCGGCTCCCCCATCGCCCGCGCCGCGGTGCAGCACCGGAGCGCGCTCCTGACCCTCGCGAGCGGGCTCGGGGAGGCGGGCGGCGCCGACCGCGCGGACACGCTGACCCTCGCCGGACGGCTCGAGCGCACCGCCGTCGAGGACTGCGACTGCTGCAGCGAGGTGCGGTACGCCGTGACGCTGGACCTCAACTTCGTGCTGCTGACCCGGGGCGGGCGCCAGCACCGGGTGCCGCTCGACGAGTTCCACAGCGAGCAGCACCGCCTCAACCGGGGCCACCTCCAGCGCTCCGTCGAGCACGCCAACGACTGCCACCACGCCGAGCTGCGCCAGGCCGTCTCGCACGGCACCGGTACCGCGCCGAACGACCTGGTCGCCGTACGCCTCGCCCACCTGACACCCAGCGACGTCGAGATCCAGTGGGTCGACGTCGACGGCGCCCACCGCACCGTGGTCGCCTTCCCGCGCACCGCGCACGACCTGTCCGAGCTCGGCGAGTTCCTGCGTCGCGGGCTGCACGCCGGCCTCTGCTGAGACCAGCACTACGGTGGTCCCGTGGCATTCACGGAGGTCGCCGACCGGGTCTGGGTCGCGCGCTACGAGTGGTTCGACGTCAACGTCACCCTGGTCGGCGGTGAGCGCGGGCTGGTGGTCGTCGACACGCACGCGTCGTCCCTGGCCGCGCGCGAGGTGATCGCCGACGTACGCCGTCTGGGCGCGGGCGAGGTGGTCCGGATCGTCAACACCCACGAGCACTTCGACCACACCTTCGGCAACGGCGAGTTCCGCGCGGCGTACGGCGAGCTCCCGATCCACGCCCACGAGGAGGCCGCCGAGCGGACCGAGTCCGCGGGCGAGCGCATCAAGGGGCTGTACGACGCCGAGCCCGACGACCCGCACCGCGACGAGGTCCAGGCGACCGTCGTCGTGCCGGCCGACCACACCTTCTCGTCGGCGGTCACGCTCGACCTCGGCGACCGCGCCGTTGAGCTGGTGCACCCCGGTCGCGGCCACACCGGTGGCGACCTCGTGCTGCGGGTGCCCGACGTCGACGTGCTCCTGGCCGGCGACCTCGTCGAGGAGTCGATGGCGCGCAACGGCGTGCCCGGCTTCGGCGGCGACTGCTACCCCCTGGAGTGGCCACACTCCCTCGACATCGTGCTCAGCCTCAGCACGTCGTCGACGGTGGTCGTGCCCGGTCACGGCGCCCCGGTCGACCGTGAGTTCGTGGAGGAGCAGCGCAACGCGATCGGCATCGTCGCCCAGACGATCCGGGACCTGGCCGCCCGGGGCGTGCCTGTCGACCAGGCACTGGACGCGGCCGAGTGGCCCTACCCGCGCGAGGAGCTGGCGGCCGCCGTACGCCGTGGCTACGGGCATCTCTCGCGCAACGAGAAGCGGTTGCCACTCGCCTGAACGGGTACGCCACCTGCATGACTGAACACGGCATCGAGGACGAGGACCTGCCCGAGGACCTCCAGCCCTCCGACGACAACCCGCTCGCCAAGCCCCTCACCGACGAGGACGACCCCAAGTCGCCCGAGGAGCTCGACGTGCTCGGCGGCAAGGACCCCGAGGAGACGGACGAGACCGAGGACACCCAGGACTCCGGCGACTGACGGCGCGCCCTCACCGGCGGTGTCGGTGCCGCCGCCTAGCGTGACGCAGGTGAACGACCGCTACGGCTCCGACGTGCTCAACACCGATTGGCGCGCTCCCAAGCGCGGCCGCGCCGTCGAGGCGCCTGCCGAGGTCGGCGCCGTCGTCGAGGAGGTCACCACCGACTGGTGCGGCGAGATCGTCGCGGTCGACCGCGACCTCCACACCGTCACCCTCGAGGACCGTCGCCAGAAGCGGCGCACGTTCCCGCTCGGGCCCGGCTTCCTGCTCGAGGGACGCCCCGTCATCCTGGTCGCGCCTGCCCGCGGCGGCGCCCCGGCCAAGCCGACGCGCACCGCCTCCGGGTCCGTCGCCGTCCACGACGCCAAGGCCCGCGTCGCGCGGGCGAGCCGGATCTTCGTCGAGGGGCGCCACGACGCGGAGCTGGTCGAGAAGGTCTGGGGCGACGACCTCCGGATCGAGGGTGTGGTGGTCGAGTACCTGGGCGGCGTCGACGACCTGGCCGACCACCTGCGCGACTTCAAGCCCGGCCCCGACCGCCGGGTGGGGGTCCTGGTCGACCACCTGGTGGCCGGCTCGAAGGAGAGCCGGATCGCCCAAGGCATCGCGAGGTCGCCGGTCGGCAAGCACGTCCTGATCGTCGGCCACCCCTTCATCGACATCTGGGCAGCCGTCAAGCCCGAGCGGCTCGGGCTCAACCGGTGGCCCGACGTACCCCGCTCGATCGAGTGGAAGAAGGGCGTCTGCCAGCAGCTCGGCTGGCCGCACCGCGACCAGGCCGACACCGCACGTGCATGGCAGCACATCCTGGGCAAGGTCTCGTCCTACAACGACCTCGACCCGGCCCTGCTGGGCCGGGTCGAGGAGCTGATCGACTTCGTCACCGTGACGGTCTGACCCCCGTCCGGGCCGTCACGGAGGCGGTGGACGACGCCGTCAGTGGTCGATGTCGGCGCCGCCGCGCGGCTGCACGTGGCCCTCGACGTCGTCCTCGGCCAGCGGCTTGAACTGCCGGTGACCCTCGACGTCGTCCTCGGCCAGCGGCTTGAACTGGCGGTGACCCTCGACGTCGTCCTCGGCCAGCGGCTTGAACTGGCGGTGACCCTCGACGTCCTCGTTCAGGTTCTGCTCGGTCATGACTTCCTCCTGGTCTGTGTCCCGGGCGCCTCCCGGTGAGCAGAACTCTGCCGCCGACGGGCGCGCCGGACTGTTCGCTCGCTGACAGTGCGAGCGTTCACCTGGCGACACTGCGTCAGGGCGCAGCGTTCTCGCTGATCGCCTGGAGCACGGACTTCACCTGGTAGGTGCTCAGCCCCGGGTGCTTGCCGAGGATCAGCGCCACGAGGCCGGTCACGTGCGGGGCCGCGAAGCTGTTGCCCGTCGCGACGATCGAGCCGTGGTCCGCCCAGGCCACGTCGACGTCGATGCCGCGGGCTCCGAACTCGACCGGCGGCCGCGGGTTGGTGGCCACCGCGGTGGGATCGTCGCCGACGCGCGCCGCCACCGAGACGACGGAGGCGTACTGCGAGGGGTACGTCGGACCCGGCACGTTGTTGGCCGCGGAGACCAGCACGGTGCCACCGAAGTACGCCGCGTCAGCGGACTCGTGCAGCGGACCGAACATCGCGCCGCTGCGGCTGGACAGCGACAGGTTGGCCACGGCCATGTCGTGCTCGAGGGCCCACGCGATCCCGGCGCGCAGCAGCGCGCCCCGGCCCTTGAGGTTGGAGCCCAGGACGCGGACGGAGTAGATCTCCGCCTCGGGCGCGAGCGCCCGGATGACGCCGGCACAGGCCGTGCCGTGGCCGACCAGGTCCTCGTGCGGCCCCTCGACCCGGCGGAAGCCGAGCGGTGCGTCGTCGTCCGGCTCGAAGGCCACCGCGCCGGCGATCCCCCCGACCCGCGGGTGGTCGGCGTCGACGCCACTGTCGAGGATGGCGACCCTGACACCGGCGCCGGTGGCGCCGTCGAGGGCCCACGCGCGTCCGCCCATCAGCGGCAGCGCCGGCACCGGTGCGACGTGACCGCGCTCGAAGGACAGCGACCACGCCGGCAGGTCGGGTCGGGTGATCCGGGCGGCGAACTCCTCGACCTCGCGCAGCGGCAGCGGGTCCCCCGGGTCCAGCCCCGGGTCCAGGACGGTGACGACGCCCCGCACCTCGCCGTCCGCGGAGAGGAACGGTGCCGCCAGGATCGCGGACGGGACGTAGCCCGTGCGCTCGGCGACGTGAGCAGCGAAGCGCGGATCGGCGCGCGCCTCGCGCACCGCGATCGCCTGGCCCGAGGTCGCCACCCAGCCCGCCAACCCCTGGGCGACCGGCAGCTCGACGCCGACGATCTCCTCGGCGCCGGCGCCGTCGGCAGCGACGTACCGCAGCGCATCTCGTCCCTCGGTGACGACGGCGACCGAGCAGGCCGCCGCTTCGAGGAGGGACCGCAGCTCCGTCACGGTGCGGTCGAACTCGCGCTCGCTCATCCCTTCTCCCTCCGCGGCCACGACGGCGCTGGTTGACTGGTGCCATGGACTGGCCGTTGCTCGCCTCGTTGGACGACGTAGAGCGCAGGCGCGTGCTCGCCACGGCCCGGCGTCGCAGCTATGCGCGCGGCGAGGTGCTGGTGCGCGAGGGCGACCCGTCCGACAGCCTGCACCTGGTGGCTGCCGGCCGGCTCGCCGTCCGCGTGTCGACCAGCGACGGAGACAACGCGACGATCAACCTGCTCGGGCGCGGCGACTACTTCGGCGAGCTGTCCCTCCTCGACGGCCAGCCGCCGACGCGGTCGGCGACGATCGTCGCCCTCGAGCCCGCCGAGACGCTCTCGCTGTCGGCAGCGGCGTTCCGCGAGCTCCGCGACAAGCACCGCGCTGCCGACCAGCTGCTCCTGATGCTGATGGCACGACGCGTAGAGGAGCTGTCCGGCCGCCTGCTGGAGACGATGTACGACCCCCTCGACCGCAGGGTGCACCGGCGCCTGGTCGAGCTGGCCGACCTGTACGGCGAGGGCCCAGGTCCGGTCGTCGTCCCCCTCACCCAGGAGCACCTCGCAGAGCTGGTCGGTGGCACCCGCCCCAGCGTCAACCAGGTCCTCCAGAAGCTCGCCGGCCGCGGCGTCGTCGAGCTCGGACGCGGCAAGGTCACCGTCCTCGACCGCGCATGGCTGAGGCAACGGGTCGCCTGACGTCACGCCGTGACGAGGGCGGCGTCGAGCTGCTCGCTCCACTGCACGGCACCGAGGCGGCCGAAGGTCTCCCGTGCCTGGTCGAGCAGGACACCCCCTTCGTCGGCCCGACCGTGGCGGACGAGCCAGGTGCCGAGGTCGGCGCGGCAGCGCGCGAGCGTCGGCTCGGAGTGCCACTGCTCGGAGAGCGCGATCGCCGCGCGGAAGTGCTGCTCGGCCTGCGGGTCGTCGCCCGTTGACGCGACCAGGCCGGCCATCCGGGCCCGCTGGGCACGCAGGCCGGTCGTCGGGTTGCTGCCGCGGTGGTCGTCGACGATCGCGAGGAGGGTGTCGAGCTCGGCCCGGTCACCGGTCTCCCAGGCGATGTCGGTCGCGACCTGCCAGACGCTGGTGAAGTCGTCGTAGAGACCGGTGGCGGCGTACATCGTCTCGGCCGCCTCCCGCGCCTGCGCCGCCGCGGGCTGACCCGTCGCCTGGCGGTGCATCGCGATGGACGCGAGCACGAACGACCGCAGGGACAGGTCGTCGCCGTCGAGCTCGGTCGCGAACTCCGGCGACGGGCTCCACTCCTGCCCGCGGACCAGTGCCATCCGGCCGGTCACGAAGTCGGCGATGATGCGCTCCGTCTCGGCCTCGGCGCAGCTGGCCGGGACGCCGTCCCAGTCCCCGGCGAGCAGCTGGGCGAGCGCGAGGTTGATCGCGGTGTTGGAGTGGGCGTAGAGGGAGCCCGCCTGCCGACTGACCACGATCGCCTGCCGGCCGTAGTCCAGGGCACGCTCGGCGTCGTCCGGGGTCCAGGACACGTTGAGGTTGGTCAGGCAGCGATTGAGGATGTCGAGCCGGTCGATGCGCCGGCTGATCTCGGCCGCAGACGCGAAGAGCGCGCGCCCGAGGCCCCGGGTGCCGGTGAGCATGTAGTGGAGCGCCAGGCCGACGTAGCTGTCGGCGATCTCCGCCTCGTCGTCGACCAGCTCGGCGAGACGCGCCTTCTCGTCGGCGATCTCGCGGAAGTCGTGACTGGTGCGGATCTGCAGCTGGATCAGGGTCTGCGCGAGCTCGACCAGGACGCGGGCGGCGTCGTCGCGCCCGCGCAGCGCGTCGTACCTCTCCTGGGCCATCGCGATCCCGACCTCGTAGTCGTTGCGTCCCACCGCGACCGCGTGCGCGAGGATCGCCACCGCCGAGCTGGCGGACAGCTCGTCACCTCGCGCCTCGAACGCGTCGCGCGCCGACTCGCTGTGCACGATCGTGCGCTCCAGCTCGCCCGCCTCGCGCAGAGCCCGCGCGAGGTCCAGCTCGATCTGTGCGCGCAGCGTGGGATCGCCGGCCCGCTCCAGGGCGACGCCGAGGTGCCCGGCCGCCTCTGCCGGTGCGCCGAGCGACAGGGCGCGGGACGCCGCGCGACGCAGGTCACCGATCGCCCGGTCGGTCAGCTCGGTGACGTCGTCGTCCTCGGGGACCGCGTCGATGGCGTCGAGGTAGTGCTGGGCCGCGATCGCCGCGACCTCGGCGCGCGACTCCTCGGCCGCCGTCAACAGCCCGACGACCGCGAGATGACCGGCCTTCCGGTCGCGCCGCGCGAGGGTGCCGTAGGCGACCTGGCGGACGACCGCCTGCACGAACTGGTAGAGCCCGACCTCGACGCTGAGCCGGTTGGACTCCTGGCGCAGCAGCTGGAGCCGGACCAGGGCGGCGAGCACGTCGTCGAGGTCGGCGACGTCCGGGCAGAGCTGGGCGATGGTGTCGCGCGCGAAGGACCGGCCCACGATGCTCGCCCGGTCGAGGACCCGCCGCTGGTCGGGTGAGAGCTTGTCGAGGCGCGCGGCGACCAACGCCTGCAGCGACGCGGGCGCACCGATCTGGTCGAGGTCGAGCCGCTGGTCGCCGGCGAGGACGTACTGCCCACCACGAGGTACGACGAGGTCGCGGTCGATCAACGAGCGCACCGTCTCGACGGCGAAGAGCGGGATGCCCTCGGCCCGGGACACGAGCGCGTCGCGCACGGCGTCGTCGAGCCCACCGACCAGGCCGTCGAGCAGCTGGCCCATCTGTCGCGGCGCGAGCGCGTCGAGGTGGACCACCGTCGAGCGCCGGTTGGTGGCGAGGCTCGCGTTGGCCTCGAGCAGGCCCGGGCGCGTGAAGAGCCCGACGAAACAAGGGAAGGTCGCGAACGCGAGCAGGTGCTCGACGAAGAGGACGAGCCCGTCGTCGGCGTACTGCGCGTCGTCGATCAGCAGCACCACGGGCGTCTGCTGGCCGGGGATGCTGTCGCTGACCCGGTGGAGGAAGGTGGTCCAGGCGGAGAAGAGGTCCTCACGCGGGAACGACCCGACCGCGCCGATGCCCAGGAGTGCGGCCATCCGCGGCTCCAGCCAGGCCCGCTCGTCGGGGTCGGTCAGCAGCCGGTCGAGGCCCTCGGCCAGCAGCTCGGCCTGGTCCTCCTCGCCGTGGACGGCGTCCTCGGCGTCGATGCCCTCGTCGTTGTTGCGCAGCACCTGCAGGCGGCCGCGGATCGCCTCGGCCAGCGCGTAGAACGCCACGCCCTCGCCGTACGACAGGCAGCGCCCGCTGTGCCAGCGAACGTCGGCGGACAGGCCGTCGACGTACTTCTCGAACTCCCAGGCCAGCCGGGACTTGCCGAGCCCGGCATCGCCGTCGACGACGAGCAGCGCCGGCCGGTCGGTCTCCTCGACGCGGTGGAAGAGCTCCTTGACCAGCCGCATCTCGCGGTCGCGCCCGATGTGCGGCGCCTCGAGCCCGTCGGCGCGCTGCGCACCACCGACCGCCGCGACGACCGCCCGCACCGACCAGAGCGGCATCGGCTCGGCCTTGCCCTTCATGGCGTGGCTGCCGACGTCGAGGTAGGTGATCGCCGAGGACGTGAGCAGGCGCGTCGTCTCGTCGACCCACACCTGGCCCGGTGCAGCGGCCGTCTGCACGCGCGAGGCCGTGTTGACGGCGTCGCCGGCGACCATGCCCTGCTGCTCGGCGCCGATGGTGACCGCGACCTCGCCGGTGACGATCCCGACCCGCATCGCGAGGTCGGCGACGTCGATGTCGGAACCCAGCGCGGCGATCGTGTTGACCAACTCGAGGCCCGCGCGGACGGCGCGCTCGGCGTCGTCCTCGTGGGCGGTCGGGACGCCCCAGACCGCCATCACGGCGTCACCGATGAACTTCTCGACGGTGCCGCCGTAGCGCGCGATGATCGCGCGGCACTCGTCGAAGTAGCGCGACAGCAGCTCGCGGACCTGCTCCTGGTCGCGCGTCTCCGACAGCGCGGTGAAGCCGACCAGGTCGCCGAAGAGCACGCTGGTCACGCGCCGGGAGGCGACCGGTGCGGCCGGAGCCGGCGCCGCACCCTGCTCGGCGCCGCAGCTGCTGCAGAACCGCGCACCCGGCACGATCTCGGCCTGGCAGGACCGGCAGGCAAGGGTCTGGAGCGAGCCACCACAGGCGAAGCAGAACTTCGCACCGTCCGGCTGCCCCGAGGCTCCGCAGCTGCTGCAGCTCGTCACGTCGTCAAGGATGACCCATCACCCCCGTCGTACGAGGCCGAACTCGCATGTCAGACCGCCAGCCGTTGGGACACCACGTCCTCGGCCAGGCTCGCGGACTCGGAGTGGCCGGTGACGGCCGCGAGGAAGTCGTCACGCTCCAGGGCCAGCAGCTCGGTGGTCTCGAGGGCGGTGACGGTCGCGGTGCGGGGCACGTCGCGGAGGAGCCCGATCTCGCCGAAGAACTCCCCCGGACCCTCGACGCGGAGCAACCGGCCGTCCTGGGTGACCTCGACCGAGCCGGACAGGATCAGGTAGAAGCGGTCCGAGCTCTCGCCCTCGAGCAGGACCGGCTCGCCCTCGGCGTACGACACCCGTTCGAGCCTGCGCGCCAGCGTCTCCAGCACGGGCGACGGGATGGACGCGAAGAGGTCGACGGAGCGCAGCGTGGCCAGGTGGTCCGGCTCGACGAGGCGCCGGTCCATCTGCCGCACCTGGGACCACGAGGCCGCGACCACGGCGACCACCGCGACCCCGAGCCCGGCCGTCGCCCACCGGTAGCCGACCAGGTGGACGGCGATCGGAGCAGCGAGGGCACCCAGCGCCATCGAGGCGATGAGCGAGCTCTCGACCGCCGCGAAGACCCGGGACAGCACCCGCTCCGGCGCGACCCGCTGCGGGATCGTGTCGAGGCCGAGGTTGACGGCGGCGTCGGAGAAGCCGATGACGACCATCGCGGCCAGGATCAGGACCGGAGCAGGGTGGATGGCGAGGACGACCAGGGGCAGCGACCACCCGAGCACGCCGAGGGCCATGTCGCGCCCGAGCCGACCGCGGCCGACCCGCGCGAGCATGAACAGCCCGCCCGCGACCGTGCCGACGGCGAGCACCGAGTCGATGTAGCCCACGCCCTCCGGCCCGGTCTCGAGCACGTCGACCGCCAGCATCAGCGTGAAGATCGTGAGCGCACCCCAGATCAGGCCCTGGCAGACGGCGAGGAGCGAGACGACACCGAGGTCGCGACTGCGCGCGATCTCGGCGAAGCCTGCGGTGACCTCGCGGAGGAACCCGGGCTCCTCGCGCTGGTCCTCCACGGGTTCGGGCTCCCGGCCGGGCGGGACGCGCACCCCGGCCACGAGCGCCCACGACCAGACGAAGCTGGCGACGTTGAGCCAGAGGACGACCTCGAGGTCGAGGACCCCGATGAGCACCGCCGCGATCGCCGGGCCGCTGAACTGGGCGATCGGCTCCAGGTTGGCGGCCACGGCGTTGGAGGCGGTCAGCTCGTCGGGCGTGGAGACCAGCTGCGGGATCAGGCCGGCCTGCGCGGAGCGGAAGGAGGCGCCGACCATGGTGCTCGCGAGGGCGAGCACGAAGACGACGGCGGGTGGCCCACCGAGGCCGATCGAGATCGCTGCGCCGGAGACCAGCACCGCGCGGACCGCGTCGGTGGTCATCATCCAACGCTTGCGGGACACCTTGTCAGCGACGGTGGCGCCGATCGGTCCGGCGATCGCGACGGCGACGAACCGGATGCCCTGGAAGACGCCCACCGCCGTGGCCCCGCCGACCGAGTAGGCCCAGACCGTGATCGCCGTGCCGTAGGCCCAGTCACCCAGCGTCGAGCCGAAGAAGGCGAGCTGGATGCGTCGCAGGTTCGGGTCCACGAAGACCCGCCGTAGTGACCCCGACATGAACGAACCTCCGCCGCTCCGATGTGCGTGCCCCCAGGGGTGGGAGCACGCACATCATGGAGCCGACGGAGGTCGTCGCACTGTCGGGTAGCCGACAGTGTGGAGCTCGGATCAGGCGCCGCTGCGCAGTGGTCTGCCCTGGGCGTCGACGCTGTCGGTCGCCAGGATGATGATGCCGTCGATGAACGGCCACAGCGCGCCGATGCCGCACGTGAACACCGTGACGATGATCTGCCAGACACCGATCTTGGTGTCGCCGATGTAGAACCGGCCGATGCCGAGCGGGATCAGGATCTGGAGCAGACCGGCGACCAGCTTCGACTTGTCGGAGTAGGGGATGCCGGTGACCGGGTGCACGCCGTACGGCGCGGCCGGGCTGGCGCCGTAGACACCGGGCTGCGGCGGCGGGTAGCCGGACGGGAAGGCCTGCTGGCCGTAGGGCGGCTGCGGCTGGGGCGGCGGCGCCTGGTTGGGGTCGTAGGGCGGCGGGACCGCGCCGCCCGCGGGGGGCGGGGGCGGGGCCGGGGCGCCGTAGGGGGGCGGGGTCGGCTCGCCGTACGGCGGCGGGGTCGACTGCCCCTCGGGCTGGCCGCCGGGCTGGGACGGGTCGGGGGTCTCGGGACCTTGGGTCATGCGCACAGAGTAGGACCTGCGGACCGGCTAGGGCAGCAGGTCACGCACGACCGCGTCGGCGAGCAGGCGACCACGCTGGGTCGGGATCAGCCGCTCCGCGTGGCGGGTCAGCAGCCCCTCGTCCATCAGGCGCGCGACGGCGGCCCGGCCGGTGGCGTCCAGGACGCTGACCGGCAGCCCGTCGCGGAGCCGCAGCTCGAGCAGGACGCGCTCGACCCGGCGGCTCTCCTCGTCGAGGACCTCGCGGGAGTGGGCCGGGCTGAGGCCGGCCGCGATGCGATCGGCGTACGCCACCGGGTGCTTGACGTTCCACCACCGCACGCCGCCGACGTGGGAGTGGGCGCCGGGTCCGACGCCCCACCAGTCGGCACCGGTCCAGTAGAGGAGGTTGTGCCGGCAGCGGCTGGCGTCGTCCTTGGCCCAGTTCGAGACCTCGTACCAGCCCAGACCGGCCCGCGCGAGCCGCTCGTCGACGAGGAGGTACTTGTCGGCGAGGTCGTCCTCGTCGGGCATCGGCAGGTCGCCGCGCTTCACGTGGCGGGCAAGGGCGGTGCCGTCCTCGACGATGAGGGAGTACGCCGACACGTGGTCGGGCGCGCACGCCAGCGCGGCCTCGACGCTGGTCTCCCAGTCGGCGAGCGACTCCCCCGGCGTGCCGTAGATGAGGTCCAGGCTGACCTGCTCGAACCCCGCCTGGCGCGCCCAGTCGACGACGGCCGGCACCCGCAGCGGGTCGTGGGTGCGGTCGAGCACCTTGAGCACGTGGTCGACCGCGGACTGCATGCCGAAGGAGATCCGGTTGAAGCCGGCGCCCCGCAGCTCCTCGAGGTCCCACAGCGCGACGCTGTCCGGGTTGGACTCGGTGGTCACCTCGGCGCCCTCGACGATCCCGAACTCGCTGGCGATCGCTGCCACGATGCTGCCCAGGTCGCCGGGGCTCAGCAGCGTCGGCGTACCGCCGCCGAAGAAGATCGTCTCGACCGGGACGTCCACGTCGCCGAGCACCTGGCGGGCCCGGCGTACCTCCGCGATCGCGGCCTCGGCGTACGTCGACCGGCTCGCTCCCCGCGAGCCGCCGGCCGGTCCGAGCTCGTCGGCCGTGTAGGTGTTGAAGTCGCAGTAGCCGCAGCGGACCGTGCAGAAGGGCACGTGCACGTAGAACCCGAACGGCCGCTTGCCCAGCCCCGCCAGCGCGCTCTCCGGGAGGCTCCCGTCCTCGGGGACCGGATCTCCGGCGGGCAGGGCTGACGGCACGTGCCCATCCAACCACCCGGTCAGACAGGGACGTTGAGCGAGATCGTGTAGCCGTCGTCGACCGAGCCGGTGACCTTGGCCAGCTGGAGCGAGTAGCCGTCGGAGAAGACCATGTCGCTGTCGAGGCTGACCTTCGCGAGGTTGGCGACGCTGGCGTCGTACCCCTCGGTGGCGTAGACGCTCTCGCAGATGTCCTGCGGCAGCGCGAGCTGGGAGGTGCGCAGCTTGTTGGTGTACGACGTGGCGTCGTCGAGCGACTGGTAGACCTCGAAGTGCATGTGCGGCCAGCGTCCGTCGTAGCAGGCCGGGAAGATGCTGGTGAAGGTCACCCGCCCGTCGGCATCGGTCTCCTGGACGCCGCGGAGGTAGTTCTCGTCGGCGATCGACTCGGAGTACATCGAGTACTCCCCCTCGCGGTTGCAGTGCCACAGGTAGACCGCGGCACCGGCGAGGGCGGTCGCGTCGTCGCCGTTCAGGTCGTAGACCTTGAGGTCGACGGTCACCGGGACGCCCTCGGCGACGCCGGAGGCGGAGCCGAAGCTGGACGTGAGGTCGCTGCGGACGATGCCCGACTCGGAGAGCACGTTGACGCCGTTCGAGCCGTCGCCCGGGTAGGGACCGGCGGTCTCCTCGGGGATCTCGCCGTCGGCGACGGTGGTCGTCGTTCCCTGGTCGCCACCCCCGCCCGCCGGCGCCTGCTGGGGTGTCGACGAGGACGTGGTGGCCTGCCCGTCCGAGCCGCAGGCGACGGCGACGGCCGCCACGCCCGCAGCGCCGAAGACGGCCAGCATCCCGCGGCGACCCATCATCTTGTTGCGCTCGACGATGCGGGGCAGGTCGTGGGAGAGGCCGAGGTCGTGGTCTTCGAGTTCTTCGTCCATGTCCCCAGGAGACCCGCTCCGTCTGTGCGGTGGCTGTGAGCGGTCAGTGGAAGTCCCGCGAGCGGTGTCGGGCCCGCAGCGCCCGGCCGGCCTCGGGGTAGACGTCCTCGATCGGGGCCAACCGGTCGGCGAGCAGGTTGGTGACGCCGTCCTGGCGCTCGAGCATCCCGCGGATCACCATCCCGGCGGCGTTGGCAGCGACCGTGCGGTAGCGCTTCCACACCCCCACCGTGCAGATCACGTTGAGCATCCCGGTCTCGTCCTCGAGGTTGAGGAAGGTGACCCCGCCGGCGGTGCCGGGCCGCTGCCGGTGGGTCACCAGCCCCGCGACGTGGACCCGGCGACCGGACTCGGCGCTCGCGGTGTCGGCCACCGACTTGATCCCGGCCGCACGCAGCTGCGCACGCAGGTAGTCGAACGGGTGGTCCGCCGGCGTGATCCCGGTCGCCCACAGGTCGGCCATGGTGATCTCGACGTCGTCCATCTCCGGCAGCATCGGCGCCGGTCCGGCGGCCCGGATCCCCTCGAGGTGCTCCTCGCTCTCGGTCCACCCGGCGTTCCACAGCGCCTGGCGCCGCGACAGGCCTGTGAAGACGCCCGCCGTCGCGAGCGCCTCGAGCTGGCGGGCGTCGAGCCCGGCCCGCCGGGACAGGTCGACCTGGTCGGCGAACGGCCGCTCCGACCGCGCCGCCACGATCCGCTCGGCGACCGAGGTGCTGATCCCGCGCACCGAGTCGAGACCGAGGCGTACGGCGTACGACGTGTCACGCCGGTGCTCCGGGGTCGGGTCGGGGGTGCCGTCGACCCACTCGGTGCGCGCCCCGTCGTGCAGGCACGCGTCGAGCCCCGTGGGACCGGGCTCGCCCACCAGCTCCAGGTCGGCGGTCGCGCCGGAGAGCGCGAGGTCGGGCCGGCGTACGTCGACCCCGTGGCGGCGGGCGTCGTGGACCAGCGACTGCGGCGAGTAGAACCCCATCGGCTGGGCGCGCAGCAGCGCCGCGAGGAACGCCCCGGGGTAGTGGAGCTTGCACCACGAGCTCGCGTAGACGAGCTTGGCGAAGGACAGCGAGTGGCTCTCGGCGAAGCCGAAGTTGGCGAAGGACAGGATCTGCAGGTAGATCGCGTCGGCCTTCTCGCCGGTGATGCCCTTGGCGGTCATCCCCGCCATCAGCTTGTCCTTGACCGACTCGATCCGCTCGACGCCGCGCTTGGAGCCCATCGCCCGGCGCAGCAGGTCGGCCTCGTCGCGGTTGCAGTCGCCGAGCACCCGCGCCATGTCCATCAGCTGCTCCTGGAAGAGCGGGACACCCTTGGTCCGCGCGAGCACCGGCTCGAGCAGCGGGTGGGCGAACTCGACCTCCTCCCGGCCGGTGGCGCGCCGGATGTAGGGGTGGACGGCGCCGCCCTGGATCGGCCCGGGCCGGATCAGGGCGATCTCGATCGCCAGGTCGTAGAACTCCCGGGGCCGCAGTCGCGGCAGGGTGCCGATCTGGGCCCGGCTCTCGACCTGGAAGACGCCGATCGAGTCGGCCCGGCAGAGCATGTCGTAGACCGCGGGCTCCTCCTTGGGGATGGTGGCGAGCTGCCAGTCGTCGCCGAGGTGCTCGCGGACGATCACCATCATGTGGTCGAGGGCGCTGAGCATCCCGAGCCCGAGCAGGTCGAACTTCACCAGGCCCATGAACTCGCAGGCGTCCTTGTCCCACTGGAGCACGGTGCGCTTCTCCATCCGCGCCCGCTCGATCGGCACCACCTCACCGATCGGCCGCTCGGTGAGCACCATCCCGCCGGAGTGGATGCCGAGGTGACGCGGGGCGCCCAGGAACTGGTTGGCGAGGTCGACGACGGTGACGGGTACGTCGTGGTCGCCACCCGGATCACGGGAGGCGACCGTCGTCCAGCTGGTGACCTGCTTGGACCAGGCGTCCTGCTGCCCGGGTGAGTGGCCGAGCGCCTTGGCCGCGTCGCGGACCGCCATCTTGGGGCGGTAGCCGACGACGTTGGCGAC
The DNA here is from genome assembly GCF_040045055.1 of Nocardioides pollutisoli. NCBI lineage: Bacteria > Bacillati > Actinomycetota > Actinomycetes > Propionibacteriales > Nocardioidaceae > Nocardioides > Nocardioides pollutisoli. The sequence continues at coordinate 98,685 of NZ_JBDZDU010000001.1, forward strand.
CTGGGCGGCGTTGTGACGGCCGTACCTGTCGTAGACCCACTGGATGACCTGCTCGCGCTTGTCGGAGTCGAAGTCGACGTCGATGTCGGGCTCCTCCTCGCGGTGCTGGGAGATGAACCGCTCGAAGGGGAGCTGGTAGAAGACGGGGTCGATCGCGGTGATCCCGAGGGCGTAGCAGACCGCCGAGCTGGCCGCGGATCCCCTGCCCTGGCAGAGGATCCCCTGCGACCGGGCGAACTCCACGATGTCGTGGACGATCACGAAGTAGCCGGCGAAGTCCTTCTCGCCGATCACCCGCAGCTCGTGCTCGACCTTCTCGCGGGCCTCCTCGGCGTGCGGCTCGTGGGCGTAGCGCAGCGCGAAGCCGCGCTCGGTCAGCTCGCGCAGCCAGGACGTGGCGGTGTGGCCCTCGGGGATGCCGTCCTTGGGCAGCCGGGGCGTCGCCTTCTGGAGGTCGAAGGCGAGCTCGTCGGCGAGCGTGACGCTGTGAGCGACCGCCCCGGGGAACCGCGCGAACCTCCGCGCCATCTCCGCCCCCGACCGCAGGCTGGCCATCCCGGACGCCGGGAGCCAGCCGTTCATGTCGGCCAGGCTGCGCCGCGCGCGGACCGCGGCCATCGCGCCGGCCAACCGGTGACCGTCGGGGCGTGCGTAGTGGACGTTGTTGGTGGCCACGACCGGCAGCCCGCGGTCTGCGGCGATCGCTGCCAGCAGGTCGTTGTGGTGGCTGTCGGTCGGGAACCCGTGGTCGGTCAGCTCCACCACGACGTGCTCGCGACCGAAGAGCGTGGTGAGCCGGTCGAGCTCCTCGGCGGCGTACGACGGGCCGCGCCTGAGCGCCTGGCGGACCGTGCCCTTGCGGCAGCCGGTGAGGACCAGCCAGTGGTCGCGCCCACGGTCGGCCAGCTCGGCCAGGTCGTAGACGGGGCGCCCCTTCTCGTCACCGCGCAGCTGGGCGTCGGTGATCGCGCCGGCGAGCCGGTGGTAGCCCTCGACCCCGCGCGCGAGCACCAGGAGATGGCTGCCCTCGGGATCGGGGACACCGTTCTGCGGACCGGACAACCCGAGCGAGAGCTCGGCGCCGTAGATGGTGCCGAGCCCGTCGTGGAGCTGGGCCGTCTCGGCGAAGAGCGGCGCGCCGTAGAACCCGTCGTGGTCGGTGATCGCCAGCGCGTGCAGCCCGAGCCGGATCGCCTCCAGCACCAGGTGGTCGGGCCCGCTGGCGCCGTCGAGGAAGCTGAAGTTGGAGTGGCAGTGCAGCTCGGCGTACGGCGTGACCTCGCCGCTCGGTCGCTCGACGTCGACCCGTTGCCGCTTGCGCTTGCGCGTCGAGATCGGCGCCTCGGGGTCCTGCGGGGTGTTGACCCGGCCCGAGAGGCGCTTCTCGAGCTCGCCCCACGAGACGGGCGGGTTGGACCAGCCCATCAGTCGTACGCAGCTTCCGTGAACCAGACACCGTCGTCCCAGGTCATCAGCCAGGCGCGGCCGTCGACGCCGACCACCTGGAAGCGCGCGACCCGGCGCGGGGTGGCCTCCCACCACAGCTCCTCGACCGGCCACGGGCCGGCCCAGGCAGCGACCGGCAGCCAGTCGCTGCGCGGCTCGGGCCGGAACCGCGCCGGCTCGCAGCTGACCGCGCCCCGCTCGTCGACCCCGACCGACCGGCCGCCGACGCCGACGACGTCGGCCGCCCACGGGATGGTGAGCACCCGCGCGGGAGCGGGCGGTGGGATGCTGCCCGGCCACGGCGGCCCGGCGGGCCGCAGCCCGGTCGGCCGCTCGCCCCACGGCACCAGCGCCTGCCGGTCGGCGGGCGCGCGACCGCCTTGCAGGACGGGGACGACGACGGCCTCGTGGCCGAGCATCCCCTGGACCCGGGCGATGCCGCGGGCGACGCGTTCGTCGGTGCCGCCCCAGAGCCCGTCGGCGTGCACGGCGTCGGGGACGACAGTCAGTGGCGTGATCAGGATCCGGCTCACCGGGGAACGGATGTCCCCGGCACGGAACCCGCCCTGGAGCTGCCAGTGGAGCCGGTCGACCAGGTCGACGGCGGTGAACCAGCGCGGGTGCAGCCACTCGCGGGACGACGCGGGGTCGTCGTACGACGTGCCCTCGCAGAACGCCTCGATCCGGACCTCGGTGCAGACGAGGTGCTGGGCGGCCAGCCCGGCGACCACCCGGTCGGCGGTCTGGCGGACGCTGAAGGTGATCGTCTCGGCGGAGTCGAGCGGCGGCTCGAAGTCGACGTGGCAGGCGAGCTCGGGCGGCGGGGTCCGGGTCGCGAGGAGCACCGACCCGTCGCCGCCGACGACCCGGTGGACCCAGGCGACCTGCGGGCCGAACCGGTCGCGGACGTCGCTGGCGCGCAGGTCGGCGAGGTCGCCGAGGGTGCGCAGCCCGAGCCGCTTGAGCAGGCTGACGGCGTCGGCGTCCTCGAGCACCTCGACCGGCAGCCCGCGCAGGAACGGCACCGACTCCCCTGCCGCGACCACCCGGCAGTCCTGGGGCTCGGCGCGGCGGGCCGCCTGCTCGGCGGTGAAGAGCTCGTCGGCGACGCCGAACCGGGTGTCCCAGACACCGAGCCCGACCAGCCGCTCGGCGAGGAGCGCGGCGGCCGGCTCCTCACCGCCGTGGAAGCGCCCGGGCGCCCGGAGCGCGGCCAGGCCGGGTCGCAGCGGCGCGACCCCGGGGTGCTGCTCCTCGATCGCGGCGAGCACCGGCTCGAAGGCCCGCGCGTCGCGGTCGGGGTTGGCGGGATAGACCTTGAGGTCGGGGCAGCGGCCCTGGGCGTCGCGGCGACGCATCCCGCGGCGTACGCCGGACGCGCGGGCGGCAGCGTTGCCGGCCTGCACGATGTTGGCGCTGAAGACCGCGGCCGGGAGGTGGGTGGGCAGCCCCTCGTCGGCCAGCGCGGCGACCACCGGCCAGTCCGGGCACCAGGCGACCATCACTCTCACCTCAGGCGACCCCCACCTCGGCGGCGGGCACCTCGACCGGGTCGGCCCGGCGGTAGGTCGCGTCGGCGGCGGGGAACCACAGCGCGCCGCGGCGCGGCGGGGCCGACCCGCGCTGCGCCTCGACCACGATCCGGCGCGCCTGGAGGTGGCCGTGGCCCTGCCCGACCCCGGACCAGGCGGGCTCGCGGGTGGTCAGCCGCACCTCGCAGCGCGGCCACTCCCCCGGCGTACGTTCCTGGGCGACCAGGACGGCCGAGCGCTTGCGCAGCCGGGCACCGAGCTTCTCGGCCACCTGCTCGGTGACCCGGCCGGTCGGGCGGACCACCACCACGGAGACGACGTCGACCAGCGCGGCGGTGACCTCGAGCCACTGCTCACCCGGCTCGGGGACCACCACGGTGCGGGCCAGGTCGACCCCGAGCGCGTCGGCCGCCTCGACCCCGAAGTCGGTCACCCCGACGACCGCGCACCAGCTGCCGGCCCGCGAGGGACCGGCCATCAGCGCCAGCGCGAGGGTGGCGCTGTCGACGGCGTAGCTGCCGCCCGCACGCAGCTGGACCAGCCCGGCCAGCGCCGGGTGGGTCGCCAGCTCCATCCGCGGCACCCCGTCGTGCATCCGCTCCATCCGCAGACGGAGCTGCGCGATGGTGTCGAGGGTGTCGGTGGCGGCCACACCCCATGATCGAACATGTGTTCGAACAGGTCAACAGCGGGTTCGCCGTACCGCCTCAGTCGTCACATCCGTCACAGCGGACAGGCAGAACTGTCACTTCTCGACCTTTGCAACACCCTAGAAGTGCAGGAATCCCCGGTGAACCGGGGATTCCTGCAGCGGTCTCAGATCAGCTGTAGAACGAGTCGATCCGGTCCTTGTTGTTGTCCTCGACGACGTTGCGCTTGACCTTCATCGAGGGGGTGAGCTCACCGGACTCGATGGTCAGGTCGTGGTCGAGGATCTCCCACTTCTTGATGGTCTCCCAGCGGTTGAGCTTGGTGTTCAGCTCGTCGACGTAGCCGCTGACCATCTCCTTGGCCTTCGGCGAGGACACGATGTCGGTGTACGACGCGCCCGCCATGCCGTTCTCCTCGGCCCAGCCCGTCATCGCGTCGGGGTCGAGGGTGATCAGGGCGACCACGAAGTTGCGCTCGCTGCCGAAGACCATGAACTGGCTGACGTAGGGGCAGATCGCCTTGAACTTCGACTCGATCGCCGGCGGCGCGACGTACTTGCCGCCGGAGGTCTTGAAGAGCTCCTTGATCCGGCCGGTGATGGTGAGGAAGCCGTCGGCGTCGAGGCTCCCCTTGTCGCCGGTGTGCAGCCAGCCGTCAGAGGTCAGCGTCTTGGCCGTCTCCTCGGGGAGGTTGTGGTAGCCGGCCATGATGTGCGGCCCGCGCAGCATGACCTCGTCGCCCTCGCCGATCTTGACCTCGGCGCCGGGCAGCGCGGGTCCGACCGTGCCCATCTTGTAGTCGTCGGGGTGGTTGACCGTCGCGCCGGCGGCGTTCTCGGTCATGCCGTAGCCCTCGAGGATGAGGATGCCCGCGGCGTGGAACCACGCGCCGATCTCGGGGTTGAGCGCGGCGGAGCCGGAGATGAAGAAGCGGACCCGTCCCCCGAAGCGCTCGCGGACCTTGCTGAAGACCAGCTTGTCGAAGAGACCGTGCTGCACCTTGAGCAGCAGCGGCACGGACTTGCCCTCGCGCTTCAGAGCGTCGACCTTCAGGCCGACCTCGAAGGCCTTCTTGAAGATCTTCTCCTTGGCACCGCCCTCGGCCGCCTGCATGGTGACGATCCGGCCGTAGGCCTTCTCGAAGATGCGCGGCGCGGCACCCATGAACGTCGGCTTCACGACGCCCAGGTTGTCGACGATCCGGTCGACCCGGCCGTCGATCGCGGTGGCGAAGCCGCAGGCGAGCTGCGCGGAGAGCAGCACCTTGCCGAACGAGTGCGCCATCGGCAGCCACAGGAACTGCAGGTCGCTCTCGTCCAGGATGTTCTGCACCTGGATCGCGGTGCCCTCGTAGACCCACGCCCGGTGCAGCAGCCGCACGCCCTTGGGCTTGCCGGTCGTGCCGGAGGTGTAGATCAGGGTCGCGAGCTGGTCGGCCGGGATCGCGCGCGCCGTCTCCTCGACGATCCCCGGGTGCTCGGCCAGGTAGGCGTCGCCCAGCTTGGCGAGGTCGTCGAGCCCGATCACCCAGTCACCGTCGGTGGCGCCGTCGAAGGTCACCACCTTCATCAGGTGCGGGAGCTCGGCCTTGTGCTCGGTGAGCTTGGCGATCTGGTCGTCGTCCTCGGCGAAGACGACCCGGCTGTCGGAGTCGCCGAGGATGTACGCCGTGTCCACGGCGTTCGTCGACGGGTAGACGGTCGTGGTCGCACCGCCGGCGCACATCACCGCGAGGTCGGCGAGGATCCACTCGTAGCGGGTGCCGGCGGCGATGCCGACCCGCTCCTCCTGCTTGATGCCGAGCGACAGGAGCCCGGCTGCGAGGCGCTCGACGAGCTCTCCCGCCTGGGTCCAGGTCACCGACTCCCAGGTCTCGCCACGCGGGTAGCGAAAGGCCTCGTGGTCGGCCGACGCAGCGACCCGGTCGAGGAACTGCACCGCGAAGTTCTGGGTCAGGTGGTCGACGAAGCTGGCGTCCGGGGTGGTCATTGACACTCCTTGGGCGTCCGAGACGGTCGGGGATGCGAAGTAACCTAGATCACTTGTGCAACTGGCGGGTAGGCAACCCTCAGATACCGGCGGTGTAACGCTCGACCCGGGCTCGCGCCTTCGGCGTCAGGTCGGGTACGTCGAGCAGCCGCGGCAGCAGCTCCGGCTCGCCGTGGAGGGCGCGGAACATCATCGACACGGTGACCCCGTGCCCCGGCTGGTGCAGCACCCGGATCTCGTCGCCGGCGCTCAGGAAGCCTTCCCCCAGCACCTTCAGGTAGGGACCGGGCCGGCCCACGGCGGCGAACCGCCTCACCCAGGCGGTGTTGTCGTAGCCCCCGATGCCCATCCAGCTCTTGAAGTCGTTGCACGGCGTACGGACCGAACGGACCTCGAGCAGCACCTCCCCCACCTGCCAGCGCTCACCGATCTCGGCCTCGTTGACGTCGATCCCGGTCGTCGTGAGGTTCTCGCCGAACTGCCCGTCCGCGATCTCGTGCCCGAGCTCGGCCGCCCACGCGTCGAGGTCCTCACGGGCGAACGCGTAGACCGCCTGGTCGATGCCGCCGTGGTGCCTGCGGTCGGACACCTGGTCGCCGTCGATCCCGAGCGCGCGCACCATGACCGGACCGTGCACCGCGTGCTTGTCGAACGACGTGCGCCCGATCTCCGCCCAGTCCGCGGCACGCGGCAACCCGACGTTGACGGAGAGGACCGAGGCCATGACCCCAGTCTTCCTTGCGGACCCTCAGTCCTGGACCGATTTCGCGATCGCGACGCAGCGCGTGACCTGGTCAGGGTCCGCCGCTGCTCGGAGCACGGCCCGCACGATCACCCAGTCGCGCGCCCGCTCCTCGTCGAGCATCGCCGCGTCGACGGCCGCGTGGAAGCGAGCGCGCACGCCGCGGCGTACGTCGCCAGCCAGCTCGTCCCAGCGGTGCCACAGCAGCGGGGCGACCTCGAAGTGCGGGTCGCCGCTGAGCGGCTCGGGCGCGATCGCCAGCCACGGCTCCCGGTCGCCGGCGAGCACGTGGCCGTAGTGCAGGTCGGTGTGCAGCAGCCGTCCGTCGGTCGCCTCGTCGGCGGCGAGGTCGCGCGCCAGGGCGGTCGCCTGCTCGACCAGCCGCCGCGGCAGCGGGGCCTCGGACAGGTGCTCGGTCCAGCGCAGCACCTCCTGCGACAGTCGCGGGAGCTGGGGCACGGCCGGGACGTGCAGCCGCGCGTAGAGGCTGCCGACGATCTCGCAGGCCTCGACGTCCCAGTGGTCCGTGAGGTCCTCGGGGTGCAGCCGCTCGAGCAGCAGCACCGACCGCCGCGGGTCGGCGCGCAGCAGCTCGACCGCGCCGTTGCCGTGCCAGTGCTGGAGCGCGAGGTGCTCGTGCTCGGCCGCGCCCAGCTTGAGCACTGCCGGGCGGCGGCCAGCCGTGCGGACCGGCACCACGCCGGTCGGCTCGCCGTCCGGCGTCAGCTGCCATTCCTCGAGCAGGTCTCGCACGCCGTCATCTCATCAGGCGGCGGTCCCGATGACGTAGGCGGTCCGGACCGAGCGCCGTACGACGGAGTTGTCCGCGCGCACGAGGTGCACCCGCCAGGCGGCGTCCGTGCGTCGGATGCCGTCACCGTTCGGCGGGCCGTAGAGCGAGCCGTGGGCGCAGGAGTAGAAGCCGAGCCAGGACCGGTGGTGCGGGATCGTGCCCCACGCGCCACCGACGCGGAGCGTGCAGCGCTGGCCACCTGCGAGCGTCAGTGCCTGGGGGCTCGGCTGGTCGGGAGCCGTCGCGTCCGCGAGGGCCCCGCGGTAGCGGACCCGGACCAGCTCCTTCGCGGTCGCGTCGCGCAGGCAGAGCACCGTGTGGTGGGCCGAGGGCCAGCACGACGGCAGGTAGAGCGCGCTCGGGTAGCAGGAGAGGATCCCGTCGTCGACGGCCGAGACCGCCGCGTCCGAGCAGGTGGCCGTGCCTTCCTTCTCGCGGTGGACCTGCCACCCGGGAGCCGCGTGACCGTCCGCCGTCACCTGCGTCGCCGGTGAGACCTCCGGCTCGTGGGCGTCGGCGGGGCCGACGAGTCCGAGCAGGGCGAGTGGTGCGAGGAGCAGGCCGACGAGAGCGGTGCGCATCGGGGTCCCTTCCAGGTTCGTTGCCGTGACCTGGGTCAGACGCGCGCGGACGCCGAGGAGTTGCGGCTAGATCGTCCGGATCCAGTGGTCGGGCGGCAGGTCGGGCTTGCCGGGCACCGGCTCCTCGGTCTCGGTCCACGCGTCGCCCCAGGCGTCGCGGGCGACGGCCCTCCAGAAGTGCCCGGCGCTGACGTTGCCGTCCTGGAAGGCGATCTCCCACGCCCCGGGATGGCGCGCGATCACGTCGGCCGCGAGCGCACGACCGGTCCCACCGCGGCGGGCCGCGGGCACGACGAAGAAGGCGTCGACCGTACGTCGCGCCGCGTCCAGGCCGCCGACGACCGCGAACGCCACCGGGGCGTCCTCGCCCGTGTTGGGGTGCGGTCGCCAGTCGAGGTAGCCGACCGCGTCCGGTCGCGGGTAGCCGTCGAGGCCGGCGTGCTGGTAGCGCCCGTCGGCGTACGGGAAGCCGTGGACGACCTCGGACAGGTCGTGCCGGTAGGCCTGCCACAGCCAGGCGACGACCTCCCACTGGTCGTCGTCGACCGGCCGGACGGTCACTTCTTGGTCTTGTCCGTCGGCTGGGTGGTGGACAAGGCGGCGACGAAGGCCTCGGGCGGCACCTCGACGGTCCCGATGTTCTTCATCCGCTTCTTGCCGGCCTTCTGCTTCTCGAGCAGCTTGCGCTTGCGGGTGATGTCACCGCCGTAGCACTTCGCGAGCACGTCCTTGCGGATCGCGCGGATGTTCTCGCGGGCGATCACCCGGGCGCCGATGGCGGCCTGGATCGGGACCTCGAACTGCTGCCGCGGGATGAGCTCCTTGAGCTTGCCCGCCATCATCACGCCGTAGGCGTACGCCGCGTCCTTGTGGACGATCGCCGAGAAGGCGTCGACCGGCTCGCCCTGCAGCAGGACGTCGACCTTGACCAGGTCGGCCGCCTGCTCCCCCGAGCGCTCGTAGTCGAGCGAGGCGTAGCCCTTGGTGCGCGACTTCAGCTGGTCGAAGAAGTCGAAGACGATCTCGCCCATCGGCAGCGTGTAGCGCATCTCGACGCGGTCCTCGGACAGGTAGTCCATGCCCTGGAGGGTGCCGCGCTTGGTCTGGCAGAGCTCCATGATCGTGCCGATGTAGTCGCTCGGGCTCAGGATCGTCGCGCGGACGACGGGCTCGCGCACCTCGGAGATCTTGCCCTCGGGGAACTCGCTCGGGTTGGTCACCACGAGCTCCGAGCCGTCGTCCATGAGGACGCTGTAGACCACGTTGGGGGCGGTCGAGATCAGGTCGAGGTTGAACTCGCGCTCGAGCCGGTCGCGGGTGATCTCCATGTGCAGGAGCCCGAGGAAGCCGATCCGGAAGCCGAAGCCGAGCGCGCCGGAGGTCTCCGGCTCGTAGGTCAGCGCAGCGTCGTTGAGCTGGAGCTTCTCGAGCGCCTCGCGCAGGTCGCCGAACTGGTCGCCGTCGATCGGGTAGAGACCGGCGTAGACCATCGGGTTGGGGTGCTTGTAGCCGCCGAGCGCCTCGGTCGCGCCGTTGTGCTGGGTGGTGACCGTGTCACCGACCCGCGACTGGCGGACGTCCTTCACGCCGGTGATCAGGTAGCCGACCTCGCCGACGCCGAGCTCACCGGCCTTGACCTGCTCGGGGCTGATCACGCCGACCTCGAGCATCTCGTGGACGGCACCGGTCGACATCATCTTGATGCGGTCGCGGTGGTTGAGGCTGCCGTCGATGACCCGGACGTAGGTGATCACGCCGCGGTAGGTGTCGTAGACGGAGTCGAAGATCAGCGCCCGCGCGGGCTTGTCGGCGTCGCCCACCGGCGGCGGGGTCTCGTTGACGATGTGGTTGAGGAGCGCGTCGACGCCCACGCCGGTCTTGGCGCTGACCCGGAGCACGTCGTCGGGGTCGCAGCCGACCAGTCCGGCGAGCTCCGCGGCGTACTTCTCCGGGTTGGCGCTCGGCAGGTCGATCTTGTTGAGCACCGGGATGATGTGGAGGTCGGCGCCCATGGCGAGGTAGAGGTTCGCCAGCGTCTGCGCCTCGATGCCCTGGGCGGCGTCGACGAGGAGGACGGCGGCCTCGCAGGCCTCGAGCGAGCGGGAGACCTCGTACGTGAAGTCGACGTGGCCCGGGGTGTCGATCATGTTGAGGACGTAGGTGCCGGGCTCGGCGCCCTCAGCGTTGTCGGCGGGCACCGTCCACGGCATCCGCACGGCCTGGCTCTTGATCGTGATGCCGCGCTCGCGCTCGATGTCCATCCGGTCGAGGTACTGCGCCCGGGCCGCGCGCTCGTCGACGACACCCGTCAGCTGCAGCATCCGGTCGGCCAGCGTCGACTTCCCGTGGTCGATGTGGGCGATGATGCAGAAGTTGCGGATGATCGCCGGAGGAGTGCTGCCCGGCGGGGGCGCGGTGTTCGTGGGCACAGACGTCTCTCGTCGACTTGCTGGGACGTGCTCATTCTCCCACACGGGAGGGTGGGGAGCCGCCTCAGCGCAGGCGTCGGATGCGGTCCACGACCGGGTCCGCCGCGATGAGCAGCAGGAGCGGGAAGTACGACGTCGCCGGCACGGCGAGCGTGATGACGAGGGCGAGGACCAGCGCGGCGGCGTTCACGAGACCCTTCAGCGGGTCGACGTCGGCGTGGCCGTCGGTCAGGTCCGGGAAGCGCCGGACGAGCCACTCGACCACCGTCAGGGACAGCGTGGTCGCGATCATCGTCGCGATGTAGAGGACCTTGGTCGTCGGGTTGTCGCTCGCCTCCGCGACCACCGCCGTCGGGAACGGCAGGAAGACGATGGTCATCGTCCAGATCATCAGCACCGACGCGAGGCCGCGGTGGTAGGAGACGACGTGGCGCATCGTGCCGTGCTGGACGAACCAGAAGCGCGACAGCACCACGAAGCTGAGCACGAAGGCCCCGAGCTCGGCCTCGTTGTCGCGCAGCAGTGCGTCGACGGAGGCGTACTGGTCGATGTCGGCCGTGATCTCGACCAGGGGCAGCACCAGCAGCGTGATCGCGATCGCCACGATCGCGTCGATGAAGGTCAGGAAACGGTCGAGGTCGCGCGCCCGCTCAACCCGTTCGCTCGTCACCACGGCCGCAGGCTAGCGTCACGCCGTGATCCCGACGACCATCCCGCACGGCCGCACGGCCCGGCGTCTCGAGTGGCCGCACCTCCCGCCCCACGTCCGGGCGATCGTCGAGGAGCGCTGCGGGTCACCGGTGACCGGGGCCGTCACCCAGGGCACCGGGTTCACACCCGGCTTCGCCTCGGTGCTCACCTGCGCGGACGGCTCGCGCCACTTCGTGAAGGCCGCCTCCCGCAAGGCCCAGAGGATGTTCGCGGAGGCGTACGCCGAGGAGGCCCGCAAGCTCGCCGCCCTCCCACCGACCGTCCCGGCCCCGCGGCTGCTCTGGCTGCACGACGCCGACGACTGGGTGCTGCTCGGCATCGAGCACGTCCAAGCCCGCCACCCGCGCCGGCCCTGGCGACCGGCCGACCTGACCGCCTGCGCGGCGATGGTCGAGGCCATGGCCGACGTCCTCACTCCCCCGCCGGCCGAGCTGACCGCGGACTCGTTCCTCGAGGAGTTCGCCGACTGGCCGGCGTGCTGGGAGCAGGTCCGCGCCGCCGCGCCCGACCTGCCCGGGTTCGCCGAGCGGGCCGACGAGGCGGCCGCGCTCGCGGCACGCTTCGCCGAGGTCGCCGACGGCTCGACGCTCGTCCACACCGACGTCCGCGACGACAACATGCTGCTCACCGCGGACGGACGCGTGCTGCTCTGCGACTGGAACTGGCCGGTGGTCGGCGCCGCCTGGCTGGACACCGTCTTCCTGATGATCGGGCCGCGCGGCGACGGGGTCGACGTCGATGCGTTGCTCGCCGAGCTGGCGCTGACCCGCGACGTGGCTCCCGAGGCCGTCGACATCGTGATCGCGCTGGTCACCGGCTACTTCCTGATGTCGGCAGCCCAGCCGGTGCCGCCGACCTCGCCGTACGTCCGCGACGTGCAGCGCTGGCAGGGTGAGGTCTGCTGGGAGTGGCTCGCCGAGCGGCGCGGGTGGCTCTGAACGGTTTCGAGACGGGTCGGTGAGCCCCGCGCGGCGCGCGCGTCTCACCCGATCCCTCCTCAACCTCCTCGGCTCACGCTCGTTCCTCGCAGGCTCGGCCCGGGCTACCTCGGAGATTTGGGCGGGATCGAGCCCCGCTGCTAACGTTGTCCGTCGCGCTACGAGTGGTTTCACCGTGCGCGCACCCCGACGTAAGACGACCGAACCAAACACCGAGCGAAGGCACACCAGTGGCGAACATCAAGTCCCAGATCAAGCGCAACAAGCAGAACGAGAAGGCCCACGAGCGCAACAAGTCGGTCAAGACCGGCCTGAAGACCGCCGTGCGCAAGTTCAACGAGGCCGCCGAGGCCGGCGACAAGGACAACGCCGTCAAGCTCGGCCAGGACGCCGCCCGCAAGCTCGACAAGGCCGCCTCCAAGGGCGTCATCCACAAGAACCAGGCCGCGAACCGCAAGTCGTCGATCGCCAAGAAGGCCGCTTCGCTCTGATTCACCCCGCCGCCTGATCCAGGCGGCACGTCGGTCGTTACGTTGACCCGCCCGAAACTTTCGGGCGGGTCAATGTCTATTTAGCGCTGATCCCTGAGCGCGGTGACCGTCAGGACCAGTCGCTCGAGCGTGTACGACGCGTCGCTCGCGGCACCCTTGATGTCGGCGTCGGCCTGGGCGATCGCCCGGATCGCGCGGGCGATCCCGCCGTCGGACCAGCCACGGGACTGGTCGCGGATCGTGCGGAGCTTCCAGGGCGGCACGCCGACCTCGCGGGCGAGGTCCGCCTCACGCATGCCGCGCGGCGCCGACTTGTAGCGAGCCACCCCACGCGCGCCACCGGCGAAGGCCGAGGTGACCAGGACCGCAGCGGTCCCGCCGTCGAGGGCCCAGCGCAGCTCCTCGAGCGCTACCGTGCGCCGGCCCCAGAAGGCGGCGTCGGCGACCGCGAACGACTTGGCCTCGGCCCGGCCTCCGAAGTAGCGCTTCACGAGCTCGACCGTCAGCGCCTGGCCGGCGAAGTCGCTCGCCAGCTGGTCGGCAGCGGCGGCCAGCGCACGGAGGTCCTGGCCGATCGCCTGGACCAGGAAGTCGGCGGCCTCCTGCTCCATGCTCGCGCCGTGGCTGCGCACCTCGGCGGCCACGAACGCGGGGTACTCCGAGGGGCGCAGCTCGGCCGACTTGGACTCGGTGACGGTGTCGAGCTTGCGCAGCTTGGTGAGGGTGCCGGAGCCCTTGGGCCCGCCCCCGTGGACGAGCACCAGCGCGACGTCGTCGGCGGGCGACGCGGCGTAGTCCACCAGTCCGGCCACGGACTCCTCCGGGAGGTTCTCGAGGGCGCGCACGACCACGCAGCGGGTGCTGGAGAAGAGCGACGGCGCGGACATCTCGCCCAGGCTCGCCATGGTGAGGTCACCGGCCATGGTGTCGGCCATCTCCGCCTCGGCGTCATGGGCGCGGACCGCGGCGCGGACCGCGGAGACGGTGCGTTCGCCGAGGAACTCCTCCTTGCCGGTGATCAGCGTGACTCGGCCGAGGACGTCGTGTGCGCGGGGCTGTGAGGGACCTGCCATGGTGCGGTCAGCCTGCCATACGGTGCCGACGGTCCGACGACCGCGCGAACTCCGCGAGCGCGTCCGCGAAGTCGACCTCGGTGAAGGCCGGCCAGAGCTTCGGACTGAGCACGATCTGGGCGTTGCTGGCCTGCCACGGGAAGAACCCGGAGAGCCGCTGCTCGCCGCTGGTCCGGATCACCAGGTCGATCTCCTTCACCGGTCCGCCCGGCAGCCCGCGGGTGACGTCGTCCTCCCCGATCGAGAGGTTGCGGGTCTCGGCGGCAGCGATCAGGGCAGCGCGGATCCCGGTGACGATGTCCTCGTGACCGTCGTACGCGATCGCGAGCGTCACGTGGGCCGGCCGGCCCCGGGTCGCGTCCACCAGCTGGGCGAGGCTCTCCCGCGTCGTGGACGGGAGCAGGCGCTCGTCACCGGACACGTGAGCGCACCACCGCGGGTGTGCCAGCACCTGTTCCGGGACGATCTCCTCGAGCAGCGTCATCAGGTGGTCGACCTCGGCCACCGGGCGCTTGCGGATGTTGTCGGCCGACAGCACGTAGACGGTCAGGTGGTCGATCCCCCAGGTCGTCGCCCAGCGCAGCACGTCCCCGACGTGCTCGGCGCCGGCGCGGTGGCCCACCCTCGCATCGGCGAAGCCGGCCAGCCTCGCCCACCGTCGGTTGCCGTCCATGACCAGCCCGACGTGCCGCGGCCGCGGCGCTCCTCGCAGCTGCCGACGCCGGGCCGCAAGACGGATCCGGGCGGGCAGGCTGGTCGGCACGCGGCCAGGATAGTCACGGCTCAGCCGGTCTCGGTGAACAGCTTGCCGCCCTCCTCGACCACCGCCAGGTCGCCGTCGGTGTCGGTCCGCAGCACCCTCGCCCCGGACGCCGCCAGGGGTGCGAGCGTCGAGTCGGCCGGGTGGCCGTAGTCGTTGTCCGCGCCGACCGACACCAGCGCGACGCGGGCGCCCAGCGACAGCAGCCAGGGCTCGTCCTGGTAGCGGCTGCCGTGGTGCGGGACCTTGAGCACGTCGACGTGCAGACCCGGCAGCGACCGCGCCAGTGCCGCCTGCCCGTCGGGCTCGACGTCACCGGTGAGCAGCAAGCGCACGCCCCGGACCTGCGCGAGCAGCACCACGCTCGCCTCGTTGGCCGTGCTCCCGTCGCCCGGACCGACGGTCGGCGAGTCCGGTGGCGGCCAGAGCGCCTGCAGGGTCACGTCACCGACCGTCCGCGTGACGTCGTACGGCGCCGGGGTGGGTGTCAGCGCCGCTCCCCGCGCGACGTGGTCGACCTCCTCGACGCCGGCCGGCGGGTCGAGCAGCCGGGTGGTCTCGACCGCGCCGACCTGCCGGCCGTCGAACACCCCGCTCAGCCCGTCGACGTGGTCGGCGTGGAAGTGCGTCAGCACCACGAGCGGCACGGACTCGATCTCGAGCCGGTCGAGACAGCCGTCGACCGCGGCCGGGTCGGGGCCGGCGTCGACCACGACCCCGGCGTGCGGCCCGGCGTTGATCACCAGGGCATCGCCCTGGCCGACGTCGCACGCGACCAGGACCCACCCGTCGGGGGGCCAGCCCGGGGTCGGCGGACGGACCAGCACCACGACGGCCAGCAGCACGCAGCAGCCCACCCCGGTGACCGGGCGGCGGAGCAGGACCGGACCGGCCAGCGCGATGCCGAGCACCACCACGGTCAGGGCTGCGAGTGCGGGCAGGCTGGTCCCCCACCCGACCGAGGCGACCGGCAGGTCCGCGCAGCGCCGAGCGACCACCACGATCCACGCGACGCACCACCCGGCGAGCGTGCCGAGCGCTCGCCCGCCGGCCGGCCAGACCAGGCCGACCAGGCCCCCACCGAGCCCGAGCACCGTGGCGGGGCCGACGACCGGTGCGACGAGCAGGTTGGCAGCGACCGCGACCAGGCTCACCTGTCCCGAGATCGCGGCGACCACCGGCGTGCACGCGAGCTGAGCCGCCGCGGGCACGGCGATCGCCTCCGCCGCCCACCGGGGCAGCCACCGGCTCAGGGCGTCGCGCCAAGCCGGAGCCAGCAGCACGATGCCTGCGGTGGCGAGCACCGAGAGCGCGAAGCCGGCCTGCACCGCCAGACCCGGGTCGACGAGCAGCAGCACCACGACCGCGACACCCAGGGCGCGGGCGCCACGCTGCCGCCCGTTGGACCCCATCGCGAGCAGAGCCACGGTGCCCATCACGGCGGCCCGCAGCACGCTCGGCTCGGTCCTGGCGAGCAGCACGAAACCGGCGATCCCCGCCGCGCCCACCACCAGCAGCCACCGACCTCGCACCCCGGCCCAGCGCGCGAGGACGAGCAGGAACCCGACGACCAGGGTCAGGTTGGTGCCGGAGACCGCCAGCAGGTGGGTGAGCCCGGTGGTGCGGAAGTCGTCCGCCAGACCGTCGTCGAGCCCCGCGTCGTCACCGTCGACCAGCGCCGGGACCAGCGCGCGCTGGTCGGCCGGTCGGTGCTCGACCGAGGCCCGGATCGAGGCTCGGACCACCGCAGCACCGCGCCACCATGCACCGGGAGCGGTGAGCACCTCGGGCGGACCCCGAGCGGCCAGGACCGCCGCCAGGTCGCCGTCGTCGGCGGGACCGAGCCGCCCCGAGGCGTGGACCGTGGCACCCAGCGGCAGGTCGAGCCAGGCCTCGTCCGCCAGGACGAGGACCGGCGCCGACAGCGTGTAGGTGGCGCCGCGCCCGGTCACCTCGCGCACGTCGAGGCGGACCGTCACGACCACGCCGTAGCGGCCCTCCGTCTCGCGCGGGTCGGACGTGACGGTGGCGACCAGCCCGACCGCAGCACCGTCGGCCGCCAGGCGGGCCACCGGGCTGCGGGCGACCTGGTCGGCGCGCAGCGTGGTCACCGCGCTGACGGCCGTGACGACCAGCAGCGCCCCGGCGACGGTGCGTGCCCACGCACGGTCGCGGCGGCGGAGCAGCGGCCAGAGCCCGGCGGCGGCCGCGGCCGCTGCGAGGACGACCCACCAACCGCACCACCGACCCACCCCGGCGCCCGTCCAGCCGGCGGCCGCCAGCAGGAGCATCCGCAGGTCGGGGACCTCGCGCCGCGCATCCTCGGCCACCTCACACCGTGACGTAGGGGGCCAGCTGGCCGAGGGTCGCGTCGCCGATGCCGTCGACCTCGAGCAGCTCGTCGACAGCCGTGAAACCACCGTGCTCGGAGCGCCAGGACAGGATCGCCTGGGCGGTGACCGGGCCGACCTCGGGCAGCGCCTCGAGCTCGGTCTGGGTGGCGGTGTTGAGGTTGACCAGTGCAGCGCCCGGGGTGGGCGCGGAGCCGGAGGCCGTCGACGGCGCGGGCGGCACCGCCGTCACCCCGACGACGACCTGCTCCCCGTCGACCAGGACCCGCGCGAGGTTGAGGCCGGAGAGGTCGACACCGGCCCGCGCCCCTCCGGCGGCCTCGAGAGCATCGACCACCCGCGCACCGGGGTCGAGCACGACGATGCCTGGCTTGCGGACCTTGCCGGTGACGTCGACGGTGACCGAACCGGCCGCCGGCGACGTGCTCGAGTCGGCGGCGACCGGTGACGCGTCCGCCAAGGCCGCGGCCTCGCTGGGGGGCGGGATCGTCGGCGCCTCCAGCCGGTCGGGATCACCTCGCACCAGCCACCAGCCGGTCACGGCCAGGCCGACCGCGACCAGGACCGCGACGACGGTCAGCTGCGCGGGACCGAGCGCGAACCGGCCCCGGTCGAGTCGTCCGAGCGACGCGACCGCCCGATGGGACGCGTGCCGCCCCGGCACTGGGACGAGCGGTGCCGGCTCCTCCCACGCGTCATCGGGCGGCGACTGCTCGACCGGCCGGGCGGCGGCCAGCTCGGCGCTGAGCAGCGCCAGCCGGCGGGAGACGGCTTCCTGGTGCTCGGGGCTGGGACGGCGAGTGGGCATGCGGCGACGCTAGGCAGCGACACCGACCTCCGTCAGCCGGCGTACGTGGACCTGTGGAGAGCCCGGTCCGGAGCCGGGCTGGGGATGAGAACCGGGCCGTTCTCAGGCTCGCGGAGCCACGCAGACCGCGATCATCCCGGGACCGACGTGAGCACCCAGGACGGCCCCGAGCTCGCCGCACCACACCTCGCGGCCGTCGAGGTTGGCCTCGAGACGGGCGGACAGCTTCTCGGCGAGCTGCTCGGCTCGCTCCAGGCTGGCGAGGTGGGCGACGCAGACGTCGACCGGACCGTCTCCGGCCGCCTGCACCGCGAGCTCCTCGAGCCGGCTGAGGGCGCGCGCGGACGTCCGCACCCGCTCCAGCGAGGCGACCTTGCCGTCCTCGATCTGGAGCAGCGGCTTCACGGCGAGCGCGCCACCGAGCAGCGCAGCGGCAGCGCCGATGCGTCCACCGCGGCGGAGGTACTCCAGCGTGTCGACGTAGAACAAGGACGACGACGCCGCAGCGCGCGTCCGCGCGGCCGAGGCGGCCTCCTCGGCGGTGCCGCCGGCATCCAGTACGTCGGCCGCCGCGAGCGCGGCGTACCCCGTCGCCACACCCACCTGCCGGGTGTCGACGGGGATCACCGGGATCGACGCGTCACGAGCGGCGAGCTGCGCGGACTCGAAGGTGCCGCTCATGTCACCGGAGAGATGGACCGACACGATCTCCGTCGCCCCGTCGGCCGCCGCCTTCTCGTAGACCTCGAGCAACGCGGCCGGTCCCGGTCGCGAGGTGCTGACCGGCTTCCACTCCTTGAGCGCGGCGGCGACCAGCTCGGGCGTCGCGCCGTCGGCACCCTCGTCGTAGACGCGGGAGCCGATCACGACCTGGAGGGGTACGACGACGATCCCCCGCTCGGCCGCCACCTCCGGGGGGAGGCTGGCGGTCGAGTCGGTGACGATCACGGCCGGCATGCGAGGAAGGCTAGACGAAGGACCCAGGCGAACGGTCAGACGACGACGTTGACCAGCTTGGGCGCCCGGACGATCACCTTGCGGACCGGACGGCCGTCGATCGAGCGGATCACGTCGGCGTCGGCCAGGGCCAGCTGCTCCAGGTCGGCCTCGGAGATGTCGGGCGACACCTCCAGGCGCGCGCGGACCTTGCCCTGGATCTGGACGACCGCGGTGACGGACTCCTCGACCAGCAGCGCGGGGTCGACCGTCGGCCAGCCGGCGCGGGCGACGGTCGGCTCGAGGCCCAGCCGCTCCCACATCTCCTCGGCGGTGTACGGCGCCACCAGCGACAGCAGGATCGCGACCGCCTCGGCGGCCTCGCGGACGGCCGGGTCCTCCGGGCCGCAGCCCGAGTCGATGGCCTTGCGAGTCGCGTTGACCAGCTCCATCACCTTGGCGACCATCACGTTGAAGCGGTAGGCCTCGACCAGCTCGGCCGCGTCGCGCACGGTCCGAGCGGTGACGCGCCGCAGTGCGACGTCGCCGCCCTCGGCCGGCGTACCCGCCGCCGACGTGACGTCGCCCGACAGCCGCCAGGCGCGCTGCAGGAACTTCAGCGAGCCGGCCGGCGACATCTCTGCCCAGTCGATGTCGTCCTCCGGCGGACCGGCGAAGACCAGGGTCAGTCGTACGGCGTCCACTCCGAACTCCGCAAGTTGGTCCCCCAGGTTGACGCCGTTGCCCAGCGACTTGCTCATCTTCTTGCCGCGGTTGATCACGAAGCCCTGGTTCAGCTGCGCGGCGAACGGCTCGCGGGTCTCCAGCATCCCCATGTCGGCCAGCACCTTGGTGAAGAAGCGGGCGTACAGCAGGTGCAGCACGGCGTGCTCGACGCCGCCGACGTAGATGTCGGCCGGCATCCAGGCGTTGGCCTTCTCGACGTCGAACGGGCCGTCGGTGTACGCCGGGGAGCAGTAGCGCAGGAAGTACCACGACGAGTCGACGAAGGTGTCCATCGTGTCGCTGTCGCGCTTCGCCGGGCCGCCGCAGGTGGGGCACTCGACGTTGACCCACTCCTCGGCCGCGGCTAGCGGCGAGACGCCCTTGGGCTTCAGGTCGGCGCCACGCAGCTCGGGCAGCTCCAGCGGCAGCTGGTCGTAGGGAACGGCGACCTCGCCGTCCTTCTCACAGTGGATGATCGGGATCGGCACGCCCCAGTAGCGCTGGCGGCTCAGCAGCCAGTCGCGCAGCCGGAAGTTGACCGCGCCCTTGCCGGACTTCTGCTGCTCCAGGAAGTCGATGGTCGCGCGCTTCGCCTCGGCGACGCCCAGGCCGTTGATGTCCAGCGGTGCGTGGACCCCGGGAGCGGGCGAGTTGATCGCCGGTCCCTCGCCGTGGAACGCCTCGCCGTCGAAGCCCTCCGGCGTCTGCGTCGTCCGGATGATCTCCAGGCCCATGACCGTGGCGAACTCCCAGTCGCGCTGGTCGCCGCCGGGCACGCCCATGACCGCGCCGGTGCCGTAGTCGGCCAGCACGTAGTCGGTCGCCCAGACCGGGATCTGTGTCCCGGTCACCGGGTTGGTGGCCGTGACGCCCAGGTCGACGCCGGTCTTGGGGCGGTCCGTGGACAGCCGCTCGATCTCGGTCTCCCTGCGGATCTCCTCACGGTAGGCCTCGAAGGCGGCGCGCTGCTCGTCGGTCACCAGCTCGTCGGCCAGCGGCGAGTCGACGGCCACGACCATGAACGTCGTACCGAAGATCGTGTCGGGACGCGTGGTGTAGACGGTGATCGGCTCGTCGCGGCCCTCGACGACGAAGTCGACGTGGGCGCCCTCGGAGCGCCCGATCCAGTTGCGCTGAGCCGTGACGACGCGCGTCGGCCAGGTCGGCTCCAGGTCGTCCAGGCAGTCCAGCAGCTCCTGGGCGTACTCCGTGATCTTGAAGTACCACTGCGTCAGCTCGCGCTTGGTGACCTCGTGGCCGCAGCGCTCGCAGCGACCGTCGACGACCTGCTCGTTGGCCAGCACGGTCTGGTCGTTGGGGCACCAGTTGACCGGGCTGTTCTTGCGGTAGGCCAGCCCGCGCTCGCGGAACTTCAGGAACAGCCACTGCGTCCAGCGGTAGTACTCCGGGTCGGACGTGTGCAGGCGGCGCGACCAGTCGAAGGAGATGCCGTAGTGCTTGAACGACTGGTACTGCGTCTCGATGTTGGCGTAGGTGTACGTCGCGGGGTGCTCGTTGTTGCGGATCGCGGCGTTCTCGGCGGGCAGGCCGAAGGAGTCCCAGCCCATCGGGTTCAGGACCTCGAAGCCCTGCTGCCACCAGTAGCGCGCGATCACGTCGTGCAGCGCGGTCACCTCGGCGTGGCCCATGTGCAGGTCGCCGCTCGGGTAGGGGAACATCGTCAGCGCGTACTTCTTCTCGCGCGGCGAGTCGTCGTCGGCGCGGAACGGCTCGAGCTCGTCCCAGACCGGCAGCCACTTGTCCTGGGTGGCGCGTACGTCGTACGTCGCCTGCTCGTCGTGCTGGCTGTCGTGCTCGCTCATCGTCGTCTCTCTCACGTCTGGTGGCGGGGGTCTGCTCCGGGCACAAAAAAGCCCCTCGGGCACGAGGGGCAGCCGCGTCGATCTGTGCGTCTCGACGCGGCTAGGTAAGGAGCAGGATCCTGCGCATGGTCCCAGGATAGCCCGCGCGCTCGTCGTGGCTACAGTCACGGGCATGAGCGATCAGCGCACCGTGCCCGACCTCTTCCGACTCGACGGCAAGGTCGCCGTCGTCACCGGCGCCTCGAGCGGCCTCGGCGTCGCCTTCGCGAAGGGCCTGGCCGAGGCCGGCGCCGACGTGGCGCTCGGGGCACGTCGCGTCGACCGGCTCGCCGACACCGCGGCCCTGGTGACCGCGGCCGGCCGGCGGGCGCTCGAGGTCGGCACCGACGTCGCCGACCCGGACTCGTGCACCAACCTGGTCGCGCTCGCGATGGAGGAGTTCGGCCGCGTCGACATCCTGGTCAACAACGCCGGCATCGGGACGGCGGCCCCCGCGACCCGCGAGAAGCCCGAGGACTTCCGGCAGGTCATCGACGTCAACCTCAACGGCTGCTACTGGATGGCGCAGGCCTGCGGCCGGGTGATGCAGCCCGGCTCCAGCATCATCAACATCAGCTCGGTCCTCGGCATCACGACCGCGGGACTCCCCCAGGCGGCGTACGCCGCGTCGAAGGCCGGCCTGATCGGCCTCACCCGCGACCTCGCGCAGCAGTGGACCGGTCGCAAGGGCATCCGGGTCAACGCCATCGCGCCGGGCTTCTTCGTGTCGGAGATGACCGACCAGTACCCGCCCGGCTACCTCGAGTCGCAGGAGCCGCGGATCCCGAGCGGCCGCAAGGGTGACCCGGCCGAGCTCGCCGCCACCGTGGTCTTCCTCGCCTCCGACGCCGCCGGCTACATCACCGGTCAGACGCTCCCCGTCGACGGCGGCATGACCATCACCTGACCCGACCCGTTGGTTGAGGAGGTTGCGCAGCAACCGTCTCGAAACCACAGGTCACCTGCAGGCTGCGAGGGTTTCGAGACAGGACTTCGTCCTTCCTCAACCCACGGTGGAGCGCGGGGCTGTGACCATCACCTGACCAGACCCGTTGGTTGAGGAGGTTGCGCAGCAACCGTCTCGAAACCACAGGTCACCTGCAGGCTGCGGGGGTTTCGAGACAGGACTTCGTCCTTCCTCAACCCACAGTGGAGCGCGGGGCTATGACCATCACCTGACCCGACCCGTTGGTTGAGGAGGTTGCGCAGCAACCGTCTCGAAACCCCGGAGAGCCGAGAGACCCCCGCAACCACAGGTCGCCCTGCAGGCTGCGGGGGTTTCGAGACAGGACTTCGTCCTTCCTCAACCCACGGTGGAGCGTGGGGCTACTTCTTGACCTTGAAGGTGGTCTTCGCGGTCTTGCCGGAGTCGAGACCCTTCACGGTGACCGTGTAGGAGCCGACCTTCTTCGGGGTGACGACCACCTGCATCGTGCCGCCGGAGACGTCCCGGGTGGAGGACGAGCTGTCGGTGCCGGAGATCTTCACCGAGACGCGTCGGTCGCCGCCGAACTTCGAGGCAGTGATCGTGACCTTCTTGCCCGGCTTCACCGAGGACGGCGAGGCCTTCACGCTGGCGTGGTCGCTGTTCGCGTCGTCGACCAGGCCGAGGGCGCTGCGGATCGTGAAGTAGAGATCTGTCTGGTCGGTGAGGCCGACGACGTTCGCGGCGCCCGGGCCGTAGCCCGCGAGACGCAGCTGGGTGCCGGTGTGCTGCTGCGAACCGCCCGCGGGAGCGGTGCCGTAGTTGATCGCGATCGGCGCGTTGTCCTTGGTCGTGAGCGTGACGCTCAGACCGGGGGTGGTGCTGCCGACCTCGATGATCTGGCTCGAGTGGGCGTGGTCGGCGGTGACGAACACCGAGGTGTTGCCGTCCTGCTTCGCGAAGGCGAGCGCGGCCTGGACGGCCTCGTCGAAGTCGACGGTCTCACCGATCTGGCCGCAGGCGTTCGCGGCGTGGTCCTGCTTGTCGATGCTGGCGCCCTCGACCTGCAGGAAGAAGCCGTTCGGGTTCTTCAGGAGGTCGATCGACTTCTCGGTCATCGCGGCCAGCGAGGGCAGCGCGGTGGCGTTGTAGTCCGGGTTGTCCGTGCACTTCGCCGCCGGCAGCTTGGCGCCGCCGACGGTCGCGGCCGGACCGGTCCAGTGGACCGGCAGGTTGCCGGAGGCGAAGAGCCCCAGCACCGGCGCGTCCTGGTCGGCGTGCGTGATTGCGTTGAGGCCGGCCTCGTCGCTCACCATCTGGTAGCCGCGCTCGGTCGCCTGCTGGCTGAGGGTCTTGCCCTTCCAGCCGCCGGCCGTGGCGGTCTGGGTGAACGTCGCCGAGCCGCCACCCATGGTCACGTCCGGGCGGGTGTCGAGCAGCTGCTCGGTGATCGAGCCGAGACCGCCGTTCTCCAGCGCCGCCTCCGGGCAGGTCGTGGTGGTCTGCGTCGGTCCGTAGCAGGAGCGCGCCGAGATGTGCGAGACCTGGACGGCGGGGGTCGCGTCCTGGATCTCCGACGTCGTGATGTCGCCGGTCTTGAGGCCGTTGAGCTTCGCGAGCTCGAGCAGCGTCTGCTGCGGCTGGCCCGCGAGGTTGACCGAGATGGCGTTGTCGTAGGTCTTGGTGCCGGTCGACCAGGCCGACCCCGTGGCCGCGGAGTCGGGCACGTAGTCGGGCAGGCCGGTCGTCTTGTCGAGCGAGTACGTCGTGTACTGACCGGTCAGCGGCAGCGCGTCGATGCCCTTGAAGCTGCCCGCGGCGCCCTCGGCGTAGTCGCGGGCGACGGTGATCTCGGAGTCACCCATGCCGTCACCGATGAGGAGGATGACGTTGCGGGCGTGGCCCTCGACGACCGCCTTCTTCACGGCGGACGACTGGTCGCCGTCGAGGCGGGTCGCGCCTCCGTGGACGGCCAGGGGAGAGTCAGGGGCTTGGGCGGCGGCGGCGAGGCCAGCGGTGGTGGCCAGCGCTGCGACGGCGAGGGAGCCGACCGCGAGCTGTCGACGCGACCGGGTGATTCGTGCATGCATGATTCGTGGGGGTCCTTCCGAGCAAGTGGGCAGGGTCCGTCTGTGCAATGACGACCCGACCAGTCAGCGGTGAACCACTCCTACCGGTCCGGTGAAGCCTGGGTGGCGCGTGCACGTCCGGAGGACCCCCCGCTAGGTTCGTCGGCGTGACGAGCCCCCAGATTGTCGTGATCGGAGCCGGATTCGGCGGACTGGGCGTCGCCCACGCCCTGCGCGCGGAGGGCCTCACGGACGTGACGATCCTCGAACGCGCGGACACGGTCGGCGGCGTCTGGCGCGACAACACCTACCCCGGCGCCGCGTGCGACGTCCCGTCCCCGCTCTACTCGTGGTCCTGGGCGACCAACCCCGCGTGGGGCCGTCGCTACTCGCAGCAGCCCGAGATCCTCGCCTACATCGAGCGCACCGCCGCCGACGACGGCCTGCTCGACCTGGTCCGCACGGGCGTCGACGTCACGTCGGTGGAGTACGTCGATGGCCGGTGGCGCGTCGGCACCAGCACCGGCAGGTCGTACGACGCGGACGTCGTCGTCTCCGCGGTCGGCCAGCTGTCCCACCCGGTCGTGCCCCCGATCCCCGGCACCGACACGTTCGCCGGGCCGGCGTTCCACTCCGCCGAGTGGCGCCACGACGTCGACCTCACCGGCAAGCGCGTGGCCGTCGTGGGGACCGGCGCCAGCGCGATCCAGTTCGTGCCCGGGATCGTCGACCAGGTCAGTGCGATGACGGTCTTCCAGCGGTCGGCGCCGTACGTCGTCCCCAAGCCGGACCAGGAGTACCGCCCGCGCCACCACCGGCTCTTCCGCCGGTTCCCCGGGCTGCTGGCGGCCGAGCGCACGGCGTGGTTCTGGCTCACCGAGCGCTTCAACGGCGCCCTCGAGGGCACCTCGCCGATCACCCGCCCGCTGATGGCCGCCATCCGGGGCGCCTGGCGGCTCCAGCTGCGCAGGCAGGTCCACGACCCCGCGCTGCGCCGCAAGCTCGTGCCGGACTACCCGCTCGGCTGCAAGCGGCTGCTCTTCTCCAACGCGTGGTACCCCGCGCTCGACCGGGACCACGTCGACGTCGTCACCGACCGCGTCACCGGGGTCGAGCCGACCGGGGTGCGTACGGCGGACGGCACGCTGCACGAGGCCGACGTGCTCATCTGGGGCACGGGCTTCGCGGCCACCGACTTCCTCGCCGGCATCGACGTCACCGGGCCCGACGGCGCCACCCTGCAGAAGGCGTGGGACGGCGGCGCGCGCGCCCACCTCGGCATCACCGTCGCGGGCTTCCCCAACCTGTTCGTGGTCTACGGCCCCAACACCAACCTCGGCGGCAGCTCGATCATCGGCATGATGGAGGCCCAGGCCGGCTGGATCTCCCAGGTCGTCCGCCGGATCGCCGACGGGGGCGCCGAGCGCGTCGCCGTACGCCAGAGCGTCTGGGAGGACTACGACCGCGAGATGCAGGGACGGTTGCAGTCGAGCGTGTGGGCCGGCTGCGACAGCTGGTACCGCGACGGCGAGCGGATCACCACCAACTGGCCGGGTCAGGTCACGGAGTACAAGGAGCGGACGGCGACCGTCGCCTGGTCCGAGCTCGAGCTCAGCTGACCGCTGGTCTGCCGAGCTTCATCAGCACCCAGCCGATCAGGATCAGCACCACGCCCATCGCGGCCACGAACGCCGCGACGCCGAAGGCGACGACCGACGTGAAGAGGCTCGCGCGCAGGAACGACGCGTCCATCACCGTCTCGCGCTTCGGGTCGTCCTGGGCCATCTCGGCATAGGTCTTGCCGCCCGCGATGCCCTCGGCGTGGGTGGCGATGATGTCGGCCTGGAAGTAGGCCGTGAACGGGCCCTTCACCGGCTTGCCGGCGAAGTGCTTCGCGTCGTCGGAGACGGTGATGTTCTCGGCGGCGAGGGTGTGGGACACCATCGCGTAGGTGGAGACGCCGGCGACCAGGAAGATCACGCCGAGCACGGCGACGATGATCCCGACGACGCGGGTGCTGCTGGACGACTGCGCGGGAGTGGTGGCGGGAGCGGACTCGGACACGGTGGCCTCCTCGGTCAGCTCCCAATGTGGCACCGGCCCGAGCCGGGGCCATCACCCGATGCGGGTGACCCTTCAGCCCTCCGCGGAACCCGCGATGTTGACCATCCAGCCCACGCCGTACTTGTCCTCGAGGTCGCCGAACCAGTCGCCCCAGGGCGCCTTCTCGAGCGGCACGTTGACGGTGCCGCCGTCGGACAGTCCGGCGAACCAGGCGCGGAGCGTGTCGACGTCGTCGCCGCTCAGCGCGATCCGGCCGTTGTGGATCTCCTCGGGCATGTGGCTGGGGACGTCGGACCCCATCAGCTGCAGGGTGTCGGAGATCGAGAGCGCCGAGTGCATGACCTGGTCGGCCTCGCTCTCGGGGACGCCCATGCCGCCCTGGTCGGCGAAGGTCATCACGTCGAGCTGGCCGCCGAAGACGGACTGGTAGAAGGTCATCGCCTCACGGGCCTGGCCGCGGAAGCCGAGGTAGGGGTTGAGCTGGGTGGACATGGAGCGCTCCTTCGTCGATGGTCTGTGCCGAGTCTGACCCCGATCACCGACAGAAGTCATCGCTCACTCGACGGCCTGCTCCTTCGCCCACCGGTAGTCGGCCTTGCCCGCGGGCGAGCGCTGCATCGCCGGCACCCGGACGATCGCCTTGGGCAGCTTGTAGCGCGCGATGTGGCGACCGGCCTCGGCCAGCAGCTCCTCGTCGGTCGCCTCGGCGTCGTCCTCGAGCTGGACGATCGCGACCACCTCGTTGCCCCAGCGCTCGGACGGCCGGCCGGTGACGACGACGTCGCGCACCGCGCGGTGGGCGGCCACCGCTCTCTCGACCTCCTCGGCGAAGATCTTCTCGCCGCCGGAGTTGATGGTGACGCTGTCGCGGCCGAGCAGCCGGATCCGGCCGTCCTCGAGGACGCTGGCCCGGTCACCCGGCACCGACCAGCGCATGCCGTCGACCATCGGGAAGGTGCGCGCCGACTTCTCCGGGTCGCCGAGGTAGCCGAGCGGGACGAAGCCGCGGCGGGCCAGCCAGCCGCCCGACTCCCCCGGCGCCAGCTGGCGCGTGAGCAGGTCGTCGAGCACCCAGGTGTCAGGACGAGGCGTGAACACCATCGCCTCGTCCTCCATCCCCTTCATCGTCATCTGGCTCATCTGCAGCCCGGACTCCGACGAGCCCGCCGAGTCGAGCACCATCACGTGGGGCAGCGCCTCGAAGATCCGGTCCCGCACGGACGGCGTGAGCGCGGCGCCACCGTTGCCGAAGCTGACCAGGCCCGACAGGTCGTAGCTGCCCTGCTCGACCTCCTCGACGATCGGCTTCGCGATCGCGTCGCCGACGCAGACGATGTTGAGCACGCGCTCGCGCGCGGCCACGGACAGGGCGTTCGCGGCGTCCAGGCTGTGCACGTCGTCGGGGATCACGATCTTGCCGCCCGACGTGATCCCGTGGAAGGTCGACCACTGCGCGGCGCCGTGCATGAACGGCGGGATCATCAGCATCGCCAGGCCGCCGTTCGCGCCGCGGGCGTAGTCCGCGATCGCGTCGTACGACGGGTAGGGCTCGGTCTCACCGAACGGCGTGCCGCCCATGGTCGACACGTAGATGTCGTGGTGCTTCCACAGCACGCCCTTCGGCATGCCCGTCGTCCCACCGGTGTAGAGCAGGTAGAGGTCCTCGCCGCTGGGCGTCGGCATCCCGCCCGCGGGCTCCGGGGTGGCGAGCGCGTCGTCCCACCAGACCGCGCCCGGCAGCAGGTCGTTGCCCGACTCGTCCGGGACCTGGACGAGCACGGAGAGCTGCGGCAGCTGGTCGCGCACGGCGGCGACCACCGGGGCGAACTCCGCGTGGAAGACCAGCGCCTTCGTGTCGGCGTCGCTCAGGAGGTAGACGAGCTCCTCCTCGACGTAGCGGTAGTTGACGTTGAAGGCCCCGACCCGGGCTCGGAACGCACCGAGCATCGCCTCGAGGTACTCGTTGCCGTTGCGCAGGTAGATCCCGGCGTGGTCCTGACCGGACTCGTGGTTGGCCAGCTCGGACCGCTCGGTGCGTACGCCGAGGCCACGGCTGACGAAGAACCGGGCGACGCCGTCGATGCGGGCGTCCATCTCGGCGTAGGTCACCCGGCGGTCGCGCCAGACGAGCACCTCCTGGTCCGGCACGGCGCGGGCGACGGTGCCGAAGACCGTCGCCAGGTTGAAGCCATCGGGACCAGGACCGGACATCGGGACCACCCTCACTAGAACACGTTCTCGTTTCCGCGATGCTAGCGGCTGCCTGTGACGGCGACCACCGGTCTCGGAGTTGATCAGGAAGATTGATCAGGTAGCCTGACTATATGTCCGGCTCCTCCCCCGATCGCGTCGCGCGCGAGCTGCAGACCAGCCTCGGCCTGCTGGTCCGACGGCTCCGTCAGGTGCGCGTCGTCGACGACCTGAGCCAGCCGGAGAGCACCGCCCTCGCGAGCCTGGTCCGCAACGCCCCGGCGACGTCCGCCGACCTGGCCCGCATCGAGAACATCAGCGCGCAGTCGATGCACGCGACGATCACGACGCTCGAGCGCCGCGGCCTCGTGGAGCGCAGCGTGGACGCCGCGGACGGGCGCCGGATGCTGGTCGACCTGACCGACGCGGGCCGGGCGCTGGCGAGCCGGAAGCGCGATGCGCGGGCCGAGCAGTTCGCCGCCGTCCTCGCGGAGCACTTCACGGCCGACGAGCGGGCCGCGCTGCACGCCTCGGCCCCGCTGCTGGAGCGGCTGGCGAAGGCCCTGTGAAGAACGGCTCGTTCACCCGCACCTCCGCTCCCCCTCGTACGACGTTCGACCGGCGCCTGATCGCGCCGATGGTCCTGGGGTCGGTCCTCAACCCGGTGAACTCCTCGATCATCGCGATCTCGCTGGTGCCGATCGGCCGGGCCTTCGACGCCCCGCCGTCCCAGACCGCCTGGCTGGTCTCGGCGCTCTACCTGGCGACCGCGATCGGCCAGCCGGTGGTCGGCCGGCTCATCGACGTCCTCGGCCCGCGCCGGCTCTACCTGGTCGCGACGGCGATGGTGGGTGTCGCGGGGGTGATCGGCTGGCTCGCCCAGGACCTCTGGGTGCTCGTGGTCGCGCGCGTGATCCTCGGCTTCGGCACCTGCGCGGGCTATCCCGCCTCGATGTACCTGATCCGCAGCGAGTCGCTGCGCACCGGCGAGGACAGCCCCGCCGGCGTCCTCACCCTGCTCGCGGTCGCGAGCCAGACGATCGCGGTCGTCGGCCCGACGCTCGGCGGCTTCCTCATCGGGGTGGGCGGCTGGCGCGCCACGTTCGCGGTCAACATCCCGCTGTCGATCGCCTGCCTGTGGCTGGGCAGCCGCCGGCTCCCCAAGCACGAGCCGCTGGCCGACCAGCGGTCCGACGACACCCGCTTCGACCTGGCCGGGGTCGCTCTCTTCGCGGCGACCCTACTGGCGCTGCTGTTCTTCCTCATGGAGCCCGGTGTCGCCGTGGTCCCCCTGCTCGGCGTCACGGTCGTCGCGGCGATCGCCTTCGTGGTCGTCGAGACGAGGGTCCGAGCACCGTTCGTCGACGTCCGCCTGCTCCGGGGCAACCTGCCGCTGGTCACGACGTACGTGCGCGGGCTGCTGACGGCGACCGTCAGCTACTCGTTCCTCTACGGATTCACCCAGTGGCTCCAAGAGGGCCGCCACCTCGACCCGTCGACCGTCGGGCTCGTGCTGATCCCGATGTTCGGCACCGCGATCGTCGTGTCGACGCTCACCGGACGCCGCCCGGAGATCCGCGGCAAGCTCCTCGTCGGTGCCGTCCTGCAGGTCGCCGCCTGCGCGGTGGTCCTGTTCCTCGGCGGGGGCACCACGATCTGGGTGCTCGTCGCCCTCACGCTGCTGCTCGGCATCCCGCAGGGCCTGCTCGGACTCGGCAACCAGAACGCCGTCTACCACCAGGCCGATCCCGAGCGGGTCGCGTCGTCGGCCGGCCTCCTGCGGACCGCGATGTACGTCGGCGCGATCGTCGCCGCGGCCGCGAGCGGGCTGTTCCTCCACGACGGCGCCACCACCGACGGCGTGCACCACCTGGCCGTCTTCATGCTCGTCGTGTCGTCCCTGATGCTGCTCACCACCGTCGCCGACCGCTCGCTCGCCAGCGTGGGCGCTCGCAGGCCCTAGCCGCGCCGACCCTCGGTCTCGACGACCACGTTGGTCGACTTGATCACCGCGGTGGCATGCACGCCGGGCTCGAGCCCGAGCTCGTCGGCAGCCTCGCGGCTCATCAGCGAGACGACCCGGTAGTCACCGCAGGCGAGCTCGACCTGCGCCATCACGCCGTCGCGCTTCACGGAGACGACGACACCGGTGAAGCGGTTGCGCGCACTGGAGGTGCGGTCCGAGCCCGACAGCGAGGCGATCAGCGGCGCGAGTGCGTCGGCCGGCAGCACCCGCTGGTTGCCGCGGCGCTCGAACGAGACCCGGCCGTCGGCCTCCCACCGGCGGAGCGTGTCGACACTGACCCCGACGGCCTGGGCGACCTCACCGATCCGCAAGTACTCAGCCACCGCGCCAGCATAGGGCCGATCCTCCCACTCCTAGGCAATAGATAGGCCTGGATCCCGCTACCACGCTCAGAATTCTGCCCACAATCTCGGACGTGCCCTAGGATTCGGGTCTGTCCGGGGGACACGACGACGACTCGAGGAGTGCAGATGAAGCGATGGATCGCCAGCACGGCGGTGGTGGCGCTCGTGACCCTGGCCGCAGGCTGCGGCTCCGACGACTCCTCCGACGGGAGCGGCACGACGACCCTCCACGTCTTCGCGGCCTCGTCGCTCACATCGACCTTCGAGACGCTCGCCAAGCAGTTCGAGGCGAGCCACGACGGTGTCGACGTGCAGCTCAACTTCGGCGGGTCCTCCGACCTGGTCGCCCAGCTCCAGGACGGCGCCCCCGGCGACGTCTTCGCGTCCGCCGACACGGCCAACATGGACAAGGCGACGGCTGCCGACCTGGTCGACGGCACCCCCACCCCCTTCGCGACCAACACCCTCGAGATCGCCGTGCCACCGGGCAACCCGGCCGGGATCAAGACCCTGGACGACCTGACCAAGAGCGGGCTCAACCTCGTCATCTGCGCACCCGAGGTCCCGTGCGGCGCCGCGGCCCAGCAGGTCGCCGACGACGCCGGTCTCACCTTCTCCCCGGTCAGCGAGGAGCAGTCGGTCGCCGACGTGCTCACCAAGGTCAGCTCGGGCGAGGCAGACGCAGGTCTGGTCTACGTCACCGACGTCCAGGCTGCCGGCGACTCGGTGGAGGGCATCACGTTCCCGGAGTCGTCCTCGGTCGTGAACACCTACCCGATCGCCGTCATGAGCGGCAGCGACCAGGGCGACCTCGCCCAGGAGTTCGTCGACCTCGTGACCGGCACCGACGGGCAGCAGGTCCTCGCGGACGCCGGCTTCGGCAAGCCCTGATCGTGAGGTCGCGAACCGGCAACGTCGGCCTGCCCGGTTGGGTCTTCGTCCCCGCCGCGGCGGGGATGCTCTTCGTCGCGCTGCCGCTGGTCGCGATGCTGAGCCGGGTGGACTGGGCCGACTTCGTCGACCTGGTGAGCTCGGAGTCGTCCGTGGCAGCGCTGCGGCTGAGTCTCAAGACCTCGACGATCAGCACCCTGCTGTGCCTGCTCTTCGGCGTACCGATGGCGCTCGTCCTCGCCCGGACCAGCTTCCGGGGGCAAGGTCTGCTCCGGGCCTTGGTGCTCCTGCCGTTGGTGCTGCCGCCCGTGGTCGGAGGCATCGCCCTGCTCTACACGTTCGGGCGTCGCGGGCTGCTCGGCCACACCCTCGAGGTGCTGGGCGTCCAGATCGCCTTCTCGACCACCGCGGTCGTGCTCGCCCAGACCTTCGTGGCGCTGCCGTTCCTCGTCGTCAGCCTCGAGGGTGCCCTCCGGACGGCCGGCCAGCGGTACGAGGTCGTGGCGGCGACGCTCGGTGCTCGCCCGACGACGGTCTTCCGCCGGGTGACGCTGCCGCTCGTGCTGCCCGGGCTGGTGTCCGGCGCCGTGCTGTCCTTCGCCCGCGCGCTGGGCGAGTTCGGCGCCACGATCACGTTCGCCGGAAGCCTGCAGGGCGTCACCAGGACCCTGCCGCTCGAGATCTACCTCCAGCGCGAGACGGACGCCGACGCCGCGGTCGCGCTCTCGCTGGTGCTCGTGCTGGTCGCGGTCGTCGTCATCGCCGTCGCCCGACCCGGCCGGGAGCTCCGATGAGCCTCGAGGTCACCGCGTCGATCGCGGACCGTCACCTCGACATCGGGCTCGAGGTCGCCACCGGCGAGGTCGTCGCACTGCTGGGACCCAACGGCGCCGGCAAGTCGAGCATCCTGTCGGTCGTCGCCGGGCTGCTGCGGCCCGACGCCGGCAGCACGGTCCTCAACGGTCGCGTGCTGACGTCCGGCTCCACCTGGGTGCCTCCGCACGCGCGAGGGGTCGCGCTGCTCGCCCAGGACCCGCTGCTCTTCCCCCACCTGTCGGTGCTCGACAACGTCGCGTTCGGACCACGCAGCAGCGGGCGCTCCCGTGCGGAGTCACGGGCGACGGCGCGCCGCTGGCTCGACGAGGTCGGAGCCACCGAGCTGGCGGACCGCAAGCCGCACCAGCTCTCGGGCGGGCAGGGTCAGCGGGTCGCCATCGCGCGCGCCCTGGCCGCCGAGCCGGAGCTGCTGCTGCTCGACGAGCCGATGGCAGCGCTCGACGTCGCGATCACCCCTGCCCTGCGCCAGGTGCTGAAGCGGGTCCTGCACTCGCAGACGGCGATCATCGTCACCCACGACCTCCTCGACGCCCTGCTGCTGGCGGACCGCGTCGTCGTGGTGGAGGACGGGTCGATCGCCGAGTCCGGCGCCTGCGCCGACGTGCTCGCCCGACCGCGCAGCGGGTTCGCGGCGCGGATCGCCGGGCTCAACCTGGTGCGCGGCCGGTGGGACGGGCAGGCGGTGCGGTCCGACGACATCAGCGTCACCGGCATGCCCGCGGAGTCCGACCTGGCGCCCGGCGACGCCGCGGTCGCGGTGTTCCGGCCCAGCGCGGTCGCCGTGTTCCGGGCCGCTCCCGGGGGAAGCCCGCGCAACACCGTCGAGGTCGCCGTGTCGGCCATCGAGCCGCACGGGGACCAGATCCGGGTGCGGGCGGGCTCCCTGGCGGCGGACATCACCGCTGCCGCAGCGGCAGACCTCGACCTGGCCCCCGGCTCGTCCGTCGTCTTCTCGGTGAAGGCGACCGAGGTCGCCGTCTACCCGGCCTAGCAGCCTGCCCGTCCCCGGCTCAGCCTGTCGCGGACCCAGGTGCCGGGCCAGTTCCTCGACTGGCAGGATGCGACCCCGGCGAGGGGAGGGCGGCGTGGACTGGCAGCGGGACGTCGTGGGGTTGCTGGCGGGATTCGTCCTGGCCGCGGTGACCACTCCCGTGGGCGTCTCGGGCGCGGTGTTCCTGCTTCCGTTCCAGCTCTCCGTGCTCCACGTCCCGAACCCGCGGATCACGCCGACGAACCTGCTGTTCAACGTCATCTCCGGCCCGGGAGGGCTGGTCCGCTACCGCCGACGAGGACAGTTCGATCGTGACCTCACGCTCCAGCTGCTCTCCGGCTCGGTGCCAGGGGTGGTGCTCGGAGCGCTCATCCGGGTCTACGTCGCCACCGACCCGGACGTGTTCCGGATGCTCGCCGCCGCCGTGCTCGCCCCGGTCGGGCTGTTCATCCTGCGCAGGCCGGCCCCCGGCTCCCTGGAGCGGCGTCTCTCGTCACGCACCGTCCGGGCCCTGGCGTTCACCATCGGCATCATCGGCGGTGTCTACGGGATCGGTGGCGGGTCCATCCTCGGACCCATCCTGGTCGGCACCGGGATGACCGTTGCCACCGTGGCACCGGCAGCGTTGTTGTCGACCTGGGTGACGTCGCTGGTCGGAGTCACGACGTACGCCGTCATCTCGCTCGACGCCGTCGGCCCGATCTCGCCGGACTGGACGCTGGGGATCGCGACCGGTGTCGGCGGTCTTCTCGGCGGCTGGCTCGGGGCGTCCCTCCAGCCCCGCATCCCCGAGCGGGCGTTGCGGACCCTGCTCGGAGTGCTGGCGCTCTCGCTGGCCGTCGTCTACGTGTACCAGGTGCTGGGGCGGCCGTAGCCGGACTCAGCTGTCGGCCACCGGCGGCAGCGTCACGACCTGGCCGGCGAAGCTCAGGCCGGCGCCGAAGGCGATCAGGAGCGCCGTGTCCCCGGCCTTGGCGTCGCCCTTGCGCACCATCGCCTCGATGGCCAGCGGCACGGACGCCGCGGACGTGTTGCCGGAGTCCTGGACGTCGCGGGCGATCGCGACTGTCTCAGGCAGCTTGAGGTTGCGGGCGAGGGTCTCGGAGATCCGGAGGTTGGCCTGGTGGGGCACGAAGACGTCGAGGTCGTCGAGCGACAGCCCGGCCTCGGTCACCGCCTCGCGGGCGACGTCCGCCATCGCGAACGGCGCCCAGCGGAAGACCGCCGTGCCCTCCATCTGGACGACGAGCGGGTGGTCCGGGGTGAGCTCGTCGCAGCGCATCGACTGCGTGATGACGTGCGACTGCGAGCCGTCGGAGCCCCAGGCGACCGGGCCGATGCCGGCCTCGTCGCTCGGTCCGACCACGACCGCACCGGCGCCGTCGGCGAAGATGAACGCCGTGCCGCGGTCGGTCGGGTCCATGAAGGTGCTGAGCCGCTCGACACCGACGACCAGGACGTAGCGGGCGTTGCCGCCGCGGACCAGGTCGGAGGCGACGGAGAGGGAGTGGCAGAAGCCCGCGCAGCCCGCGGAGACGTCGAACGCGGCTGCCCGGGAGCCGAGCCGGTCGGCGAGCATCGGGGCGGCCGCGGGCGTGTGCTGCACGTGGGTGGACGTCGCGAGGATGACCGTGCCGATGTCGCCGGCGGCCACGCCGGACGCCTTCAGCGCCCGCTCGCACGCGATCTGGGCCATGTCGAGCAGGGACTCGCCCTCGCCGGCGTACCGCCGGGTCCGGATGCCGGACCGCGTCTGGATCCACTCGTCGCTGGAGTCGAGCACCTCGCAGATCTCGTCGTTCGTGACGACCCTCTCGGGGCGGTAGACCCCCAGCCCGAGCATGGCGCTCGCTGGTGCTCCGGCCCGCTGGTTGATCTTCGCCATGACTGCTCCTGACTCCGTCTTCATCCGAACGTCCGGAGGTTACTGCCTCGCCCCTCGGAGCCGGTCAGACGCGCTTGACGAACTCCATCGAGACCTCCACCGGCTCGAAGCCCATCCGCTCGTTGATGGCGACCATGTAGCCGTTGGTCTCGGCGTTCTGCGTGGTGACCAGGGTCAGGTCGCCCCGAGCGGCCTGCGCGGCGCGGAGGTTGACCGCCTTGGTTGCCAGGCCGAGGTGGTGACCGCGGTGCTCCCGGTGCACGAAGGTGCCCCACTGGTAGACCTCGGTGCTGTCCTGCAGGGGCACCGCGAGCGTGGACTGCGCGACGACCTCGCGGTCCGGGGTGAGGGCGAGCGTCTCGTAGCGGGCGCGTCCCATCGCCTCGGTGGTCGCCACCATCTCGGCGTACCGCTGCGGCGTGACGGCCTCCTCCTCGAAGTCGACGGCGCCGGTCGGAGCGTCGACCGCGAGCTGGCCGAGCAGCAGCGAGAGCGACTCGACGAGATCGTCGGGCACCGCACCGACGAAGGTCTCGATCGTGTAGCCGACGTGGTGGGGCGCTGCGTCGTCGATCCACTCCTGGATCCGGTCGTCCGCGACCGGGAGGGGCAGGTGGCGGACCACCTCGACGTTGGAGAACTCGAAGCCGCAGGCCTCGGCGAAACGTCGGTGGGGATGGTCCTCCCGGCGCTCGAAGGGGATCTTGGACTCGGTGAGGACCGAGGTGCGGCCGTCCTTGCGGGCGACGTCGACCACCGTGTCGGCGAGCGCCCGGCCGATGCCCCGACGCCGGTGGGGCACGTCGACGTCGAGGTGCAGGAAGGCCTTGTCGGTGTTGTCCAGCAGGAAGGACCACAGCGCCGCGGTGCCGACCATCCGGTCCCCGTCGTACGCCGCGAAGAGCTCCTGCCTCTCGCCGCTGTCGGGCGAGCGGAAGCCGCCCAGGAACTCCTCGAAGCCCCAGAACGGCATGTCCGGGCGGCCGTGGAGCTCGCTGCGGCGGTTGACGTCGTAGAAGTCGCGCATCAGCGCGTCGTCAGCCAGGTCGGCCCGGTCGAGCGCGCGGATCTCCATGACGACAGAGGCTAGGCCGGTCGTGGACCCGGCGGACACCGGTTTTCCGCTCCCGGCGGGAGGCGCACCTGCGCCGCGATAACACGCGCGCAATCTCGGCGTGTGAGGATCCGTCCATGGACAGGACCGTGGGTGCCGAGCTGGGGATCACCGCCCACAGCGACTGCGAGATCGAGCTGCAGATCGCCGTCGCGAGGACGCCGGGCCTGGAGGTCACCGAGCGGCTCTCGATCGTCCACGAGGGTGTCGAGATCACGCCCGTCGAGGTGGTCGCGCCCCACGACGGTCGTCTCCACCTCGTCACGCTGCCGCCCGGCGACTGCCGGGTCACCTACGAAGCACAGGTCCGCGGGACCGCCGAGATCCCCGAGCCCTCGCTGGCCGACCTCTCCCTCTACCGCCGGCCCAGCCGCTACATCGAGTCCGACACGTTCGGCGGCTTCGCCTACTCCGAGTTCGGTGGCGTGCACGAGGGCCAGCTGCTCGAGGCCGTGTCCTCCTGGGTGGGCACCCGCCTCATCTACGTCCCGGGCAGCAGCGGCCCCACGGACGGGGCGACGGACACCCTCCTCGGCGGCGCCGGCGTCTGCCGTGACTACGCCCACCTCGTGATCGCGCTGCTGCGGGCCCTCCGGGTCCCGGCACGGCTCGCGGGCGTCTACGCACCCGGGTGCGACCCGATGGACTTCCACGCGGTCGTCGAGGCGTACGTCGCCGGCGGTTGGTACGTCGTGGACGCCACCGCCCTCGCACCCCGCTCGTCACTGGTCCGGATCGCGACCGGCCGAGACGCTGCCGACACGGCGTTCATGACCACCGTGTCCGGTGGCGCCGACCTCACCTGGTCGCAGGTCACCGCCGTCGCCGACGACGGGCTGCCGAACGACGACCTCGACCAGCTGGTCGCTCTCCGCTGAGGGTGGGTGAGCCCGGCCGAGATCACGCCGGGTCCCCCGCTCACGCGGGCGGGTGCGGGCTGCCGAGATAGGGGAACTGGGCGAGGGTGTCGGAGTGTGGCGCGAGACCCGGGGGCGGGACGTCGCCCTTCGACAGGAACAGCAGCCGGTGGTTGATGACGTCGTCGGTGAAGACCCGGCCGTTCGGGTAGCGGGCCGGCCGCGTGGGTTCGAAGGTCAGGACGTCGGGCAGCAGGCCCTCGACCTCGATGGCCGCGACCGCCTCCTCGCGGGTGTAGCCGCCGGTGTGCCCCATCAGGTGCACGAACTGGTCGGTCCAGCGGCCGACGTCGTGGACGGGCTCGCTCGCGTTGTACTCCTCCTTCGTCTCGTCGGTGTTGAAGAAGCTGCTCACCGACGGGTGGCCGGCCCGGTCGACGTGCACGAGGCGGCCGTCCTGCCGGACGCTGCACCGCCCCCAGATGTGCAGATCGGGATCTGCACCGAGCACCTCGGTCGGCAGCTCTACCACCATCGAGAAGACGTTCGCCCGCAGGTTGGAGTCGACCCCGGTCCACGGGGACGGGCTACCGAAGTGCGGAGCCGTGAAGTTGCGGTGGCCGCGGATGTCGAAGAGGTTCTTGATCCCGTCGAAGTCGAAGAAGAAGGCATCGCTGCGGGCGCCGGCGAAGAACGTGTGGTCGCCCGCGTGGACGACGTGGGCGTCAGCGCCGAAGGAGACCTGGCCACCCTCGACGACCCGGGTCCCCACCGCTTCCGCGGAGCGAGCGTCGGCGCCGGTCGCGACGTACACGTCGAAGGCCTGGCCGGCATCGGTCGGTGGCGCGAACACCCAGCTGATCGCGATGTCGTCGAGGTAGTCCCCGTCGTTGTCGATCGCGAGTCGGTAGATCGCGTCCGGGTGCAACGCATCGGCGTTGGGGTTGGCGTTGAGGATGAGCACGGTCCGGGTCGGGTCACCGGGCGCCTGGAAGGCGTAGAGGTCGCACAGGTCGAGCCGCTGGTCTCCCAGCGGTGGACCGAGACTCAGACCGGTGAAGTGGTTCGACATCCTGCAACCACTGTAGGACCGCCCCAGGAATGCAGAAAGCCGCCCGAAGGCGGCTTCTGTAGTGGGTGGAGCTGAGGGGACTCGAACCCCTGACCCCCTGCATGCCCATCCAGCAGAGCCGCTACCAGCTGCGCCACCGTCAACCCACGCAAATGCCAGAAGGGCTGTCATCGCGATGCGATGACAGCCCTTCTGTCCGGTGGAGCTGAGGGGACTCGAACCCCTGACCCCCTGCATGCCATGCAGGTGCGCTACCAGCTGCGCCACAGCCCCATTGCTTCCCTGATCGACCTTGCGGCCGACCGGGTGACAACTCGCGGAATACTAGCCAACCGTCCGGCCCGAAGCGAAATCGGGGTCCGTCAGACGGTGGCCACCCGGTTGTAGGCGCGCATCCGGAGGGGCGCGCCCGCCTCCTCCTGGTCCAGCTCGACCCAGCCGCAGTTGCCGAGGCCGTGGAGGACCGCCCGCTCGGTGACCGGCCAGCCGAGCAGGACGGGCACGGCGTCGCGGATCGCGGCCCCGTGTGACACGGCCACCGCGAGCTCGCCGGGACCGATCGAGGCCAGCAGCTCGAGCAGAGCCGCGCGCACGCGGGCGGACACCTCGACAGCCGTCTCGCCGCCCGGCACCACGTCGAAGTCGCCGCGGCGGAAGGCCGCGAACTCCTCGGGCGCGAGCTCGGCGTACTCCGTGTGGGTCAGGCCCTGCCGCTCGGCGAGGTAGTACTCACGCAGGCGCGCGTCGTACGTCGGGTCCAACCCGCACTCCTTCGCGACGTACGCCGCGGTGTCGCGGGCGCGCAGGCTGTCGGACGACCAGAGCGCGACCGGACCCATCGCCGCGATGACCGGGGCCGTCTCGGCCGCCTGGCGACGACCGGTGTCGTCGAGCTCGGCGTCGAGCTGACCCTGGACGCGACCGGCCTTGTTCCAGGCGGTCTGGCCGTGCCGGAGGAGAAGGAGCCTCTTAGCGCTCATGCGAGACGACGTCGGCGGGCAGCTCGATCGCCGGGCAGTCGCGCCACAGCCGCTCGAGGGCGTAGAACTGCCGCTCCTCCTCGTGCTGCACGTGCACGACGATCTCGCCGTAGTCGATGAGGACCCAGCGCCCGTCGCGCTCGCCCTCGCGCCGCAGCGGCTTGGCGCCGATCTCGCGCAGCTTGTCCTCGATCTCGTCGACGATCGACTTCACCTGGCGGTCGTTGGAGGCCGAGGCGAGGACGAACGCGTCGCTGATCGCGAGCTGCTCGCTGACGTCGAAGGCGATGATGTTGGAGGCGAGCTTGTCGGACGCGGCGCGGGCGGCGGCCCGGACGAGCTCGACGGCGTGGTCGGTGGCAGTCATGGGGTGTCCTTGGGATACAGGTCGTGCTTGGCGATGTACTGGACCACGCCATCGGGCACGAGGTACCAGACCGGCTCGCCGCGTCGCTTGCGGTCGCGGCAGTCGGAGGAGGAGATCGCCAGTGCGGGGATCTCGACCATGGTCACACGGTCGGAGGGGATCGAGGCGATCGTCGCGTCGTCCATGGTGTAGCCCGGGCGGGTGCAGCCGACGAACTGGGCGAGCGCGAAGAGGTCCTCCGCGTCGCGCCAGGTGAAGATGTCGGCGAGCGCGTCCATGCCGGTGATGAAGTAGAGCTCGGCGTCGGGGAACCGCGCCTTGAGGTCCTTCAGCGTGTCGATCGTGTACGTCGGCCCGTGGCGGTCGATGTCGACGCGGGAGACGTTGAACCGCGGGTTGGCGGCGGTCGCGATGACCGTCATCAGGTAGCGGTCCTCGGCGGGCGAGACGTCCCGGTCGGACTTCTGCCACGGGTCACCGGTCGGCACGAAGACGACCTCGTCGAGGTCGAACCACGCCTGCACCTCCGACGCGGCCACGAGGTGGCCGTGGTGGATCGGGTCGAAGGTGCCGCCCATGACACCGACGCGACGGGCGCCCGGCACGCGCTCGGCCCTCGGCTCGGTGGTCAGCTGTGCTCGCGTCCCGCGCCGAAGGCGAGCAGCGCCAGCAGCAGTGCCAGCAGGATGCCGAGAGCGATGCCGCCGATGAGCCAGTGGTTGGGCACGTTGGGGTTCTCGGTGTGCAACACGGTGAGCAGCGCGTTCATGGGCGACAGCCTAGCGGTGTCAGCGGACGTGTCCGTCGCCGGTGACGACGTACTTCGTCGAGGTCATCTCGGGCAGGCCCATCGGGCCGCGAGCGTGCAGCTTCTGGGTGCTGATCCCGATCTCGGCGCCGAAGCCGAACTCTCCCCCGTCGGTGAAGCGCGTCGACGCGTTGACGAGCACCGCGGCGGAGTCCACGGCGGCCGTGAACGCGCGCGCAGCAGCGAGGTCCTCGGTCACGATCGCCTCGGTGTGCTGGCTGGAGAAGCGCCGGATGTGGCTGATCGCCGCGTCGAGGTCGGGTACGACGGCCGCGGAGATGTCGAGGGAGAGGTACTCCTGCGCGAAGTCCTCGTCCGTGGCGGCCACCACCCCGTCGTACGCCGCGAACGCGAGGTCCCCGTGGATCGCGACCCCGGCCTCCTGCAGCGCCGTGACCACCCGGGGCAGGAAGGCATCGGCCACGTCGGCGTGGACCAGCAGCGACTCGGCCGCGTTGCAGACGCTGGTGCGGTGGGTCTTGGAGTTGAGGACGATCGCGAGCGCCTTGTCGAGGTCGGCGGCGGCGTCGACGTAGACGTGGCAGTTGCCGACGCCGGTCTCGATCACCGGCACCGTCGACTCCTCGACGACCGACCGGATCAGACCCGCTCCCCCACGGGGGATCAGCACGTCGACGTGGCCGCGGGCGCGCATCAGGGCCTTCACGCTGTCGTGGCTGTCGCCGGGGACCAGCTGGACGACATCGGCGTCGAGGCCGGCGGAGGAGACCGCGTCGCGGAGCACGCCGACGATCGCGGCGTTGCTCGACCGGGCGCTCGAGGAGCCGCGCAGGAGCACGGCGTTGCCGGACTTCAGGCAGATGCCGGCCGCGTCGGCCGTGACGTTGGGGCGGGCCTCGTAGATCATCCCGACGACACCGAAGGGCACGCGGACCTGGCGCAGCTCGAGGCCGTTGGCGAGCGTGCTGCCTCGCACCACCTCGCCGACCGGGTCGGGCAGACCTGCGACGTCGCGGAGCCCCTGGGCCATCCCGGCCAGGCGGTCGGGCGTGAGCCGGAGCCGGTCGACGATGTTCGGCGGGGTGCCACCGGACTCGGCGCGGGCGACGTCCTCGGCGTTGGCGGCGAGCACCTCGTCCTCGCGCTCGAGCAGCGCGTCGGCCATCGCCTGGAGGGCCTGGTCCTTCTGGGCGCGGGTCGCCAGGGCCAGGCCGTGACTGGCCTCCCGGGCGCGCTCGGCGACCGCGACGACCTCCTGCTGCGTGTCCATGCGGCGAGCCTAGGGGGTGTCTCCTTGTCCGGCGCCGCGCAGCAGGCGCTTCCGGACAAGGAGTCACCCCCTGCGGTGATCATGCAACCAAACCGGGTCCGCGGGCGTCGTACGCTCGACAAGCTCACGCAGCTCGCTGCCATCGGGGAAGGACCTCCGTTGCTCCGCTCCACCTCTCGTGCCGTCGGGCTCACCTCTGCCCTGGCGCTCGGCGTCTCGGCGCTCGCCATGGTCTCCGGGCAGGTCCCGGCGCACGCCGACCAGCCGGTCCACCGGGCGGCAGACGACGCCGCTCCGTTCTCCCTCTGGACGCCCAAGAAGGTCACGTCCTACGAGTACCGCAACCGGACCTGGACCGACTTCGGCCTCCGCCTCGTCGCCGAGACCGGGCCGCTCGAGGTCTGGTCGCACCGCCCGTCGTACGACGAGGGGATCCAGAGCAGCTGGCGCTCCGCCTCCGGCGACGTGGCGCTCCCCCCGGACTCGATGGAGAACTTCGCCGGGATCTCGAACTTCCTGACGATCACGGTCACGCCCCGCAAGGGCGGCGGCGACCCGCTCGTCGTGAAGCGCGACGCCTGCCTCAACGGCTACTCCGAGCGGGTCCGACCGAGCGCGCCCGCGACGTCGCCCTACCCGGTCGGCTGCTGGTACAACCCGTTCAGCCTCGGCTCGGTCCAGGGCGTCCAGCAGGGCTGGGCCAGTCCGGTGCTCAGCCAGGGCAAGCCGTTCAAGCTCGGTGTCGGCAAGTACGACGTCGTGACGTCGATCAGCCCGAGGTACGCCGCCGCCTTCGGCCTCACGCCCGACGAGGCCTCGGTCTCGACGGTCCTGACCGTGACCGACCAGGAGGTCGAGCCCGGCGGCCCCGGCGGCCCGAAGCCACCGCACCCGGTCGACCGACAGGCCCGGCCCGTCTCCCACCCGCCTCAGGGCGCCGTCGAGCCGCCCGCGGACGGCCCTGAGCCGGACCTCCGCTCCCTGCCCGCGTGGGGCATCTCGCTGAACAAGAACGGCACCCAGCTGCGCTTCTCGGCGACCGTGTGGAACGCCGGCGACAGCCCGCTGGTCGTCGACGGCTTCCGGCGGGACGGCAAGGACGAGATGGACGCCTACCAGTACTTCTTCGACGCCGACGGCACGCAGACCGGCTACCAGCCGGTCGGCCACATGCACTGGGACCCCAAGCCCTCGCACCAGCACTGGCACTTCGAGGACTTCGCCCGCTACTCGCTGCTCGACCACGACAAGCAGCCGATCGCGGTCTCCCACAAGGAGGCGTTCTGCCTCGCCAACACCGACGCCGTCGACCTCACCGTCCCCGACGCCGCGTGGCGGCCCGAGAACACCAACCTCGCGACCTCGTGCGGTGACTACTCAGCGCTGAGCATCCGGGAGGTGCTCGCCGCCGGCTGGGGCGACACCTACACGCAGTACCGCGCGGGCCAGTCGATCCCGATCCGCACCCTCCCCGACGGCACCTACTACCTCGCCGTCGTCGCCAACCCGGAGGGCAACCTCGTCGAGGAGTCGACGGACAACAACACCGCGCTCCGCAAGATC
The DNA here is from genome assembly GCF_040045055.1 of Nocardioides pollutisoli. NCBI lineage: Bacteria > Bacillati > Actinomycetota > Actinomycetes > Propionibacteriales > Nocardioidaceae > Nocardioides > Nocardioides pollutisoli. The sequence goes on from NZ_JBDZDU010000001.1 coordinate 141,717, forward strand.
CGCCTCAGCACGAAGAAGGGTGTGCGCACCGTGACCGTGCCGCAGGTCGGGATCATCACGGAGGAGGGGTACGGCGGCACCGGCTGACCCGGCCCCGGACCCGAGGGCATCGATCTTCGTCGTCCAGCGCCACCACGCGACCAACATCCACTTCGACCTCCGCCTGGAGGTCGACGGGGTCTTGGCGTCCTGGGCCGTCCCGAAGGGTCCGTCCGCCGACCCGCGGCAGAAGCGGCTGGCCGTCCGTGTCGACGACCACGAGCTGGAGCACGCGTCGTACGAGAACGACGTCGAGGGTCGCGGCTCGGTCGTCATCTGGGACTCCGGGACGTTCGAGAACCTCACCGAGCGGGACGGTGAGCCCGTGTCGGTCGCCGACGCGCTCGCGGCCGGCCACCTCAAGGTGGTGCTCCACGGCGACCGGCTGCAGGGCGCCTACACGCTGCAGCAGACCCGGATGGGCGGCGACGACCGCAACTGGCTGCTGGTCAAGGTCACCGACCCCTGAAATGAGCCGAGTCGGCGCAGTGTCAGGCTGACACTGCGCCGACTCGGTGAAGCGGGTCAGCCCTTGCGGGCGTTGATCTGCTCGGTCGCGGCCGGGAGGACCGTGTGGAGGTCACCCACGACACCGAAGTCGACCAGCTCGAACATCGGGGCCTCTTCGTCCTTGTTGACGGCCACGATGGTCTTCGAGGTCTGCATGCCGGCGCGGTGCTGGATCGCACCGGAGATGCCGTTGGCGACGTAGAGCTGCGGCGAGACCGTCTTGCCGGTCTGGCCGACCTGGAAGGTGTGCGGCATCCAGCCCGAGTCGACCGCGGCGCGCGAGGCACCCACGGCCGCGCCGAGGGCGTCGGCCAGGGCCTCGATCGGCTCGAAGTTGCCGCCGGTGCCACGACCACCGGAGACCACGATCGCGGCCTCGGTGAGCTCGGGACGACCGGTCGCCTGGCGCGGCTGCGAGGCCACGATCTGGGCGGTCTTCGCACCGTCGGAGATGGTCGGGGTGAACTCCTCGACGGCACCCGCGCCCGCGGACTCCTCCGGAGCCGCGGAGTTGGGCTTGACCGTGATGATCGGGGTGCCCTTGGTGACCTTGGCCTGGACGGTGAAGTTGCCGGCGAACACGCTCTGCGTGGTGACCGGACCCTCCTGCACGTCGACGGCGTCGGTGATCAGGCCCGACTCGAGCTTGATCGCGAGACGACCGGCGATCTCCTTGCCCTCGGCGGACGACGGGATCAGGATCGCGGCCGGCGACGCCTTCTCGGCGAGCTGCTGCAGCGCTTCGGCCTTGGGGGCCACGAGGTAGCCCTTCAGCGGGGCGTCGTCGATCGTGTAGACCTTCTCGGCGCCGTACGCCTTGACCTTCTCGGCCACCTCGGCGGCCTTGTCGGCCGGACCGATGTAGACGGCGGACGGCTCACCGAGACGCTTGGCGAGGGTGAGCAGCTCGTACGTCGGCTTCTTGACTGCGCCGTCGACGTGGTCGACGACAACCAGAACTTCAGACATCAGACGCTCCTCAGATGAACTTCTTGGAGGCGAGGAAGTCGGTCAGCGCCGTGGCGCCCGAGCCGTCCTCGTCCTTGACGATCTCGCCGGCGGTGCGCGGCGGGCGGGCCGTGGTCTCCTCGACCTCGGTCCACGCGGCACCCGCGCCGACCTCGCTCGCGTCGACGCCGATGTCGCTGAGCGACCACACGTCGAGCTGCTTCTTCTTGGCGGCCATGATGCCCTTGAACGACGGGTAGCGGGCCTCGCCCGACTGGTCAGTCACCGACAGGACCAGCGGCATCGTGCCGCCGATGACCTCGGTGGCCGTGTCGCCGTCGCGCTTGATCCGGACCTGGTCGCCCTGGAACTCGACGACCGAGGCCAGCGTGACCTGGGGCAGGCCGAGGCGCTCGGCGAGCATCGCCGGGACGACGCTCATGCCGGCGTCGGTCGAGGCCAGACCGCCGACCACGAGGTCGACCTTCTTCTCGGCACCCAGCTTCTCGATGGCCTTGGCGAGCACCAGCGACGTCGCGATGGCGTCGGAGCCGGCGATGGCGTCGTCGAGCACGTGGACGCCCTGGTCGGCACCCATCTGCAGCGCCTTGCGCACCGCGTCGACAGCCTTCTCCGGACCCACGCAGAGCGCGGTCACGGTGGTGTCGTCGCCGGCCTTCTCCTTGATCTGCAGCGACTGCTCGACGCCGTACTCGTCAAGCTCCGACAGCAGACCGTCGACGCCGACGCGGTCCACGGTGTTGTCCGACTCGAACTGCCGGTCAGCAGTGGCGTCGGGAACGTACTTCACACAGACGACAATGTTCATGGTGGTGTGGCCGGAACCGGCCCCTCCTGATGTCCTGATGCACTCGGATGTGCTCGTGAGGCTACCGTCGCGTAGGGCGTGCCGAAACTCGCTCCGGGGTTGGCTTTGTCACAGCAGCGCTGTCACGGTCGGTCAGGGCCGGATGATCCGCTCCAGGATCCGGCCGACGACCAGGTAGGCGACCGCCCCGAGGCCCCAGTTGGCGAGGGCGTTCTTGGTCGCGGCGTCGCTGCCGTCGAACTTGAAGATCCCGTTGTCGCGCGAGAAGACGTCGAGGTCGACGACGTCGGCCCCGTCGAGGACGAACTTCACCAGCGCGTTGCCGGTGTTGGCGTCCAGCGCGATGAGCAGGGCGCCGACCGCGAGGAAGAGTGCGCAGACCACGGCTGCGATCCACACGACCTGGGCCAGCCGCAGCCGGATCGCCGCACCGCGGCGCCTCGTCGATCGTCGGTCTGCCACGTCCCGCTCCTCTGTCTCCACGCACCCGTCATGCCCGGTGGCACGGCGGCGGCAAACCTTCGCACATCACCGGTCTTGGCGACGCGCGAGGCCGCGAGCACGCACAATGCCGCCATGGAGCTGCGTCAGCTGGAGTACGTCGTGACGCTGGCCGACGAGCTCAGCTTCCGTCGAGCCTCCGAGCGGCTGGCGATCGCACAGTCGGGGCTGAGCCAGCAGCTCAAGCGGCTCGAGCGCGAGCTCGGCGTACCCCTCTTCGACCGGTCGACCCACCACGTCGCGCTGACCCAGGCCGGGGCGGCGTTCGTCAGCGAGGCGCGGCGCACCCTCGAGGCGGCCGAGCGGGCCCGTGAGGTCGCCCGCCGGGCGGCCCGCACGAGCGACCGGCTGGTCGTCTGCGTCGGCGACGCCACCATGGACACGATGCCCACGGTCCTCGAGTCGGTCCGGGCCGAGCTGCCACACCTCGAGGTCGCCACCGTCGTGGGCGGGCTGCCCCGCCAGCGGGAGATGCTGCGCAACGGCGACCTCGACCTGGGGCTGGCGCTCCTCGACGGCGACCCCGGACCGGGCCTGGCCGCGCGGCTGCTCCGGCGCGAGCCGATGGGGGTGGTGGTCGGCGAGCACCACCCGCTCGCCGGCGCGGAGCAGGTGCGCTGGTGCGACCTGGGCGACGTGACCCTGCTCGTGGGGTCCGAGGACGAGCACCCGGAGTACAACGCGTTCGTCCGCGGTCTGCTCGCGGAGGCGGGGGTCGCCCCCACCATGTCGCCCTGCGGGACCGTCCCGGAGGCGGTCGAGGGGGTGCGGTCCGGCGCCGGGCTGCTGTGCGTCCCGGAGCTGCCCGTCCTGCCTCCCGGGGTGCGGTGGCGCCCGTTGGTCCAGCCCACGACCGGGCTCCCGACGTCGCTGGTGTGGCGCCGCCACGACGACCGGCCGTTGCTCCGGCGGGTGCTCGACCTGGCCTCGGACACCGGGCGCAGCTCCGGCTGGCTCGGTGATCACCGAGACTGATCACCCGTTCACGGAACGACGCTTTCCGGCCCTCGTCCGGTGACCTTGGATGGGCGAGGTGATCGTCCGCCTGCTCGCCGTCGCCGCTGTCGTCACCAGCACCCTCACCGTCGTCGGTGTCACGGCACCACCCGGCGTCGACGCCCCGGTGGCGGCCGCGGCCGAGCCGCAGCTGGGGTTGGTGGGGCCGACCCGGGCCGTCATCGGTGCACGCCTGCACCTGATCGTCGCGGGTGGTCCGAGCGACGCGGCGTACGCCTGGGACACCGACGGCGACGGGAGCTTCGAGACCAGCACCGGCGCCACCCCTGAGCTGGTGCTCGCGGCGCGGCCGTCGATGTCGAAGGTGGCGGTGCGTGCGGTCGGTCTCCGGACGTCCGCGACCGCACAGCTGCCCGTGAAGGTCGTCCGGCCGACGACGTCGGGCCTGATCGCCACCCCGCAGGACCCACGGCCGGGACAACAGGTGACGTTCCGGGTGCTGAGCCGCTCCGACTCCGAGCGGTTCGTCGCCTACGCCTGGGACGTCGAGGGAGTGCCCACCCAGCGCACCACCACGGCGATCGATGCTCCGAAGGGGGTCGCGAGCGCGGTCCAGCTCGCCCTCGACTCGAAGGGCACGGGCTACCAGGTCACCGCCGACCCGACCCTGACCGTGACCATGCCCGCGGGCAAGAAGAACGCCGACCGGGTGATCTCGGTGCACGTGAAGCCGATCTCCGAGAACGGCTCCCTGACCAACCTGTCCCGCGTCATCACCATGCGCCCGAACACCCCGAAGATCGGCGGACCCGACCCGACCGGCGGCAAGACCGTCGACTGCGACAACCCGCCAGCCCTGCTGATGATCCAGCTCGGCACGTGTGCGGCGATCGGCGTCTTCGACTCCGGTCTCCAGGGCGCCCCGATCCAGGTGCGGGACACGACCCCCGGGGTGAAGGGCTGCTACCCGATGGCCGACGACGAGATCGAGGTCAAGCAGACGAAGATCACCGAGCTCAAGAACCTCGCCTATCCCCCGCCGGACGCGATCGTCGGCAACCTTGACACGGTGGCCACCCCCGGCGGGTCCGGTGTGGTCGGCCGCGCGACCCCGTCGTACCGGCGCGGGAAGCAGGGCTGCCAGCCCATCGGCTCACGCACGCAGTCCTTCGACTTCGGGGACGGGAAGAAGCTGGTCATCCCCAACAGCGGCCAGGACTCGTCGAAGGGCTTCGTCTTCGAGCACACCTACGTGGACTCGGGCACCTACACGATCACGATGACCACCAAGGTCCCCTACTTCGGCGGCCAGAAGAAGGAGGGGTCGGCGCTCAAGGTGCGCTGGTTCACCGCCACCAAGTCCGCGAAGGTCACCGTCACCGAGGCCGCGTGCCACTCGCTCGACCTGCACGGGATCAGCGCCACACCTGTCTACGAGGGCTCGGCACTCGGCGACGGCAGCGGCGACCTGCTCGGCACCCCCTGCTTCATCCCGGAGACCTCGCTCGACGGGCACAAGGTCTACCGGCCCGAGCTGGGCTACTACGTGCGGCTCGGCAACCCCGTGACCGGCGTGACGCTGGTCGGCGACGACGTGCTCGTCGACCCCGAGCAGGGCACGATCACCTCACCCACGGGCTTCGTCGGCTACTACCGCTCGGCCGAGGGCAACGTCGGAGGCGCCGGCCGGGCCGCGACCCCGCTGACCACGGCGCTCGAGATCCCGGTCCCGGCGTACGACCCGCAGCTGGGCGCGACGGTCGCCGCCCTGCCCGCCCGGAGCACCGCCAACCAGGCGTTCGAGGGCCTCGACGTCACCTCGACGCAGGCGTTCCTCCAGCCCGGCGGGGCGCACGCGTTGCTGAAGGTCAGCACCTCGCTGCCCGCCCCGCTGAAGGGCGCGACGCCACCGGTCGTCCTCGACGGCTACCAACCGTGGACGCCGCCCGCGCAGGCGAGGGCCCGGGCGGAGCGCCGAGCGGAGGCCACCGCGATGCTGGGCGCCGCGGCGCCTGACACCGACTTCTCGATCGACCTCGCCGGGCTCGAGGTCGGCGGCTTCCAGATCAAGCAGGGGCTGCTCGCGCACAAGCTCACCGGCGGCTGGATCGCCGGGCTCGTGCTGGAGATCCCCGACATCGGCACCATCGACGCGCCGTACGTCCCGCCTCCCAGCGGCGACCCCAGCTCCCTGTGCCGTGACATCGACGGCCCGTCGGGGCTGCAGCTCGGCGCGGACGGCGGCTTCGACTTCGGCGGCGCCCAGCTCGAGCTCGCCAGCGAGCTGCCCCTCGGACCGGCCGGAGCGCCGTTCGCCGGGCTGAAGTGCCTGGCCGCGAGCGCCACGGGCGACCCGTTCGTCATCGTCGGCAAGGTGGGCGGCTCGGTCCCGAAGGACGGCTTCCTCAAGGTCGACGGCTGCGTGGCCTTCGGGGTGCTGGACGGCGGCCAGACCGGCGCCGGCTGCGACACCAGCTTCGTCGCACCGTCCGACCTGGTCTGGCTGCGTACGACGGGCACGGTCTCGCTCTCCGACTACCTCCGTCTCGGCTCGGGCTACGTCGACCTCCGGGTCGGCAGCGACTACGCCGCGGTGAGCATGGGCGGCGAGGCGCACTTCTCCTACGCCAACTTCACCGTCGACGTCGGCGTGGACGGCACGGTGGTCTTCGCCCCCTCGTTCGCGTTCGACCTGATCGGCCGGGCGCACATCTGCGCCGGCTTCGTGCTCGGGGACATCTGCGGCAACGTCCAGGGCGGGGTCTCGTCGAAGGGCTTCGGGGCGTGCTTCGACCTCGGCGGCATCGTCTACCTCTACGACTCGGGGTGGGACGTCTTCGTCGCCTCGTGCGACCTCAAGAGCTATCTCGGCGTCCAGAGCAACGTGCACCTGTCACGGCGCAGCGACTCCGCGGCCGTGACGATGCCGCCCAGCACCGCGAAGGCCGCGTTCGTCGTGCACTCGAGCTCGGGCCGGCCACCGCAGCTGCAGGTGGTCGCGCCGGACGGCACGGTGATCTCCGACGACGGCCGCGACGTGCAGCGGGGTGCCGGCGCCACGATCACCAAGTTCGCCACGGAGGCGACCACGACGGTCACCGTCGACGCGCCCGACCCCGGCAGCTGGCAGGTCCGGGCGCTGCCCGAGTCGCAGTGCGACCCACGCCGGTGCACGTCGTCCACCCCCGACATCACCGTCGACCTGCGCACCCCGATCCCCGACCCGGTCGTCACCGGCCAGGTCTCGGGCAGCGGCGACACGCGGGTCCTGACCTATGACGTCGACGCCGACCGCGACGACGAGGTCGTGCTCATGGAGAAGGGTGCGTTCGGCGCGCGGCAGCTCGGGGTGCTCGACCACGGCGCGAGCACCTTCCACCTGCCGCTCTCCGGCATCGCCGAGAAGCGCACCGTCACGGCCGTGGTCGAGCGCAACGGCGTGCCCTACAAGACGATCACGCTCGACACCTACCAGGCGCCGGCAGCACCGAAGCTGGTCGCCCCGAACGCCCTGACGCTGCGACCGAAGGGCGGCGACACCGCGGCGACCTGGCGTGCGGTGCCGGGGGCGCACGGGTACGTCGTCCGCGCCACGCTCACCGACGGTCGCACGCTGCGCCAGGTGGTCGACGGCACGTCGACGGTGCTGCGCGGGGTCACCACGTTCACCGCCGGCACCGTCAGCGTCTCGGCGGTCGGCAGCGTCGGTCGCGACAGCGCGTTCACCCGTCGCACGCTGGTCCCGGTGACCCGGGTCGAGCGGAGGCTGTGAGTCAGCCGCCGACGAACTCCGCCTTCCCGGGACCGTTCTCGACGAACGACTGCATGCCGATGGTGCGGTCCTGCGTGGCGAAGAGGGCTGCGAACTGCTGGCGCTCGATCTCGAGGCCGGTCTCCAGGTCGACCTCGATCCCGCGGTCGATGCTCTCCTTCGCAGCCCGGATGGCGTACGACGCGGCTCCCGAGAACTGCTTCGCCCAGGCGAGCGCCTCGTCGTAGACCGACTCGGCCGGGACGACCTTGTCGACCAGCCCGATCGCGAGCGCCTCGTCCGCCTTGACGAACCGGCCGCTGAAGATGATGTCCTTCGCCTTGCTCGGCCCGACCAGGCGCGTGAGGCGCTGGGTGCCCCCGGCGCCGGGGATGATGCCGAGCAGGATCTCGGGCTGCCCGAGGGTGGCGTTGTCGGCCGCGATCCGGACGTCGGCGCAGAGCGCGAGCTCGCAGCCGCCGCCGAGGGCGTAGCCGGTGATCGCGGCGACGACGGGCTTCGGGATGCGGGCGACGGCACCGAGGGCGGACTGCAGCGGGCCGGAGCGCTTGACCATGTCGGTGTAGGACATGTCGGCCATCTCCTTGATGTCCGCGCCGGCCGCGAAGACCCGCTCGCCGCCGTACACGACCACGGCCTTGACGTCGTCGCGCTCGGTGGCCTCCGTGGCGGCGGCGCGGATCTCCTCCTGCACCTGGACGTTCAGCGCGTTCATCTTCGGCCGGTCGAGCCGGATGGTGCCGACGCCGTCGGCCACCTCGAGCCTCACGAACTCACCCATCGCTGCTGTGCCACCTCTCTGTTGCGGACGCTTCTCCCTCGGCATGGTGCCAGCATCAGGGACAATGCCCACGTGAGCCCTGGCATCTGGACCCATCTCGGACAGCAGGCCAAGGTCTGGCCCGGGCGCAACTGGCCGTTGGGCTCGACCTGGTCGCCCGAGTCGACGAACTTCGCGGTCTACTCCCCCAACGCCACGGCCTGCTGGATCTGCGTCTTCGACGACGAGGGGGTCGAGACCCGCCACCAGCTCACCGAGCGCTCGCTCGGCATCTGGCACGGCGCGTTGCCCGGCATCGCCCCCGGCACCCGCTACGGCTACCGCGTGGACGGACCGTGGGAGCCGTCCCGCGGCTACCGCTTCAACCCCCACAAGCTGCTGCTCGACCCCTACGCCCAGGCCACCGCCGGCACGATGCGCCCCGAGCCGGCGATGTTCGGCTACCAGATCGGCTCGCCCGAGCTGCGCGACGAGCAGGACTCCGCGCCGTACAACGCACGCAGCGTCGTGGTCGACCCGGCCTTCGACTGGGACGGCGAGGTGCCGATGCGGCGCCGCTGGCGCGACACGGTGATCTACGAGCTGCACGTCAAGGGCTTCACCCAGCTGCACGACCGGGTGCCCGAGGAGCTGCGCGGGACGTACGCCGGGCTCGGGAGCCCCGCGGTGGTCGAGTACCTCCGCGACCTCGGCGTCACTGCCGTCGAGCTGCTGCCGATCCACCAGTTCTTCTCGGAGCCGGCGCTGCTCGAGCGGGGGCTGGTGAACTACTGGGGCTACAACACGATCAGCTACTTCTCCCCCGACGCCTCGTACAGCTCGTCGGGCGACCGGGGTCAGCAGGTCACCGAGTTCAAGCAGATGGTCAAGTCGCTGCACGCTGCCGGCATCGAGGTCATCCTCGACGTGGTCTACAACCACACCGCCGAGGGCGGGGCGCTCGGGCCGACGATCTCGTTCCGCGGCCTCGACGACCGCGGGTTCTACAAGCGGGTGCTGCCGACGACCGACAAGGACACCGGTATCAGCGTCTTCGACGACACCTACTGGGACGTCACCGGCTGCGGCAACACCGTCGACTCCAACGACCCGCTCGCGCTGCGGTTGATCCTCGACTCGCTGCGCTACTGGGTGACCGAGATGCACGTCGACGGCTTCCGCTTCGACCTGATGTCGGCGCTGACCCGCACCGGCTACGACATCGACATGAACTGCCGGCTGCTCGTCGCGATCGGCCAGGACCCGGTGCTGCGCCACGTGAAGCTGATCGCCGAGCCGTGGGACGCGTCGATGGACGGCTACCTCGTCGGAGGGATGCCGCCCCCGTGGGTGGAGTGGAACGACCAGTACCGCGACGAGATCCGCGACTTCTGGCGCAACCACTCGTCGGGCAACAGCACCGTCGCCACCCGGCTCGCCGGGTCGTCGGACCTGTACGCCGACGACGGGAGATCGGCGTACAACTCGATCAACTTCGTGACCGCGCACGACGGCTTCACCGTGCGCGACCTGGTGTCCTACGAGCAGAAGCACAACGAGGCGAACGGCGAGGACAACCGGGACGGCACCGACAACAACCGGTCGTGGAACCTCGGGCACGAGGGCGAGACCACCGACGAGTCACTGGTCGCCGTACGACGTCGCCAGGTGGCGAACATGATGGCCACCCTGTGCCTGTCCAACGGCGTCCCGATGATCACCGCCGGCGACGAGCGCGGTCGCACCCAGCGCGGCAACAACAACGCCTACTGCCAGGACAACGAGATCTCGTGGGTCGACTGGAGTCCCGACGACGCCTGGCTCGACGTCTACGAGATCACCAAGGCCGCGCTGCGGCTGCGACGCGAGCACCCCGCGCTGCGGCAGCGGCACTGGTTCGAGGGCCGGCCGACCATCCGCGGCGGTCCGAAGGACCTCGCCTGGCTGCACCCGTCGGGTCGCGAGATGACCGCCGACGACTGGCACGACCCGGACCTGCGCACGATCGGCATGTTCGTGTCCGGCGCCCCGCTCCGCGCGCCCGGCCGGCACGGCGAGCAGCAGGTCGACAAGTCCTTCATCCTCTGGTTCAACGCCGGCTGGCTGCCCGCCACCATCACGCTGCCCGAGAACGACTGGGTGCAGAAGGGCGAGGTCGTGCTCTCCACCGACTTCCGGCTGCCCGTCGGGACCCAGGTGCGCGCCGGCGACCGGCTCGCCATCGGCCGTCGTACGGTCGTCGTCCTCCGCGAGGCCTGACGGTCGAATCGAGACTTCCGTCAGTTCAATCGAGAGTTTCGTACGGCTCGACTGACGAAACTCTCGATTCGACCGACGGAAGTCTCGACTCAACCTTTAGGGCAGGGCGACGATGCCGAGCTCGGCGGGCGAGGCCAGCAGGTCGTTGCGCGGGATCACGCGGACGGTGTAACCGAAGGCGCCGGACTGGTCGAGGACCAGCTCGCCGTCGAAGCGGTGCCGCCCGGCCTCGTAGGACTCGGCGACGTGGAGCGGCTCGACCGTGGTCTCGGTCAGCTCGTCCTCGCCGTTGCTCCGGCCGTGGACCAGCTGCACCTCGACGTCGCTCGGCGACAGGTCGCCCAGCGCCACGAACGCGCGGACGCTCATCGCGTCGCCGACCTCGGGGGCGTCACCGACGCCGCTGCTCTCGACGTGCTCGACGCGTACGGCGGACCAGCCCGACCGGACCTTCTTCTTCCAGGCGGCGAGCTCGACAGCCCCGGCGTAGTCGGAGTTGAGCTCGCGGGCCGTCGTCGCGGCGGGCGTGTAGAGCTGGCGCACGTAGTCGCTGACCATCCGGGTGGCGAGCACCTTGGGGCCGAGCGACTTCAGCGTGTGGCGCGTCATCTCGAGCCAGCGGGTCGGGACACCCTCGGCATCGACGTCGTAGAAGCGCGGCGCGACCTCGTTCTCGATCAGGTCGTACAGCGCCGTGGCCTCGAGGTCGTCGCGGTGGTCGGGGTCGACGACACCGTCGGCGGACGGGATCGCCCAGCCGTTCTCGCCGTCGTACCACTCGTCCCACCAGCCGTCGAGGATCGACAGGTTGAGCCCACCGTTCAGCGCGGCCTTCATGCCAGAGGTGCCGCACGCCTCGTAGGGACGCAGCGGGTTGTTGAGCCAGACGTCGCAGCCGGGGTAGAGCGGCTGCGCCATCGCGATGTCGTAGTTGGGCAGGTAGGCGATCCGGTGGCGCAGCTCCGGGTCGTCGGCCAGCTGGACGATCGCCTGGATCAGCTTCTTGCCGCCGTCGTCGGCGGGGTGGGCCTTGCCGGCCATCACCAGCTGGATCGGGCGCTCGGGGTGGAGCAGCAGGCGCTTGAGCCGCTCGGGGTCGCGCAGCATCAGCGTCAGTCGCTTGTACGACGCGGCGCGGCGGGCGAACCCGATGGTGAGCACGTCGGGGTCGAGGGCGGTCTCGGTCCAGCCGAGCTCGGCCTTGGCCATGCCGCGCTTCTCGCACGACTTCGCCAGCCGCTTGCGGGCGTCGATGACGAGCCGCTCGCGAAGGTCGCGCTTGGTCGACCAGATGTCGACCGAGGGGATCTTGTCGACCGCGGCCCAGAAGGCCTCGGTGTCGTCGCCGTCCGGGTCGGCGCCCTCGCGCGCGGCCAGGGCGATCACCTCGCGGGCGACCCAGGTGGGCGCGTGCACGCCGTTGGTGATCGAGCCGATCGGGACCTCGGCCTCGTCGAAGGCCGGCCACAGGCCCTGGAACATCTCGCGGCTGACGTGACCGTGCAGCTGGGAGACGCCGTTGGCGCGCTGGGCGAGCCGGAAGCCCATCACCGCCATGTTGAAGACCGACGGGTCGCCGCCCTCGTAGTCCTCGCTACCGAGCGGCAGGATCCGCTCGACGGGTACGCCGGGGGTCGCGCCGGCCTCGCTGAAGTACTGCTCGACCAGGGATCGCGGGAAGCGGTCGATGCCGGCCGGGACCGGCGTGTGGGTGGTGAAGACGGTCGACGCGCGGCCGACCTCGAGCGCGGTGTCGAAGTCGAGCTTCGGGCCACCCTCGGCCACGGTCAGCTCGCGGATCCGCTCCAGGCCGAGGAAGCCGGCGTGGCCCTCGTTGGTGTGGAACACCTCGGGCGCTGCGTGGCCGGTGATCCGCGAGAAGACGCGCAGCGCGCGGACGCCGCCGACGCCGAGGAGCAGCTCCTGGCGCAGCCGGTGCTCGCTGTTGCCGCCGTACAGGCGGTCGGTCACGTCGCGGTAGTGGTCGGGGTTGCCCTCGACGTCGGTGTCGAGCATCAGCAGCGGCACCCGGCCGACGCTGGCGACCCAGATCCGGGCCAGCAGGTCGGGGCCGTCGGGCATCGCGATGGTGATCGTCGCGCGCTCGCCGTTCTCCTCGCGCAGCAGCGAGATCGGCAGACCGTCGGGGTCGAGGACGGGGTAGGTCTCCTGCTGCCAGCCCTCACGGGACAGCGACTGCTTGAAGTAGCCGTGCTTGTAGAGGAGGCCGACGCCGACGATGGGGACACCGAGGTCGCTGGCGGCCTTGAGGTGGTCCCCGGCCAGGATGCCGAGCCCGCCGGAGTACTGCGGGAGCACGGCGGTGATGCCGAACTCCGGAGAGAAGTAGCCGATCGCCGCCGGACCGGCGTCGCCGGCCGCGAGGCGACGCTGGTACCAGCGGTCGCCGGTCAGATAGGACTCGAGATCGGCGCGCGCGCCGGCGAGACGGTCGAGGAACGACGAGTCGGCCGCGAGCTGCTCCAGCCGGGCCCGGCCGACGGCGCCGAGCAGCTTGACCGGGTCACGCCCGGTCGACTCCCACAGCGGCGCGTCGACGGCCTCGAAGACGTCCTGGGTCTCGGGGTGCCACGACCAGCGCAGGTTGCCTGCGAGATCGCCCAGCGCGGTGAGCGCGGCGGGCAGCACGGGACGGACGGTGAAACGACGAATGGCACGCACGGACGGACGGTAGCGCGAATCTTTGAACGATCCAAGACAAACCGGAGAAGCCGGTCGGACGGGTTCACATAACGAACGGACCCGGGTGCCGTTGTCACCGGCATGACACTCCGCGCGCACCGCGCCCGCCTTGCCACCGGGGCCCTCGGCGTCCTCGTCGTCGCCCTCGCCCCCGGTCTGATGCAGCTCCCCGCCACCGCGGGCAGCTCCCCGTCATCCGCGCAGCCCGGCCCCACCCCGGCCGTCAGCCGCACGATCGGCGACCCGGTCCACGGGCTCTCCGACATCGACGTCCGTGGCGTCGTCCGGCCCTCCGCCCAGCAGCGGCAGGCCGTGCGCGCGCTCGGCGGCGTCCACCTGCGCTGGAACGACTTCGGTACGCCGGCCTCGATCCTCCCGACCGACGGCTCGCTCGGCGCGGCCACCGGCACGCCGGCCGCCGCCGCCCGCCGCTGGGTCGCGGGCCACGCCGCTCTCCTCGGGCTGACCGCCACCCAGGTCGACGGCCTGACCCTGGTCAACGACCAGCGGCTGGTCGACACCGGCGCCCACGCGGTGATCCTCAGCCAGACCTTCGACGGGCTCCTGCCCGCGTCGGGCAGCCTGGTCACCGTCGGGATCGCCCGCGGTCAGGTCACCTACGTGTCGTCGTCCCTGACCCGCACGACCGGCACCCCCGTCGCCAGCACCGTCTCCCCGCTGCAGGGCTGGCTCGCGGCCGCGGCCAACGTCGGTCTCGGCGTCCCGGCGGCCAAGGTCGGCGACATCGTCGCGGCCGTCTCCGGCGGCTGGACCCACCTCACGGTCCCTGGCTTCGCCCAGGAGCAGACCGTCCGACTGCGTGCCCTCGCGCTCGCCGACGGCTCCGTCCGCCCGGTCCTCGAGGCCAACGTGGTCGACGTCGCCGGTGGCGCTGCCGCGGCGTACCGCGTGCTCGTCGACGGCGTCAGCAAGGACGTGCTCGTGCGTCAGAACGCGGTCGACAACGCGATGTACACCAACGTCTTCCAGGGCACGGTCAGCAACACCGCGTGCGGCCCGAAGCACGCCTTCGAGCTCGACGACGACCTGACCCAGACCCTCACCGCCACGGCCCTCGCGGCGCCGAGCGACGACACCACGATCACCTTCGACGGCCCCGGCGGCCTGCACGAGACGACCGACCTGGCGACCAGCCCCGAGGTCGCGACCGTGTCCGACCCCGACGGCTTCCCGAAGGGCACCTACACCGCCCAGGTCTGCCCCTTCGACGACGCGTCGATCACCGTCGGCCAGTACGCCGTGCTGGTCGCCACCAGCGACTCCGGCACCCCGTCCACGGGCGACGTCGGCATCGACCCGCAGTGGCGCTACTTCACCGCCAACCCGAACCTCTCCTCCACCAAGGTCGGCACCCCGCTGACCAACTCGGTCGTCGGCTGCTGGACCGGCGGAGCCGACACCTGCACGACGCCGAACGGCCCGCTCGCCAACAGCGCGCCGAACGACGGCCCGTGGGACACCCTCGGCGGCGCTCCCACCATGACGACGGTCGGCAACAACGCCAACACCCACGAGGCGTGGCTCAACCCGCTGGCCGCGGGTGGCACCCTCCAGGCGCCGGTCTCCCCGACCCGCGACTACACGACCGACTTCACCGACGTGTGGAACGAGTCGGGCTGCGACCCGACCCAGCTGGTCCCGGGCGGCAACGACATCAACCAGGTCGTGACCAACCTGTTCGTGTCCCACAACCGGATGCACGACTACGCCTACTACCTGGGCTTCACCGAGGACAACTACAACCTGCAGCTCAGCAACCGCGGCCACGGCGGCGTCGGCGGCGACCAGGAGGTCGGCAACGCCCAGGCCGGCGCGATCACCGGCGGCCAGCCGCTCGAGCTCGGTCGCGACAACGCCAACCAGATCACGCTCAACGACGGCGTTCCCGGGATCACCAACCAGTACCTCTTCCAGCCGCTCGCCGGAGCCTTCTACTCCCCCTGCACCGACGGCGCGCTCGACATGAGCATCGTCGGGCACGAGTACACCCACGCCATCTCCAACCGGATGATCGGCGGCCCGGACGACGGCATCACGTCCGAGCAGGGTGGCGCGATGGGCGAGTCGTGGGGCGATCTCAACGCGGCTGAGTACATGTTCGCCAACGGCTACTCGACGGGCACCAGCCCGTGGGTGGTCGGTCCCTACGCGACCGGCAACCCGACCTCGGGCATCCGCGACTACCCGATCGACGCCAACCCGCTCAACTACTCGGACTACGGCTTCGACACCACCGGCCCCGAGGTCCACGCGGACGGCGAGATCTGGAACGGCACGCAGTGGCAGGTCCGCCAGGCGCTCGTCGACCAGTGGAACAAGAAGTACCCGTACGCCGACAAGGCGCTGCAGAAGCGCTGCGCGACGGCGAAGGGTGCCCAGAGCCCGCTGCCGGCCGACCTCTGCCCGGGCAACCGGCGCTGGATCCAGCTCGTCTACGACGCCTTCCTCCTGCAGCAGGGCGCCACGTCGATGCTCGACGCCCGCGACGCGATGATCGCTGCCGACACGATGCGCTTCGACGGGGCCGACCTGACCTCGCTGTGGGCGGCGTTCGCCAAGCGCGGCATGGGTGCCGACGCGAGCACCCCGGACTCCGACTCCGACCAGCCGACACCGAGCTTCGCCTCACCGCGGTCCAAGAACGGCACCGTGCACTTCGTCAGCTCCGTGCCCGGCAAGGTCTACGTCGGGCGCTACGAGGCCCGCGTGACTCCGGTCGGCAAGACCGAGAAGTTCACCCCGGGTCGCTACCAGATGCTCTTCGTGTCTCCCGGCACCGGCTTCAAGCGGTTCGCGATGTCCGTCGAGCCGGGCCAGCAGACGGTGCGGATCACCACGTCGAAGAACCTCGCCGCCGCGAAGTCCGGCGCCTCGGTCATCGCCTCGACCGACGGGTCGCTCAACCCGGAGGCACTGATCGACGGCACCGAGGACACCAACTGGGGAGGGGTCACTGCCGACAACGTCGACGCGACGAACCCCTTCGTCACGGTCGACCTGGCGGGCTCGAAGCCGCGGAGCATCCACCGGGTCCAGGTCAGCGCGATGCTGCACGCGGCGCCCGCCGACCCCAACGAGCTGCCGCTCGCGGCCGACCCCGACTCGGGCTCGCGCTTCACCGCACTGCGCCAGTTCGCGCTCGAGGCCTGCGTGAAGAGCTGCTCGTCGCCGAACGCCACCTGGAAGCGGTTCTTCACCTCGAAGCCCGACGCCTTCCCGGCGGTCCTCCCCCGGCCGGTCGCCCCCGACCTGACGCTGCGCTCCTTCGCCGTCCCCACCACGAAGGCGGCCGCGATCCGGTTCGTCGTGCTCGAGAACCAGTGCACCGGCTATGCCGGCTACGCCGGTGAGCAGGACAACGACCCGGCCAACGACACCGACTGCAAGACGGCGTCCGACCGCGGCACGATCGTCCACGCCGCCGAGCTCCAGGTGTACTGACCGCCTCACTGGTTGAGGAGGTTGCGCTAGCAACCGTCTCGAAACCCCGGTAGCCGACGTGACCGCGTTGGCTGCGGGGGTCTCGAGACGGTCGCTGCGCGACCTCCTCAGCCGCCGGTTGTTTCCCAACTGCATTCACGGGTACGTCGTACCTGTCGGCATCGCTGACTTGTCCTTCGTGCCCGCACTCTCGCTAAGTTGGAGCAATGGTCGGACGCATCCCCGTCATGAACGTCTCCCCGTTGGTCGATCTCGGCCGACAACCCGCCAAGGCAACTGTCGGCGAGCCCTTTCCGGTGACGGCGAGCGTCTTCCGGGAGGGCCACGACAAGCTCGGCGCCGAGGTGGTCCTCACCGGCCCGGACGGTCGCCGGCGCGCCCCCGTGCGGATGACCCAGGACGCCGAGGTCCCCGACCTCTACACCGCCTGGGTGACGCCGGACCTGCCCGGGGCGTGGAGCTTCGAGGTCGCGGCCTGGTCGAGCCCGCTCGACACGTGGTTCCACGACGGTCCCGTCAAGATCCGGGCCGACGTCGACGTCGAGCTGATGTTCACCGAGGGTGCGCTGCTGCTCAAGCGCGTGCTCGCCTCGCTGGACAAGAAGGACCCCGGATCGGCGGACGCCGCCCAGCTCATCGACGGCGCGATCGAAGCGGCCTCGGACCGGAAGCGCCCGACGGCCGCGCGCCTCGCCGCGATGGAGGACCCCCGCCTCGTGGCGGTCGTCCGGAGCCACCCGATCCGCGAGCTGCTCACGATCGAGGGGCCCTACCCGGCGTACGCCGACCGCGAGCGCGCGCTCTTCAGCAGCTGGTACGAGTTCTTCCCGCGCTCCGAGGGCGCGACCAAGCACCCCACGACCGGCAAGATCACCAGCGGCAGCTTCAAGACCGCCGCCAAGCGGCTCGACGCGGTCGCCGCGATGGGCTTCGACGTGATCTACCTGCCCCCGATCCACCCGATCGGCGAGGTCAACCGCAAGGGCCCCAACAACACGCTGACGCCCGGACCCGACGACCCCGGCTCGCCGTGGGCGATCGGCTCCAAGCAGGGCGGCCACGACGCGATCCACCCGGACCTCGGCACGTTCGACGACTTCGACGCGTTCGTCAGCCGCGCCAACGGCCTCGGCCTCGAGGTCGCTCTCGACCTCGCGCTGCAGGCCGCGCCCGACCACCCCTGGGTGACCTCCCACCCGGAGTGGTTCACGACCCGCGCGGACGGCACCATCGCCTACGCCGAGAACCCCCCGAAGAAGTACCAGGACATATACCCGGTCAACTTCGACAACGACCCCAGCGGGATCTGCCAGGAGGTGCTGCGGATCGTCCGGCTCTGGATGTCGCACGGTGTGCGCATCTTCCGGGTCGACAACCCCCACACCAAGCCCGTCGCCTTCTGGGAGTGGCTGCTCAAGGAGGTGCGCGCGACCGACCCCGACGTGCTCTTCCTGGCCGAGGCGTTCACCCGCCCGGCGATGATGCGCGGCCTCGGTGCGATCGGCTTCCAGCAGTCCTACACGTACTTCACGTGGCGCACCGCCAAGTGGGAGATCGAGGAGTACCTCACCGAGCTCTCCCACGAGACCGACCACCTGATGCGGCCGAACTTCTTCGTCAACACGCCCGACATCCTCCACGCCTTCCTCCAGTACGGCGGGCCCGCGGCCTTCAAGATCCGGGCCGCGATCGCCGCCACCGGCTCCCCCAGCTGGGGCGTGTACGCCGGCTACGAGCTGTACGAGCACGTCGCGGTCCGCCCCGGCAGCGAGGAGTACCTCGACTCGGAGAAGTACCAGATCCGCATCAGGGACTGGGATGCCGCCGACCGTGAGGGCCACACGCTCGCGCCGTACCTCACCCGTCTCAACGAGATCCGTCGCCAGCACCCCGCGCTGCAGCGGCTGCGCAACGTGACGATCCACCACAGCGACGACGAGAACGTCCTGGTCTTCTCGAAGGCCGCTGACCTCACCAACGGGCAGAGCGACACCGTGATCGTCGTCGTCAACGTCGACCCGCACGCCACCCGCGAGACGATGGTCCACCTCGATCTCGCGGCCGCCGGCCTCCCGGCCTCCTTCGTCGCCCACGACGAGATCACCGGCGAGGACTGGACCTGGAGCGAGCACAACTACGTCCGGCTCGACCCCCACCACGAACCCGCCCACATCCTCAGCGTCAGGAGCCCCCGTTGACCTCGGGCATCGACGAATCCACCCCCGACTGGTTCAAGAGCGCCGTCTTCTACGAGGTGCTCGTCCGCGCGTTCCGCGACTCGAACGCCGACGGCACCGGCGACTTCCGCGGCCTGGTCGAGAAGCTCGACTACCTGCAGTGGCTGGGGGTCGACTGCCTCTGGATCCCGCCGTTCTTCCCGAGCCCGTTGCGCGACGACGGCTACGACGTCGCCGACTACACCGGCGTGCACCCCGAGATCGGCACCATCGAGGACTTCCGCTTCTTCCTCGGCGAGGCGCACAAGCGCGGCTTGCGCGTGATCATCGACTTCGTCATGAACCACACGAGTGACCAGCACCCGTGGTTCCAGGCATCGCGGTCCGACCCCGAAGGCCCGTACGGCGACTTCTACGTCTGGTCGGACACCGACGAGCTCTACGAGGAGGCCCGGGTCATCTTCGTCGACACCGAGCCGTCCAACTGGACCTGGGACCCGGTGCGCCAGCAGTACTTCTGGCACCGGTTCTTCTCCCACCAACCGGACCTCAACTTCGACAACCCGGCCGTCCACGACGCGATCATCGACGCGATCCGCTTCTGGATGGACATGGGCATGGACGGCTTCCGGCTCGACGCCGTGCCCTACCTCTACGAGCGTCCGGGCACCAACGGCGAGAACCTGCCGGAGACCCATGACTTCCTCAAGAAGGTGCGCAAGGTCGTCGACGACGAGTACCCCGGCCGGGTGCTGCTCTGCGAGGCCAACCAGTGGCCCGAGGACGTCGTGGACTACTTCGGCGACCCGGCGGTCGGCGGCGACGAGTGCCACATGGCCTTCCACTTCCCGGTGATGCCGCGCATCTTCATGGCGGTGCGCCGTGAGTCCCGCTTCCCGATCTCGGAGATCCTCGAGCAGACGCCGGCCATCCCGGACAGCTGCCAGTGGGGCATCTTCCTGCGCAACCACGACGAGCTGACGCTCGAGATGGTCACCGACGAGGACCGCGACTACATGTGGGGCGAGTACGCCAAGGACCCCCGGATGAAGGCCAACATCGGCATCCGCCGGCGGCTGGCGCCGTTGCTCGACAACGACACCAACCAGATCGAGCTCTTCAACGCGCTGCTGCTCTCGCTGCCCGGGTCGCCGTGCCTCTACTACGGCGACGAGATCGGGATGGGCGACAACATCTGGCTCGGCGACCGCGACGGCGTACGCACTCCCATGCAGTGGACCGCCGACCGCAACGCCGGCTTCTCCTCGGCGACGCCCGGCAAGCTCGACCGCCCGGTGATCCAGGACCCCGTCTTCGGCTACCAGTCCGTCAACGTCGAGGCCCAGCTCGAGAACTCCTCGTCGCTGCTCCACTGGACGCGCCGGATGATCCACGTGCGCCGCAACCACGCAGCCTTCGGGCGCGGCGAGTTCCACGACCTCGGCGGCTCCAACTCGACGGTGCTCTCCTACGTCCGGGAGTACGTCGACCCCGACGGCCGCGAGGACCTGATCCTCTGCGTCAACAACCTCTCCCGCTTCCCGCAGCCGGTCGAGCTCGACCTGCGCCGCTTCGAGGGACGACGTCCCGTCGAGCTGCTCGGCGGGGTGCCGTTCCCGGAGATCGGCGAGCTGCCCTACCTGCTGACGCTGGCCGGCTACGGCTTCTACTGGTTCCGACTGACCGCCCCCGAGGAGACCGAGGAGGGGCTGTTGCTGTGAGCACCACCACCGAGCCCGATGTCTACGTCCGATATCTCGAGCGCACCCGCTGGTTCGGCGGCAAGGGCCGCCCCTTCGAGGTGACCGCCGTACGCCGCATCGGCGAGGTCCCGGGATCCGCGGAGGACGGCCCCCGGGTCGTGATCCAGCTCGTCGACGTCACCTACGGCGACGCCCAGGGCGGCACCGAGACCTACCAGGTGCCCCTGGTCTTCTACACCGATCCCGAGACCCGGCTCGACCACGCCTTCCTCGGCTGGTGGGAGGAGCCTGACTACGGCTGGGTGCATGCCTACGACGCACTCCACGACCGCGAGGCGATGGCGCTGTGGCTGCGCGCCTTCGACCACGCGGGCGCCGAGAGCGGCGGCAACGAGACCGACCTGCCGAGCGGGCTCGCCTTCCACCGGCTGCCCGGTCACGACCTCGACCTCGACACCCACTCGACGCTCTTCTCCGGCGAGCAGTCCAACTCGTCGGTCGCCTTCGGCGAGGACTCGTTGATGAAGGTGTTCCGCAAGATCACGCCGGGGGTCAACCCCGACATCCGGGTCCACGACGTGCTGACCCGCGCGGGCTCCGACAAGATCGCCTCGCTCTACGGCTGGCTGGACTGGGTCGACTGGGAGAACGACAAGAAGCCCGACGACGGCACCACCGTCCAGCTCGCGATGCTCCAGCAGTTCCTGCGCACGGCCAGCGACGGCTGGGACCTGGCGCTCTCGAGCGCCCGCAACCTCTACGCCGAGGCCGACCTGCACGCCCACGAGGCGGGCGGCGACTTCGCCGGCGAGGCGTCCCGCCTGGGCGAGGCGCTGCGCGAGGTGCACGCGGTCCTGGCCGAGCACTTCCCGACCGAGCAGCGCGGCGCCGAGGCGGCCGTCGAGCTCGCCGACGCGATGACCACTCGGCTCGACGAGGCGCTCGCGGTGGTGCCCGAGCTCGCCGCGCACGCCGACGCCCTGCGCGCGACGTACGACAAGGTGCGCCAGCTGCCCCGGCTCGAGGTGCAGCAGGTCCACGGCGACCTCCACCTCGGCCAGACCCTGCGCACCAGCCTGGGCTGGAAGATCGTCGACTTCGAGGGTGAGCCGGCCCGACCGCTCGCCGAGCGCCTGCTGCCCGACTCGCCCTGGCGCGACGTCGCCGGGATGCTGCGCTCCTTCGACTACGCACCCCGGGTCGTCGAGCGCTCCTTCGCCGAGGACGACGCCGAGGGTGCACCCCAGCGCGCCTACCGCGCCGACGAGTGGGCGCACCGCAACCACAACCACTTCCTGGTCGCCTATGCGGGGGGCGAGCTGACCACCGAGCAGCGCGTCCTCCTCGATGCGTACGTCGCCGACAAGGCGGTCTACGAGACCGTGTACGAGACCCGCAATCGCCCGGCGTGGGTGGCGATCCCACTCGCCGCCGTGGCCCGGATCGGAGCCGCATGACCGTCAAGCCCGTCGACACCGCCGAGCTGCACCAGATCGCCCACGGCGAGCACGGCCAGCCGCACGGGGTGCTCGGACCCCATCCCTACGAGGGCGCGGTGACGGTGCGGGTGCTCAGGCCGCTCGCGGCCAGCGTCGTCGTCCGCTGGGCCGACGGCGAGGTCGCGCTCACCCACGAGCACGAGGGCGTCTGGGTCGGCGTCGTGCCGCTCCCCGACGTCCCCGACTACCGGGTCGCGGTCTCGTACGGCGCCGACGAGATCGTCGTCGACGACCCCTACCGCTTCCTGCCGACCCTCGGCGAGGTCGACCTCCACCTGATCAACGAGGGCCGCCACGAGCAGCTGTGGGAGGTGCTCGGCGCCCACGTGCACCACTACCCCGGCGCCCTGGAGTCGGTGACCGGTACGGCGTTCGCCGTCTGGGCGCCGTCCGCGCGGGCGATCCGGATCAAGGGCGACTTCAACAGCTGGGACGGTCGCGAACACCCCATGCGCCAGCTCGGCACGTCCGGCGTGTGGGAGCTCTTCGTCCCCGGCGTGGGCAGCGGCACGGCGTACAAGTACGTCATCCTCGGCCCCGACGGCGAGTGGCGCGAGAAGGCCGACCCGATGGCGTCGTGGGCCGAGAAGCCCGCCGACACGGCCTCCAAGGTCTACGAGTCCGGCTACGCGTGGGGCGACGACGCGTGGCTCGCCGCGCGGGCCGAGCGCAACCCGGTCAACGAGCCGATGAGCATCTACGAGATGCACCTCGGCTCGTGGAAGAAGCACCACGACGGCCGCTACTGGTCGTGGGCCGAGCTCGCCGACGAGCTCCCGGCGTACGTCGCGGACCTGGGCTTCACCCACGTCGAGCTGATGCCGGTCATGCAGCACCCGTTCGGCGGCTCGTGGGGCTACCACGTGACGTCGTACTTCGCGCCGGACGCGCGCTTCGGCGATCCCGACGGCTTCCGGCTGCTCGTCGACCGCCTCCACCAGGCCGGGGTCGGCGTGATCCTCGACTGGGTGCCCGGCCACTTCGCGACCGACGAGTGGGCGCTGGCCCGCTTCGACGGGACGCCGCTCTACGAGGACCCCAACCCGCAGCGCGGGTGGCACAAGGAGTGGGGCTCCCACATCTTCAACTTCGGGCGCCGCGAGGTCCGCAACTTCCTCTACGCCAACGCGATCTACTGGCTCCAGGAGTTCCACGCCGACGGTCTGCGCGTCGACGGCGTCGCGTCGATGCTCTACCTCGACTACGCCCGCGAGGACGGCGAGTGGTCGCCCAACATCCACGGCGGTCACGAGAACCTCGAGGCCATGCAGTTCCTGCAGGAGATGAACGCGACGGCGTACAAGCGGGTCCCGGGCATCACCACGATCGCCGAGGAGTCGACGTCCTGGCCGGGCGTCACGAAGCCCACGGCGGTCAACGGCCTCGGCTTCGGCTTCAAGTGGAACATGGGCTGGATGCACGACTCGCTCGACTACATGGCCAACGACCCCGTGCACCGCGCCTACCACCACGGCGAGATGACGTTCTCCCTCGTCTACGCCTACTCCGAGAACTTCGTGCTGCCGCTCTCGCACGACGAGGTCGTCCACGGCAAGGGCTCGCTGCTGCGCAAGATGCCGGGCGACCGGTGGCAGCAGCTCGCCAACCTGCGTGCCTACCTGGCCTTCATGTGGGCGCACCCCGGCAAGCAGCTCCTCTTCATGGGCATCGAGCTCGGCCAGGAGTCCGAGTGGGCCGAGTCACGCGAGCTCGACTGGTGGCTGCTCGACCACCCCGAGCACCGGGGCGTCTCGATGCTGGTCCGCGACCTCAACACGGCGTACGTCGAGACTCCGGCTGCCTGGTCGCGCGACAACGACCCCGACGGCTTCGCCTGGATCGACGCCAACGACGCCGGTCGCAACACCTTCTCCTTCATCCGGCGCGGGTCCGGCGACACGCCTGACCTGGTGTGCGTCTCGAACTTCGCGGCGGTGCCCCACGACGACTACCGGCTGGGCCTGCCCTCGGCCGGTGAGTGGGAGGAGGTCCTCAACACCGACGCCGAGGCCTACACCGGTTCGGGGGTCGGCAACTTCGGCTCCATCACCGCCGTGGAGGGTGCGTGGTCGGGCCAGCCCGCCCACGCCACCATCGTCGTACCGCCCCTCGCGACGGCCTGGTTCCGGCGCAAGGCCTGACCACTACTCTGGCTCCCGTGACCGACCCGACCACCTCCGTGACGACCGTCGCGGAGGGCATCGCCCGGATCAGCTGGTCGCCCGACGAGCCGATCGACGTGATCCGGCACAGCGTCGTCGCCGCGCTCCTCGACCACGCCCGGGTGGAGGCGCTGGTCGACCCCGGCGACGAGAGCGCCCAACGTGCAGCGACCTGGTCCGGCCTGCGCCGCGAGGGCGTGATGCGCGGTGTGACCGTCGACGGCGACCCGGTCGACCGGGTCGTCTACGCGCGGCTGGCGACGGATGCTCCGCTCAACGAGCCCGAGGGCTTCCGCGCCCTGCTCAACTCGTTCCTCCCCCGCAAGCGCGCGATCAGCCAGATGCTGCTGCGCGACCGCGACGGCCGGGTGCTGCTCTGCCAGCTCACCTACAAGCAGGACTGGGACCTGCCCGGCGGTGTGGTCGAGGTCGGCGAGTCGCCCCAGCTCGCCGTCGGCCGCGAGGTCGAGGAGGAGCTCGGCCTCACCCTCCCGGTCGGGCCGCTGGTGCTCACCGACTGGCTGCCCGCGTGGAGCGGCTGGGACGACGCGCTCTGCCTCGTCTTCGACGGCGGCGAGCACGACGCCTCGATCACCGACTCCATCGTGAAGCAGGCCCGCGAGATCCGCTCCGCGGAGTTCTGCACGGTCGAGGAGGTCCGCGAGCGCTGCGCCGACTTCACCGCCCGCCGGATCGAGTCGGCCCTCGCCAACCTCGGCACCGGCCGGTCGGCGTACACCGAGTCCGGCCGCTGACCTGGCTCGTGTGTCCCGCCCGGACGCGGTGACCCGTCTCATTTGCACGGCCGTGGCACGATGATTACATGATTACAAATGAGGACGGGGAGCGCGTGACGGGCTGGTTCGCCGGCCGGCTCCCGGCGGAGTGGCAGGTCGCCCCCGCCGAGGTCACGGTGGACCGCGAGGAGATCACGGTCCTGCTGACGATCGCCGACGTGCAGCTCGAGGGCGCGAGCGACGCAGCGCTGGCCGAGGCGCGGGCCGGCCGCTCGTCGGCGTTCCGCGAGGACACCCGCGAGCAGCGGATGGAGATCGCGCAGGAGGCGCAGCACCGGTTCGAACGCAAGGTCTCGTGGGGGGTCGTGGTCGGTGACCGCAGCGAGCTCTGGACCCACGTGGCGGCGCCGACCATGACCCGGCTGCGCCAGCCGCAGCGGATGGTGCTCGACACCCTGGTCGACGCGGGCGTCGCTCGGTCACGCGCGGACGCGCTGGCCTGGTGCGTCCGACTGGTCGGTCAGCACGAGGGCGACTGGCTCGTCGAGCTGCGCGACGCGATGAACGCCGTGGCCGACGTCCGCGCCCAGGGGCCGGCTGCCTGACTCAGGCCAGCGGTGCGCGAGCAACCGTTTCGCGGTCTGGAACGGTCGCCTGCTCACCCCAGCGGTGCGCTGGCAACCGTTTCGCGGTCGGGAACGGCCGCGAACGGTTGCCTGCTCACCGCTGACCCGGCACCCCGTGCCGGCCGCATCGTCACGAGCACTCCGAGGATCAGCAGCACGCCACCGAGCACCTCGGCGCCGTTCGGGCGCTGGTCGAGGAGCAGCCAGGCCGAGGTCATCGCGACGACCGGGGCGAGCAGCACCCACGGCACGACCGACGACGACGGGTTGCGGCCGAGCAGCGTGTTGAAGACGCCGTACCCGACGAGCGACGCGAGCCCGGCGGTGTAGAGCGTGGACACCCCGGCCTGCCAGGAGAACGACGCCAGCGCGTCACCGACCTCGACCGGGCCGTCGACCAGCAGGGAGAGCGCGAGCAGCGGGATCGGTACGACGACCGCCGACCAGACGGTCAGCGAGAGCCCGCCGCGGACGCCCGAGGCGCGCGAGATGACGTTGCCGATCCCCCAGGACAGCGCGCCCAGCAGGCAGAGCGCGAGCGCCGCGACGGTGACGTGACCACCGCGACCGACGGCGACGACCGCGAGGCCGACCGACCCGATCACGATGCCGGCCACCTGGGCGGACGTCGGGATCTCGCGCAGCACTCCCGCAGCGATCAGGACCGTGAAGATCACCTGGGCCTGGAGGACCAGCGCGGCCAGACCGGGCGGCATGCCCGCGTCCATCGAGACGTAGAGGAAGCCGAACTGGCCCAGCGACATGAACACGCCGACCGCAGCGACCACCCGCCACGGCGCGTCCGGGCGACGTACGAAGAAGATCGCCGGGAAGACCACCAGGGTGAACCGGACCGCCACGAAGAGCAGGGGTGGGATGCCCTCCATCCCCCAGTCGATGACCACGAAGTTGAACCCCCAGATGGTCGCGACCAGGGCGGCGAGGATCGAGTCGCGTCGGTTCACGGCTCCAGCCAACCCGTTCCGACCGTGCAGCACCAGCGAATGATCATGCACAGATCCATGTAGCATCGCTTCATGATCGATCTCCCGGCGCTGACCTCGCTCCGGGCGGTCGCCACCCACGGTTCGGTCGTGGCCGCCGCCGACGCGCTCGGCTTCACCCCCAGCGCCGTCTCCCAGCAGGTGAAGCGCCTGGAGAAGCAGACCGGGGTGCCGCTGCTCGAACGGGTCGGGCGCGGGGTCATCCTCACCGACCACGGCCGCCAGCTCGTCGACGCCGGCGCACGCCTGCTCGCCGACATGGAGGAGGTCGAGGCCGGCCTGCACCGGCGGGCCGGGACCGTCTCGGGCCACCTGCGGCTGACGGCGTTCTCGACGGCGATGCGCGGCCTCGTCGCCCCCGTCGTCCGCGACCTGCGCGACGCCCACCCCGACCTCACCCTCACCCTGACCGAGCGCGAGCCCTGGGACACCATCGACCTGGTCGCCACCGGTCAGAGCGACCTCGGCGTCGTGCACCGCTGGGGCGACGTGCCGATCGAGATCCCCGACCACCTGGAGGCGACCCAGGTCGCCCACGACGTGGCCGACGTCGTCGTCCGCACCGATCACCCGCTGGCGACCCGCACCCGGGTGAGCCCGGGCGACCTCGTCGACGAGGACTGGATCGCGACGCCCGTCGGCACCATCTGCCGCCAGTGGCTGACCAGGATGTACGCCGGGACCGGGCGGCTGCCCCGGATCGCGCACACCTCGATGGAGTTCGACTCCCACCTGGCGCTGGTGCGTGCTGGCCTGGGGATCGCGCTTGTGCCGCGGCTCGGCCGTCAGCCGCTGGGCGACGAGCTGGTCGCCGTACCCGCCCACGACCCCGAGCCGACCCGCGACGTGATCGCGGTCCACCGCCGCAGCACGGCGGACTCCCCCGCCGTCCAGGCGATCCTGGACGGACTCAGACGGTGATCGACTCCTCCGGTCTCGATACGCCGGTCACGACCTCCTACGTCGGTCGTGCGACTACTCGACCTTGGCGCTGGGTCCAGGCCCTCGCAAGCTCGGCCCTGGGCGCCTAAAAGAGCGCAGAGGCCAGGTTCTGCCGGCCCTTGAGCACGCGGGGGTCGTCGTTGCCGACGGCGCCGAAGAGGCCGATCAGGTGCTCGCGAGCAGCGTTGCGCTCGTCGCCCGACGTACGCCGGACCAGCTCGATCAGCCGGTTGAAGGCGTCCTCGACGTGGCCACCGAGCATGTCCAGGTCGGCCACCATCGTCTGCGCGGCGACGTCGTCGCGGTGCGCAGCAGCGTCCGCGCGGGCCTGGTTGAGGTCGACGCCCTGGGTGCGCTGCAGGAGCTTCGCCATCGCCAGACCGGCGG
This sequence comes from Nocardioides pollutisoli, assembly GCF_040045055.1. Taxonomy (NCBI): domain Bacteria; kingdom Bacillati; phylum Actinomycetota; class Actinomycetes; order Propionibacteriales; family Nocardioidaceae; genus Nocardioides; species Nocardioides pollutisoli. The sequence goes on from NZ_JBDZDU010000001.1 coordinate 169,694, forward strand.
CGGCCTCGGCGTCGGCCGGGTTGGCGGTGACGAGCTTCTGGTACTCCTCCACCGCCCGGTCGATGTCGCCCTCGCCGAGCGCGTCCTGGGCGGCGGCGTAGCGCGGGTCGTAGTCGGGCTCGCCGTCGCCATCCACGTCGACGGGGTTGGACCGTGGCTGGTGCCTGCCGGTGATCCCCTGGACCGTGAGCTGCTGCGTGACCTGGGTCAGCGCCGTGCGCAGCTCGTCGATCGGGAGCACGTCCTGGAAGAGCGGCGCCGGTCGGCCGTCGATGACCGCGACCACGAGCGGGATCGACGGGATCTGCATCGCCTGCGCGATCGCGGGCACCGCGTCGATGTCGACCAGGCCGGCGAGGAACTTGCCCTCGAACTCCCCGGAGAGCGTCAGCATGCTGTCGGCCAGCTCGACGCTCTCGGGCATCCGCGTCGGCGAGTAGAAGACGAGCAGCACGGGCGCGGTCATCGACGACTCGATGACGGCCTGGAAGTTCTCCTCCGAGACCTCCAGCGCGTACGACGAACCGGCGGTCGCCCCGCCCCCGGCTGCCGCAGCGCCACCGCCGGCAGGCGGCGGGGTCGGTGCGGGGCGCTTGAGACCGGACAGGTCGATCGCGCCGGGACGGGTGAACGGCTGCTGCGTCATGCGCCCAATCCTAGAGAGGTCTCAGCACACCCCCTAAAGCAGACCCAGCGCCACGGCCTCCTCGCGCAGCTCGTCGCGCATGCTCGGGTGGGCGGCGTGGTCGATCAGCTGGCGTGCCTGCTCGCGCTGGTCGTGGCCCGCGATCTCGGCGACGCCCTGCTCGGTGACCACTGCGGTCATCTGGAAGGAGGTCACCGGCTCGTCGACGAGCGGCACGATCGTCGAGCAGTCCGCCTTCGGGTGCCAGGACCGGAGCGCGATGAACGCCTGCCCCTCGTGGGCGTGCATGGCCCCGACGATGAAGTCGGTCTGGCCGCCGAAGCCGGAGTGGATCCGCGCGTTGATCCGCGAAGCGTTGGCCTGCCCGAAGAGGTCGACCTGGAGCGCGGTGTTGACGCTCACCATCGCCGGGTTGCGCGCGATGAGCGCCGGGTCGTTGGTCACCTCGGTGCGCGTCATCCGGATCCGCTCGTTGTCGTCGACCCAGGCCAGCAGCTCGGGCGACCCGAAGATGAAGGACGCGGTGATCGGCACCGCCCGGTCCAGCGCCCCGGCCCGCTCCAGGGCGAAGATGCTGTCGGAGAACATCTCGGTCCACACCCGCATCCCGGCGCGGTCGCGCAGGCCCGTGAGGGTCGCGTCCGGTACGGCGCCGATGCCTGCCTGCAGGGTCGAGCCGTCGCCCACGCGCGCAGCGACCAGCTCGCCGATCCGGGCGGAGGCGTCGTCGATGAGCGTGACCGGCGCCGACGGCAGCGGGGCGTCGGCCTCGACGAGGACGTCGACCTGGTCGAGGTCGAGCACCGCGTCGCCGTACGTCCACGGCATCTGGTCGTTGACCTGGGCGATCACCACCCCGCCGCGCCTCTTGGCCGCCTCGACCGCCGCGGGCAGCACGTTGACCTCCACGCCGAGGGAGACCCTGCCGTCGCGCGGCCGCGTCGTGTGCAGCACGACCGCGTCGGGCGGCAGCTGGCGGCCGAACAGCGTCGGCACCATCGACAGCCGCGACGGGTAGTAGCTCAGCCGCGGGCTGCGTCGCTGCCCCGGGCCGACGAACGACGTCTCGAGCGTCACCCCGTCGCGGTCCGGCAGGCCGAGCTGGCCGTTGAGGGCCCACAGCCGCACCTCGTCGAGCGCGTCGGTCACCAGGCCGAGCGTGTGCCACGGCGTCGCGTGGTTGCCGGTGACGACGACCCGAGGGTTCGCGGGCAGCGCGGCGAGGGCGGAGGAGAGATCCACGCCCCCATCTCACCAGACGGACGCGGCCCGCGCCCGGGCCGGAAGTCCCGTCAGGGCATGACCGTCAGCGTGACCGTGCTCCCGTCGGCGACCGGGGTGCCCAGTGCCGGCTCGACGCCGAGCAGCGAGCCCGACGGCAGGTCCGCGACGTCGCCGTCCTCGGAGACGTCGGCGGGCTCGACCTCGACGCGCAGGCCCGCAGCCTCGATCGCCCTCTGCAGGTCGGGTACGACGGAGGGCTCGGCTCCCCACGAGGGCGTCCAGCCGCCGGCGACCGCGAGCGGCACCGTGGTCGCACCGTCCGGCAGCTCGCGCGCCGAGTCGCGGATCCGCTCGTAGCTGCCGTCGCCCGCGGCGGCGATGGTCACCGCGAACACGACCGGGGTGTCCTCGAGACGGAAGAGGCGCCGGCAGACACCCGGGAACCACTCCTCGCACCCCCCGTCCAGGTCGTCGGCGTCGTAGCGACCGTCGGCGCGCAGGACCGCCAGGCTCGACACCTCGCGGACGGTCGCCGGGTCCACCGCGTCGGCACAGTCGTAGATCGCACCGGAGTCGAAGTAGACCGTGTCCTCGACCGGTGCGCCGCACTGCGTCTCGCCCGTCGTCCACCAGTCGGCCACCGCCACCACGACACCGCTGTCGCCGACCCAGCGCATCCCCTCGGGTGGGTCCGCCCACCAGTCCCCGTCGTCCGAGCAGGCCGTCAGCCCCAGCACCAGCGCCAGCAGCAGGAGGAACCTCATGCCGCCTTGGACGTGCTCAGAAGCGCGCCGGCTCCCGGTACTCGCCCCACTCCGCGCGCAGCGCGTCGCAGATCTCGCCGAGAGTCGCCTCGACCCGGCAGGCGTCGAGCATCGGCTCGATCATGTTGTCGTCGGCACGGGCCGCGTCGACCAGCCTGGAGAGGGCCGCCTGCACCGCGTCGTCGTCGCGCGCCTGGCGGCGACCCGCGAGCACGCGCACCTGCTCGACCTCGACCTCGTGGGAGACCCGGAGGATCTCGAGGTCGTGGGTCACGGAGTCCTCGTGGCAGTTGACGCCCACGATCCGCTTGTCGCCCTTCTCGAGCGAGACCTGGTACTGGAACGCCGCCTCGGCGATCTCGGACATGAACCAGCCCTCCTCGATGCCGCGCAGCAGGCCACGGGTGACCAGCCACTCACCACGGCCGACCGCCTCGGCGATCTTCTCGGGCTGGTCGGAGGTCAGGGTCGAGCCGCCCATCGCGAGGATCTTGTCGAAGATCGCGATGGCCTCGGCCTCGATCTGGTCGGTCAGCGACTCGACGTACCAGGATCCGCCGAGCGGGTCCGCGACGTTGACGACGCCGGTCTCCTCCATGATCACCTGCTGGGTGCGCAGGGCGATCTCGGCGGCCTGCTCGCTGGGCAGGGCGAGGGTCTCGTCGAGGGCGTTGGTGTGCAGCGAGTTGGTGCCGCCGAGCACGGCCGAGAGCGCCTCGATGCCGGTGCGGACCACGTTGTTGTAGGGCTGCTGGGCGGTCAGCGAGACGCCGGCGGTCTGCGTGTGGAAGCGCAGCCACTGCGCCTTCTCGGTCTTCGCGCCGTAGACGTCGCGCAGCCAGCGCGCCCAGATCCGACGGGCGGCACGGAACTTCGCGATCTCCTCGAAGAAGTCGACGTGCGCGTCGAAGAAGAAGGACAAGCCGGGTGCGAACTCGTCGACGTCGAGACCGCGGGAGATCCCGAGCTCGACGTACCCGAACCCGTCGGCGAGCGTGAAGGCGAGCTCCTGCGCGGCCGTCGACCCGGCCTCGCGGATGTGGTAGCCCGAGACCGACAGCGGCTTGTACGCCGGGATCTTCTCGACGCAGTACTCCATCAGGTCGCCGATCAGGCGCAGGTGGGGCTCGGGGGTGAAGAGCCACTCCTTCTGGGCGATGTACTCCTTGAAGATGTCGGTCTGCAGCGTGCCGTTGAGCTTGCCGGTGTCGACGCCGGCCCGCTCGGCCGCGACGATCATCATGCAGAAGATGGGTACGGCGGGGCCGCTGATCGTCATCGAGGTCGTCACGTCGCCGAGGTCGATGCCGTCGAAGAGGATCTCCATGTCGGCGGCCGAGTCGATCGCGACGCCGCAGTGCCCGACCTCGCCGAGCGCCTTCGGGTCGTCGGAGTCACGACCCATCAGCGTCGGCATGTCGAAGGCCACGCTGAGTCCGCCGCCACCGCGCCCGAGGATCATCCGGTAGCGCTCGTTGGTCTGCTGCGCGTTGCCGAACCCGGCGAACTGCCGGATCGTCCAGGTCCGGCCGCGGTAGCCGGTCGGGTAGAGCCCGCGGGTGAACGGGAACTCCCCCGGCCACTCGGAGTCGTCGGTGCCGTACGCCGGCTCGACCCGCGAGCCACTGAGCGTCGTGAAGTCGACCGCGCGGACGCGGGACTTCTCGTATCGGTCCTGCCAACGGGTGCGCGCGGAGTCGGTCATGCCTAGATAGTAGGACGTCCAACTATCTTCTCCCAGTCGTGCACCAGAAGTTCGTGGCACTGCCCTCCGGAGACGGCCGATCCCCCTAGGCTCGCTCCGGACGGGATCGACCGTCCCACGCCCAGGAGGTTCGATGTCTCGTCGCACAGTTCTCGCCGCAGCGACCGCTGCGATCGCCGTCGCCGGCCTCGCCCAGGTCGCACCCGCCACCGGCGCCGACCGCACCCTCCGGCAGCAGTCCGGCGTCTCGACGAGCGAGACGTACGTCGGGTCCTCGCTCGGCAACGGCCTGGGCCGTCTGCTCGCGGAGGCCGGCACCTCGGGCAAGCGCGCCAAGGCCAGCCGCAGCGGCGACTGGGGCAACCAGGCCTCGACCGCGATCTGGGACTCCGCCGGCCGGGTGATGGTCGACCTGACGCCGCGCGCCGACGTCGACCGCGCCGCGTTCCGTCGGCAGGCGACCGCGCTGGGCCTCAAGGTCACGGCCGTCGACCACGACCTCGGCACCCTGGAGGGGTTCACGCCGCTGGCCGCGGTCACGGCGCTCGCCGGCCTCGAGGGCACCGGCACCATCGCGCAGGCGGTCCGGCCGCACACGTACGCCGGTGACGTGACGTCGCAGGGCGTCGCCTTCCAGCGCGTCGACAAGCTGCTCGCGAAGGGCGTCAACGGCGCGGGCATGACGATCGGCGTCCTGTCGGACTCCTACGACACCGCGACGACCGACCACGCCGGCAAGCCGCTCGAGGACCACGCCGCCGACGACGTCGCCTCGGGCGACCTGCCGGGTGTCGGGAACCCGCAGAACTCCCAGCCGGTCGTCGTGATCGAGGACGGTGGGGATCCCGACCACGACACCGACGAGGGTCGCGGGATGCTGCAGATCGTCCACGACATGGCTCCTAAGGCGAAGCTCTGCTTCGCGACCGCGTCCGACGGGCTGATCGGCTTCGCCGACAACATCCGTGCGCTCGCCGACACGTCGGGACCCTGCGCGGCCGACGTCATCGTCGACGACGTCGGCTACGGCGACGAGTCGCCCTTCTCCGACAACGTGATCAGCGACGCCGTCAACGACGTCACGGCCGACGGCGTCGTCTACCTCTCGGCAGCCGGCAACGCCGGTGACCAGCAGGCCTGGTCCGCGCCGGTCCACCTCGTGTCGAAGGCGCGGGCCGTGAAGGGCTCCAACCTCGACTTCCGCGGCGTCGACCCCGCGCTCTACGCGGGCGGCCTGGAGGACATGGACGGCGGACCCGGCGTGGACGTCGCGCAGGACATCGCCCTGGACCCGAGCGGCGTCGGCGTCCTCCTCCAGTGGAACGACCCCTTCGACCTCGACGGCGCCACGCTCGGCGACCCCTACTACGACGTCGCGGGCGCGATCACGGAGGCGACCCCGGAGCCGTCGTACGAGTTCACCCCGACCGCCGACCAGCTCGGCAAGCGCGTGCTGATCACGGCGGACGGTGTCCCGTCGGGCTCGACCGACCTGATCCTCGACCTGGTCAAGCCGGACGGGACCGAGATCGGCCCCGTCGACACGATCACGTCGCCGGAGAAGATCGCGACCATGCTCGACCAGGAGGGCACCTACACCATCAAGGTCTCGGCCTTCCAGGGTGACATCGGCGCCTTCACCCTCGACGTGCGACCCGTGCTCTCGCCCTCCAAGGTCACGACCGACTTCAACGTGCTGGTGTTCGCACCGAACGGGCGCTTCCAGTACTCCTTCGGAGACGACAACACCCTCACCGGACGGCCGGACGAGCTCGCGGGCATCGGCGGCCTCCCCAAGCTGCAGCTGGTGATCGCGCGCGCGACGACCGGACCGACCCCGGTCACCCAGATGAGCTACACGCTCCAGGGATCCGGGTACGTCGCGGAGCACTTCGACCCGACCGACAACGCGATCGTCGGGCACCCGGCGGCCGCGGGAGCGATCGCCGTGGCGGCGTACGACCCGTTCAGGTCGTTCCTCCCGGAGTCCTACACCTCGGGCGGTGGCCGGATGTCGTTCGACTTCGACTCCGCCGGCAACAGGTACGCCGCACCCCAGGTCCGCCGCAAGCCCGACGTGGCCTCGACCGACGGCGTCAACACGACGTTCTTCGTCGCGGACTCGTCGAGCGACGCCGACGACTTCCCGAACTTCTTCGGCACCAGTGCCGCGGCACCGCACGCAGCCGCGATCGCCGCACTCATGCTCCAGAAGGCGGGCGGTCCAGGCTCGCTGACGCCGGCGCAGGTCAAGCAGCGCCTCCAAGCGTCGACCTTCGCCCACGACCTCGACCCGTTCCGGTCGGGCGGCAAGAAGGGCGGGCTGTCGGTGACGGCGGCGGGCTCGGGCAGCTACGAGTACAACCTCACCCCCGGCTCCCTCGACGACCGCAAGTTCTTCCGGGTGAGCTACCGCGGGCACGTGCCGCTCCGCTCGATCACCTTCCACGGGCGGAGCGCCAGCCCGACCTCGGCGCACGGTCTCGTCTTCGACACCCGCAAGCTCGGTCAGCCCGGCAACTACGCGGGTGGAGGCTTCCCCTTCACGGTCGGGTCGACGGGCGGCGGGCTGCACCGCGGCCAGGTCTCGGCGCACCTCGGTCAGCCCGTGAAGAAGCTCCACGGCCGGTTCGCCAACCTGCGGGTCGAGTTCTCGAAGGGGCTGCGTCACGGCCAGACCCTGCGGTTCGGGATCGACCGCGACCGGCTCGGCTCGGGCACCGCGGACGACAACGGCGCCGACGAGCTCGGCGGCGCGACCCTCGTCCCGAGCGGCAAGGTGCTGCACCGCGGCCTGAGGTTCACCGCGGTGCGTGCCGACGGCAAGGTCATCCACGGGCACCTCGTCAACCGGCTCGGCAAGGGCTGGACCGCGGTCGACGGCTACGGGCTGGTCAACGCCGAGAAGGCGGTGCTCGGCAAGTAGCGGCTACCGCGTCCAGCGGTAGATCTGCCCGTCGCGGATCTCGACCTCGGTCGGCGGCTTCGGCGGCCCCGCAACCGGACCGCGCCGTCCACCGTCGGTGGTTGAGGAGGTTGCGCAGCAACCGTCTCGAAACCCCCGATAGCCACCGCCCCACGTCACTTGCTGGGTTTCGACGCGCCGTTCCCGGCCTCGCAAGCTCGGCCGCGAGGCTTGCTCAACCTGGCCGACCGACGGCCCGACCTCGTCCCTCGGTCGGCCCTGGTCGTCTCACACTGGTAGCGCAGGTCGCTCGGCCGGGGCAGGAAGAACGTCTCCGGGTCGGCCTCGACCAGCCCGTCGCGGGCGTCCTTCGGATAACCGAAGCCCATCTGCAGCTCGTCGCGCGAGAAGCCGACGTAGACGATCTGGCGGACCTTGAGCTTGGACCGGCCACCGGTGAAGGACTCGTAGGTGCGGGGCAGCGCCAACCCGACGCGGCGTACGTCGTCGGAGGTGACCATGGGCCGATCGTGGCACCGGCCGCCGACAGCGGCCTAGAAGTCGCCGGCCGACTTGCGCACGGGAGTGAGCAGCTCCGAGAGCCGACCCAGGTCCGCCTCGGACAGCGCGCCCAGCGCGAAGTCGGCGCCGACCAGGTCGCGGGTCGCGACCTCGACCAGGTCGCGCCCCGCAGGGGTGATCTCCGCGAGCACCGTCCGGCCGTCCTCCGGGTGCGGGCGGCGTACGACGAGCCCGGCGGACTCCAACCGGCGCACGATCGAGGTGACCGACGTGGGGTGCACCTGGAGCCGCTCGCCCATCTTGCCGAGCGGCAGGGACCCGCGCGACGAGAAGACCAGCAGGACCAGCGCCTCGTAGCGGGCGAAGGTCAGCCCGTGCGGCTTCAGCAGCGCGTCGAGCCGACCGATCACGAGCTGCTGGACCCGCATCAGGGAGGTCACCGCGTGCATCGCGGGCACACCGTCCCAGTGCTCCCCCCACTGACGGGCGGCCTCGTCGATCGGGTCGAACGGAAGAGTCACGTCAGGAGGCTAGTGGACCGGACGGCCGTTCGGCCCACGCGTCGGTCGCGTCCCACAGCCGCGCGGCAGCCTCGGCGTCGCGCGCGTCGTCGGACGCGTCGGCGACCGCCTCCCGCCGGTGGTAGCCGCCCGGGACGGCGTCGGACGAGGTCGCGCAGAAGACCGCCGTGCGGGCGCCGACCTCGGGACTGACGAGGGTCCGGCGCTCCAGCGGTGCAGCCAGCTTGCGTAGCCGGGCCAGCACCGGCGCCGTCTCGAGCCCACGGTCCGCGATGCGCGTGTAGACCGACCCCGGGTGCAGCGAGTAGCCGTGCACGCCGCGGTCGCCGTACCGCCGCTCGATCTCGGCGGCCTCGTGGACCAGCGCGAGCTTGGAGGTGCCGTACGCCGCCCAGGAGTCGTACGGCGTGACGCTGCCGTCGAGCCACGCGTTGCGACCACGGTCGTGCAGCTTCGAGACGACGTTGACGACCCGCGCCTCGCCGTACGACTCGGCGGTCGACAGCAGCAGCGGCAGGAGCAGACGGGTCAGCTGGGCGGTGCCGAGGTAGTTGGTGCGCCAGTGGATCTCGTGGCCGTCGACGAGCTGCGGCGCGGACCACTTCGAGCGCAGGTCGAGGTGGATCCCGGCGTTGTTGACCAGGACGTCGAGCCGGTCGGTGGTCGAGCCGACCCAGTCCGCCAGCGCCAGGACGGAGTCGCGCGACGTCAGGTCGAGCGGGTGCGTGTCGTCGGCGGGCGCGCACGTCCGGGTCGTCGTGAGCACGCGATGAGTCGCGCGCAGTGCGTCGGCGGTCGCCTCGCCGAGCGATCCCGACCCGGCGCCGGTGACCAGTGCGACCTTCACGAGGTCTTCAGCGCGTCGTAGAAGGCCCGCATCTGCGGCCCGATCCGGGCCAGCTCGACGTACGGCGCTCCTCCGGCCGACCCGTCGACGTACGCGAACTCGATCTCGCCGTCCATCATCGAGCCGCGCATCAGCACCGGCACGCCCGCGGCCTCGGCGGAGGCACACGCCGCCCCGACGTCGTCGACCTCGAAGCACACGTGGTGGAGGCCGGACCCGTGGGCGTCGAGGAACTCCTGGTGGATCGACGGACCGGAGACCGGCTGGATCAGCTCCAGCTGGAGGTCACCGGCGTAGCCCAGCGACACGTGCAGCGTGCAGTCGACCGGCTCGCCGCGCAGCGTCGTGGTGTCCGGTCCGAACCGCACGTCGGGGATCCGGGTCCACGCGCCGACGCCGAACTGCTCGCCCAGCAGCCGCTCGGACGCCTCGATGTCGTCGGTGACCCAGCAGACCTGGGTGACCGGACCGCTCGCGATGCTCACAGGTCCTCCAGCAGCACGTCGGCCGCCGCATAGGGATCGGTCGTCCCGGCCACCACGCCCGTGGCCAGGTCGTCGAGCTCGGAACGGCCGTGCACGTCACCCCAGCGCTTGCGCAGCGCGGTGACCGCGATCGCCTCGATCTCGTCGCGGGCACGCCGGGTGCGCCGCTTGTCGAGCTCGCCACTGGCCTCCAGCCACGCGCGGTGCCGCTCGATCTCGGCGACCACCTCGTCGATGCCTTCGGGCTTCTGGGCGACGGTCTTGACGATCGCGGGCTTCCACGCGCCCTCCGACTGCTCCCCGAGCGCGAGCATGCCGCGCAGGTCGCGTCGCAGCTGGTCGGCACCGTCGCGGTCGGCCTTGTTGACGACGTAGAGGTCCCCGATCTCGAGGATGCCGGCCTTGGCGGCCTGGATGCCGTCGCCCATGCCGGGCGCGAGCAGCACCATCGTCGTGTCGGCGAGCCCGGCGATCTCGACCTCGCTCTGGCCGACGCCGACGGTCTCGATCAGGATCACGTCGCAGCCGGCGGCGTCGAGCACCCGCAGCGCCTGCGGCGTCGTCCACGACAGCCCGCCGAGGTGACCTCGCGACGCCATCGAGCGGATGTAGACGTCGCGGTCGAGCGCGTGGTCCTGCATCCGGACGCGGTCGCCGAGCAGCGCACCGCCGGAGAACGGCGAGCTCGGGTCGACCGCGAGCACGCCGACCCGCTTGTCGTTCTTGCGCAGCTCGGCGACGAGCGCGTTGGTCGACGTGGACTTGCCGACACCGGGGGAGCCGGTGATGCCGATGACCTGCGCGTTGCCGGTGTGCGGCGCGAGCGCCGCCATCACCTCGCGCAGCTTGGGTGACTCGTCCTCGACGAGCGAGATCAGGCGGGCGACCGCACGGGCCTCGCCGGCGCGGGCGCGCTCGACGAGGTCCGGGATCGACTGCTCAGCTCTTCGGGACACGCACGATCAGGGCGTCGCCCTGCCCACCGCCGCCGCAGAGGGCGGCCGCACCGACGCCGCCGCCGCGCCGCTGGAGCTCGAGCGCCAGGTGGAGCACGACCCGGGCGCCGGACATGCCGACCGGGTGGCCGAGAGCGATCGCGCCGCCGTTGACGTTGACGATCGAGGGGTCGATGCCGAGCGCCTTGGTCGACTCGATGCCGACCGCGGCGAAGGCCTCGTTGAACTCGACCAGGTCGAGGTCGGTGGGCGCGATGCCCTCCTTCGCGCAGGCCTTGGCGGTCGCGTTGGCGGGCTGCATCTGCAGCGTCGAGTCGGGGCCGGCGACCATGCCGTGCGCGCCGATCTCGGCGAGCCAGGTCAGACCGAGCTCCTCGGCCTTGGCCTTGCTCATCACGACGACCGCAGCGGCGCCGTCGGAGATCTGGGAGGCCGAGCCGGCCGTGATGGTGCCCTCCTTGGAGAAGGCCGGGCGGAGCTTGCCGAGCGACTCCACGGTGGTGTCGCCGCGGACGCCCTCGTCGGTGGAGACGACGACCGGGTCGCCCTTGCGCTGCGGGATCGAGACCGGCACGACCTCGTCGTCGAAGACGCCGTTCTTCCAGGCCTCGGCAGCCTTCTGGTGCGACGCGGCCGCGAACTCGTCCTGCTCCTCGCGGGTCAGCTTGATGCCCTCGGCGTTGGCCTGCTCGGTCAGCCCGCCCATCGCCTGCTGCGTGGCCTGGTCGTAGAGCGCGTCGTACGCCATCGAGTCGACCAGCTTCACGTCGCCGAACTTGAAGCCCTCACGCGACTTCGGGAGGAGGTGCGGGGCGTTGGTCATCGACTCCATGCCGCCGGCGACGACGATCTCGCACTCGCCGGCACGGATCATCTGGTCGGCCATCGCGATCGCGTTGAGGCCGGACAGGCAGACCTTGTTGATGGTGATCGACGGCATGCTCCACGGCAGGCCGGCGGCGATGCCCGCCGCACGGGCGGGGTTCTGGCCGGCCCCGGCCAGGATGACCTGGCCCATGATCAGGTAGTCGACCTGGTCGCCCGCCACCCCTGCCTTGTCCAGCGCGCCCTTGATGGCCACGCCACCCAGGTCGGCGGCGCTGAGGTCCTTGAGGCCTCCGAGCAGGCGGCCGATGGGGGTGCGCGCCCCCGCGACGATGACGGACGGACCAGACATGAGGTGCCTCCAGAGGTGGTGGGTGGATCTGCGGCCGACCTTACCCACGGGTTCGGTGCCCGGCGAGGGTGGAACATGTCACACCCGGTCGCGGCCGGAGCGGCGTCGTACGACGATGTGCCGCATGACTGCTGACCTCCCGACCCACCTCTTCACGGCGATCGACCACGTGGGCATCGCGGTGCCCGACCTGGACGTGGCGATCGCGTTCTACGAGCAGACCTACGGCATGCGCCTGGCGCACCAGGAGGTCAACGAGGAGCAGGGCGTGCGCGAGGCGATGATGGCGGTCGGTGACTCCGGCTCCTGCATCCAGCTGCTCGCCCCGCTCGACGAGAGCTCCACGATCGCGAAGTTCCTCGACAGCAAGGGACCCGGCATCCAGCAGATGGCCTACCGGGTCACCGACGTCGACGCGGTGAGCGCGATCCTCCGCGAGCGCGGCCTGCGCCTGCTGTACGACGAGCCGCGGCGGGGCACCTCCGACTCGCGGATCAACTTCATCCACCCCAAGGACGCCGGCGGCGTGCTGGTCGAGCTCGTGGAGCCCGCGGCCACCTCCCACTGAGGCTCCTACTGAGGCCCTCCTCGTGAGGCAAGGGTCACAGGGGGTGTGCACACCTGTTACCGGTGGGTAATGTCCCGCCCAACCAGCCCGACACCTGAACCACCCAGGAGCCGACGTGCAGCACATCCTCGACGCGATCCAGGCCGGCGACACCGCCCCGGAGGACTTCGCGAACCTCGAGCTTCCCGAGTCCTACCGCGCCGCGACCGTCCACAAGGACGAGGTCGACATGTTCGAGGGCGTCGCGTCCAAGGACAAGGACCCCCGCAAGTCGATCCACGTCGAGGACGTGGCGCTGCCCGAGCTCGGCCCGGGCGAGGCACTCGTGGCCGTGATGGCAAGCGCCATCAACTACAACACCGTGTGGACCTCGATCTTCGAGCCGGTGTCGACCTTCGGCTTCCTCGAGCGCTACGGCCGGCTCTCGGAGCTGACCAAGCGCCACGACCTGCCCTACCACGTGGTCGGGTCCGACCTGGCCGGCGTCGTGCTGGCCACCGGCCCGGGCGTGACCAAGTGGAAGCCGGGCACCGAGGTCGTCGCCCACTGCCTCTCGGTCGAGCTCGAGGAGCCCGACGGCCACGACGACACGATGCTCGACCCGCAGCAGCGGATCTGGGGCTTCGAGACCAACTTCGGCGGTCTGGCCGACGTCGCGCTGGTCAAGGCCAACCAGCTGATGCCCAAGCCCGCTCACCTCACCTGGGAGGAGGCCGCCTCCCCCGGGCTCGTCAACTGCACGGCGTACCGCCAGCTCGTCTCGAAGAACGGTGGCGACATGAAGCAGGGCGACAACGTCCTGGTCTGGGGCGCCTCGGGTGGCCTCGGTGGCTTCGCGACGCAGTACGCCCTCAACGGTGGCGCCAACCCGGTCTGCGTGGTCTCCAACGAGGAGAAGGCCCAGATCGCCCGCTCCATGGGTGCGGAGATGATCATCAACCGCTCCGAGGAGGGCTACCAGTTCTGGAAGGACGAGCACACCCAGGACCCGAAGGAGTGGAAGCGCTTCGGCGCGAAGATCCGTGAGCTCACCGGCGGTGAGGACATCGACATCGTCTTCGAGCACCCGGGCCGCGAGACCTTCGGCGCCTCGGTCTTCGTGACCCGCAAGGGCGGCACGATCACCACCTGCGCCTCGACCAGCGGCTACATGCACGAGTACGACAACCGCTACCTCTGGATGAACCTCAAGCGGATCATCTCCTCGCACTTCGCCAACTACCGCGAGTCGTGGGAGGCCAACCGCCTCATCGCCAAGGGCAAGATCCACCCGACGCTCTCACGCACCTACGCGCTCGAGGACGTCGGCCAGGCCGCGCTCGACGTGCACCACAACAAGCACCAGGGCAAGGTCGGCGTGCTCTGCCTGGCGCCCGAGGAGGGCCTCGGCGTCCGCGACCACGAGCTCCGCGACCAGCACCTCGAGGCGATCAACCGCTTCCGCGGGGTCTAGCTCACCGGCACTGCGTGCCACCTGCCGACGGGCAGCGGAGGCAGGAACCCGATCTCGATCGTCGCCGTCCCGGCGATCGCCTGATCGTCCCCGGAGGCGACGACGTGCCCGCGCACGCATAGCCGGTCACCATGCGCGTGTGCACAGGTCGCGAAGTGACCGTCGCGGATCGTCGTCGGACCGAAGCTCGTGAAGTGGTGGAACCGCAGGTCGGTGACGTGCCGGGTCCCGTGCTCGTCCGCCGTGAGGCGGAAGGTCATGCCGTCGCCGTGCCACTTCCCGACAGCTGGTGCCCCCGACGTCGCGGTCGCCGCCGTCACGCCGGACATGAGGGTGGCGACCACGGCGAACACGGCGATGACGGGACGGATCATGCGCTCATCGTCGTCGAGACCCGCATCCGCTCGAGGCGCTTTCGCTGATTTCGGTCAGCCGGAGACCGTTGCGCTCCAGTGGTGCGTCTCGCTGGGGTGGGAGGCCCGGTGACCGTGCGCGACCTGGTAGATCCTGGTCGTCCCCTGCGCCTCGTGCTGGCTGGTGAAGTGACCGACCAGGCAGGTGTCGCGGGCCAGCACGGCGCTGATCCGGTGCCGGGCACACGTCTCGAACGTGCGGTCGTGGATGTCGGCCCGGTGGAAGGCCGTCTGGGCGTGCCAGTGCGCCGACGAGACGTACGCCGTCCCGTGCTGCGTGTGCGCGACGTGGAAGCCGACGCCCTCGCCGCGCCACTGCCCGAGGGCCGGGTCGGTGGCGGACGCGGGCGCCACGGACGCCGCGACCAGGCCGCCGACGAGGGTCACGAGGACAGCGATCCGCTTCATGCGTCCATCGTGGACCAGATTCTTCCGGGGCGGGGTGGGTTGTTGTGGTCCCATCCGACAGACTGGCGACCTACACCAACGATCCTCCGTGAAGGGGTACTGCCGCGATGAGCGACCAGGGACTGTCCATCTTCGACGACAACGAGCCGGACGAGGACGAGACGAGCCCGGCGGCTGATGACGCGACCCAGGTGATGCCGGTCGTGCCACCCAAGCAGGACGCCCCGAAGCCCGCCCAGGAAGCAGCGCAGAAGCCGGCGCAGGCCGCGCCGGAGAAGCCCGTCGAGCGCACCCAGCAGGCCCCCGTCGTACCCCCGCGGCAGCAGGCGCCGGTCATCCCGCCGGCCCCGGCCCCCGCACGTCCGCAGGCCGCGCCGGCCGCCGCGGTGGGCGCCGGCACGTTCCCAATGGTGCGTCGCGGCTACGACAAGGCCGCCGTCGACGCCCGGCTCCACCAGCTCACGAGCGAGAAGGCCGGGCTGAGCACCAGCCTCAGCGAGTCGGAGCGCCACGTCGTCGAGCTCGAGGCACGGGTGGCGGCTCTCGAGTCCGACCTGAGCGAGCACAAGAACCCGTCGTACGCCGGCCTCGGTGGCCGCGCGAGCGCCATGCTCCGCCTCGCCGAGGAGGAGGCCGCGGAGGTGCGCGACACCGCCCTGCGCGAGGCCGCGGAGATCCGGGAGCAGGCCACGCGCGACGCCAAGGCCATCCGGGCCGACGCGGCCCGCGAGGCCGAGGACATGCGTCTGGTCCAGCTCAAGGAGCTCGACGAGAACCGCACCCGGCTCACGGCAGACGCCCAGCAGGAGCGCGCCCACGCCCAGGCCGAGGCGGCCGACCTGCTCGCGTCTGCCAAGCGGGAGTCCGACCAGATGCGGTTGGCGGCGACCCAGGAGACCAACGAGCTGCGCACCTCCGCCCAGCGCGAGGTCGAGCAGGCGCGCGCCGCCGCGGACCGCGAGGTCCAGGAGGCCCGACGCACGCTCGCCGTCGAGAAGGAGCGGCTCGCTCGCGAGGCGACCGACCACCACTCGAGCGCGACCGCGGAGACCCGCCGGCTGGTCGAGGAGGCGGAGGAGCGCGCCAGCGCCGCCGAGCTGCGTGCCCGCGAGGCGACGGCCCAGGCCAACGAGCACCGCAACCAGGCCAGCACCGAGGCCGAGGCCCTGCTCACCCGGGCCCGCCGCGAGGCCGAGCAGATTGTCGCGTCGGCCCGGTCCCAGGCCGAGTCGATCAGCTCCACCGGCACGGCCGAGGCCGAGCGCGAGCTCGCCGCGGTCCGGTCCGAGGTCGACCGGATGGCCAAGCGTCGCGACGCGATCACCGCCCAGCTCGCCTCGCTGCGTGACGTGGTCGCCGGCTTCGGCGAGGACGAGTGACCCAGACCCCAGCGGGACCCGCGAAGCCCGCGGCGGAGGCCGAGACCGAGGACGACTCCGCGGGCATCCCCGTCGACGAGGACTACCTGGGCGAGCCAGGTCCGCCGCTGGACCGGCACGCACCCTTCTACGTCGGGTTCGTCGGCGGCCTGGGCGTGCTGGTCGCCCTCTGGCTCGCGACGCAGGTCCAGGCGATCGGCTCGACCCTGATGCTGATCGTGGTCTCGCTGTTCCTGGCGGCCGGTCTCGACCCCGCCGTGCGCTTCTTCGAGCGGCGGGGCATGAAGCGCTCGTACGCCGTGCTCACCGTGATCGTGGTCGTGCTGGCCGCGCTCGCGCTCTTCCTGGTCGCGATCGTCCCGGTCATCACCGACCAGGTGAAGGCGCTCACCGACAACGTCCCGCACTGGCTCGACCAGCTCCAGCGCAACCGGCAGGTCCAGCGCCTCGACGACGAGTACGACATCATCGCCAAGATCCAGGACTACGTGACCGCGGGCGACTTCGCGGGCGCGGTCTTCGGGGGCGCGCTCGGGTTCGGGCTGGCGGTGCTCGGAGCACTCTTCAACGGCTTCATCGTGGTCGTGCTGACGCTCTACTTCCTCGCCTCGCTCCAGACCACGAAGTCCGCGCTCTACCAGCTGGCCCCGGCCTCGCGTCGCGACCGGGTCTCACGCCTGGGCGACCGCGTGGTGCGCAGCGTCGGCGGCTACGTCTCCGGCGCGTTCATCGTCGCGATGTGCGCCGGCATCTCGTCGCTGGTCTTCCTGTTCGTCGTCGGCCTGGGCCAGTACGCCGTGGCGCTGGCCTTCGTGGTCGCGCTGCTCGACGTGATCCCGATGATCGGCGCCACGATCGGCGCGGTGATCGTGACCGCGATCGCCTTCGCCGAGGACTGGAGGATCGGCCTCGCGTGCGCGGTGTTCTACATCGTCTACCAGCAGGTCGAGAACTACGTGATCTACCCGCGGGTCATGTCGAAGTCCGTCGACGTGCCCGGTGCGGTCACGGTCATCGCCGCCCTGACCGGTGCGGCCCTGTTCGGCGTCGTCGGCGCGCTGCTCGCGATCCCCACCGCTGCCTCGATCCTGATGCTCACCCGCGAGGTCTGGGTCAGACGCCAGGACCAGCGCTAGCTACGGCAGCTCGAGCGAGTGGTTGACCGCGGTCGTCCGCTCCCCCAGCTTGACCCCGACGACGCCGGCCAGGATCAGCAGGCCGCCGACGAGCTGCACCGCGCGCGGGAGCTCGCCGAGCAGCAGCCACGCGAAGACCACGCCGGCCACGACCTCCAGCAGCGCCACGAACGACGCGAGCCGCGAACCCAGCCGGCGACCGGCGGCGATGCCCGTCGTGTAGGGGACGGCGGCGGTCACGATGCCGAGCACCACGAGCGGCACCCACGGGGCGACGGAGATGTCGGCGTAGCTGACGTGGACGCTCGCGGTGTCGATCGGCATCAGGCCGACGACCCCGACCAGCCCGAGCGCGAGGGCGCCGACCACCAGACCTCCGGCGGCGAGCACCATCGGCGGCATCCCGTTGCCCTCGTCGGCCGAGATGACGAAGTACGTCGCCGCGCCGACCATCGCCGCCAAGGCCCAGAGCACGCCGACCGGGTCCAGGTCGGCGCCGGACAGCAGGTCGAGGACCAGCACCAGCCCGAGCGCAGCCACACCGGCGCCCACCAGGGTGAGCGGACCGGGTCGCTGGCCGTGCCGCAGCCACTGCCAGCAGACCACGGCGGCCGGCGCGGTGTACTCGATCAGCAGGGCCGGACCGACCTGCATGTGAGCGACCGCGGAGAAGTAGCAGAACTGGGCCCCGGCGACCGCGAGGACGCCGTACAGGACGATCAGGCTGGCGTTGCGGCGGAGCAGCTCCCACCGTCCGCGCAGGGCGACCAGGCCGAGCGGCGTGACGACGAGCGCGGCGAGGCCGACACGCACGAAGACGATCGAGCCCGGGCTCCAGCCGGAGTCGAGGAGCGGACGGGCGAGCGGCCCCGAGAGGCCGAAGGTGACCGCCGAGACGACGGCGAACGCCAGACCGGCGGCGACGCGCGATTTTTCCGCGGCGACGGGCGTCGGGCTCGGTTCTTCCGGCGCCAATCTGGACATACCTCATGTTATTCGAGCAGACCCCCGCGCGGTCTCCAACCCCCGAGTAACATGTCAACATGCCGTTGACGGATGACACCGCGATCACGCTGCAGGCAGCAGTCGTGCTGGTGAACACCGCCGTCGTCGGCGAGGACTCCCTCACCACGGTCGAGGACCTCAACGAGTGGTACGACAGGTACCTCTTCACCACCCACCGGGCCACGGATGACGACGAGCTCGACTCGATGCGCGCGATCCGCACGCCGCTCTACGCGCTCCTGAGCGCGGAGCGCAACGATGCGGCCGAGCTGGTCAACGCCATGCTGGCCGAGTCCGGCGCCGTGCCGCAGCTGGTGCGCCACGGCGAGTGGGACTGGCACCTCCACGGTGTCCCGGCGGAGGCTCCCCCGGCGGCCCGGGTGATCGTCGACACGGCGATGGCGATGATCGACATGATCCGCGACGACGAGATGTCGCGCCTCGGCATCTGCGCCGACGAGCACTGCGAGGGCATCGTGCTCGACCTCTCGCGCAACCGCTCGCGCCGCTTCTGCTCGACCAACTGCGGCAACCGCAACGCGGTCGCGGCCTACCGCGCCCGTCAGGCCGCGAAGCCCTGACGGAGGCCGCTCACGGAGCGTCGAGGAACCGCCGGAGCACCTCGGTGAAGACCTCCGGCTGCTCGGAGTGGACCCAGTGGCCGGCGTTCTTGATGGTGACCCGGCGGTTGTGCGGGAACCACCGGTCCATGGCGAGGACGTACTCCGGGCGCACGTAGTCGGAGTTCTGGCCGTTGACCCACAGCGTCTTCCCGTCGTACGGCGCGGTGCCGGCCAGGGCGTCGTCGGGCCATCCGCCGAGGACGGCGAGGTCGCGGCCGAGGACGGCCAGGTTGGGTCGCCACGACCAGACCCCGTCGTCCTGGTGGAGGTTCTGCAGGAGGAAGCTGCGCACGGTGCGGTTGGGCACGGCGTCGACCAGGGCCGCGTCGGCGTCGCTGCGACGCTCGATGCGGCCGAGGTCGATGCCCTGCAGCGCCTGGATGTAGCCGGAGAACTCGCTCATCTTCTGGTAGGCGACCGGCGAGACGTCGACGACGCAGAGCCGTTCGACCAGGGCGGGGTGCCGCAGCGCCAGCACCATGGCCGCCTTGCCGCCCATCGAGTGGCCGACCAGCGCGACCGGGTCGTCCGCGGTGAAGAGCTCGGCGACCTGGTCGGCGACGTCGACGTAGTCGAAGCGGTCGCGCCACGGGGAGCGCCCGTGGTGGGGCATGTCGACCAGGAGGACACGGTGGTCGGTCGCGAGCTCCTTGGCGATCGTGGTCCAGTTCTTGCCCTGCCCGAAGAGCCCGTGGCAGAAGGCGACCAGCGGCCCCTCCTCCCCCAGCAGCCGGGTGTGGAGGGGTGACGTGCTCAGCACCAACGCCGCACCCCGGTCGGGCTCAGGGCGAGGTCGCGGAGCACGACCGGGAGCTGGTCGCCGAAGTGCTCGCAGGTCCAGCGGAAGTCCTTGGCGCGGTACTCGATCGACAGCACCTGGTCGCCGTAGTGGTCGACGTACGACGCGCACTCGCGGTAGCGCCCGCACTCCTCGGCCACCGCGAAGTCGAAGCCGATCTTGGTCCCGTCGTAGCTCGCGAGGTTCTTCTGGCCGGCCGCCAGTCCGGCGTCGTGCGCGCTGCGCACCAGGAGCCGGGCGTAGGCGATCGCGTCGGCCCGGTCCATCAGGCCGTGGCTGCGCGTGAAGGAGTCGAGGTTGTCGTACTCCACCGCGTCGAACCCGTCGTCGGCGCATCCCGCGGTCCAGTCGCCGACGATCTCGGCCAGCGCCGCGCGCTTGGTCGGCGTGCGGAGGTCGAGCAGCCACTCGCCCCACGCCGAGTCCACAACCGCCTTGCCGTGCCGCTTGAGCACCAGCGACCAGTGCTTCTTCCAGAAGGCCTGCTCGTCCTCCTGGGTCTGGAAGCCGTTGACGTAGCAGATGTTGTAGCGGCCGGCCACGGGCTCGGCGTTGCGGTCCCGGGCGACGATGCCGACGTGCGCGGGCACCGGCCGGTTGCCACCGAGCTGGTAGTCGAAGTCGGTGCCGGCGGGGAGCGGATCTGCGTACGCCGGTGGGCCGACCGACACCGCCAGGAGCAGGGCGAGCAGCAGGACGTAACCCCGCGCCCGCGACGGACGTTGACTCGGCACCGATGCACTTCGAGAACGGATCATCGATGCCATCCTCGCGCACCCGCCTCGTCGCGCTCACCTGTGCCCTCTCTGCGGCCCTGTCGCTCACCGGACTCGCGGTCCCCGCGGCCGACGCGGGGCCTGCGCTGGACGTCGCCCACCCCGGGCTCGACCGGTTGCTCGCCGACGGCACCCCGGACGGTCGGGCGATCGTCACCTTCGCCGCTCCCCCGACCCGGACGGAGGTCGCCAGGCTCACCGCGCTCGGTCTCGTCGTGCGGCCGATGACCCACCTGCCGCTCGCCCTGGTCGACGGCCCGGTCGCGGCGATGACGGCGGCCGTCGGCGACGGCATCGGCCTCGACGTCTATCCCGACGAGCAGCTGGACTACCTCGACACCTCGTCCAGCAACGCGATGTCGTCGACGCCGGCTGCGGGCAAGGCGCTCCGCAAGCAGGGCCTGACCGGCACGGGCGTGACCGTCGCCGTCGTCGACTCCGGCTGCGACGCGACCCACGCGGACCTCGCCGACCGGGTCACCCACAACGTGACCCTGGTCAGCCCGGAGTACGCCAACGCCGGCACCCGACCCGCGCTCGTGGTGCCCGTCGACCAGGGCCCGTTGAGCAACACCGACCTGGGCAGCGGCCACGGCACCCACGTGGCCGGCATCATCGCGGCCGACTCGAGGTCGGTCAGCGACGGCAGCCGCTTCGGCGTGGCTCCCGGCGCCGACATCGTCTGCCTGTCGATCGGGCTGGCGCTCTTCACGAGTGCCGTCGTCACGGCCTACGACTACATGCTCGACCAGCCGGACCTGCTCGGCATCGACGTCGTCAACAACTCCTGGGGCAACAGCTATCGCCAGTTCGACCCCCACGACCCGGTCGCCGTTGCCACGAAGGCGGTCGCCGACCGGGGCGTGACGGTCGTGTTCGCAGCCGGCAACTCCGGGGCCGGCAACGTGCCGATGAGCCTCAACCCCTTCTCCCAGGCCCCGTGGGTGATCTCGGTCGCTGCCGGCACCACCGACCGGTTCCGCGGCGACTTCTCCTCCAACGGCCTGGTCCACGACAACTCGCTGCCGACCGACGTCGGCGCGGACGACCACACGATCTTCACCGGCGACCGGATCGGGCTCGTCCATCCCGACATCACGGCGCCGGGCGTCGACATCAGCTCGACGTGCGACAGCGCGGGCACCCTGATCGGACCGTGCGGCCCGGACCAGAACGCCTCCGCGTCGGGCACCTCCATGGCCTCCCCGCACGTCGCGGGCGCGGCAGCGGTGCTGCTGCAGGCCCAGCCGGCCCTGACCCCCGAGCAGGTGCGGCTGGCGCTCCAGGCGACCGCGACGCCGGTCAAGGCCCCCGGCGGCAGGAAGAGGCTGCCGTTCTGGGAGGTCGGCTTCGGCTACACCAACCTGGACAGGGCCGTGCGACTGGTGCAGTCGAAGGGCTGGGCCACCAAGCTCTCCGCAGCGGCCGCCCGGGCCGACCGCCGGGTGCTCGCCGCCGACGGGGCCACCGTCCTGCGGTCCGACTTCTTCGTGCACCCCGCACCGCCGGTCGCCGCGATCGGCACGGACAGCACGACGTACGACGTGCCGGTCGGCCAGCGCACCCGCACGCTCGCCGTGAGCCTGGCGTTCCCGTCCGGCGGGACGGTCGGTGCCAGCCTCTTCAGCTACACCGTCGACGTGATCGACCCGAGCGGCACGGTCGTCGCGACCTCGACCAACGACCCGGTCGCGGGGTCCGGCACCGCGCTGGCGACCGTCGCGCTACCGAAGGGCGCCCCGGCGGGCACCTACTCGTTCCACGTCACGGGCGACTACGCGGTCTCCGACCCGGACACGATCGACAGCGACTCCGTGCTCGGCCGGTTCGTCACGCTCCACGTCGCGCAGCTCGCCCGGGGCTGACACGACTGAGTCACGCGGCGGGCGGCGGGGCGGCAGCGGATCGCCCGCCACCCGTCGCAGCTCCAGCGTACGTTCGCCCGCCAACCGGTCACGCCACGAAAAGTTGTAACAACGAGTTGCAACCCGAGATGCAGTGGGTAGGGGTCTCCGCGATGCCCGAGGGAGGCATCACTCTGGAGGGAGTTCACATGTACAGGCATGTCCGGGCGACGGCAGCAGCCGTCGCCCTCTCGGGGCTCATGACCGGATCGCTGCTCGCCGCACCGGCCGAGGCGACGAAGCCACAGCCGCTCAGGCTCACCTGGAACGCCGACGCGACGACGACGGTGAAGAAGCTGGGGACCGAGATCGCGTTCCCGACCACGCAGTTCACCGGCACGATCAAGCCCCTGAAGCGCAAGCTCAGCGGTCCGCTCACGCTCCCGGCGGCGAAGACTGCCGCGGGGCTGGGCGACCTCGACCTCGTGCACATCACGATGGAGGTCGCCGATCCGTCGCCGGTGAGGGGCTCGATCGACGTCGACGACACGCTGTGGACGATCACCGCGAAGCAGAGCTTCGCCGTCCACATCACCAAGGTCTTCGGGCTCGGCGACCTGATCAACCTGGTGAAGCCCGGTTGTGGCACCGCGCGCACCACGGCCACGCTGCGCGGCACGGTCGACTTCGCCAAGGCCGGCCAGCCGGGCGGGCCGGACGACTACACGATGAGCGGCACCTACCCGATCCCGGAGTTCACCGGGTGCGGCGCGTTGATGGACTCGCTGCTCACCTCGCTGGTGTCCGGACCGGACAACCCGTTGAGCGTCCACTTCACGAGCTGACGGGCTCCGCTTCCTCGGCGGTGAGGGGCTGGGCGATGCTCTCGAGCGACTTGCCCTCCGCCTTCACCCCGAGGAAGGCCTGGACGACTCCGCCGGCGATCATCAGCGCCGCGCCCACGAAGTAGCCGATCGCGATCTTGCTGATGTCACCGCTCTCGGACGCGCGGTCGATCAGCCAGCCGAAGAACAACGGTCCGCTGATGCCGCCGACCGCGGTGCCGATCGCGTAGAAGAACGCGATGCACAGCGCCCGCGTCTCCATCGGGAAGACCTCGCTGGCGGTGAGGTACGCCGCGCTCGCGCCTGCCGACGCGAAGAAGAAGATGATCGCGCCCATCAGCGTGAGGGTCACCGCGGTGACGCTGCCGAGGAAGAGGCCGGTGCCGGCGAGGAGCACCCCCGAGAGGATGTAGGTGCCGGCGATCATCCGGACCCGGCCGACCGTGTCGAAGAGGCGGCTCAGCAGCAGGGCGCCGAGGAAGTTGCTCACGGCGAAGACGGCGATGTAGTAGCCGGTCTGCTTCACCCCGAGGAACGTGGTCAGGGTGTCGCCGTAGGTGAAGAAGAAGGCGTTGTAGAGGAACGCCTGGCCGACGAAGAGCGAGAAGCAGACCAAGGTCCGCTTGGGGTAGAGCGTGAAGACGGTGCGCGCGATCTCGCCCATGCCGATGGCCTTGCGCTGCCGGATCGTGATCGTCTCGTCGACGGAGTCGAGGGGCTTGCCCGTCTCCTCCTCGACGGTGTGCTCGATGCTCCGGACGATCTGCTCGCCCTCGTCCTCGCGGCCGTGGATGAAGAGCCAGCGCGGGCTCTCGGGCACGTGCCGCCGGACGATCAGGACGCCCACGGCCAGGATCGCGCCGAGCCCGAAGGCGAGGCGCCAGCCCCAGGCGGGGTCGATCACGGTCGGGTCGAGCAACGGGATCGTCAGCAGCGCGCCCGCGGCGGCGCCGATCCAGAAGGAGCCGTTGATCGCGACGTCCACCCGGCCGCGGTGCTTGGCGGGGATCAGCTCGTCGATCGCGGAGTTGATGGCGGCGTACTCACCGCCGATGCCCATGCCGGTCAGGAAGCGCGCGCCGAAGTACCACAACGGCGACATCGAGAACGCCGTGAGGACGGTGGCCACGATGTAGACGCCGAGGGTGATCAGGAAGAGCTTCTTGCGGCCGAACCGGTCGGTCAGGTGCCCGAACAGCAACGCACCGAGACACGCGCCCGCCACGTAGATCGAGCCTGCGAGGCCGATGTCGAAGCTGCTGAGACCGAGGCCGGTGTCGCTCGGCTTCAGCGCCTCCGACATCGAGCCGACGATGGTGACCTCGAGCCCGTCGAGGATCCACACGGTCCCGAGGCCGATGACGACCATCCAGTGCCAGCGCGCCCAGGGCAACCGGTCGAGCCGGGCCGGGATGTCCGTCGTGATGCGTCCTGTTTCCACTCCCATGCCGGTGGTCGTACCCGTGTGACGATCGACTCATGCCCGGCGCCAGGATCGTACGACGGGGATACCCGCGACCTTGACCGTCAGGCGAGGCCCTCGAACGGACGGACCTCGACCTTTCCCCGGCACGCCTGGGACCCGGCTGCAGCGAGGCGGAGGGCCGTGTCGAGGTCGGGCACGTCGATCACCCAGAAGCCGCCGAGGTGCTCCTTGGTCTCCAGGTAGGGACCGTCGGTGACGATCGGCGCATCACCCCGGGCGTCGACGACGGTCGCGCTCGCCGCCGCCTGGAGACCGCCGGCGAACACCCAGTGGCCGTCGGCCTTGAGCTGCTCGTTGAAGGCCCCGGTGGCGGCGAACGCCTTCTCCATCTCCTCCCGGGACCCGTAGTCACCGAACTCGGTGCGCTCGGTCGGGCCGTGCACGCTCATCAGGTAGTGCGGCATCGCTCTTCTCCTTCTGACGGGGACGGTGATGAGATTCTCCGCCGTCCTCTGTCGTATCAGTGCCTCCCCGTTCGTGGGAGTGGTGAGACCCACCCACAGAGACGGAGATCGAGATGTCCACCATCGCGCAGTCCACCAGCACCACGACCGAGCGCAGCACCGACCGGCCCACGATCTGGAAGCACGGCCTCGTTGCGGCCGTCGCCGCATCGGTCGCCACCACCGGCCTCGCCGCGATCGCCTCGGCCGCGGGGGTGTCGTTCGCCGACAGCTCCGGCAAGGGCATCCCGATCGCCGGGTTCACCCAGCTCACGCTGGTCTTCTCCCTCATCGGCGTCGCGATGGCGGCCGTCATGGCCCGTCGCGCCCGCCGCCCGCGCACGACCTTCGTGCGCACTGCCGTCGCGCTGACGCTGCTGTCCTTCGTGCCCGACCTGACGTTCGGCTTCGACGCCGCCTCCGCGGCGACCCTCATCGCGCTGCACACCACGGCCGCGGCGATCGTCGTCCCGACCCTCGCGAGCCGGCTCGAGCGTCAGCGCTGCGAGTAGTCCCGGAAGCCGCGCTTGGTCTTGCGACCGAGGTAGCCCGCGGTGACGAGGTGCTCCAGCAGCGGCGCTGGCGCGAAGCCGGGCTCACGGAACTCCAGGTAGAGCTCGCGCTGGATCGCCAGCGACACGTCGTTGCCGACCACGTCGAGCAGCTCGAACGGGCCCATCGGCAGCGCACAGCCCTGCTTCATCGCGGTGTCGATGTCGTCCGCGGTGGCGTAGTGCGCCTCGAGCATCTTCACGGCGTCGTTGAGGTAGGGGAAGAGCAGCGCGTTGACGATGAAGCCGGCCCGGTCACCGCACGAGACGGCGACCTTGCCGACCGTCGCGCACAGCGCCTGGGTGGTCTCGGTGACCTCGTCGGAGGTGACGACGGTCGAGACGACCTCGACCAGCTTCATCACCGGAGCCGGGTTGAAGAAGTGCATGCCGATGACGTCCTGCGGCCGCGAGGTCGCCTGGGCACAGGCGATGATCGGCAGGCTCGAGGTCGTGGTCGCGAGGATCGCGCCGGGCTTGCAGATCTCGTCCAGGTTCTCGAAGAGCGTCGTCTTGATCGCCAGGTCCTCCGCGATCGCCTCGACCACGAGGTCGACGGAGGCGAGGTCGTCGAGTGACGTCGACCCGGTGATCCGGGTCAGCACCTCGGCCTTGGCCTCCTCGGTCGCCCGGCCACGCTGGATCTGCTTGTCGAAGTTCTTGGTGACCGCGGCGACGACGCCGTCGACCTTCTCCTGGCCCCGGCCGATCACCAGCACGTCGTACCCGCTCTTGGCGAAGACCTCGACGATGCCGCTGGCCATGGTGCCCGTGCCGACGACGCCGACCTGCTTGATGTCGTGGCGCAGCTGGGGCTTCGCGTCGGCCGACGGAGTGCGGTCGTCGGCGACGACAACGGGGCTGTCGGGGGCCTCGTAGGTGTAGAAGCCTCGGCCGGTCTTGCGACCGAGCATCCCGGCGGTGACCATCTGCTTGAGGATCGGCGAGGGCGCGTGCAGCCGGTCGCGACCCTGGCGGTACATCGTCTCGAGGATCTCGTACGCCGTGTCGAGGCCGATCAGGTCGAGCAGGGCCAGCGGCCCCATCGGGTAGCCGCAGCCGTAGCGCATCGCGGCGTCGATGTCCTCGCGGGTGGCGTAGCGACCCTCGTACATGGAGACCGCGTGGTTGAGGTAGCCGAACAGCAGCGTGTTGGCGATGAAGCCGGCCTTGTCGCCGCAGATCACAGGGTTCTTGCCGACCGCCTCGACCAGCGTCTTCACGTCGGCGAGCACCTGCTCCTCGGTGACGACGGTCCGGATGATCTCGACCAGGTCCTGCACCGGGGCGGGGTTGAAGAAGTGCACCCCGATCACGCGGCCGGGACGGCCGTTGGCGGTGGAGATCTCCGTGACCGACAGCGACGAGGTGTTGGTCGCGAGGATCGCGTCCGGCGAGACGATGTCGTCGAGCTCGCGGAAGATCTGCTTCTTGAGCTCCAGCGACTCGACGACGGCCTCGACGACCACGTCGGCGTCGGTCAGGTCCTTGAGCGCGGTGGTGAAGGTGATCCGCCCGAGGAGCTCGCCCTGCTCGGCCTCGGTCATCTTCTCGCGCTTCACGGCGCGGGTCGTCGAGTGCTCGAGGTACTGCCGGCCACGGGCCAGCGCCTCGTCGTTCTGCTCGACGCCGACCACGGCGTAGCCGTTGCGCGCGAACACCTCCGCGATGCCGGCACCCATGGTGCCGAGGCCGATGACGCCGATCGTGGTGAAGCTGCGCGACTCAGTCATGCGGCGCATCGTGGCACGGTCGAAGCGCCCTGACTATGGCGTAGTTCACTCGCGAGTAACTTAACGATCCAATCGCTGCACGAGCTTGAGCAGGTGCCCCTCCGGATCGCTCAGCCAGGCGAACCGGAGCCGCCCGTCGGGCGAGTCCACGGGCGGCTGCGCGTCGACTCCCCCGGCGGCGCTCGCCCGGGCGTACGCCGCCTCGAGGTCGTCGCACCAGAACACCAGCTCCGTCGAGCGGCGATCCGGCGCGACGTCGAGGGCGTAGTCGTTGCCCGCCGCGGCCGACGTCAGTCCGATGGTGAACCCCGGACCGGCGACCTCGACCATGACGGGCGCGCCCGTGGCCGGCGTACGGAACCGCTCGGCGCAGCCGAGTCCGCGGTAGAACGCAGCGCAGCCCTCGACGTCGTCGCAGTAGAGGTTGACCTGGGCGCCCACGAACATGCGACCACTGTAGATTCGTCGCCCGTGAGACTCGTCGTAGCAACGTGCCAGGTCGACTACGCCGGGCGGCTGACCGCCCACCTCCCCCTGGCCACCCGGGTCCTGATGATCAAGGCCGACGGGTCGGTGCTCGTGCACTCCGACGGCGGCTCCTACAAGCCGCTCAACTGGATGTCGCCGCCGTGCACCTTGCGGGAGGGCACCACCGAGGACGGTCAGGTCGAGTGGATCGTGACCAACCCCAAGACCGACGACACCCTCCGGATCCTGCTCGCCGAGATCTTCAGCGACTCCAGCCACGACCTCGGCATCGACCCCGGCCTGCAGAAGGACGGCGTCGAGAAGCACCTCCAGGAGCTGCTCGCCGACCACCCGGCGACCCTGTCGCCCGGCCTCACCCTCGTACGCCGGGAGTTCCCGACCGCGATCGGCCCGGTCGACCTGATGTGCCGCGACGAGGCCGGCGCCTCCGTCGCGGTCGAGATCAAGCGCCGCGGGGACATCGACGGCGTCGAGCAGCTCACCCGCTACCTCGAGCTGCTCAACCGCGACCCGCTGCTCACGACGAAGGGCGAGGTCAAGGGCATCTTCGCCGCCCAGGAGATCAAGCCCCAGGCACGCGTGCTGGCGACCGACCGTGGCATCGCCTGCGCCGTCGTCGACTACGACGCCCTGCGCGGGCTGGACGACCCGAGCCACCGGCTCTTCTGACCCACTCCCCGCTCGCGGTCCGAACACTGTCGCGCGGCTGCGGCTCGTCGAACAAGCCCATCTGACCTATACCCACGCGCAGGCTCGGCGCGCACAGTGGGGTCATGCCATTGCCCTCATCTCGGAGGTCCGTCGACCGATGAGTACGTCGTCATGACATACCTCCTCGGAACCACCGTGAGCGCACCCTCGATCCACGGCACCCTCGCGCGTCTCACCGGCGTCCTGGCGCTCGTCGCCGCGGCCCTCGTCACCTCGTCGCCGGCCCCAGCCGTGGACCACCCCGCCGCCAGGCGCACGGGCTCCCCCATCTGGGCCGGCGGCAACGGCGTGGTGGCGCTCGACTGGGGTGACCTCGACAGGACCCCGCAAGCGAGTCGCAGCGACGTCGTCGTGATGCAGTCCTGGGAGTACCCCCGCATCCCCCAGCTGCGCCGAGACCATCCCGGCATCACGATCCTGATGTACAAGGACGCCTCGGCCGTCGTCCAGGAGGCCGAGTCGGTCACCGGGCGCTTCCCCGCCGGGATGGGCTACGACTGGGTCGCCGCGCACCACCCCTCGTGGCTCCTCCACGACCGCGCCGGGCGCACGATCGAGTGGTCCGACTGGCGCGGGCTCTACCCGATGAACATCGCGAACGTCGACTACCAGCGGACCTGGACCGACAACGTCCTCGGCGAGCTGCGCGCCCAGGACTGGGACGGCGTGATGATGGACGACGTCCTCACCCGACTCAGCCACACGACGGTCGACAACCGGATGTCGACCGCGATCCCCGACGACCAGGCGCAGTTCGACGCCACCGGATCCTTCCTCGCCGGCGTCGCCCCGCAGATCCGCAAGGCCGGCTACCTCGCCGTCCCCAACGTGTCTCTGGAGTGGAACAACTGGCGCCACGCGCTCGGCGACTGGACCCGGTACGTCTCGGGCTGGGAGAACGAGCACTTCACCAACTGGTACGACGCCCCCGACCGGTTCGTCGGTGCCGACTGGCGCTGGAAGGTCGACATGGCCACCTGGCTGGCCAACCGCGACGTGCCCCTGCTCGCCGTCAGCTACGGCTCCGCGGACGACCAGGTCGGCCAGACCTACCACCGCGCCACCTGGCTGCTCACCTGGAACGGTCACACGGGAGCCAGCTCCTACGTGCCGGACGAGGTCGCGTCCAGCCACTGGCTGCCGGCCGCGACCCGGAGCGTGGGCAGCCCGAGCGGCCCGGCCGTCGAGCTCGCCGACGGCACCTGGATCCGCGCGTACACCGGCG
Organism: Nocardioides pollutisoli; assembly: GCF_040045055.1. Taxonomy (NCBI): domain Bacteria; kingdom Bacillati; phylum Actinomycetota; class Actinomycetes; order Propionibacteriales; family Nocardioidaceae; genus Nocardioides; species Nocardioides pollutisoli. The sequence goes on from NZ_JBDZDU010000001.1 coordinate 199,333, forward strand.
GGATCGTCGCGGTGAACCCGACCGCCGAGACCCACACCGTCCCGCTCGGCGGTCAGTACGTGCGGCGCTCGGCTCGGGTGAGCTCGGTCCAGCTCGCTCCGACGACCGGCGCGATCCTCTCCCGGTAGGCGGCCCGGCACCGCGATATCCGGTGGCCACCCACCGCACGCGCCGACCACGATGGGGCGCATGCGCGAGAACTTCTTCGACACCGACGTGGCCGAGCGGTACGACGACCCGGAGGACCCGATGTTCTCGCCGGAGGTGCTCGGGCCGACGGTCGACTTCCTGGTCGACCTGGCCAGCGGGCAGGCGGCGCTGGAGCTGGCGATCGGCACCGGTCGGGTGGCCCTGCCGCTGAGCGAGCGCGGCGTGCACGTGCACGGGATCGAGCTGTCGGAGGCGATGGTCGAGCAGCTGCGGGCCAAGCCGGGCGCTGGGGCGATCGACGTCGCGATCGGCGACATGACGTCGACCCGCGTCGAGGGTCGCTTCGGACTCGTCTACCTGGTCTTCAACACCATCGGCAACGTGACGACCCAGGAGGACCAGGCCGCGGTCTTCGCCAACGCCGCCGCCCACCTCCAGGCCGGCGGCCGCTTCGTGGTCGAGAACCAGGTCCCGGTCGTGCGCAAGATCCCGCAGGGCGAGCGGTTCGCGGTGTTCGACCACACCGAGAGCCACGTCGGGATCGACGAGTACGACCTGACCACCCAGCTGATGTGGTCGCACCACTACTCCTCCGACGACGGCGTCACCTACCGCCGCAGCTCGGTGCCGTTCCGCTACGTCTGGCCGGCCGAGCTCGACCTGATGGCGCGCATGGCCGGGATGCGCCTGCGCGAGCGCTGGGCCGACTGGGACCGGTCGCCGTTCACGGGCGAGAGCCCCCAGCACGTCTCGGTGTGGGAGAAGGTGTGACCATGCGGATCTTCCACATCGCCACCGCCGCCGACTGGGCCGCCGCCCAGCAGTCCGGCGCCTACACGACCTCCACCCGCGGGGTGACCCTCGAGCAGGAGGGCTACATCCACGCCAGCCGCACCGACCAGTGGGAGGGCGTGCGCGCGGCCTACTACGCCGACGTCGACGAGCCGCTGGTGCTGCTGGAGATCGACACCGACCTGCTCGACGTGCCCGTGGTCGAGGAGGTCCCGGCGCCCGGCATGACCGAGACCTTCCCGCACGTGTACGGCGCGATCGCGCCCACCGCCGTCGTCGGCGTGACCCCGCTCTAGGTCGCGTAAGGCACGGCCAGGCGGACGACGGTCCCGACGCCGACCTCGCTGTCCAGGTCGACCCAGCCACCGTGCGCCTCCACGATCGCCCGGACGATCGGGAGACCGAGGCCCGCACCCTGGGTCTGGGTCTCGATCGCGCTCGGCGCGCGGTAGAGCCGGTCGAAGAGCTTGGTGCGCTCGTCGGGCGAGACACCCATGCCCGTGTCGCGCACCTCGAGGATGCCCATCGACCCGTGGTCGCTGAGCGACAGGTGCACCTGACCTCCCGGCCGGGTGAACTTGAGCGCGTTGGTGACCAGGTTCTCGGTCGCCTGCACCAGCCGGTAGAAGTCGCCCATCACCGGTGGGACGGGATCGTCGACGAGCACCAGCTCGATGCCACGCTCGCGGGCACGCAGTGCGTGGTCGGAGACGACCCGCTTGGCGACCGCGTGCAGCGCCACCGGCGACCGGTTGACCCGCAGCCGCTCGCCGTCGAGGAAGGCCAGGGTGAGCAGGTCGTCGACGAGCTGCAGCTCCCGGGTGGCGTTGCGCTCGATCACCCCGAGGAGCTTGCGGGCGCGGCGGCTGAGGTCGACCTCGTCGAGGTCGGACAACAGCTCGGCGTACCCGATGATCGACGTCAGGGGCGTGCGCAGCTCGTGGGACACCGTCGCGATCAGGTCGTCGCGGAGCCGCTGTGACTCTTCCTGGATCCGGAGCCGGTCCGTGATGTCGCGCATCGCGACCGAGACCAGCACCCCCTCGTCGGTGGTGAGGGGCGCGATCGAGATCTCGGCCGGGACCAGGTGACCCTCGCGGTGCAGCACGTGGAGCTCCTGGCTGACCCCCATCGGCAGTGCGTTCGGCAGCGCGAGGTAGCGCATGAACCCGGCGAAGCTCGCCTCCCGCCGGTCCGGCGGCACCAGCAGGTCCACGCGGTGGCCGACGAGCTCGTTGCGCGGATAGCCGAAGACCTCGCTCATCCGCTTGTTGGCGAGCACGATGAGGCCCTCGGAGTCGACGATGACCGTCGCGTCGGGTGCCGCCTCGAGCAGGCTGCGGAACCGCTCCTCGTCGCGGATCCGCGCGCTGATGTCACGCACGGTGGCGGAGACGTAGTGGTCCCCGTCCGCCTCGATCGGCGCGAGCGAGATCTCGGCCGGGAACTCGGTGCCGTCGCTGCGTTCGGCGGCCAGGCGCAGCAGCCCCATCGGGCGCGGGTTGGGGGCTGCGAGGAAGCTGGACCGCCGGTCCGGGTGCCCGTCGCGGAACCGCGTCGGGACCAGCGTCTCGATCGGCTGACCCAGGAGCGCCTCGGGCTCCCGGCCGAAGACCTCCCGGCACTGGGCGTTCGCCAGGACGATCACCCCCTGACCGTCGACGATCACCACCGCGTCCGGGACCGCCTCGAAAGCGCCACGGAACAGCGCGTCCGAGTACTGGCTCACGATGCGACTCTAGCGACGAGTTGAACGATTAATCACCCCTGACTAGCGCTCTCGGGTCACGTGCGGGCCAGCGCCACCACGTCGTCGGCGACACCCCAGCTCAGCGTCACGCCCGCGCCGCCGTGGCCGTAGCAGTGCACGACGTCGCCCACCCGCTCGAGCCGGACCGCCGGCCGGACCGGCCGCAGCCCGACCTTGTGGCGCAGCACCCGGGCCGATCTCAGCTCGGGCACCAGCCGGGTCGCCCGCGCCAGGATCTCGGCCGCGGTCTCCGGCGACGGGGTCCGGCTCCACTCCCCCTCGACGTCGGTCCCACCGACCACGATGTCGTGCTCGCGCGGCACGACGTACGTCGGTCCGGCGGAGTCCAGCCACCAGCGGTCCAGGCCGATCTGCTCCACCACCACGACCTGCCCGCGCACCGGCACGACGGTCCGGTCGGCGCCGAGCAGGCGGGCGCCGAGGCCGGAGCAGTTGACGACGAGGTCGGCGCCGCACGGCAGCGCCGACAGGTTGAGACGGGTGAGGGTCCCGCCGAGCCCGGTGACGCGCCCGGCCAGCCAGTCGAGGTAGACCGCCATGTCGGCGACGGCCGTGGTGAAGCTCCACCCGCCGGCCCACCCGTCCGGCACGGCGTCGGTGTGCTCCAGGCTCGGCACCGCCGCGTGCCACCAGGGCTCCGGTCGCGGACCGGAGAGCACCTCGGTGCCGGGCAGCATCCGCACCCCGCTCTCGGGATCCGTGTCGGAGAGCGCGTCGAAGACGGCGTACGACGTCCGCGCCCACGCGGCCACCCGGTCCTGGGGCAGCGCGCGGTAGGGGTACCAGAGCGCCGCCGCGATGGCGGAGGTCGTCTCGCGGGGCAGGTCGCGCGCGACCACGTCGACGCGGTGCCCGGCCTCGAGCAGCCGCAGGGCGCAGGTCAGACCGACGACACCGGCCCCGACCACGATCACCCTCGCCATGCGTGCAGTCTGGCCGACCGCCCGCGCGGGCAAGGTCACATTTCACCCTGCATCGCTATTGACGTAGGTTCAACAACGTGAGGCTGACCATGCTCGGAGTCCTGACCGCACTGCTGGGCGCGCTGCTCGTCGCGCCCCTCTCCCCCGCGCCGGCGACCGCCGGGGCGTCGGGCCGCCCTCGCGACGTGGTGTCGCGGGGCGTGGTCTTCGACGTCGAGAACACCAACGACACCGCGGCCCTGTGCTCGCCCGACGACCAGTCCTACCAGCTCCGGGGACGGCTGATCGGCCCGCGTCGCGACATCGACGAGCAGGGCGACGCGCTGCGCGTCAACGTCCTCGTGCACGACCTCGGCACCGGCTCCTGGTTCTGGACCCTGCCCGGGCACGCGTCCTACGACTACGCCACCCGGCTCGCCCGTCATGGCGAGACCTCGCTGGTGCTGGACCGGCTCGGCTACGGCAGGAGCAAGCTCGACGACGGCGACGCGACCTGCCTCGGCGCCCAGGCCGACATGCTCCACCAGGTCGTCCAGCACCTGCGCTCGGGCCGCTACGACTTCGCCTCCCCCGTCCCCGGCGTCACCTCCACCCCGGCGGCCGCGCACGTGGTGACGCAGGGACACGCCGTCGGCGCCGAGATCGCCCAGCTGGAGGCCTCGACCTTCGACGACGTCGACGGGCTGGTGCTGATGTCGTGGGCGGCCGGAGGGGCGACCTCACTGGCCACCCGCACGGCCGCCGCTCAGACCCGGGCCTGCGGGTCGACCGACTACGCCCCGCTGGCCACCAGCGGCTCCGACTACCGCGCCCTGCTCTTCGCGAGCGCACCCAGAGGCGTCCAGCAGACCGCAGCGCGGCTGCGGCCGAAGGACCCCTGCGGCGACGTCACCTCGTCCGCCGCGATGGCGCTGGCGACCGGGCTCGGCGCCGGGCAGGTCGATGCTCCCGTGCTGCTGCTCTACGGCAGCAAGGACGCGCTGACCAACCCCCGCGCGCGCGAGAGCCAGGCCGCGTCGTACCCGACCGAGGTCACGACCCACACCTTCCAGGGCGCGGGAAGCGCGCTGCCGCTCGAGAAGCCGAGGGCCGTGCGGTCCGTCGTGCTGCGCTGGTTGCGCTGACGCCTAGGCGCCGGCCTGGCGCGGCGCGGTCGGGTCGTTCTCGCCGCCGCCCTGCTCGCGCGCGACGTACTCCTCGATGTCCTCGACGTCGTCGGTGTTGCGCTTCACCACGGCCAGCAGGTCGCTCATCGTGGCGACCTCCTCGACCTGCTCCTTGATGAACCACTGCATGAACTGCTCGGAGGCGAAGTCGAACTCCTCGCGGGCGATCCGCAGCAGACCGTTGATCTGGTCGGTGACCCGCTTCTCCTGCTCGAGCGCGAGGGCGACCGGCGCCACCACGTCGGCGAAGTCGTTGACCGGCGCCTCGACGGCCGGGATGACGACCTTGGCGTCGGTGTCCAGGAGGTACTGGATCATCATCGCGGAGTGCGCGCGCTCCTCGAGAGCCTGGGCGTAGAAGAACGCCGCCATCTGCGGCATCGTCAGGTCGTCGTAGTAGACCGCGCAGGCGAGGTACTGGTTGTGCGCGGCCAGCTCGTTCCCGATCTGGACGTTGAGCTGGTCGGTGAATCGGGGGGCGGCCACGGGGTGCTCCTCGGGGTCGGCGGTCAGGTGGGTCAGCGCAGGTCAGGCAGCCTTGGCGAGCTTCTTCTTGGTGACCTTCTTGCCGTCGACCCGGACGAGCTCGCGCTTCTTGACGGTATACCCGGAGGGGAGGGTGCCGTCCTTGAGCATGCGCAGTGGACACCGGCCGCACTTCGACTTCGAGACGCAGCACTTCGTCTTGGGCAGCTTGCCCTTCTTCGCCTTCCCCACCTACGCAAGGTAGCACAATCTTAGGCGAGCCTTACCTCAGCATGACCCGATCGACATCGGTCAGTCGAGGCCGTTGGCCTCGCGGATCACATCGACGATGCCACCCATGATCTCGGTCAGCCCGTAGTCCTTGGGCGTGTAGACGGCCGCCACCCCGAGCTCGCGCAGCCGGCGGCCGTCGGAGTCGGGGATGATCCCGCCGACGATGACGGGGACGTCGCTGAGCCCGGCATCACGGAGCCCGTCGAGCACGTCGGGCACCAGCTCCATGTGGGACCCGGACAGGATCGAGAGGCCGATGCAGTGCACGTCCTCGGCGATCGCCGCGGCGACGATCTGCTCGGGGGTGAGCCGGATGCCTTGATAGATGACCTCGAAACCCGCGTCGCGGGCGCGTACGGCGACCTGCTCGGCGCCGTTCGAGTGCCCGTCGAGGCCGGGCTTGCCGACCAGCAGCCGCAGCCGCCCGCCCAGCTCCTCGCCGGTGGCCTTGACCCGTTCGCGGACCGCGGCCAGCTCGGCGCCGGCGTCGCCCGCCATCGACAGCGCGACCGCGCCGGTGACGCCGGTCGGACCGCGGTACTCGCCGAACACCTCGCGCAGCGTGGCCGCCCACTCCCCCGTGGTCGCGCCCGCACGGGCGGCGGCCAGGGTCGGTGCCATCAGGTTGGTGTCGGTCTTCGCAGCGGCGGCGAGCGCCGCCAGCGCCTCGGCGACCTCGGTCTCGTCGCGCTGGGCCTTCCACTGCTCGACGCTCGCGAGCGCGGTCTTCTCGGCCTCGGGATCCGCGGCCATGATCGCGCCGTCGAGGTCGGCGGTCAGCGGCGAGGGCTCGGTCGTCTCGTACTTGTTGACGCCGACGATGACCTCGTCGCCGGACTCGATCCGCGCCCGGCGGGCGGCGTGGGAGGAGACCAGCTCGGACTTCATGTACTCGACGGCGGCGATCGCGCCGCCCATCGCCTGGACCCGGTCGATCTCGGCCTTCGCGCCCTCGACCAGCTCGGCGACCTTCGCCTCGATGACGTGCGAGCCCTCGAAGATGTCGTCGTACTCCAGCAGGTCGGACTCGAAGGCGAGCACCTGCTGCAGCCGCAGCGACCACTGCTGGTCCCACGGCCGGGGCAGGCCGAGCGCCTCGTTCCACGCCGGCAGCTGGACGGCGCGGGCGCGGGCGTCCTTGGAGAGCGTCACGCCGAGCATCTCGAGCACGATCCGCTGGACGTTGTTCTCGGGCTGCGCCTCGGTGAGGCCCAGCGAGTTGACCTGGACGCCGTAGCGGAAGCGGCGCATCTTCGGGTCCTGGACGCCGTACCGCTCCCGGGTGATCTCGTCCCAGAGCCGGCCGAAGGCCCGCATCTTGCAGGTCTCCTCGATGAAGCGGACGCCGGCGTTGACGAAGAAGGAGATCCGGCCGACGACCTTCTCGAAGTCGTCCTCCGACACCTGGCCGGAGTCGCGGACCTGGTCGAGCACGGCGATCGCGGTGCTCAGCGCGAAGGCGAGCTCCTGCGTCGGCGTCGCGCCGGCCTCCTGCAGGTGGTAGCTGCAGATGTTGATCGGGTTCCACTTCGGGATCTGGTGGACCGTGTAGGAGATGACGTCGGCGATCAGCCGCATCGAGGCCTCGGGCGGGAACGCGTAGGTCCCGCGGGAGAGGTACTCCTTGATGATGTCGTTCTGGGTGGTCCCGGCCAGCTGGGCGGCGACCTCCTCGGGCGACGAGTCGGGGTTCTGCTCCTCCGCGACGACCTGGTACATCGCGAGCATCCACATCGCGACGGCGTTGATCGTCATCGAGGTGTTCATCTCGGTGAGCGGGATGTCCTCGAAGAGGCGCCGCATCTCACCGAGGTGAGGGACGGGTACGCCGACCTTGCCGACCTCACCGCGCGCGAGCGGCGAGTCGGGGTCGTAGCCGGTCTGGGTCGGCAGGTCGAAGGCGACCGAGAGACCGGTCTGGCCCTTCGCGAGGTTGGTGCGGTACAGCTCGTTGGACGCCGCGGCGGTCGAGTGCCCGGAGTACGTGCGCATCAACCACGGCCGGTCCTTCGCGTGGCTCGCTGCCTTCTCGCTCATGGGACCGAGGGTAGGACGAGACCTACCGAGAAGTAACCGCCTGCCCGTGTGGCTTATCCGACACGTCGCCGGTCACGGTCGGCCATGGTCGGTCAGGGTCGATCAGGCGGAGACGCTGACCCGCTCGACCTCGAGGACCCGGATCATGTGGGAGAGGTGGAGCATCCGGCGTACGGACGGCCCGCACCCACGCAACGTCAGGTGGTGACCGGCGTGGCTGGCGCGCCGGGTCGCGACGGCCAGCACGCGCAGCGCGGTCAGGTCGATGGTGGTCACGTCGGTGAGGTCGACGACCACGTCGTGGTCGTAGCCCTCGAGCTGGTCGTAGATCGCGTCACGCACCTCGCGCGTGCTGCGCACGTCGAAGTCCCCGCTGAGTACCAGAGTCGGACCGTCGGTGATGATCTCCATGGCTCTGCCCCGTCCTCCGAGGATTCCCGAAAATCCCCGGGCCGCTCCACCTGTCGATGGCCTGTCACTCACTATGACGCGCTGAACGGCCGAGAGGTTGCCTCTCGTCGCGAACTTTTCGGCCGTGTCGCGTCCAGTTGCGCTACGGCGGCCGTACCCAGCCCGATCAGCAGCATGCCCAGGACCCCCTTCGGCGAGAAGATGTGGTCGGTGTGGACGAACCACCCGCCGACGACCAGCAGCACCCCGATCGCACCTCGCCGGCCGTAGCGCCGTACGGCGTCGACGCTGATCAACGCGCCGCAGGCGATCAGCGACCAGGAGCCGATCTCGCCCAGCGGCGTACCGATCCGGAAGAGCAGGCTGACCGCGTCGGGACGCGGCACGTCCGGCCCCAGGTGGTGGGTGACGTAACCGGCTGCGACGCCGCTGATCACGTCGAGCGCGGAGTAGAAGGTCGCGTAGACGTAGGCCGTGAGCCGGATCGCCCACGCCAGCGGGTCGCTGCGGAGCCGGACCAGCGCGGCGAGCGCGACACCGACCAGGGGGAATACGAGCAGGCCGGCCACGTGGAGCACGAACCAGCGCTGCGAGGTGTCGTAGGTCAGGTGGTGCGGGTGGAAGAGACCTGCGAGAGCGAGCGCGAACGCCGGGCTCCCGAGGAGGAGGGGCCAGAGGACGCGTCGCATGCGTCCCGACAGTACGTCGCTACAGTCGCCTCATGGTGAACCTGACCCGGATCTACACGCGCACCGGCGACGCCGGGGAGACCCGGCTGGGCGACATGAGCACGACCACCAAGACCGACCCGCGGCTGCAGGCCTACGCCGACGTCGACGAGGCCAACGCCCACCTCGGGCTGGCGCTGGTCCAGGGCGAGCTCGACGAGGACGTCGTCGCGGTGCTCACCCACGTGCAGAACGACCTCTTCGACGTGGGTGCGGACTTCTGCACGCCGGTCGTCGCTGAGCCGGAGTACCCCCCGCTGCGGATCGAGCAGGACTACATCGATCGGCTCGAGGGCTGGTGCGACCACTACAACGAGTCGCTGCCGGCGCTGCGGTCGTTCATCCTCAACGGCGGCACCGCCGGGGCGGCGCTGCTCCACGTGGCGCGCACGGTCGTGCGCCGGGCCGAACGGTCCGCGTGGGCGGCGTACGAGGTCAACGGCGAGAGCATGAACGTCCTCGCGATCACCTACCTCAACCGGCTCTCGGACCTGCTCTTCATCCTGGCCCGGCACGCCAACCGGGAGACCGGCGACGTGCTCTGGGTGCCGGGCGGCGAGCGGGGCTAGGGCGTAGTAGCGGCGACCGGCGTCTTCACCGGTCGCGCGGCGAAGACGGTCAGCGCGGCCGGGATCATCAGCCCGGCGATGACCAGCAGGGTCTCGAGCGTGCCGACGTGGTCGGCGAGCAGCCCGAGCAGCGGGGGTCCGGCCAGGAACGCCGTGTAGCCGATCGTCGACACCACGCTGACCCGGCGGGCGGCGCGGAGCGGATCGTCGGCCGCGGCGCTCATGCCGACCGGGAAGCCCAGCGAGGCGCCGAAGCCCCAGACGATGATGCCGAGACCGACCAGCACCACGCTGTCACCGAAGACCGTGAGGATGATGCCGACGAACGCGGCCGCCGAGCAGCCCCAGAGCACCGGGGCGCGGCCGTAGCGGTCGAGGAAGACCGGGCCGATCAGGCGACCGACGAACATCGACGAGACGAAGAGCGTGAAGCCCGCGACGCCGACCCAGTGGCGTACGTCGTACCCGTCGATGAGCGCGAGCGAGAGCCAGTCGTTGGCGGCCCCCTCGGACAGGGCGAACGCGAGCACCATCACCCCGATCGCGAGGGTCCGCGGCTCGCGCCACGGCGAGCACTCGACGGCCTGGCGGTCCTCGTGCGTCACGACCGGGGGCAGGTAGGCGCCGGCAGCCCACCAGGCGAGGCAGGTCGCGGCCGCGGCGAACACCGGGACGTGCAGCAGGAGCGGCACGTGCAGGGCCGCCATCGGGATGCCGATCGCCGCACCGGTGAAGGTGCCGATGCTCCAGCCGGCGTGGAAGCGCGGCATCATCGTGCGGCCGAAGCGGCGCTCGACCTCGGCCGCCTCGACGTTCATCGACACGTCCCACACCGCGATGCCGATGCCGTCGAGGAAGAAGCCCACGACGGTCAGCGCGACCAGGTCGGTCGCCACGCCGGTCATCGCCACGAGCAGGCCGGACGCCACGAGCACGGCGCCGAGACGGGTGACGGCGTTCGCGCCGATCCGGTCGATCAGCCGCCCGCTCAGCGGCAGCGCGATGACCGAGCCGACCGAGATCGCCAGCAGGAGCAGGCCGAGCGAGCCGTTGTCGAGCTCGAGCCCGCTGCGGATGTCGGGCAGCCGCGAGACCATCGTCGCGAAGCAGAACCCGTTCAGCGCGAAGCTGAGCGCGAGCGAGTTGCGGGTGCGGATGAGGGACGGCACCGGCTCAGCCTCGCCGATCGGGACGGTCGTCTCCAAATGCGTTACTTGACCGGTCCAGAACGTGGACGGGAACGGCCTCAGAACCCATGGGTACGACGCACCTCGCGCAGCCAGTCGGCGAAGACGGGGATCCCCCACTCGTCGGCCAGCGCCAGGGCCGCGTCGGCGTGGGCGCCGGCCAGCTCCGTCTCGCCGACCGCGGCCGCGGCGAACGCGAGGTAGGTGTCGACCGGCCCCAGGGCGAGGTCGGAGCCGGCGCAGCAGGTGCGTCCGGCGTACGGCGCCAGGAGCTCGTAGGCACCCGCGGCCAGGTCCTTCTCGCCGAGGTAGAGCGCGAGCTCTGCGGCATGGCTCCACGACAACAGCGAGATGTCGCTCGACTCTTCGAGCGAGGCGCCGTGCCCGGCGTAGTAGGCACGCGCCCGGTCGTGCTCGCCCGCGCGCCACAGGTAGACGGCCAGGCTCGCCTCGAAGGGGTACGGCGAGGACTCGAACTGCTCCAGCACCGGCACCATCTCGATCGACCGGCCCTGCCAGAGCCGGAGCGCCAGCAACGAGCTGAGCACCGACTCGTCGGCAGTGTTGTGGGAGATCCGGCCGGCGACCGTGCGGATGTGGTCGACCAGGCGCTCGCACTCGTCGAAGCGACCGGCCATCGCGTGCCAGGGGCCGATGATGCCGTCGAGCACGGTCTCGCCGAAGGCGATGCGCAGCCGCTCGACCTCGGCCCGCGCGACGTCGACGGCGGCGAACATCTCGGCGGGACGGCCGAGCTCGCTCAGGACGGCTGCTCGCAGGCAGGCGGAGACCACGAAGGCGCGCTCCGCGCCGGTCGACCGCGCCAGCTCGAGCGACTCGGTGACCAGCTCGAGCCGCTCCGGTGCCGACTGCGGCAGCCAGAGCGCGACGAAGACGATCTGGCACGCGTCGAGCAGCAGCCGCGGGTCGTCGAGACGCCGCGCCATGGCCAGCCCCTCGTCGCAGAGAGCCCGGCGCTCGTCGTACGACGCCACGTCGAAGAGCTCGTGCGCGAGCACCAGCAGCGACCGGCAGCGCAGCTCGCTGTCGGTCGCGGGGAGCCGGTCCAGGCTGCCCCGGAGGGCGCCGACCACGGTCTCGTTGACCTCGCCGGACGGCGCGGATCGCCAGAGCACGCCCGTGGTCGTCGAGATCGCCGCGCGTGCCACCGCCTCCGGGTCGCGCATCAGCCTGCCGACCGAGATCGCCTCCTCGACGGCGCCGACCAGCTCGGGCAGTCGCGCCGCCCAGCGGTACTCCTCGATGAGCGCCATCAGCACGTCGTACCTCTCGGCGTGACCGGCGGCCGGGTCGCCGTCGAGCGAGACCAGCGCGGAGCGCAGCAGCTCGGCGGCCTGGTCGTAGGCGTAGTAGCGGCGGGCCAGCGACGCGGCGTCGACCGCGGCGCGCCAGGCGCGGTCGGCGTACGACGGGCCGGCCTCGCGCCAGTGCCGCGCGACCTCGAGCTCGCGACCGGCCAGGCCGTCCAGGGCCTCGGCGGCCCGGGCATGGGCGCGGGCGCGGCGGCTGACGCTCATGCCGGCCAGGAGGGTGTCGCGGACCAGGGCGTGCGCGAAGAAGAACTGGTCGACGCCGTCCTCGCGCACCAGACCGGCGGCCTGGGCCGGCTCGACCACGTCGAGCAGGTCGTCCTCGTCGATGCCGGTGACCTCGGCGAGGGTCGGGGTGTCGAACTCGCGGCCGAGCACGGCAGCGGTGCGCAGGGCCGCGACCGTCGGGTCGGACAACCGCTGCAAGCGGCGGTTGAGGACGTCGGAGACCGCGGTGGGGAGCTCCTCACGGGCCGGCTCGGAGCGGCCGCTCCGCTCCCCCGACAGGCGCGCGAACTCGACCAGGAAGAAGGGGTTGCCGTCGGTGCGCTGCCGCAGCTCGGCAGCCTGGGCGGTCGACAGCTCCCGGTTGGCCACGCTCTCGTAGACCGCGGCGACGCCGTCCTCCGGGAGACCCGTCAGCTCGACCCGGAGGGCGTGCATCCGCGCCAGCGACTCCGCCACGACAGCGAGCGCACCGGTCGGCTCGGGGTGGATCCGCCAGGTGGCGACCACCAGCAGCCGGCCCGCGTCGAGCGAGTCGACCAGCAGCTGCAGCACGCGCAGCGTGGCGGTGTCCGCCCAGTGCAGGTCGTCGAGCACGACCACGATCGGCCGCTCCATGGCCGCGGCCCGGAGCGCGGCGACGATCCGCTCCCACGCACGGAACTGACCGCCGTCGTCGCTGACCGACTCGGCCTCGTCGAGCAGGCTCACCCCGATGCCGTCGAGCACGGTCTTCCACGGCCACAGCGGCGGCGCACCGTCGTCCTCCGAGCAGCGGCCGATCAGCACCTGAGCGCCGCGCCGACGAGCCTGCAGGATGAGCTCGGACGCGAGCCGGGACTTCCCGATGCCGGGCTCGCCGGTGAGGACGGCGTACGTCGGGACGCCGGCGCCGGCGCGCGACACCGCCCCCATCAGGAGGGCGAGCTCGGCGTCGCGCCCGACCATCGGCCAGGGAGCGACCTGTTCCGTGGCCGGGTGGGGATGCGGCTGCTGCTCGGTCGCCGGCGCCGCGGCGGGTGGCGCCGCCGTGCTTGCAGCAGGCGGGGTCCAGTCGAGGTCGGGGTCCTGGCGCAGCACCGCGGTCTGCAGGTCGCGCAGCTCCGCCGACGGCTCGAGACCGAGCTCCTCGTCGAGCACCTCGCGCACCTGCCGGAGCACGTCGAGGGCGTCCGCCTGCCGACCCGACCGGGCCAGGGCCAGGGCGCGCAGCGCCCAGAGCCGCTCGCGGAGCGGGTGGGCGGAGGTGAGTGCCTCGAGCTCGCCGACCAGGCTCGCGTGCTGCCCGAGCGCGAGGCCGGCTGCGGCCCGGTCCTCGAGGGCCACCAGCCGCAGCTCCTCGAGCCGGACCCGCTCCGCCTCGGCGGCGGAAGCATCCCCGAGCTCGGCGTACGGCGTGCCTCGCCAGAGGGCCAGCGCCCCGTCGAGCTCGGCGGCGCAGGTGGCCAGCTCGTCCGCGTCCAGGTCGCCCTGGAGGCGCCGGTGGGCGGAGGCGACCGTCTGCTCGAAGCGGTGCACGTCGACGTTGTCGTCCGGCACGCGGAGGGCGTAGCCGGGGGCCACCGTGACCAGCACGGTCGCGGGTGCCCGGCGCTGCCGCTCGGGCTCGATCACGCGGCGCAGCTGGGAGACGTAGGCCTGCAGCGTCGCGGTCACCCCGGGAGGCGCGGCGTCCTCCCAGAGCAGGTCCACGATCGCGTCGACCGAGACCGGCCAGCCCCGGGAGAGAGCCAGCGCGGAGACGAGCGCGCGCTGCTTCGGGGTCCCGAGATCGACCGGCTCGCCGGCGAGGGTGACCTCGACCGGACCGAGGACGGAGACCTGCACGCGGACAGCCTAGGAAAACGTCGGCGTACGCGCTCCAAGTCGGCTCAAAGTCGACTCCAAGTCGTGCCCGGCATGGTCATCCCACCGACCACACCTCACCAGGAGTCACCACCATGACCATCGAGCTCAACGCCGAGCCCACCCGCTCCACCTCCTCCCCCGTTCCCGCCGCCCACTCCCTCCGCGGCCTCCTCGGCGGCCGGGTCCACCTGCCCGGCGAGCCCGGCTACGACGCGGCCCGCCTGCCGTGGAACGTCGCCGTCGACCAGCGCCCGGCCGCGGTCGCCCTCCCCCGCTCCGCCGCCGAGGTCGCCACGGTCGTCCGTCTGGCCGCCGAGGCCGGCCTCCGGGTCGCTCCCCAGAGCACCGGCCACAACGCCGGCCCGCTCGCGGCCCAGGGTCTCGACGACGTCGTCGTCGTCCGGATGTCCGAGATGGGCTCCGCGATCGCCGACCCGACCCGCGGCATCGTCCGCGTCGAGGGTGGCGCCCTCTGGGAGCCGGCCGTCGACGCGGCCGCCGCCCACGGCAAGGCCGTCCTGCACGGCTCCTCCCCCGACGTCGGCATCGCCGGCTACAGCCTCGGTGGCGGCATCGGCTGGTACGCCCGCCAGCTCGGCATGGCCACCAACAGCCTGACCGCGGTCGAGCTGGTCGTCGCCGACGGCACCCTGCTCCGCGCAGACGCCGAGACCAACCCCGAGCTCTTCTGGGCGGTGCGCGGCGGCAGCGGCAACTTCGGTGTCGTCACGGCGCTCGAGTTCAAGATGTTCGACATCCAGACGGCGTACGCCGGCTTCCTGCTGTGGGACCTCGCCGACATCGAGCCGGTCCTGCGCGAGTGGGCTGCCTGGGCGCCGACCGCACCGGACGAGATCACCACCTCGTTCCGTGCGATGCGGATGCCTCCGATGCCCGAGCTGCCGCCCTTCCTCAGCGGTCGCAGCCTGGCCATCATCGACGGCGCGGTCCTCGGCTCCGACGAGCGCGGCGCCGAGCTGCTCGCCGGCCTGCGCGCCCTCAAGCCGGAGATGGACACCTTCGGCCGGGTCCCGGCCAAGTCGCTGGTGCGGCTGCACATGGACCCGGAGGGTGGCGCCCCGTTCGCCTCCGACAGCGCGATGCTCGGCTCGTTCCCCGACGCCGCGGTCGACGCGTTCCTGGCCGAGGCCGGCCCGGACGCGACGTCGTCGCTGCTGGTGGCCGAGCTGCGCCAGCTCGGTGGCGCGCTGGGTCGCCCCCACGAGGGGGGCGGCGTCCTGTCCCGCCTGGATGCCCAGTTCCTCTCGTTCGCCGGCGGCATGGCGATCACTCCCGAGATGGGTGCCCAGGCCCACCAGGACGCCGTCCGCTTCACCGAGGCCCTGTCGCCGTTCGCGAACGGCCGTCAGTACCTCAACTTCGCCGAGAACCCGATCGACACGCGTACGGCGTACGACGCGGACGTCTGGACGCAGCTCACCGGCATCCGCAGCGCCATCGACCCCCACGGCGTCTTCGCGGCCAACCACCCGGTCCCGCGTCTCTTCGAGAACGGAGTGCCCACCGCCTGAGCTCGCTCAGGCGGTGACGAGGCGCGAAGGTTGAGGAGCGTCGGCACGGACCGCGCGTCAGCGCGGGCCGTGCGACGCGTCTCGAAACCCAGTGAGACAAGCCAGGGCGGTGACCACGCGGTCACCGCCCTGGCTCAGTTTCGGGGGTCTCGACAAGCTCGACCACCGGCCGGCGCTCGGCGCTTAACGCCTGTCCCAGTCGGTGCCGGGCGGGCCGGCCTCGAGCCAGGACTGGAAGCCCATCAGCGAGGCGGGCGACATCGCGAGCTCGATGACCCCGTCGGGGGTCTCGCAGGAGATCACCAGGTGGTCGGGGTAGAGCGACATCTGCTCAGCCCCCTCGGGCTCGCGGCGACCGGTGAAGGTCAGCTCGGAGCGCAGGAACGAGCGCTTCGGGCGCGGCCAGAGGGAGAAGTAGCGGAACCACTCCAGCGACTCGCCGGAGTAGCGGCCGAGCCCGAGAAGCCAACCGCGCCCGGCCCGTGAGGACCGGACGCGATAGCTGAGCTCGAAGGTCCCGCCGTGGCGGGAGAGCAGACGACGGCGGAAGATCAGACCGAGGCCATAGAGGAGCACCAGGGCGAGCAGCACGCCAGCGGCGTCAAGCAGCCACTGCCATACCGGCATCCAGAACCTCCATCACCCCACGCGGTGGAGCCACCCTAGCGGCACCCTCGCAACGGAAGTGACGGGGGTCAGGAAGCCTTCTCGAACGCCCGGATCCGAGCCTCGGCGCGCTTGGCGCGTGCGTCGGCGTCGTCGCCGTCATCGCCCTGAGCCGACTCGAGCTCGGAGCGCTCCGCCTCGACGTCGATCTCGTCGGACATGATGGCGTGCTGAGCCAGGATCGAGACCCGGTTGTTGGCGACGGAGAGGAACCCGCCGTCCACCGCGGCGTACATCCGCTCACCGCCGACCGGGTCGATCGACACGACCCCGTCGACGAGGAGGGACAGGACGGGCATGTGGTTGCGCAGCACGCCGAGGTCACCCTCGGCGGTCTTCGCGATCACCATGGTGGCCTGACCGGACCACACGGTCCGGTCGGCCGCCACGAGCTCGACCTGCAGCTGGTCGTCAGCCATCAGAGGCTCTTCTGGATCTCGGCCCACTTCTTCTCGACGTCGTCCAGACCGCCGCACATGAAGAAGGCCTGCTCGGCGACGTGGTCGTAGTCGCCGTCCGCGATCTTGTTGAACGCGTCGATCGTCTCGCCGATGGAGACGGTCGAACCCTCGATGCCGGTGAACTGCTTGGCAACGTAGGTGTTCTGCGACAGGAACCGCTGGATCCGGCGAGCACGGGACACGATGATCTTGTCCTCTTCCGACAGCTCGTCGACACCGAGGATCGCGATGATGTCCTGGAGCTCCTTGTTGCGCTGCAGGATCTGCTTGACGCGGATCGCGCAGTCGTAGTGAGCCTGCCCGATGTACTGGGCGTCCAGGATCCGCGAGGTCGACGTCAGCGGGTCGACGGCCGGGTAGATGCCCTGCGACGCGATGTCGCGGGACAGCTCGGTGGTGGCGTCGAGGTGGGCGAACGTCGCGGCCGGGGCCGGGTCGGTGTAGTCGTCAGCGGGGACGTAGATCGCCTGCATCGAGGTGATCGAGTGACCACGTGTCGAGGTGATCCGCTCCTGGAGCGTGCCCATCTCGTCGGCGAGGTTGGGCTGGTAGCCCACCGCGGACGGCATCCGGCCGAGCAGCGTGGAGACCTCGGAACCGGCCTGCGTGAACCGGAAGATGTTGTCGATGAAGAGCAGCACGTCCTGGCTCTGCACGTCGCGGAAGTACTCCGCCATCGTCAGCGCGGACAGCGCGACCCGCAGGCGGGTGCCCGGCGGCTCGTCCATCTGGCCGAAGACGAGGGCGGTCTGGCCGATGACGCCGGCCTCCTCCATCTCGACGATGAGGTCGTTGCCCTCACGGGTACGCTCGCCGACACCGGCGAACACCGACACACCACCGTGGTCCTTGGCGACACGCGCGATCATCTCCTGGATGAGCACGGTCTTGCCGACGCCAGCACCACCGAACAGGCCGATCTTGCCACCGAGGACGTACGGCGCCAGCAGGTCGATGACCTTGATGCCGGTCTCGAACATCTGGGTCTTCGACTCGAGCTGGTCGAACGCCGGCGCCTTGCGGTGGATGCCCCACCGCTCCTTGACGTCGAGGGTCTCGCCCTCGGCCAGGTTGAGGCACTCACCCAGGGTGTTGAACACCTTGCCGAGCGTGGCGTCGCCGACGGGCACGGTGATCGGGCCGCCGGTGTCTCGCACCTGCGCGCCGCGGACCAGGCCGTCGGTCGGCTGCAGGGAGATCGCACGGACCATCCCGTCACCGATGTGCTGGGCGACCTCGAGGGAGAGGGTCGACGTCTCGCCGCCGAGCTCCAGGGTGGTCTCGAGCTTGTTGTACATCTCGGGCATCGAGTCCACGGGGAACTCGATGTCGACGACCGGGCCGATGACGCGCGCGATCCGGCCGACGCCAGCCGCGCCGGTCTCCGTGGTCTCTTCAACAGTGGCAGTCATGTCTTCTCACTCATTCCCGGCGTTGGCGTCGGCCAGCGCGTTGACGCCACCGACGATCTCGCTGATTTCCTGGGTAATACCAGCCTGGCGGGCCTGGTTGGCGATCCGTGTGTACTTCTTGATGAGCTCGTCCGCGTTGTCCGTGGCCGACTTCATCGCCTTCTGACGGGCAGCGAGCTCGGAGGCAGCAGCCTGCAGCAGCGCGAAGAAGATCCGGCTCTGGACGTACTGCGGGAGCAGCCCGTCGAGGACCGCTTCGGGCGACGGCTCGAACTCGTAGAGCGGCAGCACCTCGGCACGGTCGGGCTTCTCCTCACCTTCGACGACCTCGAGCGGCAGCAGCCGCACGTCGGTCGGCTCCTGGACGAGCATCGACTTGAACCGCGTGAAGACCACGTGGACCTCGTCGACGGCCCCGTCCTCGCCGTCCTCGGCGAGGAACGCGTCGATCAGGGTCCGGCCGATCTCGTGGGCTGCTTCGTAGGAAGGCTGGTCGGAGAACCCCGTCCAGGTCTTCACCACGGGCCGACCACGGAACTTGTAGTAGGCCTCGCCCTTGCGTCCGGCGATGTAGGTGTCGATCTCCTTGCCCTCGCCACGGAGCTTCTCGGCGAGCCGCTCCGCCTCCTTGAGCACGCTCGAGGAGTAGGCGCCGGCAAGACCGCGGTCGCTGGTCACGATGAGCACGGCAGCCCGCTTGGACTCCTCGGGCTCCCGGGTCAGCGGGTGGTCGACGTTGGAGTACGTCGCGACGGCGGACACCGCACGCGTCAGCTCACGGGCGTACGGCGCGGCCGACTGGGCCCGCTGCTGCGCCTTGATGATCCGGGACGCGGCGATGAGCTCCATGGCGCGGGTGATCTTCTTCATCGACTCCGTCGACTTGATCCGCGCCCGGTACTCGCGCACCGATAGAGCCATGGGTCAGCCCCGCTTCTGCTTGACGATCTGCTCCTGCTCGACGTCCTCGTCCTCCAGAGCCGCAGCCTTGGGCTCGTTGCCGACCTTGATCGAGGCGCCGTCGGCGGTCTCGAACTGGTCGAGGAAGGAGTCGTAGGCACCCTCGAGGGCCGACGCGGTGTCGTCCTCGAACTTCTGGGTCTCCCGGATGGCCGAGAGGATGCCGTCGTGCGAGCGGCGCAGGAAGTCGATGAACTCACGCTCGAAGCGCAGCACGTCCTCGGCCGGGACCTTGTCGAGGCGACCGGTCGTGCCGATCCACAGCGAGACCGTCATCTCCTCGAGCGGGTACGGCGAGTAGGCCGGCTGACGCAGCAGCGCCATCAGGCGCTGACCGCGGTCGAGCTGCTGGCGAGACGCCGCGTCGAGGTCGGACGCGAACATCGCGAACGCCTCCATCGCGCGGAACTGCGCCAGGTCGACCTTGAGCGAGCCGGTCACGGCCTTCATCGCCTTGGTCATGGCCGCACCACCGACGCGCGACACCGAGATGCCGACGTCGATCGCGGGGCGCTGGTTGGAGGCGAACAGGTCGGACTGCAGGAAGATCTGACCGTCGGTGATCGAGATGACGTTGGTCGGGATGAACGCCGAGACGTCGTTGGCCTTGGTCTCGATGATCGGCAGACCGGTCATCGAGCCCGAGCCCAGGTCCTTCGACAGCTTCGCGCAGCGCTCGAGGAGCCGGCTGTGCAGGTAGAAGACGTCACCCGGGTAGGCCTCACGGCCCGGCGGGCGGCGCAGCAGCAGCGACACGGCGCGGTAGGCCTCGGCCTGCTTGCTCAGGTCGTCGAACACGATGAGGACGTGCTTGCCGTCGTACATCCAGTGCTGGCCGATGGCCGAGCCGGTGTAGGGGGCGAGGTACTTGAAGCCGGCGGAGTCGGACGCCGGGGAGGCCACGATCGTGGTGTACTCCAGCGCGCCGGCCTCCTCGAGGGCGCCACGCACGGAGGCGATGGTCGAGCCCTTCTGACCGATGGCGACGTAGATGCAGCGGACCTGCTTCGACGGGTCGCCCGACTCCCAGTTCTGCTTCTGGTTGATGATCGTGTCGATCGCGATCGTGGTCTTGCCGGTCGCGCGGTCGCCGATGATCAGCTGACGCTGGCCACGGCCGATCGGGGTCATCGAGTCGATGGCCTTGATGCCGGTGGCGAGCGGCTCGTGCACGGACTGCCGCTGCATGACGCCCGGCGCCTGGAGCTCGAGAGCGCGGCGGCCCTCGGACTCGATGTCGCCGAGACCGTCGATCGGCGTGCCGAGCGGGTCGATGACCCGGCCCATGAAGGCGTCGCCGACGGGGACCGAGAGGATCTCGCCGGTACGGCGGACCGTCTGGCCCTCTTCGATCTTGTCGAAGTCACCGAGCACGACGACACCGATCTCGCGGGTGTCGAGGTTGAGCGCGATGCCGAGGGTGCCGTCCTCGAACTCGAGCAGCTCGTTGGCCATGGCCGAGGGGAGTCCGGAGACGCGGGCGATGCCGTCGGCGCACTGGGCGACCGTGCCGACCTCTTCCTTGCCGGCCGCTTCCGGCTGGTAGTCCGCGACGTACTTCTGCAGTGCGTCGCGGATCTCCTCCGGACGGATCGAAAGCTCCGTCATCTTCGTCCCTACTCTCTTGTCTCTTCTGAAGTCTGCGTTGTCTGTGGCTACTGACGGCGACGTGATGTCAGCCGACCAGCTTCCGTCGTGCGTCGTCGAGGCGGCTCGACACGGTCGCGTCGAACACGTCGTCACCGAGCGCGACACGCATGCCGCCGATCACGCTCGGGTCGATGACCTCGTTCAGGTGGATCTCGCGGCCGTACTGCGCCTTGAGCGCCGCGGCCAGCCGGTCACGGTCGGCGTCGCCCAGCGGGCGTACGACGTGGACCGTGGCGACGGACTCGCCGTGCACCGCAGCGGCGACCTGGCGGTAGTTCTCCAGCGCCGCGGTCATCGTGTGGTAGGTGCCGGCGAGCGCCTGCTTCGCGAGCGCCACCGTCGCCGGGAGCACCTTGCCGCCGAGCAGGGTGTCGACCAGCGCCGACTTGTCCTCGACGGAGCGGCCCGGGTTGGACAGCGCGTCGCGGAGGTCGGGGTTGGCGGTCACCATCTGCCCCAGGGCGAAGATCTCGTCGGCCAGGGCGTCGGCCTTGTCACCGACGGACCGGACGACCGCGATCTCGCTGAGCCGCTCGAGCGCGTCGGAGAAGTCGCGGGTGCCGGTCCAACGACGACCGGCGCCGTTGACGACCAGCGCCAGCGCGGCCTCGTCGACCTTGCCCTCCAGCACCTGGCGGACCAGTGTCTGCTTGTAGTCCGCCGGCAGCGACGCGTCGGTCGCGAACCGGCGTACCGAGGGCTCGGTGCGCAACAGGGTGGCGACGTCGAACAGGTCGCCTGCCACGCGCTCGGCGTCGGATCCAGCGGCGAGCGCCTTCTCCAGCTCGGCGGTGAGCTCCGCCAAGGAGTCAGCCGATGCTCCACGCAGATCCATCAGTTGGCGCCTTCCAGTTCCGTGAGGAACCGGTCGACCACGCGGCTCTGGCGGGCCTCGTCGTCGAGGGACTCCCCGACGATGCGACCGGCCAGCGTGGTCGCGAGCGTACCGACCTCGCTGCGCAGGGACGCGGCCGCAGCCTTGCGGTCGGCCTCGATCTGCACGTGAGCGTGCTCGACGATGCGGGCAGCCTCGGCCTGAGCCTGCTCCCGCATCTCCGCGATGATCGCGGCGCCCTGCTCGCGGGCCTCCTCACGGATGCGCGCTGCCTCGTGACGGGCGTCAGCGATCTGCGACTTGAACTCCTCCTCGGCCGCACTGGCCTCGGACTTGGCCTCGTCGAGCTCCGCGAACTCTGCACGGATCGCGTCCTGCCGGGCGGTCATCGCGCGGTTGATCGGCGGGATGATGAACTTCCCCAGCAGGAACAGCAGCAGCAAGAAGGCAAACAGCTCGACGAAGAACGTGGCGTTCGGGACGAGGAAGTTGTCCGCCATGGGGGTGACCGCAGGGCTTGCCATCGATTAGTTCCTTTTCTTCTGACGGGTGAGGAGGGCGAAGAGCCCTACCTCACGCGCCGAGGACGAAGACGAACAGCGCCATGAAGGCGAGGTTGATGAAGAACATCGCCTCGACCAGGCCGACCGTCAGGAAGAAGATCGTCTGCAGGCGACCCTGGGCCTCGGGCTGGCGAGCCACACCCTCGATGTAGGACGAACCCGCGAGGCCGTCACCGATACCGGCACCGATAGCGCCACCGGCAAGGGCGATGCCACCGCCGACGAAGGCGCCGGCCAGCTTGACTGCGTCGGCGGTTGTCGTTGCGTCTGCCATGTCTCTCCTTGGTTACGCACCGGGGGTCCGGTGCCTCTTTCTTAAACTCTGGTCACGACCGACCCGGGTGGGTCAGTGCGCAGGTGCGGGGGTGGCGTCGTCCGCGTGCTCCGCGGCCTCCGCCTCTTCCTTCTTGTGCTTCTCGTCCTCGAGGTAGTCGTGCAGGTGCTCGTGCTCCTCGTGGCCGGCTCCGGCCATCGCGAAGTAGAGGACGGTCAGCAGCGCGAAGATGAAGGCCTGGATGACGCCGATGATGCCGTCGAAAGCCTTCCACAGCAGGTTCGGCGCCCACAGGGCGTACGCCGGGATCAGGCCGATCAGGGCCAGCATGATGCCACCGGCGAAGATGTTGCCGAAGAGTCGCAGCGCGAGCGTGATCGGCTTGATCAGCTCTTCGAGGATGTTCAGCGGGAGCAGCACCGGGAACGGCTCGGCGAAGTGCTTGAAGTAGCCGCGCCAGCCCTTCTGGCGGATGCCGTAGGTCCAGACGCTGAGCATCGTGACGGCGGCGAGCGCGTAGGTCAGGTTGGTGTCCGCGGTGGGCGCGGGCAGCAGGTGGGTGTGCTCGTTGAGCTCGGTCGGCAGCAGCTCGAGCCAGTTGCAGAACAGGATGAAGAAGAACAGCGCGATCGCGAGCGGTGCGACGAACGGGTGCACCTTGCCGAGGTTGTCCTCGACCTGCTTGTTCACCTCGCCGACCACGGCCTCCCACAGGATCTGCAGCTTGGTCGGGACGTGGTCGCCGGTGTCCTTGCTCATCGAGCGCACGGCGAGGACGCCGAGGAGGAGCACGAGCGCGCCGGCGACGAGCGTCGAGATGATCGTGTCGATGTTGAACGTCATCCCGAGCCACTCGCGCGTGACGTGGTGGCCGATCTCGATGTCAGCCATCGGCAAGAGGCCGGTCATGGGTTCTTCAGCTCCTTCAACAGCGGGATCGTGGTCATCACGAGAGCGATGAGCCGGAAGATGGCCAGGCCGAGCAGCAGCCCGATGCCATCGGGCCAGAAGAACACGGCGACAGCGACGGCGACCACCGTGAGGACGGTCAGCCGGACCACCGTGGACATGATCATCTGGTTGCGCGTGGGCTGCGCGCCGGACGAGATCAGCTTGAGCAGCCAGTACTCGGTGGCCAGGTGGTTGACGAGCCCGAACCCGACACCCACGGCGATGCAGGCCGCGAGGCGCCACTCGCCCAGCTGACCGACGATCCAGAAGCCCGCGACCATCAGGCCGACGGCGAACAGCTCGATCTTGCGCTGGTCCTTGACCACGCGCCAGATCGAGGCCTTCGGAGGAGTGACGTCGTCCGTCACGGGAATGCTCATGTCAGTCACGCTCACCGGTCACCCCCGCAGGGCGGCACGGACCTTGACGACGAAGCCGACGCAGCCCGCGACGATGCCGAGCGCGATCCCGACGAGCACACCGACCGGCGACGAGCCGGCCGCGTCGTCGACGAGCAGGCCGACGACCAGACCGAGGACGACGCATCCCGCGAGGAGACCGCCGAGACCGATGAGGTCGCGCCCGCGGAGCCCGGCGTCGGACCCCCCTGCGTCGGAACGCTCATCGACCATTCACCCATGTCCCATTCGTTCGCACCGTCAGCGGTAGATGTGATGCCACCGGGCCGAGAGCCACGGACGAGAACACACGCGGTGCCCGGCGACTGCGCGAAACTACCACAGCCAGACAGACCGGTCCCGAGGGTCGTCACCGGGGTCCGGGTGGTCGCGGTCGTCATCGTCGGCGGCCGTTCTCTCGTCGTATCTGGGGGGTGCTTGTGAAAACTAGCACAAGCGCTCAGGCCGGTCGAAACCGGCCCGATGGGTCCGTCGAGGAGCAGTCTCTCAGGCGTCCTCGACGACCGGAAATCCGGGGTCGCGCGCAGGTCCGTGCAGCTTGGGCAGCACGAAGGTCAGCCCCAGCGTCAGGGCCGCCATCGACCCCACGGTGACCCACATCCAGGCCTCGTCGCTGTAGAGGCTGATCAGCACCGTCCCGAAGGCCACCAGCGCCGCCCAGAGCCACATGATCAGCACCGCGCGGCGGTGGGAGTGGCCGATCTCGAGCAGCCGGTGGTGGAGGTGCTGCTTGTCCGGCGCGAACGGCGAGCGGCCGGCGCGCGTGCGGCGTACGACGGCCAGGACCAGGTCGAGCATCGGGATGATCAGGATCGAGACCGGCAGGAGCAGCGGCAGCAGCGTCGGCAGGAAGCTCGCCTGCGAGCCCGCGGCGCCCTCGCTGATCTGGTCCGGCGTGAACTGGCCGGTGAGCGTCACCGCGCTCGCCGAGAGCACCAGCCCGATCAGCATCGAGCCGCTGTCCCCCATGAAGAGACGCGCCTGGTGGAAGTTGTGCGGGAGGAAGCCCGCGCAGGCGCCGGCCAGCGAGGCGCTGAGCAGCGCGCCGGTCGTCGCGAGCGTGACGTGGTTGATGTTCGCGAGCTGGTAGCAGAAGACGAAGTAGGCGAGCGCGCCGATCCCGACCACGCCGGCGGCCAGCCCGTCCAGGCCGTCGACGAAGTTCACGGCATTGACGGTCGCGACCACGATGAACCCGGTGAGGAGCGCTCCCTGCGCCGGTTGGAGCGAGAACTGGGTGCCGTCGCTGCCCGGGAAGAAGACGTACTGGATCCCGAAGGCGATCAGGAAGCCCGCCGCGAGGACCTGCCCGCCGAGCTTGGTGAGCGCATCGAGCTCGAAGAGGTCGTCGAGCACTCCGACGGCACAGATCAGGGCGCCGGCGATCAGCACGATCCCGGCGTCGCGGAAGACGAACGGCCCGCTCTGCGAGAGGAAGGGCAGCTGGCGCGCCACGACGTACGCCGCCACGAGGCCGCCCAGCATCGCGAGCCCACCGAGGTAGGGAATGGGCACGGCGTGCACGTCGCGGTCGCGGACCTTGGCGACCGCGCCGGTGCGGAGCGCGATCTCGCGGGCGATGACCGTGAGGAGGTAGGTCGCCGCGGCGGCGACGAGGAAGACGAGGAGGTACTCCCTCATCAGCCCTCGTCGGTCAGGGTCGCTCCGAGCGGCTCGAGGACCGCGTTGAGCTGCTCCAGGGAGATGGCGCCCCTGCGCAGGACGCGACCCTGGTCGCCGGTGCAGTCGACGATGGTCGAGGCCTCACCACCCGGGGACTCCCCCGCGTCGACGTACGCCGCGACGTCCTCGCCGAGCATCTCCGCCGCCTGGTCGACGTCGGTCGCAGCCGGCATCCCGGTCTTGTTGGCCGAGCTGACCGCGAGCGGGCCGGTCCGGTCGAGGATCGCGCGTGCGATGTCGTGGTCGGGCATCCGGACGGCGACCGTGCCGCGGGTGTCGCCGAGGTCCCACTGGAGCGAGCTCTGCTGGTGGCACACGAGCGTGAGGGCTCCGGGCCAGAACTCCTCGACCAGCGCCCGGGCGTAGCCGGGGATCCGGACCGCGAGCGCGTCGAGGGTCGTGGCGGCACCGATCAGCACCGGCGGGGGCATCGCCCGGCCGCGCCCCTTGGCGGCCAGCAGCGCGCGGACGGCCTCGGCATCGAAGGCGTCGGCGCCGATGCCGTAGACGGTGTCGGTGGGGATCACGACCAGCTCGCCCTGCTGGACCGCGAGGGCTGCCGCCTCGATCGCGGACTCGCGTTCCTCGTCGGTGCCGGTGGGATAGCGCTCGATCACGAGGTCATCGTGCCAGTCGGGCGGTCGTGAAGCGTGCACGGCCCGCCAGGTCGAGGTGGTCGCGCACATCGGTCCAGCGTCCGGCCGCGGTCAGCACGGCGGGGGCGGACTCGCCCTGGACGTCGGCGTGCTCGAAGCCGAGCGCTCCCCCGGGCCGCAGCAGCAGCGCGGCCCGCTGCTCGAGCACCCGGATGGCGTCGAGCCCGTCGTCGCCGGAGAAGAGCGCGAGGTGGGGGTCGTAGGTGCGGGCCTCCGGGGCGACCGACTCCCACGCCTCGAGGGGGATGTACGGCGGGTTGCAGGTGATCACGTCGACGGTGCCGAGCAGGTCGTCGAAGGCCGTCGCGAAGTCGCCCTGGCGCACGTCGACACCGGTGCCGACCAGGTTGCGCTCCGCCCAGGCGTACGCCGGCTCATCGAGCTCGACGGCGTGGACCGCGAGGTCGGGGCGCTCGTCGGCGAGGGACTTCGCGATCGCTCCCGAGCCCGTGCAGAGGTCGACCACGACACCGTCCTGCGGGGCGCTCTCGATCGCCCACCCGGCGAGCAGCTCGGTCTCGGGCCGGGGCACGAAGACGCCCGGGCCGACGGCGAGCTCGACGTGGCGGAAGTACGCCGTGCCGGTGAGGTGCTGGAGCGGCTCCCGCGCGGACCTGCGCGTGATGAGGGCGTCGTACTCGTCCAGGGCCGACGCGGCGACGTCCTCGACCAGCGCCAGCTGCCCGCGCGTGGTGCCGAGGACGTGGGCGAGCAGCTCGGCGGCGTCGTGCTCGGGGCTCGCGACCCCGGCCTCACGGAGCCGCTCGGTCGCCTCGGAGACGGCCACCCTGCGAGACCTCATTGCTCGAGCGCCTCGAGGCGGGTGGCCAGGTCGGCCTCGATGCAGGAGTCGAGCACCGGCTGGAGGTCACCGTCGAGCACCTGGTCGAGGTTGTAGGCCTTGTAGCCGGTGCGGTGGTCGGAGATCCGGTTCTCCGGGTAGTTGTAGGTGCGGATCCGCTCCGAGCGGTCCACGGTGCGGACCTGGCTGCGGCGGGCCTCACCGGCCTCGGCGTCCGCCTTCTCCTGCGCGGCGGCGAGGATCCGGGCGCGCAGGATCCGCATCGCCTGCTCGCGGTTCTGGAGCTGGCTCTTCTCGTTCTGGCAGCTCGCCACGATGCCGGTCGGCACGTGGGTGATCCGGACCGCGGAGTCGGTGGTGTTGACGCTCTGCCCGCCGGGACCGCTGCTGCGGTAGACGTCGATGCGCAGGTCGTTGTCGTCGATCTGCACGTCGAGCTGCTCGGCCTCGGGGAAGACCAGGACGCCGGCGGCGCTGGTGTGCACGCGGCCCTGCGACTCGGTCACCGGCACCCGCTGGACGCGGTGGACGCCGCCCTCGAACTTGAGCTGGGCGTACGGCGCCTCGCCCGGCTCGGGCGTGCCCTTGGCCTTCACGGCCGCGGTGACCGACTTGTAGCCGCCGAGGTCCGACTCGGCCGCGTCGATGATCTCGACCTTCCAGCCCCGGGCCTCGGCGTAGCGGGTGTACATCCGGAGCAGGTCGCCGGCGAACAGCGCGGACTCCTCGCCGCCCTCGCCGGACTTCACCTCGAGGATCACGTCCTTGTCGTCGGCCTCGTCGCGCGGGACCAGGAGCCGCCGCAGCTGCTCCTCCGCCCCGTGGCGACGGCCCTCGAGCGCCTCGACCTCGTCGGTGAAGGCCGGGTCCTCGGCGGCGAGCTCGCGGGCCGCCTCGATGTCCTCGACCAGCGCGTTGAGGTCGCGCCAGGCGCCGATGATCCGGTTCAGCTCGGCGTACCTCTGGTTGAGCTTCTTGGCGAGCCGCGGGTCGGCGTGCGTCTCGGGCGCGGCGAGCTGCTGCTCGAGGCCGGCGTGCTCACCGAGCATGCCCTCGACTGCTTCGAACATCGACGCTCCTTGCGTGGGAATGTTCCCGACTAACTACTGGGTTTCGAGACGAGCCGCGCGGCCCGTCGCTTCGCTCCGGCCGGCGCCGGCTCCCTCAACCTCCCGGCCTGGTCCTTGTCGCGCAAGCGCGCCAAGGGGCCGTGAAATCACGAGCGCCGGCCCCCGCACGATGGCGGGGACCGGCGCTCGGTCGAAGCTACTTGCTCTCGGCCGGAGCCTTCTTGGCGTAGCGAGCCTCGAAGCGGGCGACGCGGCCGCCGGTGTCGAGGATCTTCTGCTTGCCGGTGTAGAACGGGTGGCACTGCGAGCAGACGTCGGCGTGGATCGAGCCGGAGGTCGCGGTGCTGCGGGTGACGAACGACGCGCCGCAGGTGCAGGTCACCTGGGTGTCGACGTACTCGGGGTGGATGTCCTTCTTCATGGTGTCCTCTCATCGACCGCCGGGTCGTCTCTCCCTGCGAGAGACGTGAACCGGAGTCAGCACACGATTGTGTCATGGGTCAGAACACCGCGGTAATCCGCGGCATTCCCGCCCGGACGGCTAGGTGAGCGAGGACGACCGGCGTCGTGGGAACGCCGGGATGATCTTCGGCAGCTCGTCCTCGACCGGCTCGGGCTCGGGGTCGGGCTCGGGTTCTGGCTCGACCTCGGCGACGGGCTCCGGCTCCGGCTCCGGCTCGGGCTCCGGCTCGGGCACGACCTCGGCGACGGGCTCCGGCTCCGGCTCCGGGGGCACGGCCACCGGGATGACCGGGGACGGCTGGTCGGGCGCAGCGGTGAGGACGGGGAGGCGCACGAACACGGTCGTGCCCACGCCCTCCTCGGACTCGATCACGACGGCGCCGGCGTGCTTGTCGACGATCGTCTGCATGATCCGCACGCCGAGGCCGGTGCCGGCGATCTCGTTGGTGACGGCGTTGGAGGCCCGGAAGAAGCGGGTGCCGAGCCGGTCGAGCTCGGCCCGGGGGATCCCGATCCCGTGGTCGGTGATCGCGACCTCGACCTGGTCGTCAGCCGTGGTCAGCGCGACCTCGACCCGGTTGTCGTCGTGGCTGAACTTGACCGCGTTGGTGACCACGTTGAGGAAGGCCCGGTGGAGCATCGCCCGGTCGGCGAGCACGTGGACCGGCTGCTCGGGCGTCACGAAGCCCAGCTCGATCCGACGTCGGGCAGCGGTGATCTTGACGTCCATGACGACCTCGTGCACGAGCGCCCCGAGGTCGACCTGCTCCATCGCGTGGGTGCGTGCCTCGGCCTGGGAGAGCGTGAGCAGGTCGTCGATGAGCAGCTTGAGCCGGGACACGTTGCGACGGGTGGCCTCGAGCATCCGCTCGTGGCGAGGGTCCATCTGGCCGTCGAACTCCTCGGCGACGAGCTCGAGGTAGCCGCTGATCGTGGTGAGCGGCGTACGCAGCTCGTGCGAGACGTTGGAGACGAAGTCGTCCTTGGCCGTGTCGAGGGTGCGCATCTCGCGCTGGATCCAGGCCTCGACCGAGCGGGCCCGGGTCTGCGCGTCGGCGAACTCGTTGATCGCCTCCGCGATGGCCTGGACCTCCTTGGGCCCGGTGAGCTTGGCGCGTACGGCGTGGTCGCCACGCGCCATCTGCTGGACGACCCGCTCGAGCGCGAGCAGGGGCGTCGACAGCTCGTCCATCAGCCGACGCCGCGAGCGGGCCACGACGAACCCGCCGACCAGCGCGAGCAGGAGCACCGCGATGACGGTGCCCTTCAGGCGCAGCGACACGGCCGCGCTGGCGTCGCGGACCCGGCTGTCGAAGGCCTGGGTGGTGGTCTGGTGGGCGCTGCGCACCGCCTCGAACCGCGCGTTGCCCACCCGCACGTCCTTGGGGGTCGCCGCCACCCCGCCCTCCGCCGCGATGCGCGGCGCGGCGTAGTCGTCGATCCAGGCCTGCGCGACGCGCTCCTGGCGCTCCACAGCAGCAGCGAGCTCGGCGTCACCGCGAGCGAACTCGCGGACCTCCTGCTCGTGGGCGGGCAGCCGGAGCGAGGCCTGCCGGTAGTCGTCGGCCGCGGACTGCAGGCCGGTGCTGGACCACGCCTCGACGGCGGCCGACATGTCGGTGAGGTCCTGGTAGACGGCCTGGTTGGCGGCGGCAGCGGGCTGGAGGTCGTCGTTGAGGTAGGTGACGGCCGACGTCGACAGGGCGACGCCGATGACCGCGATCAGGGTCACCAGCACGGCCATCACGCCGACTCGCGCCAAGACCGGCGCGACCGAGCGCGCAACCGGACGCCCAGCACTCATGACTCGCTCCCCCATCGCGCCGCCCCCCGGCGCTTTTCCCGCCTCGAGCGTACCGCTGGGAGCACCCGGAGTCCGGGGATTCACTCAGCTGTTGGAACGGGTGAGCAACGCCTGGACTCGCGAGGCGAGCTCACGCGGGCTGAACGGCTTGGTGATGTAGTCGTCGGCACCGGAGTCGAACCCGGTCTCCACGTCGGACTCCTGCGCACGGGCCGTGAGCAGGATGACGGGCAGGTCGGCCAGCGCCGGGTCCGCCCGGATCGCCCGGATCGCGTCGAGGCCCGACACTCCGGGCATCATCACGTCGAGGACGGCGAGGTCCGGCCGCTCGGCCTGACACGCCTCGATGGCGGCGGCCCCGTCGGCCACCGCTACGACGTCGTGTCCGAGCGTGGACAGCTTGAACTCGACGAGCTCGCGGATGTCGACGTCGTCGTCCGCGACCAGGATCCGTGCCACTCAGGTCCCCTTCCTTCGGGCAGTGCGTGCGCAGCCTAGCCCGACCATCGGCTTGGTGGAGTGAAAGATGAGGCGGTCCGCGCCTCGTACGACCTCTCAGGCCGTTCTAGTCCTCGCGAGTGCCCGGTGTCGGCGTCGTCTTCTGGACCTGCATCAGGAACTCGATGTTGGTCTGGGACTTCTTCAGCCGCTCCAGCAGCAGCTCGAGCGCCTGCTGGCCGTCGAGGCTGGAGAGCACCTTGCGCAGCTTCCAGACGATGGCCAGCTCCTCCTGGCTCATCAGGAGCTCCTCGCGCCGGGTGCCGGACTGGATGGCGTCGATCGCGGGGAACAGGCGCTTGTCGGCGAAGTCGCGGCGCAGCCGGATCTCCATGTTGCCGGTGCCCTTGAACTCCTCGAAGATCACCTCGTCCATCTTCGAGCCGCTGTCGATGAGGGCGGTGGCCAGGATGGTCAGCGACCCGCCGTTCTCGATGTTGCGCGCGGCGCCGAAGAACTTCTTGGGCGGGTAGAGCGCGGCCGAGTCGACGCCACCGGAGAGGATCCGGCCGCTGGCCGGTGCGGCCAGGTTGTAGGCGCGACCCAGGCGGGTGATGCCGTCGAGGAGCACGACCACGTCGTGCCCGAGCTCCACCAGACGCTTGGCGCGCTCGATCGCGAGCTCGGCCACCATCGTGTGGTCACCGGCCGGGCGGTCGAACGTCGAGGAGATGACCTCGCCCTTGACCGAGCGCTCGAAGTCGGTGACCTCTTCGGGGCGCTCGTCGACGAGGACCACCATGAGGTGGCACTCGGGGTTGTTGGTCGTGATGGAGTTGGCGATCGACTGCATGATCATCGTCTTGCCGGCCTTGGCCGGGGACACGATCAGGCCGCGCTGGCCCTTGCCGATCGGTGAGGCGATGTCGATGACCCGGCCGATCAGGTTGTCGGGGGTGGTCTCGAGGCGCAGGCGCTCGGACGGGTAGAGCGGCGTCAGCTTGGCGAACTCGACCCGGTTCTTCGAGGTCTCGGGGTCGGTGCCGTTGACGGCGTCGATCCGGACCATCGGGTTGAACTTCTCCTTGCGCTCGCCCTCGCGGGGCTGGCGCACCTGGCCGACCAGCGCGTCGCCGCGCCGCAGGCCGTACTTGCGGACCATGGAGAGCGACACGTAGACGTCGTCGGTGCCGGGGAGGTAGCCGCTGGTCCGCACGAACGCGTAGTTGTCGAGGACGTCGAGGATGCCGGCGGCCGGCACCAGGACGTCGTCCTCGAGGATCGTGGTGTCCGGCTCGTTGCGCTGGCCGCCGCCGGCACCCATGGCACCGGGGGTGCGGTCGCGGTCGCGGCCCCGGCGACGCCGGTTGCGGCGGCTGCCCTCACCCTCGCCCTCGCCCGGGTCCTGACCCTGCTGGTTCTGGTTGCGGGGCTGGTCCTGGTTGCGGGGCTGGTCCTGGTTGCGCGGCTGGTCCTGCTGACCCTGGGTGCGGTCCTGGGCGCGGTCCTGGTTGCGGGCCTGGCCACCCTGCTGGTCGCGGTTCTGGCGGTTCTGCTGACCGCCCTGGCCCTGGTCGCGGTCCTGCTTGGGCGCACGGTCCTGCTTCGGCTCGCGGTCCTGCTTGGGCCCGCGGTCCTGCTTGGCCTGGTCCTGCTTCGGGTCGCGGTCCTGCTTCGGCTCGCGCTCCTGCTTCGCCTGGTCCTGCTTCGGCTCGCGCTCCTGCTTCGGCTCGCGCTCCTGCTTCGGCTGGTCCTGCTGCGGAGCGCGCTTCTCGTCGCGCTCACGCTGCTGGCCGCCGCCGCTCTGGTGGGCCTTGATGGCCTCGACCAGCTGCGCCTTCTTCATGGAGTCGGCGCCGGGGATGCCCATGCCGCCGGCCATCGACTTCAGGTCGGCGATCAGCATGGTGTTGAGCCCGCCACCGCGCTTCTTGCCCGAGGGGGCGTCGGTGGTGGATTCGATGGTGTCCGTCACGTGAGGTCCTTCCCACGTATCAGTGCCCGGTCCGACCACGGCCGGCGGGCGTCTGGTCACTGTTCCGCGTCCTCCGGGCTGCGGTCAGATGGCAGCCACGGGTGCGCGACGGCAAGGCCGCACTGGATGTGGAAGAGGTCGCTCCGAGAACTCGGGCGCGATCCCAAGATACACCGCGGCGCGTGCCGAGTGACATCCGGCACGCTAACTCGTCCGGGCTCCGTCACGGTCGACGACGAGGTGGTGTCCTGCCCAGCCCTCGGGGCACCGGGCCAGCAGCTCGGCCACCCCCGACGCGTCGGTGAAGGCGAGGACGGTCGGACCGGCGCCGGACACGAGCGCGGGCACGCCGTCGGCCCGCAGCCGGTCCACCAGGGCCAGCGAGTCGGGCATCGCGGGGCGGCGGTACTCCTGGTGCAGGTAGTCACGCGTGGCCCGGAGCAGCTGCTCGGGCTGTCCGGCGAGGGCGGCCACGAGCAGCGCCGTACGTCCGGCGTCGGCGGCCGCGTCGGCGTGGGGTACGTCGGGGGGCAGCAGGCCCCGGGCGATCTCGGTCGAGACCGGGGTCGGCGGCACGAGCACGACGACCTCGATCCGCGGGTCGACGGCCGACCCGACCGAGTAGAACTCGTCGTCCCGGCCGGAGATCGTGAAGCCGCCGTAGAACGCGGGCGCGACGTTGTCGGGATGGCCCTCGAGGCGGGCCGCGAGCCGGAAGACCGCGTCGTCGTCGAGCAGCAGCGTCCCGCCGGCCACCAGGCCGCGGGCGAGCACGAGGCCGGCGACGATCGCCGCGGACGACGAGCCCAGGCCGCGGGCGTGCGGGATCACGTTGGTGCAGGACAGGCGCAGGCCGGGTGGCTGGTCGCCCATCGCCGCGAACGCGGTGCGCATCGCGCGGACCACCAGGTGGGACTCGTCGAGCGGGACGTCGTCGGCACCCGCGCCGGTGACCTCGACCTCGAGCCCGGTCGGCAGCACCTCGGCCTCGAGCTCGTCGCGCATCGACAGCGCGAGCCCGAGCGAGTCGAAGCCCGGGCCGAGGTTGGCCGAGGTGGCGGGGACGGAGACCCGGACCGGGCCGTCGACGAAGGTCGGCACGCGGACCTCAGGCGAGCCCGGCGGCTGCGGCGGCGGCCGCGACGTCCGCGTCGACCACCGTGTCGACGATGGTCCCGCCGGTCTCGGTGAAGCCCTCGAGCGCGGTGACGGTGTCCTTGAGACCGTGGCCGGTCACGGTGATCGCGACGGTGCTGCCGCGGTAGGACTCCCCCGCCGCCAGCTCCTGGAGCAGGCCGGCGATGCCGGCCGCGGAGGCCGGCTCGACGAAGACGCCGTCGCGCGAGGCGAGCTCGCGCTGGGCGGCCAGGATCTGCTCGTCGGTGACCGACGCGAAGCGACCGTCGGACTCGTTGCGGGCGGCCTCGGCGAGCTTCCACGACGCGGGGTTGCCGATCCGGATCGCGGTGGCGCGGGTCTCGGGGTCGGGGAACGGCTCGCCGGTGACCAGGGGCGCGGCCCCCTCGGCCTGGAAGCCGCGCATGACCGGGCGCTTGGTGGCGACGCCGAGGTCGGCGTACTGCGTGTAGCCGAGCCAGTACGCCGAGATGTTGCCGGCGTTGCCGACCGGCAGCAGGTGGTAGTCGGGCGCGTCGCCGAGGAAGTCGACGATCTCGAAGGCAGCCGTCTTCTGGCCCTCGAGGCGCACCGGGTTGACCGAGTTGACCAGCGCGACGGGGTAGTTCCAGGCGAGGCCCTTGGCCAGTCCGAGGCAGTCGTCGAAGTTGCCGCGGACCATGATCACCTGGGCGCCGTGCAGGATCGCCTGGGCCATCTTGCCGGCGGCGATCTTGCCTTCAGGGACGAGCACGAGCGGCTTGAGGCCGGCCTTCGCGGCGTACGCCGCCATCGAGGCGGACGTGTTGCCGGTCGACGCGCAGACGACCGCCTCGGCACCGTCGTGCTTGGCGACCGAGATCGCCGCGGTCATGCCGCGGTCCTTGAACGAGCCGGTGGGGTTGTCGCCCTCGACCTTGAGCCAGACCTCGGCGCCGGTGAGTCCCGACAGCCACTCGGAGAAGACCAGCGGCGTGCCGCCCTCGCGGAGCGTGACGGCGGCGGTGCCCTCGGGGATCGCGAGCAGGTCGCGGTACTCCTCGATCACGCCTCGCCACTGATGGGTGCGGGTGGTGGTCACTCGCTTGCTCCTTCTACGCGCATCACCGAGGTGACCTCGCGGACGATGTCCATGCCGCGCAGGTGCTCGACCGTGGCGGACAGCTGGGCGTCGGTGGCCTCGTGGGAGACGACGACGAGCTGGGCGTCGGCGTCGCGTCCTTCCTGGCGGACCGTCTGGATCGACACGCCGTGCTCGGCGAAGGCGGTCGCGACCGCGGCGAGCACACCCGCGCGGTCGTCGACGTCGATCGCGACGTGGTAGCGCGTGACCGTCTCCCCCATCGGGAGGACGGCCCGGTCGGCGTACGCCGACTCGCCGGCGCCGCGGGTGCCGGCCAGCCGGTTGCGGGCGACCGTGACCAGGTCGCCGAGGACGGCGGACGCGGTGGGCGCGCCGCCCGCGCCGGGACCGTAGAACATCAGCTGGCCGGCGGCCTCCGACTCGACGAAGACCGCGTTGTAGGCCTCACGCACCGAGGCGAGCGGGTGGGACCTGGGGATCATCGCCGGGTGGACCCGGACCGCGACGGCATCGTCTCCCCCAGGTCCAGCTCTGAGCTCGCAGATGGCGAGCAGCTTGACGACGCTGTTCATCTCGACCGCGGACTGCACGTCGGCGGCGGTGACCTCGGTGATGCCCTCGCGGTAGACGTCGGCGGCGGTCACCCGGGAGTGGAACGCGAGCGAGGCGAGGATCGCGGCCTTGGCGGCGGCGTCGAAGCCCTCGACGTCGGCGGTCGGGTCGGCCTCGGCGTAGCCGAGCTCCTGAGCCTCCTCCAGCGCCTCGGCGAAGCCGGCACCGGAGCTGTCCATCTTGTCGAGGATGAAGTTGGTGGTGCCGTTGACGATGCCGAGGACGCGGGTCACCGTGTCGCCGGCGAGCGACTCGCGCAGCGGGCGCAGGATCGGGATGGCGCCGGCGACGGCGGCCTCGTAGTAGAGGTCGCGGCCGGCCTTCTCGGCGGCCTCGAAGAGGGTCGGGCCGTCCTCGGCGAGCAGCGCCTTGTTGGCGGTGACGACCGAGGCGCCGCTCTCGAGGGCGGCGAGGATCAGCGAGCGCGCCGGCTCGATGCCGCCGATCACCTCGACGACCAGGTCGACGTCGTCACGGGTCACCAGGCCCATCGCGTCGGTCGTCAGGAGCCCGTCGGGGACGTCGATGTCGCGCTGCGCGTCGAGGCGGCGTACGGCGACGCCGACGAGCTCGACGGGAGCACCGACCCGGGCCGCGAGGTCGCCGGCCTGCTCACCGAGCAGCCGCACCACCTGGGAACCCACCGAGCCGCAGCCCAGCACCGCCACCTTGAGGCGCTTGTCGCTCTCCATTACTGATCACCCATGTCCGTTGCCAACAGGTCGTCCTCAGTCTCGCGGCGCACGACGACGCGCGCGACCCCATCCTTCACCGCGACCACCGGGGGCCGCAGCGCGTGGTTGTAGTTGGAGGCCATCGACCGGCAGTAGGCGCCGGTGCCGGGCACCGCCACCAGGTCGCCGGGCCGGATGTCGCCGGGCAGGAACTCGTCCTTGACCACGATGTCGCCGGCCTCGCAGTGCTTGCCGACCACCCGAGCCAGGACCGGGACCGCGTCGGACGCGCGCGAGGCCATCGTGCAGGAGTAGTCGGCGTCGTAGAGCGCCGTGCGGATGTTGTCGCTCATCCCGCCGTCGACGCTCACGTAGGTGCGCACGGCGCCGCCGTCGAGCTGCACCGCCTTGACCGTGCCGACGGTGTAGACCGTGCACATCGCGGGGCCGACGATGGCGCGGCCCGGCTCGATCGAGAGCCTCGGCTCGGGGATGCCGAGCGCGCGGCACTCATGCTCGACGATCTTGGTCATCTCGGTCGCGAGCTGCGCGGGGTCGGCCGGGTCGTCCTGGGTCGTGTAGGCGATGCCGAAGCCCCCGCCCAGGTCCATCTCGGGCAGCGTGACCCCGAGCTCGCTGGAGACCCGTGCCTGGAGCGCGAGCACCCGCCGCGCGGCGACCTCGAAGCCGGAGGAGTCGAAGATCTGGCTGCCGATGTGGGAGTGGAGCCCGATCAGGTCGATGCCCGGGGCGGCCTCGGCACGGCGTACGGCCTCGAAGGCGTCGCCCGAGGTGATCGAGAAGCCGAACTTCTGGTCCTCGTGGGCGGTCGCGATGTACTCGTGCGTGTGGGCCTCGACGCCCGCGGTCACCCGGATCATCACCCGGGCACGCATGCCCGGCTCGCTGGTGATGGTCTCGAGCCGCTCGAGCTCGTCGAAGGAGTCGACCACGATCCGGCCGACACCCTCCGCGATCGCGCGGCGCAGCTCGGTCATCGTCTTGTTGTTGCCGTGGTAGCCGATCTTGGCCGGCTCGAAGCCCGCGCGCAGCGCGACGGTCAGCTCGCTGTTGGAGCAGACGTCGAGGCAGAGCCCCTCCTCCTGCACCCAGGCCGCGACCGCCGTGCAGAGGAACGCCTTGCCGGCGTAGAAGACGTCGTACGCCGAGAACGCCTCGCGGAAGGCCCGCGCCCGCATCCGGAAGTCGGCCTCGTCGAGGACGTACGCCGGCGTGTTGACGTCGGCGACGAGGTCAGGCACCGAGAGCCCGCCGACGTGCAGCTCGCCGTCGACCTTGTGCGCCGTCGAGGACCACAGGTGCTGGACCAGGTCGTTGGGGTCGGTGGGCGGCTGCAGCCAGGCAGGTCCGCGGAGGGCGCCGGGCGCGTGCGCCCAGCCGGCTTCGTGGCTCATGACTACATCTGCTCCGGGGCGGAGACACCGAGCAGGCCGAGGCCGTTGGCGAAGACCGTGCGGGCCGCGGCGACCAGGACCAGGCGGGCCTCGTTGATCGGGGCGACCGGCTCGTCGCCCTGCGGCAGCATCCGGCACTCCTTGGTGTCGTACCACCGGTTGAAGACCGCGGTCGTGTCCTCGAGGTAGCGCGCCACCCGGTGCGGCTCGCGCAGCTCGGCGGCGCTGGCGACCACCCGCGGGAACTCGGCGAGCGCCCGGAGCAGGTCGCCCTCCTTCTCGTGGGAGAGCAGCGACGGGTCGAAGCCGGTCGCGAGGTCGTCGGGCAGCGACATGCCGAGGTCGGCCGCGTTGGCCATCATCCGGCAGCTGCGCGCGTGGCCGTACTGCACGTAGTAGACCGGGTTGTCGTTGGACTGGCTCGCCCACAGGTCGAGGTCGATGTCGATGTTGGAGTCGGAGCTGTAGCGGGTCAGGGCGTAGCGCGCGGCGTCGACGCCGATCGCCTCGACCAGGTCGTCGATGGTGACGACGGTGCCGGCCCGCTTCGACATCCGCAGCGGCGCGCCCTCGCGGAGCAGGTTGACCATCTGGCCGATCAGGATCTCGAGGTTCTTGCCCGGCTCGTCGCCGAACGCGGCGCACATCGCGTTCATGCGGCCGACGTAGCCGTGGTGGTCGGCGCCGAGCATGATCAGGCAGCGGTCGAAGCCGCGCTCGCGCTTGTCGAGGTAGTAGGCCAGGTCGCCGGAGATGTAGGCGCCCTCGCCGTCGGACTTGATGATCACCCGGTCCTTGTCGTCACCGAACTGCTCGGTGCGCAGCCACAGGGCGCCGTCCCGCTCGTAGGTGTTGCCCATCTCCGTGAGCCGGGCGATGGCCCGGTCGACCGCACCGCTCTTGTGCAGGTTGTTCTCGTGGAAGTAGACGTCGAAGTCGACCCCGAACTCGTGCAGGCTCTTCTTGATCTCCTCGAACATCATCTCGACGCCCTCGGCGCGGAAGACCTCCTGCGCCTCCTCGTCGGTGAGGTCCTTGACCTGCGGCTCCTTGGCCACGACCGCGGCGGCGATCTCGTGGATGTACTCCCCGCCGTAGCCGTCCTCGGGGGCGGGCTCGCCCTTGGCGCTGGCCAGCAGCGAGCGGCTGAAGCGGTCGATCTGGGCGCCGTGGTCGTTGAAGTAGTACTCCCGGGTGACGGCCGCACCGGTCGCCGTGAAGATCCGGCCGAGCGCGTCGCCGACCGCGGCCCAGCGGACGCCACCGATGTGGATCGGGCCGGTCGGGTTGGCCGACACGAACTCGAGGTTGATCTTCTCGCCGGCGAACGCGTCGCTGCCGCCGTACGCCGCACCGGCGGCGACGATCTGCGCCGCGACGACGCCCTGGGCGGCCGCCGCGACGGTGATGTTGAGGAAGCCCGGTCCGGCCAGGTCGACCGCGGCGATCCCGTCGACCTGCTGGAGCCCGGCCTGCACGAGCTCGGCGAACGCACGCGGGTTCATCCCGGCCTTCTTGGCCAGCTGGAGAGCCACGTTGGTGGCGTAGTCGCCGTGCTCCTTCGAGCGGGGTCGCTCCACCGTCACTGTCGTGGGGACGCCGTCCGGCAGGGTGATCGCACCCTCGTCGGACAGGGTCGTCAGGACGTCGACGATCGTGGTGGAGAGCTGCTCGGGAGTCACGCTCCCAGGGTATCGGCGCGGCGCTCCGCCCCCCGCATCGATATCCGTCGTGGACGCCGTCCTACCGGTCTCCTACCGGTTTCTCAGCCGGCCGAGCCGCGCTGTAGGGTGACGCTCGGCCATCGCGACGGCGTACGTCGCGGCGGCCATGCCTCCGTAGCTCAGGGGATAGAGCACCGGTTTCCGGTACCGGGTGCCGCAGGTTCGAATCCTGCCGGGGGCACACCTTCTTCCGGACCGGCCCTCAGCAGCTCTCGAGGGTCGCGTCCTGGCGGGCCTCGTCACCGAGGCGTCGAGCCTGGTCGGTGTAGGGCAGCACCACGCTGGCACCGCCGACGTCGCCGATGCCGCCCTGGACCACGCAGGTGGTGATCTTCGACGGCACGACGTGCGCCATCGCCTGGGCGAGCCGGAAGAGCTCGGTCGGGGGCAGGTCGGTGTAGAGGTGCTGCATCACCGAGACGACGCCCTTCTCGATGAAGCCGGGCGTCGGCGCCTTGGCCCGCACCTTGGCCTGGATGCCGCGCAGCACGCGCTGCTGGTTGGCCGAGCGGTCGAAGTCACCGCGGAGCAGGTTGTGCCGGATCCGGGAGAACGCCATCGCGTCGTACCCACCCAGGTGGAGCTTGCCCTTCGGGAAGCCCTCCGGCTTGAGGTAGGTGTCGTCGAAGGCGATCGGGTTGCGCACGTCGATGCCGCCGATGCCTCTGATCATCGCCTGGAAGAACTTGAAGCGGGTGACGAACACGTAGTCGGGCTGGATGCCGACCAGGTTGCCGACGGTCTGCCCGAGCAGCTTCGGCCCGCCGTAGTAGAGCGAGGCGTTGATCTTGTTGTAGCCGTAGCCCGGGATCGACACCCACGAGTCGCGCGGGACGCCGATCGCGGCAGCGGCACCGGTCTTGGTGTTCATGCCGATCAGCTGCAGCGCGTCGCCGCGGGTGTGGGTCATGTCCTCGCCCGGCCGCGCGTCCGAGCCGACGGCCAGGATCCAGACGACGTCGGGGGTCAGGTCGACGCCGTCGGCGGTCTCGACCTTGACCAGGGCGGCCTCGGTGCTGTTGACCGCGGAATTGGGGACGACGAGCGCAGCGACCGCCAGCACGATGCCGATCGTCGCCAGGCGCAGGCTCTTGGGGAAACGCTTCCTCATCAGACCGCCGCCTTCGTCACGTCGAAGCCGAAGACCCGCCAGCCGTCCTTGCCGGGCGTGAGGTAGAGCCGCCCACCGATCCGGGTCACCTGCTGCTCGTCCTGGCTCGTCACGAACTTCAGCGTCACGTGGGCGGTGACCCCCACCGGCCGCTTCTTCACGGCGAGGACGTCGATCTTCACCGCGCGCCTGGTCGCCTCGACCTCGGTACCGGCCGGGAGACCCGCGTTGCTCATCAGGTCACCGTCGGCGCGGGCGTCGGCCGCCGCGCCCTGGGTGAAGCCGGGCCACGAGTCGCCGCCGCCTCCGCCGTCGCCGAGGTAGGCCGCGTCGAACCAGCCGTCGACGACCTCCTGGACCTGGTCGGAGAGCTCGGCCTTGGCCGCGCCCGGGAGCGCGCCGGTGATCTTGCCGAACGCGACGTCGGTCACCACGGGGGTGTCGGTCGCGCTGCTCCCGGCCGGGTCGCCCGGACCGGAGTCCGAGGAACCGTCACTGCCGCTGCAGGCAGCCGCGGCCGCGGCCAGCAGAACCACCCCCGCCACCGCGCGCGCCGTACGTCGAGGTCGACTGCTCATACTCCGCAACTCCCTGGTCCCGATGCCGATCAGAGAGCAGTGTCCGTGACACAGCTGTGGCCCGCGGCACACCACGCCGAAAAGGGGCCATGGCAGTCTGCATTTGCTGGTGCGGGGGTCTAGCCTTGACGACTGAACAACTCCCGTGCACGTACCCGGAAGAGGCGAATCAAGCCGTGCCGCAGTCCCCAGGTCATCAGTCCGAGCTCCCCAGTGCCGATTTCGGTGCGAACGAGTGGCTCGTCGAAGAGATGTACGACCAGTACCAACGGGACCCCGGCAGCGTTGATGCCACCTGGGTGAAGTACTTCCAGACGAACGGGAACGGCGCCCCCGCCGCCACGAACGGCGCCCCGGCTGCCACCAAGGGGGCCACCAACGGCGCCTCGGCCGCGGCCAAGCCGGCTGCCGCCCCGGCTGCTGCACCGGCGGCGAAGCCCGCGCCGGCCGCCCACGTCGACCCGACGCCCACGCCCGCGCCGAAGGCGAAGCCGCGGCCCGAGACCAAGGCCGCCGAGCCGGCCAAGGGCACCACCAACCCGGTGCCCAAGGAGTCGCGCCCGACCGCGCCGGCCGCGGCCAGCGACGAGCCGACCTACACCGTGCTCCGTGGCGCACCCGCGCGGACCGCGCAGAACATGGACGTGTCGCTCACCGTCCCCACCGCGACGTCGGTCCGCGAGGTCCCGGTCAAGCTGCTCTGGGACAACCGGATCGTCATCAACAGCCACCTCGCCCGCGCCCGCGGCGGCAAGGTGTCCTTCACCCACATCATCGGCTACGCGCTGATCAAGGCGCTGCGCTCGATGCCGGAGATGAACGTCGGCTTCGAGACCGTCGACGGCAAGCCCAACCTGATCACGCCGGCCCACATCAACCTCGGCCTCGCGATCGACGTGCCCAAGGCCGACGGCTCGCGGACCCTGCTCGTCCCGAGCATCAAGGCCGCCGAGACGATGGACTTCGCGGCCTTTTGGACGGCGTACGAGGACATCGTCCGCAAGGCGCGCGACAACAAGCTGTCCGTCGAGGACTTCAAGGGCACGTCGATCTCGCTGACCAACCCCGGCGGCATCGGCACCAGCCACTCGGTCCCGCGGCTGATGGCCGGCCAGGGCGCGATCATCGGCGTCGGCGCGATGGAGTACCCCGCCGAGTGGCAGGGCGCCTCCGCCGAGGCGATCTCGCGCAACGCCATCAGCAAGGTCATGACCCTGACCTCGACGTACGACCACCGCGTCATCCAGGGCGCGCAGTCCGGTGAGTACCTCAAGCGGGTCCACCAGCTGCTGCTCGGCCAGGAGGACTTCTACGACGAGATCTTCCGCTCGCTGCGCATCCCCTACCAGCCGATCCGCTGGAACGCCGACATCTCCACGTCCCACGACGACGAGATCTCCAAGCAGGCGCGCATCCTCGAGCTGATCCACGCCTACCGCGTGCGCGGCCACATGATGGCCGACACCGACCCGCTCGAGTACCGCCAGCGCAGCCACCCCGACCTCGAGGTCGAGTCGCACGGGCTGACCCTGTGGGACCTCGACCGCGAGTTCGCGACCGGCTCCTTCGGTGGCGAGGGCCGTCGCTTCATGAAGCTGCGCGACATCCTCAAGATCCTGCGCGACTCCTACTGCCGCACCACCGGCATCGAGTACATGCACATCATGGATCCCGAGCAGCGCCGCTGGATCCAGGAGCGCGTCGAGCAGCCGCACACCAAGCCGCCCCGCGAGGAGCAGCTGCGGATCCTGCTGAAGCTCAACCAGGCCGAGGCGTTCGAGACCTTCCTGCAGACGAAGTTCGTCGGCCAGAAGCGCTTCTCCCTCGAGGGCGGCGAGACCACGGTCCCCGTGCTCGACGAGATCTGCGAGGCCGCGGCCGCCGCCGGGCTCGACGAGGTCGCGATCGGCATGGCCCACCGCGGCCGGCTCAACGTGCTCGCCAACATCGTCGGCAAGAAGTACAGCCAGATCTTCCGCGAGTTCGAGGGCAACATCGACCCGCGGACCGTCCAGGGCTCGGGCGACGTGAAGTACCACCTCGGCGCCGAGGGCGAGTTCGTCGCCGGCAACGGCGACGAGATCAAGGTCTCCGTGGCCGCGAACCCGTCGCACCTCGAGGCCGTCGACCCGGTCCTCGAGGGCATCGCGCGCGCCAAGCAGGACGTGCTCGACCGGGGCAAGGACTACCCCGTCCTCCCGCTGCTCGTCCACGGCGACGCGGCGTTCGCGGGCCAGGGCGTGGTCGCCGAGACGCTCAACCTCTCGCAGCTGCGCGGCTACCGCACCGGCGGCACGATCCACCTGGTCGTCAACAACCAGGTCGGCTTCACCACCTCGCCGGGCTCGTCGCGCTCCTCGCTCTACTGCACCGACGTGGCCCGGATGGTCCAGGCGCCGATCTTCCACGTCAACGGTGACGACCCCGAGGCGTGCATCCGCGTCGCGCAGCTGGCGTTCGAGTACCGCCAGGCGTTCAACAAGGACGTCGTCATCGACCTGGTCTGCTACCGACGCCGCGGTCACAACGAGGGTGACGACCCGTCGTACACCCAGCCGCTGATGTACGACCTCATCGAGCAGAAGCGCTCGGTCCGCAAGCTCTACACGGAGTCCCTCATCGGTCGTGGCGACATCACGATCGAGGAGGCCGAGCAGGTCCTGCGCGACTACCAGCAGCAGCTCGAGCGGGTCTTCACCGAGGTGCGCGAGGCGAGCAGCCAGCCCTCGGAGTGGACCACCGTCCCGGACTACCCGGACAAGCCGTCGGGCGAGACCCGCACGGCCGTGTCCGGCGAGGTCCTCAAGCGGATCGCCGACGCCTACGTCACGCCGCCGGAGGGCTTCACGGTCCACCCGAAGGTGATGCCGCAGCTGCAGCGTCGCGCCGCCGCGATCGCCGACGGCCCGATCGACTGGGGCACCGGCGAGATCCTCGCCTTCGGCTCGCTGCTCATGGAGGGCCGCCCGGTCCGCCTGGCCGGCCAGGACTCGCGCCGCGGGACGTTCGTGTCCCGCTTCGGCACCATCATCGACCGGGTCAACGCCGACGAGTGGACGCCGCTGGCCAACCTCACCGAGGACCAGGCGAAGTTCTACATCTACGACTCGCTGCTCTCGGAGTACGCCGCGCTCGGGTTCGAGTACGGCTACTCGGTGGCCCGCCCCGAGGCGCTCGTCCTCTGGGAGGCGCAGTTCGGCGACTTCGTCAACGGCGCGCAGACCGTCATCGACGAGTTCATCAGCTCGGGCGAGACCAAGTGGCGCCAGCAGTCCGGCGTCGTGCTGCTGCTCCCCCACGGCTACGAGGGCCAGGGACCCGACCACTCGTCGGCCCGGATCGAGCGGTTCATGACGATGGCCGCCGACGAGGCGTTCGTGGTCGCGCAGCCGTCGACCCCCGCGTCGTACTTCCACCTGC
The DNA here is from genome assembly GCF_040045055.1 of Nocardioides pollutisoli. Classification (NCBI taxonomy): domain Bacteria; kingdom Bacillati; phylum Actinomycetota; class Actinomycetes; order Propionibacteriales; family Nocardioidaceae; genus Nocardioides; species Nocardioides pollutisoli. The sequence continues at coordinate 243,577 of NZ_JBDZDU010000001.1, forward strand.
TGCGGCAGCACTCGCTCGGCGAGGAGCACCGCCCGCTGATCGTCTTCACGCCGAAGTCGATGCTGAAGCGCAAGGAGGCCGCGTCGCTGCCCGACGAGTTCACCTCCGGCACCTTCCGCCCGTTCATCGGCGACGACCAGGCCGACCCGGAGCAGGTCGACACCCTGCTGCTGTGCTCGGGCCGGGTGACGTGGGACCTGATGGTCGAGCGGGCCAAGCGCGAGGACGCCGGCCGGTTCGCGATCGCGCGGATCGAGCAGCTCTACCCGCGTCCCGAGTCCGAGATCAAGGACGAGATCGCCCGCTTCCCGAAGCTCAAGGCCGTGCGCTGGGTGCAGGACGAGCCCAAGAACATGGGCCCGTGGCCGCACTACCAGCTCAACGTGTGGCCCGGAGTGGACGCCACGGTCGAGCCGATCACCCGCGAGGAGTCGTCCTCCCCGTCGGTCGGCACGGTCAAGCGGCACGCCGAGGAGCAGAAGGACCTGATCGCACGGGCGTTTTCCTGAGCGTTGTCGCGCGAAGCGCGACGACGAGACCTCGGGAAGGTCGAGTAGGCGCACGACCGAGGAACGAGGTCGTGACCGCCGTATCGAGACCCGCGATGACGGGTCTCGATACGCTCGCTGGCGCTCGCTACTCGACCGACGACACAAGGAACGGCTCATGTACTTCACGGACCGAGGCATCGAGGAGCTCGAGAAGCGCCGGGGTGACGAGGAGGTCACCCTGGCGTGGCTCGCCGAGCAGCTGCAGGGCTTCGTCGACACGCACCCGGAGTTCGAGACCGCCGTGGAGCGGTTCGCGACCTGGCTGGCGCGGCTGGACGACCCCGAGGACTGACCGACGGGTCGGTCAGCGTCGCTGCATCTCCCAGGCGAGGTCGATGGCCGTGCGCACGGCGTCAGGATCCGCGCGGTCGAGATAGGCCTCGACCTTGTGGTGGGCCTCCATCCGGGGCGGCACGCCGAAGGTGTCCGGAGACGACTCGACCAGCGCCTCCCGCTTGCCGAGCGGGACCCGGATGACGGCCGTGCTCGGGTCGTCGAGCCGGACCACCAGGCGGTCGCGGACGTACCAAGCGGGGCGCGACGTCGTGCCCTTCCGCTTCACGTCGGGCAGCGACTCGGCGTACTCGCCCACCTCGTCCGGGGTCACCGCACCAGGGTAGGCCGACCGGTCAGGCGCTGTCCTCGGTCAGGGTCGTGGCGGGCAGCCAGTCGGCACCCAGGAGCTCGGCGAGGTCGGTGAGGCCGGTGGTGTCGCTCCCGACCGTGTCGGAGGCGGCGGCGATGCGCTCCACCATCACCTTGCCGACCTGCTCCTCGACGGTGCCCTCGGCGTAGGCGATGTGCCACGGCGAGACCTGGTGGTCGCGGTGGGTGCGGCCGGTCACCTGGCGCCCAGCGATGCCCGAGAATCGGGCCTGGTGGAAGACGCCGACCCGGGCTTCGGTGCTCGCCTGGCTGCCGTCCGGGAGGGTCTCGCCGGCGTGGAGGCTGATCGAGGCGACCGTGGTGAAGACGCAGACCTTCGCCTGCCCGGTCTGGAAGCGAAGCCGCTCGGCCTCGGGGTCGAACCGGCCCCGGCCGTAGATCGTCGCGACCTCGATGCCGGAGTCACGCAGCCGATCGGCGATCGGGTCGGCGGCGGTCGAGACGAACTCGACCGAGCAGGCGACCTGCCGCTCCGCCTGCACCTGCTGGGCGATCCACTCGACCGTCGATTCGACCCGGATCAGGCCGGCCTTCTGCCGGAAGCGCAGCAGTGCGGCGCGACCCTTCGCGACGTTGCGACCCCGCCGGGCGATGTCCATCTCCCGGCAGAACTCGCCCCACTCGGCCTCGTACGCCGTGCGCTCCGCCGGCGTCAGCGCCACCGGCATGCCGGAGATCGGCACCGGTCCCCAGGGTGCGGCGCGGTGCAGCATCGCCGGGGGCCGCTCCTCGTCGAGCCAGCCGCGGACCAGCTTGAGGTCGGCGGCGCGCCGGGCCGGATCGCTGGTCCACGTCGCGCCGTACCGTCCGTGCTCCACGCCGATGCCGTGGCGCTCGAGCGCCGTGGCGAACGCGGCCCCGGGCTGGGTGGCGGAGGTCCACTCCTTCATCGGCTCGCCGAGCACCTGCGCGTAGGCGGGCGCGAGGTAGGGCAGCTCGAGCGGGGTGTGCCCCGGCGTCGCCGTGGTCGCGATGACGAACGGCGCCTTGTCGTGCGGTTTGCCATGACCCGAGATCCGCGCCCAGAGCTTCCACCGCTTCGTCGTCGTACGCCGCAGCGCGTGCGCCTCGTCGGCGATGATCACGTCCCAGGTGTGGTCCTTGACCTTCTCCAGCCGGTCCCAGGTGATCACCACCCACTCGAGGCCGCCGTCGCCGAGCGCCGTGATGGTCCGGCACCAGTGGCCGATCGTGATCGCGGCGGGCCGGTCGGCGACCACCAGCACCCGACGCGCGCCACGGAGATCGCCCACCGCCGTCGCTCCGAGGACCGCGGAGATCGTCTTGCCCACACCGGGTTCGTCGGCCAGCAGGAACTGCCGTCCACCGGCCGCGGCCCGCGCCGCGATCGCGTCAGCCGCCTCGAACTGGATCCTGCGCGGCTCGAGCGCGTCCGTCGACTCCGGGCTGGGCGTCGGGTCGTCGGGGTTGAGGGTGTTCTCGATGAACCGCCCGAGCGTGTAGGGCCCGGGAGCGTACGGCGCGAGGTGGCCGGGCAGCGCCCGCCCGACGTACAGGTGCGTCTTGACGGCCGGGTGCCAGCTCGCACCGTCGACCTGCGTCCCGTAGGGCACGTCGAGCACCCACAGCCGCTCCCCCGGGCCAGCGACGGGCAGCTCCCGGGGAGTCCCGGTGCGTCGTCGAGCACTGGATCTGCGAGCGCGGGCCACCCTCGGACGCTATCCGGGCATCGACCGGGAACTGGGGCGGCTCGCCCACGCCCCTCGAGCGGCCGCTGGCAGATGAGTGCGACGACGAGTGTGGTGGATCCGGTGCACCTGGTGAATCAGATCCACCGCACTTCGGGCTTCGGCAGCGACCCAGGCATCTGCATCGACGAGATGGAGCGCCCACCCTCATCGCACCGCGGCGAACCCCGTCTCCACCCGGTCGGTCAACGATCCCCCCGATCGCAGCCACACGGTGACTGCGGCGCGGAAGACTGCTATGCCCACCGCGGCCAGCGTCTCCGCCTCCGCCTCGCCGCGCTCGGCGAGCGCCCCGGCGAGCGCGTGCTCCCAGGAGGCGAAGGTGTCGAAGAGGCGTCCACGCAGCACCGGCGACGACGCGGCGGCACGCTGCCGCAGCACCACCCGGTCGCGGTCGTCGGTGAAGCCCGCAGCGAGGACGCCGACGGCGGCCTGGACCACGGCCAAACCGGTGCCGGGTGCGGACTCGACGACCTCGCGCAGCTCGGCCTGCCGCTCCTCGCGGCCCATGTCGAGCACCTCGTCCTTGGTCGCGAAGTAGCGGAAGAACGTCCGGGCGGCGACACCCGCGTCGGCCGCGATCGACTCGACCGACGTGGCGTCGTACCCGTCGACCGCGAAGCGACGCAGCGCGGCGTCCTCGAGGGCGCGTCGGGTCGTGAGCTTGTTCTGCTCGCGCCGGCCGGTCTCAGTCACCGGCGAGCGCCACCCGCAGCTCGGCGCTCGCCTCGGGGCGGGCCCCGGGACGGCCGCTGCGCAGCTCGACGCGCGACAGGGTCCCGGTGAAGGTGAACGGCGGCGCATAGTCCTTGCTGACGGCGATGCCGCGGTCCCGGCCGACGAGCATGCCGGCGCCGGAGGACCCGAGGTTGGGGAAGAACAGCAGGCCGGGGAGCGGCCCCTCCGCCACGTCGGTGCCGTCGACGGCGAGCACGAGACGCGGCTCGCGACCCGGCACGTAGCGCACGCTGAGCACGTGCTCGCCGACCGGCACCGGGTCCGGCGCCGCCAGCCGTGTGGTCCGGTCGAGCATCGCGACGGTCGCGACGAGCCGCCCGTCGAGGAGGTACGCCGCCCAGCCGCCGTGCCGGTCACCGGTGGCCGTGATGATCCCCTCGGCACCGCCGGGTGGCACCTCGACGTACGCCGTGAGCTCGAAGCCGCCCATCAGCGACGGCAGCTGGCTCTCCTGGACCGGTCCACCGCCGGGCGCGTAGGTGCCGGAGGTCGGTGGGGGGAACTCACCGGGGTGCATGTGGGCCATCGAGCCCGGGAACTCGAAGAGCGGCAGCACCTGGTTGCGTCCAGCCTCCGCCCACCAGAGCTCCTCGAGGCGGCGCACCCGGTCGGGCTGCTCGTCGGCCAGGTCGCGCGACTCCGAGAAGTCCTCGGCGATGTGGAAGAGCGACCAGCGGTCGGTGTCGTGGTCGAAGCTGCCGACGATGTGCGAGCGCTCGTCGAACTGGTTCGCCACGTGGTCGGTCACCGCCATCCAGCCGTCCTCGTAGATCGCCCGGGAGCCGAACATCTCGAAGTACTGCACGAGCCGGTGCTCGGCCGCGGCGGGCTCCTCGAAGCTCGGGATCAGCGACGTGCCGTCGACCGGTTGCTGGGTCACGCCGTCGACGGTCTCGGGCGCGGTGATGCCGGCCGCATCGAGCACGGTCGCGTAGAGGTCGACGGCATGCACGAACTGCTGGCGTACGTCGCCGGGCGCGGCGAGCCGGTTCCCCCACCTCACCACGAGCGGGGTGCGGACCCCGCCGAGCCAGGCGTAGCGCTTCCAGAGCCGCAACGGAGCGTTGCCCGCCCACGCCCAGCCGTAGGGGTAGTGGTTGTAGGCGTCGTGGGTGCCGATCTCGTCGATCCGGGCGATCGACTCCTCGACGTCCTCGCCCATGCCGAGCCAGCCGGCGGCCTCGTTGAGCGTGCCCGTCGTACCGCCCTCGGCGCTGGCGCCGTTGTCGGAGAGCACCATCACGATGGTGTCCTCGGCGATGCCCCGCTCCTCCAGGTCGGCGAAGAGCCGGCCGAGGTGGTGGTCGGTGTGCGTGACGAAGCCGGCGAAGACCTCCATGTAGCGGGCGAAGAGCCGGCGCTGGTCCGCCGGCAGCGCCTCCCAGTCGGGGATCCACGACGGCCGCTCGGGCAGCACCGTGTCGGCCGGGATGATGCCCTCGGCGACCTGCCGGTCGAAGGCCCGCTGCCGCCAGGCCTCCCACCCGTCGTCGAACTGGCCGACGTACGGCGTCACCCACTCCTCGGCGACCTGGTGCGGTGCGTGGGCCGCCCCGGGGGCGAAGTAGAGGAAGAACGGCTTGCGCGACTCGGCCTGCTGCTGGTCCTGGACCATCCGGATCGCCTGGTCCACCAGGTCCTCGGTGAGGTGGTAGCCCTCCTCCGGGGTGTACGGCGGCTCGATGTGCGTGTTGTCGCGCACCAGCTCGGGCGCCCACTGGCTGGTCTCGGCGCCGAGGAAGCCGTAGTAGCGCTCGAAGCCCTGGCCGAGCGGCCAGCGGTCGAACGGCCCGGCGGCGGAGTACTCGTTCTTCGGCGCCAGGTGCCACTTGCCGACCGCGAGGGTGTTGTAGCCGTTGTCCCGCAGGACCCGGGCCAGGTTGGCGGCCGACTTCGGGATCCGGCCGGTGTAGCCGGGGAAGCCGAGCGCCGCCTCCTGGGTGACACCCATGCCGACCGCGTGGTGGTTGCGGCCGGTGAGCAGGGCGGCCCGGGTCGCCGAGCACACCGAGGTCACGTGGAACCGGTTGTAGCGCAGGCCGTCGGCGGCGAGCCGGTCGATGTTCGGGGTGGCGATGGCGGAGCCGAAGCACCCCAGCTGGGCGAACCCGATGTCGTCGAGGACCACCATCACGACGTTCGGCGCGTCCGCGCCCGGTCGGGGGTACGGCACGAAGCGGGACTCGGAGGTCTCGACACGGGAGGTGATCCGCTGGGTCTGCATAGCGGCATAATGTCACTCGACTGACACTTTCGTCAGCAGGTGGTGTACGGCAGGATGCGGGCATGACGATCGAGTGGGTGGCGTCCCGAGACGCCGACGTGACCTATCCCGCCGCCCCCTGGGCCATGGTCGGTCAGCTGTGGCTGTCGATCTTCAAGCTGGGTGAGCAGGTCGAGGGCGCCGACGAGAGCAACGGGGCCAGCGGCGTACGCCCGGCCGGCGTGTACGGCGCGGCGTTCGTCTCCTACGAGGTCGGCAGCCCGCTGACCTACTCCGAGCTGCTGGTGGCTCGGCTGGTCGACACGGGCGACCACGGGAAGTGCGTGTCGATCACCGACATCTGGGTCGACTCCCCCGCTTCCGTCGCCGGCGGCCGCGAGCTGTGGGCGATCCCCAAGGGCCTGTGCGACTTCGACCTCGAGACCAGCCACCGCGGCCCGCTCTCGTCGACCAGCTGGTCGGCCTCGCTCGAGCGGCGTCCGATCGCGAGCGCCTCCTTCACCGACGTCTCGAAGGCGATGGTGCGGATCCCGTTCAAGGGCACGACCTGGCAGCCCGGCATCGACGACACCGACGGCGAGGAGCGCACCGCCGTGCTGCAGGGCTCGTCGAAGGCGCTGCCCTGCCGGGGACGCTGGGACTTCGCCGCCGACGGCCCGCTCGGCTGGATGCGCGGCGCCCGCCAGCTCGCGTCCTTCCGGCAGGCGGACTTCCGGATGTCCTTCGGCTGAGCCACCTCGAGCCGATGCCGCGCCGGATCGAACCCAGCGAGGACGTCGTACGACGCCTGGGTGAGCTCGCCGGGCCGCTGCCCGAAGCCCGCCAGGAAGAGGCCTGGACCGGCGTCCGCTGGCGGATCCGGACGACGACCTTCGCCCACGTGATGGTCGCGCAGGAGGGCTACGAGTCGGCGTACTTCGACATCACCGGGGTGCGCGAGCCGACGACCGTGCTCACCTTCCGGGCGACCGGGGACGAGCTGCTCGCGCTGACCCACGCCGGGCCGCCGTTCTACAAGCCGCCGTGGTCGCCCACCATCGTCGGGATGGTGCTCGACGACGACACCGACTGGACCGAGGTGGCCGAGCTGGTCACCGAGAGCTACCGCTGCTGCGCACCGCAGAAGCTCGCGCGTCTCGTCTAGCCCTCGTCGGTCGCGCGGCTACTCGATCCAGCGCGTGCTTCTCAGCCCTCGCGAGCTCGGGCTGAGCGCCCTAGTCACACCCGACCCCGTCACCGTCAGCGTCCAGGTCGTAGACGTCGATGCCGACGACGCGCACCGGGCCGCTCACATAGGCCGGACCGTCGCCGCTGCCACCGGCGCAGTCGACGTCACTCGCGAACGGCACGCACCGGCCGGCGTAGTTGGAGTCGCAGACCTTCGCCGTCCCGGGCGCGCTGACCCGGGTGCCGACGAGGGTGATCCGCGGGGCCGGCCGGCGCACCAGGACGGTCCGCACCACGTGCCGCGTGGACCTGCCGTTCTTCGTCGTGACCCGGATGACCCGCACCCGGACGCCGGGGTGGCCGGGCCGGACCACCTTGCGCACCCCGATCTCGAGACGGGAGCTCCGGCGGCTCTGGTGCCCGAAGGGGATCCGCTGCCGTTTGTGGACGGTGCGGTGGGTGGTGACGGCTTTGCCCGTGCCGCCCTGGGTGTACTTCGCGCCCTTCGTCTTCGCAGACGCGCGCGAGGACGCCTTGCTGTGGTGCGCGACCGGATCGAGGGCGTCGGTGCACCCGGCGAACGTCAGGGATACGAGCGCCACGACCACCACGAGAAGGAGGGCGCGAGGGTGGGGGTCCCGCATGCGGCGAACGTAGTCCCGCCGGAGGTCGACGAGGAGCAAATCGGCGATCGGACCAGACCACTGGGCCGATCAGTCGTCGTCGGCGTCCGGCTCGATGACCCCGTGATCGGCGACACCGTGCTCCTCGGACGCCTTGCGGGCGGAGTCGCGGATCTCGAAGACCTCGGTCGCGAAGCCACCGATCGCCGATGCGACGTCACGGACGGCGCCGGTCACGATGGTCGCGACCTGGCCGACCATCGACGCGCCGGCCTCGACCGTCCCCTGCACGGCGTCCTTGCGGATCTCCGACTTGCTCAGGTGGTCGCTCATGCGCACCAGTGTCGCCCGAGGTCGGGCGGCACGGAAGGGTCCGCTGCGTCACACCACCAGCGTCACACCAGCTGGGCGCGCAGCTGGTGCTTGAGGATCTTGCCCGACGCGTTGCGCGGGATCGACGTGACGACGAGGTCGTGCGGGATCTTGTAGTCCGCGATCAGCGGTCGGCAGTGGTCGCGCAGCTCGTCGAGGGTCAGCGAGGCTCCGTCGGCCAGCGTCACCACCGCGACGATGCTCTCCCCGAAGTCGGGGTGCGGCCGGGCGACCACCGCGGCGTCGACGACGTCGGGATGGCCGGCGAGCACGTTCTCGACCTCGATCGAGTACACGTTGCGGCCGCCCGTGATGATCATGTCCTTGAGGCGGTCGACCAGGGTCATGTAGCCGTCGGCGTCGAGCCGCGCGATGTCGCCGGTGCGCAACCAGCCGTCGTGGAAGGCGGCCTCGGTCGCGTCGGGGTTGTTCCAGTAGCCCTTCATCACCGTCTCGCTGCGCAGCAGCAGCTCACCGGTGCCGCCGGGTGCGACGTCCTCGAAGTCCTCGTCGACGACCCGCGCCTCGGTGAAGACGACGCCCTGGCGTCCGCTCGCGTCCGGGCGCTCGAGCACCTGCTCGTGGGTCGAGTAGATCCCGGACGGCCCGGCCTCGGTCTGGCCGCAGAGCTGCATGAAGGCGACCCCTGGCCAGGTGCCGACCATCTGCTCGATCGCGTGCGCCGGCATCGGTGCGGCCCCGAACAGGCCGGTCCGCCAGGCCGAGAGGTCGCGGTCCGCCGCGCCCGGGACCCGCATCATCAGCTGGAACATGGTCGGCACGCCGAAGAACATCGTGACCCGCTCGCGCTCCATCACCTCGAGCACGGCTGCCGGGTCGAACGACGGGAGCACCACGTGCTTGACCCCGATCACCGTGCCCGGCACGAGCATGATCGCGAGCTCGGCCGCGTGGTAGAGCGGCGCGACGTGGAGGAACCGGTCACCGGCCCGCATGCCCAGCGACGGCACGAGCGACATCGCGACGAGCATCGACCGTCGGTGGTCGAAGAGCGCGCCCTTCGGCTTGCCGGTGGTGCCCGACGTGTAGAGGATCAGCGCGTCGTCGGTCTCCAGCACGTCGGCGTCGTCGGCGTACGGCGTCGCTGCGGCGGCCGCGGCAGCCAGGTCCTCCAGCGACATCGACGGGGTCCCGTCCGGCACGCGGTCGAGCAGCGGACCCGCGACCAGCAGGACCGTCGCCCCGGAGTCGGCCATCAGGTGCGCGACCTCCGGCGGTGCCGAGGCCGGGTTGACCGGCACGAACACCGCGCCGAGCCGCTGGACGGCGTAGAAGGCGAGCACGAAGAGATCCGAGTTGCCCGACATCAGGCAGACCCGGTCCCCCTGCGCGACGCCGCTGGCCCGCAGGGCGGCGGCGTAGCGGTCGACCTCGGCGTCGAGCTCGCGGTAGGTCAGCGACCGGTCACCGAACAGCAGGGCCTCGGCGTCGGGGACCCGGTGGGCGGTCGAGCGGAGGCTTCCGGCGATCGTGGGCATGTCGGCTCCCTCAGAGCATGAAGCCGCCGCCGCAGACGAGGGTCTGCGCGCTGACGTAGTCGGACTCGGGGATGCAGAGCAGGTAGACCGAGCCGGCCGCCTCCTCGGGAGTGCCGGCGCGCCCGAGCGGGATGCCGGCCTCGGCGGCCGCGAGCAGCTGAGGGTTGACGCCCACCTTGATCTGGCGGCCTTCGACGTCGATCGTGCCGTCGCTGTCGGCCGCCACCGCGGTCAGGCGGGTGGTGATCATGCCGAACGCGACGGTGTTGACGGTGACGTTGTAGCGACCCCACTCCTTGGCGAGCGTCTTGGTGAGGCCCGTGACGCCGGCCTTGGCCGCCGCGTAGTTCACCTGGCCGGCGTTGCCGCCGAGACCGGCGACCGAGGCGATGTTGACGACCTTGCGGCACGGCACCGGCTCACCCGCCTCGCGTGCCGCCTTCACGGCCGCCGAGATGACCGGCTGCGCGGCGCGCAGGATCCGGAACGGCGCCTTCAGGTGCACGTCGAGGATCGCGTCCCACTGCTCGTCGGTCATCTTCTGGATGACGGTGTCCCAGGTGTAGCCCGCGTTGTTGACGATGATGTCGAGGCCGCCGAAGGCGTCCACGGCGGTGCCGACGAACCGCTCGGCGAAGCCGTCCTCGGTCACGCTGCCGGCGCAGACGACGGCCTCGCCGCCCGCTGCCTCGATGGCGGCGACGGTCTCCTTGGCCGGCGCCTCGTCGAGGTCGTTGACCACGACCCGCGCGCCGTCGCCGGCGAGCTTGAGCGCGATCTCACGTCCGATGCCGCGACCGGACCCCGAGACGATCGCGACCTTGCCGTCGAGCTTTCCCATGACTGTGACTCCTTGGTGTGTGGCGCAGAGCTGGTGGAAGGGGTTCAGGCGAGCGCGACGGTCGCGGTGCCGGTGAGGGTGAGGGTGCCGTCGTCGAGCGTGACGGCCAGGTCGAGCGTGGCGACGTCGTCCGCGACGCCCCGGACGTGGGCCGTGCAGGTCGGCCGGGCGTGCAGCGGCGTGATCGCGACGAACCGGGTGGTCAGCGTCCGGAGCTGGTGCTGCGGCACCGCCTCGGTCACGCACCGCGCGAGGTAGGCCATCGACAGCATCCCCTGGGCGAAGACGTCGTCGAGGCCTGCCGACCGTGCCACGTCGAGGTCGATGTGGATCGGGTTGTGGTCGCCTGAGGCGCCCGCGAACAGGGCGAGCGTCGTCCGGGAGATGGGCTCGCAGACGAGCGGGGCAGGAGCGATCACGCTCTGTGCATTCACGGCAGGCTCCTCACGACGAGCACGGACCCGAGCCGGGCGACGACGGCACCCGACTCGTCGACGACCTCGGTCTCCTTGGTGACGAGCTCCATCGCCCCACCCTTCTTGCTGACGACGTCGACGATCCGCGGCCGCAGGGTCAGCCGGTCGCCGGCGCAGGCCGGCGCGAGGTACTCGAACGTCTGCTCCCCGTGGAGCACGCCGCGCAGGTCGACGCCGATGGCGGTGAGGAAGCCGAACGGGTCCGGGTTCTGCAGCTCCAGGCTGAAGAAGTACGTCGGGGGCACGGGCAGGTCCCGGTAGCCCGCCGTCCGGGCAGCCGCTACGTCGACGTACTCCTTGCGGGTCTCGCCGGTCGCCTGGGCGAAGAAGCGCAACGCACCGCGCTCCACCTCGACCTCCAGCGGGTCGAGCTCGAGGGCGAGCGCCGCGTCACGGTCGATCGCCATCTCAGGAGACCTTCTCGTAGAGCGTGACGACGGCCGCGCCGCCGAGACCGATGTTGTGCTGCAGGGCGAGCCGGGCACCCTCGACCTGACGTGCCTCGGCCTGGCCGCGCAGCTGCCACACGAGCTCGGCGCACTGGGCCAGGCCGGTGGCTCCGAGCGGGTGGCCCTTGGAGAGCAGCCCGCCGGACGGGTTGGTCACCACGCGCCCGCCGTAGGTGTTGTCGCCCTCGAGGATGAACTTCTCCGCCGTGCCCTCGGGGGTCAGGCCGAGTGCCTCGTAGGACAGCAGCTCGTTGGTGGTGAAGCAGTCGTGCAGCTCGACGACCGGGATGTCGGTCGGGTCGACGCCGGCGGCCTCGTAGACCTGGCGTGCGGCGCTGGCGGCCATGTCGTAGCCGACCAGCTTGCGCATGTCGCCCTCGTCGAACGAGCTCGAGCCGTCGGTCGTCATCGCCTGCGCGGCGATCGCGACCGAGGCGTCCAGCCCGTGCCGCTTCGCGAACTCCTCCGACACGATCAGTGCCGCGGCGGCACCGCAGGTGGGCGGGCAGCACTGCAGGCGGGTGAGCGGGCCGTAGACGGTCGGCGAGGCCAGCACCTCCTCGACCGTGACCGGCTCGCGGAAGACGGCGTAGGGGTTGTTGGCCGCGTGCGAGCGGGCCTTCACCGAGATCCGGGCGAGCGTCTCGGGCTGGAGGCCGTACTCCTCGGCGTACCGCACGCCGGCACCGCCGAAGTACTGCGCGGCGAACGGCGCCTCGCTGGCGCCCTGCACGGCGTCCTTGACGGCGTCGAACCGGTCGAACGGGCTCGGTCGGTCCGACCACTGCAGGGCGAGCGCACCGCGCTGCATCTGCTCGAAGCCGAAGGCGAGCACGCAGTCGGCGGCACCGCTCTCGACGGCCTGGCGCGCGAGGAAGAGCGCACTCGACCCGGTCGAGCAGTTGTTGGTGACGTTGACCAGAGGGATCCCGGTCATGCCGACGCGGTAGGCGACGCCCTGGCCGCAGGTCGAGTCGCCGTAGACGTAACCGGCGTAGGCCTGCTGGACGTGCTCGTAGCCGATCCCCGCGTCGCCGAGGGCGGCGCGGATCGCGGCCTCCCCCATCACGTCGTACGGCTCGGCGTTGCGGGGAGTGGCGAACGGGACCATCCCGACACCGGCGACACGGGCACGACTGCGGGCGCGACTCATCGCGCCACCTCCTGGTAGGTCAGGCGCTTCGCGAGAAGCGCGTGGAAGCTGCTGATGAGTGGTTCGTTGCCCGGCAGGACCCGGACCCGTTCGAGGGCTCCGGAGCGCATGCCGCGGTGCATGCCCTCGCAGACGGCGTTGTCCTCCTCGCCGACCTGCATGAGGAGGTCGGTGACCTGGCGCTCGTACTCCGGCGTCGCGTCGGGCGCGACGAGGACGACCGTGCGGGCACCGGTGGTGTCGGCGTCGACCGGCCAGTACCAGGTCAGCTCGACGGCGCCGGCTCCCGGATAGAGGTTGACGGTGGCGCCCGGGAACAGCAGGTACCAGTGGCTGTCGGTCAGCGGGCCGTCCGTGGCCAGCAGCTCCTGCTGGCGGCCACCCTCGGCGACGGAGCGCACCGGGGCGGTCGAGATCAGCATGTCGCCGACGGGCTCCGCGGCGTAGCGGTAGTCGACGACGTCGAAGACCGTGGAGAAGTCCTTGTGCACCCAGGAGCAGTGGTAGCACTCGAGGTAGTTCTCGACGACGATCTTCCAGTTCGCGGCGATGCTCCAGTCGACGACCTCACCGGACTGCCGCATCGTCGCGAGGTCGAGGCCGGCCGCAGCGAGCGTGGCGTCCATCAGGGCGAGCTCGGCCAGCGGCGGTTCGGCGTCCGCGTCGAGGTTGACCAGGACGAACGGCCCCCACTCGACGACGGCGTACTCCGGCAGCCGGATCGACGCGGGGTCGAAGTCCTCCTCGACCGAGGACCGTGGGGCGCCCTTGAGACGGCCGTCCAGACCGTAGGTCCACGCGTGGTTGGGACAGCTCAACGCCATCGCCGGTCCGCAGCCCGAGCTGAGAATCATGCCGCGGTGCCGGCAGACGTTGGACAGCGCGTGCAGCGTGCCCTCGCGATCGCGGGTCACCACCACGGGCACCCCGGCGAGGTCGACGCTCAGGTAGCTCTTCGGTGTCGCGACGTCCGCGGTCAGGCCGGCCACCACCCAGCTCGTGCGCCACACGGAGGCCAGCTCGTCCGCGAGCACCGCCGGGTCGCTGTAGGCCCGCGCCGGCGGCGCGAGCACGGGGTCGGTGACCGGTGGTCCGGTCTCGGTCTGGGCCGTCATCGCAGGGTCCTCTCGATCTCTTGACCTGCTTAACGTAGAACTTCTATGGTGACCGCACAAGACATTCGGAAAGATTCATCGGAGGTTCCCATGGGGAGCAGTGACCCGTACGCATCGGCTCGTGAGCACGGCCTGATGATCGGCACGCCGCCGACGCTCGAGGGTCGGGTCACGCGGAGCAACTGGTTCTACGCGCCGTACAACCGCTGGGCCTTCTCGAACGCCACCCTCCTCGTGCCGACGGCCGAGGTGTCTCGTGGCGACGGACCGGTGCGCGCACTCCCCGAGCGACTGGCCCCGGCCGACGAGGTGGAGGCCCTGACGGTCGTCGACCACGCCGGCACCGAGCGGACCGTCGCCGAGATGCTGCAACGCACCTGGTCGGACGCGCTGGTCGTGCTCAAGGACGGCGAGGTCGTCTACGAGCGCTACGACAACGACCTCCGGGCCGACCAGCTGCACCTGCTCGCGTCGGTGACCAAGTCGTTCACCGGACTGCTCACCCTGATCGCGATCGACGAGGGAAGGCTCGACCCGGACCGGCTCGCGATCGACTACGTGCCCGAGCTCGCCGCGGGCGTGTTCGGTGACACCACGGTCCAGCAGGTGCTGGACATGACCGTCGCAGCCGAGTGGGACGAGCTCGACTGGCTGGCCCACGAGGCCGGGCCGGACCAGGTCGACTCGATGTTCCTGCGGTTCCTGCGGCACAGCGGCACCTGGGTCGACTCGATGCACGAGACCGACAAGGGCCTGCTGGAGTTCGCCGCGACGCTGCAGAAGTCCGGCGAGCACGGCGAGACGTTCATGTACCTCACGCCGGCGACCGACATCCTCGGCTGGCTGCTCGCCCGCGTCTACGACAAGCCGTACGTCGAGCTCCTGGCCGAGCGGATCTGGTCGCGCATCGGAGCGGAGCACTCCGGCCGGATGCTGCTCGACCCGATCGGCGGACCGGTCGCCAGCGGTGGCCTCAACGTGACCGCCCGTGACCTGGCGCGGTTCGGCCAGATGATCCTCGACAACGGCCGGGTCGGCGACGACCAGGTCGTGCCCGAGTCCCTGGTCCGGACGCTGCGCGACGGTGGCAGCACCGAGGCGTTCGCGCGCTGCCCCGACGTGGCACACATGGAGGGCTGGAGCTACCGCGCCCAGTGGTGGGTGACGCCCGAGGGCCACCCGACCGCGTGGGGCGTCTGCGGCCAGATCCTGTGGGTCGACCACGAGGCCGGCATCGTGCTCGCCCGCCTGGCCTCCGCGCCCGACACCGTCGACTCCAGCCGCGATGTCGACGAGACCGCCCTCTGCGAGGCGGTCATGGCGCACTTCAAGGACTGACGCCGTCGCGCGCCCCGGTTCGCCGGGCCGGCGTCACGCCGGCTCGGTGAACGCCCGGAAGATCGCGACCGTCGCGGCGGCCAGCACGGACTCACCCTGCTCGTCCGAACCGACGGCGCCGCTGTGCTCCTGGATGCGGAAGCCGTCGTGCAGCGCCGAGATGGCGCTCATCATGTCGTCGATCTGCCAGGGCTCACGCACCTTCAGCGTCCCGGCCATGAGCAGCGCCTGGTAGATCGGCCGGGCCGACTTCGCCTGGTCGCGGTAGCTCTTGCGCAGCGCCTCCCCCACACGGGGCAGCTTGCTGTAGGGCACGAACAGCAACGAGAGGTCGTACGTCTCCGTGGTCCGCGCGATCCGGTAGGCCATGATCGCGAGCTCGGCCAGCACGTCGTCGATCGGTCCCCCGCCGGCGATCAGCTCCAGGGTGCGGGCGGCGAGCCGGTCCTCGGCCGGCAGCGGCTCCTCGGTGAGGACGTGCACCATCAGGTCGGCCTGGAAGGCCGCCTGCGACGACCAGAACTGGTAGATGGCCCCGGTCGTGATCGCTCCGCGGTCCTCGCCCTCCCCCCGCTCGATCTCGGTGGCGACGCGCGCCACGTCGGTGAGGCGGATGTGCGCGAGCGCCCGGGACGCCGCGTCCTCGTCGGCCTCGCGCAGCCGGTCGACCGCGAGCCGGGTCCCCGCGCGCAGCATCAGGTCGCGCGTCGCCTCCGCGCTACGGCGCGAGCGCCGAGGTCGCGACACGGCCGTCGATTTCGTCGAACCGCTTGACACACCGTCTCCTACCGTAGACATTCTACGAACAAGGAATTCATTGTACGCAGATCACTCGGACGCCTGCGACAACTCTCCCATGACGAGCCGATCGAGGTAGGGAACGTGCACACGAGCATTCGGAGGATCCTGACCAGCGGCCTGGCCGTCAGCGCCCTCTGCCTGGCGACCGCGTGCGGCGGCTCGTCGAGCAGCGACGGTGGCCCTTCGAGCGGACCCGACGACAGCGGGACGCCGGTCGCCGGGGGCAGCCTGACCGTCGCGATCCCCGACACCATCGACGGCTGGAACCCCGACTCGGCCGTGCAGATCTCGACCTACCAGCTGATCCGCGAGGTCGAGGCTCCCCTGCTGGAGCTCACCCCGGACGGCCAGGACATCGCCCCCGGCCTCGCCTCCGCCTGGAAGTACAACGCTGCCGGCACCCAGCTCACCCTGACCCTCCAGCCCGGCGCTGCCTTCAGCACCGGCGACCCGGTCACCCCGGCCGACGTGGTCTTCTCCGTCAATCAGTGGATGTCGGGCGCGCAGTACGGCGCGCTCTACTCCAACTTCATCAAGAGCGCCGCGCCCAAGGGCGACGACAAGGTCGTCATCACGCTGACCGCCCCCTCCTCCGCGCTGCTCGGGGTGCTCACCTGGAGCAACTCGGCCATCGTCCCGGCGGACTTCGGCGGCCAGTCGGCAGCGGAGTTCTACAAGAAGCCCATCGGCGCCGGCCCGTTCGCGATCGACAGCGCGACCGACGACGAGATCTCGCTCGTGCGCAACGAGCACTTCTACGCCGAAGGTCAGCCCTACCTGGACTCGCTGACCTACGAGGTCGTCGCGGACACCAGCCAGCGCCTGCTCCAGGTGCAGAGCGGTGACGCCGGGATGGCGGACCGGGTGCCGACCGACAACCTCTCGGCCGCCGACGCGTCGTCCTCGGTCGTGAGCGTGCCCTCCTCGTCGATGAGCCTGATCTCCTTCGCCCAGACCGCCGGCGCACCGATGTCGGACCCCCACTTCCGCAAGGCGGTCTCGCTCGCGATCGACCGGTCCGCGCTCGTCGACTCCGTCTACGAGAAGAAGGCCAGCGTCGCGGAGGGCCTCCTGCCGCCGAACGTGCCCGGGGACGAGGGCTGCCCCACCTGCGCGTGGGACGAGTCCGACGTCGACGCCGCCAAGGCCGAGCTGGCCCAGGCCGACGGTGGCGACCAGACCGTGGAGCTCCTCGTCGACTCCGCCCGCGGCATCGACCTGCTCGCCGCCCAGGCGATCCAGCCGATGCTGAAGGCGGTCGGCATCGACGTCCAGATCAAGCAGGTCGACTCGGCCACCCTGCTCACCCGGGTCGCCGGCGGCGACTACCAGATGGTGATCGCCAACTACACCGCCCAGGCACCGACCCCGGTCGACCCGCTGTCGTTCGTCGCGGCCACCGGCTACTTCTTCACCGGCGCCGACCCGAACGTCGCCCTCGGCGCCCTGGTCGCTGTGTCGTCCGCGAAGGACCTCGCGGGCCAGGCCGAAGCGGTCGCGGCGTTCGAGAAGCAGAACTACGATGCGGCAACGGTCGTGCCGCTCGTGTCGCCGTACACGTCCTCGGTGCTCGGACCCGAGACCCACGGCCTCGAGCTCCTGCCGTCCGGTCTGTACAACGCCGCTGGCCTGTGGGTCAGCGAGTAGGAGGCGACATGACGGCGAGCGGGGGGCGCTATGCCTTCGTCGGGCGACGGCTGCTGCAGACCGTGCCGCTCCTGCTCGCCGTCACGTTGCTCGTCTTCCTGATCACCAAGGTCTCTCCCGGCAACCCGGCCCGGACCATCCTCGGCCCCAAGGCCACCGACGAGCAGGTCGCGCAGCTGAGCCACCAGCTCGGCTACGACCGCAGCGTGCTCGGGCAGTACTTCTCCTTCCTGGGGCGGCTGCTGCACGGCGACCTCGGGACGTCGGCGCGCACGGGCGACTCGGTCGGCTCGGTGATCGGGACCCACCTGGCCCCGACCGTCTGGCTGGTCGCCGCGACGCTGCTGCTGACGGTCGTGGCCGCCGTGCCGCTGGCCTGGACGGCCGCCACCCACCGCGACGGCTGGCTCGACCACCTGCTGCGGACGTCGAGCATCGTGGTGCTCTACCTCCCGACCTTCTGGGTCGGGCTCGTGCTGATCCGGTTCGTCGCGCTGCCGACCGGCTGGTTCCCGGTCTCCGGCTTCGGCGAGACCACGGCCGACCATCTCCGCTCGGTCGTCCTGCCCGCGGTCTCGCTCGCACTAGCCCTTGCGCCGGTGGTCGCGCGCAGCCTGCGCACGAGCATGGTCGACGTGCTCGAGTCCGACTACGTGATGGCTGCCCGGGCGACCGGGGTGAGCGGCTGGCGGCTCTTCCGCTGGTGCATCCTGCGCAACTCGATGTCGCCCGCGGTGAGCCTGCTCGCCGTCCAGGTCGGCTTCCTCCTCTTCGGGGTCGTCGTCCTCGAGGTCACCTTCGACATCCACGGCCTCGGCTCCGAGCTCGTGACCGCCTCCGTGGGCAAGGACCTGCTCGTGACCCAGGGGATCACCCTCGTCTTCGCCATCGCCGTCGTGGCGGTCAACCTGGTCGCCGACCTGCTCCTGGTCGCGATCGACCCTCGGGTGACGGCGTCGTGAGCGCGGCCGTGAGCGCCAACCTCGACGCGGACCGGCAGACCCGCCGCTCCCGACCGCGCGGCCGGGCCAAGCTGGTCGCCGGCGCGATCATCGTCGGCCTCTTCGTCCTGGCCGGGATCTTCGCGCCCCTGGTCGCGCCGCACGACCCGCTGGAGCAGGACCTCCTCAACCGGCTGGCCGACCCGAGCGCCGCCCACCTGATCGGCACCGACGCCCTCGGTCGCGACACGCTCTCCCGGATCATCTTCGCGATCCGGGTCGACCTCCGCGTCGGCATCCTCTGCGCGCTGCTGCCGATGCTGCTCGGCACCGTCATCGGCGCGCTCGCCGGGTTCTACGGCGGGTTCGCCGACACCGTGGTCACCCGGCTGATCGACCTGGTCCAGTCCTTCCCGGTGCTGGTGTTCTTCCTGGCCCTGCTCGGTGCGATGGGCATGGCCCGTCCGTTCCTGTTCCTCGGCCCGGGTGAGCTGCCGGTGATCATCGTCTTCGTCTGCGTCGGGTGGATCGTCTACGCCCGGCTGATCCGCGGCGAGATCCTGCGCGTGCGGGAGCTGGAGTACGTCCAGGCCGCTCGCGCGGGCGGCCTGTCGGACCGTCGGGTGCTGGTGCGGCACGTGCTCCCCAACGTCCTGAACCAGACGTTGGTCTACGTCGTCCTCGACGTCGGCCTGGCGATCCTGGCGCTCGCGACGCTGTCCTTCCTGGGGCTCGGCATCCCGGCCCCCACCCCGGAGTGGGGCGCGATGGTGGCGGAGAACCGTGCCCGGTTCGCCGACCAGTGGTGGCTGGTCGTGGCGCCCGGTCTGGCCCTGAGCGTGCTCGGTGTCGGCCTCGCCCTGGTCGGCGACGGTCTCGACGACATGCTGAAGCAGTCATGAGCGCGTTGCTGGAGGTGACCGGGCTCGCCGTCGAGATCGGTCAGGGTCGCGACGCACGTCGGGTCGTCGACGGTGTCGACCTGCGCGTCGACGCCGGCGAGTGCCTCGGCGTGGTCGGCGAGTCCGGGTCGGGCAAGAGCCTCACCATGCGCGCCGTGATCGGCCTGCTCCCCCGGTCGGCCCGGGTCGCCGCCGGAGACCTGAGGTTCGTCGGGGCGGACGGCGAGCTCGCGGCGTACGACGCCGCGGACCTGCGCGGGCACGGCATCGCGATGGTCTTCCAGGAGCCGATGACCGCGCTCAACCCGACTCGTCGGGTCGGCGACCAGATCGCCGACGGGGTGATCGCCGGGCGGCGCGAGCGCTCGAGCCGCAAGCAGGCGCGCGAGATCGCGATCGGGCTGATGACCGAGGTCGGCATCCCCGACCCCGCGACGCGTGCGCGGGCCTACCCGCACGAGCTGTCCGGCGGCCTGCGCCAGCGGGTGATGATCGCGATGGCCCTGTCGGGCAACCCGCGGCTCCTGATCTGCGACGAGCCGACCACCGCCCTCGACGTCACCGTCCAGGACCAGATCCTCGGTCTGCTCGACCGGCTCCGCGTCGACCGCCGGCTCGGGCTGCTCTTCGTCACCCACGACCTGGGCGTCATCGCCCAGGTCTCGCAGCGGATCGCCGTGATGTACGACGGTCGGATCGTCGAGCACGGCCGGACCGCCGAGGTGCTCGCCGACCCGCAGCACCCCTACACCGCGTCGCTTCGCGCTGCCGCCGCGGCGATCGAGGGCGACCGCTCCGACGCTCCCAGCTCCCCGGCGGAGGTGCCGTGATGCTCGAGATCGAGGACCTGCACGTCCACTACAAGGTCGGTCGCGGTCGCCACGTGCACGCCGTCAACGGCGTCTCACTCAGCCTCGCGGCGGGCGAGTCGCTCGGCGTCGTCGGCGAGTCCGGCTGCGGCAAGAGCACCCTCGCGAAGGCCGTGACCGGGCTGGTCCCGATCACGTCCGGGCGGATCGCGCTCGACGGGGTCACCCTGGACCCGTCGCGGGACCGCTCGGCCACTCGTCGCGTGCAGATGGTCTTCCAGGACCCGACCGCGTCGCTCAACCCGCGGCTGCGGGTCGGCACGATGCTGCGCGAGCTGATCACCGTGCACGGGCTGCACGAGGGCTCCGACGCCGACCGGCGTGCGGGCGAGCTGATGGAGCTGGTCGGCCTGCCGAGGGACGCCCTGTCCCGGCGGCCGCGCGAGTTCTCCGGCGGTCAGCGCCAGCGGATCGGGATCGCGCGGGCCCTCGCGGTCGAGCCGGACGTGCTCATCGCCGACGAGGCGGTCAGCGCGCTCGACGTCTCGACGCAGGCGGTGGTGATCGACCTCCTGGACCGGCTGCGCACCGACCTCGGACTGGCCCTGGTCTTCATCTCCCACGACCTCGGCGTCGTGCGCGCCGTCTGCGACCGGGTCGCCGTGATGTACCTCGGCAGCGTCGTCGAGCAGGGCGCCACCGAGGCGCTCTACGCCGACCCGCGTCATCCCTACACGCGCGCACTGCTCGACGCGGTCCCGCGCATCGACGTCGTACGCCGACCGGGCTCGGCTCGCCTGCCCGGCGAGCCGCCGAGCCCTCTGGACCCGCCGGCGGGGTGCGCGTTCCACCCTCGCTGCCCGATCGCGGTCGACGTGTGCGCGACCACCGTGCCCACCCCCGTGGAGCACGGCGGCCGCACCGCGTCCTGCCACGTCGCCGAGCTGCAGCTCGGGGTCTAGGCAGCGACGAGGCCCGCGTCCCGCGACGGCTCGGTCGTCGACGCCTTGCGCGACGGCAGCGCCATCCGGCAGATCTTCCTGGCCACGCTGCCGAGCTGCCTGCCGAGCGGTCCGGTGTTGTAGTCGAGCCCGTAGCGCTGGCAGATCTCGCGCACCTCGGCGGCGATCTCCGGGTAGCGCCGGGCCGGCAGGTCCGGGAAGAGGTGGTGCTCGATCTGGTGCGACAGGTTGCCAGTCATCAGGTGGAAGAGCTTGCCGCCGGTGATGTTGGCGGAGCCGAGCAGCTGGCGGTAGTACCAGTGACCGCGCGACTCGTCCTCGCACTCCTCCTGGCTGAACGTCGCGACGCCGGCCGGGAAGTGCCCGCAGAAGATGATGTTGAAGGCCCAGATGTTGCGCACCAGGTTGGCGGTCGCGTTGCCCGCGAGCGTGAGCGGGAAGAGCGGGCCGGTGAGCGCCGGGAAGAGCACGTAGTCCTTGAGCGCCTGGCGCTTCACCTTCCGCATGATCCCGGCGTGCAGAGCCTTGTTGTCCGACATCTTCCGACGCCCGGCCACGATGTTCTCGACCTCGAGGTCGTGCATCGCGACGCCCCACTCGAAGAAGGTCATGAGCAGCAGCGCGTAGACCGGGTTGCCGAGGTAGTAGGGGTGCCACGGCTGGTCCTCGTCCATCCGGAGGATGCCGTAGCCGATGTCGCGGTCCTTGCCGAGGATGTTGGTGTAGGTGTGGTGGATGTAGTTGTGGCTGTACTTCCACTGCTCGCTCGGGCACACGTTGTCCCACTCGTACATCCGCGAGCTGAGGGCGGGGTCGCCCATCCAGTCGTACTGCCCGTGCATGACGTTGTGGCCGATCTCCATGTTGTCGAGGATCTTGGAGACCGACAGCGCGGCGACCGCGAGCGGCCAGGCCGGCGGCAGGTAGAAGAGCGCGCGGCCGGCGACCTCGAACTGGTTCTTCGTCCTCACGACCTTGCGGATGTACGCCGCGTCCTCCTCGCCGAGGTCGTCGAGGATGCGCCGGCGGATGGCGTCCATCTCCTCGCCGAACTGCTGGAGCTGGTCGTCGGTCAGGGTGGTGGTGTTCATGGGTCCTCCTCGGAGGTGCTTCAGAGGTCGACGGCGCAGTCGCCGACGGGTGCGTTGACACAGATCTGGATGTCCTCGTCGGGGCGTGAGGACTCGACACCGGTGAGCACGTTGCGCACGGTGCCCTCGGTCTTGCGGGAGGTGCAGGAGAAGCAGATCCCCATCCGGCAGCCGAACTCGGGCCTCAGCCCGAGCGCCTCGGCCTGCTCGAGCAGGGTCGCGCCGGAGTTGGCCGCGCTCGCTCCGGAGCGCTCGAAGGTCACGTCTCCCCCGGTCGCCCCGGTGGAGACGCGCGGTGGCTTGAAGTACTCGACGCGCAGCGCGTCGGACCCGTCGTACGCCGCCCGCACGCCCTCGACCATCGGCGCCGGACCGCAGGCCCAGGTGGGCACGTCGCGGTAGCCGGGCACCAGCCGCTCGAGGAAGGCGGGCGACAGGTTGGGGTCGCCGAGCTCGGGGTGCAGCAGGTGGACGTCGATGCCGTGGCCCGACCGGCGGATCTCGTCGAGCTCCGCTGCGTAGATCAGGTGCTCCGGGCTCTGCGCGTAGTGCAGGAAGGTGATCCGGCCGCGGTGGGTGCGCCGCTGCAGGGTGCGCAGCATCGACATCACCGGCGTGATGCCGGAGCCGCCACTGATCATCAGCACGTGCTCGGGCACGTGGGCCGGCAGGGTGAACTCGCCCTCGGCCTGCGACAGGTGGACCATCGTCCCGGGCTGCGCGCGCTCGGCGAGGTAGCTGCTGACGACGCCTGCGGGGTTGGCACGCAGGGTGATCGTGAAGCGGTCGCCCGGGCCGGACTCCGGGCTGGAGATCGAGAAGACCCGCGTCGTACGACGCGCGCCGTCGACCTCGACGCCGACCTGGACGTGCTGGCCGGCGCGGTGGCCGCGCCAGGTCGAGGTGGGCTGGAGGGTGAGGGTGGCGACGACCGGGTGCCCGGCGACGTCGACCTCGCGGTGGACGTCGACGATCCGCGCCCGGACCTCGTGGGCCGCCCACATCGGGTTGAGCTGCTCGAGGTAGCGGTCGATGCCGTGGGGCGACGCGAGGGCCGCGACCGTGCGGGACCGGAGGATCCGGTTCATGGTCCGCTCCTTTCAGTGAACGTTCGTACACTGAAAGCATGGACGCATACCGCCGGTACGGTCAAGGACTCCGGCGGTGAGCCGGAGCACAGGCGTACTCCCCGGGACTAGCCTGGGAGCGTGAGCACCCGTGTCGAGCAGAAGCAGCGCACCCGCCGCGCGATCCTCGACGCCGCGCTCGAGCTCTCCGACGAGACCACGCTCGCGGCGATCTCGCTGCGCCAGGTCGCGAAGCAGGTCGGCATCGTGCCGACCGCGTTCTACCGCCACTTCGACTCGATCGAGGCGCTCGGCCTCGCGCTCGTCGACGAGTCGTTCGCGTCGCTGCGCACGATGATCCGCGACATCCGGCGCGGCGACCCGGCGTTCGCCGACATCGTCGACCGATCGATCTCGGTGCTCGTCGACCACGTCCACCAGGAGCGCGCACACTTCCTGTTCATCGCCCGCGAGCGGGCCGCCGGCCCCCCGGGCGTCCGCGAGGCGATCAGCCACCAGATCGAGCTCTTCGAGCGCGAGCTCGCCACCGACCTGGCCCGACTGCCCGGCACCGACGCCTGGTCCGGCGAGGACCTGCGGATCCTCTCCAACCTGATCGTCACCGCGATGGTCGCCACCGCGGAGGCGATCCTCGGCTCGGCCGGTCGGCCCGACGTCGAGAAGGAGATCGTCGAGCACGCCCGCACCCAGCTGCGGATGGTGCTGGTCGGCGCGCTGAACTGGCAGTCGAAGCCCTAGCTCACGCGGACTGCGGCAGCCCGCCGTCGATGAGCATCGCCCAGCAGCGGAGGTAGTCCTCGGTCAGGTGGTCGTTGGCGTCCAGGGCCCCGGACACGACGGCACCGGTGCGCACCATCATCAGCTGCTCGGCCGTCCCCCGCGGGTCGCGGTGGTCGAGGCGCTGCAGCAGGCCCTCGATCCGGCCCGTGACCCACTGCCGGATCTCGCGAGCCTTGACCCGGGCCGGGTGCGTCCCGACGAACTCGGCCGAGGCGTTGATGAACGGGCACCCCCGTCGTACGGCGCCGAAGTCGTCGCGCGTCAGGGCCGAGCCGATCTCGGCGAGCGCCGCACGGGGGTCGTCGGGGTGGGCGTCGATGATGCCGTCGACCTGCGCGTGGTCGTAGGCCGCCTTGCGGTCCAGGTAGGCCGCGACCAGGTCGTCCTTCGACGCGAAGTGGCGGTAGAGCGTGACCCGCGTGACGGACGCCTCCGCGATGATCCGCTGGATGCCGACGGCATGGATGCCCTCGTCGTAGAACAGCCGCTCGGCGGTCTGCAGGATCCGTTCCTTCGCCTGCGAGGGGCGTTCGGTCGCGGTTGCGCTCATGGTGTCTTGCTCCTCGACATGGAGACGGTCGAGTCATTGTCAGGACCTCGACCTTGCCCCTACCGTAGCCACCAGGTGGGTAGACCGATCGGTACACCCACGACCGACCGGAGGGAACCCCCATGACCGAGCACGCACCCGTCCTGTTCATCCACGGTCTCTGGCTGCACGCCAGCTCGTGGGACACCTGGATCGAGCACTTCGCCAGCGCGGGGTACGACGCCTCGGCACCCGGCTGGCCCGGTGACCCGGACACGGTCGAGGCGGCCCGCGCCAACCCGGACGCCATCGCCGACCACGGCATCGACGACGTGGTCGCCCACTTCGCCGAGGTCATCTCGGGACTGCCGACCAAGCCGATCCTGATCGGGCACTCCTTCGGCGGCATGATCGCCCAGCGACTGCTCGGGGAGGACCTCGCCGCGGGCGCGATCGCCATCGACGCCGCGCAGATCAAGGGCGTGCTGCCGCTGCCGCTGTCGGCCCTGAAGGCGACGCTGCCGGTCTTCAAGAACCCCACCAACAAGCACAAGGCGGTGTCGCTGACCGCCGAGCAGTTCCGCTTCGCCTTCGGCAACGCCATCCCGGCCGAGGAGTCCGACGCCCTCTTCGAGCAGTGGGCGATCCCCGCGCCCGGCAAGCCGCTCTTCGAGGCCGCGGCCGCCAACTTCAACCCGCACTCGCCGGCCAAGGTCAACACCGACAACGCCGATCGTGGCCCGCTGCTGCTGATCATGGGCGGCAAGGACAACACCGTGCCGGAGGCCGTGACCATGTCGACGCTCAAGCAGTACCGCCACAGCGACGCCGTCACCGAGCTCGTCGAGTTCGAGGACCGCGCCCACTCGCTCACCATCGACCACGGCTGGCGCGATGTCGCCGACAAGTGCCTGGCCTGGCTCGGCGAGCAGGGTCTCTGACCATGGACCTCGGACTCTCGGGCCGCACCGCCCTGGTCACGGGTGCGAGCAAGGGCATCGGCCTCGCCATCGCCACGGCGCTGGCCGGCGAGGGGGCGTCGGTCGTGGCCGGCGCCCTGCGCGGCAGTCCCGAGCTCGACGCGCTCAGCGCCACCGCCGACGTACGACCCGTGTCGGTCGACCTCACCACCCCCGAGGGACCGGCCGAGCTCGTGGCCGAAACGACCGCCGCCCACGGTGGGATCGACGTCCTGGTCAACAACGTGGGCGCCGTACGCCCGCGGCTGGAGGGCTTCGTCGCGCTCACCGACGCCGACTGGGAGTGGGCGCTGACGATCAACTTCCTGGCGGCGGTCCGCACGATGCGGGCGGCGATCCCGCTCATGACCGGGCGGCCGGGAGCCAGCATCGTCACGATCAGCTCGGTCAACGCCTTCCTGCCCGACCCCGGCGTCATCGACTACAGCGCGGCGAAGGGGGCGCTCTCCAACCTGTGCAAGTCGCTGTCGAAGGAGCTGGGGCCGGACATCCGGGTCAACACGATCAGCCCCGGACCCGTGCAGACCGACCTGTGGCTCGGCAAGGGCGGCGTCGCGGCGACCGTCGGCGGCGCGAGCGGCACCGACCCGGACGAGGTGGTCCGGCAGCAGGCTGCTGCGGCCGCCACCGGACGCTTCACCCACCCCGGCGAGATCGCCGACCTGGTGCTCTTCCTGGCCAGCGACCGCGCCGCCAACATCACGGGCAGCGACTTCACGATCGACGGGGGTCTGATCCCGACGCTGTGAGGTGAGGTCGTCGGGGTAGTCACGGACGATCGGACCCGTTACCGGCTAGTAATCGGGTCCGAACGTCCGTGACTACCCCGACGGACGGACGGTGAGGTCGGAGACGGTCGCGTCCCGGGGCAGGTCGAGGACGTGGAGGATCGCGTCGGCGACCGTCTCGGGGCGGATCCAGGCGGAGGCGTCGTAGTCCTTGCCCTCCTGGCGGTGCACCTTCTCCTGCATCGGGGTGGCGGTGCGGCCGGGGTAGACCGTCGTCACCCGGACGCCGTGGCCGGCCTCCTCGCCGCGCAACGAGTCGGCGAGCGCGCGCAGGCCGTGCTTCGAGGCGGCGTACGCCGACCACCCGGGGTGGGCGCTCAGGCCGGCGCCGGAGTTCACGAAGACGACCGTGCCCCGACCGGCCCGCAGCGCAGGGAGAGCGACCCGGGTCAGGGCCGCCGGTGCGACCAGGTTGACCCGGAGCTGCGTCGCCCAGTCGTCGACCGAGAGGTCGGCGACCGGACCGAGCTCGACGACGCCGGCCGCGTGCACGACCGAGTCGAGCGAGTCCGGCAGCGACAGCGACTCGACGGACTCCGGCCAGCCGAGGTCGGCGACCACCACGCTCGCGCCGGGGAGGTCTGCGCGCATCTCCTCCGCCCGCTCCTCGGAGCGTGCGACGAGCAGGACGTCGTCGCCGCGGTCGAGCAACGTCCGGGCGAGCAGGGCGCCGATGCCCGAGCCGGCGCCGGTGACCAGGTGCGTCACAGCGTGAACACGATCTTGCCGAACTGCTCACCGTCGAGCATCGCCGCGAAGCCGTCGCGGGCCTCGGTCATCGGCAGGGTCCGGTCGATCAGCGGTCGGGCGCCGGTCGCGTCGAGCATCGTCACCAGCGAGGCGAGCTCGTCGCGGGTGCCCATGGTCGAGCCGATCACGCTCAGCTGGAGGAAGAAGATCCGGGTCAGCTCGGCGTCGTCGAGGTCGGGGCCCGACGTCGTACCGGACGTGACGATGCGGCCACCCGGTCGCAGCGCGCGGATCGAGTGCGACCAGGTCGCCTTGCCGACCGTCTCCATGACCGCGTCGACCTTGACCGGCAGCCGGGCGCCGGACTCGAACACCTCGTGCGCGCCGAGCTCGAGCGCCCGCGCCCGCTTCGCCTCGTCGCGACTGGTGGCGAGCACCCGCAGGCCGGCGGCTCGCGCCAGCGTGATCACCGCGGTGGCGACACCGCCGCCGGCGCCCTGGACGAGCACGGTCTCGCCGGCCTTGAGGTCACCGCGGGTGAAGAGCATGCGGTACGCCGTGAGCCAGGCGGTCGGCAGGCACGCGGCCTCCTCGAACGACAGCGACGCGGGCTTGGGCACGACGTTGCGGCGCGGGACGGCGACCTTCTCGGCCATCGCGCCCTGGTAGCGCTCGGACAGCAGCGACCGCTTCGGGTCGAAGGTCTCGTCACCGGTCCACGCCGGGTCGCTGATCACGGCGTGCACGACGACCTCGTTACCGTCCTCGTCGTAGCCCGCCGCGTCGCAGCCGAGGATCATCGGCAGCGCCTCCTCACGCAGCCCGACGCCGCGCAGGGAGAAGAGGTCGTGGTGGTTGAGCGATGCCGCCTTGACGGTGACCGTCGTCCACCCGTCCGGCACGTCCGGATCAGGCCGCTCCCCCAGCTGCAGAGCGGCGAGCGGATCGGTCTTCGAGAAGCGGTCGGCGTAGACGGCGAACATTCCTCGAACCTACCGAGGGCTACCTCCGGGCGACACCGTCGCGTCGTGCGGCGTCCGCCACAGCGGCCGACACGGCCGGCCCGACCCGCGGGTCGAACGGCGACGGGATGACGTACTCCTCGGTCAGGTCGTCGCCGACCAGGTCGGCAAGCGCCTGCGCGGCGGCCAGCTTCATGCCCTCGGTGATCCCGGTCGCGTGGACGTCGAAGGCGCCGCGGAAGATGCCCGGGAACGCGAGCACGTTGTTGATCTGGTTGGGGAAGTCCGAGCGACCGGTCGCCACCACGCGCGCGTGCCGGTGGGCGACGTCGGGGTGCACCTCCGGGTGGGGGTTGGCCATCGCGAAGATGATCGCGTCCGGGGCCATCCGCGCGACGTCCTCCTCGGGCACAGTGCCACCGGAGACGCCGAGGTAGACGTCGGCGCCGTCGAGCGCCTCGGCGAGGGTCCCGGAGCGGCCGGTCTTGTCGGCCGTCATCTCGGCGAGCTCGCGCTTGACCGGGGTCAGGTCGCTGCGCCCGGAGTGCACGACGCCCTTGCGGTCGGTGACCGCGAGGTCCTTGATGCCGGCCTCGAGCAGGATCTTGGCGATGGCGACACCGGCGGCGCCGGCGCCCGAGATGACCACGCGGGTCGACTCGGGGTTGCGGCCGGTGAGCTTGAGCGCGTTCCACAGGGCGGCGAGCGCGACGACCGCGGTGCCGTGCTGGTCGTCGTGGAAGACCGGGATGTCGAGGAGCTCCTTGAGCCGGTCCTCGATCTCGAAGCAGCGCGGCGCGGAGATGTCCTCGAGGTTGATGCCGCCGAAGCTCGGCGCGAGGCGGGCGACGGTCTCGATGATCTCCTCGACGTCCGTGGTGTCCAGGCAGATCGGGATGGCGTCGACGCCACCGAACTGCTTGAAGAGCACGGCCTTGCCCTCCATCACCGGCATCGCCGCGGCCGGGCCGATGTCGCCCAGGCCGAGGACGGCGGTGCCGTCGGAGACGACCGCGACCGTGTTCGGCACCCACGTGTAGTGCTGAGTCATCGACGGGTCCTCGGCGATCGCCTCGCAGACGCGGGCAACGCCGGGCGTGTAGGCCAGGGACAGCTCGTCGCGGCCGTCGAGGGAGACCGTCGAGCGGATCTCCATCTTGCCGCCGACGTGCAGGTCGAAGACCGGGTCGCCGGCGAACGGGTGTGAGGCAGACATGAGGACGCTTTCCATCGAGACGTGCAGGCGAGACAGGTGGAACGGGGGGCCGGATCGGAGCGCGGGGTGGTGCACGGAGATGATCGACGGACCGCAGGGGGTCACCCTCATCATCAGTCTGGCACAGCGTCAGAGCAGGCGGGGACGGGGCCAGACTCTCGCCACGGTGACTGCGATCACGTCGCTCGCGGGCACGGGTCCGCGGTGCCGCGAGTCGACGCCCTCGTCCGGGTTGTCGCTGAGCAGCCACCAGGCGGGCGAGCCCGTTCGCGTCGTACGACGCTCGGCCGCACGCTTCACCGCGACGGTGCCGTCCGCGAGCCGGGCGACCACGACGGCGCCCTCGCGGACCGGACGGCGGTAGGACACCAGCAACCGGTCGCCGTCCGCGAGCGTCGGGACCATCGATCGCCCAGTGACCAAGGCGAATCCCCACCGCGACATGCGGGTAGTGTCGCAGTGACAGACCCTGACAACCGAAGAGAAGACGAGAGGACCCGCATGTTCGCGAAGCTGTTCGCCCCCACTCTCGAGGTATCCGCACACTGCGACCTCCCCTGCGGCGTCTACGACCCCGCACAGGCCCGTATCGAGGCCGAGTCGATCAAGGCGATCATCGCCAAGGTCGCCGACAACAACGACCCCGACTTCCGCACCCGCGCCATCGTGATCAAGGAGCAGCGCTCCGAGCTGGTCAAGCACCACCTGTGGGTGCTGTGGACCGACTACTTCAAGCCCCCGCACTTCGAGAAGTACCCGCAGCTCCACACCCTGGTCAACGAGGCCACCAAGCTCGCCGGCGCCTCAGGCACCAAGGGTGAGCTCGACGCGGCGAAGGCCGACGAGCTGCTCGCGAAGATCGACGAGATCGCGGAAATTTTCTGGGAGACCAAGAAGGCCTGATCTCCACCCACGTCGACCCGCCTGAAGCTTTCGGGCGGGTCGACGTGATTTCGGGTCAGTTCACCGATCGCTCCAGGTCGGCCCAGTACGGCGCCCGCAGCTCGCGCTTGAGCACCTTGCCGACGGTGTTGCGCGGCAGCGCGTCGACGAAGGCGACGGCGGAGGGGCACTTGTACGACGCGAGCCGCTCGCGGCAGAAGTCGATGACCGCCGACTCGGTGAGGTCCGAGCCCGGCGCACGCACCACGAC
The DNA here is from genome assembly GCF_040045055.1 of Nocardioides pollutisoli. Lineage (NCBI taxonomy): Bacteria > Bacillati > Actinomycetota > Actinomycetes > Propionibacteriales > Nocardioidaceae > Nocardioides > Nocardioides pollutisoli. Next base: position 273,837 of record NZ_JBDZDU010000001.1, read on the forward strand.
CGCGAGCGGGCGCTCGCCCCACTGCGAGCTGGGCACGCCCACGACAGCGGCGTCGGCGACCCCGTCGAGCTCGAAGAGGACTTCCTCGATCTGGCGCGGGTAGATGTTCTCCCCGCCCGAGATGATCATGTCCTTGACCCGGTCGGACACGAAGAGGTAGCCGTCGCGGTCGAGGTGGCCGACGTCGCCGGTGTGCATCCAGCCGCCCCGGAGCGCGGCCGCGGTGGCCTCCTCCTGCTGCCAGTAGCCGCTCATCAGCTGCGGCCCGCGGACGACCACCTCACCGGTCGAGCCCCAGGGCAGCTCCTGGTCGTCCTCGTCGACGATGCGGACCTGCGTGCCGAGCACCGGCCGGCCCGCGGAGGTCAGCAGCTCGCGGTGGTGCCGCAGCGCCACGACGTGGTCGCTGCGCGACAGCATGGTGGCGACCGCGCTGAGCTCGGTCATGCCGTAGGCCTGGGCGAAGTCGCACTCGAAGAGCTCCATCGCGAGGGCGAGCACCTCGCCCGCGATCGGCGCCGAGCCGTAGACGATCAGGTCGAGGTCGTCGAAGGACAGCTCCTTCGCCAGCGGGTGGGCGATCATCGCCTGGATCATGGCGGGCGCCAGGCCCGTCGTACGGATCCGGTCCTCGGCGAGGATGCGTAGCGTCGTCGCGGGGTCGAAGTCGCGCAGCACCCGGATCGAGCAGCCGCCGACGGTGAACGCGAAGACGCTGACCTCGGCGCCCGCGTGGAAGAGCGGCATCGTGCAGAGCGACGAGACCCGCACCGCCTCGAGCCCGGCGTGGAACTGGATGGCGTTGAGGCAGACGGCGAGCTGCGAGACCAGCGCGCCCTTGGGCTGCCCGGTCGTCCCGCTCGTGTACATCTGGTGGAAGACGGCGTCCGGGGACACGTCGCGGTCGAGATCGGTGCCGGGGTGCCCGGCGACCTCGGTGGCGAAGTCCGGGCGGGTGCCGTCGCCGTCGATGGTCACCACGGCCATCCGGTCCGGCGCGACCGCTGCCAGCGCGTCCTCGTAGTCGCCGTGCACGACGGCGAGCGCGCAGCCGGCGTCGGTGACGATGAACTCCCACTCGGCGGGTGCCAGCCGGAAGTTCAGCGGCACGGGTACGACGCCGGCGCGCGAGGCTCCGAAGTAGATCGCGATCATCTCGAGCGAGTTGCGGTCGAGCAGTGCGAACCGCTCCCCCGGCTCGAGCCGCGACGCCAGCCAGTGACCGATCCGGCAGGACCACTCCCGGACCTCGCGCCAGGTCAGCTCGCGCTCGCCGTCGGAGAGGTAGACCTCGTCGGGGTGGCGGGCCGCCCAGTGGTCCAGCAGGTCGTGAACGCGCACGGTGAGCTCCTCAGGAAGCGGGGTGGTGGACGGGCGAGGTGAGCACGGCGGTGGCGATCGCGATCGCCTCCGCGCGGAACGTCGGGCGGGTCGCCTGCGCCCGCATCCGGGCGAGGTTGCCGACGGTGGTCATCGCGGCGCGGACCAGGACGTGGACCCGGCCGGCGTCGAGCTCGGGGCGGTGCGCGGCGAGCAGGGCGTCCCACTCGGCGACGTACTCACGCTGGCGACGGACCCAGTCACCGGTCGGTCCGCTCGGGTCGGACACGAGGCTCGTGACCAGGAAGGGCTGGCGGTGGGCGAAGCCGACGTACGACGCGACGAGCAGCCCGAGCGCCTCCCCCGGTGTCGCGCTGGCGCCGAGCGCGGCGTGCAGGTCGAGCCAGGCCGCGTGGTACGCGCGCTCGAGCGCAGCGGCGACCAGCTCCTCCTTGCTCGCGAAGTGGCTGTAGACGCCCGGCCCGGTCAGTCCGACCGCCTTGCCGACGTCGGCCAGGCTGGTCGCCTGGTAGCCACGCTCACCGAAGAGCCGGCCGGCCTCGACCAGCAGGTTCTCGCGCTTGGAGACGGGGCGCAGCGGCGACGGCGGTGCGTCGTACGACGCGACGGCCGACGGCAGGTCGACCCGCGCGACCGCGCCGCAGACAGCCGCCAGGGTCTCGGCGAGCTCGGCCTCGCGCAGCCCGCGCACCCGGTCGCTCGTGCTCACCAGGACCGACTCCAGCGCCCAGGCGACCAGCTCGGCATCGGTCCCGGAGAGGTCCGGCCGGGCGGTGCGCAGCGCCGTCGCGTAGCGCTGGTTGGCCACGCGGGTGCGCTCGACGATCGGGCCCCGGGCCTCGGGACCGAGGTGGCGGAGCTCGCGGGCCCAGAGCACCCCGAGCGCGGGCAGCCGTGCGGCCTCCGCCGCCTGGCGCTCGAGCAGCTCGTCGAGCGGGAGGTCGCCCTCGGCCGCGGCGAGCATCCGGTCCCCGTGGTCGAGGAGCACCGCCGCGAGGAGGTCCTCCTTGCCGGCGTAGTGCCGGTAGAGCGCACCCGGGGTGATCTCGACGGCGGCGGCGATCCGGCTCACCGGGACCTGGTCGAAGCCCTCGGCGGCGAACAGGTCGGCGGCGGCGACCAGGATCCGCTGCTTCCGGTCACGCGGGCGCTGGGGCATCGCTCTCCTTCTCGGTCACTTGCGTCAATAAGTAAATCACGAGTAAGTATTGTTGTGACAGATTACGAGCAGAAGTGGAGACGAGTTCGTGACGACCAGCAGTTCGACCGCGGCGTACCGCTCACCGTGGCGCGACGACGAGACCCGCGCGCTGCGCGACCTCGCGCTGCGCTTCCAGGACGCCGAGCTGGTGCCGCGGCTGCCCGAGTTCACCGAGCAGCGCCAGGTGGACCGACGGGTCTGGACCGAGGCCGGACGCCTGGGGCTGCTGCTCGCGTCGGTGCCCGAGGAGTACGGCGGCGGGGGTGGCGACCTGCGGCACGACCTCGCCCTGATCGAGGCCGAGGCCGAGCGACCCGGCACCGAGTGGGGGCACGTGGTCCACGGCATCGTCGCCCACTACGTGCTCGCCTACGGGACCGAGGAGCAGCGCCGGCGCTGGCTGCCCCGGCTCGCCTCCGGGGAGCTGGTCGGGGCGGTCGCGATGACCGAGCCGGGCGCCGGGTCCGACCTGCAGGGCATCCGCACCACCGCCGTACGCCGTGGTGACACGTACGTCGTCAACGGCGCCAAGACGTTCATCTCCAACGGCGCCCAGGCAGACCTGGTGCTCGTCGTCGCCCGCACCGACCCGGAGGCCGGGTCGCGGGGCATCTCGATCGTCGCGGTGGAGACTGCCGACCGGCCCGGCTTCGCGCGCGGTCGCAACCTCGAGAAGCTCGGCCAGCACACGTTCGACACGGCCGAGCTCTTCTTCGACGACGTCGTCGTGCCGGCCTCCGACCTGCTCGGCGGCGTGACGGGCCAGGGCTTCGGCCAGCTGATGCAGCAGCTCCCCCGCGAGCGGGTGCTCCTCGGTGCCCTCGCCGTCGGCGCGATGGAGACCGCGGTGCGCGAGACCGTCGCCTACGTGAAGCAGCGCCAGGCGTTCGGCCAGCCGCTGATGGACTTCCAGAACACCCGCTTCGTGCTCGCCGAGGCCGCGACCAAGACCCACGGTGCTCGCGTCTTCCTCGACTCGTGCATCCAGCGCCAACTGGCGGGCGAGCTCGACGGCGGCACCGCCGCGATGTGCAAGTGGTGGCTGACCGACCTGCAGTGCGAGGTCATCGACCAGTGCCTGCAGCTCTTCGGCGGCTACGGCTACATGGAGGAGTTCCCGATCGCGCGGCTCTACGCCAACGCCCGGGTGCAGAAGATCTACGGAGGAGCGAACGAGATCATGAAGGAAATCGTGGCGAGGACGCTGTGACCATCACCCTGGAGAGCCGCGGACCGGTCGCCGTCGTCTGGTTCGACCGTCCCGACAAGCTCAACGCCGTCACCGCCGGCGACTTCATCACCTTGCGCGACATCCTGCGGTCGGTCGCCGAGGACCCGGGGTGCCGGGTCGTCGTGCTCACCGGTCGCGGCCGCGGCTTCTGTGCCGGGCTCGACCTCGACTCCGGGTTCGGCGAGCCCGGCCCCGGCTCGATCCCGCGCACGTACGCCGAGCTGCGGGTCGGTGTCGACGCGATCCGGCTGCTCCGGGAGATGCCGCAGCCCGTCGTCGCCGCGGTCCACGGTAACGCCGTCGGCGCGGGCTTCGCCTTCGCCTGCGCCGCCGACCTCCGGGTCGCGAGCCCGGAGGCGGTGTTCGCCGCGCCGTTCACGCGGCTCGGGATGACGCCCGGCGACCTGGGGCTGTCGTGGTTCCTCCCGCGGCTGCTCGGGGTGTCCGCCACGGCCGACCTCTTCCTGCGGGGCGGGTCGGTCACCGGCGCCGACGGTCACCGGCTGGGGCTGGTCAACGAGCTCGCCGAGGACCCGTTCGCCGTGGCGATGGTCATCGCCGAGGAGATCGCGGGCCGGGCTCCGATGGGCGTGCGCCAGGCCAAGGAGCTGCTCAACGCGAGCCTGCTTGGCGGCTTCCGCGAGCACCTGGAGATCGAGATCCGCTCCCAGGTGCTGCTCGCGATGACCGATGACCACGCCGAGGCCAAGGACGCCTTCCGGGCGCGCAGGGAGCCCGTTTTCCGCGACCGCTGAGGCGGGCGGCAGCGTTTGTCTGCACCGGTCGTCGGGTAGTGCCACCGTGGTCGTTGTCTGCCACTACTCTTCGGGGCACGGTCGCGATGCAGCCCCACCATCAGTCCCCCAGCCCCCAAGGACGGCGAGCATGTCTACGTCAGCAACCGACGCCCCTGCCGATGAGGAGTCTCGTCGAGCCGACGTCGAGCTGCGTGTCCCCGCGGACAACGCCTATGCCTCCGTCCTGCGTACGACGACCGCGGGTCTCGCGGCGCGCCTCGACTTCCCGATCGACGACATCGAGGACCTCCGGATCGCCGTCGGCGAGGCCAGCGCGATGGCCCTGCCGGAGTCCGTGCCCGGCACCGACCTGCGCTGCGAGTTCTTCCTCGCCCCCGGCGAGATGACGATCCGCGTCGGCGTCACCGTCGACCACGACATCGCGCCCGACTACGACAGCTTCGCCTGGCAGGTGCTGACCACCCTGGCCACCGGCGCCTCGGCCGACTGCGCCGACGGTACCTTCAGGATCACCCTCACCATGGAGTCCACGCTCCCCGGTGCCGGTCTCTGACATGGCCATACCGTCGAACGACGACGACGAGTCCTCCGGGCTCACCGGCGTCGAGCTGACTCGGCACCGCAGCGCCGAGTTCTTCCTCGTCCTGCGCGACGAGGACGCATCCCCCGCGAGCCGCGAGTCCGCGCGCGAGTCACTCGTGCACCTCCACCTGGCCCTGGTCGAGCACTGCGCCCGACGCTTCCGCAACCGCGGCGAGCCGCTCGAGGACCTCGTCCAGGTCGGGACGATCGGGCTGATCAAGTCGATCGACCGCTTCGACACCGACCGGGGCGTCGAGTTCTCGACGTACGCGACACCCACGATCATCGGCGAGATCAAGCGCTACTTCCGCGACAAGGGCTGGGCGATCCGGGTGCCGCGGCGGCTGCAGGAGCTGCGCATGCAGATCGGCACGGCCACCGCCGAGCTCACCCAGTCGCTGGGCCGGTCCCCCACGCCCCGCGAGCTCGCGGAGGCGATCGGCTGCACGGTCGAGGAGATCGTCGAGGGCATCGAGTCCAGCAACGCCTACTCCACGCTCTCCCTCGACGCCAGCGACAACGGTGACGACGGTGGCGCGGCCACGATGCTCGACGCCCTGGGCGTGGACGACGCCGGCCTCGAGCACGTCGAGATCCGCGAGTCGATCAAGCCGCTGCTCGACCGCCTGCAGCCGCGGGAGAAGCGGATCCTGCTGCTGCGGTTCTTCAAGAACATGACGCAGTCGCAGATCGCCGAGGAGATCGGCGTCTCCCAGATGCACGTCTCCCGCCTGCTCAACCGCACCCTCGAGCAGCTCCGCACGTCGCTCGAGGAGCAGAGCTAGCGGGAGTCCTGCCCGCGGGTTGCGGGCTTCTCGTGGTTGCGCGCCGACAGGGCGCTTGCACGGGTACGGCGCGCCCGGATCACCGTCGCCTCCCGGCTTTCCGAGCGAACCCACATGGCCTGTGGCCGTCTCTTGTATTCGAATCTGTGTTCGATTATGATGCAGCATGGCCCAGCGCCCCGACACCGACCTCACCCGGTCCCACCGGGTGGCGTCGGCGACCGCGCAGATGCGCGCGGTCGCTGACTCGGTGGTGGACGCCTCAGTGTGGTCGATGAGCGCTCTCGAAGCCGGTGCCACCTTGGTGGAGCTGACCCGGTTGAAGGCGCAGGTCGCTGAGCTCGAAGCGAGGGTCGCCGCGCACGCCGACGACCTGGGTGTCGGCGAGGAGGTCGGTGCGACGTCGACCGCGAACTGGTGGGCGCACCAGACGCGACAGGCCCGCCCTGCTACCCACGGGACTGTTCGCTTGGGTCACGATCTCGGGGTCCACACGATCACCCGGGACGCGATGGCGTCCGGTGACGTGATGGCGGAGCAGGCCCGGGTCATCGTTCGCGCGGTCGACGCGCTGCCCGATGACCTGCCCACGGACCTGGTCGCCCAGGCGGAGGCGTTCCTGGTCGAGCGCGCCGCCGAGCTCGACGCCAGGGCACTTGCCATCGCCGGCAAGCGGCTCCTCGAGGTGATCGCGCCCGACGCTGCGGACGCCCACGAGGCGAAGCTCCTCGCACGCGAAGAAGCGATCGCAGCCCAGTCGTGCCGGTTGACCATGACTGACGACGGCCACGGCACCACCCACGGCCGGTTCAGCCTCCCGACCGCCCAGGGTGCGATGCTCGCGAAGATCCTCCGCGGGTTCGCCGCACCCAAGCACCAAACCGCCACCGAAGGGCCAGGCCTCGTCCGTCGTCCGGGGCCGCAGCGGATGGGGCGTGCGTTCTGCGAGCTCATCGAGCGCTACCCCGCCGACCGGGTCCCTGACGCCGGCGGCGTGAACGCCACTGCCGTGGTGATCATGACCTACGAGACCCTGATGGGCGGGCTGAAAGCAGCCCACCTCGACACCGGGGAGAAGATCTCAGCAGGTCAAGCCCGCCGTTTGGCGTCCCAGGCCGGGATCATCCCCGTCGTGCTCGGCGGGAGGTCCGAGGTCCTCGACGTCGGCCGTAAGAAGCGCTTCCACACCAAAGCCCAGAGGCTCGCCCTCATGATCCGCGACCAGCGCTGCACCGCCGACGGGTGCGACTGGCCACCCGGCATGTGCCACGCCCACCACGACCACCTCTGGTCCCAGGGTGGACCCACCGACGTGGAGCACGGACGGCTCCTCTGCCCCAGGCACCACGCCAGAGCCCACGACCCCACCTTCGAGATGACGAAGCTCCCGGGCGGGAAGGTCGCCTTCCACAGGCGGACATAAACCGACGCCCTGCCTTCGCTTCCGGGGTTTCGAGACAGGCGCAGAGCGCCTTCCTCAACCACCGGACTCTTCGTCTTTCGACCGCAACCACGACGATCGACCCCAGCGCGCCCGCAAGCCGGCCAGCGACTGGAAATCGCCACCGCAACCACAGACCGCGGCGACCACGCTTCTCGTCAACCGCGACCGCAACCACCGGCGGCCCGAAGGCAGCGCACATTGCCCTGCGTTGCCTGCGGGGGTTTCGAGACGGTTCCTAGCGGAACCTCCTCAACCAACGGCGAGAGCACTGCGCGCCTTCCTCAACCAACGGGCTCTTTGTCTTTCGACCGCAACCACGACGGTCGACCCAGCGCGCCCGCAAGCCGCACGGGCCCGCAGGCCGCGTTCAGTCGCTGTTCGGATCGGCGAGCGCCTCCAGGCTCGCCGGGTGGAAGATCCCGGCCAGCACGACGACGGAGACCAGTGCGATCACGACGGCGGCCAGGGTCGTGTCGCCGCCGCGGAAGTTCCAGGCGAGGCCGAGCTGGATGAGCTGGGCGAGGACGATCGGGCTGCGTGCCCACGAGCCGCGCCGCGACAGCGCCCAGGCGCAGGCGAGCAGCCCCGCGCCGTACAGCGCGAAGAACAGGGCGGTGGTGACGCCCATCGTCACGCGGCCGGAGCCCACGCTGAAGATCTCGAGCACGGCGTAGACCACCAGCAAACCGCCCTCGACGGCCACCAGCGAGGCGGCGACGAGCAGCGGCGCTGGGGGACGGATCCGGTCCTGGGCGTTGCCGTTTGTCACGGGTGGGAGCCTAGAGGGAGGGCACGCGGCGACGACATGCACGTGACTGCTGTGACGGAGCGAACCATGCGGAGGGGTTGTTTAACGGTCAAAAGGTTGCCAGTCTTGGCGGAGCGCTTGTTTGCGCGTTCGTTCTGCCGTGCCCATCGGCACCAGCAGGTCCTTGCCCCGGCCCCGACCTGCCCAGCTTTTGACGAAAGAGGGTTCCCCCAGCCATGGATTGGCGCCACCGTTCTGCGTGCCTCGACGAGGACCCGGAACTGTTCTTCCCTATCGGTAACACCGGCCCGGCCATCCTCCAGATCGAGGAGGCCAAGCAGGTGTGCCGACGCTGCGAAGTGCGCGAGCAGTGCCTCGCGTGGGCGCTCGAGGCTGGTCAGGACCACGGCGTGTGGGGCGGACTGAGCGAGGACGAGCGCCGCGCGCTCAAGCGTCGCAACGCCCGCACCCGAGTTCGCACGGCCTGAGTCGGCACGGCCTGAGTCACTCCAAGGGCAGGTCGAGCACGGCCCGGGTCCCCGGACCCGAGGGCATCGGCCCCAGCTCGAGCTGACCGCCCAGCTCGGACTCCACGAGCGTGCGCACGATCGACAGCCCCAGGCTGGTCGAGCCGTCCAGGTCGAACCCGTCGGGCAGCCCGCCGCCGTCGTCGTCGACGGTGACGTGCAGGCGCCCGACGAGCCGGCTCGCGGTCAGCACGATCTGACCGGTGACGTCCTCGGCGTCGGGGTCGTAGCCGTGCTCGACGGCGTTCTGGAGCAGCTCGGTCAGCACCATCGCCAGGCCGGTCGCGGTCTCGGACGGGAGTACGCCGAAGCTGCCCTCGCGACGCACCCGCACCCGGTTGCCGACCGCGCTCACCTCGGTGACCATCCGGCTCAGCGGGTCGATGATGTCGTCGAACGGGACCCGCTCCTCGACCGCCTGGCTGAGCATCTCGTGGACGATCGCGATCGACCCGACCCGGCGTACCGCCTCCTCGAGCGCGAGCCGCGCCGGCTCGGAGTCCATCCGGCGCGCCTGGAGCCGCAGCAGCGCGGCGACGGTCTGCAGGTTGTTCTTCACCCGGTGGTGGATCTCGCGGATGGTCGCGTCCTTGGTGACCAGCTCCCGGTCGCGGCGCCGCAGGTCGGTGACGTCGCGGACCAGGACCAGGGCGCCGATGTGGTCGCCCTGGGGGCGCAGCGGGATGGACCTGACGATGAGGGAGACCCCGTCGGTCCCGATCTCGGTGTCGCGGTGCGCCCGACCGCCCAGCACCGCGCTCAGCGTCTCCTCGTCGGGACGCCGGCGCGGCGGCACGAGCTCGCGGGTCAGGTCCGCGAGGGAGAGCCCCGCGAGGTCGCCGGAGAGCCCGAGGCGGCGGTAGACGGACAGCGCGTTCGGGCTCGCGTAGACGACCTTCCCCGCGGCGTCGACGCGCAGGAAGCCGTCCCCGACCCGCGGGGTGTCCGCGTGGTCACTGCGGTCGCCGGCCGCCGGGAAGTAGCCGTGGGCGATCATCTGGGTCAGGTCTGCCGCGGTCTGCAGGTAGGACAGCTCGAGCCTGCTCGGCGTGCGTACGCCGAGCAGGTTGGTGTTGCGCGCGACGACCGCGATCACCCGTCCGGCCCGCCGCACCGGGATGGTCTCGACCCGGACCGGCACGTCGTCGCGCCACTCCGGGTCACCCTCGCGGACCAGCCGACCCTCGGCGTACGCCGCGTCGATCATGGGGCGCCGGCCGACCGGGACGAAGGTGCCGATCACGTCGTCGACGTAGGCCGTCGGGCCGGTCGTCGGCCGCATCTGGCCGGCCGCCCAGAACCCCTTGCGCTCGCTGTCCGGCAGCCACAGGACCAGGTCGGCGAAGGACAGGTCGGCGATGATCTGCCAGTCCGCCTGGAGCAGCTGCAACCAGGCCACGTCCTCGGCGTCGAGGTCGGTGTGGCTGCGCACGAGGTCGGTCAGGGACGGCACGCTGGCAAGGGTAGGGCGCCGGGGTCCGCCGACGACCGGCTGCCCGGGCTTTGGCAGGATGGCCGTCATGTCCGGGTCCTACTGGCAAGACGTCCACGCAGGGGGGCTGGCCGTCCCGACGGACCGGCCGCTGGACGACCTGACGGCGGAGCTGACCCGGATGCTCGGCGACCCGGATCCGGCCCTGCGCGACGGTACGGCGTACCCCGCCCTGACCACCTGGATCGACCGTGGGGTCTACGACGACCTGCTCGCCGGGCTGGGCGACGGCATGGCCACGGGCCTCCTCGTCGGCATCGGCGAGAGGGACACCGACACGGTCTTCCGGCGCAGCTTCTCGGCCCTCGTGCTCGGCGAGTGCATCGGCCGCGACAACGCCCGACCGCTGCTGCCGGGCGGCAAGATCCTCGAGTGGGGCGACCGGCTCACGACCTGGTTGCTGCGCGAGCGCGACCTGCGCGGCTTCGTCCCCGGCAAGGGCTGGGCGCACGCCGTCTCCCACGGAGCCGACACCCTCGCGATCCTGGCCCGTTCGCCGCACCTGGCGACCCCCGAGCTCACCGTCCTGCTCGACGTGATCGCCGACCGGCTGCTGCTCCCGGTGGACGTGCTCTTCAGCAGTGGGGAGCCCGACCGGCTGGCCCTCGCGACGATGGCGGTGCTGCGGCGCAACGTCGTCCCGCTCCGGGTGCTCGAGCCGTGGATCGCCCGGATCGGCGCCGCAGCGGCGACCCGCTCGTCGTACGACGACCGCGACCCCTACCTCGTCGGCGGCAACGCCGAGGCCTTCCTCCGGTCGCTCTACCTCCAGCTGTCGCTGGGCGCCCGGCCCCCGCAGGTCCGCTCCGACCTGCTGCTGGTGGTCATCGACGCGCTCAAGAAGACGAACCACGGGTTCCTCACCACTACGGGTGAGTAACCTGACGCTCATGTCAGATCTGACCGGGCACGCCGGCGAGCTCGCCGTCGCGGTTGCCCAGGCCCACGGCGTCGACACCCTCTTCACCCTGTCGGGCGCCCACGTCTTCCCGGTGTACGACGGCGCGGTCAAGGCCGACGAGCCGGTCCGGCTGCTCGACGTACGCCACGAGCAGACGGCGGCCTTCGCGGCCGAGGCGACCGGCAAGCTGACCCGCGTGCCCGGGCTCGCGGTGCTCACCGCCGGGCCGGGCGTCACCAACGGCGTGAGCGCGGTGGCCCAGGCCCAGTTCGCCGGCTCGCCGATGGTCCTGCTCGGCGGCCGCGCACCTCAGGGCCGCTGGGGCACCGGCGCCCTCCAGGAGCTCGACCAGCCGCCGATCTTCGCGCCGGTCTCCAAGCTCGCGCGCACCATCCCGACCGCCGGCGACGTCATCGACGGCGTCCACGAGGCCTTCGTCACGGCCGCGTCCTCGCACCGCGGCCCGGTCTTCATCGACGTCCCGATGGACGAGCTCTTCAACTCCGCCTCGGGCCCGATCCCGACCGTCACCGCCCCGCGCGGCGCCGAGCCGGACCCCGACGCGATCGCGACGATCGCCGGTCTGCTCGCAGCGGCCACGCGCCCGGTGCTGATCCTCGGCACCGACGTGTGGGCCGACCACGCCGAGGAGGTCGCGCTCCGCTTCGTCGAGGCCGTCGGCATCCCCACGATCACCAACGGCATGGGCCGCGGGATCATCCCGGGCGGCCACCCGCTGCTGGTCACGAAAGCACGCGGTCCCGCGTTCCAGGGCGCCGACCTCGTGGTCGTGGTCGGCACGCCGCTCGACTTCCGGCTCGGGTACGGCGTGTTCGGCGAGGCCCAGGTCGTCCACGTCGCCGACTCTCCCGGCCAGCTGTCCGGCCACGCCACCCTCGCCGGCTCGGTCAGTGGTGACCTGTCCTCGGTCTTCGATGGGCTGCAGACCGCTCTCGAGGGAGCGGCAGCCCGTCCCGACTGGTCCGCCTGGGTCGGCGACCTGCAGGCCTCCGTCGCTGCCGCGACCGAGCGCGACGCCGCCCTGCTCGGTGCCGAGGCCGACCCGATCCACCCGGCCCGCATCTACGGCGAGCTGCTCCCCCGGCTGGCCGACGACGCCGTGGTCATCGGCGACGGCGGTGACTTCGTCAGCTTCGCCGGCAAGTACGTCGAGCCCCAGCGACCCGGCGGCTGGCTCGACCCGGGTCCCTACGGCTGCCTCGGCGCCGGCCTCGGTGCCGCGATCGCCGCCCGGCTGGCCCGTCCGTCGTCCCAGGTCGTGCTGCTGCTCGGTGACGGCGCTGCCGGCTTCTCGCTCATGGACGTCGACACCCTGGTGCGCCACAACCTCCCGGTCGTGATGGTGATGGGCAACAACTCCGCGTGGGGCCTCGAGAAGGGCCCGATGCAGATGCTCTACGGCTACGACGTGATCGCGGACCTCGCGCCGCACACGCCGTACGACAAGGTCGTGCAGGCGCTGGGTGGTGGCGGCGAGACCGTCACCGACCCGCGCCAGATCGGGCCGGCCCTGGATCGTGCCTTCGCTGCCAACGTCCCCTACCTGGTCAACGTCATCACCGACGTCGAGGCCGTCTACCCGCGCAGCAGCTTCGGTGTCTGACGTCCTCGTCCGCCGCGCCAGGCCCGAGGACCTCGGCGCTGTCGGCGAGGTGACCGTCGCGGCGTACGAGGAGTTCACGCTCGGCCCGGACGACCCCTACCTCGACCACCTGCGCGACGCCGCGCGGCGCGATCGCGAGGCAGAGCTGTGGGTGGCCGAGCAGGACGGTGCGATCGTCGGCACCGTCACGGTGACGCCCGAGGGCTCCGCGTGGCGCGAGATCGGCGAACCCGGCGAGGGTGAGTTCCGGATGCTGGCCGTCTCGCCCGCAGCGCGGGGCGCCGGGGTGGGCGCCGCCCTGACCGAGCTGGTCCTGACGCGCTTCCGCGAGGCCGGGTGCCACGCCATCGTGATGTCGAGCCTGTCGGCGATGAGCGCCGCGCACCGCCTCTACGGCCGGCTCGGCTTCGAGAGGATGCCGGAGCGGGACTGGTCGCCGCTGCCCGGTGTCGACCTGATCGCCTTCCGCAAGGAGCTCTGATGGACGCCACGCTGCGCTTCACCGTCACCGAGTCGGACACGGCGTCGGCCGTCGGCTCCGGCAGCCTGCCGGTGCTCGGCACGCCCCGGCTCCTGGCCTGGTGCGAAGCGGCCACCTGCGCGGCGATCGACCCGACCCTGGCGGCCGGATCGACGAGCGTCGGCACCCGGATCGAGCTCGAGCACGTCGCCGCCAGCGCCGTCGGCCAGGAGGTGGAGGTCACCGCGTCCGCGTCGTACGTCGACGGGCGCCTGCACCGCTTCACCGTCGGCGCCCGCAACGTCGGTGGGAAGGTGATCGGCACCGGCGAGATCACCCGCGTGGTGGTCGACGCCGAGCGGTTCATGTCGCGGGTCTGACCCGATTCGACCACCGTCGGGTTGTTTGAGAGACTGACCGTTGGCCCTCGAGGCCAGACACGTCCCGATCAGGAGGAACACCATGGGCAAGACCGGCCGCAAGCGCCGCGCTCGCAAGAAGAAGGGCGCGAACCACGGCAAGCGCCCCAACGCCTGAGCGCATCACCGAGCACGTCGAAATGCATTGAGCCCCCAGCCATCAGGCCGGGGGCTCGTTGCTTTGTCGGACGCCGGGACTCAGCTCTCGGTGACCTGGATCTGGACCTGGACCTCGCGGATCCGCAGCAGCACCCGCTGGCGGAGGTCGTCGGGAGCGGCCTCGGAGCAGGAGCGCGCGACGACGGACTTCACGGTCCGCTGGAGGTCGTACTTCTCCAGGCAGGGGTTGCAGCTGTCGAGGTGCACGCGGACCTCGGAGCAGTCGGCCTCGTCGAGCTCGTTGTCGATGAAGTAGACGATCCGCTCGAAGAAGTCGGCGCAGTCGCCGGCCGTGGGCTCGCCGGGGTGCTGGTGGCTCATCACTTGCCCCCGTCGCGACCGACGGTCAACAGGTCGTTGTCGCGGACGTAGTCCGAGAGCAGGTCGCGCAGCTGGCGGCGTCCTCGGTGCAGGCGGGACATCACGGTCCCGATGGGGGTCTCCATGATCTCGGCGATCTCCTTGTAGGCGAAGCCCTCGACGTCGGCGAGGTAGACCGCCAACCGGAACTCCTCGGGCAGACGCTGCAGCGCGTCCTTCACCTGGGAGTCGGGCAGGTGCTCGAGAGCGTCCATCTCAGCCGAGCGCAGGCCGCTCGACGTGTGCGACTCGGCGCGGTGCAGCTGCCAGTCCTCGACGTCCTCGGACATCGACTGCTGCGGCTGCCGCTGCTTCTTGCGGTAGTTGTTGATGAAGGTGTTGGTGAGGATGCGGTAGAGCCAGGCCTTCAGGTTCGTGCCCGGCCGGAACTGGTGGAAGGAGGAGTACGCCTTCGCGAACGTCTCCTGCACCAGGTCCTCCGCATCCGCGGGGTTGCGGGTCATCCGCATCGCGGCGGAGTAGAGCTGGTCGAGGAACGGCAGCGCGTCCCGCTCGAAGCGGGCCGAGCGCTCGGCCTCGGTCTCGGTGTCGACGTCCACAGGGGGCGTCTCGATGGGATCAGTCATTACGTCCCAGGGTAGCCCCGTGGTGGGGGGTTCGAGCACTGCCAGCATGTGAGAAGAACACACCGACCTCGCCGGTCATTCCCCTGCCGCGTTCAGGGAGCCTGGCCCCCGCCGGTGACCTCGCGCACGATCCACTCCAGGACGGCCTCGACGATGATCTCCATCGCGTCGGCCTCGGTGATGCCGGCCCGGGCGGGGACCTTGAAGCCGTGGTCGGCCTCGGGCACGACGGCGAGGTCGAGGTCCGCAGGGAACGACTCCGGTCGCCCCATGGTGTCGCGCTCGCCCTGGACGACCAGGATCGGGACCCGGGCGCCGCGCAGCTCGTGCAACCGCGACTTCTCGGGCTTGCCCGGCGGGTGGAGCGGGAAGGCGAGCGCCAGGCACCCGCTCGCGCCGAGCTGGTGGGCGCACCGGGCGGCCGACCGGGCGCCGGCCGAGCGACCGCCCACGACCAACGGGGTCCGGGTGCGGAGCGCGTTCGCGGCGGCGACCAGGCCCTGGTCGAGCGTCGGAGGCGCCGTCGCGACCTTGCGGCCCGCGACCTTCCACGGCTGCTCGAGGCGGACCACGGTGATGCCGTTGCGCGGCAGGTGCGTCGCCAGCGCCTCGAGGTCGCGGGTGTCGATGCCGTTGCCGGCACCGTGGCTGAGCAGCAGGGTGGCGACCGGCGAGCGCGCGCGATCGGTGACCAGGCGCGCCTCGCCCTGAGGGGTGTCGATCCGGCGTTCCTGGCTGGTCACGACGAGGCTCCGTCGAGGGGCAGCGGCTCCAGCAGCTCGGGCCCGTTGTTGCGCACGTTGCTGACCAGCGTCGACACCGGGTAGGCCTCGAGCCGACCGGGGGCGGCCGGCACCAGGAGGTCGAGCAGGTCCGGTCCCTCGGCGGTCGTGTCGAGCCAGGCGGACCAGCGGTCCCGCTCGACCATCAGCGGTGCCCGGTCGTGGATGTGGCCGAGGTCGTCCTCGGCGTCGGTGGTGATCACCGTGCAGGTCCAGCGGAAGCGGTCCGGGTCGTCGTCCGACTTGGTCGGGTCACGCCAGATCTCGTAGAGACCGGCCATCGCCAGCACGCCGTGGTCCTTGGGTCGGATGAAGAACGGCTGCTTGAGCGGCTTGCCGGCCTTGGTCCTCTGCTCGGTGGGGTACCACTCGAAGTAGCCGTCCGCCGGGAGCAGGCAGCGACGCTTCGCGAAGGCCCGTCTGTACGCCGGCTTCTCGGCGACCGTCTCCATCCGCGCGTTGATCATCCGGTTGCCGATCGACGGGTCCTTCGCCCAGGACGGCACCAGACCCCAGGTCAGCGCCCGGAGCTGTCGCTGCGGCGGCTCCTCGCTCTCCTTCGACGGCGGTCTCTCGACGACGGCGTAGACCTCCTTGGTGGGCGCGACGTTGTAGTCGGGCGCCAGCGGCGCGGGGACGCGGATGTCGAGGACGTCGAACTCCTCGGCGAGGTCCTCGGGGCGCCGGCTGGACGCGTAGCGGCCGCACATGCGGCCACTGTAGAGGTCAGACGCGGGCGAGCTCGTCGAGCAGCGCGGCGGCCGCGTCGTCGGTGTCGGGGAGGCCCTCGATCCAGATCCGCGCATGCGGGTCGGCGGTCCCCTCGAGCATCTTGCGGAGCAGGCCGACGCGGCGAGCGATCCGCTCGTCGCGCGGCGCCAGCACGACCAGTCGCCCGGGGGCGATGTGGCTGATCGTCTCGGCGCCGGTGAAGACGGTGCGCACGGTCGCGCCGAGCTGCGCGACCCGCATCGAGCGGGTCAGCGAGTCGCCGGTCGGGGCCGGCGCCGCGACCACGACCAGTGCGTGGGAGTGACGGCCCTCGTCGGCGCGGTAGTGGTCGGCGAGCCGGCTGCGCAGGTGAGCGAGGCTGGCGAGCCCGGTGAGCGGGTCCTCGCACGAGAGCCCGTGGAGGTAGCCGAGCGCCGCGTCGCTCCAGGCCACGGCGAGTGCTCGGGTCTCCTCGAGCGACGGCTCGGTCCCACGGACCAGCCGCGAGGTGGTGGCGAGGCTGTCGATGACCTCGGCCAGGGACAGACCGTCCCGGGCGAGGGTGGCGCCTGCGACCTCGCAGGCGACCACCGTGCCCGATCCCGAAGCAAGGGCCTCCCCGACTGCCTCGAAGCGGGGCGGCAACGCCGCCCGCAGCTCCGAGGACAGTTCCCGCCCTGCTTCGGGATCGCCCGTGGCCGTCCGGCGCTTGCGCGTCGAGATCCGTCCCACGGTGGCTCCCCCTCTGTTGGTCTGCCGGGGATGGAACGCGGGTCGCTGTGACCCATGACGCGAAACTCGTAACAATTTCTGCGTGATCTTTTGGCACCTCGTCCGTTGAGCCTGCGTGGCCGCCCCCGTCTCGACCATCGACGGCCCCAGCGACGCCGAGCTCATCTCTGCCGTTCGGGGTGGCGACGTCGACGCCTACGGAGACCTGTTCGCCCGTCACGTCGAGGCCGCGCGACGCCTCGGACGACAGCTGGTGCCCGGTCCCGACGTCGACGACCTGGTCTCCGAGGCCTTCGCCAAGGTGCTGGTCGTCCTGCAGCGTGGCGGCGGTCCCGACCTGGCCTTCCGCGCCTACCTGCTGACCGCCATACGTCGCCTCCACGTCGACCGGATCCGGGCCACCTCGCGTCTGCACACGACCGACGACCTCACCCCGTTCGACCCGGGTGTGCCCTTCCGCGACACCGCGGTCGAGGGCTTCGAGAGCGGCGCCGCCGCCCGTGCCTTCGCGGCCCTGCCCGAGCGCTGGCAGCTGGTGCTGTGGCACACCGAGGTCGAGGAGCAGAAGCCGGCCGAGGTCGCCGTCCTGCTCGGGATGACCCCCAACTCCGTCTCCGCGCTCGCCTACCGCGCCCGCGAGGGACTGCGCCAGGCCTATCTCTCCATGCACGCCAGCACCGCCGACGACGACGCCTGCGAGCGCACCCGCGCCCAGCTCGGCAGCTACGTCCGCGGTGGACTCTCGCGTCGTGAGGCGGCCCGGGTCGAGCAGCACCTCGAGGAGTGCCGCGCGTGCGCGGCGATCTATCTCGAGCTCGCCGAGGTCAACTCCGACCTCCGGGCCGTGCTCGCCCCCCTGCTGCTCGGCGCAGCGGCTGCGGCCTACCTCGCCGGCTCCGCCGGCGGCGCGGCCACCGCGACCGGTGGCGTCCTGGTCCTCCTCGGCCGGGCCCGCGACGCTGTCGTCACCCACGGCCCGACCGCCGCCGTCGCCGGCGCCGCTGCGTCCGCGGTCGTCGCCGGGCTGGTGCTCACCCTCCACCACGGCGACCGGCCCGTGCCCGACGCCCAGGACACGCCGATCATCGGCAGCACGCCGACCGCGGGTCAGCAGCAGAGCCCGGCGCGTCGTACGCCGGACCAGCGGACGTCCTCGCGCACCGCGGTCAGCAACCCGCTCACCGGCTCGGCGCCGACCGTCTCGCCGACTGCCACCCCCACCACGCCGCCGACCGCCGACCCGACCACGACCGGTCCCACGAGCAACCCGACCAGCTCGGGCCCCACCTCCCGCCCGTCGGACAAGCCGAGCCAGGGCCCGCCTGACGAGCCGCGCACCACGGATCCGTCGCCGCTGGTCCACGTCGGCGCGACCATCGCGGCCGACCCGGACGGGATCGGCGTCGGGGTCGACCTCGGCATCGCCGGGCAGCCGCTGCCGACGGTCTCGGTCACGATCCCGGTCCCCGGCGCTCGCTGACAGGCTTGCCCGGCGGCCCAGCCGGGTAAGGAGTGAGCATGACCGTCAGCAGACTGATCGCCCGCCCGATGCTCGCGTCGATCTTCGTCGTCGGCGCGGCGACCGCCCTCAAGAACTCCTCGGGAACGGCCGCCAAGGCCGACCCGGTGACCTCGCGCCTCGTGCCCCTCGCGAAGAAGGCGGGCATCCCGTTGCCGGAGGACCCCGAGACGCTGGTGAAGATCAACGCCGGCGTCCAGATCGCCGCCGGGCTCGCACTGGCCACCGGGCGCGCCCCGCGTCTCTCGGCCGCCGTGCTCGCTGCGTCCTTGATCCCGACGACCGCGGCCGGACACCGCTTCTGGGAGCACGAGGACGACGCCACCCGCACCCAGCAGCGCCTGCACTTCTTCAAGAACGTCTCGCTCGTCGGGGGCCTGATCATCGCCGCCGGTGACACCGAGGGGAAGCCGGGCGTGGCCTGGCGGGCGCGCCACGGCGTGCGTGACGCCCGACGCGAGGCGAAGCGCCTGGCCCACGACGCCCGCCGCGAGGCGAGACTCGCCCGAGCCCGCATCGGCTGACGCCGATAGGGTTCGGGGCGTGAGCGACGCCGTACCCGACCCCTGGCCGGCACCCCGTGCCGCCCACCCTGTCGACGCCGTCGTCTCGCTGCCCGGCAGCAAGTCGCTCACCAACCGCGCGCTGGTGCTGGCGGCGATCGCCGACGGCCCGTCCGTCGTACGCCGTGCGCTCCGATCGCGCGACACGTCGTTGATGGCGGCCGCCCTGACCTCGCTCGGCTCGCACGTCGACACCTCCGGTGACGACTGGGTCGTGACGCCCGGTGCCTTCGACGGCGACGCCGCCGTCGACTGCGGGCTCGCCGGAACCGTGATGCGGTTCGTGCCGCCGATCGCCGGCCTGTCGACCGCCACCGTGTCGTTCGACGGCGACCCGCACATGCGCCAGCGGCCGATCGGCGAGATCCTCGGCGCCCTGCGCACGCTCGGCGTCGGGGTCGACGGCGACGCCCTGCCGTTCGCAGTCCGCGGCTCCGGTGCAGTCCGCGGCGGGACGGTGGTCGTGGACGCGTCCGCGTCGTCGCAGTTCATCTCCGCGCTGCTGCTGGCGGGAGCGCGTTACGACGACGGCGTCGACGTACGCCACCAGGGCAAGCCCGTGCCGTCGCTCCCCCACATCGACATGACCGTCGCGATGCTGCGCGAGCAGGGCATCGAGGTCGACGACGCCGATGCCGATCGCTGGGCCGTCGCGCCCGGACCGGTCAAGCCGGTCGATCGGCTGATCGAGCCCGACCTCTCCAACGCCGCTCCGTTCCTCGCCCTGGCGGCCGTCTCCGGTGGCACCGTCACGGTCCGCGACTGGCCGCGCTCGACGACGCAGCCGGGCGACTCCCTGCGCCAGATCCTCACCACCATGGGCTGCGAGGTCGAGCTCGGCGACGACGGCCTGCGCGTGACCGGCAGCGGGACGCTGCTCGGGATCGACGCCGACCTCCACGAGGTCGGGGAGCTGACGCCCGCGATCGCCGCGCTCTGCGCCCTCGCCGACGGCCCGTCCCACCTGCGCGGGATCGCCCACATCCGCGGTCACGAGACCGACCGGCTGGCCGCGCTCGCCACCGAGCTCGGCGCCCTCGGCGCCGACGTCACCGAGCACGACGACGGGCTGAGCTTCCGTCCCGCTCCCCTCCACGGCGGGGTCTTCCACACCTACGCCGACCACCGGATGGCGCACGCCGGCGTGATCCTCGCGGCCGCGGTCGACGGCGTCCTGGTGGAGAACGTCGCGACCACCAGCAAGACCTTCCCCGACTTCGCGGGCTTCTGGTCAGGGCTCGTCACCCCATGACCGGGCGCTACTCCGACCAGGACATCGAGCACTACGACCGTCCCCGTCGACGTACGCGCCCCCGCACCAAGGAACGACCCACCTACGACGACGCGGTCGACGGCGTCGTCATCACCGTCGACCGCGGTCGCTACACGCTGCTGGTCGACGGCCACAAGGTGATGGCGATGAAGGCCCGCCCGCTGGGTCGCAAGGGGGTCGTGGTCGGCGACCGGGTGCGGGTGGTCGGCGACACCTCGGGCGACGACGGCTCCCTGTCCCGGATCGTCGAGGTGCGTGAGCGGCTCACGACCCTGCGTCGTACGGCGGACGACGACGACCCCGTCGAGCGGGTGATCGTCTCCAACGCCGAGCAGCTCGTCGTCGTCACCGCCCTGGCCGACCCCGACCCGCAGCCGCGGCTGATCGACCGGGCCCTGGTCGCGGCGTACGACGCGGGCATGCAGCCGCTCCTCTGCCTCACCAAGGCCGACCTCGCCGACCCGGAGACGTTGCTGGTGACCTACCGGTCGCTGGGCGTGCCGTGGGTCGTGACCCAGGTCAAGGGGCCGGGCGGCAGCGACCTGACCGAGCTGCGCGAGCGGCTGGCCGACAAGACCAGCGTGCTGCTCGGCTCGAGCGGCGTCGGGAAGTCCACGCTGGTCAACGCGCTGGTCCCCACCGCCCACCGCGACGTCGGGATCGTCAACGCGGTCACCGGTCGTGGGCGGCACACCTCGACGTCGGCGTACATGCTCGCGCTCCCGGACGGCGGCTGGATCGTGGACACCCCCGGCATCCGGTCCTTCGGGCTCGCGCACGTGCAGCCGGAGCGGCTGATCGAGGCGTTCCCGGACCTCGACGAGATGACCGAGGACTGCCCGCGCGGCTGCACGCACGGCACCGACGAGCCGGAGTGCGGTCTCGACGAGGCGGTGGCCAACGGCGAGGCCGACCCGCTGCGGGTCGAGTCGTTCCGGCGGCTGCTGGCCGCGCGGAGCGAACCGCTCTACTAACCCCACACCGCCCGGGCGCCGGCCTCGCCGGTGAGGAACACCCACACCAGCAGCAGCACCGCGGCGATCCCGAGCAGCACGTCGAGCACGATGCGCAGCGCACCCGTCCGGGTCGCGAACCACCCGGAGGCGAGCGCGACCACGCCGAAGGCGATCGTGATCCAGAGGAGCTGTCCGGCGCGGTCCTCGTGCTCCTGGACCTGCGGGCTGCTCCGCAGCTCGGGCTTGTGCTCGAGGAAGTTGTCGCCGGTGAGGTAGGCCGCGACGATCGCGCCGGTCGCCACGAGGGCCAGCACGACCATCGGCCAGCGCAGCTTCAGCCGCCACCGCGGGACCAGGAACAGCAGTGCGCCGATGCCGGCGAGGGGGCCGAAGATGACCGCCGCGTGCACCACGAGCGGGTGCAGCGGAAGGCCGTTGATCTCCATGCCTGCAAGGTAGAGGCGGTTGATGAGAATAGTGTGAGGCCGTGCCGACGAAATCCACGGACTACACCGACGACCTGCGACTGGCGCACGTCCTGGCCGATGACGCCGACTCGATCAGCGAGAGCCGGTTCAAGGCCCTCGACCTGCACGTGATGAGCAAGCCCGACCTCTCCCCCGTCACGGACGCCGACCAGGCGGTCGAGGAGAGCATCCGGCGTACGTTGTCGCGGGCCCGGTCGCGCGACGCGATCACCGGCGAGGAGCAGGGTTCGAGCGGACACAGCCAGCGGCGCTGGGTCATCGATCCGATCGACGGCACCAAGAACTTCGTGCGCGGCGTCCCGGTCTGGGCGACGCTCATCTCGCTCGTGGTCGACGACGAGGTGGTGCTCGGCGTGGTGTCGGCGCCGCTGCTGCAGCGGCGCTGGTGGGCCTCGAAGGGCAACGGCGCCTGGACCGGGCGCTCGCTGCTCAAGGCCACCCGCTGCCAGGTGTCCGACGTACGCCGCCTCGAGGACGCCTCGCTGTCCTACGCGTCGCTGTCCGGCTGGGACGAGCGGGACCGGCTCGACGACTTCCTGTCGCTGATGCGGCGCTGCTGGCGCACCCGTGCGTACGGCGACTTCTGGTCCTACATGCTCCTCGCCGAGGGAGCCGTCGACATCGCGGCCGAGCCCGAGCTCGAGGTCTACGACATGGCCGCGCTCGACATCATCGTGCGCGAGGCGGGTGGCCGGTTCACGTCGCTGGAGGGCACCGACGGGCCGTTCGGCGGCAACGCGCTCGCCACCAACGGTCACCTGCACGAGGCGGCACTCTCGTTCCTGGGCACGCTGCCGGACGACGACGACCCGGACACGCTGCGCACCGGACCGGGTTCGGTCTCCGACCTCCGGACACACCGACGCGACTGACCCCTCGCGTGTGAGCCCGGTCACGGCTACCGTCGTGGGATGCGGATCAGTGACGTGCTCCAGGCCAAGGCCAGTCGCGAGGTCATGACGATCAGCCCGGACGCCGGCGTCCGAGAGCTCCTCGCCGTGCTGGCCGACCACAACATCGGCGCGCTCATCGTCAGCAGCGACGGGGTGACCCTCGAGGGCATCGTCAGCGAGCGCGACGTCGTGCGCCACCTGCACTCCGAGGGGACGGTCGTCAACAACGTCGTGCGCGCGATCATGACCGAGGTCGTCGAGACCTGCGACGAGGACGCCGTGGTCGACGACCTGATGAAGATCATGACCGACCGCCGGATCCGTCACGTCCCGGTCGTCCACGACGAGCGGATCGTCGGGATCATCAGCATCGGCGACGTGGTCAAGCACCGCATCGACCAGCTGGAGTTCGAGCGCGACCAGCTCGACTCCTACGTGCACCAGACCTAGCGCGCGGTCAGCGGGACTCGCTCTCGGCGAGGACCAGCGCCATGTCGTCCTGGAGCTTGCGACCGCTGTGGGCGAGCAGGTGGTCGACCAGGTGGTCCATCGCCTCCTCCACCGTGCCGGCGCCGAGCTCCGCCGCGAAGTCGTCGAGCGGGAAGAAGTCGCCGTGCTTGTCGCGCGCCTCCACCAGGCCGTCGGTGTAGAAGAGGATCCGGGCGCCGACGGGCCAGGCGTGCTCGGTCAGGACCGGGTCGGAGCCCAGGCCGAGCGGCAGCGTCGGCTCGCCCGTGTCGAGGGTCGTGGCCTCGTCGCGGACCACGAGCAGGGGCGGGTGGTGGCCGCAGTTGGCGAGCGTGACCCGGTGGCCGTGGAACTCGCCGACGATCGCGGTCACGAACTCCTCGTCGCCGACCATCCGGGCCAGGGTCTGGTCGATCGTCCGCGATAGCGCACCCAGGTCCGGCTCGGTGAACGCGGCGGCGCGGAAGGCACCCAGCACCGCGGCCGCGGTCTGCACGGCCTCGAGTCCCTTGCCGCGGACGTCGCCCACGATGACGCGCACGCCGTACGGCGTGGCAGCGACCTCGTAGAGGTCACCGCCCACCAGCGCCTCGGCGGTCGCGGAGACGTAGCGGGCAGCCAGGCCGACCGAGCCGATCGCGGTCGGGATCGCACGGAGCACTGCTCGTTGAGCGGTCTCGGCGATGACGGTCATCCGCTGCAGCTGACCCTCGCGCCGCTCGCGCAGCGCGGCGCCCTGGACGCCGACCACCCCCAGCAGACCGCACAGCCCGACCCGGATGAACCAGTCGAACGTGCCGAACGACTCGAGCCAGGCGCCGGACAGCAGGGCACACACCAGTGCCGCGCCGGCCACGACCGCCGTACGCCGGGCGGTCGTGAGCAGGCTGGCAACGATCGCCGACCCCGCGAAGACGGCGACCAGTTGCGCGGGCGTGGTGATGGAGAGCAGCACCAGGAAGGCCAGGATCACGAAGCCGGCGAGGAGGCCGGTGTCGAGTCGGCGCGAGCCGAGGTGCGGGGAGGTCACCCCACGATCCTGCCAGTCGGTGGGGCGTCGGGCGGGACGTTTAGGCTGGGCGGCATGGACAAGCCTGAGATCGACTTCTTCGACCCCGAGCCGCCGACCGACCTGGTCGTCACCGAGATCACCGAGGGCGACGGCCCCGAGGCCACCTCGGGCTCGACCGTGTCGGTGCACTACGTGGGCGTGGCCCACTCGACCGGCGAGGAGTTCGACGCGTCGTACAACCGCGGCGCTCCCCTGCAGTTCCGCCTCGGCGTCGGCCAGGTGATCTCCGGCTGGGACAAGGGCGTGGAGGGCATGAAGGTCGGCGGTCGCCGCCAGCTCGTGATCCCGCCGCACCTCGGCTACGGCGACCGGGGCGCCGGTGGCGTCATCAAGCCCGGCGAGACCCTGATCTTCGTGGTGGACCTGCTCGGCGTCAGCTGACGCTGACCTACCAGGGCAGTCCGTCGTCGAAGGTGCCCTCGTCGGCGACCCGGGCGGACTGCCCGGCCAGGGTCACCACGTCGCCCGGCACGAGCTGCCGGCCGCGGCGGGTGTCGACCTCACCGTTGACGGTGACCTGGCCCTCCTGGATGAGCGGCTTCGCCTCCGCCCCGGAGTCGACCAGGTTGGCGAGCTTGAGGAACTGACCCAGCCGGATCGACTGGTCGCGGATCGGGACGTCCATCGGCTCGCTCATGGCGCCATTGTCGCTCACCCGAGCACAACGCTGACCGTGTGGATCAGGACGCCGACGAGCCCGCCGACGATCGTGCCGTTGATCCGGATGAACTGCAGGTCCCGGCCGACGTGCAGCTCGATCCGGCGGGCGGCCTCCTTGCCGTCCCAGCGCTCGATCGTGTGGGTGATCACGGTGGTGACCTCGTCGCCGTACCTCTCGACCGCGAAGACCGCGGCGTCCGAGGCGAGGCCGTCGAGCCGGGCGCGCAGCGTCTCGTCGGTGACCAACCGCTCGGCGAAGGCCGACACCTCCTGCAGCAGGCGGAGGCGTACGGCGCCCTCGGGGTCGACCAGGGAGGCGGTGAGCGACCGGCGGAGCGCGTTCCACAGCGACACCGCGGACGTGACCACCTGCGGCTGGTCGAGCAGCCGCTCCTTGAGGGCCTCGGTGCGCTGCTGCGTGTCCGGGTCGTGCAGCAGGTCCTGCGCCAGCTGCGCGAGCATCGAGTCGAGCGCCAGCCGGGCGTCGTGGCGCGGGTCGGCGCGGATGTCGGCGACCCAGCGCAGCAGCTCGCGGTGGAGCCGCGAGATCACCGCGTCGTTGAGCCGCGTCGGCGCCCACCACGGCGCCCGCTCGCCGAGGATCTCGGCGACGGCCTCGGGGTTGTCGACCAGCCAGCGGTAGAGCTCGTCCAGGGTCAGGTCGACCAGCCCGTGGTGCAGGTCGTCGCGCACGGTCTCCTCGAGCAGGCTCCCCAGGAGCGGGGCGATCGGCTCCTCGTGGAACCGCGGCACCATCGCGTCGCGGATCAGCGCCTCGATGTGGTCGTCGCGCACCCGGCCGAGCGCGATCACAGCGACGTCGGAGGCCTCGTCGACGGCCTTGCGGGCATGGGCGGGTACGGCGAGCCAGCGGCCGACCCGCATCGAGATGGTCGCGGCGGCGACCCGCTCGCGGATGATGTCCTCCTGGAGGAAGTTCTCCCCCACGAACTCCTCCAGCCCGCGGCCCAGGTCGTCCTTGCGCTTGGGGATCAGCGCGGTGTGCGGGATCGGCAGGCCGAGCGGGTGCTTGAAGAGCGCCGTGACGGCGAACCAGTCGGCGATCGCACCGACCATCGACGCCTCCGCGCCGGCGTTCACGAAGCCCCAGAAGCCGTCCTGGTCGAGCGTCGCGACGTAGACCGCCGCAGCGGCCAGCAGGAGCGACACCGCGAGGGTGCGCATCCGGCGCAACCCCCTGCGGCGCTCGACATCGGCATCGGGGTCCGGGGTGATCATCGTGACGGTGTCGGTCATCGTCCCGCGATTCTGCCCCACGAGACCCCATGTCAGACTTCTCCGCATGTCTCGCACCGTCATCACCTTCGGCACGTTCGACGTGTTCCATGTCGGACACCTCCGGGTGATCGAGCGCGCCGCCGCCCTGGGCGACCGGCTCGTGGTGGGCGTCTCCGCCGACGAGCTGAACCTGCGCAAGAAGGGCCGCGAGCCGGTCTTCAGCCAGGCCGAGCGCCTCGCGATCGTCGCCGCGCTCAAGCCGGTCGACGAGGTCTTCGTCGAGGAGAGCCTCGAGCTCAAGCGCGAGTACATCCAGAAGTTCGGTGCCGACGTCCTCGTCATGGGCGACGACTGGGCCGGCCGGTTCGACGAGTTCAACGACATCTGCGAGGTCGTCTACCTCACGCGTACGCCGGCCATCTCGACGACCGCCCTGATCGAGAAGATCTCCGGCGGCAGCTGATCGGGCACGCCTGTCGGCGCCGACCCCTACGGTGTGGTCCGTGACCGCTCCGCTGCCGCCCGAGCCAGCCGCCGTGCCCGCGCACCCGGGCGGGCTCGGCGTCGCTCACGGCGCCGCCCTCACCCTGGGTGCGGTGCTCGGCACCGGCGTCATCTCGCTGCCGGCGCTCGCCGCCCGCTCCGCCGGTCCTGCGTCCCTGGTCGCCTGGGTCGCACTGGTGCTGCTGTCGGTGCCGCTGGCGACGACGTTCGCCGGGCTGGGCGCGCGCTACCCCGACGGCGGCGGCGTCTCCACCTACATCCGCCGCGCGTTCGGCGGCCGGCCCGCGACCGTGATCGGCTGGTGCTTCTACTTCGCGATCCCGCTGGGCGCGCCCGCGGCGGCCGGCTTCGCGGGCGCCTACGTCGCCGACTCGATCGGCGGTGGTCGCCAGAGCCAGCTGCTCACCTCGGGACTGCTGATCGCCGTCGTGGCCGTCATGAACTGGTACGGCGTACGCGTCTCCGGCCGCGTCCAGCTCGTCATCGCGGCCGCCCTGGCACTGCTGCTCGCCGTCGCCACGCTGGTCTCGCTGCCGCACGCCACGCTCGACCACCTGACCCCGTTCGCGCCCCACGGCTGGATGGCGATCGGCCACGCCGCCGCGCTGCTGATCTGGGCGTTCGCGGGGTGGGAGATCGTCACGTCGCTGTCGTCCGACTACCGCGACCCCGCGCGCGACATCACCCGCGCGACCTGGATCGCGATCGTGGTGATGGGCGTGCTCTACCTCGGCATCGCCTTCGCGACCGTGGCCGTGCTGGGCGAGGGGCCGAGCAAGGCGCCGCTCTCCGACCTGCTCGTGCTCGGCTTCGGCGAGCCGGCACGTGGCGTGACCACCGTGGTCGCCGTGCTGCTCTCCCTCGGTGCGATGAACGCCTACTTCGCCGGCAGCGCCCGGCTGGGTGCGGCGCTCGGCCGCGACGGCTCGCTCCCGGCCTGGTTCGCGGAGGGCGCGATGGCCGGCGAGGTGCCTCGGCGGTCGCTGGCCGTCGTCACCGCCGGCGCGCTGGCCACCCTGCTCGCGATCGCCGCGACCGGCATCGCGCTCGAGCGGACGATGCTGCTGGTGACCGGAGCGTTCGCGCTGGTCTACGTCGTCGGCACGGCCGCCGCCATCCGGCTGCTGCCGCGCGGGAGCTGGGTGCACCGGGGCGCGGTCGTGTCGTTCGTGTCGTCGCTGGCGCTGCTCGCCGTCAGCGGGAAGTACCTCCTTCCCCAGGTCGTGGTCGGCGCGCTCGCGATCGCGTGGACGATGCGCTCGTCGGCGCGTGCTGTCCCACCAGCCGCCGTGACCTGACAGCCTGTGCCGGTGACCCGCTCGCTGCGACCTCTCGCCTACGCGTCGGTCGTCGCCGTGCTCTCGACCGGGCTGCTCGTGCTCGCCGTCGGCTACGGCTGGCTCGGACCCGACGTCGGGCGCGGGGACAACTTCTGCGAGGCGGCGAGGTCCGGCTGGGTCAAGCAACCCGCCAACACCTGGTCCAACCTTGGCTTCGTGGTCGCCGGGCTGCTCGTCGCCTGGCGCGCCGGTCGGGTCGACCAGCTCGGCGAGGTGCTGCCCCGGCACACCGGCCTGGCCACGGCGTACGCCTGCCTGGTCGTGCTGCTCGGACCAGCGAGCGCCGCGATGCACGCCACGCAGGCCGAGGCGGGCGGGCAGCTCGACCTGCTGAGCATGTATCTCGTGGCGTCGTTCGCGGCGGCGTACGCCCTGATGCGGTGGTACCGACGGAGCACGCTCTTCTTCGCCCAGCTGTTCCTGCTCTTCGTGGCGGCCTGCGAGCTGGTCGGCAACCTCCTCGGCACGGTCCCGGTCGTCGAGCAGCCGGGCAACGTCGCGTTCGCGGGGCTGCTGCTGACCGCGGTGGTCCTCGAGGTCCGTCTGTGGCGGCGCGGTGGCACCCGCACGAACCTGTGGTGGGGCGCAGCCTCGCTGGGCGCGATCCTGCTGGCCTTCGCGATCTGGAACGTCACCAAGTCCGCCTGGTGCGATCCCCACTCGCTGCTCCAGGGGCACGCCGCCTGGCACCTGCTCGACGCGGTGTCGGCGTACCTCCTGTTCCGGCTGTGGGCCAGTGAGCGTCCGCCAGCACGCTCAGTAGAAGCCGTAGCGCGCTAGCGGCTCGACCAGCTGGTGCTCCTCGTAGGAGAGGTGCGAGCCCATCGTGTCGGCGAGCAGGTCGACGGCTGCACGCAGCTGCACCATCCCGTCGTCCTGCCCCGGATCGGACGGTGCCACGACCGCCACGAGGGCCCGGTCGACCTCGTCGAGGACGCCGGCGATCACGTGGTGCTCCTCCTCGAGCCGGTCGATCACCGGCGCCAGCGCGGTGTCGCGGGCGCGCAGGTGCGGGAACATCGACTGGTCCTCGATCGAGTGGTGCGTGGTGACCACGCGGCAGTAGGACTGGCAGTAGGCGCCGAGCGCCCAGTCGTTCTGACGCATCGTCATCGCGTTGATCAGCGACCGCGCTCGGCCGGCGTCGACGGCGCCCGCCTCGACCTGGTCGATGATGTCGAAGAGCTGGGCGAGCTCGGAGCGCAGGTGGTCGTGCACGTCGACCAGGTGCTGCCCGGTCGCCCGCTCCTGCGCGGTCCAGGCGATCGGCGGGTGGGGTGACGTGTACGTCGGGCGGGTCGACTCGTCCCACGGCGCCCGGTCGCTGCGGCGGGTGCCGTCGTCGGGGGTGGCTCGGACGGCCGGACCCGCTGCCATGACGACCTCCGGCTCGGGCACGGGTGCCCGGCGCGGCGCCCCGGCGCGCTCGGCGGCGACCAGGTCGCGCACCGCGGGGGCCACCTCGACGCCGTACCGCCGGATCTCGTCGGGGTCGTCGCTGCCGAGGATGAACGTGCTCGTCCCGTGGGTGAGCGTCAGCTCGGCCAGGCGCTCGGCCCACGACGGGTCGGTCGAGGGGGTCACGTTGTAGAGGCGGCGGATCGTCGACGGGTCGCGGCCGGCGGCGACCGCGGCGTCGTCGATCCGGGCGTTGCGCTCGGCGAGGGTGTCCACCGGCACGTAGGACTCGCTGGGCAGCCAGCCGTCGCCGACACGTCCGGTGAGCTCGAGCATCCGCGGGCCGATGGCGCCGATCCAGATCTCGACGTCGTGGGCCGGCGTGGGACCCGCGGACCAGGTCGAGCGGATCACGCCGATGCCCTCGTCGAGCGCGCGCAGCGCCTCCCCCGGCGTACGTCGTGGGCCACCGGCGGCGACGATCGCGTCCCAGAAGGCGCCCGCACCGATACCGAGCTCGACCCGGCCACGGCTGATCAGGTCGAGGCTGGCGACCGTCGTGGCCAGCACGTGGGGCGGGCGCAGCGGGAGGTTGGCGACGTTGGTGGTGACCCGCAGGCTCGACGTACGCGCCAGGATCGTCGCGAGCAGCGCCCAGGCGTCGAGGAACCGACGTTGGTAGGGATGGTCCTGCACCGTCGCGAGGTCCAGCCCGGCCGCCTCGGTCAGCAGCGCCAGCTCGACGACCCGGTCGGGGGCGGCCGCGTCGGGTGTCAGGAAGGTGCCGAACTGGAGGTCCTGGCCGTAGTCGGTCACGCCTCGGAATCTAGCCGAGCGAGCAACTGGTAGACGCGGTCGGTGCGGTCGCGGCTGCCGGCCGGTCCGGGTCGCTCGGCGTCGCGTCGCAGCCCCGCGTCGGAGCGGGTCCACTCGCGGATCGCCCAGCGCTCCTTGACCTTCCAGGCCCCGTCCTCGCGGACCAGGTCGTCGACGTAGCGGAAGGCGGTGGTGAAGTTGAGGGCCGGCTCGTCGGCCGGGGTGCCCCAGTGGATCGCCGTCCCGTAGGTCTCGGCGACGGCCCGGTCGCCGCGCACCTCGGCGAGGTGGTTGCCGACGACGTGCATGGTGCCGCCGAGGTGCGGGAGTCCGCGGCGCAGCCAGGCGACGTACTCGTCGGCGCTGCCGTCGAAGCCGGTGTGGTGGTCGATGCCGTCGCGGGCGTAGACCGCGCGGATGTCGTCGTACTGCAGCCGGTCGACGGCACGGCAGTAGGCCAGCACCAGGCGGTGGATCTCGTCGCGGTCGCTCAGCAGGTCGGAGGCCATGGCCGATGTCTACCAGTGCAGGTCGGTCTCGGTGCGGGCTTCGTAGCGGTGCCAGGTGACGGTCCCGCTGACAGCGAGGTCGCGCACGAGGCGTACCTCGTCGAGCTCGAACGTGATCGTCCGGCTCCCGGAGTAGGTGAAGGTCCCGCCGTGGAGGCCGACGCCGTGGCCGGAGTAGTTGTTCCACCAGCGGTCGATGACGTCCGCGACGGTGGCGTCGACGGTGCGCTTCGTCCCCAGGTCCCTGCTGCTGCGGGGGAAGACGTCCATGGCGTCGACGGGCGGGATCGTCGTGGCCGACGGCTTCGGGGTGCGGTGCGGGTGGCGCACGAACTGGCGCACGAGGTCGCTCGCCACGCCGTCGGTGTCGCCGAGCGCCGTGACGTGGAAGCTGTCGGGGATCACGATCTGGGTGGCGTTCGGGAACTGCTGCAGGATCATCGCGCCCTCGGCCGGCGTCGTGATCGAGTCGAGCTCGCCGCTGAGGACCAGCACCGGGACGTCGGGGTAGCTGCCGCCGGGTGGCATCGGCGGTCCGGCCGGGTCGTCCGCGGGAGCGGTCGGCCAGCGCAGGCACCAGTTGAGCATCTGCCAGTCGGAGGCGACGTACTCCCGCACGGTGAAGGGCCCGTAGGTGTGCGGTCTCGTCCTCGTCCGGTGACGCAGGGCCTTCTCGTACTGCGTGCGGCGCTCGGCCGGGCTCGCGGTCATGTCGTAGACCTGCGGGTAGTCGTGGCACGCAACGGCGGCGTCGAGGCCCTCGCTGTAGGCGCGCGGGTTGCCCGCGTCCGTGCCGCCTCCGGTCGCCTCGGCGACGAGCCGCAGCAGCGGTGCCCGGTCGCCGCGCAGCGCAGAGCGCATCGCCGCGGTCATCTCGCGGTAGAACGGCGGGCCGTACGTCGCGCCATACGCGATCGCTACCAGTGCCGGCGCGTCGACGGTGACCTTCATCCGGCGACCGTCGGCGTCGTGGGCCGTGCCGCGCCACGGGTGCTTGCGGACGATGGCGAGGACCCGGTGGAGCGTTGCCCTCCACCCCGGGTCGACCTTCTCGAAGGAGCGGGTCATCGCCGGTCCCTGCGTGGGGTACCACCCTGTCTCGCCGTACGCCGGATAGGCGCCGTCGGCGATGACGCTCCGGACCAGGTCGGGATGACGACCGGCGAAGACCTGGACGAAGAAGGTGCCGTAGGAGTCGCCGTAGACGTCGAGGTCCGTCAACTGCAGCGCATCAGCGACCGCAGCGAGGTCGTCGGCCGACAGGGCGGTCGTGTAGTCGTCGGCCCGGTCACCCAGGCTCCGCCCGCAGCGACCGGCCGCGACGTCGTACGCGACCTTCAGGTCCTGGAGGTCCGGGCAGTCGAGCGCCGCGGACCTCCCTGTTCCTCGTTGGTCGACGAGGAGCAGGTTGCGGTGGTCGAGGAGGTGGCGGTACATCCCGGTGAAGTAGTCCACCGAGCCGGTGGTGCTGTAGCCCGGCCCACCTTCGTGCGGCACCAGCGTCCCGACGTCTGGCCCGTGCTCGGCCGGCACGAACGCAAAGCCCACCTTCAGCGTCCCCTGGCTCGGCACGCCGGGCTCCCACTGTCGGGTGATCGAGCCGCACAGCGCGCGCTGGGTGACCTTGCAGGGATGCAGCGTCACGGTCCCGACGACGACCGTGTCGTCGTCGGCCTGCGTCGGTGTCGGGGCAAGGAGTGCCGCCGCCAGGGCCGCGACGACTGCCGTACCCACCGCGATCCTCATGGCCTGACGCTACTCGGGCGGCACCGGTGGTTGAGGAGGTGCTCTGAGACCGTCTCGAGACCACTGCAGACCGGTCACACCGGAGGCACTTTCGGGTTGTTCGCACGTTCGTACGTGATCTACGTACGAACGTGTGAACAACGGAAACGCAACCCCTGTCGGGAGCGCCTACTCCCCGAACCGATCCGAGAGCGCGTAGCGGAGCAGGACGACCTCGCCGATCGGGCGTACGTCGACCAGGGTCGCCCGTCGGTCGGCGTCGTAGGGGAACCGGCCGTCGCTGACAAAGCGGCGGGCACGCGAGTCGCCGACGAAGAAGGGAGCGACGACGAGCTGGAGCTCGTCGGCGAGACCGGCGGTGAGGAACTGGGTGTGCAGGGTGCCGCCGCCCTCGACCATCAGCCGGTGCACGCCCCGCGCGTGCAGGTCCTCGGCCAGGCCGGCCATCGAGACCCGGGGGCCGCCGTCGATGACGGTGGCGACGGCGGAGAGGCG
Organism: Nocardioides pollutisoli; assembly: GCF_040045055.1. Lineage (NCBI taxonomy): Bacteria > Bacillati > Actinomycetota > Actinomycetes > Propionibacteriales > Nocardioidaceae > Nocardioides > Nocardioides pollutisoli. The sequence continues at coordinate 306,620 of NZ_JBDZDU010000001.1, forward strand.
GGAGCGAGCGGCGGGAACGGCGCCGGACGTGCAGTAGACGAGCTTCTCGGACTCCCCGGTGGTGAAGAAGCGCGACGACGGGTCGAGCCGACCACGGCAGGTGACGGTGACCTTGACCGGACTGGGCTTCAGACCGCGGGCGATGCGCTCGTCGCGACGGCCGGGCTCGCGGACCAGCAGCCGCGGGTCGTCGTTGCGGACGGTCGCGGCGCCGACCATGATCGCGTCGCACGCGGCCCGCTCCCGGTCGACCCGGTCGAGGTCTGCGTCGTTGGAGAGCACGAGCCGCTGGTCGGAGCCGCTGTCGAGGTAGCCGTCGAGCGACATCGCGCAGCTCAGCAGGACGTAGGGGCGCTCAGCCACGGGCGACCACTCCCCGGGTGAGGACTCCCCGGGTGAGGACGACGGCGCCGGGGAGCGTGGCGACGAGGGCGAGCACGCCGTACGCCACCGCGACCGTCGCTCCCTGGGACGCACCCAGCCCGGCGCCGGCGAACGCCCAGGCCGCAGCGCCCTCACGCGGACCCCAGCCCGCGACGTTGAGCGGGATCGCGGCGGCGAGCATCACGACGAGCGCGAGCGGCACCAGCTCGGTGACCGAGGCGTCGGTCCCCACGGCCCAGGCCGCGACCAGGAAGACCGCGACGTGGCCGGAGGCGGCGACCAGCGAGGTGAGGACCACGACCGGCCAGCGGACCGCGGCCGCCACCACCGCCACGCCCGCGACGATCGCACCCGGGGGGAACGGCCCGACCAGCAGGATCGCCCCCGTGGCGACCACCTGCACGACCTGACCGAGGGTGCGCTCGGCGGCGACGCCCGAGACTCCGTGCCGGAAGGCCCGGTGCACGTCGCCGAGCACGCCGCCCGGCAGCGTGGAGTTGAGGAACTGCGAGCGGTAGTACGCCGCCACCGCGGTCCCCAGCGGTACGTCGTCGCCGAACCCGCTCGCCACGCGCTGCCACCGCCACGCACAGCACAGCGTGGTGACGGCGGTGATCGCGACCGCCGCGACGAGCGCGACCGGGTTGACCGCGCGGGCGGCGTCGGCGAACGGACCGGCCCCGACCCGCCACACCACCACCGCCAGGATCGTCAGGCCGCCGAGGACCTTCGGCCACCTCATCGGACGGCCTCGAGGGCGTCCGAGACCAGCGCCGCGGTGCGGTCCCAGCCGGTCAGCTCGGCGCGACGGGTGCGCGCGGCAGCGCGGAGGCCCGAGCGGTGCGACGGCGACGTCAGCCACGCCCGCAACGCAGCACCCAGGGCGTCCGCGTCACCCACAGGCACCAGCACGCCCCCACCACCGAGCGCCTCACGCACGCCGCCGACGTCGGACGCGACCACCGGCACTCCGCGGGCGAGCGCCTCGGTCACGACCATGCCGTAGGTCTCGGCGCGCGAGGCGAGCACGAGCAGGTCGGCCTCGGCGTACGTCGCGTCCAGGTCGGCGCGCGCCATCGCGCCGCTGAGCCGGACGACGGGCGGCAGCGAGGAGGCGAAGTCCGGCTCGATCTCCACCGACCCGACACCGCGGCAGGTCCAGTCGAGGTCGGAGAGCGACGCCAGGGCGGCGGCCAGCACGTCGTAGCCCTTGAGCCGGGTCACCGCCCCGACGCTCAGCAACGCACCCCCGGACGGTGATCCGACCGAGCAGGGCGCGGGATCCACCCCGGGTTCGGCGACGAACACCCGCTCCAGCCCGTAGCGCTCCACCAGCTCGTCCCGGGTCCACCGGCTGGTCGCGATCACGCCGGCCACGGCGCGCAGCAGCGGCCCCTCCCACGGCTCCCAGCGCGGCAGGTGCACGAGCACGACGAGACGCACCCGGGACGCGTCGGCGATCAGGTCGGACGACGTGAGCAGGCCGTCCAGCAGCACGAGGGCGCCGTCCGGGACGGTGGCGATCGACGAGTGCTCGACGAGTCCGAGGGCCGAGGCGATGCGCCGGTCGTAGACGTTCCCACCCGACGGCCGGGCCGGGTCGTCGACGTCTGCGGGGCGCACCAGGTGGATCGCCATCCGACTAGAGCGACCTCTCGTAGCTCGCCCATGCGACGTGCGACTCGTGCAGCGTGACGGTCAGCCGGGTCACCGGCCCCAGGGTGGCAGCGCCGTCGGCCAGCCGGTCGGCGACGGTGCGGGCCAGCACCTCGGTCGAGGTGTTCACCCCGGCGAAGTCCGCCTCGTCGTCGAGGTTGCGGTAGGTCAGCGCGCCGAGCACGTCGTGCAGCAGCTCGGCGGCCGCGCCGATGTCGAGCAGGATCCCGTCGGGGCCGAGCTCGGGTCCGGCGAAGGCCGCGTCGACGACGTACGTCGCGCCGTGCAGACGCTGCGCCGGTCCGAACACCTCGCCCGTGAAGCTGTGGGCGATCATCATGTGGTCGCGCACCGTGACGGTGAACATCAGGCAGTCCCCCGGTAGTCGATCGTGTGGCAGAGCGCCCGCAGCTGTCCGTCGGCCAGCCGGTCCATCACCGCCGGCAGCTCCTCGAACGGGGACGACCCGGTGAGCAGCGCGTCGTAAGCCGGGTCCCCGAGCAGCCGAAGCGCGAGCGCGAGGCGGTCCGCGTGGGTGCGCGACGAGCGCCGGGCCGGCGAGACCCGGCCGACCTGGCTGGCCCGCAGCGACAACCGGCTGCTGTGGAACGAGCCGCCGAGGGCGACCTGGACCCGCTGGTCGCCGTACCAGCTGAGGTCGAGCACGGCGCCCTCCGGCGCGAGCAGGTCGAGCGAGAGCTGGAGCCCGGACGAGGTGGCGCTCGTGTGCACGACCGCGTCGCGACCGTGCGGCGCGAGACCGGGGACGGCGAAGCCGACGCCCAGGGCGTCGGCGACCTCCGCCCGGCCCGGCTCGATGTCCACCAGCGTCACCTCGACCCCCGGGATCGCGGCCAGCAGGCGCGCGACCGCGCAGCCGACCATGCCCGCTCCCACCACGGCGATCCGGTCGCCGACCAGCGGCGCCAGGTCCCACAGCGCGTTGACCGCGGTCTCGACGGTGCCGGCGAGCACGGCTCGTCGAGCCGGCACGTCGTCGGGCACCACCGTCACCGCGTCGGCCGGGACGACGTACGCCGTCTGGTGGGGGTGCAGGCAGAAGACTGTCCTGCCGAGCAACGACGACGGACCTTCCTCGACGACACCGACGCTCAGATAGCCGTACTTCACCGGCCCCGGGAAGCCGCCGACCTGGAAGGGCGCCCGCATCACGTCGTGCTGCCCGGCCGGCACTCGCCCGCGGTGAACCAACGTCTCGGTGCCACGGCTGACGCCGGAGTGCAGCGTCCGCACCAGCACCTCGTCCGGGCTGGGCTCGGCCAGCAGCTCGGGCCGCAGCTCGCCACGGCCGGGCTCGCGCAGCCAGTACGCCAGCGCGTCACGCGTGGCGGTGAACCGTGGCGGGGCCGATGCCGTAGGGCTGGTCACACCCCCACACACGGAGGCGCGGTGCCCCAGGTTCAGCATCCGGCGAACGTGATCACGCTCGTGCGGGCCGGGCTCGCCGTGACGGTCGCGATCATCGGCCCGACCGGCCTCGGCCTGGCGCTCGTGGTGGTCGCGCTCGCCCTGGACTGGGTGGACGGGCAGGTCGCGCGCCGTACCCACACGGAGTCGGCGTTCGGCGCCCGCTTCGACATGGAGACCGACGCGTTCCTCATCGCGGTGCTGAGCGTGTACGTCGCGATCGACGCAGGCTGGTGGGTCCTGCTGATCGGCGCCGCGCGCTACCTGCTCTGGCTGGCCGAGCGGGTCTGGCCCTGGCTGCGCCGGCCGGTGCCGCCGCGCCACTGGCGCAAGGTGGTCGCGGCCGTTCAGGGCATCGTGCTCGCAGCCGCGGCGTCGCAGCTGCTCCCCGAGCAGCTGACCGATGCTGCGCTCGTCGTCGCGCTCGCGCTCCTCGCGGAGTCCTTCGGTCGCGACGTCTGGTGGCTACGGCGCACCCGGAAGGTCGACTCGCCGTACCCCACCGGCGGCGGGCTGACGATGCTCGCCATCGGCGTGGTCTGGATGGCGATCGTGCTTCCGCAGAGTCCCGGCGACCTGGTCCAGCTGCCCGTCGAGGTGCTGCTGGTGGTTGCGGTCGCCCTGCTCCCGTGGCGGCGCGTCCGGCTCGTCGCGGCAGTCGTGCTCGGCGTCGCACTGGGAGTCGTCGTGGTGCTGCAGGTCTTCGACACCGGCTTCGAGAAGATCCTGGACCGTCCGTTCGACCCGACCGCCGACTGGGTCTACCTCGGCCCCGGCGTCGGCGTGCTCGGTGACTCGATCGGCGTCCCGGCCGCCCGCGCGACGGCGGTCGCGGCCGGCGTCCTTGTCGTCGCGGTGCTGGTGCTCCTGCCGCTCGCGACGGTCCGGGTCGCCCGCTCCGTCGCCGGGCACCGCCGGGCCGCACTCGTCACCAGCACCGTCGTCGTCCTCGCCGCACTGACCCAGGTCGGCTCGAGCAACGCCGCGGTCCTGGCGTACGACGAGGTCGTGCAGGTCCGGGCCGACCTCGCCGACCGACGGACCTTCGGTCACGAGATCGACACCGATGCGTACGCCGACACCTCCGGCGACCAGCTGCTTCCCGGGCTGCGCGGCAAGGACGTGCTGGTGGTGTTCGTCGAGTCCTACGGCCGGGTCGCCGTCCAGGACACGACCTACTCCCCCGGCGTCGACGCGGTCCTCGACGACGGCACCCGCAGGCTCGCGGCCGCTGGCTTCCACGCGCGCTCCGGCTTCCTCACCTCGCCGACCTTCGGCGCCGCGAGCTGGCTGGCGCACTCGACCCTGCAGTCCGGGCTCTGGGTCGACAGCCAGCAGCGCTACGAGCAGCTGCTCGGCGACGACCGCCTCACGCTGACCTCGGCGTTCGAGAAGGCCGGCTGGCGCACGGTGTCCGACGTCCCGGCCGACACCCGGGACTGGCCCGAGGGTGAGGACTTCTACGGGTTCGACCAGATGTACGACTCCCGCAACGTCGGCTACCAGGGACCTCAGTTCGGGTACGCCTCGATGCCCGACCAGTTCACGCTGCAGAGGTTCCAGGAGCTCGAGCTGGACCCGACCGACCGGTCGCCGGTGATGGGCGAGATCGACCTGGTCTCCAGCCACCACCCGTGGGCGCCCTCCCCACTGCTGGTGCCCTGGGGCCAGGTCGGCGACGGATCGGTCTTCGACGGCGCACCGACCCAGCCGAGCTCCTCCGACGTCCAGACCCTCTACGGCCAGTCGATCGAGTACACGATGGGCACCCTCGTCTCCTGGCTCGAGCAGCACCCCGACCCAAACCTCGTGCTCGTCGTCCTCGGTGACCACCAGCCGCACTCCTACGTGAGCGGGTCCAGCCCCGGCCACGACGTACCGATCTCCGTGATCGCCCAGGACCCCTCGGTCCTGCACCGGATCCGCAGCTGGGGATGGGACACCGGTCTGCACCCGGCACCGGACGCGCCGGTCTGGCCGATGGACAGCTTCCGGGACCGGTTCCTCGCGACCTTCGGGCCGATCTAGACCTACGGGGTGGCTTGTTCATCTCGATGTGGTCAACTGCGTCCGTGTCAGACAGTCAGCTGGTGGGGACGAACGGGAGCATCCTGTTCCATCTCGAAGGACTCACCTTCCTCCGCAGCAAGTCGGGCGCGGCCGCCCGCCACGTCGACCCCGTGCACGAGGTGCCGTGGGAGCAGGTCGAGCGGGCCACGGTGGTCGAGTCCTCGACCGGGCGCACCCGGGTGCAGGTCACCGTCAACGACGGCCGCCCCGCCAACGGCAAGGACCCCCACGAGGTCAAGGTCAAGCACAAGCTGACCGACTCGGCCCACGAGTTCGTCAAGCTGGTCAACGAAGAGGTCGAGGGCCGGCGCCAGTGGCGTCAGGCCGCCGAGCAGTAGGTCAGCCCGCGAGCTCCAGCACCGGCCGCCCGTCGGCGGTGCGGATCTCCACGGCCGCGATGTCGTCGCGGACGAGCGCGGTCGCGCCGGTGAGGTGCATGGTCTTGCCCGGCAGCGCCTTCCAGGTGGCGACCTGCTCGACGTCACCGTCGGTGGAGCGCACCACCATGGCGTACGTCGTGGCCGCCGACCCGGTGTAGCCGGGCGGGTGCTCGTCGGCATCGGTATAGCTGCACTCGAGGTCGAGGCGGGTGCCCCACCCGACCGAGGTCAGCGAGACGCTCGCCTGGACGACGTTCTGGTCGACCGACGTCATCGGCTCCGAGGCGGCCGTGCTCGCCGGAGAGGTCGGCGCCGCCGACGGTGTGTCGTCACCGGTCAGGGCCGTCGCCGCCACGACCGACGCCGTGCCGACCGCGAGCACGGCCGCGGCAGCGACCAGTCCGGTCAGCACCCGGCGCCGGCGCTGGCCGCGCCGTACCTCGCGGACCAAGGACGGCAGCAAGGTCTCGGGCAGCGGTTCAGGCGCGGGGACGGACTCGACGACATCGAGCGGCACCTGGGCCAGCAGGCCGGGCAGGCCCGCGAACTCCCGGACCGCCCGGGAGCAGCTCGGGCAGGAGGCCAGGTGCCGCTCGAAGACCAGGCGCTCCTCGGGCGCCAGCGCCCCGAGGACGTAGGCACCGCCGTCGAGCTCGTACGGGCACGTCATGCCACGACCCCCATCTCTTCCAGGGCGAGGCGCAGGGCGCGCAACGCGTAGTGGGTGCGGGACTTCACGGTCCCGACCGGGATGTCGAGGCGGCGGGCGGCCTCGGCGACCGGGAGCCCGCGGTAGTAGCACTCGAGGAGCACGGCGCGGTGCTCCGCGGAGAGTCGGGTCAGCGCCTCGGCGACCACCCACGACAGCAGCACCTGGTCGGTGCGGTCGGGCTCGCCGGTGCCGTCGGGCACCTCGGCGACCGTGACCTCGCTCTGGGAGCGCTTGGTGCGCCACTCGTCGATCACGATGTTGCGGGCGACCTTGAACAGCCAGGCCCGCACGGAGCCCTGCGACTCGTCGAGCACCGGGAGGCTGCGCCACGCGCGCAGCAGCGTCTCCTGCACGACGTCCTCCGCCCGGGCCCGGTCGTAGCCGGTCAGGCGCAGGCAGTAGCCCCAGAGCGCGGCTGCGTGCTCGTCGTGCAGCTGCTGCATCACGGTGACCGGCGTCGGCTCCGACATCACACCTCCCACCCGTGCCACGGACGAACGACGGATTCGGTTCAGTGTCACCCCGTCGGCCTGGTCAGGCGGGCAGTGCCTCCAGTGCGTCGGTGAGCAGCGTGACCAGGGCCTCCAGCTGGACGTCGACCGACGACGGGACCGTCTCGCCGGCACCGTCGAGCGCACGGGCGGCGAGGCCGGCCTTGCTGTCGATGAGCTCGGCGATCCGGCTGTCGATGGTCTGCGCCGCGATGACGCGCCACGCGGTGACCGGCTCGGACTGCCCGATCCGGTGCACGCGGTCGATGGCCTGCGTCTGCTCGGCGTCGGTCCAGGAGAGCTCGGCGAGCACCAGGTTGGACGCGACCTGCAGGTTGAGGCCGACGCCGGCGGCGGTCAGCGAGCAGACGACGACCTCGACCTCGGGGTCGTTGACGAAGTCGTCGATGTTCTTCTGGCGCGTCTTCGGCGTCTGGTCACCGCGGATCGAGGTGTAGCGGATCCCGCGCCTGGCGAAGGTCTCCTCGGCGACGTCCATGACGTCGATGTGCTTGGCGAAGAAGACGACCTTGCCGACGTTGCGCGCGAGCTGGGCGGCGTAGTCGGCGGCCAGCCCGGCCTTCGCCTGACCGATCCGGCGCATCATGCTGAAGACGTTCTCGCCGCTGGAGCTGTCGGTGTCCTCGCGCTCCCACGTCGCGACCTGGCGGACCAGGTCGTGGTCGATGCCGTCGACGACGCGGCCCGACGTACGGGTCGCGAGCGCCATCTCGTAGCGCTCGACCAGCCGGCGGGCGAGCTCGCGCTCGCTGTCGCGGATCGAGCGGCCGGCCTCGTCGTCGAGCTCGACCGGCAGGTCGGCGATCCGGCGGGCCGGGATGTCGGCGGCGACGTCGACCTTGCGACGCCGGACGATGCCCATGTCGACGACGGCGCGACGAGCCGCGGGGTAGAAGCCCGGATCGGCCGGCGTCAGGCCGGTCTCCTCGAGGGCGACCATCAGCTCACGCAGCGGCTTCTTGTCGTCGATCCAGCCGAGGAACTGCCAGATCGCGCGGAAGTCCTCGATGTCGTTGATCAGCGGGGTGCCGGTCAGCGCCATCATCAGCGGCCGGTAGGTGCGCTGGCGGATCTTCTCGGCGATCTCGAGGACGTGCTGGGAGCGCTGCGACGACTTGTTCTTGATGAAGTGGGCCTCGTCGACCACCATGCCGCGGAAGCCGTGCTCGCCGATCCAACCGACGTGTCGGTCGAGGACCTCGTAGTTGACGACCACGATGTCGGCGAAGCCGTCGATCGTCTCGCCGTCGCCGTGGATCACGGTGGCGGTACGACGCGGGGTCCACAGCCCGACCTCGCGCGCCCAGTTGGTCTTGACCACGTTGGGCACGACCACGAGCAGCGGGTAGGCGTTGGCGGCCTGGGCCGCGAGCAGCGCCTGGGCGGTCTTGCCGAGACCCGGCTCGTCGGCGAGCAGGTAGGTGCGGTGGCCGGCCTCGGCGGAGGCGACCAGCTGAGCCTGGTGGCGCATCAGCTCGAGGCCGCCGGGAGCCTTCAGCGAGGTGGGCTCGGGCAGCTCCATGCAGGACGTCGCGCCGGCGGCGGCCGTCTCGAACGAGCGGAAGAGCGGGCCGAGCAGCTCCCAGCTGACCAGCCGGTGGGTGCGGGCCTTGGGCGCCTGCGCGGCGGAGAAGTCGGGGACGAGGAAGGGGTTGGACAGCTGGCGGGCGATGACCGACTGCGGGACGGCACGACGTTCGGTCGCCGCGTGGGTCGCGGCAGCCTCGTCCTCCTCCGGCTCATCGAGCTCCTCGGCCTCGAGACCACCGGCGAGGATCATCTCCCGCTTCAGCGCCTTGGCGGCGTCGGAGACGACGGCGTCCTCGGCGAGCAGCGCGAAGAGGGACGTGTCGCGGGCCGCGGTCTTGGCGAGGATGGTCGCGATGCCGTCGAGCCGCTTGAGCTGCTCGGCGCGCTGCGCCTCGGTCGTCTCGGTGTCGGCCTTGATCCGGGCGCGCTCGTCGCGCACGAGCAGCGCGACGACCTGGAACTTGGTGCGGACACCGGGCATCGCGGAGCGGCGCTCGACGGCGTTCTCGACCTCGCGCACAGCGCGAGCGAGCACCGGGATGATGCCCTCGTTGTCGAGCGGGCGTCCCCGGCGCTGAGCGCGCTGGGGGGTACGGCGAGCGCCCGACTGGCGCTGGCCTCCTCGAGCCACAGGCTCCTCCTCAGGAGTTACTGCCGCGGGAACCGGCGGGCGGCGTGACCGCCGCACACGGTCCCCGGACCGGGCGAACGCGCGTCGTACGACGTGACCGGGTGGGCCACTGACGACGCGATGCGGTCCACTGAGCTGCACCAGGACCGCGGGGACGCAGGCCCGACGGGCGCTGCGTTGCAGCCATGGTAGCGCGGACCGGCCTCAGGCGCGCAGGCGGCGCGACCGCACGACCTCGCGAGACTCCGACCCGGCCGAGCCGAGCGGGGGCCGGCCTGCCGGGTAGATCGTCAGGTGGCCCAGACCGACGGCTGCGGCGGCGATGACCAGCCCGGCGACGTCGTCGACGAAGAAGTGCCACCCGAGGTAGATCGTGGCGACGATCGTGAGCGCCAGGTAGACCGACATCACGAGGGTCGCGCGGCGGAAGCGGTAGTAGGCGAGCATCAGCACGATCACCGTGGTGACCCCGACGTGGAGGCTCGCGAACGCCGAGATCTGCGCGAAGGAGTCGTGCGCGGCCGGGTCCGCGAGAAGGTCGGCGCGCTGCCCCAGGTAGAGCGCCTGGGTGCGCGTCACGATCGTGTGCGGGAGCCCCGCGAAGTCCTGGGGTGCGTTGTCGAAGGGACCGAGCGACGGCACCAGGTAGTAGCAGCCCACCCCGAGGATCCAGACCCAGATCGCGGAGGCGAGGAAGACCATCCCGTCGCGCAGACGGTCGGCGAACACGACCGCCGCCACGAACGCGATCGTCACCAGCGTCGGGAATGACTCGTAGACCAGCACCAGGGCGTACGCGGCCCAGTGCACACCGAGCGCGGAGTGGAGCAGCACCGCCGGCGAGTGCCCGAGGAAGAGGGCCCGGTCGAGCCTGGTCAGGGCGTCGTCCTGCGGCGCGTTCAGGACGTCCCAGCTCTTCAGGTTGTGGTAGCAGAAGTAGACGAGGTGGTACGCCAGCAGACCGCTCGCAGCGAGGCCCAGCCGGCGCAGGGGCCACCGGCGGCGAAGCATCGCGCCCACCACCCGGGGGCGCCGGGACCCGCGCGGGGTCCGGCGTACGGCGTCGAGGACCGCGAGCGCGGCGAACACCCCCACCGTGATCGCGACCCGGCTGCGCAGGATCTCGCCGTGCGGGTCCCGCAGCGGGATGCCGACCTCGTGGGAGCGCCACAGGGTGATCGCGGCGAACACCACGACCACCAGCCAGGTGCGGAGCAGCCACCGGTGGTCGGGCTCGACGTCGGCCGAGCCGTCGTCCCCGACCGGCGGGCCGGCGATGTAGGGGACGGAGAGGCGCACCCCGCGACGATCGGGCAGCGAACCTGCCAACGACCTGACCGTGGGACTGGCGGCGTTCAGGTCCTTGGCAGGTTCGCGCGAAGACCCTGTCCAGGTGAGCGCGACCGTGACCCACCCCCCGACCCCGGGTCTCGCCGCGCGGGGACGGTGGCTGCTCGGCGGAGCGGTGGCGGTGGGACTGCTCGTCGTGGCGTTGCCGTCGATGACCGGGGTGCCGTGGGCGAGCACCTGGACGGTCGTGAGCTCCGTGCCGGTGCTGGAGCTGCTCGCACTGGTCGCACTCTGGGCCCTGGGTCTGCTCAGCCACACCGTGACCCTGACGGCGGCGCTGCCGACGCTGTCGCACCGCCGCGCGCTGACGTTGAGCCTGACCGGCAGCGCCGTCGCCAACGTCCTCCCGCTGGGCGGCGCGGCGGGCATCGCCCTCAACCACCGGATGACCCGGCAGTGGGGCTTCACCAACCCGCAGTTCGCGGCGTACACGATCGTCACGAACGCGTGGGACGTCCTGGTCAAGCTGGCCCTCCCGCTCGCCGTGGTCCCGGCGTTCGCCCTGCTCTCCGACGCTGCGGTCCGACCGGTCCTCGGCCCGTCGCTGCTGGCGTCGGGGGTGCTCGCCGTGGTCGCGGGGCTGGTCGCCGCCGCGCTGTCCCGCCCCTCGGTGGCGGCGCGCGTCGGCGGTCTCGCCGACCGCTTCCTCGGGGCCGCGCTCCGGCTGACCCGGTCGCAGCGGGAGCTGAACATCCGTGACGCCCTCGTCGAGGTGCAGGCCAGCTGCGGCCACGTCGTCCGCACCCGCTGGGTGCGTCTGACCTTCGGCATGGCGCTCTACACCGCGCTCCTCTTCGCCCTGATGTGGGCGTGCCTGGCCGTCACGGGCTCCGGGCTCGCGCCGGCTGCCGTGCTGGGCGGCTTCGCCGTCGAGCGGCTGCTGACGCTCGCCGGCATCACCCCTGGCGGCGCCGGCATCGTCGAGATCGGCCTCACCGGCGCCCTCATCGCCCTCGGCGGCGCCCCGGCCGGTGTCGTCGCAGGCGTCCTGCTCTACCGGGCCCTAACCTTCGGCCTCGAGATCCCGGTCGGCGGGATCGGGCTGGCCGCCTGGCTGTGGCTCCGCCGGCGGGAGGTGGCCTGATGCGCATCGTCCACGTCAGCGACTGCTACCGACCCAGGATGGGTGGCATCGAGCTGCACCTCGGTGACCTCGTCGAGCACCAGCGCGCCGCCGGCGACGACGCCCGGATCGTCACCTCCACCCCGGCCGGGGAACTGGTCGACGACCCCTGGGTGCACCGGCTCGACTCACTCTGGGACCTGAGGCGGGTCCTCGACGACCTGGCGCCCGACATCGTCCACGTGCACGTCTCGGTCCTGTCGCCGCTCGCCACCCTGGCGGCCCGCCGCGCCGCGTCGACGGGTGTCCCGACCCTGGTCACCGTGCACTCGATGTGGTCGCGGCTCGGCCCCCTTCCCGCCACCGCGAACCTCCTGCTGCGGCTGCGCGGGTGGCCGATCACGTGGTCCGCCGTCAGCTCCGCCGCGGCCGCCCCGCTGCGCACGATGCTCGGCCCTGACGTCCCCGTCCGGGTGCTGCCCAACGCGATCGACGCCGACCGCTGGCAGGGCAGGTGCGCTCCGGACGGCGCCGTCCCCACCGTGGTCAGCGTGATGCGGATGACGCACACGAAGCGGACCCTGCCGCTCGCGCGGATCCTGCTCGACGTACGCCGCCAGCTGCCCGCCGACCGGCCGCTGCGCGCACTGGTCGTCGGTGACGGCCCGCAGCGGGCGGCGCTCGAGCGGTTCGTACGCCGCCACGACATGACCGACTGGGTGGAGCTGCCGGGTCGCCTGGACCGGTCGGAGATCCGGCGCGAGCTGGCCCGGAGCTCGGTCTACCTCGCGCCGGCCGAGCTCGAGTCCTTCGGCATCGCCGCCCTGGAGGCCCGGACCGCGGGCCTGCCGGTGGTCGCGAGCTCGCACAGCGGCGTCACGGAGTTCGTCACCCACCTGCGCGAGGGCCTGCTCGGCGAGACGGACGCAGCGCTCGCCGCCCACGTCACCCGGCTCCTCGCCGACGACGCGCTGCGCACGACGATCGCTCGGCACAACGCAACCACCCGCACCCGGCACGACTGGGCCGCGGTCCTGCGCCGCACCCAGGACCTCTACCTCGAGGCGGCGTCCGCGCGGGTCCCGCGGCTCACCCTGGTGGGGTCCACGTGACCTACACGATCGTCTCCTTCCACGCCCACCCCGACGACGAGTCGCTGCTGACCGCAGGCACGCTCGCGCGCGCGGCGGCGGACGGACACCGGGTGGTGCTGGTGGTGGCCACCGCCGGGGAGGCCGGCCTGGCCGCAGATCCCACCGGGCTCGGTCGACGGCGCACCCACGAGCTCGCGGCCTCGGCCCGCGCGATCGGCGCGGCCCGGGTCGAGGTGCTCGGCTACCCGGACGGCCGGTTCGCCGAGACCGACACCGAGGAGGCCGCGGAGCTGCTCGCCGCGATCCTGCGCGAGGAACGGGCCGACGTGCTCACGACGTACGACCGAGCGGGCGGCTACGGACACCCCGACCACGTGCAGGTCCACCGGGTCGGGCACCGGGCCGCCGAGCTCGCCGGCACCCGGGTCCTCCTCGAGGCGACCATCGACCGCACCCTCATCGCCCGGCTCCTCGCGGTGCTGCGGCGCGTCCCGGCGTCGATGCCGGAGCTCCCGGGGTCGCACGAGGTCTACACGGCGCGGGCGGACCTCACCCACCGCGTCGACGTACGCCGGCACCTGCCCGCGAAGCTCGGCTCGATGCGCGCGCACGCCAGCCAGACCGGCGGCGGCAGCGGACCCCGCACCCTCGCGCTCCTCCTGCGGCTGCCGCGCCCGCTGGCGCGGACCCTGCTCGGCCAGGAGTGGTACCGGGAGGTCGGCCGGGTCCCCGGCCGGCAACTCGAGGACGACATCTTCGCGACGCTCCGCAGCGCGCGCTGACGCAGGCCGCGCTCAGCCGGCGTCGACCAGCACGCAGCGCGCCAGGAGCACGCTGCAGCGGGTGATCCGCTGCGTCTGCCCGTCGTCGGTGACGACGGGCGAGACCAGGTGCTCGTCGTCCTCCCACGCCCAGGCCAGGGTCCGGAACCCCCATCCCTCCGGGGCGGTCAGCGTGGTGTCCTCGGTGGCGTCGACGGTCTGCGCCTCGAGCGAGCGGATCGAGGTGACCTCGCCGCCGAGCGTGCCCCCAGGTGCGATCACCAGCCACTGCCCGCCCGGGCTGACCTCGAGGTCGTCGTGCACGGGCAGGTCCCGCACCCGGGTCAGCTCACCGGCGTCGGAGAGCTGGGCGAGGTAGGGCGACTCCGACCCGACGACCAGCCCGGCCGCGGTGGCACGCTCGACCTGCTGCCCCGGAGCGGTCTCGGTCAGGTCGACCGTCTCCCCCGTGGTGAGCGGCAGCCAGAGCACCCCGGACTCGAGGCCCTGGGCGACGACGCGGCCGTCGTCGGTCACGGCCCGGACGAAGACCGTGGTCCCCTTCTCCGGGTCGCCGGCGTCGACCGTGACGCCACCGAAGCCCTCCCCGTCGGACGCGGTGTCGAAGCCGGTCAGGGTGGCGCCGTTGTCGTCCGTGACGATCATCGCGACGTAGTCGCCGTTGGGTGAGATCGCCGGGGGCACGTCCAGGCGGGCCTCGATCCGGTGCGGCTCCGTGCCGCGGCCCCACCACCAGGTGTCGTCGGCGCGCCAGGCGAGCCACGCGTCACCTCCGGCGTCGACCGACCACCACTTCCCCGGGACCTGCTGGCCGTCGACGTACAGCCGGTCAGCGAGCACGTACGGCGTCGCGGGGGCCGTCCGCGGCAGGGTGCCCGTCGGCGCCGGCACCGGCTGCGGCATCGGCTGCGGGGACGAGCCTGCGTGGAACGCCTCCGCGAAGACGGCCGCCAGGATCACGACGAGCACGACGGCAGCCGCCGCGAGCAGCGACGGCCAGCGTCGCGGCGTGGGGATCGGCTCCTGCGCCAGGTCCGGCAGGGCCGGGATCCGCAGACCGGACGCGATGGTGTGGAGCTCGCGTCCCAGGGTCTCCTCGACGTCGATGTCCATCTCAGCTCTCCTTCCCGATCGCGGCCCGCAGCGCCTTGAGGGCGTGGTGGGCGGTGGACTTGACGGTGCCGCGCGAGCACCCGAGGGCGTCCGCGATCTCCTGCTCGCCGAGGTCCTCGTAGTAGCGCAGGACGACCACCGCCCGCTGTCGCGGTGGCAGTGACTGCACGTGCGGCCAGAGCACCATCCGGTCCTCGGGACCGCCCGCCGCGACGGCGCGCGGCTCCGGCAGCTCGTCGGTGAGCAGCTCGAGCCGCCGTGCCTTCGGGCGTCGCGAGGACAGGTAGGTGTTGGTGAGCATCCGGCGCAAGTACGCCGCGGGCACGTCGGCCCGACCGATCCGGTCCCAGGAGCGGTAGGCCTTGAGCAGCGTCTGCTGCGCGAGGTCCTCGGCGTCCGCGTGGTTGCCCACGAGGAGGTAGGCGTAGCGGTAGAGCGACGGCCACCCGACCTCGGCGTACTCCTCGAACGTCGGCGCGGGCGCGCTGCTCGTCATGCGGTCGATCATCCGGCACCACCCTTCCTCTCCTCTGACTCCCGAGGTCACCGAAGTGGTTGTGTCGAGGCCCTCACCAACGAAACATTTTTCTGCCATCCTGCGAGCGGATGCACATGCGTCCCGACCGAGGAGGCAAGCACATGCTCAAGCGGCACTCACTGGTGGTGGCAACGGCGGCCCTGGCCGCTCTCTTTCTCGGTGGGTGCGGGTCGGACAGCGGCGGCAGCGACGCCGCGGATGCGCCACCGGCAGGCAGCGGTGTCTGCGGCGAGGGCACGCCCGACGGCCTCCTGAAGGAGGTCTGCGACAAGGGCACCATCACGGTCTCGACGGACCCGGCGTACCCGCCGCAGTCCTCGCTCGACCCGAAGACCGGGACGTACGTCGGCTTCGACATCGACGTCGCCACCGAGATCGCCAAGCGGCTCGGTGTCGAGGTCGCCTGGGAGTCGCCGTCCTGGGACGTCATCACGGCCGGCAGCTGGAACGACCGTTGGCAGATGAGCGTCGGCTCGATGACGCCGACCAACGCCCGGCAGAAGGTCCTCGACTTCAGCCAGCCCTACTACTTCACGCCCGCGGTCGTCGTGGTCAACGCCGACAACTCCAGCGTCTCCGACCTGTCGACCGACCTGGACGGCAAGAAGATCGGCGTCTGCTCGGGCTGCACCTACGAGCAGTACCTCGACAAGAGCCTGGCGATCAACGGCTTCGACTTCGACTTCGTGATCGACGACGCCGACATCCACGGCTACGACACCGACACGACCGCGCTGCAGGACCTCGCCCTCGGCGACGGCACCCGCCTCGACGCCGTCATCACGTCGAGCACGACCGCGCAGGGCTACATCGACGCCGGCAACCCGGTGAAGATCGTCGGCGACCCGGTGTTCTACGAGCCGCTCTCGGTGGCCATCGACAAGTCCTCCGAGGCCGACCCGACCAGCCTGGCTGCCGCGGTCGACAAGATCGTCGGCGAGATGCACGACGACGGGACGCTGTCCGAGCTCTCGAAGAAGTGGTACGACGGGGCTGACCTGACGGTCCAGAAGTGACCCGAGGACCTCGGGTCGACGGGGCGGAGTCGCCGCTGGAGCGGCTCGCCCTCGCCAGCGCCCGCATCCCGTTCCGGTTGAAGGTGGCCGCGGTCTGGGTCGTGATCTTCGTGCTGCTCGGGCTCTTCGTCCTGGCCGCCGGCTTCGACAAGGGCTGGATCCGCGACAACATCCGCTACATCGAGGGCGGGCTCCGCTACACGCTCGTCATGGCCGTCGGCGGCATCGTCATCGCGATCGTGCTCGCGACCCTCGGCGCCCTGGCCCGGCTGTCGCGCAACCCGATCGCCTACGGCATCTCCGGCTTCTACGTCTCGTTCTTCCGGGGCACGCCGCTGATCGTCCAGATGTTCCTGCTCTACCTGGCCCTGCCGCCGGTGGGCCGCAACCTCACCGACAAGTACAGCTGGCTCCCGGAGGGCTTCGAGTCCGCGCTCGTGCTGGACGCGGCGGTGGCCGGCACGATCGCGCTCGGCCTCAACTACGGCGCCTACATGACCGAGATCTTCCGGGCCGGCATCCAGGCGGTCGCGATCGGCCAGTCCGAGGCGGCCGACGCGCTCGGCATGACCCACGGCCAGAAGATGCGGAAGGTGATCCTGCCGCAGGCGTTCCGGATCATCATCCCGCCGACCGGCAACGAGTTCATCGCGATGATGAAGGACACCGCGCTGGTGTCGTTCCTCGGCGTGACGGTCGCCAGCGCCGAGATGTTCCGGCGCGCGCAGCTGCTCGGCAAGGCCGACTTCAAGAACCTCGAGGCCTACCTCGCGGTGGCCCTCCTCTACTGGGGCCTGACCGCCATCTTCTCGTTCTTCCAGCGTCGCCTGGAGAACCGCCTCGAGCGTGGCTACGTGCGGACGTCGACGCGCATCACCGTCATCCAGCACGACGGAGGGCTGTGATGAGCGAGCCCATCGTCCGCATCGAGGGACTCCACAAGAGCTTCGGCCACCTCGAGGTCGTCAAGGGCGTGGACCTCGTGGTCGAGCGGGGTGAGGTGGTGGTGATCTTCGGCCGGTCCGGGTCGGGCAAGTCGACGCTGCTGCGCTGCGTGAACATGATCGAGGACCCGACCGAGGGGACCATCGAGGTGTCCGGCGTACGCCTCTCGGGTGGGCACCGCACCCGTCGCAAGCGGCGCCAGATCCGCGAGCTGCGGCTGCGCACCGGGATGGTGTTCCAGCAGTTCAACCTCTTCCCGAACATGACCGCGCTCGACAACGTCATGTCCGGCCCGATGTGCGCCGGCCAGGGCAAGGAGGCCGTGGTCAAGAAGCGTGCCCTCGACCTCCTCGACCGGGTCGGGCTCGCCGACAAGGCCGGCGAGCACCCGATCCGGCTCTCGGGCGGTCAGCAGCAGCGGGTCGCGATCGCCCGCGCCCTGGCGATGGAGCCCGACGTGATGCTCTTCGACGAGCCGACCTCGTCGCTCGACCCGGAGCTCACCGGCGAGGTGCTGTCGGTGATGACCTCGCTGGCCACCGACCTGCACATGACGATGATGGTGGTGACCCACGAGATGGGCTTCGCCCGCGAGGTGGCCGACCGGATGTGCTTCTTCCACGAGGGTCGGATACTCGAGGAGGGTCCGCCGGCGCAGATGGTGTCGGCACCCACCCGCCCGGAGACGAAGACCTTCCTCGACGCGGTGCTCTGAAAGGACGACTGATGATCAGGACGACGCCGTTCCACCCACGGCTCAGCGAGCTCAACTCGCAGCACCTCTTCACGCACTGGCAGGGCCAGCTCTCACCGCTGCGCTACACCCACGCGCCGAAGCACGAGTACTTCGCGGTCCGCAACAGCGTGGGCGTCTTCGACACCTCCCCGCTCTACAAGTACGCCGTGACCGGCCCGGACGCCGAGCGGCTGTTCGCGGGCTCGCTGGTGCGCGACATCCGGACCTGCCGGCCGGGTCAGGCCCACTACACCGCGTGGTGCGACGACCGCGGCTACGTCATGCACGACGGCGTGGTCTTCCGTCACTCGGCCGACGAGTTCCTGCTGACCGCCGGGCGGCCCGCGCTGTCGTGGTTCCAGGAGCTCGGCGCCGGGCTGCGGGTCGAGCTCGAGGACGTCACCGACAGCTACGGCATGCTCGCCGTCCAGGGTCCCCGCTCGCGGGCCGTGCTCGCTGCGCTGGCCCCCGAGGCCGAGAGCCTCGCCTACTTCGACCACGTGCCGGCCAAGGTCGCGGGCGCACCGATCACGCTCTCGCGCACCGGCTACACCGGTGACCTCGGCTTCGAGCTGACCGTCGCCGCCGACGACGCCCTCGCCGTGCTCGACGCCGTGCTCGAGGCCGGTGGGCCGCACAGCATCCGGCCCTTCGGCGAGGAGGCGCTGATGACGCTGCGCATCGAGGCCGGCCTGCCGCTCGTCGACGTGGAGTGGCACGACGCCCGGCTGACGCTGAGCGACGCCGACTGCGTGACCCCGAAGGAGCTCGGCCTCGGCTGGATGCTCCGCGGCGTGCGCGACGGGTCGCGCCGCTTCGTCGGCTCCGAGGCGATCCGCAAGGAGCTGGTCGACGGTACGTCGCGGTGGGCGACCACCGGCATCGTCGTCGACGCGGCCGACTGGGACCGGCTCTACCGCGAGGCCGACCTCTTCCCACCCAAGTCCGAGCACCCGCTGCCCTACGAGTCGATGATCCTGGACGCCGATCGCAACGAGGTCGGCTACTGCACGAGCTTCGTCTACTCCCCCGTGCTCCAGAGCCACATCGGCATCGCCCGGGTCCGTCCCGACCTGGCCGCCGCCGGCACCGAGCTGCGCCTCGAGCTCGCGGTCAACCACCACAACACGACGGTCCGGGTCACGACGACCTCGATGCCGTTCTTCGAGCCCGACAGGAAGAAGTCATGAGCAGCACCCATGAGTACGACGCGATCGTCGTCGGCGGCGGCCACAACGGCCTGACCCACGCGGCCTACCTCGGCAAGGCCGGACTGCGCACGCTGGTGCTCGAGAAGAACGCGATGGTCGGCGGCGCCGCGATCACCGAGGAGCTGATGCCGGGCTTCTCGTTCACGACGTTCTCCTACGCGCTCAGCCTGCTGCGGCCCGAGATCATCCACGAGCTCGACCTGGTCAAGCACGGCTTCCTGCCGCTGATGATGCCGTCGTCGTTCCACCCGACCGGCGACGGCGACTACCTGCTCTTCGGCGACGACCACGCCCAGAACCTGCAGGAGGTCCGCCGCCACTCGCCGCGCGACGCGGACGCCTACGAGCGCTACCACCGCGACCTCGACCGGGTCTGCCAGGCGATCCGGCCGCTCTTCGACAACGCGCCGCCGAACATCTTCGGCAGCGACCCCGAGGACGCGGTCGACGTGAAGTGGCTGATGGACCACCTCGGCGGCATCGACCGCAAGACGATGCACGACGTCGTACGCCTCCTGACGGGCAGCGCGTCCGACTGGCTCGACGACTACTTCGAGCACGAGGCGATCAAGGGCTACCACGCGTCCTCGTCGATCATCGGCTCCAAGGTCGGCCCGATGTCGCCGGGCTCCGGCCTGGTCCTGCTCTTCCACAAGATGGGCGAGCACGACGGCCACCTCGGCTCGTGGGCCTTCCACAAGGGCGGCAACGGCGGCTTCACCCAGGTGCTCGGTCGAGCCGCGCAGGCGTACGGCGCGGAGATCCGTCTCGGTGCGCAGGTCTCCTCGGTGCTGACCGACAACGGCCGCGCGGTCGGCGTCGTGCTCGAGGACGGCACGGAGTTCCGTGCCCCGGTCGTCGTCTCGGCGCTCGACCCCCGGCGTACGTTCCTCGAGCTCGTCGAGCCGCGCGAGCTCCCGCTCGACCTGGTCGACAACATCCGCCGGATGAGGTTCCGCGGCGTCTCGGCGAAGGTCAACTTCGCCCTCGACGGCCTCCCGGTCTTCCCCGCCCTGCCGGACACCGTCGACCACTACGGCGGCTTCCTCAACATCGGCCCGACCATGGAGTACGTCGAGCGGGCCTTCGACGCCGCGAAGTACGGCTGGTACAGCGACAAGCCCTTCATCGACGCCGCGATCCAGTCGGTCGTCGACCCCGACATGGCCCCTCCGGGCAAGCACGTCATGTCCTGCTTCGTGCAGTACGCGCCGTACGAGCTGCGCGGCAGCGACTGGGAGACCGAGCGCGACCACTTCGGCGACAAGGCGCAGGCCGTGCTGGAGTCCCACTTCCCGGGCTTCGGCGACCTGGTGCTCCACCGCGAGGTCGTGACGCCGGTCGACATCGAAGCGCGCACCGGCCTGACCGAGGGCAACATCTTCGCCGGCGAGTTCCTGGCTCCGCAGATGTACTTCTTCCGCCCCGCGCCGGGCTGGAGCCAGTACGCCACCCCGATCGACGGCTACTACCAGTGCGGCTCGGGCACCCACCCGGGCGGCTGCGTCATCGGCTCCCCCGGCAAGCTGGCCAGCCAGCGGGTGCTGCGCGACCTCGGCCGTTGACGTCGGGCGGGCTAGGGAAAAGCCCGGTCGAACCGCACCCTCACGGTCTGCGTGAGTCCCGAGCAGGCGGCGGATCGACCGGGCAACCTGTCTCCCAGTGTCCGGAAGCACCTGCCCGCAAACCCCACCCGATTGGGTGAGATTCACGGGTTCGTCGATCTGTTGACCGCCACCGGCCCCTCGCACGACACTCGACGTCGTGATGGGCAGCCCGTGAGCAGACTCGTGGCCGCCGCGTCGTGGTTCGCCCTCGTGACCGCGGCCGGGATCCTGGAGAACCGATCCGTCGTCGCGACCAGCCAGGCGAGCTCGGACCGGCTCGAGCTGCTGGCGTACGCCGTGCTCGCCGTGCTGGTCCTCGTGGTCGCGCCCCTGACCGCTGTCGTCGCCGCCGCCCGGCTCCGGCTCGCCGGCCGCTCGCGTCCCGGTCTGCGCGGCGCCCTGGTGCCCCTCCTGGCACTGCCGGTCGTCCCCCCGCTGGTGGCCCTGGCTGCCGTCACACCTCTGGCCGCGGCCCCGCTCTGGGCGCTGGGGTCCGTCGTCGTGCTCGTCGCCGTCGCGAAGCTCCTGACCTCGCCCGCGAGGTACGGCGTCGCAGCCGCCGTCGGGGTGTGCGTGGCGACGACCGCGATCGCGGCGTGGCCGGCGCTCACCTGGGTCGAGGACCAGGCCGACGTACGCCAGCAGCGCGCGTCGGACGATCAGCTCGTCGACGACTACCTGCACACGCTGAACACCTACGAGCACCCGATCTACACCTTCTCGGGCAACGTCGACCGTTTGCCCGAGATCGCCGCCGTCGAGTCCACCGTCGTCTCCGACATCGACCCGCGCACCTCCCTCGTCACGGCCCCCGCGGGAACCGAACCACCCTGCGAGGCCGGCACCGTGGACGTCCACGCGGTCCCGGTCCCGTCGGGGACCGACCCCGAGGACTACCTCGACGCCGTGACGACGACCTGCACCACGGTGACGGGCGGCGCCGTCCTCGCGGAGGAGACGACCGTCTTCGCCGACGGGCGGCCGACGTCGAGCCGCTACACCGTGGTCGTCCCGGAGCCCGACCAGACCGAGGTGATCATCAGGGTGGGCCCGGACGCGGTCGCCTACGCCGGTCCGGTGAAGGCCGCCGAGGACCTCGTGGGTCAGGTCGTCCTGCTGGACCCGAGCACCGTCAGCCGCGCCGACGTGAGGGACGGGTACGTCGCCTTCCAGCACTGACGCGCCCAGTCAGGTTGTCGACAGGTTGCGGCCCCTAGCGTCCGGACCATGACGCCACGAGTGTTCCGCGCGCCGAAGGTGCCCGAGGTCTTCCTGCTGTTCTGGATCATCAAGCTGCTCACCACCGGGATCGGTGAGGCCGGGGCGGACTTCATGGGCTCGGTCAGCATCCCGCTGGCCGGCATCGTCGGGGTCGGCGGCTTCTTCGTCGCCCTGTGGTTCCAGCTGAAGGCCGACGCCTACCACCCGGTCCGCTACTGGGTGACGGTGCTGATGGTGGCGCTCTTCGGGACGATGATCGCCGACGGTCCACACGTCGCGCTCGGGACGCCGTACTACGTCGACTCGATCATCTACTTCGCGTTGCTGTGCGGCCTGCTCACCTGGTGGCAGCGCAGCGAGGGCACGCTGTCCGTGCACTCGATCACGACGGCCCGGCGCGAGCGGTTCTACTGGGGCACGGTGCTGCTGACCTTCGGTCTCGGCACGGCCGTCGGTGACACCACCGCCATCAACATGGGACTCGGGTTCGCGTGGTCGATCGTCCTCTTCGGCGTGCTGATCCTGGTCCCGTTCGGACTGTGGCGACTCGGACTGAGCGCCACGGCGGCGTTCTGGGCGTCGTACGTCCTGACCCGACCGCTCGGCGCCTCGGTGGCCGACTGGCTCGGCAAGCCGCCCTCGCAGGGAGGACTCGACTGGGGCGACGGCACGGTGACCGCTCTCGGCCTCGCCCTGTTCGCACTTCTGGTCGGCTACGTGACGATCACCCACAGCGACGTCGAAGGTGCCCACGTCCACCGTGACGCGGGTCCGCCCGTCGACCGGGAGCGGACCGAGGTCCTCGACTGACCGGCGCCCTCGCAGTCAGGTTGCCGGCAGGCACCGCTCCCTAGCGTCGTCACCATGACCCTGGCCGTCGGCGCGGATCCCCTGGGCGGCGCCGGGGCGTTCGCACGGCTCCGGGACGCGCGCTGGGCTCCGGTCGCCGCCGCCGTCGCGGTGTCGGCGGCGTTGCAGCTGGTGTGGGTGCACTTCCTCGCGACGTCGGGCGGTGACCTGGCCGCGCAGGACGCGTGGGCCGAGTTCGCCCACGCGCACCCGGGCAGCGCCTACGACCTGGCCTGGTACGGCGGCATGCACCCGGCCTCCTACAGCGCGATCTCGCCGTTCGTGATGGCCGGGCTCGGGGTGCGGACGACGATGATGCTCGCCACGACCACCGCGGCCGCGCTGCTCGCCTGGCTCCTGACCCTCCGGACTGCGCGGGGTGGGTCGCGGTTCGTCCCGGTCGTCGTGGGTGCCGCCGCCCTGATGGGCAACGCGGTGTCGGGCCGGGTGACCTTCGCGCTCGGCACGACGGTCGCGCTGGCCGCGGTGTGCATGGTCGTGGTGCGACCCGGCGGCATGCCCCGGCTGGCGCGCGGTTGCCTGGTGGCCGCGCTCGCGGCGACGGCCACCGCGTGCAGCCCGGTCGCCGGCCTCTTCCTCGGGGTGGTCGCCGCGGCCCTGTGGCTGGGCGGTCGCCGTCCTGCGGCGTACGCCGTCGGCGTACCGGCCGTGCTCGTGGTGGCCGCGTCCGCCTTCCTCTTCCCCTTCTCCGGCCAGCAACCGATGAGCTGGAGAGCGGCGGTGCTGCCGGCCGCGATGGCGGTCGCGGTCGTCCTGCTTGCGCCGCGCGGTTGGCGCGAGCTGCGTACCGGCTCCGCTGTCTACCTGCTGATGGTCGTCCTCGTCTGGCTGGTCCCGACGCCGATCGGCACCAACGTGACCCGGCTCGGCCTCCTCTTCGGCGGAGTCACACTGGTCCTGGTCGCGCTGCGCGGCCGGTGGCGCAGCTCGGTCGTCGCCCAGCGGCTCGGAGCACCAGTGGCGGCGGTGCTCCTGGGCGTCGCCCTGACGACGTCGGCTGCGTGGCAGGTGAGCATCGCGGCCCACGACGCGGTGCACAGCCGACCGGCCACGTCGCTGGACTCGGACGTCGCGCCGCTGGTCAGCGTGCTCCGTGCCGGCGGCGCCGGCCTCGGCCGGGTGGAGGTCGTTCCCACGCGGAGCCACCGTGAGGCCGCGGCACTGGCGCCGTACGTCGCTCTCGCGCGCGGCTGGAACCGGCAGGCCGACGTGGACCGCAACCAGGTCTTCTACGAACACGGCGCCCTGACCGCGACGACGTACCGGACCTGGTTGCACCGCTGGGCCGTGCGGTACGTCGTGGTCGCCACCACCTCGCAGCCCGACTACGGCGCGGCCGGCGAGTCACGGCTGGTGTCGGGAGGCCTCGACTATCTCGAGCAGGTGTGGTCGGACCCGAGCTGGACCGTCTACGCCGTCCGCCACCCGGCGCCCCTCGTCCGGCCGGCCGCGGCCGTGTCGGCCTTCGACTCCGACGAGCTGACGGTGGCCGTCCCGGCCGCCGGTCACTACGTCGTCAAGGTCGAGACGTCTCCCTGGCTGACCGTGACCGGCGCCGCCTGCCTCACCGACCTGGACACCGTGCACCCCGGGCGCAGCACGCGCGGCGACAACTGGGTCGTGCTGCAGGCCCCGAGCGCAGGCACCTACCGGATCGCCGCGCCCTACCAGGTCCCGCGCGGGACGAGGTGCGCCGGATGATCTCGACGAGACATCGGGAGGTCTTCACCTTCCTGGCCGTGGGCGGCGCCGGCTACGTCGTCGACGTCCTCGCGTTCAACTGGCTGCGGACCCTGCCCGTCCTCGCCGGCGTCGACCCCGCATTGTCGAAGGTGCTCGCGGTCGCGGCCGCGATGGTCGTGACCTACCTCGGCAACCGAATGCTGACCTGGCGCGACCAGCCGACCTCCGACAGCCGGCGCCAGGTCGCCCTCTTCGTGCTCTTCAACCTGGTCGGGCTCGGCATCTCGGTTCTGACCCTCGTCCTGACGCACGACGTCCTCGGGTGGACCAGCCGCCTGGTCGACAACCTCTCCGCCAACGTGGTCGGCCTCGCGCTCGGGACCCTCTTCCGCTACTGGTCCTACAAGCGCTTCGTGTTCGGCGCCGTCAGCGACGGGTCGGTGGAAGAGGCCGAGGCGTCCGCGGTCGGCGCCGGCTCCGGCTGACCGCGGGGTCAGACGTCCCGACGACGGAGCGCCACGCCCGCGCCCGCCAGACCCACGACCACCCAGGCCACCATCACGGCCAGCCCGGTCCAGGGCGAGAGCGCGTGCGGCGCGGCGAGGGTCGTCGAGAAGCTCTGACCGGCGCCGGTCGGGAGGTAGGCCGCGATGTAGGTGCCCCAGCTCGGGAAGACGAGCTCCAGCAGGATCGGCACGACCAGGATCACGGCCAGCGTCGCGACCAGGGCGCCGGGCGTGCTGCGGACGGTCCAGGCCAGGACGCTGCCCACGAGGCCGACGAGGGTCAGGTAGACACCGGTGCCGACGACGACGCGCAGGGTGCTGCCGTCGCTCAGGCTGTACGTCGGCCGGTGACCGGACAGCACGGCCTGGGCGACAAGGAAGGCCACCACCGAGGCCACGATCATCGAGGTGCCGACCACGACCGTGAAGACGACGGCCTTGGCGATCAGGACCGGGAGCCGCTTCGGCACGGCGGCGAAGGTCGCGCGGATCATGCCGGAGCTGTACTCCCCGCTGACCACCAGGACTCCGAGCGCGGCCATCAGCAGCTGGCCGAGGTAGTAGCCCTGCAGCGGCCCGGACGCGACGACGTCCTCCGGGTCCAACCCCGCCGGGTTGCGCGTGTTGAACGCGATGACGGCACCGAAGACCACCATCGCGGTCACCGCGGCGGCGAGGACGAGGACGGTGGAGCGCAGGCTCCAGAACTTCACCCACTCCGAGGCGATGACGCCGCGGAGGGTCACCGGCCCGTCGACCCGACCTGCGACGGGCTCCCTCAGCGGAGGGGTGGTCGGCTGCTCGATCCCGGTGGCGGTCATGAGACGAGCTCCTCGGTGGTGGGGCGGCCGTCGGTGTCCTGGTAGTCCAGGGAGTCGCGGGTCAGGGCGAGGTAGGCGTCCTCGAGAGAGCCCGCTCGCGGGGCGAGCTCCCACAGGGTGATGCCGGCTTGGGCGGCCAGCGTTCCCACCTCGCGGCTGGTGGTGCCCGTGACGGTCAGCGACCCGACCGGATCGTCGGGCTCGGCGCTGTTGACGGTGACGGTCGCACCCGCCCGTCCCAGCTGCTCGGCGAGGCGCTCGCCGTCCGGGGTGACGACGCGGATGGACTCCACCGCTGCCTCGCGGATGAAGTCGGCCATCGGCTGGTCCCGCAGCAGTCGACCCTTGCCGATGACGATCACGTGCTCGGCGGTCACCGCCATCTCGCTCATCAGGTGCGACGACAGGAACACGGTCCGGCCCTCGCCCGCCAACCGGGTGAGCAGGGCCCGGATCCATCGGATGCCGTCGAGGTCCAGCCCGTTGACCGGTTCGTCGAGGATGAGGGTGCGGGGGTCGCCGAGCAGCGCCGCGGCGACGCCGAGCCGCTGGCCCATGCCGAGGGAGAACCCACCCACCCGCTGGTGGGCCACGTCGGTGAGCCCGACCATGTCGAGGACCTGGTCGACGCGAGAGCGCTTGATCCCGCTCGTCAGGGCCAGGGACACCAGGTGGTTGCGCGCGCTCCTCCCCGGATGGATCGCCCGGGCCTCGAGCAGCGCGCCGACCTCGTTGAGCGGCGCCGCGTGCTCGGCGTACTGCTTGCCGTTGACGAGCACCGTCCCGGACGTCGGTCGGTCCAGGCCCATCATCATCCGCATCGTGGTGGACTTGCCGGCGCCGTTCGGGCCGAGGAAGCCCGTGACGACCCCGGGCTTGATGGTGAACGACAGGTCGTCGACCGCGAGCTTCTCGTCGTAGCGCTTCGTCAGCGTGCGTGCTTCGATCATGTCGAGCCACCTTCATCTAGTACGACACGTGCACAGTGCCCAGTCCGCGACCGTTCCACCGGCACGTCAGGTGCTCATCTGCGAGAGGTCCCACGGGCGGGTGGCCGCGAGGCGTCTGCCGGCGGCCCCGACGGGTCGGTCGGTGTCGCGGACACCAGGAGCCCGACGCCGAGGAGGATTCCGATCGCACCCAGCTGGCCGACCCCGACGAGCACGAGGACCGTGACCGCCACCATGACCGGCACCCGCAGCAGGTCGCGCGGGTCCTTCATCTGCGTGGCGACCAGGAAACCGGCCACCGCCCCCAGCAACGTGAGGAGGCAGAGCGGGAGCAGGTGGGACTGCAGCACGGCCGCAGCGACCAGCACACTGGCCAGCACCGCCGTCGTCGCCCGGGACATGGACCGACAGTGACGGACCGAACCTGCAACCGACCTGATCGGTGACCGACGGCCCGCCGGTCACGCGCGGGGCAAGGTCAGGATGAAGGTCGCACCGGTGTCGGCCTCGCCCACGCGCACCGTCCCACCCATCGACCGGGCGACCCGCTGGGCGATCCCCAGCCCGAGGCCGGTGCCTCCGCGGGAGGAGATCCCGACCTCGAAGAGCTTGTCCCGCTCCCCCGCGTCGATGCCCGGACCGTCGTCCTGGACGGAGATCTCGACAGCTCGCGGCGCGTCGACGGCGGTGAGGGTGACCGTGGTGCGCGCGTGGGCGACCGCGTTGTCGACCACCGGCGCGAGCGCACGCAGCACCAGCTCGCGCGGCCCGGCGACCCGTGCGGTCGATCCCGTGGTCGCGTCGACGAACGTCAGGCCCGTCGGCACCATCACCCGGACGCCGTCGACGACGTCCGCGACGACGGAGGTCGAGGCCGTGCCAGCGGCGGCGTGGTCGCGGGCGACGTCGACGAGGGTGGTGATGACGTCCGACATGGCGCGCGCCGAGGTCGCGATCTGCTCGAGCTCGGCCCGCGCTTCGTCGTCGTCGACGCCACGGAGCAGGGCCAGGTCGGCACTGCCCTGGATGGCGGTGAGCGGCGTGCGCAGCTCGTGGGCGAGCTCGGAGGTGAGTCGCTGCTCCGAGCGGATCGCCATCGAGACCCGGTCGAGGAGCCCGTCGAGGGTGTCGCCGAGCTGGGCCAGCTCGTTGTCGGGCCCGTCGAGCTCGAAGCGGTGGGTGAGGTCGTGCTCGCTCCAGTCGGTGGCGCGCTTGGCCATCTGCGCCACGGGCGCGAGGGCCTGGGTGGTGACCCGGCTCGCGATCGCCGCGGAGATCCCGATCACGAGCAGGCCGATGCCGATCGTGGCGGCCAGCGCATACATCTCCGAGCGCTCGTACGGCGTCGTCTCCTGGCTCACGACCACGACCCCGGACTGGCCGGCCTGCGTGGTGAAAGGCACCGCGCGCAGCCGCAGCTGGTCGCCGGCGTTGACGTTGCGGATGGTGGAGGTGCTCGCCAGGTCGTCGGCCTTGTCACGGGCGTCGTGCTCGATGGTCCCGGCGACGAGGTCTCCCTGGTCGTCGTAGACGCGCACGCCCGGGTCCAGCAGGTCGTCGGGGACCGAGACCTGGGTGCTGCCAGCCGTGGAGTTGGCCTCGACGACGGCGATCACCGCGTCCGCGCGGTCCTCGAGGACGCGGTCGATGTCGCGCTGAGCCGTGTAGCCCAGCAGCACCTGCACGCCGACACCGACGCAGAGCATGACCGCGGTCATCAGCAGGACCGTGGACACCACGATCTGGCCGCGGAACGACCTGGGTGCCCACCGGCGCAGCCGTCCCCGGAGGCCGAACGGGCGGGCGCTCCAGGCCTGGTCGCTCACTTGACGGTGAACCCGACTCCGCGGACGGTGTGGAGCCGCACCGGCGAGTCCACCTCCGCGAGCTTGGCGCGGATGCGGCGTACGTAGGAGTCCACGGTGTTCTCGTTGACGATCGCGCCGTCGGGCCAGGCGGCCGCGACGACGGCCCGGCGGCGTACGACCTCGCCGGGACGGGAGGTGATCGCGGCGAGCATCCGGAACTCCGTCGGGGTCAGCAGCGCCTCGCGGCCCTCGCACACGATCGCGTGCCGGGCGGGGTCGAGCAGCAGGTCGTCGGGCGCCCCGGCGACGACGAGCCGGCCGCGCTTGGCGAGCGCCTCGACCCGCGCGATCAGCTCCTTCACATCGAAGGGCTTGGGCAGGTAGTCATCGGCGCCGGCGCTGAAGCCGGCGAGCCGTTCGTGGACGGCGCCGAGCGCGGTCAGGAAGATGACCGGAGCGGACTGGCCCGCCGAGCGCAGGGCGAGGCAGACGTCGCGGCCGTCGGCGTCGGGCAGCCCGATGTCGAGGATGATCACGTCGATCGCGTCGTTGGTGCCGAACAGGCTGAGCGCCTCGCGCCCGTCGTGGGCGGCGACGGCGTCGTGCCCGGCGTGCTGCAGTGCGGCGAGCACGATCCGCCGGATCGCCGGATCGTCCTCGCACAAACCGATGGTCGCCATGCGTCGATCCTCCCGCGCTCGACCTGCAAACTACCTGAAACCCCAGGGACGAGATCGTGGTCAGGTCGGTGGCAGGTGCCACGGCCGACCGTGGGGACATGACCGTCCTCGACCGCGTCGCGAGCACCGGGCCGGCGCCCCTCCGGACGGCCTGGCCCCGGGTGACGCTGCTCCTCGCGGTCGCCACCGCGCTGGTACGCCTCCCGTTCCTGGCCCTGCCGCTGTCGCCGGACGAGGGCGGCTACCTGCTCGTCGCGTCGCAGTGGTCGGCCGGCCCGTCGACGTACGGCGCCTACTTCGTCGACCGGCCACCGTTGCTGATGGGGCTCTTCGGGCTCGCCGACGCCACGGGCGGCGCAGTTCCTCTCCGCCTGCTCGGGATCCTCGCGGCGGTGACCGCGGTGCTGCTCGCCGGGCGGCTCGGCGGCTGGCTGCCCGCTGCGACCGCCGCGGTCTTCGTCTCGACACCGCTCTTCGACGCGATGCAGGTGGACGGGGAGCTGCTGGCGGTGCCGTTCGTCGTCGGCGGTCTGCTCGTGCTGGTGCGGTCACTGCGTGCGACCACCCCGCAGGCGGCGTACGCCGGGAGCGTGGGCGCGGGCGTCCTCGCGACGTGCGCGGCGCTGGTCAAGCAGAACGTCGTGGACGTCTTCGTGGTCGCGGCCGTCCTCCTCGTCACCCTGGCGCTCGGCGGTCAGTGGCGCTCCGCCGTACGACGGACCGTGGTGTTCGGTGCCGGAGCGCTCGGCGCCCTGGTCGTGGCCCTCCTGCCCTCGGCCGCGCGCGGCACCGGGCCGGCGTCCCTCTGGGACGCGCTGGTGACCTTCCGCGCCGAGGCGGCGGCGGTCATCCACGCGTCGGCCAACGTGGCGACGCCCGACCGCTTCCACACGTTGCTCATCGCCCTGGCGCTCAGCGGTGCGCCGGTCGTCGTCGCGGCCGCGCTGCTGGGCTTCCGACGGCCGGAGACCGGTCCGGACCTGCGCTGGGCGGCCCTCGCCCTCCTCGCGTGGGAGCTCGTCGGCGCGGCGCTCGGCGGGAGCTACTGGCGGCACTACCTGTTGGCCGTCGTCCCGGGACTGGTGCTGCTGATGGCCGCTGTCCGTCCGACGCGGGCGACCCGCGGGGCGCTGGCCGTGGCCGCGCTCAGCACGGCGGTCTCGCTGGTCGGGTTCGCCGCCGCTCCCCCGAGCGCGGGCGCCGACCAGGCCGTGTCGGCGTACCTCCGCGACCACGCGCGACCGACCGACACGGTGGTAGTCGCGTTCGGCCACCCCAACATCGTCCGCGACGCCGGGCTCACCTCGCCGTACGAGCACCTGTGGAGCCTGTCGGTGCGGGTCCGTGACCCCCAGCTGCACGACCTCGCCGACCTGCTGGCCTCGTCCGAGTCTCCGCGGTGGGTCGTCGTGGACGGCGCGTCACTGGCGACCTGGGGCGTCGACCCCACCGCGGCGCAGGTGGAGCTCGACCGCCGCTACACCGAGGTGACGGCCGATGGCGACTGGCATGTCTTCCAACGCAGGTGAACGAGGCGCCGGTGGCCCCGAACAATCAGGTTGCTGGCAGGACGACCGAGCGAGGGTTCCCACCATGGACCTGCAGGTGTCGGCGTGACCGGCGCGATCGACTCGCTGCTGACCTCCCTCGGGCCGCTCTCGGTGCTCATCGTGATGGCCATCGTCTTCGCGGAGACCGGTCTCCTGGCGGGGTTCTTCCTGCCTGGTGACTCGCTGCTCTTCACGGCGGGGCTGCTGGTGGCGCACGGGGTCATCGGGATGCCGATCGGGCTGGTCATCGTCGCCGCGGCGGCCGCTGCGTTCGCGGGCGACCAGCTGGGCTACCTGATCGGACGCCGGCTCGGACCGCGGCTGATGAGCCGGCCGCAGTCACGTCTGCTCGACCCGGCGCACCTCGAGCGCGCGTCCTCGTTCTTCGACCGACACGGCCCGCGCGCGGTGATCCTCGCCCGGTTCGTCCCCGTCGCCCGGACGTTCACCCCACCCGCAGCCGGCGCGGGCCGGATGCCCTACCGCCAGTTCGTCATCTACAACGCAATCGGGGCCGTCGCATGGTGCACGTCGATGCTGGGAGCCGGCTACCTGTTCGGCGGCATCCCCTTCGTCAACGCCCACATCGAGCTCATCACGCTGGTGATCGTCGTCCTCTCCCTGATCCCGGCGGGAGTCGCCGTGCTCCGGTCACGGCTCCGGACGAACCCACGACTGGCTCTGTGGCTCGTCGGCGCCGGTGTCGTCGCGTGCGCCCTGGCAACGGTCGCCCTGGCTGACGCGGCGCTCGAGCGCGACGGTGTCGCCGCCCACGACGCGTCGATCAGCGACACCGTGGTCGTCCACCGCAGCGACACCTTGACGCCGCTCGCCCGAGCCGCCAGCTGGGCTGGCGGCGAGGTGAGCGTCGCTCTCCTGTCGGTCGCCGTCATCGTGACGTTGCTGATCGCCCGACGGCGGCGCGAGGCCGTGGTCGTCGGCGTCGCGATGGCAGGCGCGGCCGTGCTCGTCGTCGGCATCAAGCACCTCGTCATGCGCGCCCGACCAGGACCGGCAGACCTCCTGGGGCCTGTCGACCACGGCTACTCCTTCCCGTCCGGGCACACGCTCTTCTCGGCGGTCTTCCTGGCCATGGTCGTGTGGCTGGTGCTGCCCCATCTCGCGCGCCACTGGCGCCCGTTCGTCGTCGGCACCGCGCTGGTGCTCGCAGCGGCCGTCGGTGCGAGCCGGGTCTACCTCGGCTACCACTGGCCGACCGACGTCCTCGCCTCGTGGCTCATCGCCACCGGCTGGCTCGGCCTGCTGTACGTCGCGCTGCACGTCGTCGACCGGGGCGACACCCGCCCGGAATCACTTCCAGGTTGTTGGCAGGCACGGCACGAGAACGTGGCCTCATGACCCAGCAATCCGCTCCCGCCCGCATCGGCGCTCGACAGATGCTCAACAAGGTCCCCGAGGTCACCATCTGGTTCTGGGTGATCAAGATCCTCTGCACGACCGTCGGTGAGAGCTTCGCCGACTGGATCAACATGACCCTCGGCGTCGGCCTCGTGAACACCGCGGTGCTGTTCACCGTCATCTTCGTGCTCGTCCTGGCGGTCCAGATGACGCTGCGGCAGTACGTGCCCGTCGCCTACTGGCTCACCGTCGTGGTCGTCAGCGTCACCGGCACGCTCTACACCGACATCCTGACCGACCAGATCGGCGTACCCCTCTGGATCAGCACCACGGTCTTCTCCGTGATCCTCGCGGCGGTCTTCGGGATCTGGTACGCCCGGGAGCGCACGCTGTCGATCCACTCCATCGTCACGGTGCCCCGCGAGGCGTTCTACTGGCTGGCGGTCCTGGTCACCTTCGCGCTCGGTACGGCGACCGGCGACTGGACCCTCGAGCTCACCGGCTGGGGACCCAGCAAGGCCGTCCTCCTGCCGCTCGCTCTCATCGCGATCGTGGCGCTGGCCTGGCGTCTCGGCGCCAACGCCGTCCTGACCTTCTGGCTCGCCTACATCCTGACGCGGCCGCTCGGCGCCAACATCGGCGACTGGCTGGCGACCCCGTCGAGCGAGAAGGGCATGGGCCTCGGGACGTTCGTCACCAGCATCATCTTCCTGGCCGCCATCCTGGTGACCGTCGTCTACCTGTCCATCTCGCGGGCCGACGTCATCGAGAAGCGGGACGCACCTGCCACCGACCGTTACTACCGGCCGGAGCGGCAGCGGGCCCTGCTGAGCGGCCTGGCCGTGGT
This sequence comes from Nocardioides pollutisoli, assembly GCF_040045055.1. NCBI lineage: Bacteria > Bacillati > Actinomycetota > Actinomycetes > Propionibacteriales > Nocardioidaceae > Nocardioides > Nocardioides pollutisoli. The sequence goes on from NZ_JBDZDU010000001.1 coordinate 339,673, forward strand.
GGCCCTGGCGACCGTCGGCCTGCTCGTGTGGGCGGACAACCAGCCGCACACGAGCTCGCTCGAGGCCGAGGGTCCTGCGCCGAGCTGCTCGGGGTCGCCGATCGGCCAGGCCGAGGCGACCCAGCGGGTCGCGTCGAAGTTCCCCGCGGACTCGGTGCAGAACTACCGCACCATCACGCAGGACACCCTGCAGCTCGTCGACTCGGGAGACCAGGCCGGCGCCGCGAAGCGGGTCACCGACCTGGAGACCGCCTGGGACGACGACCAGGCCGCGCTCCAGCCGACCGACTGCCAGACCTGGATCTTCGTCGACCAGCAGATCGACCCGGTGCTCACGGCCGTCCGCGCCTCCAACCCGGACACCGGCCAGGAGGACCAGGCGATCCACGCACTGCTGGCCACCCTCGGGTAGCAACGCACGCGCCGGACACTGTTTGACAGTCACTGTCACCTGTCTTCATGCTGTCGTCCCGGCCTCCGACGAGGTCGGGACGACAGCAGGGAGACCTCCCCGTGATCCTCGACAGGTTCGCCGTGACCGACATGGTCGCGATCACCGGAGCATGAACGACCCCAGGGCGGACGCTGCCCCGTCGGTGCCGCTCCGCGAGCGGAAGCGCCTCGCGCTGCGCGCCGAGATCCAGCAGACGGCATTGCAGATGTTCGCGGCGCACGGCTTCGACAACGTGACCACGGAGGCGATCGCCGAGGCGATCGGCATCTCCCCCAGCACCTTCTTCCGCCACGTGCCGAGCAAGGAGCTGCTCCTCCTCGGCGCCACCCATCGTGGGCGGGCGCAGATCGTCGCGAACTTCCGGGCACGGCCGGCGGACGAGGACGTCGCCGACTCCCTGGTCGCGGCGATCCTGGGTCGCACCGCGCAGTTCGTCGACGACGAGGAGACGCTCGAGCTGTGGCGGCGAGCCATGGCGTCGGCGCCGGCGGAGATGCGCCGCGCGTCGCTGCTGAACCGCGAGGACTGCGACGAGCTCATCGAGGCGGTCGCTGCTCGGCTCGACGACGCGGACGAGCTGCGGGCCGGCGTCCTGGTCCGGTCGACGCTCGCCGCCGTCGAGTACGCCTACGAGTGGTGGCTCGGGCACGACGACGCCGACTCGCTGCACGACCTCACCCGGCAGGCCCTCGAGCAGGTCACCCGCGGTCTGTCCTGACCGGTCGGACCCCGCGGTAGTAGCCGCGACGTACGACCCACGGCAGCAGGACCCGGCGGATCACCCACGCGGGCAGCTGGACGGTGCGACCGTCGGCGACCACGAACAGCAGCCCGTCGTCCTGGACACCGAGGATCGAGCCCCAGCGCGACCGGGTCGCCCGGTAGGGCTGGAGCGCCGTGCCCGCCAGGTGGGCACGGACGTTGGCGGCGAGCAGCCTGTCGGCGCGGTTGCGCGCGCTCGAGCGGTGGGGATCGGTGGCCGCGACGTCGCCGATCGCGAAGACGTCCGGGTGGGCGACCGACTGCAGGGTGGGCGATACCTCGACGAACCCGCGGTCGTCGAGCAGGTCCGGTGGCAGCCAGTCGGTGTTCGGCTGCACCCTGCCGATGGCCCACAGGACGGCGTCGGCGCGGGTGGCGGGTTGCCCCGTCTGCCACTCGACGGGCTCGTCGGTGATCTCGTCGCAGGCGAAGCCGTCCGGCACCACGGCGCGGTGTCCGGGGTGCAACCGGACGCCCAGGTCGAGCAGGCGACGGCGGACCGGGTCCCAGGCCCGCGGGTGGTAGTGGACGAGCGGGCGGTCTCCCGGGAAGAAGAGGTCGACGTCCTGATGCGGCCAGCGGATCCGCAGGTTGGCCGCGGCGCTGAGGGCAGCAGCACCTCCCCCGATGACGGCGACCGACGCGGCGGACGCGACCCTCTCGTGGTACCGGCGGACGTGGTCGTCGACCTCGTCGCTCGACATCAGCGCCGACGTCCTCCAGAACCCGTTCGTGACGCCGGTCGAGACGACCAGGACGTCGTACGGCTCGACGACCTCGCTGCCGTCCGCGAGCCGCACCCGCACCTCACGCGCGACCGGGTCGAGACCGGTCAGGGAGCCGTGCACGCGGCGTACGCCGTCGAGGCGGCGGAAGCGCGCGAAGTCGATGCGGTTCTCCGCGGCCCAGTCGTCGGGCCTGGCCAGACGGACGCCGAGCTCCTGGCCGCTGACGAGCTCGGGCTTCGCCGAGATCCCGACGACCTCCACGTGACGAGCCAGGTGGATCGCGGTGAGCACCCCGATGTCGCCCAGCCCGGCGACGACGACCCGCGGCCTACCCGACGTCACCGGCGGCCCGCGTCGGACGCAGGCGCGGGACCGGCACGTCCATCGCCGGGCGTTCGCACCCGCCGTCGACGTGGAGCAGCTTGCCGGTGACCCACGCGGACGCGGGCGAGGCGAGGTAGAGCGCCGCGCACGCGATGTCCTGCGGCGTCCCCGGTCGACCCATCGGGGTGTTGGCCTCGAACTCCGCGCGCAGCGCGTCGTTGGTCAGCACGACCTCCAGACCCTGCGTCGCCACCCCGCCGACGATGATCGCGTTGACGCGGACGTACGGCGCGAACTCCCCGGCCAGGTTGCGGGTGAGCTGGTTGAGCGCCGCCTTGCCGGCGCCGTACGCCGCGAAGGAGCTGAGCACCATGTCGGAGGAACGCGAGGAGATGTTGACGATCGCTCCCCCGCCCGCCGTGTCGACCATCGGCTGGGCGACCAGCTGGCTCATGAGGAACGGCGCGGTGACGTTGAACTTCATCGCCATGTCGAAGAACCGCTCGGACGTCGCCAGGGCCGGGCGCGGTCCGGTGCCGCCGGCGTTGTTGACCAGGACGTCGAGCCGCCCGTAGACCTCGACGGCGCGTTCGACGAGTCGTCGACGGTCCTCGTCGACGAGCACGTCGGTGGGTACGGCCGTCGCCGTACCGCCCTCGCTCTCGATCTGCGCCACGACGTCGTCCAGGTCCGAGGCGGTGCGCGCGCCGAGGACCACGCTCGCACCGGCCTGCGCCAGACCGATCGCGATGCCGCGCCCGATGCCCTGGCCGGCGCCGGTGACGATGGCGACGCGACCGTCGAGCCGGAACTCGTCGAGGATCACCTCACGCGCTCCGATCCCAGCTCGGGCGCTGCGCGACCGGCCATCAGCGGGAGGTCGAGGTAGGTCTTGATGCCCGGCTCCGCGGCGACGACGTACGGGATCGCGCTGACGCAGTGGTTGGCCGTGACGACGACACCGGGGTTGCGCACGAGGCCCTCCTCGACGGTGGCCGGCTGCAGGCCCTTGAAGGTGAGCTTGACGTCGGGGTCGCCGGTGACCTCGACCTCGAAGCGCTCGCCCTCGGGGCCGAAGTCCCACGCCGGGTCGAAGTGCTCCTCGCCCATGAACCAGTTGACGCTCGCCGTCACGACCGGCACGCCGTCGACCAGTGCGCTCCAGTGGAACTTGCGCGCCGCCACCTGGCCCGGCTCGATGACGCCCACGGGCGCCTCGATCGGCTGGGTCGCGACGGCGACCTCCTGCACCGTGCGGTACTCCGGGTCGATGTCGAAGCCCATCTCGGCCACGATCATGCGGACCGACGCCTTGAAGCCCGCTCCGAGCAGGTCGACGATCGGGCCGGACTTCGCCTGCTCCGGGCTCACGCCGAAGCCCATGATGTGCCGGACCACGTCGGGGGCGTTGTAGGTCCGGATGTCGCTGAACTCCTCCGACCGCACGTGGGTGACCCGCGCGGTGAGCGCGGACACCATGAGCGGGAACCGCTCCGTGATGCCGCCGGGGTGGATCCCGGTGCCGTGCAGGGTGGTGCCGCCCTCGGCACACGCGTCGAGGATCGCCTGGCTGTTGTCCAGGTCGGGGTAGATCCACCCGACCGGGGTGACGACGTTCTTCCCCGAGCGCAGGAGAGCGACGACCTCGCTCTCGTCGGGCAGGAGCGGGCTGTAGACGACGCAGTCGGCGTCGAGCGCGAGGATGTCGTCCTTGCTGGTCGTCGCCAGCACGCCCGTCGGGCCCTCGCCGATCAGCTCCCCGGCGTCCTTGCCGTTCTTGCTCTCCGAGTGCACCCACACGCCGACCAGCTCGAGGTCGGGATGCGCGAGCACCCCCTGGATCGCTGCCTGCCCGACGCCACCGGTTGCCCACTGCACTACGCGAATCGTCATGTCTTGACCTGCTCCTCTGCCCTGCGATGGTCGGCTCTGCCCGATCGAGACCGTTGGGATGTGTGAGTCACGGAGATGCGAGTCGCGGCGGCGTGACGTCGCGGTCGGGTCGCCGACCCGGGACCGACATCGCGTCGCCGGGCACCCAGGAGGTGCGCGTCAGGAGGTCGCCGACCTCGGCGAGGTTCATGACGTCCAGCTCGTAGTCGAAGAGGCCGTCTCCCGCGTAGTGCAGCACCGAGAAGGCGGGCGCCTGGTAGGGCCTGCCGTCCTCCCAGCTGCCGGGGAGACGGTTCCACCAGTAGGTGACGACGCGGTCCCCGTCGACCATCGTCCACTCCTCGGGGAAGCTCCATCCCTCCAGGCCGGCCATGGACATGTCGAGGAAGGCCGCGATCTCGTCACGGCCCTGGACGCGACCCCACGCGGGATCGATGAAGACGGCGTCCTCGGTGAACCAGGACCCGATCGCCGCCCAGGGCGACTCCCCCGACACGCAGCGGTCGCGCTGGGCCACGTAGGCCCGGTAGGCCTCGAGGGCCTCGCGCTCCCGGTCGTTCAGCTCCGCCATGATGACAGAACCTATCAAGTTGACAGTCACCGTCAATAGTGGCGTGTGGACGGATAGTCACGGACGTTCGGACGGTTTTACTGGCGAGTAACCCACCCGAACGTCCGTGACTACCCCGACGACCTGCCGCTCACCGACCCCCGACGGGGAGGGTGACCGGGCTGGTGGGTCCGGCTCCGGTGGTCATCGCGGGGGTGAACGTGAGCTCCTTCGTGCCCGCCGGGACCGACGCCGGCAGCGGTACGGTCGCCGCGGTCTCCTCGTCCTGGTGGAACGTGATGGTCCCCAGCTCGGAGCCGTCGTCCCCGGTGACGGCGATGGTGCCGGCGCATCCCTTGTCGCCGGTGCCGCAGGTGATCTGGAGTCCCGCCTTGCCGTCGGCGTCGGGCGTGATGGTCGTGCTGGCGATCGCCAGGAGCGAGGGGAACACGACGCCGGTCGGGGTGTTGTCGCCGTTCGGGTCGAAGCACCCGTCGAACTCGAAGACCGGGTTCGTGACCACCCGACCGCGGGTGTCGGTCATGGTGAGGAAGCCGGTGAGCTTGCTGGGGCTGCCCGCCGTGTAGCAGTCGTTGCTGTGCACGTTGAGCTCGAACTTGCCGTAGCCCTCCGGAGGCATCGGGACCTCGGGGTCGGTCCAGCTCATCAGGCAGTTCCAGTCACCACCGGGTCCCACGTCCTTGTTCTCGACGCCGGCCTTGTCGCACATGGCCTGCGCGTGCAGCGAGGCCGCGGTGAGGTGGCGGCCCTCGAGGTGCGCCTGGTCGACGTACAGGTTGGCGAAGGTGGTGGTCAGCGACCGCTCGAGGCGAGGACGGGTGACGGTGCTGGAGTCGCCGCTGGTGGCGACCACGGCGGAGCCGAGACCGAGGACGACGACGAGGACGGCGAGCAGGACGAGGATGGTGCGACGCATGGTGTTCAGCCTCCCGTGATGTCGCGTCGGCGGAGCAGGACGTAGGCGGCACCGAGGCAGACCACGCACCAGACGGCGCTGGTGATGAGTCCCTGGGTGAGCGGCCCGGTGAAGCGCGGGTCGGCGAGCAGGCCGTGCCAGGCCTCGAACGGCGTGGTCAGCAGGAACGGCCGGACGGCCTCGACCCCGCCGAGGGCGCCGACGAGCTGCATGACCATGCCGATGACGACGGGTGCGGCGATGCCGACCGCGGGGTTGCGGGACCAGACCGAGAGGAGGATCGCGAGGCAGGTGAAGCCGAGCAGCGGCGGGAGCATGGTCGCCCAGCTCAGCGCCACGAGCCGCAGTGCCTCGGCGGCCGGGATGGTCTGCCCGGACAGGCCGATCAGCGGCTGGTGGCCGACCACGAGCAGGCTGGCGGCGATGGTCGAGGCAGCGAGCACGACCAGGACGACGGCGGCGAACCCGGCGGCGGTAGCGGTCTTCGCCCAGAACAGCCGGCCCCTGCTGGTCGACCGGGTGAGCACGGTCTTCCAGGTGCCGTGCTGGTCCTCGCTGGCGAAGATGTCGCCGGCGACCACGGCCGTCAGCAGCGGCAGCACCCACTGGGCGGCGAAGCCCAGGACGAGCAGCGCCAGCGCGAAGCCGTTGACGGTGGCGAACCGGCCGAAGAGCGTGTCCTTCGGCGGCCGGGACTGGCCGTGGACGACCACCACGACCACGACCGGGAGGACCAGCGCGCCGATCAGGACCGCCTTGGCACGGACCTGGGCCCGGAGCTTGCGGACCTCCCACCGCAGGGCTGCGGCGGTCATCGGGTCACCTCCGCGGCGTGGGTCGAGTCGTCGGTGAGCATGAAGAACAGCGCCTCCAGCGGTGTCTCGGTCGGGGTGAACGCCCGGAGGTCGATGCCCGCGCGCACGACGGCGGCGACGTACGCCGACACGGCCTCGTGCGGGCCGGTCACGACGAGCCCGGCGTCCGCGCTCGGCCGCACGGTCAGGTCGTGGTGCTCGGCGGCGACGGCGACGGCGTTCGCGTCGTCGGCGGTCTCGAGGAGGTAGCCGGGGTCGGGAGCCATGGTCCGGAGGTCGGCGATCGTCCCGTGGAAGGCGACGGTGCCGCGCTTCATGATCGTGACGTTGTCGCAGATCTCCTCGACCTCGGCCATGTCGTGCGAGCTGAGGAGCACCGTGAGGCCGCTGTCGGCGAGTCGCTTCACCAGAGCGCGCATGTCGCGGATGCCCGCCGGGTCCAGGCCGTTGGCCGGCTCGTCGAGCACGAGCAGACGGGGCTCGCGGAGCAGGCTCGCGGCGACGCCGAGACGCTGGCGCATGCCGTAGGAGTAGCCGCCGACCTTCTGGTCCGCCCGGTCGGTCATCTCGACGAGCTCGAGCAGCTCCTCGAGCAGCCCCGGTGGGTGGCCGCCGTCGAGGAGCGCGAGCCCCTCGAGGTTCTGCCGACCGGTCAGGTAGGGGTAGAAGCGCGGGCTCTCGATGAACCCGCCGACCCCGTCGAGGACACCGACGCCGTGCTCGGCCCAGGTCTTGCCGAGCACCGTGATGGTCCCGGCGTCGGGCCGGATCAGCCCGAAGAGCATCCGGAGGAAGGTCGTCTTCCCGGCCCCGTTGGGCCCGAGGACGCCGTACACCTCCCCCTCGGCGACGCGGACGGTGATGTCGTCGACCGCGCGCACGGACCCGAAGGTCTTGCTGACGCCGGTCGCCTCGACGGCGAGTGCTTGTTCCATGCGGCGCACCGTAGGAGCCGGAACATGAAGGGACGATGAACCGACCGTCTTGGGTGCAGAGTGGACGCGTGCGCATCCTGGTGGCCGAGGACGATGTCCGGCTCGCCGACCTCCTCGACCAGTCGCTGAGCGAGGCGGGGTGGGACGTCGAGGTCGTCCACGACGGCACCGCGGCCTACGGCCGGGCGCTGCCCGACGGGATCCCCTACGACGTGCTCCTGCTCGACTGGATGCTGCCCGGCACCGACGGCGTCGCCGTCTGCCGGCGGCTGCGCGGTCTCGGCGTCACCACACCGGTGCTCATGCTCACCGCCCGCGGGGACATCCGGGACCGGATCGACGGTCTCGACGCCGGCGCCGACGACTACCTGCCCAAGCCCTTCGACCTCGACGAGCTCCTCGCCCGGCTGCGGGCGCTGGTGCGTCGGTCGACGTACGGCGAGGACGCGGTGGTCGAGGTCGACGACCTGGTCGTCGACCCGGGCGCCCGGACGGTGCGGCGCGGGGACCGGCCGGTCGAGCTCTCCGCCCGCGAGTTCGACATCCTGCACCTGCTCGTCTCCCGAGCCGGTCGGGTCGTCTCGCGCTACACCATCCTCGACGAGGTGTGGGACGGCGAGACGGACCTGAGCAGCAACGTGATCGACGTCCACCTCGCCTCGATCCGGGCCAAGATCGACCGGCCGTTCGGCACCACCACGATCACGACCGTCCGCGGCGCCGGCTACCGGGTCGACCCGGGGACCGCCACGTGACGCGGCTCCCGCTGCGGGTCCGGCTGGTGGCCGGGTTCGTGGTCGCGATGCTGGTGCTGCTCACCGCCGCCGGCGCCTTCGTCTACTGGCGGGTGGAGTACGCCCTGGACCGCGGGCTCGACACCGAGCTCGACCAGGCGACCGCCGTCATCACCCCGCTGGTGGGTCCCAGCGGTCAGGTCACCTCGCCGGCCGCCGCCGACGCGACCGGAGCGGGCTGGCAGGTCCTCGACGAGACCGGTCACGTCCTCGACTCCGGCGGGACCGCGCCCGCCGCCCCGCTCGTCCCCGCGAACATCCTGGGCGACGTCGGGTCCGGGGTGGTCACCCAGGACATCGGCAAGCTGCTGCCGATCGCCGACAAGCCCTACCGGGTGCAGGTGACCGGACTCGAGCCCGCGGGTCACTACCTCGTCGTGGGCGTACGCCGCGACCACCGCGACGAGGCACTGCGTGAGCTGCTCCTGCAGCTGACGCTCGCAGGGCTCGGCGCCCTCGCCGTGGCAGCCTTGGTCGGCGACCTGCTCGCCCGAGCGGCCCTGCGACCGGTCGAGCGCTACCGCCGGCGTGCCGAGGAGATCGCCGCCGGCGCCGACGGGCTCCGGCTCGACGTACCGCCCGGACGCGACGACGAGGTCACCCGCCTCGGGCACACGCTCAACGACATGCTCTCAGCGCTCGAGCACTCCCTCGACCGCGAGCGCCGCTTCATCAACGACGCGAGCCACGAGCTCCGCACGCCCCTGACCCTGCTGAAGGGCAGGATCCAGCTCGCACGGCGGCGCGCTCGCACGGTCGCCGAGCACGAGGGCGTGCTCGACGAGCTCGCCGTCGACGTCGACCGGCTCGTCGACCTCGCCGACCACCTCCTGACCATGGGCGCTCCCCCGTCGGGACCTGATGCCCGCGCCGACGTCGACCAGGTCGTGGCCGCGGTGGTCGAACGCCGTCGGCTCGCCGATCCCGGCGAGGTCGCTCTCGCGCTCGGCGCCGACGCCGTCCGCGCCCGGATCGACCCTCGCGTCCTGGACCGGGTGGTCACCAACCTCGTCGAGAACGCCTTCCGCCACGGCGCACCTCCCGTGCGGGTGCGGGTCCGGGCCGCGGCGTCGGCGGACGGCGCCTCCTGGGTGGTCGTCGAGGTCGAGGACTCCGGAACGGGCATGGACCGCGACCTCCTCGAGCGGGCGCCCGGCCGGTTCACCCGCGCTCCCGACGCGCGTCCCGGACCCGGCGCGGGCCTCGGCCTGTCCATCGTCGAGCAGGCGGTGACGGCGGCTGGCGGTGAGCTCCGCCTCTGCTGCGACGGGGAGCACACGACCCACGGGGTCCCGACCACCGTCGACTGCCGTCACACCTCGGCGATGACCGTCAGCGTCGTGCTTCCTGCTGCGGACGGCTGACGTCGTCGCGGGACGCCGGGTCGGGGACCAGCCGCAGGGCCAGCTCCGGGCAGGCGGCCGCTGCCTGGCGCGCCGGGCGCACCAGCGCGGCATCGACGCTCGGGTCGGCGATCAGGGGGAACCCCCACTCGTCGAGGGCGATCCGTTCCGGGAGCAGCCGGGCGCACAGGCCGTGACCGTTGCAGCGCGTCCAGTCGACCTCGAGCCTCATGCTGCTCCTCCCGTCGGGAGCTCTCGGCGCCACGGTCGACCGCACGTGCCGTCGCGGCGGTGGGCCTCGACCTCGCGGGCGAGGGTCGCGAGCGCCGTACGCACGAACATGGCGGAGCCGTCCGGGTGGGCACAGGCACCGCGGCCCGGGAGCTGGGCGACGCGACGGAGGAGGTCGACGCCAGGATCCTGTCCGCGCCACAGCTCGTGCACGTCGCGGGCGACCGTGGGGAGCCCGAAGTAGCAGGGCCCGCACTGGCCGGCGGACTGGCCGGCCAACCAGGAGCTGACCGCGGCCACCTCGCCGAGCGCGCAGGTGTCGTGCGACAGGCGGGCCACGACCCCGGCGTTGAGCGGCAACCCGGCCGCCCGCAGGGCGGGCCGGGTCAGGGTCAGACCGCTCACGTCGCTGACCCAGCTGCCGTGGTAGCCGCCGACCAGCACGGGACGCGGGTCCACGTCCTGGTCGGGAAGCAGCACCGAGAGCGGCAGACCGGTCGGCACCTCGACGACGCCGGGGTGCGGGACGTCACCGACCAGCGTCAGCAGCAGCGTGCCGGGCTCCTCCGGTGAGCCGACCTCGGCGAAGCGGTCGGCGCCGAGTGACGAGAGCAGGGCGAGCTGGGCGAAGGTCTCGACGTTCGAGGCGTACGTCGGGGCACCGTCGACGCCGCGCTCGTGGGGCAGGACGCGACGACCGGGCGGCACCGCAGGACCGCCGTCCAGCGACCTGATGACCGAGCGGACCTCCCCGCTGACGAAGCCACCGTCCTGGACCACGACGCGCACGTGAGTGGCGTCGCGGCGCTCGCGCACCGCCGCGGTCAGCGCGGTCGCAGCGAGCCGGTCGTGCACCGCGACGGTGACCCGCGTGGTGCCCAGGGCCCGAGCGACCTCCAGCGCGCCGTCGAGCACGAGGTGGGGCGCCAGACGCATCAGCGTGCGGTCCTTCTGGCTGGCCGGCTCGCTCTCCGCACCGTTGACGAGCACGTGCGTCGCGGCGCCGTACGGCGTCGAGCGGAGCTTGGTGCCGACGGGGAACGCCGCTCCCCCGCGACCGAGCAGCCGCACCTGGTCCGCGAGCGAAGCCAGGCCGGCCTGGTCGTTGAAGCGCTGCTCACCGTGGTGCTCGCGGTGCCGGGCCAGGTCAGCGGGCCGACCGGACGTGACCCCGGCGAGCAGCCGGGCCGTGCCGTAGGCGACAGGCGCGGCTCGCGCGTCGAGAACCGTCATCGGACTCCTCCTGAGGTGAGCTGCCGACGAGCGGTCGGCAGGGGTGCGGTGTGGTGCCGGTCGACAGCGCCGAACCGCACCCACACGGCGGCCAGCACGGAGACCGCGCACCCGCCGTACAACAGCCAGGTCCACCAGCTCCCGGTGTCGGTGCCGGCCAGCACCCCGTGGCCCATCGCGAGCGCCCAGACGCCGTACGCCGTGAGGTGGACCGCCCGCCAGGCGCGGGCCCCGCGGACCGAGGCGGCCAGGCGACCGCGGGCGGCGCCGGAGATCGCGACGACCAGCAGCCCGTAGGTCGCCAGGCTGCCCAGGCCGACGGCGACGGCGCGGTAGCCGGCCGTGAACGGCACCAGCACGCCGGGGAGGCTGACGTCGACGAAGCGGTCGAGGACCAGCAGCGTCACGTGGAGGGCGAGCATCGCGACGGTCACGACGGCGGCGGACCGGTGCGCCAGCTGACGCAGGACCCGGCGGTCGCGACTCCGCGCGTCGTGGGTGCGGGCGCTGGAGGCGAGCGCGCCGAGGGTCACCGAGGCGGTGGCGGCGACGAGGGCCGCGAAGCCCGCCGCTCGGGCGAGGTACCAGAGCGTCATGCCGCGATCCCCTCGCTCGGCCAGGTCCCGAGGGTCGTGACCCGGCCGTCGGTGTCGACCAGCCGGGCATCGATGCCGGCGTCGCGGAGTCGCCCCGCGGCCGCCTCGCCCCAGACGATCGCTGCCGTGCTCCAGGTGTTGGCGGCGACGGCCGTGGGCGCCCAGACGGTCGCGGTCCGCACGGATCCCCGGGCCGGGCTCCCGGTGGCGGGATCGATCACGTGGTGCTGGACCCCGCGGTCCGAGGCCCAGGTGCGGGCGAGCACCGACGAGGTCGCGAGCCCGCCGTGGGTGAGGTCGACGCGCTCCCGCGGACCGCCCATGACCTCGGAGACGTCCACGTGCCACGGACGGGTGGTTGCGCCAGCGACGGCGAGGTCGCCGCCGATCCCGACGAGCACCGCGTGCCCGAGACGCGCGTGCACCCGCCGGGCGGCCTCGTCGACGGTCCAGGCCTTGGCGGTGGCGCCGAGATCGAGCAGCAGCCCGGGGCGCACACCGACCCGGCGGAGCTCATGGTCGACGGTGACGCCCTGCCAGTCGGCGCTCGGGCGCGGAGCCCCGACGCGGTGCGTGTGCGACCGCACGTGGTCGATGTCGTCGTCGTACCCCGCGCCCAGCAGGTGGGCGCCGACCGTGGGGTCGACCGCACCGCCGGTGAGCCGGGCGGCGTCCAGGGCCACGTCCACGAGGTCGAGGGTCAGCCGCCCGACCGGGACGAGCGCGCCCGCGGCGTCGTTGACCCGGGTCAGGTCGGAGTCGTCACGGAACCTGCTGGCCGCGTGGGCGACCTCGTCCATCAGCTGGCGCACGATCCCGCTGGCGGCGACGAGGTCCGACCCGTCTCCCCCGGCGAGGGTCACCCGGACGCAGCAGGACCAGTCCTGCCACACGGTCGAGACGGTCATGACGAGTGCGTCCCACCGTCGGAGCTGCCCGAGCTGGTGCTCGAGGAGACACCACCGCTGGACTGCTGGCTGCTGGAGGAGCTGGTGCCCGTCGAGCTGCCGGACGTGGTCCCGGAGGTGGTCCCGCCGGTGGTGCCGCTGTCCTCGCCGGACGCCTGCTGGGCGGTCGCGGCGATGCCGACCGTGAGCAGGCCGGTGCCCGCGAGGGTGCCGAGGACGATGGCAGCGGTCCGGCGACGGGCCAGGCGGAGGATGCTCGTACGTGGGTTCTCGGTCATGGCTCCACGATGCGTCGCACCGCGTCAGACGGACGGAAACGCCGACTCAAATCCCGGTCAAATCAACCTGTCAGCAGCCGGTGCGTCAGGGCCGGCCGAGCACCAGGCGCACGACCGACCAGTCGTCGACGGTCACCAGCTCGAGCCGTCCTCCGGACGCCTCGGCGCACGACCGCGCGATGTCGAGGCCCAGACCGGTCGACCCGCGGTCGCTCCGGCCACGGTGCACGGCGGTCGGCGGGACACCGGGCCCACGGTCCCGGACGTCGAGCGTCACGGCACCGTCGTCCCCCGGGGCGAGGACCACGGCGATCGCGACGCCCTCGGCGGTGTGGGCGACGGCGTTCTCCAGCAGCGCGTCGAGCGCGGCGGCGAGGTCAGCACCCGCGCACCGCACGGACACCGCGTCGGACGGGACGGACAGGGTCACGTCGCGCCCCTGGTCCTCGGCCAGTGGGGCCCAGAAGTCGAAGCGGTCACGCGTCACGGCGCTCGCGTCGCAGTGCGGCGCCGCGCCCTCGCGCTGCGGACGCCGAGCCGCGTGGATCACGGCCGTGAGCGTGCGCTCGAGCTGGGCGAGGTGCTCCTCGAGCTCGGCCTTGCCGTCGGAGTCGGGCAGCGACTCGACGTCCAGCCGTACGGCGGTCAGCGGCGTGCGGAGCCGGTGGGACAGGTCGGCCACGGTCTCGCGCTCGGCGGCGAGCAGCTCGTCGATCCGGCCCGCCAGGCGGTTGAGGGCGGCGCCGACGCGGCGTACCTCCTCGGGACCGTCGTCGGGCACCCGCGCGTTCAGGTCACCCTCCCCGAGCAGGTCCGCGGTCTCGGCAGCAGCGGTCAGGTGCCGCACCAGCCGTCGGGCGACCAGCTCCGCCGCCCCCGCGGCGAGGAGCAGGAGCAGGAGCCCGGCTCCGACCAGCACCAGCGCCTTCTCCTCCACCGCGCGGCGTACCTGGGCGTCCGAGGCGAAGGCGGCCACCGTCACCGGGCCGCCGGTGGTGGAGACCTGGATGACCACCAACGACCCGCCGTCGACCGAGCGCGTCTGGGCCTGGGAGGTCGGCCGGAGGTCGCCGTACCTGTTGTCGGCGTCGCCGTCCCCGTCGTCCGTGCCCCGCCCGCCGATCCTGCCGTCCCCGTCCGGGTCGGCCTCGTCCAGCCCGGGCACCGATGCGCCGACGCGGGTGCCGTCGCTGAGCACCACCTCGACCGGGTAGCCGTCGTCACGGTCGTTGATCCGGTCGACGTAGTCGCCCAACGCGGACGCGTCGACGGCGCCGGTGCTGATGTAGTCGGCGACGCCCTGGGCGACGTCGGTCGCGCTGTCGCGAGCCTGCTCACCGGCGGCCTGGTTCAGCAGGAGCAGGAACGGGACCGCGAAGAGCAGCAGGACCGCGGCGGCGACGCCGACGGTGAGGCCCAGGATGCGGGCGCGCAGGCTCATCGCGGCCCGGGGTCGACGAGCTTCACCCCGACACCGCGCACGCTGTGCAGGTAGCGCGGGGCGGCGGCGGTCTCCCCCAGCTTGCGGCGGAGCCACGACAGGTGGACGTCGACGGTCCGGTCGGCGCCACCCCACGGCATCTGCCAGACCTCGGCCAGCAGCTGACGCTTGCTCACCACCTCACCGGGCCGCGACGCGAGCGCGAGCAGCAAGTCGAACTCCTTGCGGTTGAGCGTGAGCTCCTGTCCCTCGACGCTCGCGGTCCGGGAGACCGGATCGACGACCAGCCCACCGACCACGACCCGCGAGTCGGCAGAGGCCGTGGGCGTCGTACGGCGGAGCACGGCGCGGATCCGGGCCATCGCCTGGCCTGCGGAGAACGGCTTGATCAGGTAGTCGTCGGCGCCGGCGTCGAGGAGCCGGACGATCTCGCGCTCGTCGTCGCGCGCGGTCGCGATCACGACCGGGACGTCGCTGGTGGTCCTGATCAGCGCGAGCACGTCCGCGCCGTCGAGGTCGGGCAGCCCGAGGTCGAGCATCACGGCCTCAGGCCGCTCGGTCTGCAGGGTCTTGATCGCCTCGACCGCCGACGCCACGGCGATCACGGTCGCACCGTGCTCCGCGAGGCCACGGGTGAGCGCCCGGCGGATCGCGTCGTCGTCCTCGACGACCAGGATCCGCACCATGGGCGCAGAGTAGTCCGTCACGACCCCACGTCGGACCACGCCGCCTCGGCACCGCTGTGACCGATCCGGGCCACCTGGACCCCGGTCGCGACGGCGGTCACGATCGCGAGGGCGCCGACCACGGTCACCAGCCACCGGGGCCACCGACCGCTCTCGGTCCCACGGCGGGTCAGCCACCAGAAGCCCGCGGCGAAGACGAACAGCGCGATCGTGAAGAACAGCAGCTGGTCACCGAGCTGCGCGTGTCGCTCGATCAGTGCGTTGTGCGGGAGCTCGCGCTCGAGGTTCTCCCCGCTGGCGGTGGAGAGCGGGGTCAGGATCAGCGCGACGAGGCTCACCGCGGCCGGCAGCGGGCCGGCCCACGCACGGAACCGCGGCACCAGCACCGCTCCGATCACCAGCACCACGGCCAGCGGCACGAACACCACCGTCGCGTGCACGAGCAGCGGGTGCACGGGGAGACCGAAGATCGTCGTGGGCATACGCGCGTTCCTTTCGTACGGCGCACCTGTCGCGCGCCGGTGCACCCACCCTCCCGACGCCGGAGTCAGCGCCACGACAAGCCGACCTCAAATCCAGGTCAAAACCGACGGCGCGACGACACCTACCTCGGGCTCGTCCAGGGGGCGTGTGACCGCGCGGTGAGTGCGGCAGCGCCGGCGGCCGCCGCGAGCACCGCGGTGACGATGCCCAGGTCCACCGACCCGTGCCCACGCACGGTCAGCACCGCCCCGACGAAGCCGCCGAGGAGCATCGTGACGATCGGCACCACACGTCGGCCGATCTTGCTGCCGGACCCACCAGCGGCCTTCGAGTCGGACGCGATCCCGGTGATCATCAGGGTCAGCACGGTGGTGGTCAGGTCAGGCACCGCCAGCTTCCGTGCCGACGCGTTCTGGATCCCCAGTGCGATGCCGAGCACGGTCACGAAGGTGACGACCGACCCGTTGCCGTAGGGACGGTCGAGCACCAGGCTCAGCGCCAGGGCCGTCCCCACCAGCACCGTCTCGGCTCCGGTCGCCCACAGGAGGTGTCGCCCACGGTGACTCCCCCGAGCGAGCCCCAGCCGACCGCCCACCAGGGCCCCGGCGAGGAACGTCCCGATCGCCAGCAAGGACGCCCACCACAGGAATCCCGGCGCCCCGGCGAAGGCGAACCCGAGGAACACGACGTTGCCGGTCATGTTCGCGACGAGCACGTGTCCGAGAAGCAGGTAGCTGAAGGCGTCGACCAGGCCCGTGACGAAGGTCAGGAGCAGGAGGATCGGCGCCAGGGGGCCGTGCGGGTCGTCAGCCGCAGGAACGATGAGGTGCCACGCCTCGCGCAGCTGGTGCATGACGAACCTCTCTGCCGGGCGGACGGGTGGCGGTGCCCCCCAGTCTGGCCGAGGTCAGACGGTGTTGCCGTCGTGGAGCTCCGTGCGGAGGAAGCCGACGGCCTGGGCGACGGCAGCGCGGGCCGGCGGCATGTCGTGCAGGGAGTTGAGCATCACGAAGTCGTGGATGACGCCCTGGTAGCGGGTGGAGACGGTCGGGACCCCTGCCTGGCGGAGCTTGGCGGCGTACGCCTCCCCCTCGTCGCGCAGCACGTCGGCCTCACCGGTGATGATGAGGGCCGGCGGAAGTCCGGTGAGCTGGTCGATGGTCGCGCGGAGCGGCGAGGCGGTGATCTGGGCACGCTCGTCGGGGTCGGTCGTGTACTGGTCCCAGAACCAGAACATGCCGGTCCGGGACAGGAAGTAGCCGTCGGCGAACCGGTGGTAGGAGTCGGTGTCGAACGCGGCGTCGGTGACGGGGTAGAAGAGCACCTGCTGGACGAACGAGACGGTGCCGCGCTCCTTGGCCATCAGCGTGAGGGCTGCGGACATGTTCCCGCCGACCGAGTCGCCGGCCACGGCCATGCGGGAGGCGTCGAGGAGGTTCGCGGCCCCCTCCCTGACCACCCACTCGGCCACGGCCCAGGCCTGCTCGATCTGCGTGGGGTACCGGTACTCCGGCGCCCGGTCGTACTCGGGGAACACGACGGCCGCGTGCGCACCGACCGCGAGGTCGCGGACGAGACGGTCGTGGGTGTGCGCGTCGCCGAACACCCAGCCGGCGCCGTGGACGTACAGGATGACGGGAAGGGTGCCGGCGGCGTCGCGCGGACGGACGATGCGGACCTTGACCGACCCGGTCGGGCCGCCGTCCACGGTCGTCCACTCCTCGTGGACGTCGGGCTTGGAGATCTCCGAGCTCTGGACGTCGTCGACCGCCTTTCGACCCTCGACAGGTCCGAGGTCGTAGAGGTACGGCGGGTTGGCGGTGGCCTCGGCGAAAGCCTGAGCGGCGGGCTCGAGCGGCAGACCGTGCGGGTTGGCGGAGGGCATGGGTCGTCTCCTTCAGGGTGGTGGTGCCTCGTAGGCTGTGACGGCGACGTTAGGAATCGCCGGCCCTCGTCTGCATCAGTCGCGTGACTCATATCCATCGGGAGGTGCCGTGACGCAGCGGGACGACGGTGGTCACGGTCTTCTCGGGCGCGACGCGGAGCTGACCGACGTTCAGCACCACCTCGCACGTGGCGGGCAGGTGGTGACGGTGCTCGGCGTCGCGGGCACCGGCAAGACGTCCCTGCTGTCGGCGGCGGCGCGATCGGCTGCTGCCGGCGGTGCGGCGGTCATCCGGGTGCAGGGCCGATCGACCGAGACCATGCTCGGGTTCGCCACGCTGCTCGACCTCCTCGACTCGCGGGTGGCGAGGGAGTCCGACACCGCCGTCCTGGCCGACTCGATCCGGCGACGCGTCTCGGGTGAGGACGAGGACGACGCTCCCGAGGCACTCAGGCTGCGCCGCGACGTCCATCAGTGGTTGCTCGCTCTCGAGCCATCTCGTCCTCTGCTGGTCGTGATCGACGACCTGCAGTGGGTGGACCCGGCCTCCTGGTCGGTGCTGTCGTTCGTCGCGAACCGGCTCGACCAGACCCGGGTCTCCTTCCTGATCGCGTCCCGCGCCGACACGGCCCCACCCGGCCTCGACGACCAGACCGTCCTGGACCTGTCGGCGCTCAGCCAGACCGATGCCGTCGCGCTCCTCGAGCGCGACGGCCCGGCCCTCGATCCGGTGACGCGCGCTGCCATCGTCGAACGAGCGGCCGGCAACCCGCTCGCGCTGCTCGAGCTGGCACGGGTCAGCGGCAGCGCGGTCGGCCAGGGAGCGCCCCTTCCCCGTGC
The DNA here is from genome assembly GCF_040045055.1 of Nocardioides pollutisoli. Classification (NCBI taxonomy): domain Bacteria; kingdom Bacillati; phylum Actinomycetota; class Actinomycetes; order Propionibacteriales; family Nocardioidaceae; genus Nocardioides; species Nocardioides pollutisoli. The sequence continues at coordinate 357,789 of NZ_JBDZDU010000001.1, forward strand.
CGTGCCCGCGGCGATCGAATCGGCCTTCGCCGCCGACCTGCCGACCCTCCCCAGCGCCACCCGCGACTTCCTCCTGCTGATCGCCGCCGGTGGCAACGATCTCGGGGTCCTGTCCCAGGCCGTCGGGCCGGCGCGGTCCGTCTCCGAGCTCCTCGAGCCCGCCGAGCGGGCCGGGCTCGTCCGGGTGAGCGGCCAGCGGGTCGCGTTCCGACACCCGCTGATCGAGTCGACCGTCTACGGCGTGGCCAGCAGCGCCCAACGCCTCGAGGCCCACGCTGCCCTGGCGGATCTCTACGCCACTGACGACGACCGGACGGTGTGGCACCGTGCGGCGGCGACCGACCGACCGGACGAGACCGTCGCGGCCGCACTCATGGCCAGCGCCGAGCGGATGCAGAAGCGCGGCGCCCAGCAGGAGGCCGCAGACGCGGCCGTGCGTGCTGCTGAGCTCACGGTCGACCCGGACCTGCGCGACAGCCGTCTCCTCGCCGGGGTCAGCATGTCGTCGGGGATCGGCCACGTGCACAAGATCGCTGCGCTCGCCGACCACCTCCGCCGCAGCTCCAACGACCGCCTCGTACGAGCGCGCTCCACGCAGCTGCACGCCTACGCTCTCGCCCAGACCATGCAGCCGGCCTCGGCCCAGGACATGTTGCAGGCGTCGTTGGCCGAGCTCATCGACCTCGACGACGAAGCCGGCTGGGCGGCCCTGACCGTCCTGGCGTGGCTCACCTACCAGACCTGTCGTCGCCACGACGTCCTCGCCGAGTGGCTCGAGCGCTATGAACGGACGACCCGTCACGGGGCGGACGTCCATCCCCTCAACGCAGGAGCCCGTGCCTACATCGTCGCGGCGCTCCATCCCTTGTCGCGGCCGCCGGAGCTGCTCGGCCTTCTCGAGACGGCACCCGATCACCTGCCCGGACGGGAGACACCGCACGCCGACGCGGCGTACAACATGCTCCTCGGCGCCACCGCGTGGCTGCTCGACGAGCACGCGACCGCGCACCAGCGCCTCATCCGGGCGACCGACCTCATGCAGCGTTCCGGCGCACTCCAGTCACTGCCGCAGGCGACCATGATGCTCGGGCAGGTGCAGTTCGACATGGGCCGCTACGACGACGCTCGCCGGTCCGGTCGTCTCATGATCGACATCAGCGAGGCCCATGGCCTGCACTTCTACCGCGCCGCGGGACGCGAGCTGCGTGCCCGGGTGGAGGCGGTACGCGGCGACCACCAGGAGTCGCTGCGGGAGATCGACTCGCTGTTCGCCGAGACCGAGCCAGGACAGACGGTCTCGCTCGAGGCGAACCTGATCACCGCACGCGGCTACGCGTTGACCGGTCTTCGTGAGCACGAGGCGGCCTACCAGCAGCTGCGCCAGCTCTTCGCCGCCGACGGGACCCCGGTGCATCCGCACGTGTCCTACGGCTCGCTGGGCGATCTGGTCGCCGCAGCCAGTCGGGTCGGAAGGGTGGCGGAGGTCGTCGGCCTGGTCAGGGCTGCCGAGGAACACCTCGGCGACGATCCCGGCGAACGGATGGCTCGGGTGCTGGCGCGAGCGAAGGCACACACGGTCGACGACGATTCCGCCGGCTCACTGTTCGAGAGGGCGATCACTGGAGCCGGCGACACGACGTGGCCGTTCGAGCGGGCCAATGCGCAGCTCGAGTACGGCGTCTGGTTGCGCCGGCAGAAGCGCCCCGCGGACGCCCGTCACCACCTGCGCTCGGCGAGCCAGCTGTTCGCCCGGCTCGGCGCACAGTCCTGGGTCGCCGCCGCGGATGCCGAGCTGCGGGCATCCGGCGTACGACTGGACGACGACAGCGACTCGCAGACGGCCCGGTGGCGTGAGCTCACCTCCCAGGAGCGCGAGATCGTCCTGCTCGCCGCCACCGGCCTGACCAACAAGGAGATCGCGCAGACCTTGTTCCTGTCGCCGCGAACGGTCGGCGCGCATCTCTACCACGCCTATCCGAAGCTCGGGGTCACGTCGCGGACCCAGCTCCGCGACGTCGTCAAGCAGCTCGACGTCGGCTGACGCACGCGGGGCTCCGGGCCGAAATAGGTCACGCGACTGATGCCTGGCATCGGTGCCGCTCCCGAGGATCAGGGGGTGCCGATCGGCACGACCCGCAGCCGCTCACGGGTGGCACTGTCGAAGGAGACCCCTATGTCCGACACCCCGACCGTGGTCCTGGTCCACGGCGCCTTCGCCGACGCGTCCAGCTTCGTGAAGATCATCCCCGAGCTGCTGGCCGACGGGACCCGGGTCCTCGCGCCCGCCGTCCCCAACCGCAGCCTCTCCGGCGACGCCGGCTACATCGCGTCCGTGGTCCGTCAGATCGACGGCCCTGTCCTCCTGGTCGGCCACTCGTACGGCGGCGCCGTGATCACCGTCGCCGGGACGGAGGACAACGTCGTCGGCCTGGTCTACCTCGCCGGCTACGCCCTCGACGAGGGCGAGAGCCTGGGCGAGCTGCAGGGTCGCTTCCCCGACTCCGCCCTGGCGCAGGCGCTCGTCTACACGCCCTACCCGGTGGAGGGTTCGGACGAGCCAGGCACCGACGTGAGCGTCGACATCGAGAAGTTCCCGACCGTCTTCGCCGCCGACGTCGACCCGGCCATCACCCGGGTCATGGCCGTCTCCCAGCGACCGCTCGCCGGGGCCGCGTTCGGCGAGCCGGCCTCCGCGGCGGCGTGGAAGACCAAGCCCGCCTGGGGCACGGTGTCCTCGGCCGACACCACGATCAACCCCGACGTCGAGCGGTTCGGCTACGAGCGTGCCCAGATGACGGTGACCGAGATCGACTCCTCCCACGCGGTGATGCTGTCCCACCCCGCTGAGGTCGTCGCGGTCATCCGCGAGGCGCTGACCAGCGTCACCGGCTGACGGGAAGGGGCAGCCCGTGACCTCGACCCCGCAAGCCCCCGAAGCATGGCCGGCCGTTCCCCTCGCTGCCTGGCAGGACACCCGCGACACGGTCCACCTGTGGACCCAGGTCGTCGGGAAGACCCGGATGGCGCTGACCCCGATGCAGAACCACTGGTGGAACGTGCCGCTCTACGTGAACGCCGTCGGGCTCACCACGTCGCTGATGCCGCTGGGAGCTCGGGGCAGCTTGGAGGTCACCTTCGACTTCGTCGACCACGAGCTCGTCCTCACCGTGACCGACGGGCGGCGGCGCCAGCTCGAGCTGGCGCCGCGCACCGTGGCCGACTTCTACGCGGAGTACCTCCGCAAGCTGGCCGAGCTCGACGTCGAGGTCACCCTCAACCCGATGCCCACCGAGATCGCCGGTGCCATCGCGTTCCCGGACGACACCGAGCACGCGGCGTACGACGCGGAGGCGGTCAACGCCTTCTGGCGCTCCCTGGTCTCGGCGCACCGGGTGCTGAGCCGCTTCCGGTCGGACTACCGCGGCAAGTGCAGTCCGGTGCACTTCTTCTGGGGCGCGTTCGACCTCGCGCTCACCAGGTTCTCCGGACGTCCGGCGCCGGTCCACCCCGGCGGCGTGCCGCACTGCCCGGACTGGGTCATGGTCGAGGCCTACAACGCCGAGGTGTCGAGCTGCGGCTACTGGCCAGGTGGCGCCAGCGAAGGCGTGTTCTACGCCTACGCCTATCCGGAGCCGCCCGGTTTCCGCGAGCACCGGACCTACGCTCCGGGCAGCTACTTCGACCACGATCTCGGCGAGTACGTCCTGCCGTACGCCGACGTACGCCGGGCCGTCGACCCCGACGGCACCGTCCTCGACTTCCTGCGCGAGACCCACGAGCTCGCATCCTCCACGTGGCCACCGCCGCCGTGACCGGACGGCAGGTCACGCGAGCGACAGGAAGAGCTTCTCCATCTTCTTCACGTCGACGCTGTCGATGCCGTCACCCGTAGCGAGGCACTGCTGCAGGCCACTCGCGACGATCGCGAAGCCCGCCCGGTCGAGCGCCTTGGAGACCGCGGCGAGCTGGGTGACGACGTCCTCGCAGTCACGCCCCTCCTCGAGCATCCGCAGCACACCGTCGAGCTGACCGCGAGCGCGCTTGATGCGGTTGATGACGGGCGTCATCTCGGTGGGGTCGAGCTCCATGTCAGTGCTCCTCGGTGAGTGCGGCCAGGGCCGCGGTCAGGCGGGACCCGGCTTCGGCGGCCACCTGCTCCAGCCCGGGGACGAGGTGCGTCATGAGGGCGGGGTCGAAGGCTTCGATCACACAGGTGTCGTCGTCAACGGATCGTACGACGACGTTGCAGGGCAGCATCGCCGCGATCGACGGATCGACCTGCAGGGCGGCGTGTGCGAGCGGGGGTCGACAGGCGCCCAGGATGATCTGGCGGGGTACGTCGACGTCGAGCTTCGCCTTCAACGTGGCGGCCACGTCGATCTCCGTCAGGATCCCGAAGCCCTGCTCGGCCAGCGCGGCGCGCGTCGCGGCCACGGCGGCGTCGTACGCAAGGGCCACGGTGGAGGTCAGGGTGTAACTGGCCATCGGTGCTCTCCTCGTGGATTCTTGGGTACCCTAGGGGGTATTTGGAGATCCTATCGTATACCCCCTAGGGTATTGCACATGACGACGACACACTCCCATCGGCGCGGAGCACCGACCGAGGCTGAGACCGACCTCCGACCCGGACCACTCGGCCGGCTCGGGGTCTGGGTGAGCGACCACGCCCGCCTCATGGGCACCGTCTGGCTCCTCCTCGTCGTGGCCCTCGGCGTGTTCGCGCCCCGGGTCGAGTCGGAGCTCTCCGGGGCGGGCTGGCAGGCGAACGGCTCGGACTCGGTTGCCGCCCGTGAGCTCGCCCAGCAGCACTTCGGCGGCAACGCGTCGACCGCGATCCAGGTCGTCGTGCACTCCACGGACGGACCGGTCACCACAGGGGCCGGGAAGCAGATCCTCGCCGACGCCACCGCGATGCTGCAGAAGGACCCGCGCATCGCGGACGTGGTCCAACCTCAGCCCGGCGCAACCCTGAGCCAGGACGGGAGCACCGCAGTCCTGCTGGCCGGCGCCAACGCCGACCCCAACGAGATGGTGCGGGTCGCCGACGACCTCAAGGGGCCGCTGCAGGACCACTCGAGGCCGGGAGTCGAGGTGAACCCCACCGGGGCCTCACTGCTCTGGTCGGACTTCAACGAGGCCAACCTGTCGGCGATGCTGAAGTCGGAGATGGTCTCCTGGCCGATCACGCTCGCGATCCTGGTGCTGGCGTTCGGTGCGCTCGTCGCTGCGGGTCTCCCACTGATCCTCACCCTGGCCGGTCTGGTCGCGTCGGCGGGCTCGCTGGTGCTGATCAACCACCTGGTGCCGGTCTCCATCTGGGCCATGAACTTCGCGATGATGTTCGCGCTGGCGCTCGGCATCGACTATGCGCTCTTCCTGGTCGTGCGCTACCGCGCCGCGAGGGCCCGTGCCGGCAGTACGCCGCGGCAGGCGATCGCCGAGACCATGGACACCGCGGGCAAGGCGGTGCTCCTGTCGGGGGCGACCGTGCTGATCTCGCTGTCGGCGGTGATGCTCGTCCCCTCGCCGTCCTTCCGCTCGATGGCCGGCGGGATCATGCTCGCCGTCGTCTTCGTGCTCGCTGCGACCCTCACGCTGCTGCCGCTCGTGCTCGCCAAGCTGGACCTGCGCATCAACAAGCTCGCGCTGCCCTGGTCGCGCTCCGGCGAGCACCGCTCTGCGAGGTTCGCCGCCTGGGGCGAGCGGCTCTGGAGACGGCCGATCGCCTTCGGCCTCGCAGCCCTGGTCGTGCTCCTGGTCCTGGCCGCTCCCGTCCTGGGTCTGCGGACCGCGATGCCCTCGATCAAGGTGCTGCCCGAGGACGCCTCGGCCCGGGTCGGCTACGACCTGGTCCAGCAGTCGTTCGGCGCCGGCGCCCCCGGCACGCTCACCGTCGTCGTCGACAAGACCGACGCCAAGGCTGCGGAGTCAGTGCTGGCCGATGACCGCGGGATCGCCGGCACCATGCCCGGGGTCGACGCCACCGACGGGTCACCGTACGCCCTGATCCAGGCCGTGCCGACCGTGGATCCGTCCGACCCGGCACTGGGCGAGACGGTCGACCGGCTCCGCGCCGACCTGCCGTCGAGTGCGGTCCTCGGAGGTGCAGCAGTCGAGAACCTCGACCTGAAGGACCAGCTCGACGCGTCCACGCCGCTCGTCGTCGGAGTGATCCTCGGACTCGGCTTCCTGCTCCTGCTCGTCGCACTCCAGGCGCCGTTGATCGCGCTCCTGGGCACTCTCGCGAGCCTGCTGTCGACCGCGGCCGCCTTCGGGGTGGCGCGGCTCGTCTTCCAGGAGGGCTGGGGTTCTGGGCTCTTCGGCTTCGAGCACCAGGGCTTCCTCGATGCGTGGGCACCGGTCTTCTTCTTCGCCATGATCTTCGCGATCGCGATGGACTACACGGTCTTCCTCCTCGCCTCGGCCAAGGAGCACTACGAGCAGTCCGGGGACCCGAAGGACGCGATGGTCGGCTCGCTGGCCCACTCGGGCCGGGTGATCTTCGCCGCCGGGGCGGTCATGGTCGCCGTGTTCTTCACCTTCGCGCTGTCCGGCCCCCTGCCCCCGAAGGAGATGGGGATCATCCTCGGGGTCGCCGTCCTGCTCGACGCCTTCCTGGTCCGGCTCGTGCTGCTGCCCGTGCTGCTCCGCCTGACCGGGCGGGCTGCCTGGTGGGCTCCCACGTGGCTCACCCGGGTCCTCCCCGACATCCGTTTCTCCCACCACTGACCCGACCACCGAGAAGAGGAGCGACCCATGTGTCGTGCCATCACCTGCAAGACCTGCGGCAAGGCCACCTGGGCCGGCTGCGGGCAGCACGTCGAGCAGGCCCTCGCGGGCGTCGCGCGCGCCGACCGTTGCGCCGGCCACCCGAAGGGCGAGACCCCCGGCCTGCTTCGCCGCATGTTCGGAGGACGGTCGTGACCACCGACCACGCCCACGGCAAGGACGTCCTGGATGCTCTCAGTCCGCTCCACCGTGAGCTGCGCCGCGCCGTGCCGGACGTCTACCAGGGCTTCGGCGAGCTCCACAAGGCGGCGTTCGCGCCCGGCGCGCTCGACCAGCGCACCAAGGAGCTGATCGCGCTCGCCATCGGCGTCGTCGAAGGGTGCGACGGCTGCATCGCCTCCCATGCCCAGGCAGCGGCACGAGCCGGCGCCAGCAAGCAGGAGGCCGCTGAAGCCATCGGCGTCACGTTCCTGATGAAGGGTGGACCGGCGACGATCTACGGACCCCGCGCGTACGACGCCTTCTGCGAGTTCGCCGACGCCGACGCCTGATCCAGGCGCACGTGCAAGAGGCCCTCACAGTCAGACTGTGAGGGCCTCTTGGCTTTGTAGCGGGGGCAGGATTTGAACCTGCGACCTCTGGGTTATGAGCCCAGCGAGCTACCGAGCTGCTCCACCCCGCGCCGGTGAATACAACCTTACAGACCGGGGTGGGGCGAGCCAAATCGGGGTCAGGACGACGGGCTGGCGCTCGGGCTCGACGACGGACTGGTGCCGTCCGACGGGCTCGTGGACGCGCCGGAGCCGTCGTCCTCGGACCCGCGCTGGTCGGCGAGCTCGATCGCGTTCTGGACCGCCTGCTGCGCCTCGTCGACCTTCTTCTGGTACTCCGCCAGGTTGCCGGCGGCGAGCGCATCGTTCGCAGCCGTGTAGGCGGCGTCCGCCTGCTGGAGGTAGGCGTCGATCCGGGCGTTGATGCTGCCGGTGGACCCACTGCCGGAGTTGTCCCCGCCGTTGCCGCCGTTGTTGTTGCCGCCCCCACCCGTGCTGCCACCCGAGTCGGCCGGGACCCCGAGCATGTCGCGCAGCGCGTCGAGCAGGGTGGTGCCCTGACCGATCTCGTTGCCGTAGCTGACGAACACGTAGCGCAGGATCGGGAAGCTCGAGTCCGAGGACGACCGGCTGGCGTAGACCGGCTGGACGTACATCAGCCCGTCGCTGATCGGGAAGGTGAGCAGGTTGCCGTACTGCGGCTGCGCGCCACTGCGGTTGAAGTTGGCGATCAGGTCCGCGATGGTCGGGTCGGAGGCGAAGGCGTTCGCAACCTGGCCGGGACCCTGGGTCTGGTCGTTCGCGGTCGGCAGCTGGAGCACCCGGAAGGTGCCGTAGTCGTCACTGGTCGCGTCGGAGTCGACCGAGACGTACGACGCCAGGTTGTTCTTCTGGTAGGGCACGTAGACCGACGTCACCGAGAAGGTGTCCCCCGCGGTGGTGTTCGGGTTGTCGACGAAGAGCCGGTACGGCGGCTGGAACGTGCCGGTGGCGTAGGGGTCCTCGGGCACCTCCCAGCGGTTGTTGCCCTGGTAGAAGTCGCCCGGGTCGGTGACGTGGTAGCGAGCGAACTGGTAGCGCTGCACCTGGAACAGGTCCTCGGGGTAGCGCAGGTGCTGCAGGAGGTCCTCGGAGATCGCCGACTTCGGCTCGACGGTTCCGGGGAACGCGCCCTCCCACGCCTTGAGGATGGGGTCGTCCTCGTCCCACTCGTAGAGCTTGACCTCGCCGGTGTAGGCGTCGACGGTCGCCTTCACGGCGTTGCGCATGTAGTTGATCTCGTCGGTCGGCAACGTCTGGAGACCCGTGTTGGTCTGCAGGGAGTCGTCGGTCATCTCCTTGAAGGAGTCGAGCTTCGAGCTCGGGTAGCGGTCCGTCGTCGTGTAGCCGTCGAGGATCCACTGGATCCGGCCGTCGACGACCGCCGGGTAGGGGTCGCTGTCGACGGTGAGCCACGGCGCGACCTTCTCGACCCGCTCGCGCGGCGAGCGGTCGAAGAGGATCTTGCTGTTGTCGTTGACCCGGCCCGACAGGACCAGGTTGGTCTCGCCGTACTTCATCGCGAACATCAGCTTGTTGAAGGTGCTGCCGATCGAGGCGTCGCCGGGACCGTCGTACGTCGTCGTCGTCCCGGTGTCCTCACCGCCCGTCGGCAGGTTGAGCTCGACGGACTTCGCGCTGTCGCTGGACTTGCCGACGATGGAGTAGTCCGGGCTCTGCTCGCCGTAGTAGATCCGGTCCTCGAACGGGCCGGAGAGCGACCGCGCGAGACCGTCCTGGCCGGCGTTGATGCCCTGGGCCCACCCGATGCCCGACTGGTCCCCGGTCGCCTGCGAGTTGTCGATCTGCTCGCTGTCGTCCTCGGGCCGCTGGTTGGCGTAGGCGGCGATCAGGCCGTTGCCGTGGGTGTAGACGGTGTGCAGGTTGGACCAGTTGCGGTCGCTGGACGGGATGCCGGACTGGTCGAGCTCGCGCGCGCCGAGCACGAGCGCACGGTCCGTGCCCGCGATCGGGTAGCGGTCGACGTCGAGCACCGGGGCCACCGAGTAGTAGGCCCGGCCCTGCTGGATCTGCTCGAAGGCGTCGCGGACCAGCTTGGGGTCGACCAGCGGCACCGACGACGTCTTGTCGTCGAGGTTGGTGAGCGAGGCGGTGAGCGCCTTGGACGGGTTGAACTCGTCCACCTGGACGTCGTCGATGTCGTACGCCGCACGCGTCGCGTCGATGTTCGCCTTGATGTACGGCGCCTCCTTGTCGGCCTCGGACGGCTTGACCTGGAACTGCTGCACGATGCCGGGCCAGATGAGCCCGAGCAGGATCGCGGAGACCGCGAGCAGGCCGAGGCCGACCGAGGGCAGCAGCCAGGTACGGCGCCAGACGTTGACGAAGAAGAGGATCGCGCAGACGACCGAGATGCCGAGCAGGATGTTCTTGGCCGGCAGCACTGCGTGGTCGGCGGTGTAGTTCATGCCGGTGAACAGCGATCCCGACTGGTGCACCAGGTCGAACCGGTCGAGGTAGTAGTCGGCGGCCTTGACCAGCACGAAGAGGCCGAGCAGCAGCGACAGCTGCGCCTGCGCCGGCCCGGACAGCCGGTCCCGCGAGGTCTGCAGCCGGATCCCGCCGTACAGGTAGTGGACGACGGCGGCGGCGATCAGGGCGATGACGAGCGCCGCCATCGTGAAGTCGACCAGGTAGTGGAACCACGGCAGGTCGAAGACGTAGAAGCCGATGTCCTTGTGGAACCAGACGTCCTCCTGGTGGAACGGCACGCCGTTGCGCCACAGGAGGTAGTTGCGCCACTCGCCGATCGCCGAGCTGCCCGCGAAGGCGCCCATCGCGACTGAGACGCCGATCAGCAGCCAGGTGCGGATCGGGGTGATCGCGTCGCGGTAGCGGTCCAGGCCGTTCTGCTCGGGCGAGTTCGGCCGGAAGAAGGGCCGGAACCGGTAGGCGAGGTAGATGTTGACGCCGACGATGATCGCCATCAGCGCACCGAAGACCAGGAACAGCCCGGCCTTGGTCCAGAAGAGGGTCGTGAAGACCTCGGAGTAGCCACCGCTCTTGTACCAGAGGCGGTCGGTGTAGAGACCCGCGAACGTCGAGAGCCCGAGGAACGCGATCACCAGGACCACCGCCGTGATGATCAGAGCGCGCGAACGGCGCGAGCTCCTCGGCGGCGGCGGCGCGCTCGCCGACTCCTCGTCGAACAGCTCACTCATCGCTGGTCACCCATGTGTCGGTCACTCCGGATCTTCCTCGAGGGTCGTGCCGAGTAGCTCCAGCAGCCCCGGCACCAGGTCGGCGCCGCCGACCACGGACTGGTCGTCGTCGTGCGCGCGCAGTCGCAGTGCACAGTACGTGGCGCCTGCGCGGGTCACGCCCGCCACGATCCGGACCTCCTGGCGGTCGGGGTGCTCGCGCGCGAACTCCTCGGCCGAGGCCCGGTCGTCGGGGATGTCTCGGTCCGCGTCCGGCGGCAGCACCAGGCGCTCGACGACCGCAGCGCAGCCGACGACCTCGGCCGGCCAGACGATCGACTCCAGCACCGTCTCCAGCGGCTGGTCCGGAGCGAGGTGGTCCTGCTCGATCGAGGTCAGCGACCCCTCGGCGGACGCCGCGTCGAGGCCCATCATCGAGGCGAGCGCGGGCTCGCGGGCGACCAGCGCGGCGGTGTCGACGAGGGCGTACAGGCGGGCCGGCCGGTCCCAGCCCTCACCGGCGACGTGGCCCTCGATCTCGAGCACGGCCGAGGCCAGCGCGGGATCGACGTCCAGCTGCGGGTCGAAGGGCGCGTCGGGCTGCGGCTCGTCAGCGTTCAGGTCGTCGCTCACGAGTCCCCCTTGCACGTCGGCAGGTCGGCGTCGTGGTCCTTGGCCCAGGCCTCGATCGAGTCGCGGGCGCTGTGCATGGTGGGCGCCTCGACCAGGCGCATGTCGCCGTTCGGCGCACCGACGGCCTCGTCGCAGTTGTCGGGCGGGACCATGAACAGCTTCGCGCCGGCGTTGCGGGCGGCGACGATCTTCTGCTGGATGCCGCCGATCGGCCCGACGTTGCCCGAGGCGTCCATGGTGCCGGTGCCCGCGATCGTCTGACCGTCGGTCATCGAGCCGGGCGTGAGCGTGTCGTAGATGGCGAGCGAGAACATCAGGCCCGCGCTCGGTCCGCCGATCGACGGGTCGATGCCCACCGTCACGTCGAACGGGAACTTCGTGGTCTGGGTGCCGATCTGGATGCCGATCTGCGGCTTGCCGTCGACGTCCGCCGGCGTCACCGACACCGTCGACTTCTTCTTGTCCCGCTCGATCGTGAACTCGATCGGCTGGCCCGCCTGCGCGCCGGTCACCGCGTCGACGACGTCGTCCCCGTTGGCGACCTCGGTGCCGTCGATCGCCACGATCACGTCGTTGGCCTCGAGCTTGCCGTCCGCGGGGGTGCCCTTGCCGACGCCGGCGACGACGGCCTCGGTCACGTCGTAGCCCATCTCCTCGAGCGCGACCGCGGTGGCCGCGTCCTGCGAGGAGGTCATCTCCTGCTGGCCCTCCTTGCGGTTCTGCTCGGGCGTCTCGTCCTCGCGGTAGATCGCGTCGTAGGGGTAGACCGCGTTGGACCGGCTGATCCAGTCGTGCATCAGCTCGAAGATGTTGTTGTGCGCGTCCGGCTGGGAGACGTAGACGGTGGTCATCCGCAGCTCACCGTCGTCGCGGTAGGTCGGGTGGCCGTCGACCTGGATGATCTCCTTGCCGTCGCTGTTGGTCCCGAGGACGTTGACGGTCAACCCGGGCGCGTAGGTGACGTACGGCAGCGACTCGAACGCGGCTGCGACCCAGAGCGCGAGGAGCAGCGGCACGGCCAGGATGCCGGCGAGGGTGCGCTGCGTCATGCGGCCAAGACTGTCAGATCAGCCCTAGAGGCCGGTCAGGAGACCCGACGCGAGGGGCGTACGGCGATGCCGCTGCTCCGGTCGCGTGCCGGCTGCGGCGCGGCGTAGCCGGGTGCCGGTCGGCGCCGGCGACGGGTGTCTCCGTCGAGGGCGCTGCCCAGGCGGCGTACGGCGACGTCGCGGTCGACCTCACCACGGCCCTCCCGGCCGAGCCAGCCGACCCACAGCATCGCCACGGCCGTGACCACGACCGACGGCACCAGCCAGAGCAGGATCTCCACACCGTGAGGGTACGGAGCGCGAGGCCCCGGCCGACGCAGGCTCGCCCTAGGGGGTGCCGACCCACTCGTCGGTCCCGTCTCCGAAACGCTGGTGCTTCCAGATCGGGACCTCGGCCTTGAGGGTGTCGATCAGCGCCCGCGACGCGGCGAAGGCGTCCCCGCGGTGGGAGGAGGTCGTGGCGACGACGACGGCGATGTCCCCGATGTCGAGGCTGCCGGTGCGGTGCACCGCGGCGACGCCCTGCACGTCGTACTCCTCGGCGACGCGGTCGCACACCTCGCGCAGCTTCGCGAGCGCGGTCGGGTGCGCGGTGTAGTCGAGTCCGGTGACGCCCTTGCCGTGGTCGTGGTCGCGCACCCGGCCGACGAAGAGGGTCAGGCCGCCGGAGGCGTCGTCGTCGAGGGCGGCGACGACCTCGGCGACGTCGAGCGGGGTCTCGCGCAGATCGACGAGGCGTACGGCGGGCACGGGCAGACACTATCCGCGTACCGTTGTCGGCATGAACGACAAGCCGGGTGACACCCCCGACAACGGCGACCAGAACCCGTTCAAGGGCACGCCGTTCGAGCAGTTCTTCGGTGCCATGGGCGGGGCCATGGGCGGCGCCGGAGGGGCCGGAGGAGCCGGGATGCCGGACCTCAGCATGCTCTTCAACCAGATCCAGTCGATGATGCAGCCGCACGACGGCCCGGTGAACTGGGACTTCGCGCTCGACCTGGCCCGCAAGACCGTGGCCCAGTCGCCCGACCCGACGCCGTCGCAGAAGCAGCGCGACGCCGTCGCCGACGCGCTCCGGCTCGCCGACCACTGGCTCGACGCGACCACGGAGTTCCCGTCCGGGGTGAGCTCGACCGCTGCCTGGAGCCGCGCCGAGTGGGTCGTCGGCACCACCGACGTGTGGAAGGTGCTGGTCGAGCCGATCGCCGAGTCCTCGGTGCAAGCCCTCAGTGGGGCACTGCCCGACGAGGCCGCGGAGATGACCGGTCCGATCCTCGGCATCCTCGGCCAGGCGGTCGGCGGGATGCTGGCCAGCCAGATCGGCTCGGGCCTGGGCGCCCTGGCCTCCGACGTGCTCAGCGTCTCCGACATCGGGCTGCCCCTCGCGGCGCCCGGTCAGGCCGCGATCGTCTCGGCCAACCTGGACGCCTTCGCCGACGGGCTCGACGTCAGCGCCGACGACCTGCTGCTCTACGTCGCCCTGCGCGAGGCGGCCCACCAGCGGCTGTTCGCCCACGTCCCGTGGCTGCGCGACCACCTGATCAGCGCGGTCACCGACTACGCCCGCGGCCTCGAGGTCAACGCCGCCGGCATGTCGGCGAAGATCGAGGAGCAGATGCGCGGGATCGACCCGACCAACCCCGAGTCGATGCAGGAGATGCTCGAGGGCGGCATGTTCGAGATCGACCGCTCCCCCGCCCAGGAGGCCGCTCTCCAGCGGCTCGAGGTCACCCTCGCCCTGGTCGAGGGCTGGGTCGACGAGGTCGTCGGCCAGGCCACGGCCGAGCGGATGCCGACGGCGGCCAAGCTGCAGGAGATCTTCCGCCGCCGGCGCGCGGCCGGTGGCCCCGCGGAGCAGACCTTCGCCACCCTGGTCGGTCTCGAGCTGCGGCCGCGCCGGCTGCGCGACGCCTCGACCCTGTGGGGCTCGCTGCGCACCCGCCAGGGCACCGAGGCCCGTGACGGCGTGTGGATGCACCCCCACCTGCTGCCGACGGCCGCCGACCTCGACGACCCGTTGGGCTTCCGCGAGGACGCCTCCGCCCCGGCCGAGCTCAGCGACGAGGACTTCGACGCCGAGCTGCAGAAGCTGCTCGACCCGCCGCAGGAGTGAGCCTCCACGCCGACGCGCTGGCCGTCCTCGACGGCTGGTCAGCGCCCAGCGCCGCCCAGGAGCAGCTGCGTGAGCGGTACGTCGCCCACCTGCGCGACCGTCCCGACGCGCTGACCCGTGAGTGCCGGCCCGACCACCTCACCGCCAGCACGCTGGTGCTGAGCTCGACCGGCGCCGAGGTGTTGCTGACCCTGCACGCCAAGGCCCGCCGGTGGTTCCAGTTCGGCGGCCACTGCGAGCCCGGCGACGCCACCCTCACCGGAGCGGCGACCCGGGAGGCGACCGAGGAGTCCGGGCTGACCGGCCTCGTGCTCGACCCGGTCCCCGTGCAGCTCAGCGAGCACGCCGTACCCTTCTGCGGCCCGGACGGGGACGTGCACCACCTCGACGTCCGGTTCGTGGCCGTCTGCCCACCCGGGGCCGAGCACGCCGTCAGCGACGAGTCGCTCGACGTGCGCTGGTGGCCCGCCGACGCGCTTCCCGAGCCGCAGCCGGACCTGGTGGAGCTGGTCGCTCTGGCGCGCTCCCGGTGGTTGAGGAAGGACGAAGTCCTGTCTCGAAACCCCGGGTAGCCGACGTCGGCGACGGGCTGCGGGGGTTTCGAGACGGGCGCAGAACGCCCTCCTCAACCAACGGCGGTGCTCAGTCGATCTCGTCGTCAGGTGCTTCACCCGGGGGCGAGTCGAGCCGGGCCGCGGCGGACCACCCGACCAGGTAGCCCTTGGCGCGCTCGGCCTTCGGGTAGCGGTCGACCCAGCTCCAGAACTTCGCGTTGTGGTTGGACTCGAAGAGGTGGGCGAGCTCGTGGATCAGCACGTAGTCGATGACCCACGACGGCATCCCCTGCAGCCGTCCGGAGAGCCGGATCGAGCGGTCGCCGGGCGTGCACGAGCCCCAGCGGGACTCCTGGTTGTCGACCCACTGCACCGACTCGGGGATGGCGAGGCCGCCCAGGTAGCGGTCGCTGAGGTTCTTGGCGCGCTTCATCAGGTCCTCGTCGGTGGGCTTGCGCCTGCGCTCGGACTTCTCCAGCCGGGCGAGCATGGTCTCGACCCACTCGGCCTCCTGCTTGCGCGAGAGGGAGGCGGGGATCATCACGATCACGCGGTCACCGTCGCGGTAGGCCGAGACGGTCCGGCGCCGCCGCTTGGAGCGGCGTACCTCCACCTCGGGCTGCTGCGACATGACGAGAATCTATCGGTTCGCCCAGGCCAGAAGACGCTCCTTCGGCCAGGTGTTGACGATCCGATCTGCGTCGATCCCGGCCTCCTCCGCCCGCTCGCAGCCGTAGACCTGGAAGTCGAGCTGACCCGGGGCGTGGGCGTCGGAGTCGATCGAGAACAGGCAGCCGAGGTCGCGCGCCAGCTCGAGCAGCCTGGTCGGCGGGTCGCGGCGCTCGGGGCGCGCGTTGATCTCGACCGC
Organism: Nocardioides pollutisoli; assembly: GCF_040045055.1. Lineage (NCBI taxonomy): Bacteria > Bacillati > Actinomycetota > Actinomycetes > Propionibacteriales > Nocardioidaceae > Nocardioides > Nocardioides pollutisoli. The sequence continues at coordinate 373,486 of NZ_JBDZDU010000001.1, forward strand.
GGTGTTGCTCTCGACGCAGGCCTCGAAGACCGCCTTCGCGTCGAACTGCGACTCCCCCCGCGTGCCCCGGTTGCCCATCACCATCCGGCCGGTGCAGTGGCCGAGCACGTTGGTGCGGGGGTTCCGGACCGCGCCGATCATCCGCGCGGTCATCTCCTTCTTGTCCATCTTCAGCTTGGAGTGGACGCTCGCGACCCGGACGTCGAGCTGCGCGAGCAGCGCGTCGTCCTGGTCGAGGGAGCCGTCGTCGAGGATGTCGACCTCGATCCCCTTGAGCAGCGTGAAGCCGTCGCCTCCCAGAGATGACAGATGGCTGTTGACCGCGTCGACCACGCCGAGCTGCCGGGTCAGCCGCTCGGGGCTGAGCCCGTGGGCGACGGTCAGCCGCGGCGAGTGGTCGGTGAGCACGAGGTAGTCGTGACCGAGCTCGATCGCGGTGAACGCCATCTCCTCGATCGGCGAGCCGCCGTCGGACCAGTCCGAGTGGGAGTGCAGGTCACCGCGCAGCGCCGCCCGCAGCTCGGCACCGCCGCCCGTCAGCGGACCCCCGTGCTCGCGCTCGAGCGCCGCGAGCCGTTCCGGCAGCTCACCGCGCACCGCCGCGGCGATGACCTTGGCCGAGCTCGCACCGATCCCGGGCAGGTCCGTCAGCGTGCCGTCGTCGACGGCGGCGGCGACCGCCTCGGCCGGCATCGGCAGGATCGTCGCTGCCGCGCCGCGGAACGCCTTGACCTTGTAGGTGTCCTCGCGCGCCCGCTCGAGCAGGAAGGCGATCCGCCGCAGCGCGGCCACCGGACCCCCGTCGTACGTCGCCTCCGACTGCGCCACGCCGAAATCCTCCCAACTGTTTTTCGTCCACACCCCGTGGAGAGCCATTGTCGCTGGTCAGCGGCGGGTACGGCGCTCGGCGGCCCCGCTCGTCCACAGCGCGCTCCCGGGTTTCCGGGTCGTCCTCCACCGGAGGACCCGGTTCTCCACAGGTTTGTCCACAGCCTTGTCCACAGGGTGTCGCTGCGGTGCGTTGACCCTGCCGGTGCGCTGCTCCTAGCGTGTGCCGCAGATGAGGCCCTCGGCCCACGGAACGGACGCTCGCAAGGGGAAGGCAAGCGTCCAGGACGTGACCGGGGGCCTCCTCATGTCTCCGCCTACTGGCCGGTGAAGACGGCCGGCCGCTTCTCCTGCGCCGCGCGGATCCCCTCCTGCAGGTCCGCGGTCGCCAGCGTGATCGGCTGGGCCATCGCCTCCCACTGCAGGCAGCTCTCGAAGTCGGCGTGGCCTCCGTCGGCCAGGGCCAGCTTGGTGAGCTTGCTCGGGATCGGTGCGGTGTGCGCGATCCCCTCCGCCGTCGCGAGCACCTCGTCGAGGAACGACGCGGGCTCGATCACCCGGGAGACCAGGCCGAGTCGCAGCGCCTCGTCGGCGTCGACCACGCGGCCGGTGAGCAGCAGGTCGCGCGCGTGCGCCTCGCCCACGGCGTTGGGCAGCAGGAAGGTGGCGCCCATGCCGGGGTGCATGCCGAGCTTCACGAACGGCACGCCCATCTTGGCACCGCCGGCGGCGTAGCGGAGGTCGCAGGCGAGGGCGAGGCACAGGCCGGCCCCGATCGCCGGGCCGTTGATGGCGGCGATGGTCGGGACCTCGAGCTTCCGGATCGACAGCCACGCCCGGTAGAACGCGATCATCCGGGTGCGGAGGTGGTCGACCGTCGCGTCCGGCTCACTGGCGATCCACGACGTGTTGCCGCCGGAGCAGAACGCCGAGCCCGATCCGGTCACGACGACGGCCCGCAGCGAGCGGTCGGCGGCCAGCTCGTCGACGGCCTGGACCCAGGACGCCGTCATCTGGTCGGACATCGCGTTGCGCTGGTCGGGGTTGTCGAGGGTCAGCACGGCGACCCCGTCGGCGGGTCGGGACAGGCTCAGGTGGGTGAGTTCGGACATGGGCACAACGTACTCATCCGGGCCCCGACGCGCCGTGACCCGATTCACCGCTGAAACGCGTCTTTCGGTGTGCCTCCTACGCCTGCGCCCAGGCGTGTCGTAGGGTCGTGTCGGCTCGGTGGCACCCGTCACTGAGCTTCCGACGGGTCTTCCCCTTCACCCCGTCGCGACGACCGAATAATGAATAGGCAAGGAGGCCGTCATGGCGGAGACCTGGAGCGGCGAGTTCTACTGCGTGAAGTGCAAGGAGAAGCGCGAGGCCGAGGGCGAGGTCAGGGTCAACGACAAGGGCACCCGGATGGCCAAGGCTGTCTGCCCCGTCTGCGGCACGAACCTCAACCGCATCCTCGGCAAGGCCTGACGCACTAGCGCGTAGCGCCTCAACGAGCTTCGTACGGCGGCATCGGCCCGGTCTCTGACCGGGCGGGTGCCGCCGTCGGTGATTTGTGGCTGTGGATAGCCGGTGCGCACCGAACTGAGCGGGTAGACCGCCCTGCATGAGAATCCCGCCGAGCCGGCTGCGGCCGGGCCTGCACGTCGTACGCCGCGACGACCGGCACCTCCAGATCGGCCTCGACCACCCGTGGCGGGTGATCGTCCCCGACCTGCCCGACGTCCAACGGCTGCTCGCCGACCTGGCGGCGGGCCGGTCCCCGGCTCCGACGACGCCCGAGTCCCACCGTGCACTGCGGGACCTGGTCGCCGCGGACCTGCTGGTCGACCCGGCCACGACCACGGAGCGCACCCACGCCCTGGTCTCGGTCGAGGCCACCGGGCCGGCTGCCGCCGACGTGCTGCGGCTGCTGCGGGCGGCCGACTGCCGCGTGGCCGAGAGCGAGACCGACCGGGCCACGGTCGCGGTCCTGGTCGCCGAGGGCGAGCCGGACCGTGCGTCGGTGGACGCCCAGGTGCGGGCGGGTCGCGCACATCTCGTGGTGAGCCGGACACCGGGAGGGTTCACGATCGGCCCGTTCGTCGTACCCGGCCGCACCGCCTGCCTGCGCTGCGTGGACGCCCACCGCGGCGAGCGCGACCCGCGCCGGGCCGTGGTGGTCGAGCAGCTGGCCGGTCGCTCGGCTGGACCCTCCGATCCCGCACTCCTGGCCGTCGCCACCGCCTGGGCGGTCCGCGACCTCCTCAGCTGGCTCGACGGCCGGGTCCCGTCGACCTGGTCGGCGAGCGTGACGATCGGCGCCGACCTGGCGCCGGCGCGTCAGGAGTGGACCCGGCACCCGCACTGCGGCTGCTCGTGGGCCGACGACCTGGTGGGCTGAGGCCCGGCTGGCCTACCACCACTCGCTGTCGAGCTTGCCCTCCATGGCACGCAGGTGGGTGCGCGAGCACTCGTCGCAGTAGACCCGCTTGCGGCCCCGCTCGACCGCGGTGGTCCAGCTCAGCGTCTTCGCCTCGTCGTCCTCGATCCGGCCGCAGAAGTCGCACGTCGCCATGCGGCCACCGTAACCCCGGACGAGACGCCGAGAGCCGGCCCCGACGTACGTCGGAACCGGCTCTCGGTCTCTGTCACCCGCGATCAGGGTGAGGTGGATGTTGCCTACAGTGCGCGGGCGAGGGCGAGACGCGCCTGCTGCGCTGCCTGCTCGGCCTTGCGGCTGAGTCGGCGGGCACGGGCCAGGTTGTGGCCGCGCTGGAGCTCCTGCGCCTCTCCCAGGCGCGCGGCCATTTGTGCGCGCGCCAGGTTTTCATGCATGAGATTCATGTCGATCAGTCCGTTCGGGTTCGTGTTCGCGATGGTGGTCATGGGAGTCGTTGTCGACTTTCTTCGTTCGCCGCGCGCTCAGAGCGTGCGGGCAGTGGCGAGCCGGGCCTGCTGGGCGAGCTCCTGCGCGATGCGGTCGGAGCGCAGCACTCGGGCGAGCTGACGACCCGGGCGGCACACGCGTGCCTCCTCGAGACGAGCGCTCACCTGGGCACGGACCAGGTTCTCGTGGGTGAAGGTCATGGCAGTTCCTTTGACGTCGTTGTCGAAAAGAGGTGGGTTGCTGGACGCTGCCTGGCGGATCAGGCGGCGACTTCGTTCTTGCGGGGACGGCCGCGGGGCCGCTTGCGGGGGATCACCACGCCCTGGAGGAAGAGCTGGCCGCCCCAGACACCCCAGGGCTCACGGCGCTCGAGGGCGCCGTCGAGACACAGGGACCGGACCGGACAGTCCAGGCACAGGGCCTTGGCGAACTCCACGTCGACGGGCGACTCGGCGAACCACAGCTCCGGGTTGTTGACCCGGCACGGCAGCAGGTCCTCGTCGATGTTGTTGGCCTGGTCGTGCAGCTGACCGAGGCTGAACACCTCATCGGACACAGTCCCATCGGTGCGGACGAGTTCACTGATGGTCATGTTTTCACCTCCTTCTTCTGACCTTGATCGCGTTGGGTGGTTGCGTTGTGGGGCCGAAAACCAGTTCTGAGAAACAGAAAGGCCGCGGATCCCGGTTCGGGTTCCGCGGCCTGGAGGCTGCCGATGCTGTTGGTTCTCAACAGGTCGGTGGTCTCCAGGCACTGGTCCCCGGGAAGTAGGACTGAGCGAGGCCCATGTCTGCCTTGACGGCGCCCTTCGAGCCGGCGATGTCCGTGCCCCGCTCGCGCACGACGAGCGTGGCGGTGGTGCAGGCATCGACGCCTCGGACGGTCGCGCCGAAGGCGTGACCAGAAATGGGCATGACGAAGCGAGACGGGGTCTGAGCCGTCTTCCAGAGCTTGTTGCTGTTCATTCGGGCCACCTCCTTCGGTGCTTCATGCGCCGGTCTTGCCATGACCGTGGTGCGCTGGCTTGTGGGTTCTGAGGAAAACTATCGTCTGCCCGTTGTAATGGGCAAACGATTTAATGGGTATTTCTCAAAAAATCTTCGGACGTCTCAGCCGACCACGCTGAGGACGTCTTCGCCGTAGCGGTCGAGCTTCTGCCGACCGATCCCGTTGATGCGCAGCAGGGCCTCCGGGGTGCGCGGCTTGTGCTCCGCGATGAGCTGCAGGGTCGCATCGGTGAAGACCACGAACGCCGGCACGCTCTCCTCCCCCGCCCGGTCCTTGCGCCACTCGCGCAGTCGCTCGAAGAGCTCCTCGTCGTACGACGCCGGGCAGTCCGCGCACCGTCCGCGCTTCTTCTCGGCGCCCGTCGACAGGGGACGACCGCACTCACGACAGCTCGCGACCTTGCGGTTGCGGGGCAGCTCACGCCCGGCGCGGGCCTCGTCGGGCAGCAACTGGTCGAGGAACCGCGACGGCTTGCGGGACGCGCGGCCGCCCGGGTTGCGGGCCAACGACCAGGACAGCGCGAGGTCGACGCGGGCACGCGTCATGCCGACGTAGAGGAGCCGGCGCTCCTCCTCGATCGCGAGCGGGGTGTCGGCGTAGGTGATCGGGAGGGTGCCGTCCTGGAGGCCGCACAGGAAGACGGAGTCCCACTCCAGGCCCTTGGCGGCGTGGAAGGTCGCGAGGGTGACGCCGTCGGCGACCGGGGCGTGCTGCTCGGCGGCACGGCGGTCGAGGTCGTCGACGAACGCGTTGAGGTCGGGGTTGGTGGCCGCGAACTCGGTGGCCGTGTTGAAGAGGGCGTTCCAGGACTCCCAGCGGTCGCGCGTCTGCCCGCGAGCGGTCGGCGCCTCGGTGGTCCACCCCATGCCGGCGAGCACGCCGCCGACCGCCTCGACCAGGGAGCTGCCGTCGGCCTCGCCGGAGCGAGCCGCGCCCCGGATGCGGGTCACCGCCTCGCGGACCTCGGGCCGGTCGAAGAACCGGGCGGCACCGCGGATGACGTAGGGGATGCCGCGCGCGGACAGGGCCTCCTCGAACGTCTCGGACTGGGCGTTGATCCGGAAGAGCACCGCGATCTCGGCCAGCGACCGGCCGGCGTCGCGCAGCCGCACGATCTGGGCGGCGACCGCCTCGGCCTCGGCGACCTCGTCGAGGCGCTGGGTGTAGGTGACCGTCGGTCCGGACGGGCGCTGGGCCCGCAGCTCGACGCCGCTGCTGGCCGAGCCGGCGAGCAGGGTGTTGGCGGCCGAGACGACCTCCGGCGTGGAGCGGTAGTTGCGCACCAGCTCGATCGAGGTGGTGCCGGGGAACTTGGCCGGGAACTCGCGCAGGTAGGTCGCGTCGGCGCCGGCGAAGGAGTAGATCGTCTGGGCCGGGTCGCCGACGACGCACAGCTCGTCGCGGCCGCCGAGCCACAGGCCGAGGAGCGCGGACTGGAGCGGCGAGACGTCTTGGTACTCGTCGACGACGAACCACTTGTACTGACGTCGCACCTGGGCGGCGACCCGCTCGTCGTCGGCCAGCATGCCGGCGGTCAGCAGGAGCACGTCCTCCATGTCCATCCGGCCCTGGCCGCGCTTGACCTCCTCGTAGCCCGCGAACACCCGGGCGACGGTCTCGTGGTCCTGGCCGGTGACCGAGCGGCCCCGGGCCCGGGCGATGCGGGTGTAGTCGTCGGGGTGGACGTTGCTGACCTTGGCCCACTCGATCTCGGAGGCGAGGTCGCGGAGCAGCGCCTGGTCGGCGTTGAGCCGCTGCCGGCGGGCCGCCGAGGCGAGCAGGCCGATCTTGGACTCGGTCAGCGTCGGGAGCTCGTGGCCGCTGGTGCGCGGCCAGAAGTAGCGCAGCTGGCGCAGCGCGGCCGAGTGGAAGGTGCGAGCCTGCACTCCCCCCGCGCCGAGCACCCGGAGACGCCCGCGCATCTCGCCGGCCGCCCGGGTGGTGAAGGTGACCGCCAGGACCTCGGTCGGCGCGTAGACGCCGGTCGCGACGCCGTGGGCGATCCGGTGGGTGATCGCCCGGGTCTTGCCGGTGCCGGCACCGGCGAGCACCCGGACCGGACCCCGGAGCGCCTCGGCGACCTGACGCTGCTCGGGATCGAGCGCGTCGAGCAGGTCGGGGGCAACGGTCATGCGCGGGAACAACTCCTCGGAGCGGATGGTTCTATGAACGACGTACGAAACCCTAGACGCCGGAGGCGACAGTCCGAATGAGCGGCACTTTCACGATGTACTCCACTCCGTGGTGTGGCTACTGCCACCGCCTGAAGGGCCAGCTCGACCGCGAGGGCATCGCGTTCGACGTCGTCGACATCGAGCAGAACCCCGAGGCCGCGCAGATCGTCGAGTCCGCCAACAACGGCAACCAGACGGTCCCCACGCTGGTCTACGCGGACGGCACCGCCCAGACCAACCCGTCGCTGGCCCAGGTGAAGGCGAAGCTGGAGTCGCTGGCGGTCTGATCCCTCGGGATCACCACTGGCCGGGCAGCGGCCCGCCGTACCAGTGCTCCACCAGGGAGCGGCTGATCGAGACGCCGCCGGGGAGCACGAGGGTGCCGGCCTCGGCGAGAGACTTCATCTCCGCGCGGGTGAACCAGCGCGCGTCCTCGATCTCGTGCTCGTCGACGGTGACGTCGGTGCTCGTCGCCCGCGCGATGAAGCCGACCATCAGGCTCGCCGGCAGCGGCCACGGCTGGTTGCCGAAGTACTCGACGTCGCCGACCGTGATGCCGACCTCCTCGGCGACCTCACGGCGTACGGCGTCCTCGAGCGTCTCGCCCGGCTCGCAGAAGCCCGCCAGCGTCGAGAAGCGCCCCTCGGGCCACACCGACTGGCGACCGAGCAGGCAGCGCTCGTCCTCGGAGCCCGGGTCGCCCGAGGTGACGACCATGATCACGGCCGGGTCCGTGCGCGGGAACTGCGTGTGCCCGTTGGCGCAGGTCAGCTCGTGGCCCGCCTTCTTCGGCGCGAGCGGCTCCCCGCAGCGCGGGCAGAAGCGGGTGGCGAAGAGCCACTCGGCGAGACCGAGCGCGTGGAAGACGAGCGGTGCGCTGGCGACGGCGTCGTCGGCGAGGTGAGCCAGCAGCCCACGCAGCGGCGCCCACTCGCCCTGGGCGGCCTTCGAGATCTCGGCGTCGACGATCACCGCGAACCAGGCGCGGCCGTCCTGCTCCCCGAGGAGGACCCGCAGCCCCTCGGGTGCGTCGTCGGGTGAGACCCAGTCGATCCGGCCGTCCACCGGCTTGATCCGGGTGCCGGACACGACGAGGACCCGCGTCTGCGGGTCGGCCCACCGCTCCGCCAGCCAGGCGTCGTCGGCGCGGTGCTCGGCGGTCCGGTCATGAGGGTTGGCCGCGAGCTTCTCGTGGGGGAACGTCACCCTGCGGAGCGTAGTCCGGCACTTCGGTCACATTTCGTCCGGTCCCGACGGAGGATGGCGCCGTGATCCTGCTGCTCATCGCGCTCGCGGCCGCCGTCGCGATCGGTCTGTCGCTCGCCCGCGCCGTACGACGCCGGCACCCGGAGGGCCCGGTCGACGGAGCCCGACGGGAGTGGATCAACGTCGAGGACCTGACCGGTCCGGTCGTGACCCTGGTGGCGCTGCTCCTCGCCTTCATGCTGGTGCAGGCCAACAACTCCTACCAGCGCGCCGAGGAGCACGCGGCGACCGAGGCCGGGTTGGTCGAGTCCGAGTACAACGCGGCAGGGCTGCTCGACGAACCGGACCAGGGCACGTTGCAGGGCGACCTCGTCTGCTACGCCCGGGCGGTGGCCGACCTCGGGTGGCCGCGGATGGTCGAGGGCGAGGCACACCCCGTGGTCAACCTCTGGAGCGCGCAGATCCAGCAGGACCTGCGCGTCGCCGTCGACACCGACGCCGACCGGGTGGGGCTCAGCAACCTGGTGCCGCTCCAGTCGGACCTCACCACCAGTCGCGACGAGCGGCTGGCGGAGACGAAGCCCGCCGTACCGGCCGCGATGACCTGGCTGATCGAGCTGGCGGCCCTGCTGGTGATCGTGCTGCTGATCGGCTTCACGTGGCACCTGCGCCGGCTCGTGCGCCTCTCCCTGGTGCTCACGATCGGCGTGCTCTTCCTGCTCCTCGTCGTCGGCATCAACGAGCTCGACACACCGTTCTCCGGCGCGATCAGCATCTCGCCGGACCGGATGAAGGCCGTCAGCGCGCGGATCGAGTCGGGCGGCGTCGACGTGACCGGTCTGTGCGCCGCGGATGGCAGCCCGGTCGCCGGATCGTCCTATTCTCTCGGTCCGTGAGCACGCACATCGGCGCCCAGCCCGGCGACATCGCACCCCTCGTCCTGATGCCCGGTGACCCGCTTCGCGCGAAGTGGATCGCGGAGACGTTCCTCGAGGACGCCCGCTGCTACACCGAGGTCCGCGGGATGTACGGGTTCACGGGCACCTGGCAGGGCCACCGCGTCTCGGTCCAGGGATCCGGCATGGGCCAGCCGTCCTTGGCGATCTACGCCACCGAGCTCTTCACGGAGTACGACGTGCAGTCGGTGATCCGGGTCGGCTCCTGCGGCGCGATGACCGACAGGCTCGCCGTCCGCGACATCGTGATCGCCTCGGGTGCGTGCACCGACTCGTCGATGAACCGGATCCGCTTCGAGGGACTCGACTACGCCCCGGTCGCCGACTTCGGGCTGCTGCGCGCGGCGTACGACGCGGCCGCTGGTCGAGACGGCGTGCACGTCGGGCTGATCTACAGCAGCGACTCCTTCTACGCGGCCCGCCCGGAGCTGGCCGCGCGGATGGTGGAGTACGGCGTGCTCGCGGTCGAGATGGAGGCGAGCGCGCTCTACACGATCGCCGCGAAGCTCGGCCGCAAGGCGCTGGCCATCTGCACGGTCTCGGACCACATCGTCACCGGCGAGGAGACGAGCTCGCAGGAGCGCGAGCAGACCTTCGGCGACATGGTGGAGATCGCACTCGCGGCGGGCGTCGCTCAGGACTAACCGCACCCGCCCGGGCGTTGCCCGGGTGTGGAGATCTTCGACGCGGTGGTGGTCGGTGCCGGACAGGCGGGCCTGTCCGCGTCGTACCACCTCCGGCGACGCGGGATCGCGCACGTCGTGCTCGACGCCGACGCCACCCCGGGCGGCGCCTGGCAGCACCGGTGGGACTCGCTGACCATGCACGACGTGCACGGCATCGCTGCGCTGCCCGACTCGGAGTCACCGCGCGACGAGGCCGGCCGCGCGAACACGGTCGTGCCGGCGTACTTCTCGGACTACGAGCGCCGCTTCGACCTGCCGGTCGTGCGACCCGTGCGCGTCGACCGGGTCACCGAGGAGGGCGACCTCCTGGTCGTGCACGCAGGCGACCGCACCTGGACGACCCGGACGCTCGTCAACGCGACCGGGACGTGGTCGCACCCGTTCCTGCCGCGCTACCCCGGCATGGAGACCTTCGCCGGCGAGCAGCTCCACACGGTCGGCTACCCGGGGCCTCTCCCGTTCCGCGGCCGCCGGGTGGCGGTCGTCGGAGGCGGCGCGTCGGCGGTGCAGCTGCTCGGTGAGATCGCGCCGGTCGCCGACACCCTGTGGTTCACCCGACGCGAGCCGGTCTGGCGCACCGACGACTTCACGCCGGACGCCGGCCGCCAGGCGGTGGCGCTCGTCGAGGAGCGGGTACGCCGCGGGCTGCCGCCCGCCAGCGTGGTGAGCGTGACCGGGCTGGCGCTGCGCGAGCAGGAGCGCGAGGCCGAGCGGCTCGGGGCCTACGAGCGACACCCGATGTTCACGGCGATCGAGCCGGACGGCGTACGCATGGCCGACGGGTCGTTTGAACCGGTCGACGTGATCCTCTGGGCGACCGGGTTCCGTCCGGCGGTCGGCCACCTGGCGCCGCTGCACCTGCGCTCGGAGCACGGCGGCATCCAGCTCGACGGCACCACGGCGGTGGCGGACCCGCGCGTGAAGCTGGTCGGCTATGGCCCGTCGGCGAGCACGATCGGCGCCAACCGGGCCGGGCGGGCCGCCGCGAAGGGCGTGGCCGCCTGGTTGGCTGCGGGAGCGTCGGCCCCCGCAGCCGAGGCGATCACTTCGCGGTGACCTTCTTGGCGATCAGGCCGCCGACGGCGACGAGCGCGAGCACGATGACGAGCTTCTTGACCATGGGATCTCCTCGGGGTGTGAAGGGGGTTCGGATCCGGATTCATCCTGCACCCACCGTCCAAGCAGCCGCGCACCGGATCGGTCGTCCTCACAGGGCGCCGAGCAGCTGCTCCAGATCGGCGCGGTCCGGCAGATCCTCGGGCTCGACCAGCTGGCCGGTGCGGACGTAGTAGAACGCCGCGCGGACCGACGTGAGCGGCACGTCGAGCAGCTCGGCCCAGGCGACGCGGTAGATCGCCAGCTGCAGCGGGTCGGCGGTCGCGGACCGGTGGGTCTTCCAGTCGACGAGCAGGTAGGAGCCGTCGGGATCCGCGTAGACCGCGTCGATGCGGCCGCGGACGACCTGGCCCGCGAGCACGAGAGCGAACGGCGCCTCCACCTGGTGGGGCGTGCGTGTCGCGAAGGGTCCTGCCTCGAAGGTCGCGATCAGCTCCTTGAGGTCGGTGTCGTCGTCGATGCCGGCGTCGCCGCGGCCGGGCAGGTCGCCGTAGTCGAAGAGGTCCTGCTGGCCGAAGCGTGCCTCCACCCAGGCGTGGAACCGGGTGCCGAACCGGGCCGCCGACGACGGTGGCCGCGGCATCGGTCGCGCCAGCTCACGGGCGAACGTGTCGGGGTCGTCGCGCAGGCGGCCGAGCGCGGTTGCGGACAGGCTGCTCGGGAGGGGTACGGCGAGGTCGGTGCTGCGGTCGCGGCGCGACTCGGCCAGCAGGCGGTCGAGCTCGGCGTCCCAGTCGGCGACCTGGGCGGTCTCGATCATGTCGAGCCCGGAGTCAGCGGCGTTGGCGTCGACCTCGCGGACCCGGCGCGCGGCCTCGATGCGCAGCGCGGCCTCGCGGCCGACTCCCGTCGCGGGCCACGGCCGGGACGGGTCGACCGCGGCGTACGGGTTGGGGTCGCCCTTCTGGGGCTTGTCGCGCCAGCCGTCGGTGGGCTCGCCCCAGGCGTCCAGCTGGTCGCGCACCACGGCCTGGTAGGGCGACGGACCGAACGGCGTCGCCCGCGGACTCCACAGGTAGGAGGTCACCGAGAGCCGGTGGGCCGCCCGGGTGAAGGCGACGTAGCCGAGCCGGAGCTCCTCCTCCGCGTCGTGCTCACGGGTGTCGGCCCGGTAGGTGTCGAGCGCGGCCTTGTCCCAACCCGCGAGCTGCGGGAGGTCGTGGGCGTCACCGCGCAACGGCGCGGGGAGGATCGACGGCGACGAGGTCCACAACGTCCGCGACCGGTTGGACGGGAAGCGGGTCTCCCCGACGCCGACGAGGAACACCGACGACCACTCGAGGCCCTTCGACCGGTGGACGGTCAGCAGCTTCACGGAGTCGGCCTCGGTGGGGGTGGCGATGTCGAGACCGTTGCCCTGGTCGTCCTCGGCCGTGAGGTAGGCGAGCAGCGCGGGCAGCGTGACGTCGCCGTCGACCGCCTGGAACTCCGCGACCGCCTTCACGAACAGGTCGAGGTTGTCGCGCCGTGCTGCCGCGGCCGGGCTCACCGCCGAGGCGAGCTCGACGTCGGTGCCGCTGGTGTCGATGATCCGCCGGACGATGTCGAGCAGCGGCTCCCCGACGTACATCCGCAGGGTGCGCAGCTCGCCGGCCAGCAGCGCGAACCGCTCGAGCGCCTCCGGGGAGTACGGCGCCTCGCCCGGGTCGGACAGGGCGTCGTCGAGCGACGGGATCTCCGCGGGGTCGATGCCGTCGGCGATCTCGAGCAGCTGGTCGGTGACCGACCCCGCCTCTCCCCCGCGGCCCTGCCGACCGGCGATCTCCTGCGCGCGGCGGCTGAGCAGACGCAGGTCGCGCGGGCCGATCGCCCAGCGGGGGCCGGAGAGCAGCGTGAGCAGGGAGGCGTTGGCGGTGACGTCGTGGAGCAGGTGGAGGATCGCGACGATCTCGGCGACCTCGGGCAGCCGCAGCAGGCCGGAGAGGCCGACGATCTCGACCGGGATGCCGGCGCCCGTCAGCGCGTCGAAGACGTCCTCGGCGTGGGCGTTGTCGCGGGCGAGCACGCCGATGTCGGACCACGCGTCCTCGTGGGCGGCGGAGACGGCCTCGACCAGGTGGTCGAGCTCGTCGGCGTGGGTCTCGAAGACGCCGAGCGTCACCTCACCGGTCGCGGCCTCGGGCTTGGCGACGAGCGGCTCGACCTGGCTGAACTTCGCGTAGAGCGGCTCGGCCAGGCGGTTGGCCACCTCGAGGATGCGGGCATCGGAGCGCCGGTTGACCGTGAGCGGGTACGTCGGGACCGGGCTGCCGTCGGCCGCGGGGAAGGTCTCGCCGAAGTTGAGGATGTTGGAGACCGAGGCGCCGCGCCAGCCGTAGATCGCCTGGTTGGGGTCGCCCACCGCGGTGACCGCGTGACCACCGGCGAAGAGCCGCGACAGCATCACGGCCTGGGCGACCGAGGTGTCTTGGTACTCGTCGAGCAGCACGACCTTGAACTTCGTGCGCTCGAGCTCGCCGACGTCGGGCTGCTCGCTGGCCAGCCGGGCGCCGAGCTCGATCTGGTCCGAGAAGTCCATCAGCCCGAGGTCGCTCTTGAGACGGCGGTAGGCAGCCACCAGCCCGAGCAGCTCGGCACGCCGGTCGATGGCGGAGATCGCGCTCTCCACCGGCGCGCGGTAGGTGACGCGGTTCTTGCCCGCGACCTCCTCGGCCAGCGCCCGCTCGAACTGGACGCGAGCGTCGGCATCGAGCGCGCGGACGTCGTCGGGCGCGACGAGGTGCTCGCTCATGGCGCTGTCGAGGGCGAGGAGGTTCTGGATCGCGGTCGCCGGGTGGTCGGTCAGGTGGCGGACCTCACCGGTGAAGCGGTCGACCGCGCGGGCGCCGAGCTGGTAGCGCGCCGCGTCGGTGATCACCCGGGTGTCGGGCTCGTGGCCGATCCGCAGGCCGTGGTCGGTCAGGAGCCCCGCGGCGTAGGCGTTGTAGGTCGCCACCGTCGGCTCGAGGACGTCCTCGCCCTCCTCATCCACCTCCTCGAGCGCACCGGCCTCACGGAGTGCGTCGCGGATCTTGCGGCGCAGCTCGCTCGCGGCCTTGGTGGTGAAGGTCAGGCCGAGCACCTCGTCGGGCCGGACCTGGCCGGTGGCGACGAGGTAGACGACCCGGGCCGCCATCAGCGTGGTCTTGCCGGAACCGGCGCCGGCGATCACGACCGCCGGGGCGAGGGGCGCGGAGATCGCGGCCCACTGCTGCTCGCTCGGGACGAACGGCGTGTGCATCACGCGGGCGAGGTCCTCGGGCGTGCGGATGTCCTGAGGAGTCACAGGCTGGTCACCGACCCCGCACCCTTGATCGGGCAGATCGGCACGAACGAGCAGTCGCGGCAGTGCTGCCCGGCCACCGCCGGGAAGGTCTCGGCCCGCAGCAGCGACGCGGCGTGGGCGAGCCGCAGCCGCAGGTCGTCGCGCCCCGGGCCGTCCTCCGGCTGGACGTCCTGGGACTGCACCACGGCCGTGTCGCCGCCGTCGGTGAGCCCGAGCTGGACGAGCTCGGCGCCACCGGCGTGAGCGCCCGGCACCTGGTCGTCGAGCGCGCCGTGGTCGACGGCGTACTGGTAGAGGCCGAGCTGGACGTGGGACTCGACCGCCTTGTTGGTCGGCTTGGTGCGGCCGGTCTTGAGGTCGACCACGACGACGTTGCCGTCGGCGTCGAGCTCGAGACGGTCGGCGTAGCCGGACACCTGCACCCGCTCACCGCTCTCGAGCTCGACCACGGTCGAGAACGGCGCCTCGGTGCCGATCAGCTCGCGCGGGTTGGAGAGGTGCCACTGCAGGAACCGGCCGATCGCGGCGCGCACCCGCTCGTGCTCCCGGATCTTCGACCACGGGGTGCGGAAGTCGAGGCGGTCCCAGACCGCGTCGACGTGCTCCATCAGGGCGTCGACCGCGGGCTCGACCTCGCCGGCGGCGACCCGCTGGGCCAGCGCGTGGAGCAGCTCGCCGAGGTTGGCGGACTGGTGGGCGCGGGAGACACCACCGGCCTCGCGCTCGAGGAACCACTGGGTCGGGCAGACGGCCACGGAGTCGAGCACCGTGGCCGAGACCGGCACCGGCTGGTCGGGGTCGCGGAGCGGCTGGACGGAGCGGCTCGCTGAGCGGGTGCCCCACCAGGTCGACGGGTCGGCCATCCGGACCTCCGGCGCCAGCCTGGCCAGCCGGCGGGCCGCGGCGTCGCGCAGGGCGTCGCTCGTGGCGGGGTCGGCGAGCGTGCGCCGCAGCTCGCTCACCAGCCCGGTCATCGACAGCGGCCGCGCCGGGCGACCCACCACGGTGTCGACGTTGACGCCCAGCTCCTCGAGGAAGCGGGACGGCTGCTCGCCGTCGTCCTCGGCCGAGGCGACCGCGGTGACGACGAGCCGCTGCCGGGCACGCGTGCAGGCGACGTAGAAGAGCCGACGCTCCTCCATCAGCAGCTCACGCACGGAGACCGGCGGGACCAGGCCGTCCTCGCCGATCCGGTCGGCCTGGAGCAGCGTCGAGCGGCGGCGCAGGTCGGGCCAGCCGTCCTGCTGGACGTGGGCGACGACGACCAGCCGCCACTCCAGGCCCTTGGAACGGTGCGCCGTGAGGAGGCGTACGGCGGCGCCGCGGGCGCCCTGCTCGGCGAGCGTGTCGGCGGGGATCTGCTGCTGGACCAGCGTCGCGAGGAAGGCGCGCACCCCGACGTGGTCGCGCTGCTCCTCCGAGCGGGCCGCGACGTCGAAGAGCGCGCACACCGAGTCGAGGTCGCGGTGGGCCCGACGGGCCGCGCCGCCACCGAGGTCGACCGAGCGTCGCAGTCGCTGCGGCCACCCGGTGCGCGACCACAGGGTCCAGAGCAGCTCCTCGGCCGAGGCGCCACCGACCAGCTCCTCGCGGCCGTCGACGAGCAGCTGGGCGAGCGCCCGGGCGCGGACCACCTCGGGGCCGTCGAGCCCGTCGAGGAACCCGGGCTCGAGGACCGCAGCGCGGACCAGCTCGCGCGAGGTGCGCGGCGGCCTGCCCTCGGCCTTGCTCCGCTCCTTCTCCCGCGCGCGCAGCCGTCGCGCGAGACGGCGTACGTCGCCCGCGTCCATGCCCCCGAGCGGGCCGAGCAGCAGCGCCTCGGCCCGGGCGACGTCGAGGTGCTCGACGTGGTCGACGTCGGTGTTGTCGAGTTTGACCACGGCCCGCATGGCGTCGAGCAGGGGCAGCACAGCCGGGTCGCGGACCAGCGGCACCTCGTCGCTGGCGACCTCGACCGGCACGCCGGCGGCGCCGAGGGCGCGACGCAGCGGCGGGATCGACGTGCGACCCGAGCGGACGAGGACGGCCATGTCGTCCCAGGGGACGCCGTCCTCGAGGTGGGCGCGACGGAGCAGGTCGGCGAGGTGCTCGGCCTCGGCACGCTCGGTGTCGAAGGTGCGGACGACGACCCGGCCCTCGCCGAGCGGACCCGCCTGGGCCTGGGGAGACAGGAACGCCTCGCGGGCCTCGAGCGGGATCGAGCCGGGCAGGGCCAGTCGGTGGGCGAGCCGCTGGGACGCGACCAGCAGCCTCGGCCCGAAGCGGCGGGTGGTGCGCAGCGCGACCACGTCGGCGGGTGCGCCGTCGGCGCGTGGGAACGCCGACGGGAAGTCGAGGATGCCGCGCACCTCGGCGCCGCGGAAGCCGTAGATCGACTGGTGGGGGTCGCCGACCACGGTGAGGTCGCGGCCGTCGCCGGCCAGCGCCCGGAGCAGCGCGACCTGGCCGGGGTCGGTGTCCTGGTACTCGTCCACGAAGACGTGGCGGAACTGGGCGCGCAGCTCGTCGCGGTGGACCTCGGCCTCGATCGTGGCCCGGCGGATCAGGTCGGCGTAGTCGATCGCGCCCTGGCTGTCGAGGCTGTCGAGGTACTGGTCGAGGAAGAGCCCGGCGGCCACGAACTCGGGCAGCCCCTCGGCCTCGCCGAGCGTGCGCAGCTCGTCGCCGTCGAGGCCCTTCTCGCGTGCGCGGGACAGGACGGTGTGGACCTCGCGGGCGAAGCCGCGGGTGCCGAGCGCCCGGGACAAGGAGTCGGGCCAGGTCACCGACTCGGGGTGGTCGGTGAGCAGCTCGCGGAGCACGACGTCCTGCTCGGGAGCGCTGAGCAGCCGCAGTGGTGCCTCGTAGAGCTCGGCCGGCGAGTAGCGGCGTACGAGGGCGTAGGCGAAGGAGTGGAAGGTCGAGCTCAGGGTCGTCGACATGGTGCGACCGAGGCGGGCGGTGACCCGGTCGCGGAGCTGCTCGGCGGCCTTGCGGGAGAACGTCAGCGAGAGGACCTGGTCGGGTCGGGCGCCGCGATGGTCGATGCGGTCGACGATCGCCTCGACCAGCGTCGTGGTCTTGCCGGTGCCAGGTCCGGCGAGGACGAGGAGCGGTCCGCCGGGGTGGTCGACGACGCGCTGCTGGTGCTCGTCGAGGGTGGGCACGTCGACCGCGACGTCCGGCCGCACGAGGCGGTAGGAGATCGCGGTGGCCGTCATGTGGCTAGCCAACCATCCGTGACCGACACCCGGTTGAATGGGCGCATGGCGAGCCCCCGAACTGTTGCGATCCTGGCCTTCGACGACATGGAGGTGCTCGACTTCGCGGGCCCCTACGAGGTCTTCAACGTCGCCGGCGAGCTGGGTAAGGGCAATCCCTTCTCCGTCTTCTCCGTCGGGCTGACCGGCGCCCCGGCCGTTGGGCGCGGCGGCTTCACCGTGCAGCCGACGTACTCCCTCGACGACGCTCCGCCGTCCGACCTCCTGGTCATCCCCGGCGGTGCCGGGACCCGGCCGCTCCTCCAGGACGAGCGGCTGCTCGCCTGGGTGCGCGAGCGCGCCGGCGAGGTCGAGCTGCTGCTGTCGGTCTGCACGGGGGCGCTGGTGCTCGGTGCAGCCGGCCTGCTGGAGCGGCAGTCCGCGACCACGCACCACGACGCCTTCGACGAGCTGGCAGCGCTGTCGCCGACGACGACGGTCGTGCGCGGGCAGCGGTTCGTGCGGTCGAGCGACCGCATCGTGACCTCGGCGGGGGTGTCGGCGGGCGTGGACGCGAGCCTGTACGTCGTGCAGGAGCTGACCGGTCAGGCGACCCGCGACGTCACGGTCACCGAGATGGAGTGGATGTGGCAGTCGTGAGCTGCCCGAGCCTGAGCCTGCGAAGGCTCGGACTCAGCAGCCAGGTCGAGTAGCCGCGCGAGCGACGGAGGAGCTCGCGACCGGCGTATCGAGACCGACCAGGGGTCTCGATACGCTCGCTGGCGCTCGCTACTCGACCAACGATCGAGGAGCGCGTTGGCACGTCTCGCCGTAGGACCGGTCCCTGCCCCTCAGTAGCGTGCAGCCATGACCGAAGGCCCGCTCTCCGACCTGCTCGTGATCGACCTGACCCGCGCGCTCGCCGGCCCGCACGCCGCGATGATGCTCGGCGACATGGGCGCTCGCGTGATCAAGGTCGAGTCGCCGACCGGGGACGACTCGCGTGGCTGGGGGCCGCCGTTCCTCGGTGACGGCGACGACCGCGAGTCGTCGTACTTCATGTCGGCCAACCGCAACAAGGAGTCGCTGGTCCTCGACCTCAAGTCCGAGGACGACCGCGACGTGCTCGCGCGGCTCGTCGAGCGCGCCGACGTGCTGATGGAGAACTTCCGGGTCGGCGTCCTCGACCGGCTCGGCTTCCCGGTCGAGCGGCTGCACGAGCTCAACCCGCGGCTGATCGTCCTGTCCATCACCGGCTTCGGCCACGACGGTCCGGAGGCGTCGCGCTCCGGCTACGACCAGATCGCGCAGGGCGAGGGCGGGCTGATGTCGATCACCGGCACCGAGCAGCCGACCAAGGTCGGGGTGCCGATCGCCGACCTGATCGCCGGGATGAACGGCGCGTACGGCGTGCTCGCCGCTCTCCACGAGCGGTCGCAGACCGGTCGCGGGCGGGTCGTCCGGACCTCGCTGCTCGCCGGGATGATCGGGGTGCACGCCTACCAGGGCACCCGGTGGACGGTGGCCGGTGAGGTGCCGGGTCTCGCGGGCGACCACCACCCGTCGATCTCGCCGTACGGCATGTTCGCGACGGGGTCGGCGCCGGTGCAGATCGCCTGCGGCTCGGAGGGGCTGTGGCGGGCGCTGTGCGGGGCGTTCGGCTGGGACCCGGCCGAGGCGGAGTTCGCGACCAACGCGCTGCGCGTCGCCAACCGGGCCGCGCTGGTCGAGCGGATCGAGACGCTCTTCGCCAACCAGCCGGCCGAGCACTGGCTCGCCGCACTCGCCGAGGCGGGGGTGCCGTCGGGCAAGGTGCGCTCGATGGACGACGTCTACGGCTGGGACCAGACGCTGTCGCAGGGGCTGCTGCTCGACGTGGAGCACGCGACCAAGGGGCCGCTGCAGCTGCCGGGCTCGCCGATCCGCTTCGACGAGAACCCCTTCTCCGGCGGGCGTTCCGAGCACCTCGCTCCCCCGACCCTCGGCCAGCACAACGAGTCGATCCGGGAGTGGCTGGACTCGTGAGCCGTGACTGGCAGGAATGGCACCGCAGCTACGACGACCCCACCTCGTCGATCTCGCTGAGACTCGAGACGGTGCGCGCCCAGCTGCGCCTCCTGCTCGACGCGGCCAACGGTCTGGTCCGCCTGCTCAGCCTCTGCGCCGGCGACGGGCGCGACACCCTTCCCGTCGTGGCCGCCTCGGACGTCGCCGTGCAGGGGGTGCTCGTCGAGCTCGACCCCGTGCTCGCGGAGCGAGCACGCCGAAACGCGCCGCCCGGTATCGAGGTCCGGACCGCCGATGCGGGCACGACCGCGTCGTACGCCGACGCCGTCCCCGTCGACGTGCTCCTGGAGTGCGGCATCTTCGGCAACATCACCGACGACGACATCGTCCGCACCGTGCGGTCGACCCCGTCGCTGCTGCGCACGAACGGCCACGTCATCTGGACCCGGGGCAACAACGTGCCGCTCGACCCCTCGTCGTACGACGGCGACCCGGCCGAGATGGTGCGGTCGGTCTTCGCCGAGGCGGGCTTCGAGGAGATCGCGTTCGTGTCGCACCCCGCGGGCTTCCGGGTGGGCGTGCATCGCTGGCCGGGTGCGACGGGGGCGCCCGACTCGGACGTCCGGCTGTTCGAGTTCGTCTAGGCGGGTCGGACGGTGCGGAGGTCCGCGGCCTCGCCCCGCTCAGAAGGGGTACGGCGCGATCTCGGGCCGCATGGTCAGCCACTGGATCTCGGTGAACGACTCGATGTTGGCCTGGGCCCCGCCGATCCGGGAGCCGTTGCCCGACGACTTGGTGCCACCGAACGGCGCGTTCGCCTCATCGGAGACGGTCTGCTCGTTGATGTGCACCTTGCCGGAGCTGACCCGGTCGGCGAGCCGCATCGCGTCGGCGAGGTCACCGAGGATGCCGACCGACAGGCCGTACTCGTTGTCGTTGACCAGCGCGACGGCCTCGTCGAGGGTCGAGAACGACACGACCGGAGCGACCGGGCCGAAGATCTCCTCGGTCCACGCCGGGTTGTCCCGCGCGACGTCGGCGAGCACGGTCGGCTGGTAGTAGGGCCCGTCGTTGGTGCCGCCGGCGAGCAGCCGGGCACCGTGCTGGACGGCGTCCTGGACGATGCCGTCCACGCGCTTGAGCTGCTTCTCGTCGATGATCGGGCCGAGGGCGACGGTGCCCGACTTCGGGTCGCCGACCGGCAGGTGCGCGGCCTTCTCGGCGAGCGCCGCGACGTACTCCTCGTAGACCGACTCGTGCACGATGTGCCGGCCCGAGGTCATGCAGATCTGGCCCTGGTGCATGAACGCACCGAACGCACCCGCCGAGGCCGCCTTGGCGACGTCTGCACCCGGGAGGACGACGAGAGCGTTGTTGCCGCCCAGCTCGAGGTGGGCGCGCTTGAGTCCGCGGGCCGCGGCCTCGCCGACCTTGCGCCCGGCGGCGGTCGAACCGGTGAACGCGATGACCGCGACCTCGGGCGCCTCGACGACGGCCGCACCGATCTCGCCGTCCCCGGGGACGAGCGAGAGCAGGCCGTCCGGCAGGCCCGCCTCCTGGAAGATCCGGAGCAGCACGACGCCGCCGCAGACGGCCGTGCGCGGGTCCGGCTTGAGGAGCACGGCGTTGCCGAGCGCGAGCGCGGGCGCGACGGCGCGGATGCTGAGGATCAGCGGGAAGTTGAACGGCGCGATCACGCTGACGACCCCGGCAGGGCGACGGCGCGCGAAGGACCAGCGGTCCTCGTTGGTGGTCAGCACCTCGCCCGCAGGGTGACCCGGCAGTCCTGCGGCCTCGTAGCACTCGCCGGCCGCGATGTGGGTCTCGAGACCGGCCTTGGGCGGGATGCCGCCGGACTCGCGGACGATCCAGTCCTCGATCTCCGCGGCGTGCTCCTCGAACAGCTGGCCGGCCCGACGCAGGACTGCGGCCCGCTCCTCGGGCTTGACCTGAGCCCACTCCTGCTGGGCCTTCGCGGCGACGGTCGCCGCACGGCGTACGTCGTCCACCGACGCGACGCCGTACTCCCCGAGCCGCTCGCCGGTCGCCGGCTCGATCGCAGCGGCGGTGCCGCCACCCCCGTCCGTCCAGCCGTCGATGAAGATCTTGCCGGTCCAGGTCTGCGGGTCGAGGAAGGTCATGACTCGAGTGTTGCTCGGACCTGGGTGCCGGCGGAAGACGTCAGCCCAGGTCGACGATCGCGGCCACCGGGCCACCACCGTCGGGTCCCTGGTGGGCGGCCGAGACGGACACGAAGACCGCCGGGTCGCCGGTGACCGCAGCGGTGACGCCGCCGACGGCCGACTTGATCTGGCGGTGCCAGTGCACGTCGGAGTCGTCGAGCATCGCGTTGCGACGGCCGCGAACGACACCGTCCTGCGAGACCTCGCACTTGAGGAAGACGTTGACCAGCCTGCCGTCCAGGTCGCTGGTGTGCGGACGGTCGGGCAGCTCGAGGCCGGCGTCCTTGATCGCGGCCCAGATGCCGTCGGCGTCGAGGGCGTCCTTCATGACCGAGTGACCGATCCGGTAGCGACCGCCGACGCCCGTCGCGTTGCCGACCACGACGACCTGTGCCTGGTCGAGCTCCACGCCCGACGAGCAGGACGCGACCGCGGAGAAGAGGTCGCGGTTGTGCATGACATCGGCGTCGGTCGGCATCTCGATCTCGCCGAGGGCGACGGCGATACCGAGCGCGGTGGTGCCGTTGGAGAGGTCCATCGACTCGTGGGTGTGCTCGGTCCACACGGTCTTGCCGCGCGACTTGGCGTCGCGGATGGTGTGGACGGTCAGCAGCGGCGTCTTGGTCTGCACGTAGTGGACGTCGGCGACGTCGGTGATCCCGGCCCGCTCCATCGCGACCTTCACCGCATCGGCGACCTTGCTGACCATCGCCACCCGGCCGATGTCCTCGGGGAGCAGCACCTCGCTCATCGCGAAGCCGACGGTCAGCCGCGGCTCGTCGATCGGCTCGGCGTCGGTGGTCGCGAAGATGGTCGCGTGCGGGCTGATCACGCCGTCGGTGCCACCGGACCACACGATCGGGATCTGCTTGACCTGGTCGGCGGGGGCGCCCTTCTCGACCAGCACCTCGCGGAAGGCCCGGTCGGAGATGATCCGGGTGTAGTCGTTGACGCCACCGTTGCCCTCGGTCTTGCCGATGATCGCGATGACGCGCGAGGCCTCCATGACGCCGTCGTCGATGAGCTTCGCGAGCTCGCTGGCGTCGGCGACGGAGTGGATCGGGACCTTGCGTACTTCGATGGCGCTGGGCATGCGGGGTTCCTTCTGTCAGTTGGGTACGACGACGGTGCCGGCGGATCCGGTGATGGCAACGGCGAGATGGGCGAGATCGGTGATGACGGCGCGGCTCCCGCCCTGCTCGACGAACCGGCAGGCCGCATCGACCTTGGGTCCCATCGAGCCGCTCGCGAAGTGTCCCTCGGCGGCGTACGCCCGCATCTCGGCGGCGGTCACGGTGCCGACGTCCGCGGCCTCGGGCGTGCCGTAGTGGAGCACGGCGTGCGGCACGTCGGTGCCGATGACGAGCACGTCGGCGTCGACGGTCCTCGCGAGCAGCGCGGCGCCGAGGTCCTTGTCGATCACGGCCTCGACCCCGCGCAGGGTGCCGTCGTGGTCGCGGACGACGGGGATCCCGCCGCCGCCGTTCGCGACCACGACGAAGCCCGCGTCGACGAGCGCGCGGGCAGCTGGGGCGTCGAGGATCTGCAGGGGTTCGGGCGAGGCCACCACGCGGCGCCACCCCTTCTCGCCGCGGTCCTCCCAGGTCTCGCCGTGCTCGATCAGCAGGGCGGCCTCGTCGGCGGGCAGGTAGCGCCCGATCGGCTTGGTCGGGTGGGTGAAGCCGTCGTCGTTCGACGCGACGAGGGTGCGGGTGACCACGGTGGCCGTCCGCCGGTCCACGCCCCGCTCGGCGAGCGCGGCGTCGAGGGCGTCCATGAGCACGAACCCGAGCGTGCCCTGGGTCTGGGCGCCGCACCAGTCCAGCGGGACCGGGGGCACGACGGCGGCCGCGAGCTCGTTCTTGACCAGCAGGTTGCCGACCTGGGGCCCGTTGCCGTGGGTGATCACGACCTCGACGTCGTGCTGGAGCAGGTCGGCGACCGCGGCCATCGCGACGCCTGCGGCGGCGATCTGGTCCTCGGGGCGGGCCCGGCCGTCGGCGTTCGTCATGGCGTTGCCACCGAGCGCGAGCAGGACCCTCATGTGTCGAACCTAGTGACCCCGCGGTCGCCGATCACCGTAGGTGACGACGAGGGGGCGCCCGATCCACTGGCAAGAGTTGCCAAGACGGGTCAGCGACCGCCGGCCACCCGCAGCGTCGTGCCGGTGACGTACGACGCCTCGTCGCTCATCAACCAGGCGATCGCGTCGGCCACCTCGCCCGGCTCGCCGGCCCGGCCGAGGGGCACCAGCGGACCGACCCGCTCCACCCGGCCGGGCTCGCCCGCGTCGGCGTGGATCGTGGTGCGGACGATGCCGGGCGCGACCCCGACCACCCGGATCCCCTCACCGGCGACCTCCTGGGCGAGGCCGAGGGTCAGGGCGTCGACGCCGGCCTTCGCCGCGGCGTACTGCACGTACTCCCCCGGTGACCCGAGGGTCGCCGCCCCCGAGCTGACGTTGACGATCACGCCGCCCTGTCCGCCGTACGACGTCCCGAGCGCTCGCACCGAGGCGCGGGCGACGAGCAGCGCGGAGGTCAGGTTGAGGTCGACCGTCGCCGCGATCACCTCGGGCGGCGTCTCCGCGAGCGGACCGATGTGGAGGGTCGCGCCCGCGTTGTTGACGACCCCGGTCAGCCGGCCGTGCTCCGCGGTCGCCGCGAAGAGCGCGTCGACACCTGCGGGGTCGGTGAGGTCGGCGCGGACCACGATGCAGTGGGCGCCGGCGTCCTCGACCGCGAGGCGGGTCTCCTCGGCCGCGCGGCCGTCGCTGGCGTAGCCCAGCACGAGGTCGTGACCGTCGCGAGCCAGGCGCAGAGCGGTCGCCGCACCGATGCCCCGGGTGCCTCCGGTGACCAGGGTCAGACTCATGGCTCGAGCTCGAAGTCGTCGAAGTCGAAGCCCGGTGAGACCAGGCAGCTGACCAGGGCCTCGGCGTCGGTCGGCACGGTCCGCTGCCAGGCGCCGGCGGGGACGTGCGCCTGCGGGTGGTCGAGGTCGACCACGACGCGCGACTCCAGCGCGGGCGTCGTACCGCTCCCCCCGAGCTCGAGGGTCACCGCACCCTGGTGCGCCATCCAGAGCTCGTCGGAGGCGACCTTGTGCCAGGCCGAGGACTCACCCGCCGGCAGCAGGAAGTAGATGAGGGTCGCGGTCGGCCGGACCCGACCGTCGGGCAGCGTCACGTCGACCGGTGAGCGCCAGGTGCGGCGGTACCACCCGCCCTCCGGGTGCGGCTCCAGGTCGAGGGCGGCAGCGAGGGGCGGCTTCACGGAGTCGATTCTCGCAGCCGTGGCATGGTGGAGAGATGCTTCGCGACCTTCCGCCGTTCCGTGCCGACCACGTCGGCAGCCTGCTGCGCCCGAGGAGCCTGCTCCAGGCGCGCGAGGACCACGCAGCCGGCACCGTCTCCGCCGAGCAGCTGCGCGAGCTCGAGGATGCCGCGATCACCGACGTGATCGAGCTCCAGCGCGCGGCCGGGCTGCAGTCCGCGACCGACGGCGAGTTCCGCCGCGCGTCGTGGCACATGGACTTCATCTACGCGCTCGACGGCATCAGCAAGGCCTCCGACAACATGAAGGTGCACTTCAAGAACGCCGAGGGCGAGCTCGACTTCACCCCGGCCGCGCTCCGCGTCGACGGCAAGCTGGGCGTCTCGGAGACGATCTTCGGCGACGCCTTCACCTTCCTGCGCGACCACGTCTCCGAGGGTGTGACGCCCAAGCTCACGATCCCCTCGCCGAGCATGGTCCACTACCGCGGCGGCGCGGCCGCGATCGACCGCGCGGTCTACCCGGATGTCGAGGAGTTCTGGGCAGACCTCACCGCGGCGTACCGCGACCAGATCGCGCGCATCCACGACCTCGGCTGCACCTACCTCCAGCTCGACGACACCTCGCTCGCCTACCTCAACGACCCCGCGCAGCGACGCGAGCTGGCGGACCGCGGCGAGGACTCCGAGCACCTCCACGAGGCCTACATCCGCCACCTCAACGAGGCCCTCGCCGGCCGGCCCGACGGGCTGCGCGTCACCACGCACATGTGCCGCGGCAACTTCCGCGACTCGTGGGTCGCCGAGGGCGGCTACGACTTCGTCGCCGAGGCGCTCTTCAACGAGCTGGGCGTCGACGGCTTCTTCCTGGAGTACGACGACGAGCGGTCCGGCACCTTCGAGCCGCTGCGGCACGTGCCGAAGGACAAGCTGGTCGTCCTCGGCATCGTGACCACCAAGCACGGCGAGCTGGAGTCGAAGGACGTGCTCAAGAGGCGGCTCGACGAGGCGTCGGCGTACGTCGACCTCGAGCAGGTCTGCATCTCCCCGCAGTGCGGCTTCTCCTCGACCTCGGAGGGCAACTCGCTCAGCGTCGACCAGGAGAAGGCCAAGCTCGCCCTGCTGGTCGAGCTGGCCGACGAGGTCTGGGGCTAGCCGGGCTCAGGCCGCCGCGAGCAGGTCCTGGACCAGCCCGACGGCGGTGGTCGCCGCTTCGCTGCGGTCGCCGTACGGCGCGCTCGCGTAGAGCCCCTCGATCACCAGCCAGACCCGCTCGGCCAGCAGGTCGGGGGCTTCGGTGTCAGCCTCCGCAGCCAGCCGGTCGACCCGCCTGCGCAGGGCGCGGATCTCCTTCAGCGCGAACCGCCCCGGGACGTCGGACGGGTCGCGCATCTCCCGCAGGTAGTTGCGGAAGGGACAACCCCGGTAGCCGCGGGTGGCCACCCGGTCGGCGACCTCGCGGACGAGGGCGACGAGGGCGGCGCGGGGGATCTCCTCGAGTCCCTCGACGGCGGCGTCCATCGAGCCGTCGATCTGCTCCGCGAAGCGCTGCAGGTAGGCCAGGACCAGGTCGTCCTTGCTCGGGAAGTGCCGGTAGAGCACGTTCTTGCCACAGCCCGCCGCGGTCATGATCTCGGCCATGCCGACCGCGCGGATCCCGCGCGTGTAGAACAGCCGACCCGCGACGTCGAGGATCCGGTCGCGGGTGGCCGGGTCGGCGGTGCGGGGCATGTGACGAGTATGACGGACCGATCGGTCCAATTCACGTGATGCGGGAATGAACGACTCGCCATGCTCGCTGCACTCCGAGACGGACCGATCGGTCCGTAACGTCTCCCAGGAGGTAGTCATGCGCGACGCAGTCATCGTGGACGCGGTCCGCACCCCGCTCGCCAAGGGCAAGCCCGGCGGCGCGTACGCCGATGTGCACCCGGTCGACCTGCACGCCCACGCGTTGAGGAGCCTCGTCGAACGGGTGGGGCTGGACCCGGCCGAGATCGACGACGTGATCGGCGGAGCGGTCGGCCAGGTCGGCGAGCAGAGCACCAACACCACACGGATGGCCGTGCTCGCCGCGGGCTTCCCCGAGTCGGTCCCCGGTGTCACCGTCGACCGTCAGTGCGGCAGCAGCCAACAGGCGCTGAGCTTCGCTGCCCAGGGCGTCGTCGCCGGTGCGTACGACATCGTCGTGGCGAGTGGCGTCGAGTCGATGAGCCGGGTGCCGATCGGCAGCTCCCAGCAGGGCCGGGACTTCGCCGGCCCGTCGATCGCCGCCCGCTACCCCGGTGGCCTGGTGCCGCAGGGCGTGAGCGCCGAGCTGATCGCCCAGAAGTGGGGGCTGAGTCGCGAGCAGCTCGACGAGTTCGCCTACACCAGTCACCAGCGCTCGGCCGAGGCCTGGCGCAACGGCTGGTTCGACGCCGAGGTCGCGCCGCTGAACCACCTGCGCACCGACGAGACGAACCGTCCCGAGACGACGATGGAGGCGCTGGCCGGACTGCGTACGCCGTTCGCGGACCCGCACTGGGAGAAGCGTTTCGGGCACCTCGACTGGAAGGTCACGGCCGGCAGCAGCTCGCCGCACAACGACGGCTCCGCCGCCCTGCTCGTCACCACCAGCGAGGTCGCCGCGGCCCACGGCTGGACGCCGCGGGCGCGCATCCACACCGCCACCGTCGCCGCGGACGACCCGATCATGATGCTGACCGGCATCATCCCGGCCACCGCGAAGGTCCTGCAGCGCGCCGGTCTGTCGATCGCCGACATCGACGCGTTCGAGGTCAACGAGGCCTTCTCCCCCGTCGTGCTCGCCTGGCAGGCGGAGACCGGTGCCGACCCGGCCAAGGTCAACGTCCACGGCGGCGCGATCTCCATCGGCCACCCGCTCGGCGCCAGCGGCGCCCGGCTGGCCACCACCCTCCTCGGCGTCCTCGACCGGACAGGGGGCCGCTACGGCCTCCAGACCATGTGCGAGGCCGGCGGCACCGCCAACGCAACCATCATCGAAAGGCTCGACTCATGACCATCTCCCTCGACCACTCCACCGTCCTCGTCACCGGCGCCAACCGCGGTCTCGGCAAGGCGTTCGCCGAGGCTCTCGTGGAGGCCGGCGCCACCGTGTACGCCGGCGCACGCAACCCCGGGTCCGTGACGACGGCCGGCGTCACCGCCGTACGTCTCGATGTCACCGACCCCGCCTCGGTCGCAGCCGCGGCCGCCGAGCTGGGCGACGTCGACGTCGTGATCAACAACGCCGGGATCGGCCGCAGCGGCTCGTTGCTCACCGGTGAGTCGCTCGACGGCTTCCGCGAGGAGCTCGAGACCAACGTGATCGGCCCGCTCACGGTCACCCGCGCGTTCGCACCGATCCTGGCGGCCAACGGCGGCGGCGCGATCGTCAACATCCACTCCGCGCTCTCCTGGATGACCAGTCCGCAGATCGCGGGCTACTCGGCGACCAAGGCCGCGCTCTGGTCGCTGACCAACGCCACCCGCGGCGAGCTCCGCGAGCAGGGCACCCTCGTCGTCGGCGTCCACGTCGGCTACATGGACACCGACCTGACGGCCGACGTCACGGCACCGAAGTCGGACCCGGCCGACCTGGTGACCCAGGTGCTCGAAGCGCTGGAGAAGGGTGAGGAGGAGGTCCTCGGCGACGAGACCAGCCGGTTCGTGAAGTCGGTGCTCTCCGGGCCGCCGGCCCAGCTCGTCCTCTAGTCGGACCTGCGTGGCGGAGCGACGTGCTCCGCCACGCGTCCTACGCTCGGGGACATGAAGACCGAGATCCTCTACAGCCCGGCGTACGCGTCGGCCAAGCTCACCATGTCCGCCGGCGAGAGCGTGCGCGCCGAGTCCGGCGCGATGCTCGCGATGGGCCCGGGCATGTCGATGGAGACATCGACGCAGGGCGGCATCATGAAGGGCCTGAAGCGATCGCTCCTCGGCGGCGAGTCGTTCTTCATGAACACCTTCACCGCCCAGGCCGACGGCGCCGAGCTCTACCTCGCGCCCACGCTCTCCGGTGACATCGTGCACTGGCCCCTCAACGGCACCCTCTTCGTGCAGTCCGGCTCCTACCTCGCGTCGTCGAGCGGGATCGAGATCGACACGAAGTGGGGCGGCGGCAAGACCTTCTTCTCCAGCGAGGGTCTCTTCATGCTGCGCGTGGCGGGCCAGGGCGACCTGATGCTGTCGAGCTACGGCGCGATCCATGCGATCGACCTGCAGCCCGGCCAGACCTACACGGTCGACACCGGCCACATGGTCGCGTGGACCGACGGCATCCAGTACAACGTCCGCAAGGTCGGCAACTGGAAGTCGACGTTCTTCTCGGGCGAGGGCCTGGTCTGCGACCTGACCGGCCCGGGCCGGATCTACGTCCAGACCCGGAGCCAGGACGCGTTCCTCAGCTGGCTGATCCCGCAGCTGCCCACGCAGAGCAGTAGTAGCTAGTCCACCGCGGTCCGACCCAGCAACGCGCGCAGCGGCAGCGTTCCGACCGGCAGCCCGTGCCGGTCGTAGTAGGCGAACATCGCGGTCAACCACGGGTGCGTGCCGGGGTCGTCGGTCTGCTCGACGGCGACCCCGGCGTCCGCGGCGAGCCCGGCGACCGTGGCGACCCGTGAGGCCAGCTCGTAGGTCGCGCCCGCGTGGCCGTCGTCGCGCAGCACGACCGCAGCGACCGCCCCGAGGTCGGCCAGGTCGAGGAACCCGAACGGCGCGTGCACGTCGTACGGCACCCGCACCGGCTCGGTGAGGTCGAGGTTCTGCAGGTAGGTGCCGGGCTGCAGGATCGTCCACGCGAGACCGGACCTGCGGACCAGGTCCTCGGACACCGCCTTGCCGACGTGGTGCGCCATCTCAGGCGCGTACGGCGAGGCCACCGAGTGGTAGACGACCCGCCCCACGCCGGCCGCGGTCATCGCGGCGAGCGCCTCGGCGACATAGGCCGGCTCGTCGGGGTGCAGGTTCGGCGCGATGAGGTAGGCCGCGTCGCAACCGGCCATCGCGCCGGCGAGGTCCGGCCAGTCGGCCCGACCCAGCGGGACCGCGTCGGGCAGGGCCGCGCAGACGGCGCGGCCGGTCTTGCCGTGGCCGCCGATCACCGCGACCCGCATCAGACCAGGTCCACCTCGGCGTACGCCGCACCGTCGGCGAGCTGCGCGTAGCCCGGTCCGCGGTCGAAGAACGCCTCGCTCGGGGCGGGTCGCGACGCGCGCTCGGCGAGGGTCGCGGCCTCGTCGTACGCCAGCGAGTCGTCGTCGAGCGAACCGGTCAGCACCACGCCGTACGACGCGAGCGCGGCCTGGGGCGAGACCTTGCGCCAGACGACGTCGCGAACGACGAGCCCAGGATCGCGGTCGAGCGGGTTGCCCCAGCCGCCGCCACCGGTGGTGCGGATCCGCACCACCTCGCCGGCCGCGATCGGAGCCGCGTCGGCGAGGGCGTCGACCTCGCGCTCGTTCGGGCCGCCGGCGTCGATGACGACCTCGAACGGCTTGCCGGCGAGGCCGCCCTTGACGCCCCAGCAGGCCAGGATCGACCGGTCCGCGATGGACATGAAGTGGCCGTCCTTGAGCATCCGGATGTGCTTCTCGTAGCCGAGGCCGCCGCGGAACTGACCCGCTCCCCCGCTGTCCATCGCCAGCGACAGCGACTCGACGCGGAAGGGGAAGCGCGCCTCGGTGAACTCAGACGGGAGGTTCCGCGAGTCGGGGACGACGTGGATGGTGTCCTCGCCGTCGGCGTAGTAGCGGCCACCGGAGCCACCGCCGAGCACCTCGCGCATGAGGTAGGGCCGGCCGTCGAGGTCGTCGCCGTAGACCCCGGTGTAGCGGATCGTCTCCTGGTCGGCCGGCATCCGGCCGTCGACGGCCTTCGCGACCACGCCGGCGAGGACGCCGAGCAGCCGCAGGATCACGAACGTGCGGGCGTTGGTGGGGGCCGGGAAGACCGGTGTGAGCAGGGTGCCGGGCGGCGGGAACCGCATCTCGATCAGCGGCACGATGCCCTCGTTGACGTCGAGCTCGGCCATCCGCTCGGGGCTCTCGGCGAGGTTGCGCAGGATCGGCGCCAGCCACTTCTTCAAGAAGACGCCGTCGCTGTAGTCGCCGCAGTGGTTGATCGGGCCCTTCGCCTGCGGCGACGTGCCGCCGAAGTCGAGGATCAGGCGTTCGCCGTCCGGGTCGTCGGCCGGCGTACGCGTCAGGGTGATCCGCTGCGTGTGGAGCATCGGCTCGTCGACGCCGTCGTGCTCCGCGTAGTCCTCCCACACCCACTCCCCGACCGGGATCTGGCTGAGGATCTCGCGGCGGTAGGTCTCCGTCGTCCGGCTGATGATCGCGTCGAAGCAGGACTCGACCGTGTCGGTGCCGTAGCGGTCGAAGAGCTCGCCGAGCCGGCGCGCACCCATCAGGCAGGCCGAGCACTCGGCGTCGAGGTCGGCGGCGAGCGACTCGGGCATCCGGGAGTTTCGGGTCATGATGCTGAGCGCGGCCTTGTTGGGCACGCCCGCGTCCCAGAGCCGGATCGGGGGGACCATCAGGCCCTCCTCGAAGACGCTGGTGGCGTTGGACGGCATCGAGCCGGGTACGGCGCCGCCGATGTCGTCGTGGTGGCCGAAGGCCTGGACGAACGCGACGACCTTGCCGTCGCTGAAGACCGGGACCGTGACGCAGAGGTCGGGCAGGTGCCCGATGCCGCCCTCGGAGCGGTAGACGTCGTTGTGGAAGAAGACGTCGCCCTCGCGCATCTCCGCGATCGGAAAGTCGCGCGCGATCGGGTGGACGAGCGCGGAGTACGAGCGCCCGGTGAGCTTGCGGAGCAGCCGGTCGTGGATGCCCGCGCGGAAGTCGTGGGCGTCGCGGATCATCGGGCTGCGGCTGGTGCGGCCGATGGCGGTCTCGACCTCCATCTCCACGCTCGCCAGGGACCCCTGGACGATCTCGACCAGCACCGGGTCGGCGCTCGCGCCGGCGTCGTCGGTGAGGTGGCCGAACGGGAAGTCGGTGGGTGCCCTGCGGGAGTCACTCATGCCTGGCTCCTGGTCACGATGATGTTGAGGTAGTCGTCGATGCGGGCGGTGAAGCCGGGGTGCAACGGGACGGTCGACCCGAACTCCTCGATGATCGCCGGACCGACGACCACCGTCCCCGGTGACAGGTCGGGTCGCCAGAGCACCGGCGTCTCGACGTACCCGTCACCTGCCTCGAAGCAGACCTGCCGCACCGTCGAATCGAGGGTTTCGTTCGTTGAGTCGAGACTTCCGTTCGTCGAATCGAGAGTTTCGTCCGACGGAACTCTCGACTCAACCGACGGAAGTCTCGATTCGACCTTCTTGATCTCGGGGCGCTGGATCGGGCCGATGCCGGAGACCCGGAGGTTGACCCACTCGACCTGCTGGGTCGGGTCGCCGGAGAAGTCGTAGCCGTAGAGCCCGCGGTGGGCCTCGTGGAACGCGTCGGCGACCGCAGCTGGGTCGAGGTCGGCACCGACCGGGACCCGGACCTCGAAGGCCTGGCCGAAGTAGCGCAGGTCGGCGGTGCGCGCGAACACGTGCTCCTCCGGGGCGAAGCCCTCCTCGGCGAGCGCCGCGGCCGCGCGCGCCGTGAGCTCGTCGTAGATGCCGGCGACGGTGGCCGGGTCGAGCTGGTCGGCGAGCGCGACGTGGGTCTGCACGTAGTCGTTCTTCACGTCGACGGTGAGCAGGCCGAAGGCCGAGACGTTGCCGGGGTTGGGCGGCACGAGGACCGCGGGCAGCCCCAGGACGTCGACGAGCCGGCAGAGCAGCAGCGAGCCGGAGCCGCCGAACGTCGTGAGCGTGAAGTCGCGGACGTCGAGACCGCGCTTGACGGTGACCTGGCGCAGCGCGTTGGCCTGGTTCCACGCGGAGATCTCGAGCACGCCGCTGGCACACGCCTCGGGCGACATCCCGAGCTTGCCGGCCAGGGCCTCGATGCCGGCGCGGGCCGCGTCGACGTCGAGCGGGATCTCCCCGCCCAGCAGGTGCGGAGGGATCCGGCCGAGGAAGACGTGGGCGTCGGTGATGGTGACCTCGGTGCCGCCCTTGCCGTAGCAGAGCGGACCCGGGTCGGCGCCCGCCGACTGCGGACCGACCTTGAGGGTGCCCTCGGGCGAGAGCCAGGCGATCGAGCCGCCGCCGGCGCCGACGGTGACGACGTCGATCATCGGGATCTTCGAGGGGAACGCACCGACCGAGCCTTCGGTGGTCAGCGTCGGCTCGCCGTCGATCACGACGGAGACGTCGGTCGACGTACCGCCTCCGTCGGAGGTCAGGACCTTGTCGAAGCCTGCGACCTTCGCGATCAGCGCGGCACCGAGGGCGCCGGCGGCGGGACCGGACAGCACGGTGGTGATCGGCTGGTGCACGACCTCCGCGGCCGACAGCACGCCGCCGTTGGACTTCATCACGTAGAAGGGGATGGTCCGGTCGTCGAGGGCGTGGAGGCGGCTGGCGATGTTGGTGACGTACGCCGAGAGCCGCGGCTTCACGGCCGCGTCGACGAGCGTGGTCATCGCGCGTTCGTACTCGCGGTACTCCCGCAGCACCTCGCTCGACAGCGAGACCACGGCGTCCGGGTGCTCCTCGGTGAGCACGGCGCGCATCCGCTCCTCGTGCTCCGGGTTGGCGTAGGCGTGCAGGAAGCAGACGCCGAGCGTGTTGACGCCCTGCGCCTTGAACCAGCGGGCCGCCGTACGCGCGGACTCCTCGTCGAACGGCCGCACCTCGGCGCCGGTGAAGTCGAGCCGGCCGCCGACGCCCTTCACGAGGTCGCGCGGCACGATCCGGTCGGGCTTCACCCAGAAGTAGGAGTTGCCGTAGCCGTCGGGCACCGACTGGCGGGCGATCTCGAGCATCGCCTCGTAGCCCTCGGTGGTGATGAAGCCGAGCCGGTCGACCTTGCCCTCGAGCAGCTGGTTGGTGGCGACCGTGGTGCCGTGGCTCACTGCGTCGATGTCAGCACCGGTCCCGCCCAGCAGGCCGAGCACCTTGTCGATGCCGGCGAGGAAGCCGTCGGCCGGGTTGCTGGGCGTCGACGGCGTCTTGGTCGTCACCAGCTCGCCCGAGTCCTCGTCGAAGGCGACCACGTCGGTGAACGTGCCACCGGTGTCGATGCCGATCCGGATGCGGCGGGTCATGAGTTCTCCTGCTCCAGGTGGAAGATCGTGCTGGACGTCGAGCTCGCGACCACTCTGCCCGAAGCGACGACGTACGCCGGAGCCGCGTGGTGGCTGAGCACCTCGCGCAGGGCGGCGTGGTGATGGACGACCAGGTCGGCGCTGCCGCCGACCTCGACCCGGTGGCCGCTCACCCCGAGGACCGTGGCGGCCGTCGTGGTGACCGCGTCGTAGACCAGGTCGATGCCCGCGGTGTCGACCGCCTCGAGAGCGTGCGCGGCGAGGAACGCGACCTCGGCCATGTTGTGCCGACCGAACGGGTAGTAGGCGTCCTCGATGTCGTCCTGGCCCAGCGCGACCGACACACCCATCGCGGTCAGCTCACGCACCGGCAGGTGCAACGGACCGGTGTGCGGATCGGACACGAACCCCAGCCCCGCACGCTTCACCAGGCCGGCAAGCCGCTCCAACGACGGCCGCGCGTAGAGGCCGACGGCCCGCGCGTGGTTGGCGACACCCTTGCCCACCAGACCGTGCTCGAGCATCGCCTCGGCGAGCATCTCGGTGGTCCGCAGGCTCGCGTCACCCGCGTCGTCGACCAGCATCGCGACCCGACGCCCGTGCGCCGCCGCCAGGGCACACATCCGGTGCACGTGCTCGCGAGCCTCGGCGTCGGTGTGCTCGATCCACGGGATCCCGCCCACCACGTCCGCACCCAGGTCGACCGCCTCCCGCACCAGGTCCTCGGCCCCCGGGTCACGGAGCAGCCCGTCCTGCGGGAACGCCACGACCTGGAGGTCGACCACACCACGGAACTCCTCACGCAGCGCGAGCAGCGGGATCACCCCCTCGAGCCGCGCCTTCGTGTCGACGTCCGCGAACGCCAGCACGTGGCGCACGCCGTAGCGCACCGCCTCGAGCACCGCCTTGCGCGCGTTCGGCAGGATCCACGACCGGTCGTAGTCGGCCTTCACCGCCGACGCGAGCTCGATCGAGTGGAGCGCGGAGCCCATCTGGCCCGAGGTGTACGCCGTCAACGCCGCGTCGCCGATCCGGTCCAGCGTGTAGACCTTGTCGAGGTGCATGTGACCGTTCACGAAGCTCTCGGTCACCAGAGCACCCGCCGCGTCGACCTCGGACCGACCCCGCAGCGGCGCCTGCTCCACCGCGGCGATCACGCCGTCGTCGATGCCGATCTGCCAACGTCCGTCACGGCCGCGCAGCGCCGCATCCGCGATCACGAGCTCATGGGTGGGCACGCCACGATTCAACCGGTCGCCACTCGGCCCGACCACGGCAGACCTTGCCGATGAGACGACCTTCCATCGGCAATCTCTGCCAGCCGGCTCGGCGTCGCTTCGGCACGCACCTGACGCAACTGTCGTGGTTGCGGGGTTTTCACGACATCTACGTCAGGTGCGACGTCCCTCAGGCGTCGGGGGCGCGGTCGTTGTAGACGCCGGCCTCCTCCTGGCCGGTCATCGCCTGGATCGCGGACATGATCTCGTCGGTGATCTCGCGACGGGCGCGACCGAGCGGCACGCCGTCGTACCTCCCGACGACCTGGATCGGCTTGCCGAAGGAGATGCTGACGGGCACGACCTTCGGGAAGCGGGCGCCGACGGGCTGCAGCTTCTCGGTGCCGGTGAGGCCGACGGGTACGACGGGGACGCCGGCCGTCAGCGCGAGGTGGGCGACGCCGGTGCGGCCACGGTAGAGCCGGCCGTCGCGCGAGCGGGTGCCCTCGGGGTAGATGCCGAACGCGCCCCCGCGACCGAGGACGCCGAGGGCGGTGTCCAGGCTGGCGATCGCGGCCTTGGAGTCGTCGCGGTCGACGGGCAGCATGCCCATGCCCTCGAACCACGCCTTCTGCAGCGTGCCCTTGAGGCCACCACCGGCGAAGTAGTCGGACTTGGCGAGGAAGTGGACCTTGCGCGGCGCCACGATCGGGATGACCAGGCTGTCGGCGAAGCTCAGGTGGTTGCTGGCGAGCAGCACCGGCCCGGTGCGGGGCACGTTCTCGAGGCCCGTGACCGTGGGGCGCCAGACCAGCTTCGCCACGGGCGGGACGACGGTGTGCAGGACCGCGTACATGACCACGTCCCCAGTGTTGCGGTTACCGGCGGGTCTGCCGATTCCGGCTCGGGGAGCGGGCGTCAGCTGCGCGTGCCAGAGACCCACCGTGCGTTCACCACGACGTTCGCCTGGTAGCCACCCCGGTCGGCGTCGTACGCGCCGCCGCAGGTCACCAGGTTGAGCTCGCGCCGCCCGTGCCCGCCGTACACCTGGCGCGCCGGGAAGTCGGCGTTGGCGTAGGTCCGGACCGAGTGGACGACGAAGGTCACCGAGCTGCCGTCGTCCAGGGCGACCCGGACCCGGTCGCCGGGCCCGAGCTCGCTGAGGCGCGCGAACACCGCCGGTCCGTCGACCGAGTCCACGTGCCCGAGGATGACGGCCGGACCGTGGGCTCCGGGCGGTGGACCGAGGTGGTACCACCCGGCCAGGTCGGGATCCTTCGGCACCTCGACGGTCCCGTCCGGCTGGAGCCCGAGCTCCGTCAGCCGCGTGGTGAGGCCGATGCCGGGGACCGTGAGACGCACGGGCTGTGGCAGCGGAGCCGGCGCGGTCGTCGCGCCAGGTGTGGTCGGACCGGTGGCCGTGGTGGCCGCGACGGTCGGCTCCGAGCTCTCTGCCGGAGCCGACCGGTCGCTCCAGATGATCAGGCAGGCGGCTGCCGCGAGGGCCAGCGCCGCCGCGGTCACCCGCCACGCCGTGGTCGAGCGCCGCGTCATGCGACGGGCGGGTCGGTCGCCTCCGGTCGCCGCGACCCCCGGATCACCGCCACGCCGGCCCCACCGAAGCAGAGCAGCCCGAGTGCGAGCCAGCCCGCGCCGCCGCCGAGGTCAGGGAGTCGCCCGGTGCCGGGGTGGCCGGTCGGGATCGGGGTGTCGATGCCCGGTCCGCCCGGTCCGCCCGGGCCACCGGGTACACCCGGACCACCCGTACCGCCGCCGGGTCCACCGGATCCCCCGGCTCCCGGGGCGGTCGGCCCGCCGGTGGAGGTGCTGGTCGGCGTCGAGGTCGGGGGGGAGGTGGGCGTCGAGGTCGCCGTGGCGGTCGGCGTCACGCTGGGCGACGCCGTGGGCGCGGCGCAGACAGGCTGGGTGATCGTGTTGGAGTCCAGCGAGACCTGGCCGTTGCGGGCCAGCATCCGACCCTGGACGGTCGCGCCGGTCTGGAGACTGATCGAGGTGAGCGCGAGCACGGACCCCACGAAGGTGGTCGTCGTGCCGATCGTGGCCGAGCTGCCCACCTGCCAGTAGACGTTGCACGCCTGGGCGCCGCCGATCAGGGCCACGGTGCTGCTGCTGGCCGTGTTGAGCGTGGACCCTGCCTGGAACACGAAGACCGCGTCCGGGTCGCCCTGCGCGTCGAGGGTGACCGTGCCCGTCAGCGCCATCGCGCTGGCGGAACTGTAGACGCCCGCGACCAGGGTCCGCCCGCCGAGGTCCTGGCTGGTGACGTTGACCACGGGGCCGCGGCCAGCGGCGTCGTTGTACGCCGTGGTCAGGTCGGTCTTGGCCTGCAGGGCGACCGCGTCAGCGGCGTGGATGGTCCCGCCGTTCACCTGACCGGGCGGGAAGCCGGTGACCGCCGCACCGGGGCTGACGCCCACGTCGCCGGAGATCACGCTGGGGCCGGTGTTGGTCACGGTCGTCCCCGCGAGCACGGCGTACGGCGTCGCCGTGCCGAGACCGACCGGCGGCTGTGCCGCCAGGGCCGGTCCGCCGGCGGCGACGACGAGAAGGGCGGCGGTCGCGAGGACGAGCACCGCTCGCAGCTGGCTGCGGGGTCGCGAATGAGGACGGGTGGGAGGCATGCGGTCGCTCCGAGCGATTGCCGGAGCGGCGGTGCCACCTGGAGGTTCGAATGTCAACTAGTCCGGATATCTCGACCGTACGCCCGATATCTAAGACGCGCATCACCCCAAATAGGTGAAGGGCCCTCGGAAGTATGAGTTCCAAGGGCCCTTCGGTGTGATCGGTACTGATGACGCTCCCGATCGACTGCTCCTCGCTTCCGGCCCCGGCGGCTTCGTCATCCAGCCTCCGCGACGCTTCCCCAGCACGCTGGTTCTTCGTCGAACGGACCTTCGTCTCCGAGCTGTCCCGCCTTCCCTTGCGGGACTGCGTGGGAGAAGTTCTATGCCCTCCGGGAAGGGGTGCGCAAGAGCTTTCGCGAACATTCTTCTGGTTCCACCGAAAGAAGGTGGTTCATCCACAGAGATGACCCCCGTTGTCCACAGAAATCGCTCAGATCCCCACAGCTGAGCGGGATTCTCGGCAGCGGCGGTTGAGGAAGGACGAAGTCCTGTCTCGAAACCACCGTGCCCGGAAATGGATGAAGGGCCCTTGCGAGTATGAGTCGCAAGGGCCCTTCGAGGTGACTGGTTCCGGTGACGCTTCCAGTCGACACCTCGTCCCCTCAGGTCCCAGCGGCCTCGTCACCCAGCCGCTGCGCCGCGTCTGCGGCAAGCCGCAGAACCAGCGTGTGGACCCTCGTCTCCGAGCTGTCCCGCCTCCCGTTGCCGGAGGGCGTGGGAGAAGTTCTAAACCCTTCGAGATTCACCGCGCAAGAGCTTTCTCGAACATTCTCCTGGTTCCACTGAAATGGGGCGATCGGTCCACAGATCCGGTCCCGGTCGTCCACAGCGGAAGCCCGGATACCCACAGATCTGGAAGGCCCCTGTGGATATCGGTCGACCGTCTGCGGAGTTCACGGAACCGTCACACGACGTTGACCCGCGCGAATCGGCACCGGCCTAGCGTCGTCCTCACGTTCCATCCTCGGGAAAGCTCATCGGGAGCCCGCACATGACCCAAGCCCTGCACCTCCTCGGCCACGCGGTCGACGCGGTGAGACGTTGGCCGGTCGAGTCGCAGCAGCGCGCTCGCCGCAACGCCATGATCGCCTCCACCGCCCTCGCACAACGACGTGCTGAGCTCGACGAGGTCGAGGACTTCCTGACCAGCCTCGCTCTCGTCCCGGCACCGGAGGTCGCAGCCCAGGCTGCGCACGGCTGAGTTCACCGGGCGGACTTGCCTCTCCCTGGCCGCCCGGTGAACTCAGCCACACCTGGCATCTTCTGACCCGTTTCCGGGGCAGGATGCACGGGTGTCCGCCACCCAGCCCGCCGAGCCGCAGTCGCTCGCGGAGCTCGCGTTCGACGAGGTCCGCTCCGACGACGGCACCCTGCTCCGTGCCTGGACCAACGACGCCGACGGCACCATCGACGGCCCGACCGTGCTCCTGTGCAACGGGCTCGGGACCAGCGCCTGGACGTGGCCGGCCTTCCTCGACCCCGACTGTGGTGTCCGCGTGGTGTCCTGGAACCACCGCGGCACGGGCGGCTCCGCGCGTCCTGCAGACCGGAGCCGGGTCGGCATCGAGGAGTTCGCCGAGGACGCGCTGTCGGTCCTCGACCACTACGGCGTCGAGCGCGCGGTGGCGGTGGGCTGGTCGATGGGCGTCAACACGGCCTTCGAGCTCGCCGTACGCCACCCCGAGCGGGTATCCGGGCTCTTCGCCGTGGCCGGCGTCCCCGGCGACACCTTCTCGACCATGCTCGCGCCGCTGCACCTGCCGCCCCTCGCCGCCAAGGCGGTCGCCGTCAACCTCGCCCGCACCTTGAAGTACGCCGGCCGCGCGATCACCCCGGTCGCCGCCCGGCTTCCCGTCGGCGAGCGCACGGTCGCCGCGCTGACCCACACCGGGCTGATGTTCGACGTGCCCGACCGCGACCTCGCCGCACGCGCGGTCGCGGCGTTCCTGGAGACGCCGGTCGAGTGGTACATGCACGTCGCTCTCCACACCGCCCGCCACCCGCGGGTCTCGCTGAGCGGCATCCGCGTCCCGGCGGCCTTCGTCGCCGGCCGCTTCGACGTGCTCGCCGGTCCGACGGCGATGGCCAGCGCCGCCGCCCGGATCGACGGTGCGACCTACACCGAACTGCGCGGCAGCCACTTCCTGCAGATGGAGCAGCCCGACCGCGTCCACTCCCTGCTCCTGGAGTTCTTGCGTAGGGTCGGCTGACATGGCCCGCCTCGGCAGTCTCGCCGCCCTCGCCAGCGCTGCCGTGGTCTCCGCGGCACTCCTGACCGGCTGCTCCGGCAGCGACAGCGACGCGCCGCCCAACCAGACCGTCACCGCGACGCCGCACTCCTCAGATTCGAGCGGACAGAGCCCGGCTACGTCCGGCTCCCCCACGGATCCGGCGACCACGAGCTCACCCAGCGACGACACCGCCGCGGGCAACCGTCCGGCGAAGGTCATCGGCACGATCGCGAAGGGCCTCAAGACCCCGTGGGGCATCGGCTTCCTGCCCGACGGCGACGCGGTCGTGACCGAGCGGGACACCCGCCGGGTGCTGCTGCTCGAGGCGCCGTCGTACGACGTGCGCCAGGTCGGCGTGGTGAGCGCGGCCGTTCCGCTCGGCAGCGAGGGCGGCGAGGCCGGCCTGCTCGGCGTGGCCGTCTCCCCTGACTTCGACAGCGACCACCTCCTCTACTTCTACCTGAGCACCGCCGCCGACAACCGGATCGTGAAGGCCACCCTCGAGAAGGGCCGGCTCGGCACCCCGAAGGTGATCCTGGACGGCATCCCCAACGGCTTCATCCACGACGGCGGCCGGCTCGCCTTCGGACCCGACGGCTACCTCTACGCGTCGACCGGCGAGACCGGCGACAGCGAGCTGGCCCAGGACAAGAGCACGACGGCCGGCAAGATCCTCCGGATCACCACCGACGGCGACCCCGCGCCCGGCAACCCTTTCCAGGGCTCGCCGATCTGGACCTACGGCCACCGCAACGTCCAGGGCCTGGCCTTCGACGACCGGGACCGGCTGTGGGCGTCGGAGTTCGGCAACCACACGTTCGACGAGCTGAACCTGATCGAGAAGGGCCACAACTACGGCTGGCCGATCGTCGAGGGGCAGGGCGGGGGCGATGGCCTCACCGACCCGCAGGTCGTGTGGAGCACCGACGAGGCCTCGCCGTCCGGGCTCGCCTACCTCGACGGCCACCTCTGGCTCGCCGCGCTGCGTGGCTCACGGCTGTGGCGCATCGACGTCAAGGGCGATCGGGCCAGCAACCCCGTGGACTTCTTCGTGGGCGAGTACGGCCGGATGCGCACGGTCGTCGCCGCACCGGACGGCAACCTCTGGGTCACCACGAGCAACCAGGACGGGCGCGGGTTCCCGAAGCCGGGAGACGACCGGATCCTGCTGGTCAGGCCCTGACCGACCCCGTCACCGTCGCCCGCTTCGACGCACGCCGCAGCGTGCTCATGATCGCCGGACCGAGCACGACGATCGCCACGGCGTTGGTGATCGCGCGGATCGTGTCCCAGCTGCCCGTTGACGTCAGCAGCGTGTAGACCGCGAAGGTGTGCAGGTTGTCGACCAGCGGCGCACCCGGGTCGAAGGACAGCGAGCCCGCATGGCCCTCGACGGCGATGCCGGCCAGGAAGGGCCAGCCCGAGAGGTTCATCAAGATCCCGAAGGCGTACGCCGCGAACACGCCGTACGCCGCGAGCATCGCGATCTCGGCCCGCCCGGTCACGCGTCGTGGGAGCAGGCCCGCCCCCATGCCGACCCACGCCGAGCAGAGCATCTGGTAGGGCAGCCACGGTCCGACGCCGGCCGTCATCAGCGCGGACGCGAAGAGCGAGGTGCAGCCGAGCACGAACCCGAACCCCGGCCCGAAGACCCGGCCCGCGAGGATCAGCAGGAAGAACGTCAGCTCCACGCCGGCCAGTCCCGGCGAGATGCCGCGCAGGATCGCGTTGACGGCGCTGAGCACCCCCAGGATCGCGAGCACCCGCGGGTCGAGCCCGCCCTCGTTGAGCTCGGCGAGGACCACCGCGATGACCACCGGCAGCAGGCCCAGGAAGAGGAACGGCGGGTCGACCCGCTCGCCGGTGTGCACGTGCACCAGCAACGGCCAGCAGAGCATCATCAGCCCCGCGAGCGACGCGACACCGAGCACGAGGACCGAGCGCGGGGCGATCTGGACCGCGGGCGCGCTCATGACGCGCTCAACCGCTCGACGATCTCGTCGACGCGCAGCCACGGCGCCCCGAGGACCTTGGTGACCTGAGGAGCGAACGCCGGGGACTCGGCGACCACGCGGCGCACCGGGCCCGACGAGACGATCTCCCCCTCGGCGAGCACGACCACGTCGTCGGCGGCCTGCGCCACGAACTCCACGTCGTGGGTCGCGACCAGGACGGTGTGGCCGTCGTCGGTGAGGCCGCGCAGGATCCCGGCGAGCACGTGCTTGGCGGCGTAGTCGAGGCCGCGGGTCGGTTCGTCGAGCAGCAGCAGGCGGGGGCGCGACACCAGCACCAGGGCCAGGACGAGCGCGAGCCGCTGCCCCTCGGACAGGTCGCGCGGGTGCTGGTCACCCGGGATGCCCGGCACCAGCTGGTCGAGGAGCGTGCGGCACGCGCCGGTGCCGCCGTCGGCGGCGGCGCACTCCTGGTCGACGGTCTCGAGGTAGAGCAGGTCGGCGGCGTTCTGGGGCACCAGTCCGACCAGGGCCCGTCGCTCGGCGGGCGCGAGTCCTGCCGGTTCCGTGCCGCCGACGTCGACCTTGCCCGACGTACGCCGCCCGCTGCCCTGGATCGCCCACAGCAGCGACGACTTGCCGGAGCCGTTGCGGCCCATCAGCGCGGTGACCCGGCCGCCGCCGAGGTCGAGGTCGAGGTCGCGCACCGCGACCGTCTGGCCGTGCGCGACGGTCAGCTTGCGGACCGTGGCGGCGCTGGCGACCTGGACCTCCTCGACCGCGGGCGGAGGTCCGATCCGGGTCGCCAGGTCGCGGGCCAGCCGCCGGGCCTCGCGCACGCTCAACGGCAGCGGGGTCCAGCCGGCCGCTCGGCCGAGCTCGACGATCGGGGGTACGACGGGCGAGGTGACCAGCAGCTCGCCCGGTGCCCCGACGTGGACCTGACCGGCGCCGGTCAGCAGGCACATCCGGTCGACGAAGGGCACGACGCGCTCGAGGCGGTGCTCGGCCAGGAGCAC
Organism: Nocardioides pollutisoli; assembly: GCF_040045055.1. Lineage (NCBI taxonomy): Bacteria > Bacillati > Actinomycetota > Actinomycetes > Propionibacteriales > Nocardioidaceae > Nocardioides > Nocardioides pollutisoli. The sequence continues at coordinate 416,463 of NZ_JBDZDU010000001.1, forward strand.
CGAGACGCCGAGGTCGTGGACCAGCCGGGTCAGCGTCGCGAGGACCTCCTCGGCCGCGGTCGGGTCGAGGGCCGAGGTCGGCTCGTCGAGCACGAGCAGCCGCGGGTGCATGGTGAGCACCGAGCCGATGGCGACCCGCTGCTGCTGCCCACCGGAGAGCGTGCGCAGGTCGCGCTGGCGGAGCTCGGCGATGCCGAGGAGGTCGAGCGTCTCCTCGACCCGGCGGCGCATCGTCTCGGGCGGCAGGCCGAGCTGCTCCATGCCGTAGGCGAGCTCCTCCTCGACCGTGTCGGTGACGAAGCCGGTGGCCGGGTTCTGCCCGACGTAGCCGATCGCGTGGGCGCGCTCGCGCGGTGGGGTGCGGACGATGCTGGCCCCGTCGAGGAGCACGTCGCCGTCGAGGACGCCGCCGCTGAACCGCGGCACCAGGCCGGTGACGACGCCGAGCAGGGTCGACTTCCCGACCCCGGTCGGACCCGAGACGAGGACCAGCTCGCCCTCGTCGATGGTGAGGTCGACGCCGGCCAGGACAGCCGGCCCGTCGTCGTACGCGAACCCGATGCCGCGCAGCTCGATCATGCGGCCACCTCCTCGCGCACGCGGACCGGCGCCACGGCGACGAACGGGCGGGCCGGCAGGGGCGAGCAGAGCGGGCCGAGCAGAGCGACGAGTGCCAGGACGAGCGCGGTGGCGCTCACCGGCGGGAAGGCGTCCAGGGGTGGGTAGGCGATGTCGGCCTGGTGCTGGTTCATCCACCATCCGAGTCCGCCGACCACGAACCCGGAGGTCGCGACCGCGAGCTCCGGCCACTGCCACGAGTCCGGTCGGTAGCGGGTGCGCTCGACCCGACGGCCGGCGCTGAGCAGACCGGCGACCGCGGCGGCCACCCCGATCGCGAGCATCGGCAGGGCGAGGAACCGCGGCGCGGTCGTGTCGAGCACGGCGTACACGCCGACACAGATCCCGCCGAGACCGACGAGCATCAGTGTGCCGGTCACCCGGCGCTGCGCACGGGTGAGGCCGCTGGCGCGTCCGTAGCCACGGGTGTCCATGCCGGCCGCGAGCGCGAGGGAGTGCTCCAGGGCGTCCTCCAGCACGGGCACGAGGAAGCGTCGGAGCCGTCCCACCCGGGCGGTGTCGCCGGCGCGCAGGCTCTGGGCGGCGCGCACCCGGCGCGCGCTCTCGGCGAACTGCGGCAGCACGGTGACGGCGACGACCAGCGCGGTGCCGATCTCGTAGAGCGCGGGTGGCACCGAGCGGAGCAGCCGCTTCGGGTTGGCCAGCGAGTTGGCGGCGCCGATGCAGATCACGATGGCGGCCAGCCGCAGGCCGTCGTACAACGCGAACAGCAGCGCCTGCAGGTAGATCGGACCGAAGAGCTGGATCCCGGCGACCCAGTCGGGCAGCGGGATCTCGGGGAGGTGCAGCAGCACCGGCCCACCGATCCAGCCGCCGAAGACGAGGCGGAACGCCACCCGGATCACGACGATCGCCACGCCGAGCCACACGTAGATCCGGAACGACTGGCCCCACGGCTGGTCGGACCGACGCAGCGCCACGACGAGCGCTGCGACCCCGATGAGCATCAGCAGCACGAGCGGGTTGGTCGTGAACGAGGCCGCGAGGGCGAGACCGAGCGCCCAGAGCCACCACGCCACCGGGTGCAGGTCGCGTGCGAGACGCGGGCTCACGGGCTCGCCCGGCGCCGGCGTACGACGAGCACGGCCCCGGCCGCACCGAAGAGCACCACGATCACGGCCGGGGCGACCCAGGCGGGCAGCCCGCTGTCGTCGGGGTCGGCCGGGTCCGCGGCGTCGGCCGCCATCGGCGAGACCTGGTCGGGCGTCGCGGACATAGACGACGACGGGTCCGGGGTCGGGGTGGCGGACGGCGTGTGGTGGTGCCGCTTGGACGGGGTCGCCGTCTCCATGTCCGTGGGGTCGGTCGTCCCCGACGCACTCGCGGACGGGCTCGGCGAGGTGCTCGCGGACGTCGACGGGTGGCCGGACGAGTGGTGCGACGGGCGCGAGGTCGGGGCGCTGGTCGGGGAGCTCGGGGTCGGCGTCGCGGCCGGGTGCGGTGCCGGGCTCGCACCGGGCGCCGACCGGGCGCTGCTGCCGTTCCACGAGAAGGCGACGTACCCGCCCTCGGGGACGCGCAGCGAGCCCGCGCCGCTCGAGGCGTAGGACCAGCTCCCCGTCGTGCCGTCGGACCACCACAGGCCCCAGTAGGCATCGGCTGGGGGCGTGCTCACGCACGGGTCGCTCGCCGGTGCACCGCTCACCCGGCAGACGAAGCCCGGCTGGCGCTGCACGTAGTCCAGGGAGAAGCCCGCGGCCGGGAAGAGGTCCGAGGCGAGCCGGCCCCCGCCGTCGGCGACGCAGGCGGTGCGTACGCCGCCACCGAGCTCGTGGAAGTCGACGACGACGCTCACCCCGTGGCTCGTCGAGCAGGTCGCCGCCGAGGCCGGAGCCGGGGTCGCGACCGTGCTCGCCGCCGCGGCCAGGGCGGCCGCGGCGACGAGCAGGGTGAGGTTCCGAGAAACCACCCGCACGTCAGCGGGTGACGGTGAAGGTCTTGCTGGCCTTGCGGTTGCCGAAGGCGCCGGTCACCTTGACCTTGGCGGTGCCCGGCTTGTTCGGGGCCTTGAACGACGTCGTGAAGACGCCCTTGCCGTTCGCCTGGCCGCCGGTGCCCTCGCCCGAGGCGGAGTGGCCGGTCGACGGCCACTTCACGGTGACGCTGACCATCTCGCCGGGAGCGAGACCGCGGACCTTGACGACCTGCTTCGCGCCGACGGCGACCTTGCCCTTGATCGACAGGCCGAGCTTCTTCGCACCGAGCGCGGTGACGTCGGCGGTGCCGAAGGGCCCGTCGACGTTGGCGACGGTGATCGTGCTCTTGCCCGGCTTCTTCAGCAGGATGACGGGCAGGTGCGCCTCGCCGAGCGCGCTCGCGAAGCCGAGCACCGACTCCTCACCCATCATGGCGCAGAGCGCCTCGCCGGGCGTGGCGCCGATGACGCCGACCGAGACGGTGCTGCCGGCCTTGACGTAGTCGGGAGCGAAGAGCACGTTGCGGTCGCCGTCGCCGACCGGGGCGTACTGGAGCACCGGGAGCGCCTGCGTGGTCGCCCGGCGGAACTGGTCCTGCTTCTCGGCGTCGATCGGCGTCGCACCGGCGGCGTCCACGGCGTTGGTGTTGTATGCGATCGCACCGCGGTCGGCGTCGGCGAAGTAGACGCAGTTGGCCACGTTGGTGAGCTGGTGCCCACGGACCCAGGCCGCCGCGTTCGCCACGGCGGCGTCGTCGCCACCGAGCTCGGCGAGCGCCCAGCCGGCGAGGCCGGTGCTGTTGGCGTTCGGGCCCTTCGTCGACTTGCCGCCACCCCAGGCGCCGCTGGCCTTCTGGGTGCTCAGCAGCCAGGTCTCGGCCTTGTCGATGACCGGGACGAGCGCGTCGTCGTGCATGCTCACCAGCGCCATCAGGGCGATCGCGGTGGCGTCGGTGTCCGGGATGCTCTCGGGGTCGGCGTCGCAGGTCTGCGTGGCAGCCCCGGGCTTCGAGAAGTAGAGGCGGAACCAGCCCGCGTCGCACTGCTGGTCGACGAGGAAGTCGGTGACGGCAGCCGCGGAGTCGCTGTCGGCCTCGACGAGCCCCTGGGCGGCGTACGCCTGACCCAGGACGTTGGCGTAGTCGCTGGCGCTCGCGGGGTCGAAGCTGTCCTGGATCCGGCCCTCGTTCGCCCCGGCCGTGGCGACCGTGGACTCGAGCTGCGTGACCAGGTCCTGCCCGCCGTACGACGTCGGGTCGTCACCGGCCGCCTGGGCGAGCACGATCGCCTTGGCGACGCCACCGGCCGACAGGGTCGTGCCGAAGCCGGGCTCGGTGTAGGACGTGATGTTCGCGGCGAGCGCGGTGCTGACGGTGTCGGCCGCGTCCGCGTCGCCGACCGCGGCGAACGCCAGGCCGGCGTCGACGCTCAGCCCGTAGTCGGTGAAGTCGTACTGGTCGTTGTGGATCAGGCCGTCGGTCAGCTGGGCCGTCAGCCATGCCGTGCCGGCGGCGGCCGGCGCGGGGTCGGCCGCTGCGGCGGAGGCCGGGGTCGACGTGGCGATCAGGCCGGTCAGAGCGAGGGCGGGTACGGCGAGTGCGGCAGCCGCCCGACGGGTGATGCGATGCATGGGGGTGTCCTTCCCGCTGCTGCGTTCCACGACAGCGCGATGGGGACGCGTCGCAACAGGTGCTCCGGCTCGCCGTCGGTCTCCCCGAGGGGACCGGCGGCCTACGGTTGCGGGTCAGCGCCGGACTCGGACCGGCTTTCCCCGTTGCGGGCGTAGTTGGTAGGTCCGCGCAGCATATCCCGACGCGGACCGGTGGACGTCAGCCGAGCTTCTCGAGGATCAGCTCGCGGACCCGGGCAGCGTCGGCCTGGCCGCGCATGTCCTTCATGACCGCACCGATGAGCGCGCCGGCGGCGGCGTGCTTGCCGTCGCGGATCTTGTCGGCGACGTCCGGGTTGGCGGCGATCGCGGCGTCGACCGCAGCGCCGAGCGCGCCGTCGTCCGAGACCACGGCCAGACCACGGGCCGCGACGATCTCCTCGGGCGTGCCCTCGCCGGCGATCAGGCCGTCGAAGACCTGACGCGCGAGCTTGTCGTTGACCGTGCCGGCGTCGACGAGAGCCTGGACGGCAGCGACCTGGGTCGGCGAGACGCCGAGGTCGGCGATGTCGACGCCGGCGTCGTTGGCGCGACGGCCGAGCTCGGAGAGCCACCACTTGCGCGCGGCCTGCGGGCTGGCACCGGCGGCGACGGTCTCCTCGATCAGGCCGACCACGCCGGCCGCGACGACGTCACGCATCTCGAGGTCGGTGTAGCCCCAGTCGCCCTGGAGGCGGGCCCGCTTGAGGAGCGGGTTCTCTGGCAGGGTGCCGCGCAGCTCGTCGACCCACTCTCGCGACGGCGCCACGGGCACCAGGTCGGGCTCGGGGAAGTAGCGGTAGTCCTCGGCGTCGGACTTCTCACGACCGCTGGTCGTGATCCCGGTGTCCTCGTGCCAGTGCCGCGTCTCCTGCAGGATCGTCCCGCCCGCGTCGAGGATGCCGGCGTGCCGCTGCATCTCGTAGCGCACCGCCCGCTCGACCGAGCGGAAGGAGTTGACGTTCTTGGTCTCGGTGCGGGTGCCGAGCACGCCCGAGCCCTTCGGCGACAGCGACAGGTTGACGTCGGCGCGCAGGTTGCCCTGGTCCATCCGGGCCTCGGAGACGCCGAGCGCGAGGATCAGGTCGCGGAGCTGGGAGACGTAGGCACGAGCCACGGCCGGCGCCTTCTCCCCCGCGCCCTGGATCGGCTTGGTGACGATCTCGATGAGCGGGATGCCGGCCCGGTTGTAGTCGACCAGCGAGTGGTCGGCGCCGTGGATGCGACCGGTCGCGCCGCCGACGTGCAGCGACTTCCCGGTGTCCTCCTCCATGTGGGCGCGCTCGATCTCGACGCGGAACATCTCACCGTCGACGTCGACGTCGAGGTAGCCCTCGAACGCGATCGGCTCGTCGTACTGACTGGTCTGGAAGTTCTTCGGCATGTCCGGGTAGAAGTAGTTCTTCCGGGCGAAGCGGCACCACTCGGCGATCTCGCAGTTGAGCGCGAGGCCGATCCGGATCGCCGACTCGATCGCCTTGCCGTTGACGACCGGCATCGCGCCGGGCAGGCCCAGGCAGGTCGGGCAGACCTGGGTGTTGGGCTCGCCGCCGAAGACGGCCGGGCAGCCGCAGAACATCTTGGTGTTGGTGTTGAGCTCGACGTGGACCTCCAGGCCCAGCGCCGGGTCGTACGACGCCAGCACGTCGTCGAAGCCAACCAGCGTGTCCGTCATGGTCATGCACCTTCCAGGGCAGGAGCCTTGTCGAGCAGGGGGGCGCCCCACTGCTCGAGCAGCGCGGCCTCGAGGGCGGCACCGACCCGGTAGCAGCGGTCGTCGGCGAGGGCCGGAGCCAGGATCTGGAAGCCGGCCGGGAGGCCGTCCTCCTCGGCCAGGCCGCTCGGCACCGAGATGCCGGGCACGCCCGCGAGGTTGGCGGGGATGGTCGCGAGGTCGTTGAGGTACATCGCGATCGGGTCGTCGAGCTTCTCGCCCAGCTTGAAGGCGGTGGTCGGCGCCGTCGGGGAGACCAGCACGTCGACCTCCTCGAAGGCCGCCTCGAAGTCGCGCGCGATGAGCGTGCGCACCTTCTGGGCCTGGCCGTAGTAGGCGTCGTAGTAGCCGCTGGACAGCGCGTAGGTGCCGAGGATGATCCGGCGCTTCACCTCGTCGCCGAAGCCGGCGTCACGGGTTGCGCGCATCACCTCCTCGGCGCTCGCGTCGGGCTTGCCCTCGGGCCAGACCCGCAGTCCGTAGCGCATCGCGTCGAACTTCGCGAGGTTGCTCGACGCCTCCGCCGGGAGGATCAGGTAGTAGGCCGCCATGGCGTGCACGAAGTTCGGGCACGACACCTCGACGACCTCGGCGCCGGCCTTGACCAAAAGGTCGACCGACTCCTGGAAGCGGGTCATCACGCCCGCCTGCCAGCCGTCGCCGGAGAGCTCGGTGATCACGCCGACGCGGACGCCGCTCAGGTCGCCGGCAGCACCCTGCTTCGCGGCCGCGACCAGGTCGGGCAACGGCTGGTCGACGGAGGTGGAGTCCTTCGGGTCGTGACCGCCGATGACCTCGTGCAGCAGCGCCGAGTCGAGCACCGTGCGGGTGACCGGGCCGGCCTGGTCGAGGGAGTTGGCCAGCGCGACGAGCCCGTAGCGCGACACCCCGCCGTACGTCGGCTTCACACCGACGGTGCCGGTGACGGCACCCGGCTGGCGGATCGAGCCGCCGGTGTCGGTGCCGATCGCGAGCGGGGCCTCGAAGGCAGCGACCGCGGCAGCGGACCCACCGCCGGAGCCGCCCGGGATCCGGTCGAGGTCCCAGGGGTTGTGCGTGGCGCCGTACGCCGAGTGCTCGGTCGACGAGCCCATCGCGAACTCGTCCATGTTGGTCTTGCCCAGGATCGGCAGGCCCGCGGCGCGGAGCCTGGCGACCACGGTCGCGTCGTACGGCGGGATCCAGCCCTCGAGGATCTTCGACCCGCAGGTCGTCGGGAGCCCCTCGGTGGCGAGGACGTCCTTGACCGCGATCGGCACGCCGTCGAGGTACGACGCCGGCGACCCGGCCGCGCGGCGCGCGTCGGACTCAGCGGCCTGCGCGAGCGCGCCCTCGGCGTCGACGTGGAGGAAGGCGTGGACCGGGCCGTCGACGGCGGCGATCCGGTCGAGGTGGGCCTGGGTCAGCTCGACCGAGGTGACGGTGCCGGCGGCGAGCGCGTCGGCCATCTCCGCCGCGGTCTGGTGGATGAGGGACATCAGGCTTCCTCCCCCAGGATGCGCGGCACGGAGAAGCGCTGCTGCTCGACGGCCGGGGCACCGGAGAGCGCCTGCTCGGGCGTCAGGGAGGGCACCACGACGTCCTCACGGAAGACGTTGGTGAGCGGGAGCGCGTGGGAGGTCGGCGGGATGTCGTCACCGGCGACGCCGCTGATCGACGCCACCGACTCCAAGATCACGGACAGCTGGGGGGCGAGGTGGTCGAGCTCGGCGTCGTCGAGGTCGATCCGGGCGAGGTTCGCCAGGTGCGCGACCTCGTCGCGAGTGATCTCAGGCATGGGGGCCATCTTAGGAGGCCTGGACCCCAACCGATCCGCCGGTCACCGCATCTACCGTGATGACCGCTCGAGGAGGATCGATGACCACACGCAGGCTGACGGACGAGGAGTTCTCCGAGTTCGTCCACGCCGTCTGGCCGGGGCTCTATCGCACGGCCTACCTCATGCTCGGGGAGCACCAGCTCGCCGAGGACCTGGTGCAGACGGCGCTGGCCAAGACCTACGCCTCGTGGCGCCAGGTGAAGGAGCCGGCCGCGGCGCCGGCGTACGCCCGGGTCGTGCTGGCCAACACGGCCGCGTCCTGGTTCCGGCGTCGGTCGTGGCGCAACGAGCACCCGACCGAGGTGCTGCCCGACGCGGGCAGTGAGCACGACCCGAGCACCCGCCCGGCCGTCGTCGACGCCCTCCGCACCCTCGCGCCGCGACAGCGCGCTGTCGTGGTGCTCCGCTACTACGACGACCTCAGCGTCCGCGAGGTCGCGCACGCCCTCGGCATCAGCGAGGGCACCGTCAAGAGCCAGACCTCCGACGCCCTCGCCCGTCTGCGTACGCAGCTCGGAGAGGCCGTCGTCCCCGCCCACCTGATCTCACCCGGAGGTTCCCGTGACTGAGCGACTCTCGACGCTCCTGCGTGACGAGGCGGCCGACCTGCTGCCGCCCCCGCCGCCGACCGCCGACATCCTCGGGACCGGCCGGCGCCTGCGACGCCGTCGTCGAACGGCTCAGGTCGTCGGTGGCAGCGCCCTGGCCGCGGTCCTGGTCGTCGGTGCCGTCTTCGCGACGACCTCTCTTCACGACGACGCGGCCGGCGGCGGCGAGGGAAAGGGCATCGACCCGGCGACGGCCGCCTACCTCGACCACGGAGCGTTCGCCACCGGCACCACGGTCCACCTCGGCGACGGCGGCAACGTCGACGTCGGCGAGAAGGTCAAGGTCGTCTACTACACCTCGGCGGGCCTGCTCGTCCGCAGCGGTGACACGCCCTGGACCGACGACCCCGGTCCCTCGCACTACTCACTGGTCGCGCCCGACGGGACGACGACCCGGCTCGACCTCGACCTCGGCGACCGGGTGCCGGCCACCGACCCCGACCAGCCCGTGGTGGCCTACGCGGACGCCGCCGGACCGGGGTCCGACAGCTGGGACATCGTGGTCCGCGACGTGACCACCGACCGCGAGGTCTCGCGCACGACCGTCCAGGGCAGCTTCACCTGGGGCGGGTGGGAGGCCCCGCCGGTCGAGCTCGACGGCGACCTCGTCTACGTCGGCCTCGACGCCGAGACCCCCGCTGTCGACTGGCGCACCGGCACGGTCACGTCGACCTCCCTGGGCTCCTCCACCGTGCCCGAGGTGGCCGGCGGGCACGTGGTCACCTCGACCAAGAGCACGGTCGAGGTCGTCGACCTCGCGACGGGCCGGAGCGTCTACTCGACGCCGAACGACGGCTACCCCTACATCTCCCTGTCCCCCGACGGTCGCTACGCGAAGGTCGTGCAGCAGGACGAGTCGGAGGGTGACAGCTTCGACGTGGTCGACCTCCGGTCCGGCGACACGACCACCATCGACGGAGCATCCTGGGACTTCGGCTGGAGCCCCGCAGGCAACCTGGTCTCGGTCGATCTGAAGGCCGGAGAGCTCTCCACCTGTACGGCGGGCGGCGGCGACTGCAGCACCAGCCCCGTCTCGGGGCCGGTGAAGGGCGAGCTCAAGCTGGCGGGGATCTCCTACGAGTCCTGATCGATCGGTGGTCGAGGAGGTCGCGCAGCGGCCGTCTCGCAACCCCCGCGCCGACGTACGCACGGTGGCTGCGGGGGTTTCGAGGCAGGACCTCGTCCTTGCTCAACCAGCGGAACCGGCCGGGCCGTCTTCGAGAAGCCTCTTGAAGCCCTCCTCGTCGAGGACCGGTACGCCGAGCTGCTCGGCCTTGTCGGCCTTCGAGCCGGCGTTGTCGCCGACCACGACGTAGTCGGTCTTCTTCGACACCGAGCCCGCGGCCTTGCCGCCCCGGCTGAGGATGGCCTCCTTCGCGGAGTCGCGGCTGAAGTCGACCAGTGACCCGGTCACCACGATCGTGAGCCCCTCGAGAGTCCGCTCGATGGACTCGTCGCGCTCGTCGGCCATGGTCACCCCGGCCGCGGTCCACGCGTCCACGATCTGCGCGTGCCAGTCGACGGCGAACCACTCGATCACGGCCTCGGCGATCGTCGGTCCGACGCCCTCGGCGGCCGCGAGCTGCTCCTCGGTCGCGGCCCGGATCTCGTCCATCGAGCCGAACTCGCCGGCCAGGGCGCGGGCCGCGGTCGGGCCGACGTGGCGGATCGACAGGGCCACCAGGACCCGCCAGAGCGGGACCTCCTTGGCCTTCGCGAGGTTGTCGAGCAGCCGCTGACCGTTGGCGCTGAGCTGCGGACCCTCCTCACCCTTCTTGGGCGCGCGGGTGAAGAGCGGCGCCCGCAGCAGCTTGTCGGCGTCGAGGTCGAAGACCTCGCCCTCGTTGGCGATCACCTCGGCGTCGAGCAGCGCCACCGCGGCCTCGTAGCCCAGGCCCTCGATGTCGAACGCACCGCGACCCGCGACGTGGAAGACCCGCTCGCGGACCTGCGCCGGGCAGAACTGGTGGTTGGGGCAGCGCCGGTCCTTGTCGCCCTCCTTCTGCTCCACCAGCGTGGTCCCGCAGGCCGGGCAGTCGTCCGGGCCCACCCACTCCGGCAGGTCGTCCGGCCGCAGCGCGAGCACCGGCCCGAGGACCTCGGGGATCACGTCGCCGGCCTTGCGCAGGATCACCGTGTCGCCGGGGCGCACGTCCTTGCGCTTGACCTCGTAGTAGTTGTGGAGGGTGGCGTTCTCGACGGTCGAGCCGGCGACCTTGGTCGGCTCCATGACGGCGTACGGCGTGACGCGGCCGGTCCGCCCGACGTTGACCCGGATGTCGAGGAGCTTGGCGTTGACCTCCTCGGGCGGGTACTTGAACGCGATCGCCCAGCGAGGCGCCCGGCTCGTCGACCCGAGGCGTCGCTGCAGCGCGACGTCGTCGACCTTCACGACGACGCCGTCGATCTCGTAGGGGACGATCGTGTGGCGGTGCTCGCCGGCGTTCTCGATGTAGCCCTCGACGTCCTTCAGGGTGGGCAGCACCCGCACCTGCTCGGAGACCGGGAGTCCCCACGCGGCGAGCGCCTCGTAGGCGTGGGACTGCGCGACCGGCTCGAACCCCTCCCGGGCGCCGATGCCGTGGCAGACCATCCCGAGCGCCCGGCTCGCGGTGACGCGGGGATCCTTCTGGCGCAACGACCCGGCTGCGGAGTTGCGGGGGTTGGCGAACGGCGCCTTGCCGGCGTCGAGGAGCGAGGCGTTGAGCCGCTCGAACGCCTCGACGGGCAGGAAGACCTCGCCCCGCACCTCGATCAGCGCGGGCACCGGGAACTCCGTCGACTCGCGCAGCCGGTGGGGCACGGCCTCGATGGTCTTGACGTTGGGAGTGACGTCCTCGCCGGTCGTCCCGTCACCGCGGGTCAGCGCCCGGACCAGGCGGCCCTCCTCGTAGAGCAGGTTGATCGCCAGGCCGTCGACCTTGAGCTCGCAGAGCAGGGCAGGGTCGTCGACCCCGTCGCGGGCCAGGCGAGCGTGCCACGCCTCGAGCTCGTCGTACGAGAAGGCGTTGTCGAGGCTCTCCATCCGGCGGAGGTGGTCGACAGCCGTGAACTCCGTCGAGACCGCTCCCCCGACCTTCTGGGTCGGCGAGTCGGGCGTGCGCAGCTCGGGCAGCTCCTCCTCGAGCTCCTGCAGGCGCCGCAGCCGACGGTCGTAGTCGGCGTCGTCGAGCGTCGGGCTGTCGAGCACGAAGTAGCGGTAGCGCGCCTCCTCGATCTCCTCGGCGATCAGCCGGTGCTCCTCGCGGGGGTCGGTCATGGGAGGCATTCTGCCGGGCCGCGCCGACAGCGGGCGCCCGGGACTCCCGCGAAAAAACTCGAGAAAAATCTGATTTGCCGGAATGGGCCGGTGGATCTACGGTGTTGTCGATGAAACGAAACCGTTCCGTTTCATCCAGGTTAACGACAGACGACCGGAGAGGAGTACGCCGATGAGCCCCATCACCGAACGCCCCCGCATCGAGGGCGACCGCGAGCAGCAGATCCTCGAGGCGACTCTCCAGGTCCTCGGCGAGGTCGGCTACGACCGCCTCACGATGGATGCCGTCGCAGCGCAGGCCAAGGCCTCGAAGGCGACGCTCTACCGCCGGTGGACCAACAAGGTCAGCCTGGTGATCGAGGCGCTGCAGCACACCAAGGGTCCGCACGAGACACCGGACACGGGCTCGCTGCGCGAGGACCTGCGGATCGCCTTCTGCGGCGACGGCGGGCTCGACGATCCCGACTCCGTCGCCATGTTCTCCAGCGTGCTCACCGCGATCACCCGCGACCCCGAGTTCGCCGAGGCGTTCCGCCGCGACGTGATCGGCCCCAAGCTCGCGTTCTCCCAGCAGATCTGGCAGCGGGCTCGTGACCGCGGCGAGCTGCGCGAGGACGTCGACCTGTCCCTGCTCGAGCCGGCCCTCGCCGGCATCGTGCTCCACCGCGTGTTCCTGATGGGCGAGGCGCCCGACGCGGACGTCATCACCCGTGTGATCGACCAGATCATCCTGCCGGCCGCCACCCGCGACCCGGCCCGACCCCTCCCGACCGCGAACGAGAAGGATCTCTCATGACCGACGTCGTCAGCTCCGAGGCCACCACCTCGGGCAAGAAGCAACACCTGGGGTGGGCACTCGTGCTCATCTCGGTGGCGCAGCTGATGGTGGTGCTCGACGGCACCATCGTCAACATCGCCCTCCCCTACATCCAGTCCGACCTGCACATCTCGCAGGACAACCTGACGTGGGTCGTCACCGGCTACGCACTGGCCTTCGGGTCGCTGCTGCTGCTCGGCGGTCGGCTCGGTGACCTCTACGGCCGCCGTCGCGTCTTCATGGTCGGTCTCGTCGTCTTCGGCGTCGCGTCCCTCCTCGGTGGTCTGGCCACCAACGAGGGCCTGCTGCTCGCCGCCCGTGGTCTGCAGGGCCTGGGCGCCGCGCTCGCCTCCCCGGCGGCGCTCGCCCTCATCGCGACCACCTTCCCGGCCGGCCCCGCCCGCAACCGGGCCTTCGCGGTGTACGCCGCGATGTCGGGTGTCGGCGCGGCCATCGGCCTGATCCTCGGCGGCTGGCTGACCGGGCTGACCAGCGTCGGCGGCTTCGAGGTCGACGGCTGGCGCCTCACGCTGCTGATCAACGCCCCGATCGGCATCGTCACCGCCCTGCTCGCACCGCGCTTCCTGAACGAGTCCGAGTCGCACCCCGGCCAGCTCGACCTCCCGGGTGCCGTCACCGGCACGCTCGGCCTGCTCGGCCTCGTCTACGGCTTCAGCCGGGCCGGCAGCGAGGGCTGGAGCGACGTGTGGACGGTCTCCAGCCTGGTCGCCGGCGCGCTGATCCTGGCGCTGTTCCTCGTGATCGAGTCCCGGGTCGAGCACCCGCTGCTCCCGTCGCGGGTCTTCATGAACCGCACCCGGGCCGCGAGCTTCGGCGCGATGTTCCTGGCCCCGGCCGCGATGTTCGCGATGTTCTTCTACCTCAGCCAGTACATCCAGAACGTCATGGGCTACTCCCCGCTCAAGGCCGGCGTCGCCTTCCTGCCGTTCTGCTTCGGTCTCGTGGCCGCGGCGGGCATCTCGTCCAACCTGATCAACCGGATCGACCCCCGCTACCTGGCCGGTATCGGGACGCTCCTGGCCGCCGTCGGGCTCTTCGGGTTCTCGCGCATCCCGTACGACGTGGCCGCCCCGGTGTCCGCTCACTACTGGAGCGACATCTTCCCGTTCATCGTGGTGATGGCCTTCGGCATGGGCATGACGTTCGTCCCGCTGACCCTGACCGCCGTCCACCACCTGCGCGACGAGGACACCGGCATCGGGTCCGGCGTGCTCAACACCATGCAGCAGGTCGGCGGCGCACTCGGCCTGGCGCTCCTCTCGACCCTCGCGGTCCAGACGATCACCGACCGGACCGCCGAGCTCGGCCCGAAGATGGCGGAGCCGGGTGTCGCCACCCAGGTCTTCACGGAGGGCGCGACCAACGCCTTCCTGCTGGGTGCCGTCATGATGCTCGGCGCCTCGCTGATCACGTGGGTGTTCCTGAACGTCAAGCACCAGGAGCTGGCGACCGACGGACCTCCGGTCCACGTCGGCTGACCAGTCCCACGCGTCGACCCGCCCGAGAGCGGGCGAGCTTGCGAGCTCGCCATTCCGCTCTTCGGGCGGGTCGACGTCATTTCAGGACAGAGCGTCCTCGATGGCCCGGATGAAGGCGGGGAGGTCGTCGGGGTCGCGGCTGGTGATGAGGTTGCCGTCGACGACGACCTTCTCGTCGACCCAGGTGCCGCCGGCGTTGCGGACGTCGTCGGCGAGGCTGGCGTAGCTGGTCAGCCGGCGGCCCTTCGCCACTCCGGCCGAGACCAGGAGCCAGGGCCCGTGGCAGATGACGGCGAGGGGCAGCTCGTCGGCCATCGCCTGGCGCACGATCTGCTGGGCGCGGTCCTCGATCCGGATCCGGTCGGCGTTGACGGTGCCGCCCGGCACCACGACGGCGTCCACGGCGGCCACGTCCAGGTCGTCGAGCGTGCCGTCGACGTCCACCTTCTGGGTCGGGGTCGTGTCGCCCTCGACCGCCTGGATCGGATCGGTCGAGGTCGAGTAGACCAGCACGGTCGCGCCCGAGTCGCGCAACGCGTCGCGGGGCTTCACGAGCTCGGCCTCCTCGAAGAAGTCGGTCGCGATGATGGCCACGGTCTTCCCGGTCAGGTTGCTCATGCCGGGGCGGTACCCGACCGGCTCAACCTGACACGTGGGCGGCGCTGGTCCGCGCCAGCGCGAGCGCCTGGCGTGCCCACGCCGGCGATGCGCCCGCGAGGCCGCAGGTCGGCGTCAGCACCAGCCGCTCCCCCGGGTCCAGGCCGAGCATGTCGAGCCACCGGAGCACCCGCTCGGTGACCTCGGTGTCGGTCGGCTCGGTCGCCGGGTCGACCGAGGGCACGACGCCGAGCGCGACCGTCTCACCCGCCTCGAGCGCCTCCGCCAGTGCGTCGTGGTCGGCGGCCGTCATCATCGACAGGTCGACCGACAGCCCGCGGGCGCCGGCACCGCGCAGCAGCGCGAGCGGCGTCCCGGGCGCGCAGGTGTGGACCCATGGCTCGGCGTCCTCGGCAGCGATCGCGGCCAGCACCCAGCCAAGCGCCTCGGAGGCCTCCGGCGGGTGCACCGCCCGGTGCCGCCCGAAGCCGGACGCGGTCGGGATCCTCGCGTCGAGCACGGCGGAGAGCGCAGGCTCGTCGATCTGGACGACCAGCCGCTCGACACCCGGCAGCCGGCGTCGTACGTCGCGGACGTGGTCGGTCAGGCCCTCCGCCAGCGCCTGGGCCAGGTCGCGGCGGGCGCCGTGGTCGCTGAGCACCTTGTCGCCGCGGGGCTTCTCGACGGTCGCGGCCAGGGTCCACGGCCCGGCGAGCTGGATCTTGAAGGCGCCGACGTAGCCGTCGGTCAGCTCCTCGAGGGTGTCGAGGTCCTGGGCGAGCAGGCTCTTGGCCCGTCGGTGGTCGACCCCCGAGGCATCGGTGAGCCGCCAGCCGGCCGGCTGGAGGTCGGCGCCGAGCCCGGAGACGACGGCGAGGCCGCGACCGGTCATGGTCGCCGCGGCGCCGCGGCCGGGGACCTCGGGCAGGTGCGGCAGGTCGGGGAGGCTGTCGAGGACGATCCGGACCGCCTCGTCGAAGGCAGGCTGGTCCTCGCCGGGCATCGACCCGATCCCGGTCGCGACCGTCATCCGGTGGCCGCGATCGTGGCCGAGCCGACGACGCGGGTGCCGTCGTACAGCACGGCGGCCTGGCCCGGCGCGATGCCGTACGCCGGCTCGAGCAGCTCGATGTCGACGGTCTCGCCGACGTGCACGCGGGCCGGCAGCTCAGTGCCGTGCGCGCGCAGCTGGACCGTGCCGGACAACGACCGCGGCACGGTGCCGCACCAGCGCGGCTTGATCCCGGTCAGCCGGTGGACCGCGAGGTGCTCGCGCGGGCCGACCGTGACGGTGCCGGAGACGGGTTCGATGTCGAGCACGAACCGCGGCTTGCCGTCGGGCGCGGGTCGACCGAGGCGCAGCCCCTTGCGCTGGCCGATCGTGAACCCGTAGGTGCCGGAGTGGGTGCCGAGCTCCTCCCCCGACTCGTCGACGATCGCGCCGCCGTGGTTGGGCGCACGGTCGCCGAGCTTCTCGCGCAACCAGCCCGCGTTGTCGCCGTCGGCGACGAAGCAGATGTCGTGGCTGTCGGGCTTGTCCGCGACCAGCAGCCCGCGCTCGGCAGCCTCGAGGCGCACCGCCGCCTTCGTCGAGTCGCCCAGCGGGAAGAGCGAGTGGGCGAGCTGCTCCTGGTCGAGCACACCGAGCACGTAGGACTGGTCCTTGCCGTGGTCGATCGCCCGGTGCATCTCGATCAGGCCGTCGACTCCGGTCCGCAGCTGGGCGTAGTGACCGGTCGCGACCGCGTCGAAGCCCAGCGCGAGCGCACGGTCGAGAACGGCCGCGAACTTGATCTTCTCGTTGCAGCGCAGGCACGGGTTGGGGGTCCGCCCGGCGGCGTACTCGTCCATGAAGTCCTCGACCACGTCCTCGTGGAAGCGCTCGCTGAGGTCCCAGACGTAGAACGGGATGCCGATCACGTCGGCGGCCCGGCGCGCATCGTTGGCGTCCTCGATCGTGCAGCAGCCGCGGGCGCCGGAGCGGTAGGACTTCGGGTTGCGCGAGAGGGCCAGGTGGATGCCGGTGACGTCGTGACCCGCCTCGGCCGCACGTGCGGCGGCGACGGCGGAGTCGACGCCGCCCGACATGGCAGCGACGATCTTCATCGGCGCGCTGCCCGGGCCCGTTCGACGACCGGACCGATCGCCTCGACGAGGGCGTCGACGTCGGCCTGCGTGGACGTGTGCCCGAGCGAGAACCGCAGCGAGTGGCGCGCGGCCTCCTCGGTGCAGCCCATCGCGAGCAGCACGTGGGAGGGCTGGGGCACGCCCGCCGAGCAGGCCGAGCCGGTCGAGCACTCGATGCCGCGGGCGTCGAGCAGCATCAGCAGCGAGTCGCCCTCGCAGCCGGGGAAGCCGAGGTGGGCGTTGCCGGGGAGGCGCGCATCGACGGAGCCGTGCAGGTGGGCGTCGGGCACCGCCTCGACGACGCGGCGGACCAGGTCGTCGCGCAGCGCCTGGAGACGGGTGGCGTGCTCCGCCTGCTGCTTGACCGCGAGCTCGACGGCCGCGGCGAAGCCGGCGATCGCCGGCGGGTCGATGGTGCCGCTGCGGATGTCTCGCTCCTGACCACCACCGTGGGCCAGCGCGGTCACGTCGACCTCACGGCGTACGACGAGCGCGCCGACGCCGTACGGGCCGCCGACCTTGTGACCGGTCAACGTGAGGGCGTCGACGCCGGAGCGGGCGAAGTCGACCGGGACCGCGCCGACCGCCTGGACGGCGTCGGTGTGCACCGGGATGCCGTGCTCGGCCGCGATCGCCACGACCTCGTCGACGGGCTGGAGCGTGCCCACCTCGTTGTTGGCCCACATCACCGAGATCAGGGCGATCGACGAGGGATCGCGCTCGACGGACGCCCGCAGCGCCGCGAGGTCGACCCGCGCGTCGGTGTCGACCGGCAGCAGCTCGATCTCGGCACCCTCGGCAGCACCCAGCCAGTGCAGCGGGTCGAGGACGGCGTGGTGCTCGATCGACGTCGACAGGATGCGGACCCGGCGCGGGTCGGCGGCGCGTCGCGACCAGTAGATGCCCTTGAGCGCCAGGTTGTCGGCCTCGGTGCCGCCGGAGGTGAAGACGACCTCGCCCGGACGGCAGTTCAGCGCCTGCGCGATGGTCTCGCGCGACTCCTCGACGACCCGGCGCGCGTGCCGCCCGGAGGCGTGCAGCGAGCTCGGGTTGCCGACCTCGAGCAGGTGGGCCGTCATCGCCTCGACAGCCGCTGGCACCATGGGTGTCGTCGCGGCGTGGTCGAGGTAGACGGTTCTGCTGGTCATCGCAACGACTAGCGTACGGCGCCGGGAACCGTTCTCAGCCAGCGACCGCTGCAGCGAGGTTGCCGAGGGACTGCTCGAGGGCCGACTTCGGCACCAGCGGGAAACCGACCTGGGCCAGCAGGTCCTTGTCGGTGACCTTGCCCCAGTCATAGGTCAGCTCGACGTCGGTGCTGTCCGAGCCCTGGGCCGTCAGCCTCCACACCCACTCCCAGCCGGGCGGGTCGGTGTCGGCGGGCGCGGTCTGCCAGGCGAGCAGGTGGTTCTTCTCGTAGCCGGTCACCGTGTTGTCGGTCTGGTAGTCGCCACCCATGTGGTCACCGGTCATGTTCATCCGGAACACCTGCCCGGTGGCGGTGATCCGGTCGGTCTTCTCGTCGCTGACGACGAAGCCGGACGCGTCGAGCTCCGGGTGGCGCTGCGGGTTCGACAACACGTCGAAGACATCCTGCGTGGGCGCGTCGATGGTGCGCTGGACGGTGATGCTCGTGTCGGTGCTCATACGTCGACCATGGCTCGCTGCGCGGCCGAAACCAAGCGCCGGCCAGGAAATGGCCGACGGCCCGGTGCTGAGCACCGGGCCGTCGGGTGGAGCGTGAAGCAGAGGTCACTTGACCTTGATGCTGCCGACCTTCGACGGGGCGCCGGTGCTCAGCGCGCAGCCGAGGTCGCCGACGAGGGGGCTGCCGTCGCCGCCGGTGGGCGTGAAGGTGAAGCTCTTCGGCGCCGAGACGGCGAAGGTGCCCTTCTTGGTCAGCTTGAAGACGCCCTGCGCGCCCGAGGCCTGGGCCTTGAGGACGAGCGGGCCGCTGGTGCCGACGTCGGTGGGCTTGATGGCGAGGTTGTTGACAGGGACGGCCTTCGACACGCCGGCGACCTTGTAGGAGACACCGCTGGCCGAGCCGGCGACCGAGTCGGTCAGGCCGCGCAGGGCGCCGGCGATGCCCTCGCTGAGGGTGATGGTCAGGGTGAAGGACTTCGCGGAGAGACCCTTCTTGGCGTCCTTGGCCTTGACGCTCGACGGCAGGCCGATCGTGACGGCCGTGTCCAGGCCACCGACGATGTCGCAGGTGTAGTTGGTCGGCAGCGGCTTGGCGGCGTCAGCGGACGGGGCGATGCCCACGAGTGCGACAGCACCCAGAGCACCAGCGGCACCGATCGCGGCTGCGCGGGACATGAACTTCGAAATCACGAGCTTCTCCATCTGAACAAGCAGCCCCCCTCCCGGGCGCTGAGTTACCAGACAGTAAACCGTCCTCGTCCGGGGCGCAGGTGAACCCGGGAAACTTGAGTGAAACGCAACCGGGGCGGCCCGACGCATCGCGTCGGACCGCCCCGGTCGGCGGAGCTGGAGCTGTGTTACTTGGTGACCTTGAGGGTGCTGATCTTGGTCGGCTCACCCTTGTCGGCGGCGCACTGCGCGTTCTGCAGCAGCGGGGCACCATCCGGGAACTGGTCGGTGTACTGCGTGATGCTGAACAGGAACTTGGTCGGGATCTTGACGGCGTACTTGCCCGGCTTCTTGATCGAGAAGTCGGCGGCCGTGCCCTTCGACGTGACGGTGAAGCCACCGGAGGCGGGCACCTTGGTCTTGGGCGAGTGCACGCCGGCGACCGGGATCTTCGTCGAGCCGGCCGAGGCGACGGTCTTGTCAGCGGTGACCGAGATGTACTTCGCACCGATGGTGCGAAGGAGGTCAGCGGTGTCCGACGAGATCGCCGCGACGAGCTTGACCGGCTTGCCGGGAACGGTCTTGCCCTTCTTGACCTTGGCCGGCAGGTCCATCTTCGTCGTGATGTCGAACGACTGCGGACCGAAGTCGCTCTGGCAGGTGAAGCCGGTCTTGACGGACTTGACCGCGGCGTCCGCGGGCGTGGCGACCAGGACGGTGCCGGCGGCCAGGGCCACCGTGGCTCCGACGACGGCGATGCGGGACGTGTGCTTCGAGATGAGCAAGGTGATTCCCTTTCGAGACAACGGCGCATCCCTCCCGGACGCGGCCTACCTGTGACAGTAGCCACTTACCGAAGTCTGAAACCCCGGGGCCTACCCGGATCTCTACTTGCGGGCGACTTCGGCGACCACCGCACGGTGGTCGCTCCCGGCGATCTCCTCGGTGCGCATCCCGATCGCCGCCAGGTCTGCGCCGACGAGCACGTGGTCGATCTGGGCCAGCGGCAGGCCGATCACGTCGAAGGGGCCGCTCGCCGGCCAGGTCGGCTGCCAGCCCTGGTTGGCCAGCTCACCGACGTCGCGGTAGCCGAGGTCGACGAGCGCCCGCAGCGGCGGCTGGTCGAGGGTGGCGTTGAGGTCGCCCACGAGGAGGTCCGGGTCGGAGGACTCCACGAGCTGGCTGACCAGCGCCAGGTCGGATCGCCACTGGTCGGGGTCGGTCGGTGCGAAGGGGTGCACGGCCACGACGTCGAGGTCGCCCATCGCGAAGCTCCAGCCGTCGTGGGAGGTGGCGATCGGGGTGGCGTCGGTGAGCTCGGTCCGCGAGAAGGCCATCGTCCCGTCGGCCGCGTCGTTGGGCTCCCCCACGCGGTAGGGCAGCAGGTCCGCGAGCCCGGCCCGGTCCATGTCGGCGAGCTCGGCGGCCGTGACCTCCTCGACGACCAGCAGGTCGACGTCGTCGTCCGACGCCTGCTCGACCAGGTCGATCCCATCCGCCTCCCCCTCGGCGAGGTTCGCGGTCATCACCACCAGGTGCGCGGCACCGGCCTCGGGCGGCGGGTTCGACCCGGTCACCTGCGGCGCGAACCACCACCCGTGGAGCACCAGCCCGGCCGCCGCCAGGACGGCGAGCGGGATGGCCGGGGACGGCCACCGGCGGACGACCAGGAGGCGGACGACCAGGACGAGCAGCGCGGCGGCGTACAACACGATCCCCCACGGCGTGAAGGCCTCGAGCTGGACCCAGAAGGCCGAGCCCGGCTCGACGATCCGCGTGAAGGTCAGCAGCAGCGCCGGCACCAGCAGCGCGGCGACGACCAACCAGAGGACGACCACCCGCGCGCGCACGGGTGCCAAACTAGCGGGAGCGGCTACCGCTGCGACTGGAGCACGCGCGCCCCCTCGCGCGGCGCCGCGTCGTTGCGCTGCCCGGCGCGTGACCCGGCGAGCTTGGCGCGGATGTGCTCGTCGACGGTGACGGCGTCGTAGAGCCGCGGGTGCGACGCGTCCACGCACGAGTCCAGGGGCACGACGACCGCCTCGGGGTTGCCGTCGTGGAAGTACGCCGCCGAGCGCCGGCGCTGGATCGTCCCGTCGACGACCGGCGGCTTCACCCGGTGGAGCGTCGACTGCCAGCGCTCGTTGGTCAGCCGGGCGGTCAGGTCGCCCAGGTTGATCAGCAGCGCGCCGGGCTCGGGCGACACGTCGTGCCAGACGCCCTCGGCGTCGAGCACCTGCAGCCCCCGGACCTGGTCGGCCCACAGGACCGTGACGATGCCGAAGTCGGTGTGCTCGCTCATCCCGACCAGCTCCCCGTCGAGGGTCACGTCGGTGCCCTCCGCCAGCGCGTAGTGGTTCATCCGCAGCACGTCGATCGACGGCGAGGTCAGGCCGGGGAAGAACGCCTCGGACAGGCCCAACGCGTCCGCGAAGATCCGGGTCATCGTCCGCGCGACCCGCCCCGCCTCGGCGAAGTACGTCGTCACCTGGTCCTCGAAGCCGGCGACGTCGGGCCAGGTGTTCTCCGCGAAGTGCTCGACCGGCAGCTCGGTGCCGGCGTACTCGCTCGCGGCGCGCCCGATGTTGAACGCCTCGAAGAAGTCGTTCATCCGGCTGGCGGACTCGACGCCCAGGCTCAGGCTCAGCGACTCCGACCTGGGCGGTGTGTAGCCGCGGTTCTCGGACGCCGGGCGGACGTAGGCGCGCTTGGCATCCAGGTCGAGCGCGAAGAACGCATCCATCGCGGCACCCAGCGCACCGACGACCTCGTCGTCGATGCCGTGACCGTGGATCTGGATGAACCCGATCTCGCGGCAGGCCGTGTCGATGGCCTCGACGACCGCTGCCTGCTGCTCGGGGGTGCCGTCCTCGACGTACGGCGTGATGTCGACGGCGGGGACGTGGAACATGGCGCCCAGGCTAGGGCTCTCCACGTTTCAGCGGTATGTCGTCGATGCAGGACTCAGAGCAGCACGAGGTCGTCGATGTGCACGACCTCGCGCTCGTAGCCCGCGCCCAGGGCGCTCTTGAGCTCCTTCGAGGAGCGACCGAGCAGGTTCGGCATCTCGTCGGCGTCGAAGTTCACCAAGCCGCGCGCGACCGGGACCCCGTCGGGCCCGACGATGTCGACCGGGTCGCCGGCGACGAAGGTGCCGGTGACCCCGGTGACTCCGGCAGCGAGGAGCGATGCGTGCCGCTCGACGACGGCGCGCACCGCACCCGCGTCGAGGACCAGCGTGCCCTTGGGCTCGGTGGCGTGGGCCAGCCAGAGCAACCGGGTCGGCCGGCGACGACCGGTGGCGTGGAAGAGGGTGCCGACGGCCTCGCCGGCGAGTGCGGCGCCGGCCTGGTCGGCCGAGGTGAGCACGACGGGGATGCCGGCGCCGGTGGCGATCCGGGCGGCGTCGATCTTGGTCTGCATGCCACCGGTGCCGAGGCCGGCGGCACCGGCCTTGCCGATGCGGACGTCGGCCAGGTCGTCGGCCGAGACCACCTCGGGCAGCAGCGAGCTGCCCGGGTCGCTCGGGTTGGCGTCGTACAGGCCGTCCACGTCGGACAGCAGCACGAGCAGGTCGGCGTGGACCAGGTGGGTCACGAGGGCGGCCAGCCGGTCGTTGTCGCCGAACCGGATCTCGCTCGTCGCGACCGTGTCGTTCTCGTTGACGATCGGCAGCACGCCCAGCTCGAGCAGCTTCGCGAAGGTCTGGAAGGCATTGCGGTAGTGGGAGCGCCGGGTGACGTCGTCGACCGTGAGCAGCACCTGGCCGGTGATCACACCGTGCCGCGCGAGCTCCTCGGTGTAGCGGTGCACCAGCAGGCCCTGACCGACCGAGGCGGCCGCCTGCTGCGCGGCGAGGCTCTGGGGACGCTGGGGCATGCCGAGCGGCGCGAGGCCGGCGGCGATCGCACCCGAGGAGACCAGCACCACCTCGGTGCCCGACGCCTTCAGCGTGGCGAGGACGTCGACCAGGTCACGGACGCGCTGCGGGTCGATGCCGCCGGCAGCCGTGGTCAGGGACGAGGACCCGACCTTGACGACGACCCGCTTCGCCCCGGTCACCTCCGTGCGCAGGCTCATTCGCCGCGGTCGGCTTCCCCGGGGTCGGACTCGGCCCAGTCGGGGTCCTCGGAGCTGCCGATCTCGTACGACGAGGGGCCGTACGTCTCGGGCTTGTCGAGCCGCCGCGCCACGTCGGCGCGGGTCTCGCCCTCGGCCCGGTCGGGCAGGCTCTCCTGGATCGCCCTGCGGCGCCCGTGGGCCGGCCGCTGCTCGTCGAAGCGCTGGTCCTCGCCGCGTCGGCTGAGCAGCTCGACGCCGGCGTCGATGCCGGGCTTGAAGTCGAAGACCACCGCGTTGTCGGGGTCGCCGATGAGCACGGTGTCGCCCTCCTCGGCACCGAGCGAGACCAGCTTCGCCTCGACGCCGAGCCGGTTGAGCCGGTCGGCCAGGAAGCCCACGGCCTCGTCGTTGCTGAAGTCGGTCTGCCGGATCCAGCGCTCGGGCTTCTCGCCCCGCACTCGCCAGCCGTCGGCGGTCTGCTTGATCGTGAACTCGTCCTTGCCGTCGGCCGACGGCGGCCGCAGCACGATCCGGGTCGCCTCGACGACCGGCTTGGCCGCTCGGGCCGCCTCGACGATCGCCGCCATCGCGAAGGTCAGCTCCCGCATGCCCTCGCCGGACGCGGCCGAGATCTCGAAGACCGAGAGGCCACGCTGGCGCAGCTCGTCGACGACGAAGCCGGCGATGTCGCGACCGTCGGGCACGTCGATCTTGTTGAGGGCCACCAGGCGCGGCCGGTCTTCGAGGCCGCCGTAGCGGCTGAGCTCGTTCTCGATGACGTCGAGGTCGTCGACCGGGTTGCGGCCCGGCTCGATGCTGGCGGTGTCGATGACGTGCACCAGCGCCGCGCAGCGCTCGATGTGGCGCAGGAAGTCGTGGCCGAGGCCACGGCCGTCGCTGGCGCCCTCGATCAGGCCGGGGACGTCGGCGACGGTGAACGTCGTGTCGCCGGCCGTGACCACGCCGAGGTTGGGGACCAGGGTGGTGAACGGGTAGTCGGCGATCTTCGGCCGGGCCCGGGAGATCGCCGCGATCAGGCTGGACTTGCCCGCGCTCGGGAAGCCGACCAGGCCGACGTCGGCGACGACCTTCATCTCCAGGACGATCTCGAGCTCGTCACCGGGCTCGCCGAGCAGCGCGAAGCCGGGCGCCTTGCGCTTGGACGACGCCAGGGCCGCGTTGCCGAGGCCGCCGCGGCCGCCCTGGGCGACGACGAGCTCGGTGCCCGGGCCGACCATGTCGGCGAGGACGTTGCCCTGGGGGTCGGTCACCACGGTGCCGTCGGGCACGGGGAGCACCAGGTCGGACCCGTGGCCGCCGTTCTTGTGGTCGCCGGCGCCGTGGCCACCGGACTCGGCGCTGCGCTTGGGGCTGTGGTGGTACGCCAGCAGCGTGGTCACGTCGGGGTCGACCCGGAGGATCACCGAGCCGCCGGGGCCGCCGTTGCCGCCGTCGGGGCCGCCGAGCGGCTTGAACTTCTCCCGGTGGACCGACGCGACGCCGTGCCCGCCGCGACCGGCGCTGACGTGCAGCGACACGCGGTCGACGAAGGTGGGCACTGCCATGGTGTTTCTCCTACGAAATGCGCGGAGGGCGTCCCGAGTCTAGGGACGCCCTCCGCGGCGAAGTACTACGAAGTGTGGTGAGTGAGCGTCAGGTCACTCGCCCGGGACGATGTTGACGACCCGGCGACCACGGCGGGTGCCGAACTGCACAGCGCCCTCGACGAGCGCGAACAGGGTGTCGTCGCCGCCGCGGCCGACGCCGGTGCCCGGGTGGAAGTGGGTGCCACGCTGGCGGACGATGATCTCGCCGGCGTTGACGAGCTGACCGCCGTAGCGCTTCACACCGAGACGCTGGGAGTTGGAGTCGCGGCCGTTCTTGGTGGACGCGGCGCCCTTCTTGTGAGCCATCTGTTCAGTCCTTCGAAGAGTTCGTTGGGGCGATCAGGCGTTGATCGCGGTGACCTTGACCTGGGTGTACTTCTGGCGGTGACCCTGGCGCTTCTTGTAGCCGGTCTTGTTCTTGTACTTCTGGATGATGATCTTCGGGCCCTTGGTGGCGCCGAGGACCTCGACGGTCACGGACGCCTTGTCGAGCGCCTTCGCGTCCGAGGTGATCTTCTCGCCGTCGACAACGAGGACCACCGGGAGGGTGACCGAGTCGCCGGCCGCCGTGGCGACCTTGTCGATCTCGATGACGTCGCCCACGGCAACCTTCTGCTGCTTGGCGCCTGCGCGCACGATCGCGTACACCGCGGTCTCCTTTGTCGAACTCATTGCTTTGGCCAGTAATCGAACTGAGTGTCTCGGCGCCGCTCGAGGGCGCCGCGAAGATGGTGGGGCACGCGTGAGCGCACCGAGGGTCAATACTACGGACCGGGCGCCTTCACGGCAAAATCACCGGCCGGACACCGCGAGCCTGCGAGCGGAGTCCGCTCAGCCGGGGAGGTTGAGGAGCGTCGGCGGGGGCACGCGCGCCAGCGCGAGCACCCGCGACGCGTCTCGAAACCACCGGACGCCGTGAGCAGCCAGGGGGGCTAGCGCTTGCGCGAGCCCTTCTTCTTGATCGGGACGTGCTCGACCGGGTGGGCGTCGTCCGCTCCGGGCTCGACGTCCGTCGTCGTGCCGGGCTCGACCAGACCGGACTCGGGCGGCGTACCGACACTGCCCACGCTCCCGACGGGCGCCGGGACCTCTGCGGGCGGGCCGGCCGGGCGGCTGGCGCTGCGGCCTCGGGTGCGGGTGACGACCTTGGGCGGCTCCGGCGCGCTGGGCGCCTCGACCACCGGCTCGACGACCGGCTCGGGAGTCGGCTCGGGGCTGGGCTCGGGCGCAGTGTCCGCGACCGGCTCGGCAGCGACCTCGACCGGTGCAGGCTGGCCTGCCGGCCGGCTCGAGCTGCGGCGACGGGTCCGGGTGACGACCTTGGGCGGCTCGGGAGCCGTCTCCGGCGCCTCGGCGATCACGGGCGGCTCGACCACGGGCTCGACCACGGGCTCGGCCGCCTGCTCAGCGGTCTCCTCCTCGTGCTCGCGAGCCATCGCGGCGATGTCCTTCGGGGACGGCGCGGACTTCGGTCCGTTGTTGTTGCCGCCGTTGCCACCGTTGCCGCCGTTGCCGGCGTCCTGGTCCTGACCACGGCCGCGACCACCGCGGCCGCGACGACCGCCGCCGCCCTCGGCACCGCCGCCGTTGCCACCGCCACCGCCGCCGCCGCGACGGCGGGACTCGTCCTCGCCGCCCTTCGGCTCGACCGGGTGGTCGTGGATCACGACGCCGCGGCCCTGGCAGGCGGTGCAGTTCTCGCTGAACGCCTCGACCAGGCCGGTGCCGATCCGCTTGCGGGTCATCTGGACCAGGCCCAGCGAGGTCACCTCGGCGACCTGGTGACGGGTCCGGTCACGGCCCAGGCACTCGACCAGGCGGCGCAGCACCAGGTCGCGGTTGGACTCGAGGACCATGTCGATGAAGTCGACGACGATGATGCCGCCGATGTCGCGCAGCCGGAGCTGGCGCACGACCTCCTCCACGGCCTCGAGGTTGTTCTTGGTGACCGTCTCCTCGAGGTTGCCCCCGGAGCCGGTGAACTTGCCGGTGTTGACGTCGATGACCGTCATCGCCTCGGTGCGGTCGATGATCAGCGAGCCACCCGAGGGCAGCCAGACCTTGCGGTCCAGGCCCTTGGCGATCTGCTCCTCGATCCGGTACTCCGCGAAGACGTCGGCCTTGCCGTTGCGTCCGTCGGCGCCCGGGTCGTAGCGCTCGAGGCGCTCCTCGAGGTCCGGCGCGACGTGCTGGACGTAGCTCTGGACGGTGTCCCAGGCGTCGTCGCCCTGGATGACCAGCTTGGCGAAGTCCTCGGTGAAGAGGTCCCGGACGACCTTGAGGGTGAGGTCGGGCTCGCCGTACAGGAGCTGCGGGGCGCTGCCCTTGGCCTTGCTCTCGATGTCCTCCCAGCGGGCCTTGAGCCGCTCGACGTCGCGGGTCAGCTCGTCCTCGCTCGCGCCTTCGGCGGCGGTGCGCACGATGACGCCGGCGGTGTCGGGCACGAGCTCCTTGAGGAGCGTCTTGAGCCGGTTGCGCTCGGTGTCGGGCAGCTTGCGGGAGATGCCGCTGGTCGTGCCGTCGGGCACGTAGACCAGGAACCGGCCGGCCAGGCTGATCTGGCTGGTCAGACGGGCACCCTTGTGCCCGATCGGGTCCTTCGACACCTGGACCAGGATGGACTGGCCCGAGGAGAGGACGGACTCGATCTTGCGCGGCTGGCCGTCCTTGTGGCCGAGCGCCGACCAGTTGACCTCGCCGGCGTACAGCACGGCGTTGCGGCCCTTGCCGATGTCGATGAAGGCGGCCTCCATGGAGGGCAGCACGTTCTGGACCCGGCCGAGGTAGACGTTGCCGATCAGCGAGGTCTGCGACTCGCGGGCGACGTAGTGCTCGACGAGCACCCGGTCCTCGAGGACGCCGATCTGGGTGAGATCGTCGCGCTGGCGCACGACCATGACCCGGTCGACCGACTCGCGGCGGGCCAGGAACTCGGCCTCGCTGACGATGGGCGCCCGGCGACGGCCGGCCTCGCGACCGTCGCGGCGGCGCTGCTTCTTGGCCTCCAGGCGGGTCGAGCCCTGGATCGAGGTGATCTCGTCCTCGGCGGTGCGCTGGCGGCGGACCCGGGTGACGGTGTTCTCCGGGTCGTCGGTGCCCCCGTCGCCGTCCTCGCCGGAGCGGCGGCGGCGACGGCGGCGGCGCGAGGTGCCCTCGCTGCCGGACTCGCCACCGTGGTCGTCGGACCCGGCGTCGTCGCCCTTGTCCTCGCCGTCCGAGCTCTCGTCGTCGTCGGACTGCTGGTTGCCGCCCTGGTTGCCGTCCTGCTGGTTGCCCTCGCCCGGCTTGCGCCGGCGGCGGCCACCGCGACGACGGCGACGACGGGCGCCGCCCTCACCGCCCTCGGACTCGCCGTCGGACTGGTCGTCGGACTGGTCCTCGGACTGCGGGTCGGCGGGCGCGTCCTGCGCCGCGTCGTCCGCGGCGGGGGCCTTGCTCGCGCCCTTCTTGGCGGCGGTCTTCTTGGCCGCGGACTTCTTCGCAGCGGCCTTCTTGACGGGCTTCGCGTCGTCCGCGGCAGCCTGGTCCTCGGAGGCGTCGCCGGCGGGAGCCTCGGAGGGCTCGGAGGGCTCGGCCGCCTCGGCGGACGGGGTGGTCTTGCGGGTGCGGCGGGCGGGCGCCTTCTTGGTCACCTCGGGCGCCTGGAAGAGCGGCACGGTCCCGGACGCGGCCGTCTCGACGGGCTGCTCGGCCGCGGCAGGCGCCTCGTCCGGAGCGGCAGCGACCTTCTTGGCGGCCTTCTTGGCCGGCGCCTTCTTGGCGGCGGCCTTCTTGGTCGCTGTCTTCTTGGCCGGGACCACGTCCGTGCCCTCGAGGGGCTGGTCGGGAGCCGGGTCGGCAGCCTGCTCGGCGGCCTTCTCGGCGGCCTTCTTGGCGGTCTTCTTGGCCGGCGCCTTCTTGGCGGCGGTCTTCCTGGTGGTGGTCTTCTTCGCCACCGGGGCGGCGGAGGCCGCCTCGGTCGAAGCCGATTCGGCGGCGATGTCTGAGCCGACCTGGTTCTCGTCGGGCATGGTGTGTCTGCTCCTCAGCCCGAGGTGCGCGCAGCCCCTCGGGCGTGTCCGACGCCCTCCACCCGCGAACTCAGGGCGGACGACGCAAAGCCTTCATGTGGCGGCGACACTCTCCGCGGTGCGTCACTGGGGGCGCGTGCCGTCACCTGCCGCGGTCGCACGCCCTGGTCCTCGTGGGACTCGTAGGTGGTCGCTGTCACCGATCCACCCGGGCCGCGTCGCGGTCTGGCGACGAACGTGTCTCCACTGTGCCTGGCCCTGCGGTCAGGCGAGAACGTCGTCGGGTCGATCCGCACGAGCTCCGGGGTCGACCACGGCGAGTATCGCACAGGGTTGGGTGTGCAGCGTCACCGTGGCGCGAGCAGCGGGTCGCCGATCTCTCCGGTAGTGGGGTCGAACGGGCCCTGCGCGAGCCGCGTGAGCAGCGGCGAGCCGTCCCAGGCGAGCCCGGCGACCGACGCCAGCCCGGACAGCACGTCGTCGGGACGGACAGCGGGTACGGCGTGTCGCAGCAGCAGGTCGAGACGGGGACCGTCGGCCGCGAGGGTGACGACCGCGGACCGGCAGTCGAACTCGCGCAGACCCTTCTTGGTCATCCGCTCGACCAGGATCTCGTCCGCGGCGAGGAACGTGGCGACCGCGGCCGCCACCTCGTCGGGGTCGGCGGCGAGGTCGATCAGCCAGTGGCTGGCCTCGAGCCGGTCGGCGAGGGCTCCCCCGGGTGACTCGACGATCTCGACGATGTCCAGCCCGTCGGGCAGTGCCTCCTCCAGGAGCGCCCCGATCGCGGCCGGGTCGACGACCTCGGCGAGGGCGATCTCGAGGTACTCGGCCTCGCTGGCGGACCCGGTCGGCGCGGCCCCGGCGTACGAGATCCGGGGGTGGGGGTTGAAGCCCGACGAGTAGGCCATCGGGACCCGGGCCCGGAAGATCGCCCGCTCGAAGGCCCGGCTGAAGTCGCGGTGGCTGGTGAAGCGGAGCCGGCCACGCTTGGCGTAGCGGATCCGCAGCCGCTGGACGGGAGGGGCTTGCTGCTCGGGCTGGTCACGCACCGGTCAAGGTTACGGGGACAGAGCCTGCTTCATCGCAATCGACGGGTAGACGGTGCTCACCCGGTGGCCGTCGAGCCATCCCGTCAGCCGCTCGGCCTCGGCGGCGAGGGCGGCTCGCGCGTCGGCACCGACGTCCTCGAGGAGGTTGAGCAGCACGACGCCGTCGGGGTCCTGGACCCAGCAGCCGACGATCCGGCCGTCCCACCAGGCGGTGGTGCCGGCGTTGCCGTTGGTGTCGAAGAGCCTCGGGCCGTGCGGGCCGAGGTAGAAGTCGCGCTCCTTCCACCCCATCACGGTGGGGTCGAGCACCGGGAGCAGCGCCGCCCACGGCTCCAGCGCGGGCTCCTCGTCCAGGTCGTCGGGCAGCACCCAGCCGACCTGCCCCCCGTCGAGACCGACCTCGACCGCCGCGACGTCGGCGAGCGCGGCTCGGACGGCGGACTTCGTCGAACCCAGCCACCAGACCAGGTCGGCCTCGGTGCCGGGACCGAAGGTGGTCAGCCACCGGCGCACGAGCTCGGCGTACCCCTCCCGGTCCTTGGCCGCCTCGGGCACCTCACCGAGCCAGCTCGACATCAGCGTCCACTGCGGGCGGGCGGTGCGCCAGTGGCCCCCGTTGCGACCGCGGACGATCCGGCCCTCGACGCCCAGCTGGGTGAGCACCCGTGGCGCGATCGGGACGTTGGCGCCGTAGGACTTGCCGGGCGACATCTCGAGCCGGCCGGCCAGCTCCGGCACTGCCTCGCGGAGCTCCTGCGCGGAGAGCTCGGTGCCCTCGGCGAGCCGGGTCAGCGTGGCGGCCTCGGCGTCCTCGATCCAGGCGTCGCCGTCGTCGGCCAGTCCGGCCGCGACCACCTCCTTGGCCAAGCGTGTGCGCAGCGCGGTCGCGACCCGCGCGGACGCACTCCCCCACGCCGCCGGCAGCAGGTCGCGCGGGAACACGAAGAGGGTGCGTCGCATCGCGAGCTGCTTGACCAGGCTGCGGTCGTCGTAGAGCGCGCGGTCGACGTCGGCGACGCTCAGCCCGTCGACCCGCGCCCACACCGAGAGGTAGACGGACGGGGCCTCGGTGGCGTGCAGGACGGTCATCGCCCGGGTCGCCGCCTCGGGGTCGGCGGCCCGGTGCCCGGGCGCGAGGGCGTGACGGCGTCCGAGGCGGTGGCGTCTTTCGACATCGGTCACCCGTCGCATGTGGTCCATCCTGCCGAAGACCGCCGACAGCCGTGGTGAGAGCATCGGGCCAGTGAGCACCCCCGCGCGCCGTACGGCGACGTCCATGGTCCTGGTCGGGATCGTCCTCCTGTCGCTGAACCTGCGGCCCGCTGCCGTCAGCGTCGGGCCCGTGCTCGACGAGATCCGGGACGCGTTCTCGATGGGCGGGGTCTCCGCCGGACTGCTGACCTCGCTGCCGGTGATCGGCTTCGCGGTGTTCGGAGCGCTCGCGCCGGCGGCGGCCCACCGGATCGGGCTGCACCGCGTCACCCTGGTCGCGCTGATCGCCGCGATCATCGGTCTCACCGGCAGGTCCGTGACCGGCAGCGAGACCCTCTTCCTGCTCCTGTCGCTGGTCGCGCTCGGCGGCATGGCGATGGCCAACGTGCTGCTCCCCTCGCTCGTCAAGCTGCACTTCCCCGACCGGATCGGGTTCGTCACCGCGATCTACACGACCGCCCTGTCGACCGGCCTGACCGCCGCCCTGGTGCTGACCGTGCCGATCTCGGACGCACTGGGGGGCTGGCGCTGGGGCCTGGGCTCGTGGGCGCTCGTCGCCGCGGTGGCCGCGGTGCCGTGGATCGGGCTCGCCACCAAGGACCGCCACCTGGACCGGACGCCGCGCACGATCTCCTTCCGCGACGTGGCCCGCACCCGGCTGGGCGTGGCGATGGCGCTCTTCTTCGGGCTCCAGTCGCTCCAGGCCTACGCGATCTTCGGCTGGTTCGCCTCGCTCTGGCGCGACAGCGGGTACGGCGCCACCTCGGCCGGCGTCCTCGCCGGACTCGTGGCCGGTACGTCGATCCCGTTGTCGCTGTGGCTGCCCAACGTGCTGGTGAGGTCCGCCCGGCCGCGGCGGGTGCTCTTCGTCGTCATCGCGACCTACCCGGTCGGCTACGTCGGCCTGATGGTCGCGCCGCACTCGCTGGCGGTCCTGTGGGCGATCGTCGTCGGCATCGGCACGGTGACCTTCCCGCTGATCCTCACGCTGATCGGGATCCGCGCTCGGACGCCCGAGGGCACGGCCGCGCTCTCGGCGTTCACCCAGTCGACCGGCTACCTGATCGCGGTCGTCGGGCCGTTCGCCGTCGGGGTCGTGCACACGGCGACCGGCGGCTGGACGGTGCCGCTGATGATGCTGCTGCTGCTCGCGCTCCCGCTCTTCGCGCTGGCGGCGTACGTCACCCGGCCGGTCTACGTGGAGGACCAGCTGCGGGGCTGACGCGCAGGCTCAGACGACGGCGAGCGGGAGCAGCTTCTGGCCGGTCGGCCCGATCTGGATCTCGGTGTTCATCTCCGGGCAGACGCCGCAGTCGTAGCAGGGCGTCCAGCGGCAGTCCTCGACCTCGACGTCGGAGCTGCCGTCGGCGACCGCGAGGGCGTCCTCCCAGTCGGCCCACAGCCAGTCCTTGTCGAGACCGGAGTCGAGGTGGTCCCAGGGCAGCACCTCGTCGTAGTCGCGCTCGCGGGTGGTGTACCAGGCGAGGTCGACGCCGGTGCCGGCGAGGGCCGTCTCGGTCGACTCGATCCAGCGGTCGTAGGAGAAGTGCTCGCTCCAGCCGTCGAACCTGCCACCGTCGCGCCAGACCTGCTCGATGATCGCGCCGACCCGGCGGTCGCCGCGCGACAGCAGTCCCTCGATGATGCCGGGCTTGCCGTCGTGGTAGCGGAAGCCGATCGCGCGACCGAACTTCTTGTCGTCGCGGACCGTGTCGCGCAGCTGCTTGAGCCGGCGGTCCGTGGTCTCGTGGTCGAGCTGGGCGGCCCACTGGAACGGCGTGTGCGGCTTCGGCACGAAGCCACCGATCGAGACCGTGCAGCGGATGTCGTTGTGGCCGGAGACCTCGCGGCCCTTGGCGATCACCTTCTTGGCGAGCTCGGCGACCTGGAGCACGTCCTCGTCGGTCTCGGTCGGCAGGCCGACCATGAAGTAGAGCTTCACCTGGCGCCAGCCGTGGGAGTACGCCGCGGCGACGGTCCGGATCAGGTCCTCCTCGGTGACCATCTTGTTGATCACCTTGCGCATCCGCTCCGAGCCGCCCTCGGGGGCGAACGTCAGACCGGAGCGCCGGCCGTTGCGGGAGAACTCGTTGGCCAGCGTGATGTTGAAGGCGTCCACGCGGGTCGACGGCAGCGAGAGGGACACGTTCGAGCCCTCGTAGCGGTCGGCCAGCCCCGTGGCGATGTCACCGATCTCGGTGTGGTCGGCCGAGCTCAGCGAGAGCAGGCCGACCTCCTCGAAGCCGGACTTGCGGATGCCGTTCTCGACCATGGCGCCGATGGTCTCGATCGACCGCTCCCGCACCGGGCGGGTGATCATCCCGGCCTGGCAGAAGCGGCAGCCGCGCGTGCAGCCGCGGAAGATCTCGACCGAGAAGCGCTCGTGGACCGTCTCGGCGAGCGGCACCAGCGGCTTGGCCGGGTAGGGCCAGGCGTCGAGGTCCATCAGCGTGTGCTTGCGGATGCGGTAGGGGATGCCGGGCCGGTTGGGCACGACGGCCTCGATGGTGCCGTCCTCGGCGTACGCCACGTCGTAGAAGCGCGGCACGTAGATGTTGCCGCTGACCGCGAGCCGGCGCAGCACCTCGTCGCGGCCGCCGGGGCAGTCCTCCGACTTCCAGTCGCGGATCACCTCGGAGATCGCGAGCACGACCTCCTCGCCGTCACCGAGGACGGCCGCGTCGATGAAGTCGGCGATCGGCTCGGGGTTGAACGCCGCGTGGCCACCGGCCAGCACGATCGGGTCCTCTGCGGTGCGGTCCGCGGCGTGCAGCGGGATGCCGGCCAGGTCGAGGGCGTTGAGCATGTTGGTGTAGCCGAGCTCGGTGGAGAAGCTCAGGCCGAAGACGTCGAAGGCGCGCACCGGGCGGTGGGCGTCGACGGTGAACTGCGGGATCGGGCCCTGCTGGTCGCCCGTGCGCATCACCTGCTCCATGTCGGGCCACACGGCGTAGGTGCGCTCGGCGACGATCCAGTCCCGCTCGTTGAGGACCTCGTACAGGATCTGCACGCCCTGGTTGGGCAGGCCGACCTCGTAGGCGTCGGGGTACATCAGCGCCCAGCGCACGGTCGGGCCGTCGGTCGCGCAGTCCCACTCCTTGACCGTGGAGTTGAGCTCGCCACCGACGTACTGGATCGGCTTCGAGACCGACGGAAGGCGGGGCTCGAGTCGAGCGAAGACGCTCACGGGCGCGGACATGCGACTACCTCACAACGTGGATCGGGGAAACACCCAGCGTACGGCGTGCTGGGGCATCCCGGCGAACCGTCAGTCGCTGTCGGCTGCGAGCTCCTCGAGCGCCTTGCGGGCGATCGGCAGCTCGACCTGCGCGAGGCTGATCAGGTCCTCGAGCCCGGCCACGCCGTAGCGGTTGGCGACGTGCTGCACGGCGTCGACGATCTCGGGCTCGTAGTCACGGTCCGTCATGCCTCCATCCAAACACGTGTTCAGACAGGTGGTTCGGAGGCCTCCGCGCGCGCCGCGGCGCTGGCGGAGGTCGACCGCAGCTCGACCGGTGGCAGGAGCAGCAGGATCAGGAAGGCGAGCACGCCGACCCCGGCCGCCAGCATGAAGACCTGGTCCATCGACTCGGCGAAGCCGACCTTGAAGGGGTGTGCGATCACCGCCGGGAGGGTGTCGATGAACGACGAGTCGTCCTGGACCTGGCCGATGACCGAGGGGTCGAGACCGTGTCCGTCGGCGACCGCCTGCTGCCACTCCGGGGTCTGCGACTCGACCTTGATCGCGTCGGCGATGTTGCCGCCCACGGTGCTGAAGAGCACGGACAGGAAGACCGCGACGCCCAGGGTGCCGCCGATCTGGCGGAAGAAGGTCGCCGAGCTGGTCGCGACGCCGATGTCGGTGGGTGGGACGGCGCTCTGCATGATCAGCAGCAGCGGCTGCATGCAGTTGCCGAGACCGAAGCCGAGGACCAGCATCGACAGGCTGACCCACACGAGCGACGTGTCGGCGCCGCAGAGCGAGAGCAGCACGAGGCCGGCGACGACCATGGCCGAGCCGACGATCGGGAAGAGCCGGATGTGGCCGGTGCGGGAGATGATCTGCCCGGAGCCGATCGAGCCGACCATCATGCCGGCGACCATGGGCAGGGTGAGGAGACCGGCCTCGGTCGGCGAGGCGCCGTGCACGATCTGCATGTAGAGCGGGAGCAGCATGATGCCGCCGAACATCGCGACACCCACGGTCAGGCTCGCGGCGATCGAGACGGCTGCCGGTCGGATCCGGAAGAGTCGCAGCGGGATCAGGGCGGCCTCTCCCATCATCCGCTCGGCGAGCACGAACCCGATCACGCCGATGACGCCGATGACGTAGCAGGCCAGCGACCGGGGCGAGTCCCAGCCCCAGTAGCGACCCTGCTCGGCGACGGTGAGCAGCGGCACCAGACCGACCACGAGTGCGACCGCGCCCCACCAGTCGATGCGCAGGTGGCGCGGCGTGTGGTGGATGTGGAGGGTGCGGAAGACGACCGCGAGCGCGGCGATGCCGATCGGGACGTTGACCAGGAAGACCCAGCGCCAGCCGTCGATGCCGAGGATGGTCGCCTGGCCGGCGAAGAACCCGCCGATCAGGGGGCCCAGGACGCTCGACGTACCGAACATGGCCATGAAGTAGCCGGTGTAGCGGGCGCGCTCGCGCGGGGACACGATGTCGCCGATGATCGCGAGCACGAGCGTGAAGAGCCCGCCGGCGCCGAGGCCCTGGAAGGCACGGAACGCCGCGAGCTGGTACATCGTCGTGGCGAAGGTGCACAGCACCGACC
The DNA here is from genome assembly GCF_040045055.1 of Nocardioides pollutisoli. Taxonomy (NCBI): domain Bacteria; kingdom Bacillati; phylum Actinomycetota; class Actinomycetes; order Propionibacteriales; family Nocardioidaceae; genus Nocardioides; species Nocardioides pollutisoli. Next base: position 452,145 of record NZ_JBDZDU010000001.1, read on the forward strand.
CGATGATGAAGACCGAGATCGCGAACATGAAGAGCTTCTTGCGACCGTAGTTGTCGCCGAGCTTGCCGTAGATCGGGGTCGTGATCGTCGCGGTGATCAGGTACGCCGTCGTCACCCACGCCTGGATCGACAGCCCGTCGAGGTCGTCGGCGATGGTGCGGATCGACGTGCTGACGATCGTCTGGTCGAGGGCACCGAGGAACATGCCCAGCATCAGGCCGGAGAGGATCGTCAGGATCTGCCGGTGGGTGTACTCGCCGCTCTGCGTGGCAGTCGCGAGGTCAGTGGTTGCCATCGGCAACCATTCTACGCCTGGTGTGAACGCCCTGTCGTCGGGGTTCAGGGCTTGATCGACAAGAACACGAACGCGGCCAGCAGGACCAGGTGGACGAAGCCCTGGAGCGACTTGGCCCGGCCAGGGACGACGGTGAGCACCGAGACGATGACCGAGATCAGCAGCAGCACCATCTGCACGGGCTCGAGGCCGAGCGCGAGCGGCCCGTCCAGCCAGATGGAGGCGATCGCGATGGCCGGGATGGTGAGCCCGATGCTGGCCATCGCAGAGCCGTAGGCGAGGTTGAGGCTGATCTGGACGTCGTTGCGGGCCGCGGCCCGGACGGCGGCGATCGACTCGGGCAGCAGCACCAGCAGCGCGATCACGACGCCGACGAACGAGTGCGGGAACCCGGCCTTCGCGACCAGGTCCTCGATCGGGTGCGACTCGACCTTGGACAGACCCACGACCGCGACCAGCGCGACGACCAGGAGGCCGAGGCTGGCCAGCGCGTCGCGGTCGGTCGGGGGATCGGCGTGGACGTCGTCGTGCGGTCCGGGACCGGTGTCGACGGGCAGGAAGAAGTCGCGGTGCTTGACGGTCTGGGTGAAGACGAAGATGCCGTAGAGCGCGAGCGAGGCGACCGCGGCGAAGGCCAGCTGCGAGGACGAGAAGTCCGGGCCGGGCGTGCTGGTCGTGAACCGCGGCAGCACCAGCGTCAGGCCGGCGAGCGCGACCACGGTCGTCAGCAGGGACCCGGCCCCCTCGGGGTTGAAGACCGCCAGGTGGTGCTTGAGCGCGCCGACCAGCAGGGCCAGTCCGGCGATGCCGTTGAGCGTGATCATCACGGCCGCGAAGACCGTGTCGCGAGCGAGCGTCGAGGTGTCCCCGCTGCCGGAGACCATCAGCGTGACGATGAGCGCCACCTCGATGACCGTGACGGCCACGGCCAGCAGCAGGGAGCCGAACGGCTCACCGACCCGGTGGGCGACGACCTCCGCGTGGTGCACCGCGGCCAGCACGGCTCCGATCAGGAAGACCGCGATGAACGCCGCCGGGACGGCGTCCGGGTGGCGCCCCCAGGAGAGCGCCAGCACCACCATGGCGGCCAGCGGGGCGATCGTCGTCCAGGCGAAGCGTCCTCGGGTGGCGGTGCTCATGGCCACGACCCTACGGAAGGTCTGATGGTCAGCGGCTGACCAGCACCCGGGTGGGCATCGTGTAGCGGGTCGGGACGATCGCCGTCGAGCGCCGGTGGATGTTCTGCAGCAGCCCGATCGCCAGCATGCCCGCGAACATCGAGCTGCCGCCGTACGACACGAACGGGAGGGGTACGCCGGTCACCGGCATGATGCCCAGGCACATCCCGATGTTCTGGAAGGCCTGGAAGCCGAACCAGCAGGCGATGCCGGCGGCCGCGAGGCGGCCGAAGACGTCGTCGGTGCGGGCCGAGATCGCGAGCGCGCGCCAGATCACGACACCGATCAGCGCGATCAGGACGCCGGCGCCGACCAGGCCGAGCTCCTCCCCCGCGACCGTGAACACGAAGTCGGTGTGCTGCTCGGGCACGAAGCCCGCGCGGGTCTGCGAGCCGTCGAAGAGGCCCTGCCCGAAGAGGCCGCCGTTGCCGATCGCGATCCGGGCCTGCTCGACGTTGTAACCGGCGCCGCGGGGGTCGAGGTTCGGATCGGTGAAGGCGAGGAAGCGGTCGACCTGGTACTGCTTCAGGAAGCCGGCGGCGACCGCGGCGGCGCCGGCGGTGACGCCACCGGCGGCGAGCAGCGCGAGCCAGCGACGAGGTGCGCCGGAGACGGCCAGGACGCCGAAGACGGTGGCCGAGAGGACCAGCATGGTGCCGAGGTCGGGCTGCAGCATGATCAGCGAGGCCGGGACGCCGGCGATCGCCAGCATGCCGATCACGTCGCCGGCGCTGCCGCCGGCCCTGCCCCGCCGTACGTCGGCACGCTCGGCGACCCACAGGGCCATCCCGATGACGACGGCGAGCTTCGCGAACTCCGAGGGCTGGATCGACATGCCGCCCAGCTGCAGCCAGGACCGGGAGCCGTTGACGGTCGAGCCCATCGTCAGCACGAGCGCGAGCCCGGCGACGGAGGCCACGTAGACGAACGGGGCCAGGATGCGCACCCAGCGGTGGTCGATCGCGAGCACGACGACCATCAGCACCAGGCCGATGACGATGTTGACCAGCTGCTTCTGGAGGTACGCCGTGGAGTCGCCCCCGGTGAGGTCCTCGCGGTGGGACGTCGCCGACCACACCAGGAGGCTCCCGATGGTCACCAGCCCCAGGACGGCGAGCAGCAGGATCCAGTCGAGACGGGGCGCCTTCATCAGTCCTGCTCCTTGCGGGCCGGCGGGAGGATCGAGCCGTCCTTCATGAAGGTCGGGAGCGCGGCGGGCGGGGTGGTCCCGGGGATCGCGGCCTTGCTGGGCTCGACGGTCATCCCGTCGATGCCGTAGAGGCTCTCCCAGATCGCGCGGACCGCCGGGCCGGAGGTGCCCGACCCGGTGCCGGCCTGGGTGACCATCATGACCACGACGTAGTTCTTGTCGTACGTCGCGACCCAGGACGTCGACTGCTTGCCCTCGACCTCGGCCGAGCCGGTCTTGCCGCGCAGGTGCACCTGGTCGAGCGGGAAGTCGCCGAACTTCCAGGCCAGGGTGCCGTTCCACGCGCCGTCGCTCTTCAGCGTGCCGAGCAGCGCGGTGTTGACGTAGTCGATGGCGGCCTTCGTGACCGTCGCGTGGCCGACGACCTGGGGCGGGATCTTCTTGACGATGGTGCCGTCAGGGGCGACCACCGCCTTGCCGATGCGCGGGGCGTAGAGCGTGCCGCCGTTGGAGAGCGCGGCGTACGCCCGCGCGAGCTGGATCGGGGTGACGATCGTGTCGCCCTGGCCGATCGTGAAGTTGGCGGCGTCGCCCTGGCGGAAGTGGTCGCCCTCGAGGCAGAACTCGTGCGCGAAGAGCTTGAGGAACGGCGTCTTCGCCGTGCCCTCGTGGTCCATGTCGCAGTAGTAGCCCTTCATCGACTTGTAGTACGACGCGCGCCAGACCCGGTCGCCGACCCGTCCGCTCGCCTCGCCGGGGATGTCGATGCCGGTCTTCTCGCCGAACCCGAAGGTGTGCGCGGCCGCGCCGAGCGGGTCCTTGGCCTTCGAGTCCTGCTCGTCGGAGCCGTACTTCTGCCAGAAGTGCAGACCGACTCGGTAGAAGAAGGTGTCGCAGGAGACGTTGAGCGCCTCGGCGAACGAGATGTTGCCGTAGGACTCCGACTCGTAGTTCTTGAACCAGCGGTTGCCGATCTGCAGGCCGCTCGTGCAGCCCAGCCGGGTGTCGGGGCCCAGGTCGTCGGACAGGGCGCCGGTCGTCATGAACGGCTTCCAGGTCGAGCCGGGCGCGAACTGGCCCTGGGTGGCCCGGCCGAGCAGCGGGTTGTCGGCCTGCGTGGAGTAGAGCCGGGCGAGCTGCTTCTTCGAGATGCCGCCGACCCACTCCGACGGGTCGTACGTCGGCTGGCTGGCCATCGCGACGATCCGGCCGGTCTTCGCCTCCATGACGATCGCCGCACCCGAGTCGGCCACGTAGTTCTTGTGCGTGACCGGGTCGTACGTCGACCGCGCGAGCTTGATCGTGTCGGCGAGCTGCCGCTCGACGGTGCCCTGGACCTTGGCGTCGATGCTGGTGACGAGCGTGTCGCCCGGCTGGCCGGCGACCTCGTCGTCGTCGCCGAGCACCCGGCCCATCGAGTCGACGGCGACGCTCTTGTAGCCCGGCATGCCGCGCAGCCAGCGGTCGTACTCCTGCTCGATGCCGGTGCGGCCGACCGAGGAGGCACCGTTGACGGACTTGTCACCGTCGGCCTTGGCCTGGTCGTACTCGCTCTCCGTGATCGGGCTGAGGTAGCCGAGCACGTGGGCGAGGTTGATGCCGTAGGGCCGCGGGTAGGCCCGCACGCTCTGCTGCTCCGCGACGATGCCCGGGTAGTCCTCGGGCTGCTCGAGGATCCGCAGCGCGACCGTCTTGCGGACGTCGGTGGCGACCGGGACGGGCTGGTAGGGCGAGCCGTTCCAGCAGGTGCCGACCTTCGCACCCGGGTCGCCGCAGGTGGCGAGCTTGGCGCGGATCCCGGCGGCGGGGTCACCCAGCACGCCGGCGACGCGGTCGATCAGCACCCCCTGCTGGTGCTCGGTCATCTTGTCGAGCATCGTGCGGTCGACCGAGACCACCCAGGAAGTGCGGTTGGCGACCAGCGGACGACCCATGTCGTCGACGATCAGGCCGCGCTCGGGCTGGACGACGATCTCGCGCAGGGACTGGGAGGTCGCCTGCGCGTGGTACTGGTCGCCGCTGACGACCTGGAGGTAGTAGAGCCGGACGAACAGGGTGGCGAACAGCGAGAACACCAGCGCCTGGATCACGAACAGGCGCAACCGTCCGGAGCGGCCGGTGACGAGGCCCGCCATCAGGCGAGGGACCGGTCCGGCTCGAGGTGGCGGAACATCGCCATCACCGGCGGCAGCACCAGCGGCGTGAGCAGCACGTCCCAGAGCAGGGCGACGAGGATGATCTGGAGGAGCTCGCCGAAGCCGACCGACCCGTCGCCGAGGATCACGCCGCTGAGCGCGAAGACCGACGTACCGACGAACGACGAGGCGGCGACCGTGGCCACGACGGCCGTGGCGGTGGGCCGGACGTCCTGGCGGACCCGGCCCGCGACGTAGCCGACGATCACCAGGGCGAGCGCCCAGCGCCCGGCCACGTGGTCGGCGGGCGGAGCGAGGTCGAGGGCGACACCGGCGACGAAGCCGAGCACCGCGGCGAACTGCGGGCCGCGGGTCAGCGCGGCGCCGACGACGACCAGCAGGCAGAGGTTGGGGACGATGCCGTCCCAGGCGACGAAGGGGAACACCGAGACCTGGAGCACCAGGGCGATGCCGACGGCCGCCATCGCGACGAGCGCGCGCACGACGTTCATCCCAGGCTCCCGTCGGCCTCGATGACCGCCCGGTCGCTGCTGGTGCCGCTCGGGACCACGACGCCGACGAGGTCGAGCGCGCCGAAGTCGACGAACGGGTCGATCACCGCGCGCTGGGCGGTCTCGCGCAGGCTGCTGTAGACGCTGACGACGCGGCCGACCGGGACGCCGGAGACGTAGGGGCCGCCGGCCTCGCTCCCCCAGGTGACGACCGTGTCGTGCTTGGCGGGGACGGCGGTGTCGTCGACGAGCTCGAGGTCGAGGCGACCGTCGCTGCCGAGGACGCCCCGACCGTGGAGGAAGCCGACCTCCATGCTGCGACCGACCCGGCCGCCGACGACCGAGTCGGAGTCGACGATGAGCAGGACCGTGGCGGTCGTGCGGGTGACGCGCAGGACGCGGCCGACCAAGCCGTCGTTGTTGATCACGGTGAGGTCGGGGTGGACGCCCGCGTCGGAGCCGGCGTCGATGGTGACCGTGCGCGAGAAGGACTGCGAGGGACCGAGGCCGACGACCCGGGCAGGCACGAGCGAGTAGCCCAGGCTGTGCGCGGCGGTCGTCAGACCGTCGTACTCCTCGAGGCGGTTGCGGTCGTAGTCCTGGGTCGCGATGTCGGACTTGAGCTGGGAGTTCTCGGCCTGGAGGTCGAGCAGGTCCTGCTGCATCGCGTCGCGCGAGCGGAACCAGTGGGGCACGGCGGTGAAGGGGCGTACGGCGGCCGCGGTGGCGACCTCCGCGGGGCCGAAGACCTCGCCCACCGCGCGGCGGGCCGGATCGATCGGGGACGAGTCGCGGGAGTCGAGGGTGATCAGGGTCAGGCAGGCGAGCACCAGCGCGACCAGCAGCGCGCGCGAGGGTCGAGGGCCGTCGAGGTCGCCCCGCCAGCGCCGTTCGCGTGCCATCAGACGCGCCTCGGGTGATCGCTCACCAGGACCTGCTGCAGCGCCTCGAACTCCTCGACGCACTTGCCGGCCCCCAGCGCGACGGAGGTGAGCGGGTCCTCGGCGACGTGCACCGGCATGCCGGTCTCGTGACGGAGCCGCTCGTCGAGGCCGCGGAGCAGGGCGCCGCCGCCGGTCAGCACGATGCCGCGGTCCATGATGTCGCCGGCCAGCTCGGGCGGCGTCTGGTCGAGGGTGGTGCGGACGGCGTCGACGATCGTGTGCAGCGGCTCCTCGATCGCCTGGCGGACCTCGGCGCTGGAGACGACGACGGTGCGCGGCAGGCCGGAGATCATGTCGCGGCCGCGGATCTCGGCCTCGGGCTCCTCCGGCAGCGGGAACGCCGAGCCGAGGGTCATCTTGACCTCCTCGGCGGTGCGCTCGCCGAGCATGAGGGAGTACTCCTTCTTCATCCACGCGACGATCGCGGCGTCGAGGTCGTCGCCGGCGGTGCGGACCGACAGGCTGGTCACGATCCCACCGAGCGAGATCACCGCGACCTCCGTCGTACCGCCGCCGACGTCGACCACCATGTTGCCGGTGGCCTGGTGGACGGGGAGCCCGGCGCCGATCGCGGCGGCCATCGGCTCCTCGATGATGTAGACCCGGCGCGCGCCGGCCTGGTAGCCGGCCTCCTTGACCGCCCGCTGCTCGACGGCGGTGATGCCGCTCGGGACGCAGATGACCATCCGCGGCTTGGCGAAGTAGCGGCGCCGGTGCACCTGCTGGATGAAGTAGCGCAGCATCTGCTCGGTCGCCTCGAAGTCGGCGATGACGCCGTCCTTGAGCGGGCGGATGGCGGTGATGTTGTCGGGCGTGCGCCCGATCATCCGCTTGGCCTCGTGACCGACGGCGAGGATCTCACCGGTGGAGTCCTTCAACGCGACGACGCTGGGCTCGTCGAGGAGGACACCCTTGCCACGGACGTAGACGAGGGTGTTGGCCGTGCCGAGGTCCACGGCCATGTCGCGGCCGATGACGCTGTTCGCCATGCTGTCGCCTTCGGGTGTTGCTGATGGGGAAGAAGTGACAACAGGCTACGAAGCGAGCGCGCGGCTCACCGGGAGGACACGCGGCCTCACCAGGGGTTTTCCGGCCGGGACCGGCTCAGTCTCGGCTCAGAGAGCGGGGAACCAGATCCCGATCTCGCGGGCGGCGGACTCCTCGGAGTCGGAGCCGTGCACGAGGTTCTGCTGGACCTTGAGGCCCCAGTCGCGGCCGAGGTCGCCGCGGATGGTGCCCGGAGCGGCCACCGTCGGGTCGGTCGCGCCGGCCAGCGAGCGGAAGCCCTCGATGCAGCGCTCGCCCTCGAGCACCATCGCGACGACCGGGCCGGACAGCATGAAGTCGACGAGCGGCTGGTAGAACGGCTTGCCCTCGTGCTCGGCGTAGTGCTCGGCGAGCACCTCGGGGGTCGCGGTGCGGAGCTCGAGCGCCACCAGGGCGTAGCCCTTGGCCTCGATGCGGCGGATGATCTCGCCGGCCTGGCCGCGCTTGACGGCGTCGGGCTTGAGCAGGACGAGGGTGCGCTGGGTCATGCCGGGAGCCTATAGAGACGCGGCCCGCCGTACGACGTCGGCCGGGACCGGACCGCTCGCGTCGTCGCCGGGGACGGGCTCCCCGGCCGTGCGGCGCAGCGGGATCACGCCGCCCCAGACGCCGGCCTCGATGTCCTCGACGTCGTCGACCGGACCCTCGGCGCGGACCTTCATCGACGCCTCGTGCAGCGGCAGCGCGAGCACGGCGGTCGCGGCGAGCTCCTTGCGGGTGTTGGCGCGCAGCGTGGCCGAGCGCCCCGGGATCATGTGGTCGACGATCAGGTCGAGCGCGTGGCCGCGCTCCTGCTCGTCGTCGACCAGCCGGGCCCGTCCGATCACGACGGCGGAGCGGTAGTTCATCGAGTGGTGGAAGGCCGAGCGGGCGGCCACCAGACCGTCGAGCTCGGTGATCGTCACGCAGACGGTGGTGTCGGTCGACGCGCGCAGCCAGCCGGCGGCCACCGACCCGTGCACGTAGAGCGTGCCGTTCCGGTCCGGGCCGTCGAGGTCGACGGCGAAGGCGGTCGGCAGCACGAGCGGGTGGTGGTCGAGGGTGACGCCGAGGTGGGCGATCAGCGCGTCCTCGAGCAGCCGGTGCAGCTCGGTGCGGTCCTCGACCATCCGGTTGCGGCCGCGGCCCACGGTCGTGCGGGCGGTGGGCGAGAGGGTGGTGGTCACCCCGCTAGTCTGGGCGATAAGTGGCCTGCACACACGGGCCAATCCGGCATCAGTTCGGCAGGACACTTCGATGAGCACCCTCCCGGTCACCCTCGATCGGTCCCGGCCCGGGCCGCTCGGCGGCCAGCTCTCGGAGCGGATCCGGGGCCTGGTCCACGACGGCACCCTGACCCGGGGCGACCGCCTGCCCTCGAGCCGGGCGCTCGCGTCCGACCTGGGTGTGAGCCGGTCGGTGACCGAGCAGGCCTACGAGCAGCTGGTCGCGGAGGGGTGGCTCGAGACCCGGCACGGCTCGGGGACCTTCGTCGCGTCGAGCGGCGCCCAGCGCTCCGCCGTACCTCTCCCCCGGCGCCGGGCCGAGGCTCGCGAGCTGGTCCGGCTCGATGCCGGGACACCGTGGATCGACCCCCGGCACGCGGCCGGCTGGCGCCGGGCGTGGCGCGAGGTGTCGACCGCACGGCCGCCGCGGGGGTACGACGACCCGCGCGGGCTGCCCGAGCTGCGGATCGCCCTGGCCGACCGGCTGGCCCGGACCCGCGGCCTCGTGGTCGACCCGGACGAGGTGGTGCTGACCAACGGCACGACCGACGGCCTGCGCCACCTGCTGACGGTGCTCCCCGCCGGCCCGGTCGCGCTCGAGGACCCGGGCTACCGGGCCGCGGTCGAGACGGCGCGCGGCACCGGTCGCGACATCCGCGACCTCCCGGCGCTGGAGCCGGTCACCGACCTGAGCGGTGTCGCCGCGGCGTACGTGACCCCCGCCCACCAGCACCCGCTCGGCCGGGTGATGCCGGCCGCCGACCGGGTCACCCTGCTCGACGCCGCGCGGCGCGCGGGCGCGGTCGTCGTGGAGGACGACTACGACTCGGAGTTCCGCTACGACGTCGCCCCGGTGCCCGCTCTCGCGACCCTCGACCGCGAGCACGTCGCCTACCTCGGCACGGCCGCGAAGTCGGTCGCGCCGTCGCTCCGCCTGGGGTGGCTGGTGCCGCCTCCGTCGGTGCTGGACCAGCTCAACGCGCGCCGCGTGGTCACGCACGAGGGCGCGCCGTGGCCGGTGCAGCGCGCGTTCCTCGCGCTGCTGCGCGACGGCTACGTCGACAAGGTCGTGCGCACCGCGCGCCGGGTGTACGCCGACCGGGCACCGCGCGTGGCAGCCGCCCTGGCGCCGTACGCCGAGCTGGCCGGGCCGCTGGCCGGCATGTACTCCACCTGGCTGCTCCCAGGCCCCGACGCCGTACGCGCCCGGGAGGCCGCGCGACGGGCCGGCTTCGAGGTCAACCTGCTCGCGGACTACGCACGGACCTCGGCCCTGACCGGACTGGTGATCGGCTTCGGCGGCGTCACCGACGAGGAGCTCGACCGGGCGCTGGCCGCGCTGACGTCAGCTCTCGGCTGACGGCGACTCGGCGGCCGCGAAGGCGGCGTACGCCGCGGCGCGCTCGCGCTCGATCTTGCGGCCGAGGTAGTCGGCGCTCCCCCACAGCAGGGCGAAGATGCCGCCGAGCACGAACATCAGCGGGATGACGAAGCCGAGCCCGATCGCGGCGCCCTGCACGAGCCAGCCCACGCCGTACGCCCACTCGGCGCGGAGCAGGCCGGAGAGCAGCAGGCAGACGACGGCGAGGCCGAGCCCGATCCAGAGCGCAGCCGTCGTCGAGACCCCTTCGACCGAGATCATCACGGGCGTGGTGAGGCCGAGGGTGATCGCCTCGAGGCAGAGGATCGCGGCGCACATGCCGCGTCGCGGCGAGCGGGCCGGCTGCTCGACGGGCTGCTCGACGGGCTGGTCGCTCATCGCTGGCGCTCCGGGCGGACCAGCAGCGAGCGGGCCTCGCCGACGGTGACGACGGACCCCGTGACCAGGACGGCGCCGGAGCCGAGCGGGTCGCCGAACGCCTCGCCGGCCTCGGCCAGCGTGGCGGCCGCCTCGATCGCGTCGGACAGCCGCGGGGTGACCGAGACGCGGTCCTCGCCGAAGATCTCGCGCGCGGCCTCGGCGAGCTGCTCCGCGGGCATCGCGCGCTCGGTGGAGTTCTGGGTGCAGACGACGTGCGCGAGGTGTGCCTCGAGCGCGCCCAGCAGACCCTCGTGGTCCTTGTCCCCCATCACGCCGATCACGCCGATCAGCGGGGAGAAGGTGAAGGAGTCCTCGAGCGCCTCGCCCAGCGCCGCCGCGCCGTGCGGGTTGTGCGCCGCGTCGAGCACGATCGTCGGGCTGCGCCGGACGATCTCGAGACGACCCGGCGAGGTGACCTCGGCGAACGCCGCGCGGACCAGGTCCTCGTCGAGCGGGTTCTCGCCGACGAACGCCTCGACGGCGGCCAGGGCGACGGCGGCGTTCTGGGCCTGGTGGGCGCCGTAGAGCGGCAGGAAGATCTCGTCGTACCGAGCGCGCAGGCCCTGGATCGAGATGACCTGCCCTCCGACCGCGGCCAGCCGGGAGGCGACGCCGAAGTCCACGCCCTCCTGCACGGCGGTCGCGCCGACCTCGGCGACCCGCTGGAGCAGGATCTGGCTGACCTCGGGGCTCTGCTCGGCGAGCACGGCGACCGAGCCGGGCTTGATGATCCCCGCCTTCTCCTCCGCGATCTTGCCGGGGGTGTCCCCGAGGTACGCCGCGTGGTCCACCGCGATCGGACCCACGACCGCGACCGCGGCGTCGACGACGTTGGTGGCGTCCCACGAGCCGCCCATCCCGACCTCGACGACCGCGACATCCACGGGCGCCTCGGCGAACGCGGCGAAGGCCATCGCGACGACGGTCTCGAAGAAGGAGAGCGGGTGGTCCTGGTCGTCGTCGACGAACTGGATGTACGGCGCCACGTCGTTGAACGCGTGCACGAACTCCTCGTCGGTCAGCGGCTCGCCGTCGACCGAGATCCGCTCGGTCATCCGCTCGACGTGCGGGCTGGTGAAGCGGCCGGTGCGCAGGTCGAGCGCGCGGAGCAGGGTGTCGATCATCCGCGAGGTCGAGGTCTTGCCGTTGGTGCCGGTCAGGTGGATCACCGGGTAGCCGGTCTGGGGCTCGCCGAGCACCTCGACGAACGCGCGGATCCGGTCGAGCGACGGCTCGAGCCGGGTCTCCGGCCAGCGGGACAGCAGGGCGTCCTCGACCTCGGCGTAGGTCTCTGCCAGTCGGGGGGCCGATCGGGGTGCTTCGGGGGTCTCACTCATCTCGTGACGAGTCTAGAGAGTCGCTACCGGACGACCAGACTCACCATGTCCGTCAGCGGTCGGTAGCCGAGCGCCTCGTAGATCTTGGTGGACGTCGGGTTGGCCTGGTCGGCGAAGAGGCAGACCCGCACGCCCTGGTCGAGGAAGTGCCGTGAGACGTCGGCAACGGCGGCGCTCGCGTAGCCGTGACCACGGTGCTCGGCGGGCGTGTAGACCGGTCCGACCCGGGAGACGCCGTACGCCGGCGGGTTGGCCCCGGTCACGTGGACCGGCTCCCCCGACTCGTCCTCCCACAGCCAGATCACGCCCTCGTCGATCCGCAGGAGCATGTCGTCGAGCGTGAAGCCCTCCAGCTTGCGGCCCTCGACGGGTCGGCCCGCCTGCTCCGCCGCTGCGGCCTCGAAGTCGAGGAACCACGCCAGCGTCAGCTCCCCGTCGTCACGGGTGGCCTGCCGCAGGCGACCGGCCGGCGCGGGCGGGACGATCAGCTCACGGACCTCGAAGAGCCGCAGGTGCTCGTCGACGTGGACCGCGCGACCGTCGAGGCGGGCCAGCTCGTCGGCGACGATCCGGGCGGCCGGCAGTGCGCCGTTCACCCCGACGACGTGCTCCCCGCGCTCGTGGAGAGCACGGGCGAGGTCGCGTGCGGCCTCGTCGGGCATGGGCAGGACGTAGAAGGGATGGGGCGCGAAGGGCGCCGTACGCATCGCCGCCCCGACCATCGCGCCGGCGTCGTCGCGGACCAGCAGCCACCACCGCGGATGGTCGCCGCGCGGGTGCCCGGCAGCGTCGGACGCCACGATCCGGCGGGTCACCGACGCGATCACCGTGGTGAGCACCGGGTCCGCAGCGAGGTGCTCCTCGGCGGCGTCGAGGAAGGCCGCAGGATCGTCCACGAACTCGAGGCTGAACTCCGGGGTCGACACGTCCGCACAGTGGCTGACCTGGGGGTCCGCCGCAACCGGTTTCTCCCCGGCGACCCGCGCGGCCTAGGATTTCGGCCATGACCGACACGCAGAGCCACGCCCCGGAGACGACCACTGCCGAGCGGCGCTCGGTCGTCGTACCGGAGAAGCCGGCTCTCGAGGGTCTCGAAGCCACCTGGAGCGAGCGGTGGAAGGCGGACGACACCTACGCCTTCGACCGCACCCAGCCGCGCGAGAACGTCTACTCGATCGACACCCCGCCGCCGACCGTGAGCGGCAGCCTGCACGTCGGGCACGTGTTCTCGTACACCCACACCGACCTGATCGCCCGCTTCCAGCGGATGCGCGGCAAGTCCGTCTTCTACCCGATGGGCTGGGACGACAACGGCCTGCCGACCGAGCGCCGGGTGCAGAACTACTTCGGCGTCCGGTGCGACCCGTCGCTGCCGTACGACGCCGACTTCACGCCGCCCGAGAAGCCGGACCCGAAGAAGCAGGTCCCGATCAGCCGGCCCAACTTCATCGCGCTCTGCGAGCAGCTCGTCGAGCAGGACGAGCAGGTCTTCGAGCAGCTCTGGCGCACCCTCGGCCTCTCGGTCGACTGGAAGCAGCACTACACGACGATCGGCGCCAAGTCGCAGACGGTCAGCCAGCGCGCGTTCCTGCGCAACTTCGCCCGCGGTGAGGCCTACCTCCAGGAGGCGCCGACCCTCTGGGACGTCACCTTCCAGACCGCGGTCGCCCAGGCCGAGCTCGAGTCGCGCGAGTACGCCGGCGCCTACCACCGGGTGCTCTTCCACCAGCCCGACGGCGGGACCGTCGCGATCGAGACCACCCGCCCCGAGCTGATCCCGAGCGTGGTCGCGCTGATCGCCCACCCGGACGACGAGCGCTACCAGTCGCTCTTCGGCACCACCGTCACGTCGCCGGTCTTCGGCGTCGAGATCCCGGTCGTCGCCCACCCGCTCGCCGAGATCGACAAGGGCTCCGGCCTGGTCATGTGCTGCACCTTCGGTGACCTCACCGACGTCACCTGGTGGCGCGAGCTCGACCTGCCGGTCCGCACCCTGATGGGCCGCGACGGTCGGATGTCGCGCGAGACGCCGGACTGGCTGGCGCACGAGCCCGCGGCCTCGGCGTACGAGGAGCTCAAGGGCAAGACCGCCTTCTCGGCGCGCGAGGCGGTCGTCGCCGCGCTGCGCGAGGCCGGCGACCTGGACGGTGAGCCCAAGCCCACGCAGCGGATGACGAACTTCTACGAGAAGGGCGACAAGCCGCTCGAGATCGTCGCCACCCGCCAGTGGTACATCACCAACGGCGGCCGCGACGCCGGCCTGCGCGGCGAGATGCTCGAGCGCGGCAGCGAGATCCAGTGGCTGCCCGCCCACATGAAGCACCGCTACGACAACTGGGTCGGCGGCCTGAACGGCGACTGGCTGATCTCGCGCCAGCGGTTCTTCGGCATCCCGTTCCCGGTCTGGTACCCGCTCGACGCCGACGGCGAGCCCGACTACGACCACCCGCTCCTCCCCCGCGAGGCGGACCTGCCGATCGACCCGTCGACGCAGGCCCCGGGCGGCTACACCGAGGAGCAGCGCGGCAAGCCCGGCGGCTTCGTCGGCGACCCCGACGTGATGGACACCTGGGCGACCTCGTCGCTGACCCCGCAGATCGCCGGCGGCTGGGAGTCCGACGACGACCTGTGGCAGCGGGTCTTCCCGATGGACCTGTGCACCCAGGCCCACGACATCATCCGGACCTGGCTCTTCTCCCGCGTCGTCCGCGCCCACTTCGAGAACCACGCGGCGCCCTGGTCGCACGCACTGGTCTCCGGCTTCATCCTCGACCCGGACCGCAAGAAGATGTCCAAGTCCAAGGGCAACGTCGTGGTTCCGACCGAGATCCTCGACAAGTACGGCGCCGACGCGGTCCGCTGGCGCGCCGCGATGGCGCGGCCGGGTCTGGACTCGCCCTTCGACGAGACCCAGATGAAGGTCGGCCGTCGCCTCGCGATGAAGGTCCTCAACGCCTCGAAGTTCGTGCTCGGCGGGGTCGGCGCGACGAGCGTCAACCCGTTCGAGGTCTCCGAGCCCGTCGACTGCGCGCTGCTCGGCCGGCTGGCCGAGGTCGTCACCAAGGCCACCGACGCGTTCGAGGCCTACGACTACACGACCGCGCTCGAGACCGCCGAGAAGTTCTTCTGGGAGTTCTGCGACGACTACCTCGAGCTGGTCAAGGCGCGTGCGTACGACGAGGACGGCGGCGCCGCGACGGTGTCCGCGAAGGCCGCGCTGGCCATCGCGCTCGACGTCCAGCTCCGCCTGCTGGCGCCGTTCCTGCCCTACGTGACCGAGGAGGTCTGGTCGTGGTGGCAGGAGGGCTCGATCCACCACGCCGCCTGGCCGTCGGTCGCCGAGCTGGGCTCCGCTGCTGCCGCCGACCCGATCACCCTCGATGCGGTCGCCGCGGCGCTGATCGGCATCCGTGGCGCGAAGTCGACCGCCAAGGTGTCGATGCGCGCCGAGCTCTCGCGGGTGGAGATCCGGGGGCCGGAGCCGCTGGTCACCGCCGCCGAGCAGGCCGCGACCGACCTGCGGCTCACGGGCAAGATCACCGGCGAGCTGGTGTTCGTCGCCGACGCCGCGGCCACCGAGATCACCGTCGACGCGGAGCTCGCACCCGTCGAGGAGTGAGACAGCCGCGGGTCAGTGGTGCCAGCCGTGGCCGCTGAACCCGTGGCCCCGGCCGTGGTCGTCGGCGTGACCCCGGCCGTGGTCGTCGCCGTGACCCCACGCGTGCTCGTCGGCGTGCTCGGCGTGGTGCGTCAGCTGGGACACGAGGGTCCCGGCGACCTCGACGAGCTGACCCAGCAGATGTGTGACCGGGTGGTCCGGGCGCACCGGGTGCACCGGGTGCACCGGGTGCACCGGGTGCGTCGGGTGCACCGTCGAGTGGTGGTCCCAGTCGTGCGGGTTCCCGACGTCGTGGCTGCCGGGCAGCGGGACCACGGGGTCCGTCGACGCAGGCGCCGGGTCGGGCGCGGCCGGCGTGCTGGACGCGACCTCGGGGTGGTGTGCGGCCGGCTGGTGGGCGTGCGCGGGCCGCGGCGCGTGCGACGCGCGGGCCGGGTGGCGCTGCGGCGCGGCGGGTGAGATCTCGACCGGGGCGGACGGCGTCGTGGACGGCGCGGGAGCCACCAGGGGCGCGGGGTCCGCGACGGTCTTGTCGGCCTGCTCGGCCGGGACCACCAGGTGGGCGGCGAGCACGTGGAAGGGGCGCGAGGCGATGCCGCCGAGGGCGTCGGTGCGGATCGCGTGCGTGAGCACGCCGGCGCAGGCCAGGACCACGATCACCGAGGCGATCAGGGGTGCTCTGTGCTCAGACCTCATTGCTCACCCTCCCGAGAAAGAACGCGTGTGCGGGAGGGAGTCAATCGGTCCGCGACAGCCGTGCGCAAACCCGTAGTCCACAGATAGCCCGAACGGACTATGCGGCCCTAGTCAGGGTGGGCCAGGCGGGTCGCGGACGGTCTGCGACGACCCTCGTCGACGCATCGACCGGGTCTCGATACGCGGGTCGCGACCTCGTTCCTCGGTCGCGCCGCTACTCGACCTCGCCCCGAACGACGAGTCGGCTTCGCCGACTCGTCAGGCGGACTTCTTCTTCTTCTCGGTCTCGCGGGGCACCAGGGTCGGGGCCACGTCGTCGAGGACGACCTCCCCGGTCACGATCACCTTGGCGACGTCACCGCGCGAGGGCACGTCGTACATCACGTAGAGGAGGACCTCCTCGATGATGGCGCGCAGACCGCGGGCGCCGGTGCCGCGCTCCATCGCCTTGTCGGCGATGGCACGGATGGCGTCCTCGGTGAACTCGAGCTCGACGCCGTCGAGCTCGAAGAGCTTCTGGTACTGCTTCACGAGCGCGTTGCGCGGCTCGGTGAGGATCTGGACCAGCGCCTCCTGGTCGAGCTTGGTGACGCTCGCGATCAGCGGCAGCCGGCCGATGAACTCGGGGATCAGGCCGAACTTGGTGAGGTCCTCGGGGCGGACCAACGAGAGCAGGTCCTCCGCCTCCTTCTCCGCCGCGCCACGGACCTCGGCGGTGAAGCCGAGCGTCTTCTTGCCGACCCGCTGCTCGATGATGTGCTCGAGACCGGCGAAGGCACCACCCACCACGAAGAGGATGTTGGTGGTGTCGATCTGGATGAACTCCTGGTGGGGGTGCTTGCGTCCACCCTGCGGCGGCACCGAGGCCGTGGTGCCCTCGATGATCTTCAGCAGTGCCTGCTGAACGCCCTCGCCGGAGACGTCGCGCGTGATCGACGGGTTCTCCGCCTTGCGGGCCACCTTGTCGATCTCGTCGATGTAGATGATGCCGGTCTCGGCCTTCTTGACGTCGTAGTCAGCGGCCTGGATCAGCTTGAGCAGGATGTTCTCGACGTCCTCGCCGACGTAGCCGGCCTCGGTGAGCGCGGTCGCGTCGGCGATCGCGAACGGGACGTTGAGCATCCGCGCCAGGGTCTGCGCGAGGTAGGTCTTGCCGCAGCCGGTGGGTCCGATCACGAGGATGTTGGACTTCGCGACCTCGACGACCTCCTCCTTGCTGTGCTTGCCGGAGATCGGCTGGATGCCCGCCTGGACCCGCTTGTAGTGGTTGTAGACCGCCACGGCGAGGGACTTCTTCGCCTGCTCCTGGCCGATGACGTAGGAGTTGAGGAACTCGAAGATCTCCTTCGGCTTGGGCAGCTCGTCGAGGCTGACCTCGGTGCCCTCGCTGAGCTCTTCCTCGATGATCTCGTTGCAGAGATCGATGCACTCGTCACAGATGTAGACGCCGGGGCCAGCGATCAGCTTCTTGACCTGCTTCTGGCTCTTCCCGCAGAAAGAGCACTTCAGCAGGTCGCCTCCGTCACCGATACGTGCCACGGGCGGTCATCCTCCGGTTTGGTCGAGCATCAAGCAGGTCGTACGGGCGGGTGGTGCAGAACTCGTCGTGCAGGGGGTGGGACCCCGAGGGCCTCCCCGACGGTACCGCGTGCCGCCCCCGATGCGGGGACGGACACGAGGAACCTGTCAGGCGGTCAGCCGGTCACCGCGGGGGTGCCCTTGAGGGACTGCAGGACGGCGTCGATCAGGCCGTACTCGACCGCGCCCTCGGCGGTCAGGATCTTGTCGCGCTCGATGTCGCGGCTGACCTGCTCGAGGTCCCGGCCGGAGTGGTCGCTGATCATCTTCTCGAGCAGCTCACGCATCCGGAGGATCTCGTTGGCCTGGATCTCGATGTCCGAGGTCTGGCCGAACGTGCCCTCGGTGTAGGGCTGGTGGATCAGGATCCGGCTGTTGGGCAGCGCGAGCCGCTTGCCGGGGGTGCCGGCGGCGAGCAGGATCGCGGCGGCCGAGGCCGCCTGGCCGATGCACACCGTCTGCACGTCGGGCTTGATGAACTTCATCGTGTCGTAGATCGCCGTCAGCGCCGTGAACGAGCCACCGGGGCTGTTGATGTAGATGCTGATGTCCTGGTCGGGGTTCATCGACTGCAGGCAGAGCAGCTGGGCGATGACCGCGTTGGCGACGTCGTCGGAGATCGGCGAGCCGAGGTAGATGATGCGGTCCTCGAAGAGCTTGGCGTAGGGGTCGATGCGGCGGAAGCCGTACGACGTGCGCTCCTCCCACTGGGGGATGTAGTAGTTCATGGACGGGCTCAGGTCCGGGGTCGTGCCAGAGGTCATGGAGCTCATGCGATCAGTCCTTCTGCCGGGCCGGGCGGCCCTCGTCGGCGGCGTCGCGGGCGTTCTTGACGACCTGGTCGACCAGGCCGTACTCCTTCGCCTGCTCGGCGGTGAACCAGCGGTCACGGTCGGCGTCGGCCTCGACCTGCTCGCGCGGCTGGCCGGTGTGCTCGGCGATCAGGTCGAGCAGCACCTGCTTGATGTGCAGCGACTGCTGGGCCTGGATCTTGATGTCGGACGCGGAACCGCCCATGCCCGAGGAGGGCTGGTGCATCATGATCCGCGAGTGCGGCAGGGCGTAGCGCTTGCCCTTGGTGCCGGCGCAGAGCAGGAACTGGCCCATCGAGGCGGCCAGGCCCATGCCGACGGTCGCCACGTCGTTGGGGATGTAGTTCATGGTGTCGTAGATCGCCATGCCGGCGTCCACGGAGCCACCCGGGCTGTTGATGTGGAGGAAGATGTCGGCCTCGGGGTCCTCGGCCGAGAGCAGCAGCAGCTGGGCGCAGATCGCGTTGGCGTTCTGGTCGCGCACCTCGGAACCGAGGAACACGATGCGCTCGCGGAGCAGCCGCTGGTAGATGTGGTCGTCGAGGACGTTCATCCCGCCGCCGCCGTTCAGCTGCGGCGCGAGGGTCCCCGGAACGGAAGCGGAGCTGGAGTACTGGGTCACGGGTGCGACCCTAGCCGGAACGGCGGACACTTCCACGGCCAACGGCCCCCTGTTCGCCAACAGCGGATTTGCCCCGGCTCAGGCCTCGGCGGCCGCCTTGAGCCGCGCGACGGTCTGCGCCATGCCGGCCTCGAGCTCGTCGGCGTGCTCGGCACTGCCGCCCAGCGCCAGCGGCGCGAAGATCTTGCTCATCCGGGTGATCCGCCGCGGCACCGGTCGGGTGTGGACGACGTGGGTCCGACCGTCGGCGCCCGGCTCGAGCTCCCAGATCCAGCGCGCCCCGCTGGAGGTGGTGTCCCAGGCGACGCAGCGCCCGGGTTCGACGATCGCCACCACGCTCCGCGTCGGCCACACGGCCGCCTTGCGGCGGTTGATGCCGAGGTACCACTGGCCGACGCGGAGACCACCGCGCTTGAGCGGCAGCATCCGGACCAGCTCGGGGCTCCAGTCGGGCATCCGGTCGAAGTCGGTGAGCAGTGCCCAGACCTGGTCCGGCGGTGCACCGACCGTCGCCTCGGCGCGCAGCTCGCGATCGGGTGACGTCATGCGAGCCAGTCTCGCAGGGCGCGATGCACCTCGGGGTGGTTCAGCAGGCCGAAGTGGTCCGTGCGACCCAGGTGCAGGACGGTGGCGTCCGGGAACAGCTCCGCGCCGTACCGGTCGCGCCCGTACGCCGAGGGCACCCGCACCAGCAGGTCGCCGACGACGTGGCCGACCGGGTGCCGGGCTCGCTCGGTGAGGGTGGCGGCGACCAGGCGGTAGCGCGCGTGCGGCAGCGGCGGCACGTCCTCGGCGAGCCCGGCGACGAGGTCGTGGACCCCGACCGAGCGCACGTCGAGGATCCGGCCGAGGGCGGCGGTCTCCGGGAGGCGGCCCAGCCCGCGGCTGCCGTGCCCGATGCCGCGGGCGACCGGCGCCCCGAGGTGCGGCGTCCCGAGCGTCACGACGTCGGACACGTGTTCCGCCCAGGGCCGCTCGGCGTCGCTCGCGACCGCACCCGCCGCGCGCAGGATCAGCCCGCCCATCGAGTGGCCCACCATGGCGACGCGGGTGACCGGCGTCGGCCAGGCGTCGATGAGGCGCTGCATCAGCGCGGACAGGGCGGCGCCGTTCTCACGCAGCCCGAGACCGGTGTTGGCGCGCAGGAAGACCGGCGTCCAGCCCTCGCCGGCGAGCATCTCGCCGTACGTCGTGCCGGTGCGCTCGCGCCAGCGGTTCCAGTAGGACTCGTTCTCGCACAGGCCGTGCACGAAGACCACTACCCGCCCGGTCGCCTCAGGGAAGGCGGCCGCGAGTCCGTCGGCGTCCAGAGGTACGTCGCGCCCGTGGGCGCGGACCGCCATCTCGATCGCCAGCCGGGGCCGCTCCGAGACCAGCCGGTCACCGATCAGGCCGTTGACAGCCGAGCTCACGAACCGTCCCCGAGGACCGTCCTCGAGCCGCGGTCCGACGCCGGTCGCGGCGACCTTGTCGAGGGCAGCGGCCGCGGCGCGCAGGCCCAGGCCGGCGCCGGCGTACACGCCCCGCGTGATGGTGCGCCCGGGATAGCCGCCGAACCGGTGGGCCCAGGCGTCGTGCGTGTCGCGGATGCTGCGGACGACGAGCTCGTCGGCGACCTCGGAGAGCAGCGAGAACGCGTCGAGGTAGGTGGGTCCCGTGCGGGTCATGGAATGACGATAGCCGCTCAGTGCACATATGTGCACTGAGCGGCTATCGGGTGGATCAGGCGTCCGCGGGCTCCTCGGCGGGGGCCTCGGTCTCCTCGACCTCGGCCTCCGGCTCACCGATGGTGCCGTCGGGGCGCAGGTTCTTCAGCTCGACCACGTTGCCCGAGGCGTCCTTGACGACCGCGCTCTCGACCACGCGGGCGAGGGCCTTGCCGCGCAGGATCTCCTGCACGAGCTCGGGGATGTGGTTGTGCTCGAACATGTGGTTCGCGAACTCCTGCGGGTCCTGGCCGGACTGCTGGGCGCGACGCATCAGGTGCTCGGAGAGCTCGGCCTGGTCGATGCCGAACTCCTCCACCTTGGCGATCTCGTCGAGGAGGAACTGCGCGGCGACCGCGTCCCGGACCCGGCGCTCGAGGTCGGCCTCGAACTCCTCCAGGGTCTGCTTCTCGTCCTCGAGGTACTTCTCCATGGTGATGCCGGCGTAGGCGAGCTGCTGCTCCAGGTTGCGACGACGCGCGTTGAGCTCGTCGGTGACGACGACCTCGGGCAGCGGGATCTCGACCCGCTCGAGCAGCTGCTCGAGCACGGCGTCGCGGGCGGAGGCGGCCTGCTCCAGGCGGCGGCCCCGGCCGAGGCGCTCGCGCACGTCGGCGGTCAGCTCCTCGACGGTGTCGAACTCGGAGGCCATCTGGGCGAACTCGTCGTCGAGGTCGGGGAGCTCCTGCTCCTGGACCTGGCTGACGGCGACCGCGACCTCGACGCTCTCGCCGACCAGGTCACCGCCGACCAGCTCGGAGGTGAAGACCTTCTCCTCGCCGGCGGACAGGCCGGTGAGCGCCTCGTCGAGGCCGTCGAGCATGCCGCCGCGACCGACGCGGTAGGACATCCCGGACACCTCGGCGCCGTCGACGACCTCGCCGTCCTTGGTCGCCTTGAGGTCCATGACCACGAAGTCGCCGTCGGCGGCCGGGCGCTCGACGTCGATCAGGGTGGCGAAGCGCTCACGCAGCGCCTCGACCTGCTCGGCGACGTCCTCGTCGGTCAGCTCGATGTCCTCGACCTCGGCCTCGACACCGTCGTACGACGGGAGGCTGATCTCGGGGCGGACGTCGACCTCGGCGGTGAACTCCAGCGCCTCGTTGTCCTCGAACTTGGTGACCTCGATCTCGGGCTGCGCGATCGGCTGCAGGTCGTTGGCCTGGAGGGCCTCCATGTACTTCTGCGGGACGACCTCGTTGATGGCCTGGTCGAGCACCGCGCCCCGGCCGACCTGACGGTCGATCACGGCCGGCGGGACCTTGCCGCGGCGGAAGCCGGGGACGTTGATCTGCTTGGCAATCTGCTGGTACGCCGCGTCGAGGCTCGGCTTGAGCTCCTCGAAGGGCACCTCGACGGTCAGCTTGGCCCTGGTCGGGCTCAAGGTCTCGACGGCGCTCTTCACAGGCTTTCTCCTCTATCAGTTCTGATGATTGGTGCGTCGGTGCGGTGCGTCGGGGCGACAGGACTCGAACCTGCGGTCTCCTGCTCCCAAAGCAGGCGCGCTAGCCACTACGCTACGCCCCGGCAAGTGGGGTCTTCGCCCCGCTCTACCGGCGCTCGAACCCTGCTTGGAGCGGATGACGGGAATCGAACCCGCGTAGCCAGTTTGGAAGACTGGGGCTCTACCATTGAGCTACATCCGCACGCTGCGGGCGCGGATGCCCAGAGCGGGTGCAATCGTGCCACATCGAGCCCCGCACTCCCCAACCGGGACAGCAGCCCTCAGGAGCGCTCAGGGCCGGTGGACCAGCACCAGAGCCCGGTCGTCGTTGCGGGAGCCGAGGGCGTCGACCAGCCGGTCGGCCCCGCCCTCGAACCGGCCACGGAGCAGGCTCTCGGCCCTGCCGAGCATCCGGTCGATCCCGATCTCGAGCTCCCGGCGGGCGGTCTCGACCATCCCGTCGGTGTAGAGGAGCAGCGCGTCACCGGGCCGCAGCACGCCCTCGACCGCGGTGAACTCGGCGTCCTCGATCAGCCCGAGCACCGGCCCCTCCCCCTGGTGGACGGTCCAGCGACCCGACCCGGCGTCGAGCTGCGCGGCCGGCGGGTGACCTGCCGTCCGCAGCTCGAACGCACCGGTCGAGGTGTCGAGCGAGAGGTGCACGGCGGTCGCGAAGCCCTCGTCCCAGTCCTGGCGGAGCAGGTAGTCGTTGGCGGCCGGCAGGAACGACGCAGGCGGGAGCGCGCCGAGCAGGCCGCCGAACGCCCCGGACAGCAGCAGGGCGCGCGTGCCGGCCTGCTCCCCCTTGCCGGACACGTCGACGACGACGATCTCCAGGCGCCGAGTGCCGCGCGGGACGGTCGACACGACGAAGTCGCCGGCGAACGGCGTACCTCCTGCCGAGCGCAGCGCCGTCTCGGCGAGCCAACCACCGGGGAGCTGCGGGATGCCGCCCTGGCCGAGGATCCGGTCGCGCAGGTCGACCAGCATCGACTCGCCCTGGACCCCCGCGACGCCGAGGCGGGACCGGCGGAAGGAGGTGAGCAGCACGATGAAGCACATCGTGTAGAGGATCGCGATCGCGAGGACGGTGCGCGGGGTGACCTCCACCTGGCGCGCGATGGCGAGCATCAGCATCACCATCAGCGAGACCACGAACCACGGCAGCTGACGCGGGCTGAGCAGCAGGCTGCCGAGCAGCAGCGGCACCATCAACGTCGTCATCGGCGCGATCGTCGGCCAGATCAGCACCAGCGCCGTGACCACGACCGAGAGCACGACCAGCCAGAAGAGCGTCCGGTTCTCGGGCGCGATGCCGAGACCGGGTCGCCACTGGGGGGCACGGCCCCGGGAGGGCCGGGCGCCCCGGTCCGCCGCGGGGGGTGCGGTCATCGTCGGTCCTCGTGATGGGTTCGGGTCACGGTGTTGCGGTGGACTGTAGTGCTCGGGACCGGAACCTGCGCTGGCAATGCGCACACCAGAAGAGGTTGCGGCCCTGGAGCTCGACGGTGCGGATCAGCGTGCCGCAGACGTGGCAGGGCTGACCGTTGCGCCGGTAGACGTAGACCTCGCCGCCGTGGTCGTCCTTGCGCGGCGGACGGCCCATCGCCTCCGGCATGTGCTCGGGGCGGACGGTGTCGATCCGGCCGGTGCGCACGCCGTCCTGCATGAGGACGACGAGGTCGTCCCACATCGCCTGCCACTGCCCGCGGCGCAGGGTGTTGCCGGGCCGGAAGGGGTCGATCCGGTGCCGGAAGAGCAGCTCCGCCCGGTACACGTTGCCGATCCCTCCGACGACGCTCTGGTCCATGAGCAGCCCGGCGATCGGTGCCTTGCTGCGCCGGATCCGCTCCCACGCGAGGGCCGGGTCGGCGTCCTCGCGCAGCGGGTCCGGGCCCGAGCGCGCGACGACCGCGTCCCGCTCGGCGCGGGTCACGAGCTCGCAGGTGGTGGCGCCGCGCAGATCCGCGTACGCGTGCCAGTCGCGGTCGGCGGCGACCAGCCGCAGCCGCACCTGGCCGATCGCAGCCGGCACCTCGGTGACGCCGGCGTGCACGTCGAAGTGGCCGTAGAGGCCGAGGTGGACGTGCACGAAGCGCTCGTCGGGGAACTCGACGAAGAGGTGCTTGCCCCATGCCTCCGCACCGACGAGCACCTGGCCGTCGACCAGCGCCGCCGAGTCCGCGAAGCGACCCTGCGGGCTGCCCATACGGACGACCCGCCCGCCGAAGGTCGCGGTCAGCTCGTCGGCCAGCCGGTGGAGGGTGTGCCCCTCAGGCATCAGTCGGTCGGGCGGGCAGCGGCGGCAGCTCGTGCGTGGCCTCGTACGCCGTGAGCTGGCCGATCCGGCGCACGTGGCGCTCCTCGTCGGTGAACGGCTCGGCGAGGAAGAGCTCGACGAAGCGGGTCATGTCCTCGAGGGAGTGCATCCGGCCACCGACGGCGACGACCTGCGCGTCGTTGTGCTGGCGGGCGAGCCTGGCGGTGTCCTCGGACCAGGCCAGGGCACAGCGGATCCCGACGACCTTGTTGGCCGCGATCTGCTCGCCGTTCCCGGAGCCGCCGATGACAACGCCGAGGCTGTCCAGCCCGGCGGCCCGGTCGGCCGCCACGCCCTCGGCGGCGCGCAGGCAGAAGACGGGGTAGTCGTCGACGGCGTCGTACCAGAAGGGTCCGTGGTCGACCGGCTCGTAGCCGTGCTCGGTGAGCCAGGCGGTCAGGTGGTCCTTGAGGTCGAGGCCTGCGTGGTCGCAGCCGAGGTGCACGCGCATGGGGTCATCCTGTCAGCCGTGCTGGGCGAGGAACCCCGCGACCTGTCGCATCAGCGGCTCCGCCGACGGGAAGACGGCGTGGTGACGCCAGAAGCCGTGCAGCTGACCGAGGTAACGGGTCCCGGTCACCTCGACGCCCGCCTCGGCGAGCAGGCCGGCGAGGTGCTCCCCCTCGTCACGTAGCGGGTCGTGCTCGGCGGTGACGACCAGCGTCGGCGGCAGGGTGCCGAGCCGGTCCGACAGCAGGGGTGCGAGGTCGGGGTCGGTCAGGTCGGCCGGGCTCGCGGCGTACTGCTCCCAGTACCAGGCCGCCTCGCGCGGGTCGAAGCCGTGCGCGTTGGTGCGGTAGGAGTCGAAGGCCGCGGTCGGGTCGAGGAACGGGTAGATGAGGGCGACGGCCCGGAACCTGCCCGGGTGGCGGAGCGCTGCGACCAGCGCGAGGTTGGCGCCGGCGCTGTCGCCGTGGATGTACGTCGGGCCGTCGTGGTGCCGCTCCGCCCAGGCGACGGCGGTCGACACGTCGTCGGGTGCGGCCGGGAAGCGGTGCTCGGGCGGACGGCGGTAGTCGACGCTGAGCACGGCCATCCGGCTCCGGTTGGCGAGCCGACGGGCAGCGGCGTCGTGCACGTCGACGTCGTTGAAGACGAACCCGCCACCGTGCGCGTGGATGACCAGGCCGTCGCCCGCCCCCTCGGGTCGGTAGAACCGGCACGGCACGCCGTCGGCGTCGACGTCGCGGACCTCCGCGACCTCCTCGCGGGACTCGGCTGCGGCCGCCGCGCGTGCCTCGGCCCGGGCCGCACCGACGTCGTACCCCTCGGTCCAGACGGGGGTGTCGCCCGCGATGAAGTCGAGGGCCGCTCGTGACTCGGGAAACAGCATGCGTCGCACGCTAGTGACCCGGGAGGATGAGGCATGGCATTTCTCGGCTGGTGGGTGCTCGCGCTCGTCTTCGTCGACGAGCTGCTCGCGGTCGCGGCGTTCGGCGTCTGGGGCTGGGCGCACGACCCGCGCTGGTTGCTCGTGTGGCTGCTGCCGCTGGTCGCGATGACGCTGTGGTTCCTGTTCGCATCGCCCCGGGCGGCGTACGGCGGTGCGGTGCGTCGCCCCCTGGTGAAGGTCGTCGTCTTCGGCCTCGCGTCGCTGGCGCTGTGGGACGTCGGCCACGAGACCTGGGCGGTCGCGCTGCTGGTGTTCTCCGTCGTGGTCAACGCCCTCGCACAGCTGCCCGGCGTCCGGGCGCTGACCGAGGCCGCCGGGGGTTGAGGAGGTCGCGCAGCCAACGCGCCCGCGCGAGGGCTGCGGGGGTTTCGAGACAGGCCCCCAGGGGGCCTTCCTCAACCACCGGGCGACAGGCCTCCAGGGGGGCCTCCCTCAACCACCGGGCGACAGGCCCAGGGGCCTTTCTCGATCAGGGGCCGGTGGTCAGAAGCCGATCCGCCGCGGGCCGGAGTCGCTGCGGACGGCCGCACCCTTGTCCTGGGCGGTGGTCCTGAGCTCGGCCTGGAAGGCGGTCATCCTCTCCCGCAGCTCGGGCGACGACGCGGCGAGGATGCGTACGGCGAGCAGACCGGCGTTGCGGGCGCCGCCGATCGCGACGGTGGCGACCGGGACCCCGGCCGGCATCTGCACGATGGAGAGCAGCGAGTCCATGCCGTCGAGGTACTTCAGCGGCACGGGTACGCCGATGACCGGCAGCGGCGTGACCGCGGCGAGCATGCCCGGCAGGTGGGCCGCTCCCCCGGCGCCGGCGATGATCACGGAGAGTCCACGCGACGCGGCGTCCCGTCCGTAGGAGAGCATCTCCTCGGGCATCCGGTGCGCGGAGACGACATCGGCCTCGAAGGCGATGTCGAACTCGGCCAGCGCCTCGGACGCGGCCTTCATCACCGGCCAGTCGGAGTCCGACCCCATCACGATGCCTACCTGTGCGGACATGTGGTCACTCACTCTCGTTTCCCAGGTCGCCACGGAACCACGCGGCCGCGTGGCGGGCTCGTTCGAGGCAGTCGTCGAGGTCGTCGCCGTAGGCGTTGACGTGACCGACCTTGCGGCCCGGTCGCAGGTCCTTGCCGTAGAGGTGCACCCGCAGGTGCGGGTCGCGGGCGAGCGCGTGCGGGTAGCCGTCGTACAGGCGCCCGACCGACTGGTCGGGGCCGCCGAGGATGTTGACCATCACCGTCCACCTGGCCCGCGGCGAGGGCGAGCCGAGCGGCAGGTCGAGCACGGCACGCAGGTGGTTCTCGAACTGCGAGGTGACCGCGCCGTCCTGGCTCCAGTGCCCGGTGTTGTGCGGTCGCATGGCGAGCTCGTTGACGAGGATCCGGCCGTCGACGGTCTCGAAGAGCTCGACCGCCAGCACACCGGTGACGTCGAGCTCGCCCGCGATCCGCAGCGCGATCTCCTGCGCCTGGCCGGCGAGCTCGGGGTCGAGGTCGGGCGCCGGGGCGATCACCTCGTGGCACACGCCGTCGAGCTGGGTCGAGGCGACGACGGGGTACGCCGCGGCCTGGCCGCTGGGCGATCGCGCGACGAGCGCCGACAGCTCGCGGCGGAAGTCGACGAGCTCCTCGGCGAGGATGCGGACGCCGGTCGCCTCGGCCGCCGCGAAGGCGTCGTCGCAGTCGGCAGACGTGCGAGCGACCCAGACGCCCTTGCCGTCGTAGCCGCCACGCGTGGTCTTGAGGACGCACGGGTAGCCGAACGCCTCGACCTCCGCGACCGAGGAGACGATCGCGTTGCGGGGGCACGGGACGCCCAGAGCGGCCAGCCGCTCCCGCATCACGCCCTTGTCCTGCGCGTGCACGAGCGCGTCGGGTCCGGGACGCACGGCGACGCCGTCCGCCTCGAGCGCGTGGAGGTGCTCGGTGGGGACGTGCTCGTGGTCGAAGGTCACGACGGGGCACCCGGCGGTGACCGCCCGCAGCGTGTCGAGGTCGCGGTAGTCGCCGACGACGTGGTCGGGGATGACCTGAGCGGCGGACACGCCCTCGGCCTCGGCGAGCAGCCGCAGCGGCAGGCCCATGGCTGCCGCCGGCTCGGCCATCATTCGGGCGAGCTGGCCGCCGCCGATCACGGCGAGCGTGGGCGCGTGAGTCGGGTCGGGCGCAGGCACACCGGAAGCCTAGGGGTTGGTCACGGAGCGGGACTGCGGAGGTCGACCTTCTCGAACCTCAGGCCCTGCCCGCGGATCGTGGTGATCAGGTGCGGGTGCCGGCTGTCGTCACCGAGCTTGCGGCGCACCCAGCCGAGGTGCACGTCGATGGTCTTCGACGACGTCCAGAACGTCGTGTGCCACACGTCGCGCATCAGGTCCTCGCGACTGACGATGTCGCCGGCCCGGCTGATCAGCGCGAGCACCAGGTCGAACTCCTTGCGCGACAGGACGATCTCGTCGTTGCCCCGCCACGCGCGCCGGGTGTCCGGATCGAGTCGGACGTCCTGCACCTCGATCATCCACACACGGTAGGAAGGTCAGCGCCCGGGCGTGACCGAAACCACGACATTTCTCATCCGCGGGCCGGACCGGCCTTGACAAGACGGTCGCGGACCGGCGCTCAGGTACGGCGTACGGACACCGGCTCCACGATGCCGAAGCCCCGCACGGGTCGCGCCGGGAGCGGTCGCGTCTCGAACTGGTCGGACGGCAGCAGGTCGGCGGTGGCCGCGTCGATGATGATCCGGTTGCGGCGGGCGACGGCGGTCAGCCGGGCCGCCAGGTTGACCGGCGGGCCGAACACGTCGCCCAGCCGCATCACGACCGAGCCGCTCGCGAGACCGAGCCGGACGTCGGGCATCCGCGGGTCCCGGCCGACGACGTTGATGATCCCCTCGGCGATGTCGTAGGCGCGGACCGGGTCGTCGCTGACGAACAGCACCGAGTCGCCGATGCTCTTGATGATCCGACCGCGCTGGGTGGCCACGACGTCGGCGCAGCGCGACTCGAAGAGCTCCACCAGGTCGCCGATCCGGTCCTCGGTGAGCCGGTTCGACAGCGCCGTGAAGCTGACGATGTCGGCGAACCCGACGGTCAGCTGCACCGTGTTGAGGTCCTCCTCGTTGGCGCGCAGCGCCTCGACGCGGGCGACGGCCGCGGCGAGGTGGCGGCGCCACACGTAGATCAGCAGGTCCTCGAAGGGCCCGTTGATCTCGTCGATCAGGCGCAGCGCGGAACCGGTGCGGCCGGTCGGGCTGTCGGGGTCGGCGGCCAGCTCCTCGACCCGGTTGACGAGCGCCGAGACCTCCCAGTCGGCCAGCCGGGCCATCGTCTGCCCGACGGCGCGGGTGAGGTTGACGCCCATGTCGAAGTCGATCAGGCCGGAGCGGACGATGCCGATCAGCGTCGAGAGCGCCTCGGTGTCCGCGTCCGTGTAGGCCGTCTCGAGACCGTGCTCCGGGAAGCCCAGGGCGCGCCACAGCCGGCGCGCCTCGTCCATCGTGACGCCGGTCTGCGCCGCGACGTCCTGCGCGTTGAAGACCGGGGTCTCGCCGAGGATGGCCCGCTCGAGGTCCTCGGGGCCGGGTCCTGTCTCAGACTCCGTCATGCCCTGCCGACGGGTCGTGGAGCTTCTGCAGCATCTGGTTGAGCGTGCGCTGGGTGTCCTCGACCCGCGGGATGTCGTGCAGCTTGATCGTGCCGTGCGTGCTCGCGTCGGAGATCAGCAGCGTCCCGCAGCCGAGCAGCCGGTCGATCGGGCCGAACTCGTAGGCGATGTCGCTGATCCGTGCCAGCGGCATGTCGTGCCCACGGCGCACGATCACGCCGGTGCGGGTGATCAGGCGGCGGTCGGTGAACGTGTACGTCGCGGTCGCCCAGATGACCAGCGGGCGGAGCACGAACCAGATGACGCCGATCGCGACCAGGATCCAGACGCCCTTGTCGACGACGCCCTGGTCGACCTTGACCTGCACGAACGTGCCGATCGCGAGGAACACGACCAGCATCAGGATCGGGAGGATCAGCGCCTTGACGTGGGTGCGCGTGTCGATGACGACTTTTTCGCCCTCGTTCAGCAGCTTCGGTGAGATGGCCACGGGGCGATCATGTCACCGATCGAGCGCGCGCACGTGGACTACGTCACCTGCGCCGACGGCGGTGCGACCGTCCGGTCCGTCGACCACGAGCCGGCCGCTGCGGTCGACGCCGACCGCCCGACCGAGGAGGGCGTCGCCTCCGGGCAGCTCGACGCGCACGTCCCGCCCGACGGTCACGCAGGTCGCGGCGTACGACGCCGCCAACCGGTCCCGCGCCGCCTCCCCGCCGGCCTGCCAGGCGTCGTACGCCTCGGCGAGCGTGCTGAGGACACCCACCAGCACCTCGGTGCGGTCCGGCTCGGTGCCGCTCTCGATGGCCAGCGACGTGGCGGTCGGGACCGGCAGCTCGTCGACCGTGAGCGACACGTTGATGCCGATGCCGACGACCGCCGCGGGTCCGCTCGGGGTCTCGACCCGCTCGACGAGGATGCCGATCAGCTTCCGATCACCGATGAGGACGTCGTTGGGCCACTTCACGCCCGCGTCGTAGCCCAGGCCGCGCAGCGCGCGGGTGACGGAGTGGCCGGCCAGCAACGGCAGCCACGGCCAGTCGCCCGCAGGGACCTGGGGACGCAGGATGACGGAGAAGAGCAGAGCCGCACGGTCCGGCGTGTGCCAGGTGCGGTCGAGGCGACCACGCCCGGCGGTCTGCCGCTCGGCGACGACCACGTGGCCCTCGGGGGCGCCGGCCCGCGCACGCTCGCCGGCGACCGCGTTCGTCGACGTCGCCTCGTCGAGCACCTCGACCGCCAACGCCGGCGCGAGCGACGAGAGTCGTGAGGCGTCGAGTGATGGGCGTCTCATGGCATCGGCGGTCACGGGCACTACATTGACCCACGGTCCCAACCGCACGCCACTGAGGAGCCCGACCGCATGAGTGCACAGCCCGGTGAAGGCACGGACGTCCCGCAGGACATCGACCTGCACACCACCGCGGGCAAGCTGGCCGACCTCGACCGGCGCCTCGACGAGGCCGTCCACGCCGGCTCAGCGAAGGCGATCGAGAAGCAGCACGCGAAGGGCCGCAAGACCGCCCGCGAGCGCATCGAGCTGCTCTTCGACGAGGGCTCGTTCGTCGAGCTCGACGAGCTCGCACGGCACCGCTCGGTCGCGTTCGGCCTGGAGAAGAACCGCCCGTACGGCGACGGCGTGATCACCGGCTACGGCACCATCGACGGCCGCCAGGTCTGCGTGTTCTCCCAGGACTTCACGGTCTTCGGCGGCTCGCTCGGCGAGGTCTACGGCGAGAAGATCACCAAGGTCATGGACCTCGCGATCAAGACCGGCTGCCCGATCATCGGCATCAACGAGGGCGCCGGCGCCCGCATCCAGGAGGGCGTCGTCTCGCTCGGCCTGTACGGCGAGATCTTCCGCCGCAACGTCCACGCCTCGGGCGTCATCCCGCAGATCTCGATGATCATGGGCTCCTGCGCCGGCGGGCACGTCTACTCCCCCGCGGTCACCGACTTCACGATCATGGTCGACGGCACCTCCAACATGTTCATCACCGGACCCGACGTCATCAAGACGGTCACCGGCGAGGACGTCACGATGGAGGAGCTCGGCGGCGCCCGCACCCACAACACCAAGTCCGGCAACGCCCACTACATGGGCTCGGACGAGGACGACGCGATCGAGTACGTCAAGGCGCTGCTGTCCTACCTGCCGCAGAACAACCTCGACGAGGGCCCGACGTACGACGAGGTCGCCGACACCGAGGTCAGCGACCTGGACCGCACGCTCGACACGATCATCCCGGACTCGCCGAACCAGCCCTACGACATCCGCGACGTCATCACCGTGGTCGTCGACGACGAGGACTTCCTCGAGGTCCAGGAGCTGTTCGCACCCAACCTGGTGGTCGGCTTCGGCCGCGTCGAGGGACACCCGGTCGGCGTCGTCGCCAACCAGCCGATGCAGTTCGCCGGCACCCTCGACATCGACGCGTCCGAGAAGGCCGCGCGGTTCGTCCGCTTCTGCGACGCCTTCAACATCCCGGTGCTGACCTTCGTCGACGTGCCCGGCTTCCTGCCCGGCACCGACCAGGAGTGGAACGGCATCATCCGCCGCGGCGCCAAGCTCATCTACGCGTACGCCGAGGCGACGGTCCCGCTCGTCACGATCATCACCCGCAAGGCCTACGGCGGCGCGTACGACGTGATGGGCTCCAAGCACCTCGGCGCCGACATCAACCTCGCCTGGCCGACCGCGCAGATCGCCGTGATGGGCGCGCAGGGCGCGGCCAACATCGTGCACCGCAAGACCCTGAAGAAGGTCGAGGAGGACGGCGGCGACGTCGAGGCCAAGCGGGCCGAGCTGATCGACGAGTACGAGACCACGCTGGCCAACCCCTACATCGCCGCCGAGCGCGGCTACGTCGACGCGGTCATCACCCCGCACGAGACCCGGGTCGAGGTCGTCCGGGCCCTGCGCCTGCTCCGCTCCAAGCGCGAGACGCTGCCCGCCAAGAAGCACGGGAACATCCCGCTGTGAGCGAGCAGCAGCCCGCCCTGCGGATCATCAACGGCGACGCGACCCCCGAGGAGGTGGCCGCGGTCGTCGCGGTCCTCTCGGCGCTCGGCGGCCCGGCCGCGCCCGCTCGACGGCGTACGCCCTCCTGGTCGGCGCCGCACCGGCTGGTCCGCCGCACCCTCCCCCACGGTCCCGGCGGCTGGCGCGCCAGCTCGCTTCCGCGCTGACTCTGGTCCAGACCACCTTTCGTCGAGCATAATTAGGCGAAACTTTGGGATTCACCGTGTGGGGCCTTGAGGACCTGGCCACAGACTGGTGAGGACTCAAGGGGAAGCGACCCGCAACCGGCGGCGCCCCCGGGGGAACGGGAGACCACGCGTGGAACCGAACGGCATGGGGCAGCAGGGCGCACCGCTCGCCACGACGGGCGAGGATGCCTACGTCCGGATCGCGGACCAGGGTCTGGCCGACTACGAGGAGCAGTACCGCGACGAGGTCGAGGACCTCCCGACGTACCGGCCCACGGTCGGCTGCATCATCCCCGCCTACAACGAGGCCGAGACCATCGCCGGCGTGCTCGACTCGCTGCTGCAGCAGACCCGGCTCCCCGACACGATCCACGTCATCATCAACAACAGCAGCGACGACTCCGTCGAGATCGCCAGCTACTACGCCGGACCCCACACCCGGATGACGCCGACCGGCGAGCAGAGCACGGTCATCTACGTCCACGACATCGGCAAGAACCCCGACAAGAAGGTCGGCGCCCTCAACTACGGCTACTCCCTCGTCGAGACGATGGACTACCTGCTCGGCGTCGACGGCGACACCACGCCCGAGCCCGACGCCGTCCAGCACCTCGTCGACGAGATCGCCAGCGACGACCGGATCGGCGGCATCTCCGCGATCTACTCGATCGACGACAGCGCGCTCGAGGGCCCGATCGCGAAGTTCCTGATCGCCGGCCAGCGCGCCCAGTTCGCGGCCTTCAACATGCAGAACATGCTGAAGGGCCGCAACATGGCGGTCCTCGGCGGCCAGTTCTCCATCTTCTCCACCCAGGCGCTGCGCGACGTGCTGCGCGACAGCCACCAGCGCACCCCCTGGGTCAACGACAGCGAGGTCGAGGACTCGCTCCTCTCGCTGCAGATCAAGAGCGCCGGCTACCTCACCAAGATCAGCGCCCGGGCCCGCGCCCACGTCGGCGGCATGACCACCCTGCGCTCGCTGGACGCCCAGCAGGTGAAGTGGAACTTCGGTGCCATCGACCTGATGTGGCCCGGCCAGCGCGGTGACACCAAGGGCCAGCCCTTCCACCCCAACCTGCGGTTGCGGTGGTTCGAGCACATGTCGATGGTCATCAACATCACGACCCGGTTCCTGTTCGTGCTCCTGCTCGCCGGCTCGCTCAGCATCCACGCCTTCGTCTTCAGCCCGTGGTGGCTGATCCCGCCGTTCGCCTCGATCTGGCTGAACTTCCGGGTCGCTCGCTCCATGGAGTTCCGCAACAAACGCGACTACCTCTTCGCCATCCTGATCGTCCCGGCCGAGTCCTACATGGTCATCCGGATGGGTCACTTCATCCGGGCCTGGTTGAAGTTCTTCAGCCGCCAGCAGACCGACAACTGGGCTGCGCAGGCCAAGGCCGAGCGCGGCAAGGGCATCGCCTGGCTCTACCCGTTCGTGGCCGCGTTCGGCATCTTCCTGGTGGCGGCAGCGGTCTGGATCCAGCTCCCGATCGGGCTCCGCTCCGACATCCTGGCCGTCTGCTGGCCGGTCCTCGGAGTCCTCACCGTCCTCCAGACCGCCTGGATGGTCATCAAGTCCATGAAGCGCTACCGCGGCTTCAGGGCATGACCGCGCCGGACTCTCGCCGACCCCTCTCCCAGGAGCCCCCCATGACCCCCACTCGCTCGCGCCTGCGCGCCTTCGCGACGAGCCTCGTCGGACTCACCGCTGCCCTCACCCTGGTGTCCGGGTGCTCGGCCATCGACAGCCTGACCGGCTCCAGCGACGACCCGTCGTCGACGCCGTCCGCGTCGCCGTCCGCGACCGTGACGCCGTACGACTCGCAGTTCACCCGCGACGGCACGTTCCAGTCGCACATCCAGCGCTCCGGCAACATGGACTTCGTCTACACGCTCTACCCGACCAAGTCGACGCCGCGGACCAACGAGTGGTACCCGAAGGGCAAGAAGTACTTCTCCTTCACCTTCCAGGCCTACGACCTGAGCCGCGCGATCCGCGACCCGTTCGTGACCAAGCGCAAGGTCTACCTCGACCACATCAAGGTGACGTCGGAGACGATCCGCAGCGGCGGTGGTGCACCCGAGCACCCCTACCGGCTCGACGCCGTCGCGAAGAACATCACCTTCGACCCGGAGCCCGTGTCGACCAAGTACGGCATGCTCATCACCTCGCCGAAGGGCGCCTTCGAGCTCCGCAACAACGCGATCAAGCCGACCGCCGATGACACGACCGGCATCGACCTGCACTTCACGGCCACCGTGTGGGTGCAGACGAAGGCCGGCAGCAACCAGTACACCAAGATGACGATCAAGCAGAAGGTCCCGATCGCGATCTTCACCTCCGACAAGCCCACCGAGGCCCAGTCGATCCCGGTCGACGCCAACTGAGCCGCCCCAGCCTGAGCCTGCGAAGGCTGGGACGCAGCAGCAAGGTCGAGTAGCCGCGCGAGCGAGGAACGAGCCGAGCGTGGCTAGGTCGCCTCGGCGAGGCGGTAGCCGACGCCGCGGACCGTCTCGATGTAGCGCGGGGTGGAGGCGTCGTCGCCGATCTTGCGACGCAGGTTGGCGATGTGCACCTCGACCGAGCGCTTGTCGGCTTCGTTGACGAAGTACGACGTGACGTACTGCTGACCACGCATGGTCAGCACCAGGTCGGCCTTGCTCCGCACGCGGCGGCCGGTGCTCATCAGCGAGGCGAGCAGGTCGAACTCGGTGCGGGTCAGCTCGACCGCACCGCCGTTGACCGTGACGACGCGGGTCTCGTTGTTGAGCGCGAGGCCGTTGAAGCGCAGCCAGCCCGCCTGGTGCGGGTCGGCGGACGCCACCGCAGGCTGCGGCGCGACGGGCTGCTGGACCGGCGGCGCCGGCTGCTGCACGGGCGGCGCCGGCTGCTGCACCGGTTGGACCGGCTGCTGCACCGGCTGCTGGACCGGAGCCGGTGCCGGCGGCTGCTGGACGGGCTGCTGGACGGGCTGCTGGACGGGGGCCTGCGACGCGGGGGCGGGAGGCGGCGTCGCCAACGGCTGGAGCGGCGCGGCTGCGGCGAGGTCGCGCGCGGCCATGGCGGCCCACGACTCCTCGGTCGGCGGGGCGGGGGTCGGCTCGACCTCGGGGTCGCCGTCGGCCCAGCCACCCGGCTTGTCCTGGCGCGTGCGCGGACGGCGCAGCATCGAGTCGGCGCGGGCCCGCAGCTCACGCGGGCGGAACGGCTTGACCAGGTAGTCGTCGGCCCCGGCCTCGAACCCCTGGACCACGTCGATCTCGTCGGCCAGGGCCGTGATCATGATCAGGTAGGTGCTGCTGAACTCCCGCAACCGCTTGGCGACGGCGAAGCCGTCCATGCCCGGCATGTTGACGTCGAGCGTCGTGATCAGCGGATTGTGCGCCCGCACGGCCTCGACACCGTCGGCGCCGTTGTGCGTGACAACAGTGCGGAAACCCGACTGGGTCAGCACGATGTCGATGAGGTCTCGCACATCGGGGTCGTCCTCGATGATGACGGCGACCCAGTCATTGCCCGGCTCCATGGGGCGCAGCCTAACAACGGCATGTGCCGGGCTCGTCACGCGCGGAGGTCAACGCGCCGGTTTCTCACCACCCGGACGCGGTGGCCAGCTCCATCGTGCGTGCCGGCCAGAACTCGCCGGCCGCTGGACCACCGCCGCACTCGCCGTCGCTCTCGCCCGGCGGCTTGACCCAGACGAACCCGTCGAGGGCCCCCTGATCGGTCGCCGCACCCGGTGGGGTCCCGAAGGCACGGCCGCCCGGGTTGCACCAGTTCTGCGTGGATCCGTTGCCGTTGCGGCCGCTGTCGATGATGTAGTGCGCCCCGCCCAGCAAGCGGCTGAGCTTCTCGCCGTAGGCGCGCTCGTCCTGGTCGGTCTGGTAGTTGGCGACGTTGGTCGCGAACCCGCGCACCCCGTCGACGCCGACCTCCTCGAGCAGCTTCGCCAGCTGGGCGGGCTCGACCCAGTTCGAGTGACCCCCGTCGACGTACGTCGCGACACCGGCTGCCTTCAGCCGCGCGACCGCGTCGGAGATCAGCTGGACGCGCTGCTCGCGGCGGTCGCACTCGAGCGCGGAGGCGAGCGCGTCGGGCTCGACGACCGCGACGGCGTGGTCACCCGCGCCGGCCGCGTCGGCGATCTCCTGGACCCAGGGGCCGTACTCCGCCGCCGGCAGTCCGCCCTCGGAGAAGCCGCCGCTGCAGTCCCGGTCGGGGATGCCGTAGACCACGAACGTCGGCACCTGCCCGGCCTGGTCCGCGGCGGTCATCACGCCGGTCACGAACGGGCCGACCTCGCCGGCGGGGTACTGCTCGGGGGTCAGCCAGATGCCCTGCGGGACGGCCGCCAGACGCGAGAAGACGCTCTCGCGGTCGGTGTCGCCGTCGGCCTTGGCCTGCGTCGCCGCCTGCGCCGTCCGCGAGCTCGGGTCGGCGTACCCCGCGCCGACGGCATAGGGGTTGCCGCCGGGCGTGCTGCCGGCGCCCGGATCGTCCGATCCTCCGCCGGAGCACCCGGTCAGGACCAGCAGGAGGCCGAGGACAGCAGCGACCGGTCGGAAGGCGAGAGGCACGGCGCCATCATGCCTGAGCACGAGAGAGGCCCCCCGGACCGGCTCGCCGGTCCGAGAGGCCTCTCACTATGTGGTCGTCAGGCGCTCTGGGAGTTTCGCACCCGTCCGGGAGCGAAGAGGCTGGCGACCGCCGCCACGGCCACTGCGGCCGCGCCGGTGAGCAGGGCGGGTCCGATCGCGCCGTCGTACCCGCTCGGCGTGAGCTCTCCCCCGTTGCCGAGGAAGACCGCCACGAGCACGGCGATGCCGAGCGCGACCCCGAACTCCCGGATCGTGGAGTTCGCGGAGCTGGCGATCGCGAAGTCCGCGTCGGGCAGTCCGTCGAGCACCATCGAGGCCCCGGGCGCGAAGGTCAGGCCCATGCCGACGCCCGCCATGACCAGCGGGACGATGAACGACGAGTAGTCCGCGGCGTTCTCGGTGATGACGGCGAACCAGACCAGCGAGACGGTCTGCAGCACCAGACCCGTGAAGAGCAGCGCCCGGTAGCCGAGCCGACCGACGAGTGCGCCGGCGATCGGGGCGACCACCATCGGCGCCGCGGTCCACGGCAGGGTGCGGATGCCGGCTTCGAGCGGGGTGTAGCCCTGCACGATCTGCAGGTACTGCGCGAGCAGGAAGACGGTGCCGAACATGCCGAGCGTGAACATCAGGAAGATGACGTTGGCGACCGAGAAGCGCCGCGAGCGGAAGAGCCGCAGCGGCAGCACGGCGTAGGTGCGGGTCCGCGCCCAGACGACGTACGCCGGCAGCAGCACGCCGGCCAGCACCAGCGGGCCGAGCACGAGCGGGTCGCTCCAGCCGTCGTCGTTGCCGTGCACGATGCCCCAGATCCCGAGGAAGACGGCGCCGCCCAGCAGCAGCACGCCGATCGGGTCGAGCTTCTGCCAGGCGCCCTTCGACTCGGGGATGGCGACGAGCAGCAACGGGACCGCCACGACCGCGACCGGGACGTTGAGCCAGAAGATCGCCTGCCAGCTGACTCCCTCGACGACCGCGCCGCCGATGACGGGACCGAGCGCGACACCGAGGCCGGACACGCCGCCCCAGATGCCGATGGCGGCCGCCCGCATCGCGGGCGGCACAGCAGCAGCGAGCAGGGTGAGCGAGAGAGGCATGATCGCCGCAGCACCCAGCCCCTGGACCGCGCGGGCCGCGATCAGCGCCTCGGAGGTGGTGCTCAGCGCCGAGGCGATCGAGGCGAGGGTGAAGACGGTGACGCCGGCGAGCATCATCCGGCGACGTCCGAGCCGGTCACCCAGGGTGGCGGCCGGGAGCATGAAGGTCGCGAACGTCAGCGTGTAGGCGTTCAGGAACCAGGACAGCTGGCCGACGGACGAGCCGAGGTCGACCTGGATCACCGGCAGCGCGCTGGTCATCACCAGGTTGTCGAGGGTGGCCATGAACATCGGCAGGGAGGCCGCGACGATCGCGACCCACACCGGGATGTGGCGACGTCGGACCGTGGGCTGGTCCGGGCCAGCGACCCGGGGTTCGTCGAGGGTGGTCATCGGAGACTCCATCAAGAAGGCATTGAATGATTACTTGAGACCCGACCATAAGTAATCGACTGATAACATGTCAACCATGACAGCGGAGAAAGTCACCCGGATGTCCGCGGAGGACCGTCGAGCGCTGGTGCTGCAGGCCGGCACCCGGGCCTTCGCCCACGGCGGCTACCACGGCACCAGCACCGACGCGGTCGCCAAGGAGGCCGGGGTCTCCCAGCCGTACGTCGTCCGGATCTTCGGCACCAAGCTCGACCTCTTCCTCGAGGTGTTCGAGGCGTCGGTCGGCCGGATCAAGGCGGCCTTCGAGGCCGTCCTCGACGAGCGTCCGTTCGACCCGGAGAGCGAGGACGACAAGGCCCGGATGGGGCTCGCCTACACCGAGCTGCTGCGCGACCACGACTTCCTTCAGGTGATGATGCACGGTTTCTCGAACGGCGACGTGCCGGAGATCGCGGCCGCGGCCCGTCGCTGCATGGGCGGGGTCTTCGCGACCATCCAGCGCACCGGCTGGGACGACGAGAAGGTCCGCGACTTCGTCGCCTACGGGATGCTGCTCAACGTGATGATCTCGATGCGCGCCCCCGAGCACCTGGTGCCCGGCGACCCGCTCACGGTGCTCGCCACCTGCGCGTTCGGCGACGAGCTCGGCCTGCTTCAATCGCCTGCGTGACCACGCTCGTCCTCGCCTCCCAGTCCCCCGCCCGCCTGGCCACCCTCCGGAGCGCCGGGATCGAGCCGGTGGTGATCGTGTCCGGCGTCGACGAGGACCAGCTCGACGGCCTGCCGCCTGCCGAGCTCGCACTCCAGCTCGCCGAGCTGAAGTGCGCGGCCGTCGCGGCGCGCGGCGACGTGCCTGACGGCGCCCTGGTCCTCGGGTGCGACTCCGTCCTCGAGCTCGACGGGGAGGCGTTCGGCAAGCCCGGCGACGCCGAGACCGCGACCCGGCGCTGGCGGGAGATGCGCGGCCGCTCGGGCGTCCTGCAGACGGGCCACTGCCTGCGCGACACCGCGACCGGTCAGGTGGCGGCCGCCACGGCGTCGACGACCGTGCACTTCGCGGACGTGACCGACGACGAGATCGCGGCGTACGTCGCGACCGGCGAGCCGCTGGTCGTGGCCGGCGCGTTCACGGTCGACGGCCTCGGCGGCGCGTTCGTCACCGGCATCGAGGGCGACCACCACAACGTGGTCGGCGTCAGCCTGCCGCTGGTCAGGGAGCTGGTGGCCGAGCTGGGTCACTCGTGGACGGAGCTGTGGGCTCCGCGGTGACGTCGTCCAGGTCGACCGGCTGGTCGAGGGGCTCGATGTCGAGCTCGGCCAGCTCGAAGACCTGCAGGGGGTGCTGCTTGAGGTCCGCCAGGTGCACCGGGCGCTGGAAGACCAGCGTGCGGAAGAGGTAGAAGCGGGCGACCATGCCGAGGAACAGGCCGATCACGTTGGCGGCCATGTTGTCGGAGTAGGGGTCGTCGAGGTCGAGGACGTTGCGGCTGATCCACAGGCAGGCGATCGGGATCAGCATCGTGGCCAGGTTGATCACCACGAACAGCAGCCGGCCGCCGTCGGCGGTGCGAGGAGGGCGGTCCTTGAACACCCAGGTGCGGCTGCCGCGGTAGCTGACCGCCATGCCGATCAGGTTGGCGATCACGAAGGCCAGGTAGGGCTGCCCGGACAGCGGCGCGTCGAAGCCGGTGTGGAAGCCGTGCACCAGGAAGTTGAAGATGAGGACGGCGACGACGGTCGCGAGGCCACCGACCGCGAGGAACCGGTAAGCCTCGGTGAAGATCCGATGCCACCGGTTGCCCATGACGTCAAGGCTAACCGCTGGCTCCGGTCAGGCCGGCAGCGACGGCCCTCGCACGACCTTGATGTTGAAGTCGGAGCCACCCAGGGCCACCGCCGTACGCACCCAGAGGGCCAGGAACATCTCGGGACCACGGGCCGTGTCGAGGGCCCCGAGGTCGATGATGTCGGTGTGCCCGAGCTCCTGGAGCAGGGCCGACACCAACGCCTTCGCGTCCGGGTCGTCGCCGGAGACGAACACCGTGGTGCTCTCCCCCAGGCTGCCGGGGTCGACCATCAGGGCGTTGTTCATGGTGTTGAGCGTCTTCACCACGCGGGCCTCCGGATGAGCCCGCTGCACCATCTCGGCCAGCGAGTCGTCGTCCTTGACGAACAGCCGGGGCGG
The DNA here is from genome assembly GCF_040045055.1 of Nocardioides pollutisoli. Classification (NCBI taxonomy): domain Bacteria; kingdom Bacillati; phylum Actinomycetota; class Actinomycetes; order Propionibacteriales; family Nocardioidaceae; genus Nocardioides; species Nocardioides pollutisoli. The sequence continues at coordinate 493,025 of NZ_JBDZDU010000001.1, forward strand.
GAAGCCGTGGCTGTGGTCGAGGGGGTTGGAGAGGTCGAGGAGCACCCGGCCGGCGAGCCCGGGCCCGACCTCGGCCAGCATCCCGAGGGCGATGTCGCCGCCGAGCGCGTTGACGACGAGGTCCGCGTCGACCGCTGAGCCGGCGAACGCCTCGAGTCGTACGCCGGGGTGGTCGGCCGCCCAGGAGGCGTGCTCGTCCCGGGCGGCGGTGGTCGCCGGGTCACGGGTGGCCATCGTGACGTCGTGGCCCAGGTCGTCGAGGCGACCGGCGACGGCGCGGCCGACGGACCCGGTGCCCAGCACGGAGATCTTCATGGGGCGACGCTAGAACCTCAACCAGGGTTGAGGTCAACGACTACTCGACCGGCAGGCCCAGTCCCCGCGCGATCAGCATCCGCTGCACCTCGGAGGTGCCCTCACCGATCTCGAGCACCTTGGCGTCGCGGTAGAAGCGGGCGACGGGGTACTCCTCCATGAAGCCGTAGCCGCCGAAGACCTGGGTCGCGATCCGGGTCGCGGCCACCGCGGACTCAGTGGTGTAGAGCTTGGCGACCGCCGCTGCCTGCTTGAACTCCTTCACCGGAGCGCCGGCGTCCTTCATCGCGGCGGCCCGGTAGGTGAGCAGGCGCGAGGCGTGGAGCATCACCTCGAGGTCGGCGATCTGGAAGGCGACGCCCTGCTTGCGGCCGATCGGGCCGCCGAAGGTCTGCCGCTGGCCGGCGTACTCGAGGCTCAGGTCGAGGCAGGCCTGGATGCACCCGACGGCGAGGGCGGCGATCGCGACCCGGCCGTCGTCGAGGGTGGCGAGGAACTGGGCGTAGCCGCGCCCGCGCGTGCCGAGGAGGTTGGCCTCGGGCACCCGGGCGTCCTCGAACGAGAGCGGGTGGGTGTCGGAGGCGTGCCAGCCGAGCTTGTCGTAGGGCTTCTCGGCGGTGAAGCCGGGCGTGCCGCTCGGGAGCATGATCGTGCTGATCTCGGGGCGGCCGTCCTCGCGCTCGCCGGTGCGAGCGGTCACGGTGACGACGCTGGTGATCGACGAGCCCGAGTTGGTGATGAACTGCTTCGCCCCGTTGACCACCCACTCGCCGTTCTCCAGCACGGCCCTGGTCTTGGTGGCACCGGCGTCGGAGCCGGCGCCCGGCTCGGTCAGGCCGAAGCCGGCGAGCTTCGTGCCGGCGACCAGGTCGGGCAGCCAGGTCTGCTTCTGCTCGTCGGTGCCGTAGGTCAGGATCGGGTTGATGCCGAGGCCGACCGCCGCCTCGAGGGTGATGCCCATCGACTGGTCGACGCGGCCGATCTCCTCGATCGCGACGCACAGGCTGGTGAAGTCGCCGTCCTCGCCGGCCCCGCCGTACTCCTCCGGGGCGGTGAGGCCGAAGAGCCCGAGCGCCCCCATCTTCTGGACCACGTCGACCGGGAAGTGGTGCTCGCGGTCCCAGCGCGCCGCGTGCGGCGCGATCTCGGCCTCGGCGAAGTCGCGGACGGCACGCCGGAACTCCTCGTGCTCGCGGGACAGCTCGTACGTCGACGGGGTGGTCATGCGCGCCACCCTAGCCCGTTGGTTAGCGTTTGTTAACCGGACCGGGTGATGGGCATTCAGGCATGAAACGGTTACGGAACAGAAAAACATTCGCCGAACCTCTTGCCAACGAGAAGTTCTCCGGGATTGCATGCCACGGTCAAGCAGGTAGATCTCGGCTACCCGGCCGACGATGCTCCTGCGCCCCCCATGAGCAGAACTGGAGCACGCATGCATCGCAGGTACGGCGTCGTCCTTGGCGCCGCGACGGCAGCGGCCGTCACCGCCGCGCTCTTCGCACCCGTCGGCTCGGCCACCGCCGATCCCCAGGCGGCACGCACGAGCGGACCCGGCGCCACCGCGCTCGGGTCCGACCACCAGGAAGTCGGTCCCGACTACAACAACGGCAAGCCGCTGGCGGCCGCCCCGGGCCTCGAGAAGGCCCTCGACCAGGGCGTGCCCCGCCGGGCCGCCGCCAAGCGCGTGGCCAACGACCCCCAGGTCGGTGACACCCGCAGCTGGCTGGCCAACGACGACACCACCGGCGAGATCTACCGCAAGGACTTCGTCCTGCGCGGCATCGGTGACCACATCCAGGTCTGGGTCGCGGCCGACACCACGTTCCCGGCGGGCGACTGCCGCAACGACCTCGGCCTGACCGACGTCACGGACGCTCAGGTCGACAGCTTCATCCACGAGTTCGACACCAACATCTACCCGAAGGAGTCGGCGTCCTTCTCGGTGCCGCCGAGCCTCGACGGGACCAACAACCTGATCCCCGGCCCGAAGCCGGAGAGCGCGCCTGACTACTACCAGGTGTCCCCCGACCAGGCCGACGACATCGTCACGCTGGTCGACAACGTCCGCGACGCGAACTACTACGACCCGTCCACCCCGGACGGCCAGACGTTCATCGCGGGCTTCTTCTACTCGACGTTCAACCAGTACCTCGACCGCAACATCATGACGATCGACGCGAGCGACTGGCTGCACCGGACCGGCGACAACCCGCCGGACGACTCGGCCGACCCGGCGTACATCGAGTGCGCCAAGTCGCAGGGCTACACCCGGCCCTACGGCGCGCCGCACGCGCACGACTACGAGGGCACCTTCGCCCACGAGTACCAGCACCTGCTGGAGAGCTACGTCGACGCCGACGAGACCAGCTGGGTCAACGAGGGCCTGTCCGACTACGCCCAGTCGCTGGTCGGCTACGTCGACACCACGCTGCCGCCGACCGCGCCTGACGCGGACTCCCACATCGGCTGCTTCGAGGGCTACCTGCCCGAGAGCTACGGCGGTGCGGAGAACTCCCTGACCCTCTGGCAGGACCAGGGTGGCCCGGAGGTGCTGTGCGACTACGGCGCCGCGTACTCCTTCATGATGTACCTCTACTCGCACTACGGCGAGAAGTTCATGAGCGCGCTGCACCGTCAGCCGGCCAACGGGATCAAGGGCCTCAACAAGGTGCTCAAGCAGTTCGACGCCCCCAAGGGCGGCAAGCAGACGATCCACGACTGGATGGTCACCATGGCGCTCGACTCGGCGATCGACAAGAGCGGCAAGGTCAACGGTGGGTCGAAGAAGTTCTTCACCGCCTCCGACCTGAACGCGTCGATCAACTGGGGCAACACGCAGTCCTACGACAGCCCCGGCGCCCCGCCGAACGGCGCGGACTACGTGCGGCTCGGCAAGCCCGGCCACTGGCTCAGCGCGAACAAGATCGACCGGATCAGCTTCAAGGGCGGCAAGACGCTCGCCCCCGAGAAGGTCGAGTGGAGCGTCGACAGCACGCCGCCGGACGCCACCACCGAGGACACCACCTGTGGTGCCGTCGAGGACGGCACCGGTGCGACCGCGCTGTACGCCGGCTGTGGCGAGAACCTGGACCGCTCCATCGTCCGTCCGGTGACCGTGCCGGCCGCTGGTGGCACGCTCTCGTTCCAGGCGCTCTGGGACACCGAGGAGGGCTGGGACTTCGGGTTCGTCCAGGCCTCGACCGACGGTGGCAAGACCTGGAAGTCGCTCTCGACCGAGGACACCACCGACGAGCACGACCCCGGTGCCGTGAGCAACGTGGTGGCCGAGATGCCGGGCTTCACCGGTGACTCGGGCGAGTGGAAGACCGAGAACGCCGACCTGTCGGCGTACGCCGGCAAGAAGATCCTGATCGGCTTCCGCTACATCACCGACCCGGGCGTCAACGAGTCCGGTTTCTGGGTCCGCGACATCCACGTCGGGGGCACCACGCTGCCGAGCGACTCGCTGGCCGGCTGGAAGACCATCACCCAGGTGGTCCCGGTCTCCGTCCCGGACTGGACGGTGCAGCTCGTCGGCATCGCCGACAACAAGGTCACCTGGTACCACAAGCTCAAGATCGACAAGTCCTTCGAGGGCTCGATCAAGGGCAAGGACCTCCAGAAGGCCCTGGGCGGCAAGAAGGCGACCACGGTGGCGGCCCTCGTCACCATGGACGACCCGAGCGAGTCGATCACGCAGTACGGCAAGTACCAGCTGACGGTGAAGGCACCGCTCGTCGTCGGCAACCGCACCACCGCCGGCCGCTGACCCAGCGACCGCGGAGCACCACCTGATCCGGCCCTGCCCGGGACGACTCGTCCCGGGCGGGGCCGGACCCAATTTCCACAAATGCGACATGGGCCACACCGGACGCGAGGTTCGCTCCGGTCGGCCGGGCGGTAGCCTGCCCGGCGGAGATCGAACCGATTGAGCGGAGTGTTCAGTGCCGGAGAGCAAGGGCCCCGAGGTCAAGCAGCTGCAGAAGGTCCTCATCGCCAACCGCGGGGAGATCGCTGTCCGCGTGATCCGCGCATGCAAGGACGCAGGCATCGGGAGCGTGGCGGTCTACGCCGAGCCCGACCGCGACGCGCTGTTCGTCCGGCTCGCCGACGAGGCGCACTCCCTCGGCGGCGCGACTCCCGCTGACTCCTACCTCGACATCGCGAAGATCATCGCGGTGGCCGAGAAGTCCGGCGCCGACTCCGTGCACCCGGGCTACGGCTTCCTCGCCGAGAACGCCGACTTCGCGCAGGCTGTGATCGACGCCGGCCTGATCTGGATCGGCCCGCCGCCGGCCGCGATCGAGGCGCTGGGCGACAAGGCCAAGGCCAAGCACATCGCCGTGAAGGCGAACGCACCGCTGGCGCCCGGCACCAAGGACGCGCTCAAGGACGCCGAGGAGGCCGTGAAGTTCGCGGAGGAGAACGGCCTCCCGATCGCGATCAAGGCCGTCTTCGGCGGCGGTGGTCGCGGCCTCAAGGTCGCCCGCACGCTCGAGGAGATCCCCGACGCCTTCGAGTCGGCGGTCCGCGAGGCCGTCAGCGCCTTCGGTCGCGGCGAGTGCCTGGTCGAGAAGTTCCTCGACAAGCCGCGCCACGTCGAGACCCAGTGCCTCGCCGACCAGCACGGCAACGTCGTGGTGGTCTCCACCCGTGACTGCTCGCTGCAGCGCCGCAACCAGAAGCTGGTCGAGGAGGCGCCTGCGCCGTTCCTGTCCGACGAGCAGCTGAGCGAGCTGTACGAGTCGTCCAAGCGGATCCTCAAGGAGGCCGGCTACTACGGTGCCGGCACCTGCGAGTTCCTGGTCGCCCAGGACGGTTCGATCTCGTTCCTCGAGGTCAACACCCGACTCCAGGTCGAGCACTGCGTCTCCGAGGAGGTCACCGGCATCGACCTGGTCCGCGAGATGTTCCGGATCGCCGCCGGCGAGGAGCTCGGCTACGGCGACCCGGAGATCCGCGGCCACTCGATCGAGTTCCGGATCAACGCCGAGGACGGCGGCCGCAACTTCATGCCCGCCCCCGGCACGCTCTCCGCGTGGTCCCCGCCGCAGGGTCCGGGCGTCCGCGTCGACGGTGGCTACGAGAACGGCGAGACCATCCCGGGCTCGTTCGACTCGCTCATCGCCAAGCTGATCGTCTCGGGCCGTGACCGCACCCAGGCGCTCGAGCGCTCGCGTCGCGCCCTCGACGAGTTCGTGGTCGACGGCATGCCGACGGTCATCCCCTTCCACCAGGCGGTCGTGCGCGACCCGGCGTACGTCGGACCGTCGAACCCGTCCGGCGAGGGCTCGTTCGACGTCTACACGCAGTGGATCGAGACCGACTTCGACAACCAGATCACGCCGTACGCTGGGGACGCGGGCGAGGCGGAGGAGGCGGGCGAGCGGCAGACCGTGGTCGTCGAGGTCGGCGGCAAGCGGCTCGAGGTCGTCATCCCGGGCGGGCTGGGCGGCCTGTCCGCCGGTCCGGCCGCGAGCACCAAGAAGGCCAAGCGCGCCGGCGGCAAGAAGGCCGGCGCCAAGGTCAGCGGTGACGCGGTCGCGAGCCCGATGCAGGGCACGGTCGTCAAGGTCGTCGTCGAGGAGGGCCAGGAGGTCGCCGAGGGCGACACGATCGTGGTCATCGAGGCGATGAAGATGGAGCAGCCGCTCAAGGCCCACAAGGCCGGCACCGTCACCGGCCTCCAGGCCGAGGTCGGCGCGACCGTGGGCAACGGCGCCGTGATCTGCGAGATCAAGTGAGCTGCCCCGGCCTGAGCGTGCGAAGGCCGGGGACCAGCAGCCAGGTCGAGTAGCCGCGCGGCTGAGGAACGAAGCCGCGACCGGCGTATCGAGACCACATCACCGGTCTCGATACGCTCGCTGGCGCTCGCTACTCGACCAACGAGCCGCGCTCGCTGGCGCTCGCTACTCGACCACCGAGCCGCGTTCGCTACTCGACCACCGAGGGACGCGTGCAGCCCTGCACGTGGATGCCGGCCCGGTTCTCGCACGTCCAGGTGACGGCCGCGCCGAGGTAGAGGTCCTCGACCCCCAGGACCCGTCCCCAGAAGGTGTCGTCGCCGGAGTGGACGGTCTCCGCGCGACCGTCGAAGGTCGCGTCCAGCGGGCGACCGCCCGCGCCGGGGCGCTCGGGGCCGAGGACCTGGCCGGTGTCGTCGCCCGGCCCGCCGTCGAGCACGAAGCCCGGCTCGGCCGGGAACCACACGACCACCTCGTCGTCGCCGTCTCCGCCGGAGACCTCGCTGGGGCCGCCGCCGGTCTGCCAGACGGTGTCGTCCCCCGGACCGCCCTCGAGGTCGTCCGTGCCGGCGAAGGCCTGCAGGAAGTCGCGGCCCGGACCTCCGAGCACCGTGTCGTCGCCGGACGTGTGCCGTCCGCTCTCCCGGTCCGCAACCAGGTCGTCGGCGCCGCCGAGCCCGACGACCCGGTCGTCGCCGTCGTTGCCGACCAGGTAGTCGGCCGCGCTTGTCCCCGAGATGACGTCGTCGTGCGCGGAGCCCTCGACCGCCAGGGGGTAGCAGCCGTCGGCGGGGCACGGGCGCGGCGGCAGCACGATGGTGTCGCTGCCCTCGCCGGTCGCGGTGCCGGCCGCCAGGTCGACGGTCACACCCGTCTGCGCGCGCCGGAAGTCGACGACCCCGTAGGAGCCGTACTCGACCCAGCGGTCGTCGCTCCCGACGGCGAGCCGGTCGTCACCCGGCCCGCCGCCGAGCACGTCGGAGACGAAGTAGGTGCCGCCGCGGTCGGAGTGCCGGGCGTCGCGCTGGCCGTAGAGCCGGTCGTCGCCCGGGCCGCCGCGCAGCGTGTCGGCGCCGTCGCCGCCGCAGACGATGTCGTCGCCGTCGCCTGCATCGACCCGGTCGTCGCCGCGACCGGCCACGATCACGTCGTCGCCCGGCGTCCCGGTGAGGTGGTCCCGGCCCGGCGTACCGACGATGGTCGCCGCGTGGCCGTGGCAGTGCGGGACCGCGGCCGCGTGGGCGGCCGGCACCGCGACGGTGGTCGCGGCGAGCAGAACGAAGGCTCCGAGACGGGTCAGCACGTTCACAGAGAAGGGACGCCCACCGGCTAGTTTCGGTTGCATGCGACTTCGGGAGCCGAGCCAGCGGGTGAGTCCACGCGCGCGGACGATGTGGATGCTCACCGCGGGCCTCGAGGGCATCATGCTGCTCGCGGTCCTGGTCGTGGTGGGACCGCTGACCGACTGGATCCCCCTCCCGTGGTGGACCGTCGTGGTCGCCGCGCTCGTGGCCGTGGCGTACGTCGTGACCGTGCCGCAGTGGCGCTACCTCGTGCACCGGTGGGAGGTGACCGAGACCGCCGTCTACACCCAGACCGGCTGGTGGGCCCGGGAGCGTCGGATCGCGCCGATGTCGCGGATCCAGACCGTCGACCACGTGGAGGGAGCGATCTCCCGCCTCTTCGGGCTCGCGACGGTGACGGTGACGACGGCCTCCGCTGCCGGCGCACTGGAGATCGCCGGCCTCGAGCGCGACCGGGCGCTCGCCCTGGTCGACGAGCTGACGATCCGGGCCGACAGCGTGGCGGGCGACGCCACGTGACGACACCGCAGACAGTGGACCGGGAGCTGGCCGACTGGCAGCGGCTCGACCCCCGGATGCTGCTGGTCTACCCGGTCAAGGAGCTGATCCGGTTCCTCCCGGTCCTGATCGGGCTCTTCCTCGCGGGGACCGCGTCCGGCAACGCCGGCGACTGGTGGCACGGGCTCGGCGTCGCCATCCCGGTCTCGCTGGGCGTGCTGCGCTACTTCACCACGTCCTTCCGGATCGCCGCGGGTCGAGTCGAGCTGCGCCGCGGGCTGGTCAACCGGCACCTGCTCTCGACGCCGCTCGACCGGGTCCGCACCGTCGACGTCACGGCCTCACCCATCCACCGCGTCCTGGGGCTGACCTCGGTCCGGATCGGCACCGGCACGGCCTCCACCGACGATGACGACCGGATCGACCTGGACGGACTACCCGTCGAGCGGGCCCGTCAGCTGCGCACCGACCTGCTCCTGCTCGGCGAGACCGCGGACGACACGGGCACGACGGACACGACGACCGCTCCGGTCGAGCCGCTGGTGCGGTTCGACCCCTCGTGGGTGCGGTTCGCGCCGCTGACCAGCTCGGGTCTCGTGATCGCGGCGGGTGTGCTCGGCGCCGCCATGCAGGGCATCAACCTCGCCGGCGGTCTCCAGCGCTTCGACCCCGAACGGGTCGCGAACGACGCAGCGGGCTGGTCGGTGTGGATCGCCGTACCCCTGGCCCTGGCCGGGCTGCTGGTGATCGTCACCGGGCTGTCGATCGGCGGCTACCTGGTCACCAACTGGGCCTTCGAGCTGTCGCACACCGGGTCTGCTCGCCGCGGGGCTTGGCACCTGCGCCGCGGCCTGTTCACGACACGGGAGACCACGCTCGACGACGAGCGGGTCCGCGGCGTCAGCCTGGGCGAGCCGATCGGGCTCCGTCTGGCGCGCGGCGCCCGGGTGTCGGCGATCGTCACCGGGCTCGGCAGCAAGGACTCCGGGAGCTCGATCCTGGTGCCACCCGCACCCCGTGCCGTCGTCGAGCGGGTCGCGGGGCTGGTGCTGCGCACCAGCGCCCCGCTCGAGGCGCCGTTGACCGGTCACGGTCCGCGCGCGCGGACCCGCCGCTACACCCGCGTCCTGTGGCCGACGCTCGCCCTGCTGCTCGCCGTGGTGGCCCTGGTCGTCTGGGCCGACCTGCCGCCCTGGACGCTGGGCATCGCCGCGCTCGCCGTACCCGCCGCCCTCCTGCTCGCCCGGGACCGGGCGGACGCCCTGGGCCACGGCCTCGTCGAGCGCCACCTGGTCGCGCGGTCGGGCAGCATCGACCGACGCCGCGAGGTCCTGCAGCTCGACGGGGTGATCGGCTGGAACCTGCGCTCGACCTGGTTCCAGCGGCGAGCCGGGCTCACCGCCCTGGTCGCGACGACCGCCGGCGGGCGGCAGTCGGTCACCGTCATCGACGTGCCCGAGCCCGCCGCCCTCGCGCTGGCGCAGGAAGCCCATCCGCACCTGTTCGACCAGTTCCTCCTCTGACGGGGCCCCGCTGACGTACGTTGGACGCGTCAGCGAGTGACTCGGCACTCACCGCTCCGCTCCAGGGAGGGTGTCCATGCGCCGGCTTCGCCGCCCCCTCACGTTGATCGCTGCCCTCGTCGTGACGCTCGACCTGTGGGCCGCCCTGCCGTCCGCGACCGCGATGACCGCACCGAGGTCCACAGCGGAACAGGGCAGCGGCTGCTTCGTGCCCCAGCTGCACGGGCTCCGGATCCCCACGGCCAAGATCGAGCTCGAGTGGGCCAACTGCAGCCTCGGCAAGGTCACCTACAAGCACACCGGCCGGCGGTTGCGCGGCGTCGTGATCGCGCAGTCGAAGGCTCCCGGCACGTACGCCGTCGCCCTGAGCCCGGTCGGCATCACCGTCGGGAGCAAGCGGGACGGCCAGCGCGGCCACTGACGGCCGACGCTGCCACTCGGCGGCGTTACGGCCGCGTGACGGCTGGGCTACGGCTCGTCTCGCAGGAGGTCGGGCGCTCGGATGCCGGGCGAATCACTTATAGCGTGTCCGCATGTTCTCCAAGGTGCTGGTGGCCAACCGTGGCGAGATCGCGATCCGTGCGTTCCGCGCCGCCTACGAGCTCGGTGCGCGCACGGTCGCGGTCTTCCCCTACGAGGACCGCTGGTCGGAGCACCGCCTCAAGGCCGACGAGGCCTACGAGATCGGCGAGCGCGGGCACCCGGTGCGGGCCTACCTCGACCCCGAGGCCATCGTCGCGACCGCGCTGCGGGCAGGTGCGGACGCGGTCTACCCCGGCTACGGCTTCCTGTCCGAGAACCCCGCCCTCGCCGAGGCGTGCGCCAACGCCGGCATCACCTTCGTCGGCCCGACCTCCGACGTCCTCGAGCTGACCGGCAACAAGGCCCGCGCGATCGCGGCCGCCAAGGCCGCCGGCGTACCCACGCTCGCCTCCGTCGAGCCGTCGACGGACGTCGACACCCTCGTCGAGGCGGTCGCGGACCTGCCGTACCCGCTCTTCGTGAAGGCGGTCGCCGGCGGCGGCGGCCGCGGCATGCGACGCGTGGAGTCGCCCCGGGACCTCCGCGAGGCCGTCGAGACCTGCATGCGCGAGGGCGAGGCGGCGTTCGGCGACCCGACCGTCTTCATCGAGCAGGCCGTCGTCGAGCCGCGCCACATCGAGGTCCAGATCCTCGCCGACGGCGAGGGCAACGTGATCCACCTCTTCGAGCGCGACTGCTCCGTGCAGCGGCGCCACCAGAAGGTCGTCGAGATCGCCCCGGCCCCCAACCTGGATCCCGAGCTCCGGGACCGGATGTGTGCCGACGCCGTGCGCTTCGCGAAGGAGATCGGCTACCGCAACGCCGGCACGGTGGAGTTCCTGCTCGACCCGAACGGCAACTACGTCTTCATCGAGATGAACCCGCGCATCCAGGTCGAGCACACCGTGACCGAGGAGGTCACCGACGTCGACCTCGTGCAGTCGCAGCTCCGGATCGCGTCGGGCGAGACCCTCGCGGACCTCGGCCTCTCGCAGGACTCGATCGTGCTGCGCGGCGCGGCGCTCCAGTGCCGGATCACCACCGAGGACCCGGCCAACAACTTCCGTCCGGACACCGGCGTGATCACGACGTACCGCTCCCCCGGCGGCGGCGGCGTGCGGCTCGACGGCGGCACGGTCTACACCGGCGCCGAGGTGTCGGCGCACTTCGACTCGATGCTGGCCAAGCTCACCTGTCGCGGCCGCACCTTCGAGAAGGCCGTCGAGAAGGCCCGGCGCGCGGTGGCGGAGTTCCGCATCCGCGGCGTCTCGACGAACATCCCGTTCCTCCAGGCGGTGCTCGCCGACCCCGACTTCGCGAGCGGCCACGTCACCACGTCGTTCATCGAGACCCACCCGCAGCTGCTCCAGGCCCGCGGCACGGGCGACCGCGGCAGCAAGCTGCTCAGCTTCCTCGCCGACGTCACCGTCAACCAGCCGTACGGCGAGGCGCCGGTCAGCCTCGACCCGGCGACCAAGCTGCCCGACGTCAACCTCGACGTGCCGGCGCCGGACGGCAGCCGACAGCTGCTGCTCAACGTCGGTCCCGAGGAGTTCGCCCGGCTGCTGCGTGCGCAGAAGGACGTCGCGGTCACCGACACGACCTTCCGCGACGCCCACCAGAGCCTGCTCGCGACCCGGGTCCGCACCCGCGATCTGCTGGCCGTCGCCGGCCACGTCGCCCGCACGACTCCCCAGCTGTGGTCGCTCGAGGCGTGGGGCGGGGCGACGTACGACGTCGCGCTGCGCTTCCTGTCCGAGGACCCGTGGGAGCGGCTCGCGTCGCTGCGCCAGGCGGTGCCCAACATCTGCCTGCAGATGCTGCTCCGCGGCCGCAACACGGTCGGCTACACGCCGTACCCCACCGACGTCACGAACGCCTTCGTCGAGGAGGCAGCGGCCACCGGCATCGACGTCTTCCGGATCTTCGACGCCCTGAACGACGTCGAGCAGATGCGCCCGGCGATCGAGGCCGTGCGGGCCACGGGGACGGCGGTCGCCGAGGTCGCGCTCTGCTACACCGGCGACCTGTCGGACCCGGACGAGACGCTCTACACGCTCGACTACTACCTCGAGCTCGCCGACCGGATCGTCGACGCCGGCGCCCACGTGCTCGCGATCAAGGACATGGCCGGCCTGCTGCGGGTCCCGGCCGCGAAGACCCTGGTGACCGCGCTGCGCGACCGCTTCGACCTGCCGGTGCACCTGCACACCCACGACACCGCGGGCGGCCAGCTCGCGACGCTGCTCGCCGCGATCGACTCGGGTGTCGACGCCGTCGACGCCGCGACCGCCTCGATGGCCGGCACCACGTCGCAGCCGCCGCTGTCCGCGCTGGTGTCGGCGACCGACCACGGTCCGCGCGAGACGGGGCTGTCGCTCTCCGCGGTCAACGCACTGGAGCCCTACTGGGAGGCGACCCGGCGGATCTACGCGCCGTTCGAGTCCGGCCTCCCGTCGCCGACCGGCCGCGTCTACCGCCACGAGATCCCGGGCGGCCAGCTCTCCAACCTGCGTCAGCAGGCCGTGGCCCTCGGGCTCGGCGAGAAGTTCGAGCAGATCGAGGACATGTACGCCGCCGCCAACGACATCCTCGGCAACGTCGTGAAGGTGACGCCGTCCTCGAAGGTGGTCGGCGACCTGGCCCTGCACCTGGTGGCGGCCGGCGCCGACCCGCAGGAGTTCGCGGAGGACCCGGGCAAGTTCGACATCCCCGACTCCGTGATCGGCTTCCTGAGCGGCGACCTCGGTGACCCGCCGGGTGGCTGGCCCGAGCCGTTCCGCACCAAGGCGCTCGAGGGCCGCAGCCACAAGGCGCCGTCCGAGGACCTGACCGACGAGCAGCGCGACGGTCTCGCCGGTGGCAGCCCCTCGCGGCGCCGTACGCTCAACGAGCTGCTCTTCCCCGGCCCGACGAAGGAGTTCGCCGAGGCCCGCGCGAAGTACGGCGACGTCTCGGTGCTCCCGACGCTCGACTACCTCTACGGCCTGCGACGCGGGGACGAGCACGAGGTCGAGATCGAGGAGGGCAAGACGCTCATCCTCGGCCTGCAGGCGATCAGCGAGCCCGACGAGCGCGGCTTCCGGACCGTGATGACGACGATCAACGGCCAGCTGCGCCCGGTCAACGTGCGTGACCGCAGCGTCGCCTCCGAGGTGGCCACCGCCGAGAAGGCCGACACCGCGAAGCCCGGTCAGGTCGCAGCTCCCTTCCAGGGCGTGGTGACGATCGTGGTGTCCGAGGGCGACACCGTCGCCGCCGGTGACACCGTCGCCACCATCGAGGCGATGAAGATGGAGGCCTCGATCACCGCCCCGGTCGCCGGCACCGTCGAGCGGATCGCGCTCTCGGGCACCCAGGCCGTCGAGGGCGGCGACCTGGTGCTGGTGCTGTCCTAGGTCGGCGTGACGATCACGTTGATCGCGCGAAGGTCGGTGTCGCCGGTCGCGGTGTAGCGGTGGGGTACGTCGGCCGGCCAGGCCGTGTGGCCGCCGGTCGGGACGTCGACCGACTCCTCGGCGTACGTCACCCGGCACGAGCCCGCCAGGACGACCAGCTGCTCGACCACCCCGCGGGTGTGCGCCGGCGACGACCGGGTGACGCCGGCGCCCACCTGCAGCAGCCAGACCTCCGAGGTCGTCTCCTCGGTCCGTTCGGTGTGCAGCAGCACGGTCCGGAAGCCCTCGTCCGCGACCACGCTCCCGTCGCGGAAGTCGACCAGAGACGCGAGCGGCACGCCGAGCGGACCGGCGAGCGCGTAGAGCGTGTCGAGGGTGGGGTTGCGGCGGCCGGTCTCCAGCTCGGAGAGGGAGCCCTTGCCGATGCCGGCCTCGGCCGCGAGCGCGGATAGCGACAGCCCGCGCTCGGTGCGCAGCGCCCGGATCCGGGCGCCGACGGCGATACCCGGTTGACTGGCCATGGCGTCCTCCCGCTACCCTCGCGTTCTGTTTACAGAACGGAGTCTAGCCATGACCGGCGAGCACCAGGGCACCCCCGTCGTCGCGGGGATCGTGACCGCGGTCGTCGGCTCGAGCAGCTCGTTCGTCGTCGTGCTCGCGGGTCTCACTGCCGTAGGGGCCACCGCGACGCAGGCCGCGTCCGGCCTGCTGGTCCTGCTGGTCACGCAGGCGCTCGGCATGCTCTGGCTGAGCGTGCGGCACCGCACCCCGATCACGCTGGCGTGGTCGACGCCGGGGGCCGCGCTGCTCGTCGCGACCGGCACCGTGGCCGGCGGCTGGCCCGCCGCGGTCGGCGCCTTCGTGGTCACCGCCGGGCTGATCCTGCTGACCGGGCTGCTCCCCTGGCTCGGCGACCTGATCGCCCGGATCCCGACCTCGCTCGCCCGGGCGATGCTCGCCGGCGTCCTCCTGCCGCTGTGCCTCGAGCCCGTGACCGGGCTCGCCCATGCGCCGGCGTACGTCGGGCCCGTGGTGCTCGCGTGGCTGGTCATGCACCGGATCTCGCGACGCTGGGCGGTGCCGGTCACGCTGGCGGTCGCCCTGGTCGTCGTGCTGGTGACGTCCGGCGACTCGGTGTCCGCCGGCGACCTGCTGCCGTCGATCGCGTGGACGACCCCGCACTGGACGGTGGCGGCAGTGGTCAGCATCGCGGTCCCCCTCTACGTCGTCACCATGGCGTCGCAGAACGTGCCGGGCGTCGCCGTGATGGCGAGCTACGACTACCCCGTGCCGTGGCGCGAGACGATGGCGGTGACCGGGATCGGCACCCTGGTCGGTGCGCCGTTCGGCGGCCACGCCATCAACCTCGCGGCGATCACCGCGGCGATGACGGCCGGCCCGATGGCCGGACCTGACCGGAGCCGGCGCTGGATCGCCGCGACGACCGCCTCGGTCACCTACCTGGTCCTGGCGCTCGCCTGCGGCGCCCTCACCGCCCTGGTCGCCGCGGCACCCGGGCACGTGATGCAGGCCGCCGCCGGCCTGGCCCTGCTCGGCACCCTCGGCGCGTCGCTCGCCGGTGCGCTCGCCGACGAGGAGGGGCGCGAGGCCGCCGTGGTCTGCTTCCTCGTCGCGGCCTCGGGCATCACCGTGCTCGGTGTCGGCTCCGCGTTCTGGGCCCTGGTCGCCGGCCTGGTGCTGCGGCCGATGCTCCGGGCGCCTACGGTTCGACCATGACCCGGGCCGTCGTCGGCGTCGACATCGGCACCTCCAGCAGCAAGGGCGTGCTGGTCGGCCTCGACGGCGCCGTGCTGCGCCAGGCCACCCGCGAGCACGCCGTCGACCGTCCGCGTGCGGGTCACGTCGAGATGGACGGCTCGGTGTGGTGGGACGAGCTGGTCTCGATCTGTCGCGAGCTGGTCGCCGACGCGGCCGCCGAGGTCGTCGCCGTCGGGGTCTCCGGGATGGGGCCGTGCGTGCTGGTGACGGACGCGGACGACGTCCCGCTGCGGCCGGTGATCCTCTACGGCGTCGACACCCGGTCCACGGCACAGATCGACCGCCTCACCACCGAGCTCGGTGCCGACGAGATCCTGGCGCGCTGCGGTTCCGTGCTCACGTCGCAGGCAGTCGGCCCCAAGCTGGCCTGGATCGCGGACGAGGAGCCGGACGTCGCCGACCGGGCCCGACGGCTCTACCAGCCGAGCTCCTGGCTCGTCCGCCGGCTGACCGGCAGCTACGTCCTCGACCACCACACGGCGAGCCAGTGCACCCCGCTGTACGACGTGCACGCGCAGGAGTGGTTCGAGCCGTGGCACCGTCTGGTCGCACCCGGGATCGAGCTGCCGCCGCTCCACTGGCCCGGCGAGGCGGCCGGCACCGTCACCCCCGAGGCCGCGGCCGAGACCGGTCTGCCCGCCGGCATCCCGGTCACCACCGGCACGATCGACGCCTGGGCCGAGGCACTCAGCGTCGGGGCGCACGGCGTCGGCGACCTGATGCTGATGTACGGCACCACGATGTTCCTGATCCACACCGTCCCGGAGCCCCTGACCCACCCGTCGCTGTGGGGGACGGTCGGCGCGCTGCCCGGTACCCGCAACCTCGCGGGCGGCATGGCGACCTCCGGAGCCGTGACGGCCTGGCTGCGCGACCTGGTCGGCTCACCGTCGTACGCCGACCTGCTCGGGGACGCGGACCGGTCCGGCGTCGGGGCGCGGGGGCTGCTGATGCTCCCCTACTTCGCCGGTGAGCGGACGCCGATCCTCGACCCCGACGCACGGGGCGTGGTCGCCGGACTGACCCTGTCCCACACGGCAGGAGACCTCTACCGCGCGGCGCTCGAGGCCACCGGGTTCGCCGTACGCCACAACGTCGAGGTGATCGAGGCGGCCGGCGGCGACGTCCGCCGCGTGGTCGCCGTCGGTGGCGGCGTCCAGGGCGGTCTCTGGATCCAGATCGTCTCGGACGCGACCGGGCTCACCCAGGAGGTCCGGACGGTCAGCGTGGGCGCGAGCTACGGCGGCGCGCTCCTCGCGGCCCAGCTGATCGCAGACGTCTCGATCGACACCTGGAACCCGGTCGACCACGTCGTCGAGCCGCGGCCCGAGGCCGCCCGGGAGTACGACGTGCTGTACGACCTCTACGGACGGCTCCACGCCGGGACGGTCGACGTCGCCCATGCCCTGGCGCGACGGCAGGTCAGCGCGCCGCGACCTTGAACGTCAGCCAGGTCGACCGGAGCCCGAGCATCGAGCGGAACGTGTCACCGGAGACGGTCACCTTGCCGCTGCTGCCGGTCAAGGTGATCGAGGTGACCCGGCCTCCCCAGGCGCCGTTGCCGTCGCGGCCGGTGACCGCGATCCTGGCGAGGTTGCCGAGGGACGGCCAGGTGCGCTCGACCTGTCCGTCGTCGACCTTCAGCGTCCAGGTGTGGACCGGGTTGCCGGACCAGCCGTCGTACGGGTCGCGCTTCGCGGGCAGGTAGGACACCGACCCCGCCGAGGTCCAGCCCCCGCTGCTCGACGCGAACTGCGTGAACGCCGGCTCACCGCCGGCGAGCAGGATCTGGTGACGGGTGGCGTCGACGGCGTCGTTGGAGGCGGGGTACTCCGCGTCGTACCCGCCGTAGACCTGGCAGGAGGACGTGTCGCAGATCTGGTACGCCGAGGACTGCGGGTGGTTGCGCTCGTACGACGCGTACGTGCGGGCCGCGACCGCCTGGGCCTGGACGGCCGCCGGGCTCCACGAGGCGGGAATCTCGAGCGGCACGACGCCCCTGAGGTAGTTCTCCAGGCTGACCAGGTTGACCGTCACCCGCTCGCCGGACGCCATGTCGGCGGCCACGATCCGACCGCGGTAGGCACGGTCGCCGGACGGCGTGACGAGCCGGATCGGGTCGCCGCCGGCGCGGAAGTCGCCCTGCCCGTCGAGCACCTTCCAGGTGTGCCACCGCTTGGTCAGGTAGGCGACCTTCGTGACGCCCCGAGCCGTCGCGATCCGCCACTGCCTTGCGCCGTTGTCGGGCAGCTCGGTCTTGCCCTTCACCGCCGAGTCGTGGACCGCGAGCCCGCTCCGGGGACGGACGACGACGTCGTCGGAGGTGTCGGCCGTCAGCAGCACGGACACCTTGCCCTTGCTGGCTCCCCAGCTGGTCCCGGGGTAGTAGAAGTCGACGATCTGCTTGGCGGTCAGCCCGTCGCGGGCCGCCCCCTCGGCGCCGTACTGCGACATGCCGTGGCCGTGCCCGAAGCCGCGGCCCTTGATCGTGATCGAGGAGTCGCCGGGCACCGTCCAGACATCGCGGGACACGGCGTCCGCGGGCGCCGCGAGGCCCCCGCCTGCGCTCAGGGTCGCGACCAGCGCGACGGAGACGAGGGCCGAGAGAGAGCGCATATCCTCAATCGCATCACGCGTCACACCAGCCCCGCAACGGATCCCTGTGAACTACAGATCTGTAGTTCACAGGTCCCTGTCAGGACACCCGTCAGGAGACCTGGAACAGCGTGGTCCGCAGGCCGAGGAACGACCGCAGCGCGCTGCCCGTCGTGACCTGCGAACCCTCGGTGCCGTTGATGCGGACCGAGGTCACCCGGCCGCCCCACGGACCGTTGCCGTCGCGCTCGAGCACCTCGACCGAGACCAGGTCGCCGAGCCCGGTCCAGTGCCGGGTCACCTGGTCGCCGGTGAACGTCGTGGGGTGGGGATCGCCGGGGTAGCCGTGGTCGTAGGGGTCGGGCTCGGCGACGAGGTAGGGGTAGCCACCGTCCACGCTGTAGCCGGCGTTGCTGGCCGAGAACTGCGCGAAGGCCGGCGCGCCGTCGTACGTCACGATCCGGCCGGCGGTGGCCTCGACGGCGGCGTCGGTCGTCGAGACCTCCGCGTCGGCTCCGCCGTACACCTGGCACTCGGCGGTGTCGCAGAGGTCGTAGGCGCGACCGGACGCGACGTTGCTGCGCTCGAAGGCGGCGTAGGTGCGGGCGGCCACGGCCTGGGAGCGGAGCGCGGCCGCGGGCCACGACGAGAGGACCTCGCGGGAGAGGACGCCGCGGACGTAGGTCTCGAGGCCGAGCACGTTGACGACGCCCGACGACGTCGAGCGGAGCGTGCCGCGGTAGCGGGCTGCGCCGATCAGCGTCATCACCTTGCCGCCGGCGGTGAACTCGGCGTCACCGGTGGCGCGTCTCCAGCCGTGCCAGGCGCCGGTCTTGTAGGCGAGGCTGGTGTGCGTCCCGTCGCGCATGATCCGCCAGCGCTTCACCTGCTTGCCGTCCCGCTTCGCGGGGAGGGTCCAGGTCTTGCCGGGTCCGGGCGCGTGGGCCCTCAGGCCGGGCTGGGCGGTGACCACCAACGGCCCGCTCGGGGCGCCGGTGAGGAGCACCCGGATGGTGCCGCCGGCCGTCCCCCACTGGGTCTCGGGGTAGTAGTGCTCGACGATCTGCCGGTAGGTCTGGCCGTCCTGGGCACGGTTGCGTGCGCCGTACTGCGAGAGGCCCTTGCCGTGGCCGTTGCCCATCGTCGAGATCGTCACGCTCGCGGGCTCGCGGTGCGGCGCGACCGCCGTGGCCGGAGCAGCGGTCGCGACGAGGAGGCAGGCGGACGTGAGTACGACGAGTCGCCGCAGCAGCATGGTGTCTCCCGAGAGTCAGACGTGGTGGAGCCGGCGGGCAGCCTCCGCGATCGAGCCGCTCATCGACGGGTACACCGTAAACGCCTGGGCCAGCTGGTCGGCCGTCAGCGACTCCGCGACCGCGATCGACACCGGGTGGATCAGCTCGCTCGCCCGCGGTCCGACCACCACTCCCCCGACGACGATGCCGGTGCCGGGACGGCAGAGCAGCTTGACGAAGCCGTCGCGCACGCCCTGCATCTTGGCGCGGGGGTTGCCGGACAGCGGGAGCACCACGACCTCGGCCTGCATCTCGCCGGCGTCGACGGCCTGCTGCGACCAGCCGACCGTGGCGATCTCCGGTGCGGTGAAGACGTTGGACGAGACCTTCTTCAGGTCCAGCGGGTGGACCGTGTCGCCGAGGAAGTGCCACATCGCGATCCGGCCCTGCATGGCGGCGACGCTGGCGAGCATCAGCACGCCGGTGCAGTCGCCGGCGGAGTAGACCCCGCGGGCCGACGTACGCGAGACGCGGTCGACGTAGACGAAGCCGCCCTCGTTGAGGATGACCCCGGCCTCCTCGAGGCCCATGTCGGCGGTGTTGGGCACCGAGCCGAGCGCCAGGATGCAGTGGGAGCCCTGGACCGTGCGGCCGTCGGTGAGGGTGACCGTGACGACGTCGCCGTCGCGGGTGACCGACTCCATGCGCGACTTGGAGAGCACGTTCATGCCCCGTCGGGTCAGGACGTCCTCGAGCACCTTCGCGGCGTCGGCGTCCTCGCCGGGGAGCACGCGGTCGCGGCTGGAGACCAGCGTGACCGGGATGCCGAGGTTGAGGTAGGCGCTGGCGAACTCGGCGCCGGTGACGCCCGACCCCACCACGATCAGCTCGGTCGGTGTCTCGGTCAGGTCGTAGACCTGCTCCCACGTGAGGATCCGCTCGCCGTCGGGCTGGGCGGTCGGCAGGGTGCGGGGCGACGCGCCGGTCGCGAGGAGCACGGCGTCGGCGCGCAGGATCTCCTCGCTGCCGTCGGACTTCGAGACCCGCACCCGGTCGGGACCGGCGAGGCTGCCGCGGCCCTCGATCAGCGTGACGCCGTCGCGGGTCAGGCGGCGGCCGATGTCGGTGGACTGGTCGCTGGCGAGCTGCTTGACGCGGGTGTTGACGCGCCCGAGGTCGACCCGGATCGCGGTGGCGGCATCACCCTCGGAGTCCTGGAAGTTCACCCCGAGCTCGGCGGCCTCCGAGAGCTCGCTCATGACCTCGGCGGTCGCGATCAGGGTCTTGCTGGGGACGCAGTCGGTGAGGACCGCGGACCCGCCGATCCCGTCGGTGTCGACGATGGTCACCTGGGCGCCGAGCTGGGCGGCGACGTGGGCGGCCTCGTAGCCGCCGGGGCCACCCCCGATGATGACGACCCTGTCGGTGGCGGCCATGGTCACAGGTTGATCATGTGTCCGGCGATGCCTTCGATGGCTTCCTTCATCGCCTCGGACAGCGTCGGGTGGGCGAAGACGTTGCGGGCCACCTCGTCGGCGGTGAGGTCCCACTGCTGGGCCAGCGTCAGCGCCGGCAGCAGCTCGGTGACCTCGGGGCCGATCATGTGGGCGCCGACGATCTCGTTGTACTCCGCGTCGGCGACGATCTTCACGAAGCCGACGCCCTCGGCCATGCCGCGCGCCTTGCCGTTGGCGGAGAACGGGAACGTCGACGTCTTCACGTCGTACCCCTTCTCCTTGGCCTGCGCCTCGGTGTAGCCGAAGGAGGCGATCTGCGGCTGGCAGAACGTCGCGCGCGGGATCATGTCGAAGTTGATCTCGACGGTCTCGGCGTCGGCGATCGTCTCGGCCGCGACCACGCCCATCGCCTCGGCGGTGTGGGCGAGCATCAGCTTGCCGGTGACGTCGCCGATCGCGTAGATGCCGTCGACGTTGGTGCGGCCCCGGGCGTCGACCTCGATCGCGCCGCGGTCGGAGACCTTCACGCCGGCGTTCTCGAGGCCGTAGCCGTCGATGCGCGGGGCGAAGCCGAAGGCGGCCAGCATCTTGTCGGCCTCGAGGACCTCCGAGCTGCCGTCCTTGCTCACGGTCACCTTGACGCCGGAGCCGGTGTCCTCGACGTTCTCGACCTTGGTCGAGAGGAGGACCTTCACGCCGAGCTTCTTGTACTGCTTGAGCAGCTCCTTGGACACGTCGGCGTCCTCGGTCGGCACCATCCGGTCGAGGAACTCGACGATGGTCACGTCGACGCCGAAGTTGGTGAGGACGTAGGCGAACTCGACGCCGATCGCGCCGGAGCCGCCGATGATGATGCTCTTCGGGAGGCCGCTGTCGAGGATCTGCTCCTCGTAGGTGACGACGTTGTCGCTCTTGCTCATGCCCGGCAGCATCCGGACCTTCGCGCCGGTGGCGATGATCAGGTTGTCGAACGTGTAGGACTGCTTGTCGCCGTCCTTGTCGACCTCGACCTCGGTCGGGGACTTGATGGTGCCCCAGCCGTCGATCTCGGTGATCTTGTTCTTCTTCATCAGGTAGTGGACGCCCTTGGCGCTGGCCTCGGCGACGCTGCGGCTGCGCGCGTGCGTCGTACCGAAGTCCATGGTCGCGTCGCCGCTGATCCCGAAGGTGTCCTTCTCCTTCGTGATGATGTGGGCGATCTCCGCGTTGCGCAGCAGCGCCTTGGACGGGATGCACCCGACGTTGAGGCAGACGCCGCCCCAGTACTTCTCCTCGATGATGCCGACGGACTGACCCAGCTGTGCTGCGCGGATCGCGGCGACGTACCCACCGGGGCCGGCACCGAGGACGAGAAGGTTGAAGTGGCTCACGCCGCTCAGCCTACTGACGTGAGCGAGGCCACACCCAGTCGCTCCACTACTCTGCTCGCGTGACGCTCTACGCCGCCTACGGGACGAACCTCGATCCCGCCCGGATGAGCGACCGCTGCCCCCACTCGCCGCTCTCCACGACCGGGTGGCTGCAGGGCTGGCGACTCACCTTCGGCGGCGAGGAGCACGGCTGGGACGGCGCGCTCTCGACCATCGTCGAGGACCCGATCGACCAGGTCTTCGTCGCGATCTACGACGTCACGCGCGAGGACGAGGCGGCCCTCGACGGCTGGGAGGGCGCCGACCTCGGGCTCTACCGCAAGACCCGCGTGCGCGTCGCCACCCTGACCGGCGAGGTCGTCGTGTGGACCTACGTGCTCGATGCGTACGAGGGCGGGCTCCCCTCCGCGTCGTACCTCGGCGTCCTCGCCAACGCCGCCGAGGCCGCTGACGCTCCCGACGACTACGTGGCCGCTCTCCGCAGACGGCCCTGCCGCTCCATCGAGATGTAGGCGCTGCATGGATCCCCGGTTCACCGGGGATTCGGTTGCTTGTCGGGGTTTGCAAAGGCCGACAAGCGCATGAAGTCCTCGAGGAGTTGAGCCTAGGCCGCCGTTTCGGCCGGGAAGAGGAACGACCGGATCAGGGCGGCGGTCCGCTCCGGGTGTGCGAGGTCGGACCAGGTGAGACGAAGGCATCTCCACCCCATCAGCCGGCAGATGTCCTGCTCCCGCTGCTTCTCCCGTACGACGACATCGCTCGCGCGTTCTCCGGGCCTCAGCAGCTTCTCGTACTTGACCTTGCCGTCGAACTCGAGGAAGACGCCGAGCTCGGGCCAGGCGAAGTCGACTCGGGCGAATACCCGCCCCGAGGCGTCCAGCACCTCGTACTGGGGTTCCGGTAGGGGGATCTTGTTGGAGAAGCAGAGGTGGTAGGTCCGAGTCTCCCCGACCGACTCGATCCGCGGATCAGCCAACCGGAGCACCAGGTCGGTGATCAGCGTGTTGGGCCACTGATTCATCCGCTTGTAGCGCGGTGCGATCTCATCCAGGGTCGTGAGCCCCACGTGAAGCAGGTGGTTGACGACCACCAGGCTCTGCTCCACATCGGCGATCGCCGTCGTCTCGATGACGAGCCGGGTCGGGGACATGACGGGCACACCGTTGCGCATGACGACGTCACCCGGCTCGATACAACCTGCATGCTGACGAACACCGGCTTCACTGCGCCCGATCTTGCCGTCGCGCCTGGTGATGTGGACCTCCCCGAGGTCGATCTCCCAGATCGGGACATCAAACTCCAGGAGCCCGCTGACGTGCGACAGGACGGCTTCCGACTTCGCCTGCTTGAGCACAGCGCGGGCTCGTACCGAGTGGCGTCCGTTCTCATCCAAGCCGGTCCAGAGCGGCCCTGCGACGTACGCCCCTCGCCGCGGCTTGGCGAGCACTCCGTCGCGGACCAGGACGCCGAGCGCCCGATCGGTGTACCCGTTGGCGACGTACTCGCGCCGAAGAGTCACCTGGGTACGCCGCGGGTCCTCGGGCGGCCACGGGCCGGGTGGCTTCATCATGCTTCGGGTTTTGCCCTGTGCACGCGGACCCGACGCAGCGACCCAACATGCCTGTGGATGACGGCGGATCGACCGAACTTCCCAGGGATTTCATACGGTTCCCAGGGGTTGCAAAGGCCGACAAGCGACCGAATCCCCGGTAGACCGGGGAATCTCCGCCATTCCTACGCCGGCGGCACCGAGTGGCAGACCGCCTCGACGTTGTTGCCGTCGGGATCGCGGACGAAGGCGCCGAAGTAGTGGTCGTGGTACTCCGGGAAGTGGCGGGGTTCGTGGAGGACCTCGGCGCCGAGGGAGACGGCGGCGTCGAAGAAGGCCCGTACGTCGTCAGCGGACGTCGCGACGAAGGCGACGTGGACCTCGCGGTTCGGGCCGGAGGACGGGCCTTCGCCCGGAGGCTGGGTGCCGATCCAGAAGTCGGGCTTGTCGCGGCCGTAGCCCAGCGCGACCTCGAAGTCCATGAGCCGCGAGAAGCCGAGGACCCCGAGGACCTTGTCGTAGAAGGCCGCGGACGCGGCCAGGTCGGCGCAGTTGATGCCGAGGTGATCGATCATCGGGCCATCGTGCCGTAATAAGGTCGGCCGGGTGAACGACGTGAGCCCGTACGCCCTGGCCGACCAGGCCGCCGCCCGACTCGCCGAGCTGACCGGCGTCGCCCAGCACGACGTGGCCCTGGTCCTCGGGTCCGGGTGGCTCCCGGCGGTCGACGCGCTGGGCGAGGCGACGGCCGAGATCAACACGACCGACCTCCCCGGCTTCAGTGCGGCGGCGGTCGCGGGCCACTCCGGCAAGATCCGCTCGATCAAGGCGGGTGACAGGCAGCTGCTCGTCTTCCTCAGCCGCACGCACTACTACGAGGGCAAGGGCGTCGCGGCGGTCGTGCACGGCGTGCGTACGGCGGCCGCAGCCGGCTGCCGCGCGATCGTGCTGACCAACGGCTGCGGCGGCCTCAGGGAGTCGTGGACGCCGGGCACCCCGGTCCTGATCAGCGACCACATCAACCTGACCGGCAAGAGCCCGATCGAGGGCGCGAACTTCGTCGACCTCACCGACCTCTACAGCAGCCGGCTGCGCGCGATGTGCCGCGAGGTCGAGCCGACGCTCGACGAGGGTGTCTACGTGCAGTTCCCCGGCCCCCACTACGAGACGCCGGCCGAAGTGCGCATGGCCGGCGTCATCGGGGGGAATCTGGTCGGCATGAGCACCACCCTCGAGGCGATCGCCGCGCGCGAGGCCGGGATGGAGATCCTCGGCATCAGCCTCGTCACCAACCTGGCCGCCGGGATCAGCGGCGAGCCGCTCAACCACGCCGAGGTCCTCGAGGCCGGCAAGGCGGCGGCGTCACGGATGGGTGCACTGCTGGGACGGATCGTCCCCCGGATCTGATGACCACGTGACCACGACGGACGCCGCCCTGACCCGTGACCGCCTCGTCGAGGCGGCGACCGAGGCGTTCGCCGAGGCCGGTGTCTTCAACGCCTCCCTGGTCGAGATCACCCGGCGGGCCGGGCAGCGCAACCGGGGCGCCGTCCACTACCACTTCGGCTCGCGCGAGGGCCTGCTCGTCGCCGTCCTCGAGCAGCACGCCGACTTCCTCGCCGAGCGCGAGGGCGAGCTGCTCGCCCTCGCGCGTACGACGCCAGAGGGCGATCTCGGCTCCGTGCTCGAGGCGATCGTCCGCCCCGCGGTCGAGCTGGCCGAGACCGGTCCTTCCGGCCGGCGCTACCTCGTCATCGTCGGCCAGCTCGTCGAGGAGTACGACCGGCTCGAGCCCCAGGTGTCCGCGGCGCTCGAGGCCACCGGCGGGGCTGCGGTCTACACCCTGCTCGAGCAGCGGATGCCGCGCCTGGACGACGCCCTGCGCAACGAGCGGCTCGCCCTGATCACCAGCTTCATCCTGCGCTCCGTCGCCGACCGGGCCCGCGCCGTCGAGCGCGTCCACCCGGGGCGCGCGCAGCTGCCCACGGAGCAGTTCGTGACCAACCTGGTCGCGATGGCCGCCGGGATGGTCACCGCGCCGTCCATTGACGCCTAAAACTCCCTCTTAGTACGGTCCGGCCATGAAGGCAGTCCGCGTCCTGCAGCACGGCGACCCGTCCACCGCCATCGAGGTCCGCGACGACGTGGAGGTCCCCGAACCGGGGCCCGACCAGGTCCGGGTGGCGGTCGCGGCCGCGTCGCTCAACTTCGGCGACATCGCCCGCTGCCGAGGCGGCGTCGCCGCGGTGATGGCGCAGCCGCCGTTCACGCTCGGCATGGACGTCGCCGGGGTGGTCGAGGCCGTGGGCCCGGGCGCCGAGGAGTGGCTCGGCCGCCGCGTGGTCGGCATCTGCCCCCAGTCCCTCGGCGGGCTGGCGGAGCGAGCGCTCGCCGGCCCGGTCTTCGACGCCCCACCCGAGCTCGACGACGTCGAGGCAGCGGCGTTCACGCTGCCGTTCCACATCTCCTACCTCGCGCTCCACGAGCGCGCCGCCGTGCAGGCGGGTGAGACCGTCGTCGTCCGCGGCGGCGCGAGCGCGGTCGGCACCGCCGCGATCCAGCTGGCCGTCGCCGCCGGCGCCCGGGTCGTCGCGATCGCGGGCGGACCCGAGAAGACGCGGCTCTGCGCGGATCTCGGGGCCGAGGTCACCATCGACCACACCAGCGACGACCTCTTCGACGCGATCATGGACGCCACCGGCGACCGCGGCGCCGAGGTGATCTTCGACCCGATCGGCGGCGAGCAGACCGAGACCCTGTGGACCTGCGGCACCCGCGGCGGCCGCTATCTCGCGGTCGGCTTCAACGACGACCCGGAGTCGGGCCTCACCGGCCGTCCGCTGCGCAAGCTGTCGATGGCCAACCTCTCGGTCCTCGGCGTCCTGCTCGCCTACCTCGAGGTGCCCCGCGACTTCCGCCGCTTCGGCATCAACCCGTTCCCGCCCGAGACCGGCCGCCGCGTGCACGCCGCGCTGCTCGAGCTGGTCGCCGCCGGGAAGGTCCGACCGGTCGTCGGCCGCACCATCGGGCTCGACCAGGTCGCCGGCGCCCTGGAGGACCACGCCGCACGGCGTACGGCGGGGCGCACCGTGGTCCACCTCGCAGGCTAACCTCTGCCCCGTGCCTCGCCAGACCGTCCTCGACCAGCCCGACGTCGCCGACCTCACCCTGTCCGCGGCGATGCGCGTCGGGTCCCAGGCCGAGCACCAGGAGGCCGAGGACTCCAGCTTCATGTCCGAGCTGCTCGGAGGTCGGGTCAACGAGCAGGGCTACGCCGACTACCTGCTCCGGCTGCGCACCGTCTACGACGCCCTGGAGGAGACGGTCCGCGCGCACCTCGACCAACCGGCGGTCGCCGCGGTCCACGACACCGCCCTCGAGCGGCTCGACGCCATCGACGCCGACCTCGACCACTGGTGCCCGGACGCCACCCGCACGGTCGACTCCCCCGCCGCCCACGCCTACCGGGCGCGCCTCGTCGCGGCCGGCGACTGGAGCGGGCTGCTGGTGGCGCACCACTACACGCGCTACCTCGGCGATCTCTCGGGCGGCCAGGCCATCGGCCGGATCCTCGACCGCACCTTCGGGCTCGACGGCCAGGGCGTGGCGTTCTACGCCTTCCCCGAGATCGAGAAGCCCAAGGTCTACAAGGACGGTTACCGCGCCCGTCTGGACGCCCTGGGCATGAGCGGCGACGACCAGGAGCGCGTCGTCGCCGAGGTCAAGGTCGCCTTCCGGATGAACCAGGCCCTCTTCGCCGAGCTCGGCACGAACCTGCCGGCCTACGCCCGCTAGACGCGGCTAGCCTTCACGACGTGAAGGTTCTTGTCACCGGCGCGGCCGGCAGCATCGGACGCGTCGTGACGGTCGGCCTGACCGACCGTGGGCACACGGTGGTCGGTCTCGACCGGGTGCCGCAGCCCGCCGGCGACGACGGGGCCTGGTACGACGCCGACTGCGCCGACCCGGACGCGGTCGCGGCCGTCTTCGCCGAGGAGCCGCTCGACGCCGTGGTCCACCTCGCCGGCCACCCGGGCGAGGCCAGCCTGCCGGACTCGCTGACGTCCCACGTCGTGACGACCGCTGCCCTGCTCGACGCCATGGTCGAGCGCGACGTGCGCCGCTTCGTCTACGCCGGGTCGAACCACGCCGTCGGGCGCACGCCGCGAGCAGACCTGGTCGGCACCGACGTACGCCCACGACCCGACACGTTCTACGGCGTCGGCAAGGTCGCGGCCGAGGCGCTGATGAGCCTCTACGCCGACCGCTACGGCATCGACGCCGTCTCCTGCCGGATCGGTTCGTTCCTCGAGCGCCCCGAGAGCGTCCGCAACCTGTCGACCTGGCTCTCCCACGACGACTGCGTGCGGATGGTCGAGGCCGCGATCACCGCGCCGGCACCCGGTTTCGCGGTGCTCTACGGCATCTCGGCCAACACCCGGGCCTGGTGGGACCTCGAGCCCGGCCGCGCGCTCGGCTACGAGCCCCAGGACGACGCCGAGGACTTCCTCGCCTCGATCGCGAGCGGGCCGTCGGACGACGCCCACGCGGCGTACGTCGGCGGGCCCTACGCCACCGCGGAGTTCGAGCGTCCGGCGTTCGACCGGTCTTGACCTGGAGTGCACTCCAGGAGTGACACTGAACAGATGAGCTACTCCATCGCCGAGGCCGCCACCGCGACCGAGCTGACGCCCGACACCCTGCGCTACTACGAGCGTGACGGGCTGATGCTGCGCCCGGTCGGCCGCTCCGCGACCGGCCACCGGCGCTACGAGGACGCCGACCTCCGCTGGATCGACATGCTCAACTGCCTGCGCGGCACCGGCATGCCGATCCGCGACATCCGGCGCTACGCCGAGCTGGTGCGAGGCGGCGAGGGCAACGAGCAGGCCCGGCTCGACCTGCTGCGCGCCCACCGGATGCAGGTGCTCGCGCAGCTCGCCGAGGTGCAGGAGCACCTGGGGGCGATCGACCGGAAGATCGGGATCTACACCGACAAGGTCGAAGCACTTGACCTGGAGCGCACTCCAACCGTTTGAGTAGAGCCATGACTCTCACGAACCGCACTCTCGGAACCACCTCCCCGCTCTCCGTCTCCGCGCTCGGCCTCGGCTGCATGGGCATGTCGGAGTTCTACGGGAGCCCCGACGAGGCCGCCGGCCTCGAGACCATCCACCGCGCGCTCGACCTGGGCGTCACCTTCCTCGACACCGCCGACATGTACGGCCCGTTCGTCAACGAGCAGCTCGTCGGCAAGGCGATCGCCGGGCGCCGCGACGAGGTGCAGCTCGCGACCAAGTTCGGCAACGAGCGCCTTCCCGACGGCACCCGGGTCGGCATCAACGGCAAGCCGGAGTACGTCCGGGCTGCCTGCGACGCCTCCCTGCAGCGCCTCGGCGTCGACCACATCGACCTCTACTACCAGCACCGTGTCGACAAGACGGTCCCGATCGAGGAGACCGTCGGCGCCATGGCCGAGCTCGTCGAGGCCGGCAAGGTCCGCCACCTCGGGCTCTCCGAGGCCTCCGCCGACACGATCCGCCGCGCCCACGCGACCCACCCGATCACGGCCCTGCAGACGGAGTACTCCCTCTTCACCCGCGACCTCGAGGACGAGATCCTGCCGACCATCCGCGAGCTCGGCATCGGCCTGGTGCCCTACTCCCCGCTCGGTCGCGGCCTCCTCACCGGCGCGATCACGTCGGAGTCGCAGCTGGAGGAGGGCGACTCGCGTCGCTCGGCGTACTTCCCCCGCCTCAACGGCGAGGGCCTGGCCGCCAACCTCACGCTGGTCGACAAGATCCGTCAGATCGCCGACGACCACGGCTGCACGCCCGGCCAGCTCGCGCTCGCCTGGGTGCTCGCCCAGGGCGACGACGTCGCGCCGATCCCCGGGACCAAGCGGGTGCGCTACCTCGAGGAGAACGTCGGCGCCACGGCCGTCGAGCTCACCGCCGACGACCTGGCCGCGCTCGAGGCCGCCGTGCCGCGGGACGCCGTGGTCGGCGAGCGGTACGGCGACATGAGCAGCATCGACGCCTGAGTCCTGGGTTTGCGGTCACGCCGGAGGGGCCATACCTCTGGCGTGACCCGGACCGCGCTCGTCCTCCCCCTGCTCGGCGCCCTGCTCCTCGCGGGGTGCTCGTCGTCGGACGACGGACCGGCCGCCGCGCCGACATCGCCGACATCGCCGACATCGCCGACATCGCCCGCAGCAAGCACCGACGAGGCGTCGGCGTCGCCGGAGGCCGCGCCCGACCCGATCACGTGGTCCTCCTCCGGCGGGCAGTGCACCGAGCTCGACGGGCCGGTGCTCACCTCGGAGATGATCCGGGTCAAGCGACCCCTGACGCTCACCGGCGTCGAGCTCGGCGAGCCCACCGGCAACATCGCCCTCGGCAAGGCGACGTACGTCGCGAAGCCGAAGGGAGAGGTCTCCTACACCGGGGGTTGGCGCGGCACGGCGCCGGTCCCCCAGGACCGGGAACGCGTCGACTGGAGCGACCGCAAGCAGGTGGCGGGGGCCCGGGTCGAACCCGGCCTCTACTACGTCTTCATGCCGCTCACAGTCTCGGCTCCGGCCCGCTACGACGGTGTCGACCTGATCTGGACCGACGACAGCGGCGCCACCGGACTGTCGACGTGGGACGTGCAGGACACGTTCAAGAAGCACTGCGGCTGACTGTCGGCGACCCTCGCTAGCGTGGCCGCATGGTCACCCTGAACCTCACCATCGACGCCAACGACTCCGCCCGCCTGGCGCGGTTCTGGGCTCCGCTCCTCGGCTACGAGGAGCAGCCACCGCCTGCCGGGTTCGACAGCTGGGTCGACTGGTACCGCTCCAAGGGAGTGCCCGAGGAGGAGCTCCAGGGCCCGCCCGAGGACCTCGTCGACCGGATCCACGACCCGTCCGGCGGTGGTCCCACGATCTGGTTCCAGGTCGTCCCCGAGCAGAAGTCGCAGAAGAACCGCTTCCACTTCGACGTCTACGTCACCGAGCGCGACCCGAGCCTGAGCATCGAGCAGCGCCGCGACATCGTCGAGGCCAAGGTCGTCGAGCTCGTCGCCCAGGGCGCGACCGTCGGGCGACGGACCGAGGGCCCGGACGCCTACTTCGTGCTCATGCACGACCCGGAGGGCAACGAGTTCTGCCTGGGCTGACCCGCAGGGTTTGCCGGTCCACCGATGCGGCGACAGTGAGCGCATGTCTCGGACCTGGCTCGCCGCTCCTGCTCTGCTCATCGCCCTGACCGGCTGCTCCGGCTCCGACGACCCGCCGGCCGCGGGTGCGCCCAGCACCGCTCCTGCATCACCGACGACGCAACCCGACGAAGGCGTGGCCGTGTCGCTCCGGTCCTACCCGGGGTTCACGTCCTGCCAGATCGACCAGGGAGCGTTCTTCATCGCCCAGCCGATGCGCGTCGAGCGACCCGTCACCCTGACCAAGGTCACGCTGACCGGGGCGACCAACGTCGTCGGCGGCGACACCGCGGTCGCACCGGTCCCCGAGGGCAAGCACCCGGACGGGTTCACCCTGCACGGCTCGACCCCACCGGCCGACCTCGTGGCCGACCTCGGCTGGAAGGACCGCGAGCCGCTCGACGGGGCGCAGCTCTCGGCGGGCCGCTACTACGTCTTCGTCCCGCTGAGGACGCGCGGACCCGCGGCCCACTTCGACGGCGTGGAGGTCACCTGGGACGAGGACGGTGGGTCCGCCAGCAGCACGGCGGAGCTCGTGACCGACTTCAAGGAGACGTGCTGAGGGCCGACCTCAGCCCGGACACGCAGCCCTGCATCATCCGGTCGTGGTTCCACCGCAGCAGCGGGCCCGCGACGTACGACGCGGCGCCCAGCAGCCCGTCCACGCTGACCTCCTGCCAGAAGTCGAGGCGGGTGCCGCCAGGGTCCTCGCTCAGCTCGAACCGGACGGTCCCGGACAAGTCGCCCGAGACCGCCACCTCGAGCCGGCCCAGCGAGCGGTCCACGGCGTGCAGGACCAGGTCGAGCGAGTAGGGCAACGTCGAGCGGCAGAGCACCCGTGCGTCGTCCGGACCCAGCGACGCGACGGCCAGCACCTGCGGCCACCAGTCGGGGTAGTGCTCGAGATCGACGAGCAGGTCGTGCACCGCGGCCACGGCACCCGGGACCACCCAGCTGTCCCGGAAGGCGAAGGTGCGGCTCACCCTCGTATCGTGCCCTGCATGAGTGACCTGCTCGCCGCCGCCCGCACCTGGGCCGCCGAGGACCCCGACGACCAGACCCGCGCCGAGCTCGAGGCAGTGATCGCCGAGGTCGACGCCGGCGGCGACGACGCCGACCTGCAGGACCGCTTCGCCGGCACGTTGGAGTTCGGCACGGCGGGCCTGCGCGGCGCCCTCGGCGCCGGACCCAACCGGATGAATCGGGTGGTCGTCACCCGCGCTGCCGCGGGCCTGGCGGCCTACCTCCGCGACAGCGGGGTCACGCACGGCAAGGTGGTGATCGGCTACGACGCCCGCCACAACTCCGACGTCTTCGCCCGCGACACGGCCGAGGTGATGACGGGCGCCGGCCTCACGGCGTACGTCCTCCCCCGCCCGCTGCCGACCCCGCTGCTCGCGTTCGCGATCCGCGAGCTCGGCTGCGCCGCGGGCGTGATGGTCACCGCGAGCCACAACCCGCCGCAGGACAACGGCTACAAGGTCTACCTCGGCGACGGCAGCCAGATCGTCGCGCCGGTCGACGCCGAGATCGCCTCCCGGATCGCATCCGTCGGCGCGATCGCCGACGTGCCCCGTGGCCGCGCCGGGACGGTGGTCGACGAGGAGATCATCGACCGCTACCTCGACACCGTCGCCGACCTGGCCATCGAGGGGCCCCGCGACCTGGACATCGTCTACACGCCGCTGCACGGCGTCGGAGGTACGGCGGTCGCGCGGGTGCTCGAGGCCGCCGGATTCTCGGAGGCGGCCGTCGTCGAGCAGCAGGAGCAGCCCGACCCCGACTTCCCGACCGTGGCCTTCCCCAACCCGGAGGAGCCGGGGGCGATGGACCTGGCGATGGCGCTGGCCGAGGCTCGCGGCGCGGACCTGGTCGTCGCCAACGACCCGGACGCCGACCGGTGCGCCGCCGCCGTGCCGGGACCGCACGGGTGGCGGATGCTGCGCGGCGACGAGGTCGGCGCGCTGCTGGGACACGCGCTCCTCGCTCGCGGCAAGCAGGGCACCTACGCCTGCAGCATCGTCTCGTCGAGCCTGCTCGGAAAGCTGGCGGCGGCGGCCGGGCAGCCCTACGCCGAGACGCTCACCGGCTTCAAGTGGATCGGTCGCGTCGAGGGCCTGGCGTTCGGCTACGAGGAGGCGCTCGGCTACTGCGTCGACCCCGAGCACGTGAAGGACAAGGACGGGGTGTCCGCCCTGCTGCTCCTCTGCGAGCTCGCGGCCGCCGCCAAGGCGGAGGGGCGCACCCTCACCGACCTGCTCGACGACATCGCCGTCGAGCACGGGCTGCACGCCACCGACCAGCTCTCGGTGCGCGTCACCGACCTCGGCGAGATCTCGGCGGCCATGGAGCGGTTGCGCAGCACGCCGCCGACCGAGCTCGGCGGCCTGGCCGTCCTCGGTGTCGACGACCTCGCGCTCGGCAGCCCCGACCTCCCGCCGACCGACGGGCTGCGCTACCGGCTCGCCGACGGCGCCCGCGTCGTGGTCCGGCCGAGCGGCACCGAGCCCAAGCTGAAGTGCTACCTCGAGGTCGTCGTACCGGTCGACGTCGAGGCGGGCGTCGACGCCGCCCGGATCTCGGCCGCCGGTCGGCTCGACGCGCTCCGCGACGGCATCAAGCACGCGGCCGGCATCTAGCGCGTCACGCGACCAGCCAGACAGCGAAGACGAGCGCCAGGAGACCCAGCGCCGCGAGCTCGAGCCACGCCCACTCCCGGCGTACGCCGGCCGCGGTGGCTGCCTGCTCCGGGGAGCCGAGGGTGACGCCGGCGCGCTCGCGCGCCTCCTTGGCGAGCTGCATGATCCGCTGCGCGACGTAGGTCTGGTAGGCGTCGCCGCTGCCGAGCTGCTGGTGCGCCGACGAGTCGAGGACGCGCTCGCCCGCCTTGCCCCGGACCGTCTGCCGGGTCGTGTAGCCGATCGCCGGGCAGACGAACCGCCGCTCACCGGCCCGCACCGCCAGCACCTGGCTGATCGCGACCTCGTCGATCGCCACGAGGGGCACGCGGTCGGTGCGCAGGATGCTGCGCAGCACCAGGTCACGACCCGTGACCCAGGCCGTGGGCCGCAGCAGCGCGGCCCAGACGAGCACCGCTCCCGCGCAGGCGCAGATGGCGACCCCGAGGGGGGTACCGGTGCTGCGGTCGTAGAGCGCGATCGCGAGCACGACCCCGGCCGTGATCAGGCCCATCACGCCGGGGATCCGCCCGCTGGTGGGGTGGAACTGCTCGACGACGACGTCATCGGCGGCGTCGTCGGTGGCTCCTGGCTGGTGGGTCATCGGACGGCTCTCTTCGGGTTGTGGTGCATCGCCGCGACAACCCTATGCTGGGTCGGTGACCCCCACTTCCACCCTCCCCGACGCCACGTTCGACGACGTGACCCGGTCCGAGGCGTCGCTGCGGCGGTTCCTCCACGGCCTCCCCGGGGTCGACCAGGTCGGCGCGGAGGCCCGCGCCGCCGGGCTCGGCACCCGTTCGATCAAGACGAGCGCCAAGGCCTACGCCCTCGACCTCGCCATCCGGATGGTCGACCTGACCACGCTCGAGGGCGCCGACACCCACGGCAAGGTCCGCGCGCTGGCGTCCAAGGCGATGCGGCCCGACCCCGCCGACCCGTCCTGCCCGCCTGCGGCCGCCGTCTGCGTCTACCCGGACATGGTCGCCACCGCGAAGCAGACCCTGGGCGACTCCGACGTGCACGTCGCGGCCGTCGCCACGGCGTTCCCGAGCGGCCGGGCAGCGCTCGACATCAAGCTCGCCGACACCCGTGACGCGGTCGAGGCGGGCGCCGACGAGATCGACATGGTCATCGACCGTGGCGCGTTCCTCTCCGGCCGCTACCAGCAGGTCTTCGACGAGATCGTCGCCGTGAAGGCCGCGTGCGGACCGGCCCACCTGAAGGTGATCTTCGAGACCGGCGAGCTGCAGACCTACGACAACGTACGACGCGTCAGCTGGCTGGCGATGATGGCCGGCGCCCACTTCATCAAGACCTCCACCGGCAAGACCCAGCCGGCCGCCACCCTCCCGGTCACGATGATCATGGTGGAGGCGGTCCGTGACTTCCGCGAGGCCACCGGCCAGATGGTCGGCGTGAAGCCCGCCGGCGGCATCCGCACGGCCAAGGACGCGATCAAGTACCTCGTCATGGTCAACGAGGTCGCCGGCCAGGACTGGCTCGATCCCGACTGGTTCCGCTTCGGAGCCTCCACGCTGCTCAACGACCTGCTCATGCAGCGCACCAAGATGACCACCGGCCGCTACTCCGGCCCCGACTACTTCACGCTGGACTGATTCGATGCCTTCTCCCTTTGACTACGCCCCGGCCCCCGAGTCGCGGAGCATCGTCGACATCAAGCCGTCGTACGGCCTGTTCATCAACGGCGAGTTCGTCGACGGCCACGGCAAGTCCTTCAAGACGATCTCGCCGTCGACCGAGGAGGTCCTCGCCGAGGTCGCGGAGGCCGACGACGCCGACGTCGACGCAGCGGTGAAGGCCGCGCGCAAGGCCTACGACAAGGTCTGGTCGAAGATGCCCGGCCGCGAGCGTGCGAAGTACCTCTACCGGATCGCCCGGATCATCCAGGAGCGCAGCCGCGAGCTCGCGGTCCTGGAGTCGATCGACAACGGCAAGCCGATCAAGGAGTCGCGCGATGTCGACATCCCGATCGTCGCCGCTCACTTCTTCTACTACGCCGGCTGGGCCGACAAGCTCGAGTACGCCGGTCGCGGCACCGACCCGCAGCCGCTCGGCGTCGCCGGCCAGATCATCCCGTGGAACTTCCCGCTGCTCATGCTGGCCTGGAAGATCGCGCCGGCCCTGGCCTGCGGCAACACGGTCGTGCTCAAGCCGGCCGAGACCACGCCGCTGACCGCGCTGCTCTTCGCCGAGATCTGCCAGCAGGCCGAGCTCCCGCCGGGCGTCGTCAACATCATCACCGGCGCCGGTGGCACCGGCCAGGCGTTGGTCGGTCACCCCGGCATCGACAAGGTCGCCTTCACCGGCTCGACCGAGGTCGGCAAGGCGATCGCGCGCACCGTCGCCGGCACCGACAAGAAGGTCACCCTGGAGCTCGGCGGCAAGGCCGCCAACATCGTCTTCGACGATGCCCCGCTCGACCAGGCCGTCGAGGGCATCGTCACCGGCATCTTCTTCAACCAGGGCCACGTGTGCTGCGCCGGCTCGCGGCTGCTGGTCCAGGAGTCGATCGCCGACGAGCTCCTCACCAAGCTCAAGCGCCGGATGTCGACGCTCCGCATCGGCGACCCGCTCGACAAGAACACCGACATCGGCGCGATCAACTCCGCCGAGCAGCTGGCCCGGATCCGCGAGCTGAGCGACATCGGCGAGGCCGAGGGCGCGGGTCGCTGGGCGCCGGAGTGCGAGCTGCCGTCGACCGGCTTCTGGTTCCCGCCGACGCTCTTCACCGGCGTCTCGCAGGCCCACCGGATCGCCCGCGAGGAGATCTTCGGGCCGGTGCTGTCGGTGCTGACCTTCCGCACGCCCTCCGAGGCGATCGAGAAGGCCAACAACACGCCGTACGGCCTCTCCGCCGGGGTCTGGACCGACAAGGGCTCCCGCATCCTCCACATGGCCAGCCAGCTCCGCGCCGGCGTCGTGTGGGCCAACACGTTCAACAAGTTCGACCCGACCAGCCCCTTCGGTGGCTACCAGGAGTCGGGCTACGGCCGCGAGGGCGGCCGCCACGGTCTGGAGGCCTACCTCAAGTGAGCCGCATCGACGTTCGCAAGACCTACAAGCTCTACATCGGGGGTGCGTTCCCCCGGTCGGAGTCGGCGTACTCGTACGAGGTCAAGGACAGCAAGGGGAAGTTCGTGGCCAACGCTGCCCTCGCCTCCCGCAAGGACGCCCGCGACGCGGTCAGTGCGGCGCGCAAGGCGTTCGGCTCGTGGTCGGGCCGCACGGCCTACAACCGCGCGCAGATCCTCTACCGGATCGCCGAGGTCATGGAGGACCGTCGCCCGCAGTTCGTGCAGGCGGTCGTCCAGTCCGAGGGTCTCGGTGCGGGCAAGGCCGACAAGGCCGTCGACGAGGCCATCGACCGTCTCGTCTGGTACGCCGGGTGGGCCGACAAGGTCACCCAGGTGCTCGGCAACGCCAACCCGGTGGCCGGACCGTTCTTCAACCTCTCGACGCCCGAACCGACCGGCGTCGTCGCGGTGCTCGCGCCGCAGGAGTCGTCGCTGCTCGGCCTGGTCAGCGTGGTCGCCCCGGTCATCGTCACCGGCAACACGGTCGTCGTGGTCTCGTCGTACGACCGGCCGCTGCCCGCGGTCACCTTCGCCGAGGTGCTCGCGACGTCCGACGTGCCCGGCGGCGTGGTCAACATCCTCACCGGCTCGGCCGCGACCGTCGGCCCGTGGCTGGCCGCCCACATGGACGTCAACGCGATCGACCTCACCGGCATCGCCGGCGACCTCACCCTCGCGACCGACCTCGAGGTCGCCGCCGCCGACAACCTCAAGCGCGTACGCCGCGCGCCGGCCGCCGAGCCGGACTGGACGGTCGATCCCGGGCTGGAGCCGATGACGGCCTTCCTGGAGACCAAGACGGTCTGGCACCCGATTGGCGTCTAGGGTCATCGTCCTCGCCGGACCATCCGGGGCGGGCAAGTCCCGCCTCGCCGAGCGGACCGGTCTCCCGGTGCTCCGGCTCGACGACTTCTACAAGGACGGCGACGACCCGACCCTCCCCCGGATCACCGAGGGCGCGAACGCCGGGATCGTCGACTGGGACGTCCCGGAGTCGTGGCTGATCGACGACGCCATGGCCGCGGTCGAGTCGCTGTGCCGGACCGGGCGGGCCGAGGTGCCGGTCTACGAGATCGCCCAGAACGGTCGCTGCGGCTGGCACACGCTCGACCTCGCCGGCAGTGAGCTCTTCGTGGCCGAGGGGATCTTCGCCCAGGAGATCGTCCAGCGGTGCCAGGAGGCCGGGCTGCTGGCTGCGGCGTACTGCGTGCGCCAGCACCCGATGGTGACCTTCTGGCGCCGGCTCACCCGCGACCTGCGCGAGCACCGCAAGCCCCCGCTGGTGCTGGTCCGCCGCGGTCTCGCGCTGATGCGTGACCAGCAGCGCGTGGTCGCGCACGCCGTGGCGTTGGGCTGCACGCCGGTGACGGCCGACGAGGCGTACGCCAAGATCCACGAATGACCAGCTGGCCGCGGCAACCGGACTCACTGACCTGTGGTCCGTCGGTGATCGTGGTCGCCGAGGGGCTGCCCGGCCCGTGGCCGGACTTCGAGGAGCGGGTGCTCGCCCTGCACCGCCGCGTGAACCGCTTCTGGCCTCGCGCGCTCGGCACCACCCCGTGGGCGGTCGCGCGCGAGCTGGGCGGGCGGGTACGCCGCTTCCGGCACGACGAGGTCGTCGCCGCGCTGGCCGACGGGCCGGTGCCGGTCTATCTCGGCACCCGGTGGCTGCCGCGCCACGTCGTACTGGCCCTGGACGTGCAGAACGACGGCCTCCGCGTCTATGACCCAGCCCGCGGGGCCGTCGTTCCGATCGAGACCTCCCGCTGGAAGGTCCCGTGGTGGTCAGTACTCAGGCCAGAGCCTTCGCCTTCAGGGCGTCGAACTCCGCCTGGGTGATCGCGCCCGAGTCGAGGAGCCCCTTGGCCTGGGCGATCTGGTCAGCCGCCGAGGAGCCACCGCCGGACACGGAGCGGATGTACTCCTCCTGGCTGGCCTGCGCGGACTTGATCGCCGCCATGTTGCGCTCGGCCATGCCCTGGCCGCGGGCGATGAGGTACACGAGCGACGTGACCAACGGGAAGATGATCAGGAAGAACACCCAGAACGCCTTCACCCAGCCGCTGGTGTCCCGGTCACGGAACAGGTCCGTGAGGATCTGGAACAGCACCACGAGGTAGGCCATGAGCAGGAAGAAGGAGATGATGAACCAGAAGAAGTCCCAGAATGAATCCATGGCCGAACGCTAGGGAATGAGCGCATCCCCCAGGCTCACCCGATCCGGGTGAGTCGTCGGGTGAGGATCTGCTGGGCGAGCAACGGGCAGATGAGCACCGTCACGGCACCGCCCGCCACGAGCACCGACGCGTTGGTGCTGGTCATCTCGCCGGCGGACACGGCGACGGCCGTGACGGCCACGATGATGGGCAGCCCGGTCGAGGCGAAGAGCGCCATCGCGGTGCTCTCGCTGCGGTCGAACTCCCGCTCACCGTCGACCGTCGAGGTGCGGGTGGCGACGTAGACCAGGCCGCCCCGGACCAGCAGGATCAGGGCCACGAAGGCCACCAGGGCGAGCGGCTCGTCGACCACCGCCATCGGGTCGATGGCCATGCCCGAGGTGATGAAGAAGACCGGGATCAGGAAGCCGAAGGCCAGTCCCTCGAGCTTGTGCTCCAGGCTCTCGTGGCCCTCCGGGAGCAGCCGTCGGAGCACGAACCCGGCGGCGAAGGCACCCAGGACCGCATCCAGCTCGAAGGCGGCCGCGGCAGCGCCCAGGGTGACCAGCAGCAGCACGACCAGTCGGACCTGGGTCTGGCCCGAGGTCTCCGAGCCGCGCTGGATCACGGCCAGGAGCTGTGAGCCCTCGCGGGACAACCGTGCCGAGAACCGGTGCACGAGCACGGCGAGCAGGCCGAAGGTGGCCAGCACGACCAGCGAGCGGACCGGACCTCGCACGCCGAGCAGCACCGCCATCGCGACGATCGGCCCGAGCTCGCCGTACGCACCGTGGTTCATCAGGGTCTTGCCGAAGCGGGTCTCGAGCAGCCCGCCGTCCTTGAGGATCGGCAGCAGCGTGCCGAGTGCGGTGGACG
Organism: Nocardioides pollutisoli; assembly: GCF_040045055.1. NCBI lineage: Bacteria > Bacillati > Actinomycetota > Actinomycetes > Propionibacteriales > Nocardioidaceae > Nocardioides > Nocardioides pollutisoli. The sequence continues at coordinate 532,325 of NZ_JBDZDU010000001.1, forward strand.
TCAGCGCGATCGCGACCGCGATCTCGGCGTGCACGGCATCGGACAGGCCGATCAGCGCGATCAGCCCGAGGGCGGCCAGGAGGCAGAGCACCCACGTCGCGAGCGCGCGGCGGCCACCCTTGCCGACCAGCTCGTCGACCTCGACCTCGTAGCCGGCCAGCAGGAAGAGCATGCCGAGACCGAGCTCGCGCAGGGTGTCGATGCCCTCGCCGACGACAGCACGCTCGAGCACGTGCGGGCCGATGACGACGCCGAGCACGAGCAGCAGCACCACCTCGGGGACCTTGCGGCGCAGGACGAGACCGGCGAGGAGGGGGGCGAGTACGGCGCAGAGCGTGATCCAGAAGAGGGACTCGACCACGGAGGGCACGTCAGCTGGTCCACACCACGAAGACGAGGAGCAACCAGGCCGCGGCAACGCCGAGGGCGACGAGGACGGTCAGCGAGGCCATCAGGAACCAGGTGCGGCCGGCGCCTTCGCCCTCGGCCTGGGTGGCCAGCACGTCGACGCGCTCCGGGTGCTCGGGGTCGTAGGCGACCGCGATCTCCTCGCCGACGCGAGGCGGCGGCGCCGGGACGTCGGTGAGGGTCTGCGCCTCGATCGGCTCGTCGCTCCCGGCGACGAGGTAGCGCACCCGCGGGAAGTAGTGGGTGTCCGGGTCCGCCTTGAGGCTGAGGTCCTTGGCCTCGAGCTCCACGACCGTCGCGGTCACGGTGACCGCACGGCTCCGGAACGACTCGGCGCTCCGGCGTACGGCGCGACCCTTGAGCATCAGTCCCAGGCCGAGCAGCAGGATCAGCACCGCGCTCCCGAGCAGCAGCACGGTCGGCACGTAGTGGATCTTCACGGGGTCGTCTCCTCCGCGAGCGCGGCGTACGTCGGCTTGATGACGTCGGAGATCAGGGCGAACCGCTCGTCGAAGGGCAGGAAGGCCGACTTCATCGCGTTGATCGTGAACCACTCGAGGTCGCGCAGGCCGTAGTCGAACGCCTCGACGAGCGACCACATCTCGTGGGTCATCGAGGTGCGGCTCATCAGCCGGTTGTCGGTGTTGACGGTGACCCGGAAGCGGAGCTCCTTCAGCAGCCCGATGGGGTGCTCGGCGATCGAGGCGGCGGCACCGGTCTGCACGTTGGACCAGGGGCACATCTCCAGCGGGATCCGCTTGTCGCGGACGTACGCCGCCAGCCGGCCGAGCTCGACGGAGCCGTCGTCGTGGACCGTGATGTCGTCGATGATCCGCACGCCGTGGCCGAGCCGGTCGGCACCGCACCACTGGATCGCCTGCCAGATCGACGGCAGCCCGAAGGCCTCGCCCGCGTGGATGGTGAAGTGGAAGTTCTCGCGCTGGAGGTACTCGAACGCGTCGAGGTGACGGGTGGGCGGGTAGCCCGCCTCGGCGCCGGCGATGTCGAAGCCGGCGACGCCGCGGTCGCGCCAGGCGACGGCCAGCTCGGCGATCTCCATCGAGCGGGCCTGGTGACGCATCGCGGTCAGCAGCTGTCGTACGACGATCCGGCCGCCGCTCGCCGCGACCCCCTCGTCGAAGCCCGCCTGCACCGCGGCGACGACCTCGTCGAGGCTCAGGCCCTGCTCGACGTGCTGCTCGGGGGCGTAGCGGATCTCGGCGTACACGACACCGTCGGCGGCGAGGTCCTCGACGCACTCCCGGGCGACCCGGGTGATCGCCGACGCGGTCTGCATGACGGCCACGGTGTGGTCGAAGGTCTCGAGGTAGCGCTCCAGCGACCCGGAGTCGGACGCGTCCGCGAACCACTGCCCGAGGGAGTCAGCGGTCAGGGCGCCCTGCACGGCGGGGAGCTGGTGCCCGATCTCGGCGGCGAGGTCGATGATCGTCTGGGGGCGCAGACCACCGTCGAGGTGGTCGTGCAGCAGCACCTTGGGTGCCCTCAGGACCTGGTCACGGGTGGGGGTCATGATCCGATCCAATCAGACCCGTTAGTTTGGGGACATGCGCACGTTCACGAGTCTCGACGAAGTGTCCGCGGCTGCCGGTGAGGACATCGGCACCTCCGAGTGGCTGAGCATCGACCAGGACCGGGTCGACCAGTTCGCGGAGGCGACGGGCGACCACCAGTGGATCCACGTCGACGTGGAGCGCGCGAAGGAGGGCCCCTTCGGCGGCACCATCGCGCACGGCTACCTGACGCTCTCGCTGGTGCCGTTCCTCGGCAGCCAGGTGCTCAGCTTCGAGACGCCCGGCGCCAAGCTCAACTACGGCACCAACAAGGTCCGCTTCCCCAACCCCGTGCTGGTCGGCAAGCGCATCCGTGCCCACGTCGCCATCGCCGACGTCGCCGACCTGCCGTCCGGCAAGCAGGCCACCATCAAGTACACGATCGAGATCGAGGGCGAGGCCAAGCCCGCCTGCGTCGCCGAGACCGTCGTCCTCCTCCTCGCCTGACCCGTCGAGTCGAGACTTCCGTACGTCGAGTCGAGACTTCCGTCAGTCGAGTCACGACCTCGTACGACGGAACTCTCGACTCAACCGACGGAACTCTCGATTCAACCGACGGAAGTCTCGACTCAACCGATGCGGTCGATGACGAGCGGCTGGGGGGCGTACGACGAGCCTTCGCCGATGTCGTAGCCGCCCTCGAGCGAGGCGAGGGCGCGCTCGAAGCGGTGCTCGTCGTCGGTGAGCAGCGTGAAGAGCGGCTGGCCCTCGGTGACGGGGTCGCCGGGGCGGGCGTGCCAGACGACGCCGGCGCCGGCCTGCACCGGGTCCTCCTTGCGCGCGCGACCGGCACCGAGGCGCCAGGCGGCCAGGCCGACGGCCATCGCGTCGAGGCGGGTGAGGGTGCCGGACGCGGGCGCGTTGACGACGTGCGACTCCCGCGCCACCGGGAGCGGGGCGTCGGGGTCGCCGTCCTGGGCGCGGATCATCTGCTTCCACGCATCCATCGCCTTGCCGGACGCCAGCACCTCGGCCGGGTCCACGTCGGAGCGACCGGCGCCGGCGAGCATCTCGCGCGCCAGGGCGAGGGTCAGCTCGACCACGTCCGCGGGTCCCCCGCCGGCCAGCACGTCGACCGACTCCTGGACCTCGATCGCGTTGCCGGCGGTCAGGCCGAGCGGCGTGGACATGTCGGTGAGCAGCGCGACGGTGTGGACGCCGGCGTCCTTGCCGAGCGCGACCATCGTCTCGGCCAGCTCGCGCGCGGCATCGACGTGCTTCATGAACGCGCCGGTGCCGACCTTGACGTCGAGCACCAGCGCGCCGGTGCCCTCGGCGATCTTCTTCGACATGATCGACGACGCGATCAGCGGGATCGCCTCGACCGTGCCGGTGACGTCACGCAGGGCGTAGAGCTTCTTGTCCGCGGGCGCGAGACCGTCGCCGGCGGCGCAGATCACGGCACCGACCGACTCGAGCTGCTCGAACATCTCGGCGTTCGACAGGGCCGCCCGCCAGCCCGGGATCGACTCGAGCTTGTCGAGGGTGCCGCCGGTGTGGCCGAGGCCGCGCCCGGACAGCTGGGGTACGGCGACCCCGCACGCCGCGACGAGCGGCGCGAGCGGCAGCGTGATCTTGTCGCCGACACCACCGGTCGAGTGCTTGTCGGCGGTCGGCCGCGACAGCGTCGAGAAGTCCATCCGCTCCCCCGACGCGATCATCGCGGCGGTCCAGCGGGCGATCTCGCGCCGGTTCATCCCGTTGAGCAGGATCGCCATCGCCAGCGACGACATCTGCTCGTCGGCCACGCCTCCGCGGGTGTAGGCGTCGATGACCCAGTCGATCTGGCTGTCGCTCAGCTCGTGCTGGTCGCGCTTGGCGGAGATGACCTCGACGGCATCGTGCTCAGGCATGGGTTCCTCTCAGAGGGACGCTGCGGTAGCCCCGCAGCACGAAGGTCCCCCGGCTGACCGGCTCGCCGGCCAGCTCCAGGTCGGGGAAGGTGTCGAACAGCGCGGGCACGGACTCGGCGAGCTCCATCCGTGCGAGCGGGGCGCCGAGGCAGAAGTGCACGCCGACGCCGAACGCCAGGTGGTTGTTGGGGTCCCGGTCGACACGGAACTCGTCCGGCTGGTCGAAGACCTCGGGGTCGCGGTTCGCGGCGCCGAGCAGGGCCGCGATCTTCTGACCCTTCTCGACGACGATGTCGCCCACCTCGACGTCCTCCATGGCCGTGCGCTCGAAGAGCTGGAGCGCGGAGTCGAAGCGCAGCATCTCCTCGACCGTGGCGGGCACGTCGGCCCCGGGTCGCAGCCCGCGCCGCAGCATCGCGGTCAGACCGTTGCCGAAGACGTTGACCGACGCCTCGTGCCCGGCGTTGAGCAGCAGCACGACAGCGGCGACGACCTCGTCGTCGGTGAGCTCGGTCGCGGCCAGGTCGCTGATCAGGTCGTCGGCCGGCTTCGTACGGCGCTCGGCGGCCAGCTCTCGGGCCAGCCCGGCGAACTCGGTGGCCGCGCGTACCGCGGCGTCGACGGTCGCCTGCGACGGCGACACCTCGTACATCCGCACGATCGCCTGCGACCAGTCGCGCAGGTCGTGGGCGTAGGAACGAGGGACCCCGAGGAGGTCGGCGATGACGAGCACGGGCAGCGGCTCGGCGTACCCCTCGATGACGTCGAAGCCGGAGGGGTCGATCTCGGCGAGCAGCTCCGCCGCGAGCTCGCGCACCCGCGGCCGCAGCCGCTCGATGTGACCGCGCCCGAACGCCTTCGCGACCGGACGTCGCAGCCGGGTGTGCTCCGGCGGCTCGTTCTCCATCATCTGGTTGCGGTGCAGCAGGTTGAACGGCTCGAGGTAGTCGAGCGGCTCCTTGTCCTGCCACAGCCGCCCGAGCCTGCGGTCCCGCTGGACGGTGCTGACCGCGGAGTGCGCGAAGGTGAGGTACATCCCCGACGGCTCGTGCCACGCCACCGCGTGCTCCGCGCGCTCGCGCGCGAAGTGCGGGTAGGGATCGGCGACGACCTCGGGATCGGTCAGGTCAAGTGAGGTCGTCGGGACCGAACGCATCGGGGAGCACCTCGTCCATTCTCTTCACACCGGAGACCGTCATCAGCAGCAGCGACGGCCCGCCGTTCTCGTACAGGAGCTGGCGGCACCGGCCGCACGGCATGATGATCTCGCGGTCGGTGTTGACGCACACGAAGTGGGTCAGCCGCCCGCCACCAGTGATGTGCAGCTGGCTCACCAGGCCGCACTCCGCGCAGAGCGCGACGCCGTACGCCGCGTTCTCGACGTTGCAGCCCGACACCACCCGCCCGTCCTCGACGGTCGCGGCGGCGCCCACCGAGAAGTGGGAGTACGGCGCGTAGGCGTGGGTCATCGCCTCCTCGGCGACCGCCTTGAGCGACTCCCAGTCGAACTCGTCGTCAGCAACCACTACCCGGCGCTGCCCTTGCGGTAGACCTGGCCGTCGGCCGCCGGCGGCCGGAGCCGCTGGCTGGCCAGGGCGAGCACGAGCAGCGTGACGACGTACGGCGTCATGCCGGTGAACTCGCGCGGCACCGTGTCGGTCAGGAGGAACCACAGCAGGAAGCCGACGCCCAGCAGCCCGAGCACCAGCGCGGCCACCCGCGCACCGCGGTAGAAGCGCCAGGCGGCGTAGGCGAGCAGGCCGACAGCGACCAGCAGGAGCAGGGCGTGCACGGCGGACGGGGTGCGGAGCCGCAGCGCATCGGTGTAGCCGAAGAGCAGCGACGCCCCGAGCGTGCCGAACGGGTTCCAGTTGCCGAAGATCATCGCGGCGAGGCCGATGTAGCCACGCCCACCGGTCTGGTTGGTCGTGAAGCCGCTCGCGGCCACCAGCGCGAGGAACGCGCCACCGAGGCCCGCGAGGGACCCGGAGACGAGCACCGCGATGTACTTGTAGCGGTAGACGTTGACGCCGAGCGACTCCGCCGCGGCCGGGCTCTCGCCGCAGGAGCGGAGGCGCAGGCCGAACGGCGTGTGCCACAGCAGCCACGACGTCAGGATGACGATCACCAGGATCAGGATCGTCATCACGGAGATCCGGGTCGTCAGCGCGGCCAGCAGGCCGGCGACGTCGGAGATCACGAACCAGCCGCGGTCGTTGAGGTTGTTCAGCGCGTCGGACACCCCCGGGACGGTGACGAACGGGAGCCCGTCGAGACCCGTGAGCTGGCGGGGGCCGCCGTACTGCAGGTCGGAGAAGAACGCCTCCGCGAGGAAGACCGTGGCTCCGAGCCCGATGATGTTGATGGCGACACCGGACACGATGTGGTCGACGCCGAACGTGATCGTCGCGATCGCGTGCATCAGGCCGCCGATGGCGCCGAACGCGGCCGCGCCGAGCAGGCCGACCCACGGACCGTAGTGGTAGGTGAAGTACGCCGCACCCCAGGTGCCGAGCAGCATCTGGCCCTCGAGCCCGATGTTGACCACACCGGCGCGCTCGGACCACAGACCGCCCATGCCCGCGAGCAGGATCGGGCAGGCCGAGAGGATCGCGGCGCGCAGGGTGTTGGCGGCGCTGATGTCGTCTGCGCCGGTGGCGATGCGGACCAGGGACAGCCCCACCACGGCGAGGAGCAGCACCAGCCAGTAGGAGCGGTACATCCCTGCGACCCGCTTCGCGCGCGGCGAGGGGGCGCACTTGTCGAGCTGCGTCTCGGTCGTGCTCATGCCGCCACCTCCTGCGCCGGTGCGGTGCGCGCCTTCGCGACCGATCGTTGTTCGAGCCTGATGCGATAGCGCCGGACCAGCTCGTAGGCGATCACGACCGCCAGCACGGCGACGCCCTGGGTGATCTGCACGATGCTCGGCGAGATGTCGGTCTGGAAGGTCAGCGTGTTGGACTGCGTGCTGAGGAACGCGAAGAGCACCGCGCCGAAGACCATGCCGACCGGCTGGTTGCGACCCAGCAGGGCAACGGCGATGCCGGTGAACCCCAGCCCGGCCTGGAACGTCGTGCCGTAGCTGTGGGCGGAGCCGAAGTACGCCGGCATCCAGATCAGTCCGGCGACGGCGCCGGACAGGAGCATGGAGACGAGCACCATCCGGTTGACCTTGATGCCGCTGGCGACGGCCGCGGTCTGCGACGCGCCGGTGGCCCGCAGGTCGAAGCCGAAGCGGGTCTTGTTGAGCAGCACCCAGAAGCCGATGCCGACGACGACCGCGAGCAGCCCCAGGGTCCAGATCGGACCGTCGGGCTTCTCGAACGGCAGCCAGCCGCTGAGCTGGCTGGACTCCGGGAGCTCCTTGGTGCGGACCTGGTTGCCGCCGTGCTCGCCGTGCTGGTCGAGCAGGTAGCCGACCAGGATCGCAGCGATCGAGTTCAGCATGATCGTCGAGATGACCTCGCTGACCCCGCGGGTCGTGCGCAGGATGCCGGCGATCCCGGCCCAGATCGCGCCGACCGCCATCGCGATGACGAGCGCGGCCAGGATGTTGACCGCACCCGGCAGGAGTGCGGCGCCGGCGAACGTGGCGGCGGTGTAGGAGGCGAGCATGTACTGGCCCTCGACACCGATGTTGAAGAGCCCCATTCGGAAGCCGATCGCCGCCGCGACGGCCGCCAGGTAGATCATCGTCGTCTGGTTGACGATGTTGACCAGCAGGCGGTTGTCCGGCTTGGAGAGGATGACCGACCAGAAGTCGGTGGCGCTCGAGTCGCTGCCGGACGCGGCGATCACGATGCTGGTCGCGAGCACGGCGATGAGCACGGCGATCACCGGGGCGAGCAGGGCGAAGCCGATCCGCTTGAGCGAGCTCATGCGTCGTCACCTCCCGTCATCGCGGCACCGAGGTCTTGTGGCGTGACTGCCGCCGGGTCGAAGGTGCCGACCATCCGGCCGCGCAGGATGACCTCGATCCGGTCGGAGAGGCCGATCAGCTCGTCGAGGTCGGCGGAGATCAGCAGCACCGCGAGGCCGTCGCGGCGGGCCTGCTTGATGTGGCTCCAGATGGCGGCCTGGGCGCCGACGTCGACGCCGCGGGTCGGGTGGGAGGCGATCAGCAGCACCGGGTCGCCGCTCATCTCACGACCGATGATCAGCTTCTGCTGGTTGCCGCCCGACAGCGCGCGGGCGACGGTGTCGATGCCCGGCGTGCGGACGTCGTACTCCTCCACGATCCGTCGGGTGTCCTTGCGGGCGCCGGACCGGTTGATCCACGGCCCCTTGACGCTCGGCGGCCGGGTCTGGTGGCCGAGGATGCGGTTCTCCCACAGCGGGGCGTCGAGGAGGAGGCCGTGGCGGTGGCGGTCCTCGGGGATGTAGCCGACGCCCGCCTCACGCAGGCGGCGGGTGTCCCAGGACGTGACGTCCTCCTCGCCCAACAGGATCCGGCCGGAGGTCGGGCGTCGCATGCCCATCACGGTCTCGACGAGCTCGGCCTGGCCGTTGCCCTCGACGCCCGCGATGCCGAGGATCTCGCCGCGGTGGATGTCGACGCTGATGTCGGTGAGCAGGTTGCGGCCGGACTCGTCGGTCAGGGTGAGTCCCTGGAGCGCCAGCTGCACCACGTCGGTGACGGTGGACTCGGAGGTCTCCGGCGACGGCAGCTCGGAGCCGACCATCAGCTCGGCGAGCTGACGCTTGGTGGCCGTCTGGGGATCGGCCTCGCCGACGGTGGTGCCACGTCGCATGACGGTGATGTCGTCGGCGATCGCGAGGACCTCGTCGAGCTTGTGGGAGATGAACAGCACGGAGTGGCCGTGGGCGCGCAGGTCGCGGAGGTTGGCGAAGAGCGCGTCGACCTCCTGCGGGACGAGGACCGCGGTCGGCTCGTCGAGGATGATCAGCTGGGCGCCGCGGTAGAGCACCTTGAGGATCTCGAGCCGCTGCCGGTCGGCGACGCCGAGCGTCTCGACCAGGACGTCGGGGCGCAGGCCGAAGCCGTAGCGCGAGGAGATCGCGTCGAACTCGGCGCGGGCCTTGTCGCCGATGCCGTGCAGCCGCTCGGCGCCGAGGACGGCGTTCTCGAGGGCGGTGAGGTTGTCGGCCAGCATGAAGTGCTGGAAGACCATGCCGATGCCGACCGCGATCGCGTCGGTGGGCGACTTGAAGCTGCGCTCCGTGCCGTCGACGACGATCGAGCCCTCGTCGGGCTTCTGGACTCCGTAGAGGATCTTCATCAGCGTCGACTTGCCGGCGCCGTTCTCCCCGATCAGGGCATGCACCGTCGCGGGGCGGATGGTCACGTCGACGTCGTGGTTGGCGATCACGCCGGGGAACGACTTGCCGATGCCCGTCAATCGGACTTCAGGGGCCTGGACGGCGTCTGCCTTCGTGGTGTCGGCGGCCGCTGCGGGCACGGGGACCTCCGGGTGCTCGGGGATGTGGACATGGAACGACGTACGGGCCCGGGGAGCACGCTACCCCGGGCCCGTACGTTAGTAGTCAGGCGACGATCCGCCCACCCGTCACGGGGCGGTCGGAACCTTGATCTCGCCGTTCTTGATCTTGTCGGCGTAGCCGTCGATGTCGGCCTTGATCGAGTCGACGAAGCCACCGGACGTCGCGTAGCCCACGCCGTCGTTGGTGAGGTCGTAGGTGACGTAGCTCGTCTTCGGCGAACCGTCGTTGACCGACTTGATGAAGTCGTACGTCGCGACGTCGACGCGCTTGAGCGCCGAGGTCAGGATGTGCGGCTGCTGGTCGGCGGTCGCGGTGAGGTACTGGTCGGAGTCGACACCGATCGCCCAGTTGCCGTCGCCGGCCTCGACCGCGGCGTCGAAGACACCGCTGCCCGAGGCGCCGGAGGCGTGGTAGACCACGTCGGCACCCTTGTCGAACTCACCAGCGGCGGCGGTCTTGCCACCGGCCGGGTCGCCGAAGCCGGAGAGGTCGCTCTCCTCGATGTAGGCGACGTCGACCTTGATGCTCGGGTCGACAGCCTTCACACCAGCGGTGTAGCCGGCCTCGAACGCCTTGATCAGGTCGTTGTGGACACCACCGACGAAGCCGACCTGCTTGGACTTGGTCGTCTCGGCAGCCGCCACGCCCACCAGGAAGGAGGACTCGTTGGCGGCGAAGGAGAAGTAGGCGACGTTGTCGTTCGCCTTGTCGTCGGGGTCGAAGCCGTCGACGACACCGAAGTTCACGTCCGGGTAGTCGGGAGCCACGGCGTTGACGGAGTCGCTGTAGGCGAAGCCGACACCGATGATGGCGGTCGCGCCGGCGTCAGCCATCTGGCGGAGGCGGTCCTCGCGGGCCGACTCGGCCTCGCCGTCCTGGGCCTCGCCCTCGATGCACGAGCCGTCGAACTCCTGGACGGCCTTCGACAGACCCTCGTAGGCGGAGTCGTTGAAGGACTGGTCGCCACGGCCACCCACGTCGTAGGCCAGGCCGATCTTGGGACCGCTGCCGTCGGCGTCCTTGCAGATGTCGGCGCTGGCGTCGGTGGAGGAGCCACCGCTGGCCTTGCCGTCACTGCCGCCGTCACTGTCGCTACCGCAGGCGCCGAGGGCCAGGACGCTGACCGCAATCAGAGCTGCGAATTTCGTGGTGCGTCGCAAGACGCCTCCTTCGTGTGCTTGGTACCCCGCGGGAGCGCGGAAAACAGAGAAACCCTAGGGCCTGGGTGGGGTCCGGCAAGCCCGTTCACGAAGTTGTTATCGAGTCGATGCGGGAGCGCAGGAAGATTTGTCTTCCGGAGGTCAGACGGAGGCGAGTGACGTGATCGCGACGTGCGCGAGCACCCGCGCTCCGATGCCCACGGCCCGGTCGTCCACGCGGAGGTTGCCCTGGTGCAGGTCGTACGTCGGACCTCCGGGGGTGCGCGTGCCGAGCCGCCCCATGGCTCCGGGGACCCGGTCGAGGTACCAGCCGAAGTCCTCGCCGCCCAGGCTCTGCTGCGTGGGAACGTGCCCATCGGGGCCGAGCACGCGCTCGACGGCGCGAGTCAGCCGCAGGGTGGAGTCCACGTCGTTGACCACCGGGGGTACGCCGCGCTGGTAGTCGACCTCCGCGCGCACGCCGTACGGCGCGACGATCTCCTCGACCAGCATCGGGACGAGCTTCTCGGCCTGGGCCCACGCGACCGCGTCGAGCATCCGGACCGTGCCGCCGGCCCGGCCGGTCGCCGGGATCACGTTGTGCGCCGAGCCGGCCCGCACGATCCCCCACACGACGCTGACGCCGGCCCGCGGGTCGAGCCGACGGGACAGGATCGAGGGCAGCTCGGTGACGACCTTCCCGAGCGCGTAGGTGAGGTCCTCGGTGAGGTGCGGGCGGGAGGTGTGACCCCCCGAGCCGGTCAGCGTGACGTCGAGGTGGTCGGCCGCGCCGGTGATCGGGCCCTCCCGGAGCCCGATCTGGCCGACGTCGAGGGTCGGGTCGCAGTGCAGACCGAAGACCCGGTCGACGCCGTCGAGGGCACCCAGCTCGATCAGCGTGAGGGCTCCCCCCGGCATCACCTCCTCGGCCGGCTGGAAGAGCAGGCGGACCCGTCCCGGCAGCAGTCCGGCCTCGTGGACCCGAGCCAGCGCGAGAGCGGCCCCGACCAGGGCGGAGGTGTGGACGTCGTGGCCACAGGCGTGGGTGACGCCCTCGACGGTGCTGGCCCACGGGTCGCCGGTCAGGTCGGGCACCGGCAGCGCGTCGAGGTCGGCGCGCAGCGCCACCAGCGGACCGGCGTCGCCGATCTCGGCGATCAGGCCGGTGCGGGCCGGCTGGGTGACCCGCCATCCCGCGGCGAGCATCCTCTCGGCGACCAGCGCGGTCGTGCGGGTCTCCCGCCAGGACAGCTCGGGCTGGGCGTGCAGGTCCCGGCGCAGCGCGACGAGCTCGGCGTCGCGATCGGCGACGACGGACTCGATCAGGGACCCGGTCGGGGTCGGCGCGGCCTCGGACATCGGTGTCGAGGTTAGTTCACTACGTACGGCGGCGCAGGCCCCGGCTGCTCCGCCGAGACCCGCGCCGCCAAGGACCGGCTCAGCCCTTGTAGCGGACGACCTTGCCGTCGGGCGCCTGGCCGTCACCGGGGAGGACGTTGACGGTCGCGTAGACGTCGCCGCCCGCGATCTCGACCGCCGCCGGCAGCGGAGCCACGGCGTACGGCGAGACGTCCGAGCTGCCCTTCTTGATCAGTGAGATCTGACCGGCGAAGAGCTCGGCGACCAGCAGGTCGCCGTTCGGCTTGACCGCCACGCCCGTGGGCGTCTGGAGGTGGCCGGCGAGCTGGGTGATGACGCCGCTCGCGGGGTCGACGCTGGAGACCGCACCGAGCGGGAACTGCTCGCCGAGGCCACCGCCCTCGGTCGTCACGACCAGGTCGCCGCCCGGGGCGAGCTCGACGTCCGTCGGCACGGACTCACCGTGGTAGGTGTGCCCGACCGTGCAGTCCGGGAGACCCACCTGGGTGGCGAGGTCCGCGGTGATCGGGACGTCGGTGGCCGGCGTGACCGCGACCGTCTCGATCTTCTTGCCGGTGATCGCGACGACGGCGTTCATGCCGGCGTCGGCGACGTAGACGGTCTTGGCGGTCTGGTAGGTCGCGTAGGGGTGCGAGTCCAGGTGACCCGGGTAGCTGACCGGCCCGAAGTCGTCGGTCGGCCACTGCGCCGCGCAGTCCTCGTCGAGGTCCGAGATGCCGTAGGTGATGACGCTGTCGGGGTTGTTCGCGTTCTCGTACGCCCGCATGTGCGCGAGGGTCTTGACCTTGCCCTTCGCGTTGATCTCCTTCACCCAGGAGTCCGAGGGCTCCCCGGTCTCCGGGTCGCTCGCGGTCTCGGTGAAGACGACGTGTCCCTTGCGGACCGAGACGCCGCCGACCTCGTTGCCGCCCTTGGACTTGTAGATCGTCTTCGGGCTCTTGCCGGGCCGCAGCTTGTTCAGCGTGCCGCCGAAGTTCTGGGTGACGTAGACGTCGTCACCGTCGACCGCCACGCTCAGCGGGGCGAGCAGGTGCCGGGTCAGGGTCTTCGGCTTCGGCGCGGCGGCCTCGGCGCTGGGTACCGCCACCAGGGCTCCGGCGACGGCGGTGGCTGCCAGCGCTGCCAGCAGGCGAGAAGTACGCATGTCATTCCTCCGTGGGTGGGATCAGATGGCCCTAGCCTCACCTGCCCGGTGTCCCGAGCGCATGATCTATTTGACCCATTCCCACGGGACAACTCGACCCGGCTCGTCCCGGGCTACGAGCTCGCGGACCCCTCGTCGTACGCCGCGAGGATGCGGTCGGCGGCGACGGTCGCAGGCAGGTCGCCGGACAGCACCGCGTCGCGGAGCTCGGCGCGGATGGCCTTGACCCCGGCCGAGTGACGCAGCCGCTGGTCGAGCTCGTCGCGCACGAGCGCCCAGGTGAACTCGAGCTGCTGGTGGGCGCGCTTGTCGGCGAGCCCGGCGGCGCCGAGGTGGTCACGGTGGGAGATCACGCGGTCCCAGACGTCGTCGACACCGGTGCCCTCGAGCGCGGAGCAGGTCACCACCGGTGGCGCCCACTCGTCGTGACCACGCACCAGGCGCAGGGCACCCGCGAGGTCGCGCGCGGCCACCCGGGCCTCCTGCTCGCGGTCGCCGTCGGCCTTGTTGACCGCGATCACGTCGGAGATCTCGAGGATCCCCTTCTTGATGCCCTGGAGCTGGTCGCCCGTGCGGGCGAGGGTGAGGAAGAGGAAGGTGTCGACCATCCCCGCCACGGTCACCTCGGACTGACCGACGCCGACGGTCTCGACGAGCACGACGTCGTACGCCGCGGCCTCCAGGACCGTCATCGCCTGCACGGTCGCGCGGGCGACGCCGCCGAGGGTGCCTGCGGACGGCGAGGGGCGGATGAAGGCGTTCGGGTCGGTCGCGAGGCGAGCCATCCGGGTCTTGTCGCCGAGCACCGAGCCACCGGTGCGGACACTCGACGGATCGACCGCGAGCACGCCCACCCGGTGACCGGCCGCGGTGAGCCGGGTGCCGAGGGCCTCGATGAACGTCGACTTCCCGACGCCGGGGACGCCCGAGATGCCGACCCGCACCGCGTCACCGGGCACGGTCGCCAGCTCGGTCATCAGCGCGCGCGCCTGCTCCCGGTGCTTGCGGCTGGTCGACTCGACGAGCGTGATCGCCTGCGAGACGGCGGCCCGCCGTCCTGCGCGGATCCCCTCGACGAGCGTCTCGACGTCGGGCATCAGTGCTCGAGCTGCTCCCGCAGCTTCGCCAGCAGGTCGAGCGCGGACTCCGCGATGACCGTGCCGGGCAGGAAGACCGCGGCGGCGCCCATCTCGAGCAGGGTCGGCACGTCGTCGGGCGGGATCACGCCGCCGATCACGACCATGATGTCGGGACGGCCCTGGTCGGCCAGCGCCTGCTTGAGGGCGGGCAGCAGCGCCAGGTGTCCGGCCGCCAGCGACGAGACCCCGACGATGTGCACGTCGGCGTCGACCGCCTGCTGGGCGACCTCCTCGGGCGTGGAGAACAGCGGGCCCACGTCGACGTCGAAGCCCATGTCGGCGAAGGCGCTGACGATGACCTTCTGGCCGCGGTCGTGGCCGTCCTGGCCCATCTTGGCGACCAGGATGCGCGGACGACGACCCTCGGCCTCCTCGAACTCCTCGGTCGCGTCGAGCACCTGCTGGAGCAGGGAGCCGTCGCCCTGGCTCGACTCGTCCCTGTACACGCCGCTGATCGTACGGATCACGGCCTGGTGCCGGCCGTAGACCTTCTCGAGAGCGTCGGAGATCTCGCCGACGGTCGCCTTGGCACGCGCCGCGTCGACGGCCAGCGCGAGCAGGTTGCCGTCGAGGCTCCCCTTCTCGGCACCGCGGTCGGCGGAGTTGGTGAGCGCCTCGAGCGTACGGCGGACCTCGTCGTCCTCGCGCTCGGCACGGAGCCGCTCGAGCTTGGCGATCTGCTGGCGGTAGACGTCGTCGTTGTCGACCTTGAGCACGTCGAGCTTGTCCTCGGCGGCGAGCCGGAACGTGTTGACGCCGATGACCTTCTGGGCGCCGGAGTCGATCCGCGCCTGGGTGCGGGCAGCGGCCTCCTCGATGCGCATCTTGGGAATGCCCTGCTCGATCGCCGCGGCCATGCCGCCGGCCTGCTCGGCCTCCTGGATGTGCGCCCAGGCGCGCTCGGCGAGGTCGTGGGTCAGCCGCTCGACGTAGTAGGAGCCGGCCCACGGGTCGATCGTCCCCGTCGTACCGCTCTCCTGCTGCAGCAGCAGCTGGGTGTTGCGCGCGATCCGGGCCGAGAAGTCAGTCGGCAGCGCGATCGCCTCGTCGAGGGCGTTGGTGTGCAGCGACTGCGTGTGCCCCTGGGTCGCGGCCATCGCCTCGATGGCGGTGCGCTGGACGTTGTTGAAGACGTCCTGGGCGGTGAGCGACCACCCGGAGGTCTGGCTGTGGGTGCGCAGGCTGAGCGACTTGGGGTTCTGGGGGTCGAACTCGCGCACGAGCCTGGCCCAGAGCGCGCGGGCCGCGCGCATCTTGGCGATCTCCATGAAGAAGTTCATGCCGATGGCCCAGAAGAAGGAGAGCCGCGGCGCGAACTGGTCGATCGTCATCCCGGTGTCGAGCCCCGCGCGGATGTACTCGACGCCGTCGGCGAGCGTGTAGGCGAGCTCGAGGTCGGCCGTCGCTCCGGCCTCCTGGATGTGGTAGCCGGAGATCGAGATCGAGTTGAAGCGCGGCATCTTCGCCGAGGTGTAGCTGAAGATGTCGGAGATGATCCGCATCGACGGCGCCGGCGGGTAGATGTAGGTGTTGCGGACCATGAACTCCTTGAGGATGTCGTTCTGGATCGTCCCCGCGAGCTGCTCCGGCTTCACCCCCTGCTCCTCGGCTGCTGCGATGTAGAGCGCGAGCACCGGCAGGACGGCGCCGTTCATGGTCATCGACACCGACATCTCGTCGAGCGGGATGCCGTCGAAGAGGGTGCGGGTGTCGTAGATCGAGTCGATCGCCACGCCGGCCATGCCGACGTCACCGCGCACGCGCGGGTGGTCGGAGTCGTAGCCGCGGTGGGTCGCCAGGTCGAACGCGACGCTCAGGCCCTTCTGGCCGGCCGCGAGGTTGCGGCGGTAGAACGCGTTGGACTCCTCGGCGGTGGAGAAGCCGGCGTACTGCCGGATCGTCCAGGGCTGGGTGGTGTACATCGTGGGGTAGGGCCCGCGCAGGAACGGGCTCAGGCCGGGCAGGGTGTCGAGCGCGTCGAGGCCCGCGATGTCCTCGGGGCCGTAGGACGGCTTGATCTCGATGCCCTCGGGGGACATCCACGGCTCGGCGCTGAAGCTCCTCGGGATGCTCATACGCGTACTCGCTTCGCTCCGTGCGCGCATGAGTCACATTCACGGCGGTATTGGATGATTCGCTCGCTCCGCTCGCTCATGCCAGCTTCTCCCTCGTCCGGGTCAGGAAGTCCAGGGCGTCGACGCCCATCGCGCAGGAGTCGTCGGCCCAGTCGCGGGGCTTCCCGGCGACGATCACCCACTCGACACCGGCCTTGCGCAGCTCGGCCGCCGTCTCGGCGCCCTGCTCGTCGTAGGCCGCGTCGGTGCCGGCCACGCACGCGACGCGGTGGCTGCCGTCGTCGGACGTGAGGGCGATGCCACCGGCCGCGAAGAGGTTGGTCGCGAACGTCGCACGGGCGGTGTGCTGGGCGACGGTGCCGAGCGTGGCCAGCAGGACCGGGGTCGCGGCGGGCTCGTCGCGCAGGGCCTCGAAGCTGGCGCCGTAGCGGCGTACGCCGTCCCACTCGTCGGTCGGCGCGCGCTCGGGCAGCACCTCGCCGAGGTTGGGGAACTCGGTGAGCCCGGTGATCGGCCGCTTGCGCTTCGCGATCTCGGCCTCGCGCTTCTCCACGGTCACGGCGATCTCGGCGTCGAGGTCGGCCCCGTCGTCGAGGCGGCCGAAGGTCTCCCAGGCAGCACGGGCCAGGTCGTCGGTGAGCTTCTCGACGGCGTAGGAGCCGCCGGCCGGGTCGGCGACGTGGGCGACGTGGGACTCGTCGATGAGCAGGTGGGAGGTGTTGCGGGCGATCCGGCGACCGAACGCGTCGGGGCGACCGAGCGGGCAGTCGAACGGCAGCACCGTGACCGAGTCGGCGCCGCCGACACCGGCGGCGAAGGCCGCGACGGTGGTGCGCAGCATGTTGACCCAGGGGTCGTACTTGCTCATCATCGGCCGGCTGGTGACCGCGTGCAGACGCATCTCGCGGGTCTCGGCCTGGCTCATCTCGAGCACGCGCGCCCACAGCCGGCGGGCGGCGCGGAGCTTGGCGATCGTCGGGAACTGCTCGTCGGTGGCGGCGTAGCGGAACTCGACCAGGCCCGCGGCCTCATCGACGCCGATCCCGGCCTCGGTGAGGGTGCGGAGGTACGCCGCGCCGGCGGCCATCGACCAGCCCAGCTCCTGGACGTCGGAGGCGCCGCGGTCGTGGACCGTGGTCGCGTCGACCACGAAGGCCCGGACCTCGGCCTTGCGGGCGGCCTTGGCCAGGTCGGCGGTGGCCTCGGCCGCGGGCACGCCCAGGTTGGTGTCGGGGTGGAGCTCGCGACCCTCGAGGTAGGACAGGAAGGCGGCCGGGTCTCCCCCGTCGAGCACGACCGGCGCCAGGTCGAGCAGGACGTCCTTCAGCAGGACGGAGAGATCGGTGTCGGCAGCCACCCGCAGCCAGAGGCTGGTGACGCCACCGTCGAGGTCGGCGAGCGACTCCTCGTTGGCGAGCTCGGCGTCGCGGCCGTCGACGTGGGCCCGGATGTCCCAGTCGCCGGAACGGGTCGGGCGGCCGGAGGTCTCGAGGTCGTCCAGCAGCGCGGCGGTGCCGAGCGGGGTGACCGGGATGCCGTCGAGGGTGGTGCGGGTGAGCTTCTGCCAGACCAGGTCGTCGGGGTCCTCGTCGGTCAGCCGCTTGGCCTTGCGGAGCACGGCGGCGGCCTGCGCCTCCCAGTCGGCGACGCCCCAGGCGTCGTCCGGGGACGCGAGGTCCAGCGAGCCCTGATCGGGCTCGAGGTCCGTGGGCTCGTCCAGCCCTCCCTCGACAGTCATGCTGCGAACCCTAGGAGCGCGGAGTGACCGTGACCACTGAGTGTGACCTTTTCGACCGTGTCGCGGATCGGGCCGTGACCTGAGAGCTGGCGCTCAGGTCGAGCGCGGCCTGCCGGTCGGCCAGCACCTCGAGCGCTCGGACCATCCGCTCCGCGAGCGGCCTGGTGTCGCCGAGGGCGGCGAGCTTGGCGGCCTCCTGACGCAGGAGCGCGTGGAAACGAGCCACGCCGACGCCCTCGCCGTCCAGGTCCGCGGCGATGTGGAGATGGCATCGACCGGCCTCGTCGGTCGTCAACAGCACTTCCGGGTCCGTCACGGATCCAGCCAAGCACCGGGCACCGACAACCGGGACGGCCGCTCGTGCGTCCTACCTGTGTCGACTCGGGAGGAGTGTGAGGACGTGGGAGATCAGTCGAGGTCCGTCACGATCGTCAAGGCGGTCGCCACCGTACTGGTGGTCACCGTCGTCATCGCCGGCGCGCTCGGCGGGGCGACCTACCTGGCCGCGCGGGTCCTGGTGAGCATGATGCCGGGCTAGTCTCCCTCGGTGAAGGTGACCTCTCCGGACGGGCAGACCTGGCGGATCAGTCGGCGTTGGTTCCCGTGGCGGCGCCGCGTGCGCGACATCCTGCGGTGGCTGCCGGGCAGCTACTACGGCAACTGGGGCGACGGGGCCCTCGGCGCCTTCCTCGGTCTGCTGTCGCTGATCCTGGTGATCCCGTTCCTCGTCCTGCTGGTGGTCGCCGGCATCGAGATGGCGCTCGTGCTGGCCGTGCTGCCGTTCGCGCTGCTCGGCCGGGTGCTGCTCGGCCGGCACTGGACCGTCGAGGTACGCCGCGGCCGGAAGCCGTGGACCGAGGAGAAGGCCGGTGACTGGCAGGCCAGCGACCTCCGGATCCACGAGGTCGCCGACGAGATCCGCGGCGGGTCGGTCCCGGAGCAGACGCTGAACCTGAAGAAGGTGAAGAAGGAACAGCCCGTGGACCAGGTCGCCTAGAAGCGCTCGGGCGCGCCGGTGACCCCGCCGGCGGCGGGGTGTGGGGCGTCAGGTTCTTCGGTAGGTGATGCCGTGAGGGCTAAGCCAGTCGAAGGACCGGTGGCCGGTGCGTTGGTAGGTCCAGCCGCCGTGGGTCTTCAACCGGTGGTGGCTCCGGCAGAGCGGGACCAGGTTGAGGGAGTCGGTGGGGCCTTCGGGCCACTCGACAGTGTGGTCGAGGTCGCAGCGTCTCGATGGTCGTTCGCAGCGTGGGAAGACGCAGGTGGGGTGGGTCTGGATCACCTGTTCCCGCAGCCTGTCGGTGGCCTCGTACCGGTCGGTGTGCAGGTGCTCGTTGAGATCCAACACCGGTCGGATCGTGACGCGGGTGTGCTCCTGTTGGCACCACTCGCCAAGCTGTTCGACGGTGATCCACGACTTGGTGTTGTCGACCCGGACCAGTCCGTCGGTGCTCGAGACGTCGTGGTGGGTGTGGACCACCAGTTCCCGGCTGACGCTGTCGCCGAGGTGTCCCAACGCCATGGACCGGCGTACGTCCAATGACAGCTGCGGGTGGGTGTCGAGCAGGTCGTGAGCCTTCGCCGCGACCTGCGCCTCGAACGCGAGGGCGTCGGCGAGGTCGGTGGTGGCTTCGATGTAGACGAGCCCGTCGGTGGTCACGTCACCCAGCCGGATGTCGACGTGGCGGTGCTCTGCCTGTTCGGCGCGGCGTGCTTCGGCTTCGTCGGGGTCGAACATGTCCCGTGCATGGTCGACGGCCCGGTCGATCGCGGCGTACGAGCACCGGTGCGCGACTGGTGCGACGTGGGTGTCCACGAACCCGGCTGCGTCCTCGGACAGCCCGATGGTCCTCGTGGCGACCTGGCGGGCCTTCCACACCGGCACCTCACCACGCATGACCCGCGACCACATCTTCGGCAACCGGTAGCGGGTCTCGACGGCGTCACCGAGGTACCGCTTCCCGGCATCGGTCGACATGCCCAGTGCGAGCGCGAGCTCGGCCACGCAGAACTCCGCAACCAACGGTGCACCGGGACCGGCGATCGCGAGCTCGCCCTCGGTCCCGTCGACCATCGCCGCGTGAAGCACGGACTCGGCGGGGTGCATCACCGCCCACTCGACAGCGAGGCGGAACTTCTCGATGGTCGCGGTGGACTCGCTCTGGTGTTGCTCGCGGACAGCGTCGAGCACCCCAGCCGGGGAGTCGATGTCTGCTGTCGTGGTCATGGTTCAACCCAAGCACTGACCACCGACAGTCAGGTGCCCAGAACCCAGTGTTTGACCGGGATGTGGACACTTTTCAGAAATTCTTTTCGGTCGCTGTCACCTGTTGGCTGCGGGGGTTTCGAGACGGTCGCAGAGCGACCTCCTCAACCACCGACCACGCGACCAGGAGGCCGGAAAGCGACGTGCACCCGAGCGTGCCGTAGCCGCGTAATTGCCTATCGGCGCGCAACCGCCAGCGGTCCGCAACCCGCGCACATCGCCCCGCGTTGGCTGCGGGGGTAACGAGTGCGGTCGCAGAGCGACCTCCTCAACCACCGGGGGGGCTACACCTCGGTGCGGCCCTCGTTGTCCTTGTTGCGGATGCCGATCTTGTTGCCGAGCCACACCAGCGGGTCGTACTTGCGGTCGACCACGCGCTCCTTCATCGGGATGATCGCGTTGTCGGTGATCTTGATGCCCTCGGGGCAGACCTCGGTGCAGCACTTGGTGATGTTGCACATCCCGAGGCCGGCCGCGCCCTGGGCCAGCTCGCGCCGGTCGTGGGTGTCGAGCGGGTGCATGTCGAGCTCGGCGTACCGCAGGAAGAAGCGCGGGCCCGCGAAGGCCGGCTTGTTGTCGTCGTGGTCACGGACGACGTGGCAGGTGTTCTGGCAGAGGAAGCACTCGATGCACTTGCGGAACTCCTGGCCGCGCTCGACGTCCATCTGCGCCATCCGGCGCTTGCCGTCGGCGTCGCGCGGCGGCGGGGCGAACGACGGGAGCTCGGCCGCCTTCTCGTAGTTGAAGGACACGTCGGTGACCAGGTCGCGGATCACCGGGAACGTGCGCATCGGGGTGACCGTGATCGTCTCGGACTCCTCGAAGTCGGAGAGCCGGGTCATGCACAGCAGCCGGGGCTTGCCGTTGATCTCGGCGCTGCAGGAGCCGCACTTGCCGGCCTTGCAGTTCCACCGGATCGCGAGGTCGCCGGCCTGGGTGGCCTGCACCCGGTGGAGGGCGTCGAGGACGACCTCGCCCTCGGACACCTCGACCGTGTAGTCGCCGAGGTCACCGCCACTCTGGTCGCCGCGCCAGATCCGCATCTTGAGGTCGTAGCCCATGTCCGTGCCCCTTACTCGAAGTACTTCTTGAGCTCGTCCGGCATCACCGGGAGCGGCTTCTCGTGCAGGTCGACGCCGGTGCCCTCGGCGTTGAGGTTGACGACCAGGTTCTTGGTGCCCCACTCGGGGTTCGGGCCGGGGAAGTCGTCGCGCGTGTGGCCGCCGCGGGACTCCTGGCGAGCCAGGGCCGCCTTCGCGATGCACTCGCCGACGATCAGCATGTTGCGCAGGTCGATCGCGAGGTGCCAGCCCGGGTTGTACTGCCGGTGACCCTCGACCTTCATCGACTTCGCCCGCACCTTGAAGGCCTCGATCTCGGAGAGCGACTCCTCGAGCTCGGCGGCGGTGCGGATGATGCCGACCAGGTCGTTCATCGACTGCTGCAGGTCGGACTGGATCGTGTAGGGGTTCTCGCCGCCCTCGACCTCGAACGGCGCCAGCGCGCTCGCCTGCGCCGCCTTCACGTCGGCTTCGTCGACCTTCGGCCGGTTGTCGCCCAGGGAGTTCGTGTACGCCGTGGCCGCCTCGCCGGCACGCTTGCCGAAGACCAGCAGGTCGCCGAGCGAGTTGCCGCCCAGCCGGTTGGAGCCGTGCATGCCGCCCGAGCACTCGCCCACGGCGTAGAGGCCGGTGACCGCGCTCTCCTGGCTGTCGGCGTCGACCTCCACGCCACCCATCACGTAGTGGCAGGTCGGGCCGATCTCCATCGGCTCGGCCGTGATGTCGACGTCGGCCAGCTCCTTGAACTGGTGGTACATCGAGGGCAGCCGCTTGCGGATGAACTCGGGCGTACGGCGCGACGCGATGTCGAGGTAGATGCCGCCGTGGGGCGTCCCGCGGCCGGCCTTGATCTCGGAGTTGATCGCCCGGGCGACCTCGTCGCGCGGCAGCAGCTCAGGGGGACGACGGTTGTTCTTCTTGTCGTCGTACCACCGGTCGGCCTCCTCGATCGTGTCGGCCGTCTCGGCCTTGAAGAAGTCGGGGATGTAGTCGAACATGAAGCGCTTGCCCTCGGAGTTCTTGAGGATGCCGCCGTCGCCGCGCACCGACTCCGTGACCAGCAGCCCCTTCACCGAGGGTGGCCAGACCATGCCGGTCGGGTGGAACTGCACGAACTCCATGTTGATCAGGCTCGCGCCGGCGCGCATGGCCAGCGCGTGGCCGTCGCCGGTGTACTCCCACGAGTTGGAGGTGACCTTGAAGGACTTGCCGATGCCGCCGGTCGCGAGGATCACCGACGGCGCCTCGAAGAGGACGAAGCGGCCGCTCTCGCGCCAGTAGCCGAAGGCGCCCGAGATCTTGCCGTCGTCCTTCATGAGGTCGGTGATCGTGCACTCCATGAAGACGTCGATGCCGAGTGCCACCGCGCGCTGCTGCAGGGTGCGGATCATCTCCAGTCCGGTGCGGTCACCGACGTGGGCGAGCCGGGCGTACTTGTGGCCGCCGAAGTCGCGCTGCGAGATCAGGCCGTCGTCGGTGCGGTCGAACAGGGCGCCCCAGTCCTCGAGCTCCATGACCCGCTCGGGCGCCTCCTGGGCGTGGAGCTGGGCCATGCGCCAGTTGTTGAGCATCTTCCCGCCACGCATGGTGTCGCGGAAGTGCACCTCCCAGTTGTCCTCCGGCCAGCGGTTGCCCATGGCCGCGGCGATGCCGCCCTCGGCCATGACCGTGTGGGCCTTGCCGAGCAGGGACTTGCAGACCAGCGCGACCTTGGCGCCCGCGTCGTGCGCCGCGATCGCCGCACGCAGGCCGGCGCCACCGGCACCGACCACCACCACGTCGTACTGGTGCCGCTCCATGCCGCCCTCGCTGGCCCCGGACATCTCGTTGCCGGTCATGGGGTGGCGGGTGGACTCGGTCATCAGAAGAACCTCGGGTCGTCGAAGGCGCCGGTCGAGAGCAGGTAGATGTAGAAGTCGGTCAGCGCGACGGAGAACAGGGAGCACCAGGCCCAGCGGGCGTGCTGGCCGTTGAGCTTCGAGACCCAGCCCCAGAGCTTGTAGCGGACCGGGTGCTTCGAGAAGTGCCGGAGCCGGCCGCCCATGATGTGCCGGCAGGAGTGGCAGCCCAGGGTGTAGAGCCAGATGAAGACGACGTTGACCAGCATGATCAGGGTGCCGAGGCCCATGTGGATCCCGTCGGCCTCACCCTCGGCCGGCCCGAACGCGAGGATCACGTCGTAGCTGAGGACCAGGGCGACCAGGACCGCGGCGTACCAGAACCAGCGGTGGACGTTCTGCGCCAGCAGCGGGAAGCGGGTCTCGCCGGTGTACTTCCCGTGCGGCTCGGCGACCGCGCAGGCCGGCGGCGAGAGCCAGAACGACCGGTAGTAGGCCTTGCGGTAGTAGTAGCAGGTCAGCCGGAAGCCGAGCGGGAAGACCAGGATCAGCAGCGCCGGCGAGAGCGGCCACCCGCCGAACGGCTGCCCGAAGTCCGACGAGCCCGGGACGCACTCGTTGCTCAGGCACGGCGAGTAGAACGGCGAGAGGTACGGCTCCGAGAAGTAGTTCTCTCCGGAGAACGCGCGCCAGGTCGAGTAGATGATGAAGGCGACGAACACCACGAACGTCACCGCCGGGTAGAGCCACCATCTGTCGGTACGAAGAGTCTTCGCGTTGATCCGAGCCCTCGTGGGCCCGTTCACACCCGTCAGATCTGTCGCCATCCGCAGCCTCCGGTCGTGGTCGTGATAGGTGAGTCTGCACATTCCGGGCCTGATGTGAAAGGGCCCACACCGAGATATCGAGAACGTGTTCCAGATCCGGGTTCATCCGACGTCCACCCGGACGCGGCCGACCGGACACCGGTCGACGTCATGGTGGGGGTATGCGGATCACCCTCGTGACCGAGACCTTCTTCCCCGCCGTCGACGGCACGACGACCACGGTCAAGGCGGTCGCCGACCGGCTGGTCGACACCGGCCACGAGATCCAGATCGTGGCTCCCGGCCCCGGGCTCACGTCGTACCGCGGCGGCCGGATCGTCCGGATCCGGCCGCTCGACAAGCCGGGCGGCCAGGTGCGCGACGCCCTGGCCGGTTTCCGTCCCGACCTCGTCCACGTCACCTCGCCCGGCACGATCGGCCGCAAGGCCCTCAAGCACGCCCGCAGGCTCGGGGTCCCCACCCTCGTCGTCGAGCAGTCCCCCACGCTGGCCGACGTCACCGCCGACCGGTTGCTGGTGACCTCGACCTGGATGCTCGACCGCGACGCCCGCCTGTGGGAGCCAGGCGTCGACACGGCGGCCTTCACCCCGGCGCTGCGCGACGACTGGCTGCACACCCGCTGGTCACTCACCCGGTCGCGGCCCGGGCCGCTGGTCGTCGTCGGCTACGTCGGGAGCCTCCGCAACCGCCACGACGTACGCCGCCTCGCGGAGCTCGCGCAGGTCCCCGGGATCCGACCGGTGATCGTCGGAGACGGCCCGCAGCGGTCCTGGCTCGAGGCCCGTCTGCCCCGCGCCAAGTTCACCGGCGCCCTCACCACCGGCGAGCTGACCGCGGTGCTCCCCTCGCTCGACCTGCTCGTCCACCCCGGGCTGCACGAGACCTGCTGTCACGTGCTGCGCGAGGCCGCGGCGAGCGGCGTCCCGGTGGTCGCGCCCCGCTCGGGAGGCGCGGTCGACGTGGTCCGGCACCTCGAGACCGGGCTGCTCCACGACCCGGACGACCCGCGCGACCTGGTCCGCGCGGTAGCCGCCCTCGCCGCCGACCGCCATCGGGGCCTCCTCGGCCAGCGCGCTCGCGAGCTCGCGACCCGCACCTGGGCCGAAGCCGTCGACGAGCTGGTGGAGCGGCACTACCGCGCTCTCGTCGTACCTCACCGGGTGACCGTGCGGTAACCGGACGTAAGTCACACCGCCCGGCGTCATCGGTGAGGTTCACGCGGGGTAGCGTGGACTTTCGTGGCAACGACGACCCTGGTCAAGGGAGCGCGCGCTTCGCGCTCGACCATCACCCTCAAGCTCTTGATGGCTGCCAGCGGCATCATCTTCATCGGTTTCGTGCTCCTGCACATGTACGGCAACCTCAAGGCCTTCTCCGGCCACGACGCCTACAACGAGTACGCCGAGCACCTCCGGACCATCGGTGAGCCGATGCTTCCGCACGAGGGGATGCTCTGGATCATCCGCACGGTGCTGATCGTGTCGCTGGTGGTGCACGTGTCCTGCGCGGCAGCGCTGTGGAAGCGCGCGAAGCGAGCCCGCTCGACGCAGTACGTCATGAAGAAGAACAACGCGTCGTCGTTCTCCTCGCGCTGGATGCGCTGGGGCGGCATCACGCTGCTGCTCTTCATCATCTGGCACCTGATCGAGTTCACGATCGGCAAGGTGAACGTGTCCGGTGGTGCGACCAACGACCCGTACAACCTGCTCGTCGACTCGTTCGACACCTGGTGGCTGACGCTGATCTACCTCGTCGCCATGGCCACGCTCGGCCTGCACCTCCACCACGGTGTGTGGAGCTCCGCGCAGACCCTCGGCCTCACCAACAACGCCCGCGCCCGCCGCAACGCGAAGAGCCTCGGCTGGATCGTCGCCATCGTCGTCGCCGGTGGCTTCTCCCTCGTCCCGATCTTCGTCCTCGCCGGCGTCATCACCAAGTAAGGGGTCAGCAGCCATGACCGACATGCCGGACACCACCCTCACGTCCGACCCGTCCCACGACGAGCCCGGCGACCACGGCGACGACGCCGCCGGTTACTACACGCCGGGTGACCCGATCCAGGACACCAAGGCGCCGGGCGGCCCCATCGACGAGCGCTGGCAGACCCGCAAGTTCGAGGCCCGCCTGGTCAACCCGTCCAACCGCCGCAAGCTCGACGTGATCATCGTCGGCACCGGCCTGGCCGGTGGCGCCGCCGCGGCCACGCTCGGCGAGGCCGGCTACAACGTGAAGTCCTTCTGCTACCAGGACTCCCCGCGCCGGGCCCACTCGATCGCCGCCCAGGGCGGCATCAACGCGGCCAAGAACTACAAGGAGGACGGCGACTCCGTCCACCGCCTCTTCTACGACACGGTCAAGGGCGGTGACTACCGCTCGCGGGAGTCGAACGTCTACCGCCTGGCCGAGGTCAGCACCAACATCATCGACCAGTGCGTCGCCCAGGGCGTGCCCTTCGCGCGTGAGTACGGCGGCCTCCTCGACAACCGCTCCTTCGGCGGCGTCCAGGTCTCCCGCACGTTCTACGCCCGCGGCCAGACGGGTCAGCAGCTGCTCATCGGCGCCTACCAGGCCATGGAGCGCCAGGTCGCGGCCGGCACCGTCGAGCAGTTCACCCGCCACGAGATGCTCGAGGTGATCGTGGCCGACGGCAAGGCGCGCGGCATCATCGCCCGCGACCTGGTCACCGGCGAGATCGAGACCCACCTCGCCGACGTCGTCGTGCTCGCGAGCGGCGGCTACGGCAACGTCTTCTTCCTCTCCACCAACGCCATGGGCTCCAACGTCACGGCGGCCTGGCGCGCGCACCGCAAGGGCGCCTACATGGCCAACCCCTGCTACACGCAGATCCACCCGACCTGCATCCCGGTGACGGGCACGCACCAGTCGAAGCTGACCCTGATGTCGGAGTCGCTGCGCAACGACGGCCGGATCTGGGTGCCGAAGAAGAAGGCCGACTGCGAGAAGGACCCGCGCGACATCCCGGAGGAGGACCGCGACTACTACCTGGAGCGGATCTACCCGTCCTTCGGCAACCTGGTCCCCCGCGACATCGCCTCCCGCGCCGCCAAGAACGTCTGCGACGAGGGTCGCGGCGTCGGCCCGGCCGTCGAGGGCGTCCGCCGCGGTGTCTACCTCGACTTCGCCTCCGCGATCGAGCGCCTGGGTCGCGACGGCATCGAGGAGAAGTACGACAACCTCTTCGACATGTACGCCCGGATCACCGGCGAGAACCCGTACGAGACCCCGATGCGGATCTACCCCGCCGTCCACTACGTGATGGGCGGCCTGTGGGTCGACTACGACCTGCAGTCCTCCATCGAGGGACTCTTCGTCACCGGTGAGGCCAACTTCTCCGACCACGGCGCCAACCGCCTCGGCGCCTCCGCGCTGATGCAGGGCCTGGCCGACGGCTACTTCGTCCTGCCGCACACGATCCGCGACTACCTCGCGGACGGGCCGTTCGAGAAGATCGACGAGAGCCACCCGGCGGTCGTCGAGGCGAAGAAGTCGGTCCAGGACCGGGTCGACCACTTCCTGTCCACCAAGGGCACCCGCAGCGTCGACTCCTACCACCGCGAGCTCGGCAACATCATGTGGGAGTACTGCGGCATGGAGCGGACCGAGGACGGCCTCAAGAAGGCCATCGACCTCATCCGCACCCTCAAGGACGACTTCTGGCGCAACGTGAAGGTGCTCGGCACGGCCGACACCCTCAACCAGTCGCTCGAGCGGGCCGGCCGCGTGGCCGACTTCATCGAGCTCGGCGAGCTGATGTGCATCGACGCCCTCAACCGGCGCGAGTCCTGCGGCGGACACTTCCGGGCCGAGTCGCAGACCGAGGACGGCGAGGCGCTGCGCCACGACGACCAGTTCGCGTACGTCGCGGCCTGGGAGTTCGCGGGCGACGGCGAGCCGCCCGTCCTGCACAAGGAAGACCTCGTCTACACGGCCATCGAGATGAAGCAGCGGAGCTACAAGTAATGAAGGTGACCCTCAAGATCTGGCGTCAGCCGGATGCCGCGTCCCAGGGCGCGATGCACACCTACGAGCTCGACGGCGTGTCCGAGGACATGTCCTTCCTCGAGATGCTCGACGTCCTCAACGAGGAGCTCAACGGCAAGGGCGAGGACCCGGTCGCGTTCGACTCCGACTGCCGCGAGGGCATCTGCGGCATGTGCGGCCTGATGATCAACGGCCAGGCGCACGGCCCCGAGGTCACCACGACCTGCCAGCTGCACATGCGGTCCTTCAAGGACGGCGACGAGATCGTGATCGAGCCCTGGCGGGCCGACGCGTTCCCGGTGATCAAGGACCTCGTGGTCGACCGCGGCGCCTTCGACCGGATCATCCAGGCCGGCGGCTACATCTCGGTCAACACCGGCTCCGCACCCGAGGCCCACTCCGTGCCGGTCCCCCGTGAGGACGCCGTACGCGCGTTCAACGTGGCCACCTGCATCGGCTGCGGTGCCTGCGTGGCGGCCTGCCCCAACGGCTCGGCCTCGCTCTTCATGGGCGCGAAGATCACCCACCTCGGTGAGCTGCCGCAGGGTCAGCCCGAGCGCGACTCCCGCGTGGTCGGCATGGTCGCCCAGCACGACGCCGAGGGCTTCGGTGGCTGCACCAACATCGGTGAGTGCACGGCCGCCTGCCCCAAGGAGATCCCGCTCGACGTGATCTCGCGCCTCAACTGGGACCTCCACCAGGCCATGCGCCACGGTCACTGAGCCCGTCCGGAGCTCGCTCCGGACGGAAGGCCTCAGGGAGGTCGAGTGCCCGCGCGGCCGAGGAACGAGGCCGCGACCGGGTGTATCGAGACCCGGGATGGGTCTCGATACGCTCGCTGGCGCTCGCTACTCGACCACCGAGGACGGCAGCACCCAGAGGTCGTCGCCGAGGACCGGGCAGCGCGCGTCGGGGACGACCTGGACGTCGAAGATCTCGTCGACGCCGTTGTCCCACTCCAGCGTCGCCACGGTCTCCCCGGTGCGGAGGTCGACGACGCCGACCCCGCACTTGAGCTGGTCGTGGTACGCCGCGAGCGGCGTGCCGCCGAAGGTCGTGGTCTCACGGATCTTCGACAGGCCCACGAAGGCGAGGTGGCCGAAGCAGGCCAGGCCGCGCGCGTAGCCGGGGAAGGCCGCCACGGTCTCGCGCTGCCCCGAGGCGGGGTCGACGCGCTCGAGGCGGCCGTAGCCGGAGTTGAGGACGTAGAGCTCGCCCTCGTGCCAGCGCGGTGAGTGCGGCATCGCGAGGCCGGTCGTCACGACCTCTCCCGACGCGACGTCCAGCACGGTCCCGGTCTCGTTGCGCGCGGCTCGCCACCCGCCGGCCTCGTCGGACTGCGCCATCACCGTGACGTACGCCGGCCGCCCGCCGCGCATCGCGACGCCGTTGAGGTGGCACCGGTCCTCCGGCGCGAGCCGGGAGATGAACGGCGGCGTCCAGCGCGGCACGAAGCTGAAGCGCGCGTCGAGTCCGGCCAGGCAGGAGAACGCGGTGTTGACGACCCACAGGTCCGGCTCTCCGGCCTCGGTGGTGCCCCACACGACCTCGTGGCACTGGATCGCCCCCGTCACGACCGAGGTGCTCGGCAGCCAGCAGCGGTCGTGGCGACCCGTGGGCGCGATCGACGCCGCCACGTCCGGGTGGTCGAGGAGCGTCCAGACCTGCTCCTTGCCGCCGACCACGACCCGGTCGGCACCGACCGCGACTCCCATCGCGTGGTCGAACCTGCGGAAGGAGAAGCTCAGCTGGCCGTCCGCGACGCCGACGGCGACCAGCTGGCCCGCCTGGTAGGTCGAGACCAGCAGTGCGCAGCCCGCAGCCTCCAGCACGTCGGGGAACGACGTGCTGTGGTGGTAGCGGACCTCGGTGCTGCTGGCCGGCGCCGTCCTCACTCCTTCTTCAAGTTGTACGAGCGGACCACGCTGCTCGGCGGGCCGCCGCACGGCGTGAACGTGAACTGGACCTTCACCCGCATCGTGCCGGTGCGCCGCAGCTCGCGCAGGCCGGCCCGCGTGGGCTTCAGGACGACCGTGGCCGACCCCGCGGCCTCGTAGGTCCGCGTCGAGCGCTTGACCTTCGAGCCGCCCACCGGAGCCACGGCCACCGTCCCGGCACCCTCGGTCGACACCCGCACCGCCAGGGTCCCTGCGTTCGTGTCGGGCCGCCCGCCCCTGGCGACCGTGAACCCGACGATCACGTTGATGTCGTCGACGAGCGAGGTACCTGCGGCGGTCCCGTCCGAGATCCACGGCTCGCGCCCGTGCACCCCGTCGTCGATGCTGAAGAAGAGCCGGTCACCCACCGCCGTGAGCGCCTGGGGTCCGCTGTAGTCACCCGTGCCGGTCCCGACGTCCTTGACCAGGACGGTGCCCGCCTCGGTGCCGTCGGAGGTCCAGAGCTGACCGCCGTGGACGCCGTCCCTCGCGCTGAAGAACAGCTGACCGTCGACCTCGGTGAGGTACGCCGGGTTGCTGCCGTAGCCCGCTGCCCGGATGTCCTTGACCATCACGGTGCCGGCCTCGGTGCCGTCGGACTTCCAGAGCTCCCGTCCGTGGCTGCCGTCGTCCGAGGCGAAGAACAGGGTCCCGCCGACCCCGGTCAACGCCTGGGGTCCGCTGTAGTAGTCCTCGTCGACGCCGACGTCCTTCACCAGCACCGTGCCTGCCTGGGTGCCGTCGGTCTTCCACAGGGACTGCCCGTGGACGCCGTCGTCGGCGCTGAAGAAGAGGGTGTCGCCGACGGCGGCGAGCGAGGACGGCTGACCATCGACACCGGGGTTGATGTCCTTGACGAGCTTGGTGCCCGCGGCCGTGCCGTCCGAGGTCCACAGCTCACGCCCGTGGACCCCGTCACGGGCGGTGAAGAACACGTCGTCGCCCCGGGCGGTGAGGTACGACGCCGTGCTGTCGTACGCCCCGGGGTAGATGTCGTCGACCATCACCGTGCCGGCCGCCGTCCCGTCGGACTTCCACAGCTCCTGCCCGTGGGTCCCGTCGTCGGCCGTGAAGAAGAGGGTGCCACCGACGTCGGTGAGGTTGGAGGCGCCGCCGTAGTAGCTCTCACCGTCGCTGATGTCTTTCACCAGCACGGTCCCTGCGGCGGTGCCGTCCGAGGTCCACAGCTCGCGCCCGTGGGTCCCGTCGTCGGCGACGAAGAAGAGCCGGTCACCCACCGCGGTGAGGTTGTTGGGTCCGCTGTAGTAGCTGTCGTCGTCACTGATGTCCTTCACCAGGGCGGTGCCGGCGGCGGTGCCGTCGGTCCTCCACAGCTCGCGGCCGTGCTTGCCGTCGTCAGCGGTGAAGTAGACCCGGTCCCCCGCGGCGACGATCTGCTGCGGCCCGTTGTCGTACTCACCGGTCGAGTGCTCGACGTCCTTGACCAGGGCCGTGCCCGCGGCCGTGCCGTCCGACGACCACAGCTCCCGCCCGTGGACGCCGTCGTCGGCGGCGAAGAAGACCCGGTCACCCAGGACCGCGCCGGCCGACGGGCTGCTCGGGGGCGTCGGGGCACCGGTGCACGAGGCGCGGCCCGACCCCGCAGCGGTCGCAGGAGCGGGGACCGCCCCGAGGCCGGCGAGCGTCACGGCGGCCACGGCTGCCACGGACGCCGTCCGCCCTCCGCGAGCGCGGCGCCTGAGCGCCTTCGCGCGCGCGTTCCTCGCGCGCATCGCCTGTGCCCGGGCACTTCGCTGTCGTCGGCTCATCGCCATACCTCCCCGTCCTGCGAGCAGGTTGTCACCTCTCGCGCCGTCTCGTCACTGGTACGACGCAGCAGGAGACCGATCGGTTGCCAGGTTCAGGCGGAGTCGTTGCGCGAGATCTTGCGGACGACGGCGGTCAGGCCGAGCATCGTCGCCGCACCGGCGAGGTACGGCGTCGCCCAGCCGTGCTCGACCTCCCGTGGCCGCTGCAGCGGCGGCGAGGGCGGTCCCTCGACCGGAGCGGGCTGCGGCTCCGGGCGCAGCGCCCGGGCGGCCGCGGACGTGTGGGCCCAGGACGCGGCGTACAGCACGACCCGCGAGAAGTAGTTGATCCAGATCAGGACGATCAGCGCGATGCCGAACGCCTGGAAGGCGGGGTTGCCCTGCGTCGAGCGGAACAGGATCGTCGAGAGCTGCTTGAGGACCTCGAACCCGAGCGCACCGAGCAGCGCACCGGACCAGAGCGAACGCCGCGGCGTGTGCGGCTCGGCCAGCAGCACGAACATCGCGAAGAAGAGCAGCATGTTGGCCGCGAGGCCCAGCACGATCGTGACCACGACGACCAGCCAGCTGAGCTCCTCACCGAGGTGGATCCAGTCGAGGACGTCCTTCGAGAAGCCGGCGACGAAGCCAGCCACCGCGACCGAGACGAGCAGGATCACGCCGATCAGCATCAGCGTGAGCAGATCGCGGAGCTTGCCGAAGACGAAGTTGGGCTGGTCCTTCGCCGGGACCTCGAAGACGACGACGAGCGCGTCGCGCATCGCGGCCAGCCAGCCGAGACCGGAGTAGAGCAGCACGACGGCACCGACGATCCCGAGCGTCGCCGCGGCGCTCTGGATGTCGTCGAGCTGGATCTGGCCGTCGTTGGTGCCGACCAGGCCCGGCATCACGCTGTTGAGCGCGTCGGTGAGGTTGTTGTTGGCCTCCGGGTAGACCTTCGCGATCCAGCCGACCACGAAGAAGGCCAGCGCGAGGATCGGGAAGAAGGACAGGAACGCGAAGTAGGTGACGGCGCCCGCCTGCTGGCCGGCCTTCACCGCGCCGTAGTGCTCCTGCATCCGGACGAGGTGGTCGAGCAGCGGCCGGCGTTGGCGCGCCTCGGCGACCCAGCCGGTGACCCGTTCCTTGAGGGACGGCATCCGTCAGTCGGTCGCGCCCTGGAGCGCGAACTGTCGGGTCGGCTGCCACCCGGTGGCCTCGTCGTGCACGTAGAGGTGGAAGTCGGTCACGTCGAACTCGCACTCGAAGTCCGCGAGGTCCTCGAAGGCGCGGTCGAGCGCGGTGTCGTCGAGGTGGTGGGCGATCGTGACGTGGGGGTGGAACGGGTACTGCAGGTCGACGTCCAGCGGCCCGCGGCGTACGACGCCGGCGAGCTGCTCACACTGGGAGATGCCCTCGACGAGGGTCACGAACACGACCGGAGACACGGGCCGGAAGGTACCCGTCCCGCGCAGATGTACGCAGTAGCCCGGGACCTCGGCCGCGACCTCCTCGAGGTGCTTCTCGACCTCGGCCAGGTGGACGTCGTCGATCTCGGTCGGCGGCACGAGCGTGATGTGCGTCGGGATCATCGCCGCGGTCACGTCGCCAACCGCGGTCCGGTAGTCCTGGAGCTCGGTTGCCCAGGGCTCCGGGATCGCGACGGCTACGCCAATGGTCGGCACTCTTCAGACCCTACTTGCTGCCCGCGACGAAGCCGACGCGCTGGTAGACGTCGCGCAGGGTCGCCTCGGCGACCGCGCCGGCCTGCTCCGCACCACGACGGAG
The DNA here is from genome assembly GCF_040045055.1 of Nocardioides pollutisoli. NCBI lineage: Bacteria > Bacillati > Actinomycetota > Actinomycetes > Propionibacteriales > Nocardioidaceae > Nocardioides > Nocardioides pollutisoli. Next base: position 565,699 of record NZ_JBDZDU010000001.1, read on the forward strand.
CACGTCGGTCAGGTGTGCCTGGTCGTCGAGGAGCTCGAGCGTGCGCTGACGGAAGGGGGTGACGAAGTCGACCACGACCTCCGCGAGCTCCTTCTTGAGGTCGCCGTAGCCGCGACCGGCGTACTCCGCCTCGAGGTCGGCGATCGGGCGGGCCGTGAGCGCGGAGTAGATCGTCAGCAGGTTGCTGACGCCCGGCTTGTCCTCGGCGTCGAAGCGGACCTCGGCCTCGGAGTCGGTGACCGCCGAGCGGATCTTCTTCGCCGACACGCTCGGCTCGTCGAGCATCTCGATGATGCCGGCCGGCGACGACGCCGACTTCGACATCTTCGCGGTGGGGTCCTGGAGGTCGCAGATCTTCGCGGTGGCCTTGAGGATGTAGGGCTCGGGCAGCCGGAAGGTCTTCTTGTAGCGGTGGTTGAAGCGCTGGGCGAGGTCGCGGGTCAGCTCGAGGTGCTGGCGCTGGTCCTCGCCGACCGGGACGTAGTGGGGCCGGTAGAGCAGGATGTCGGCCGCCTGGAGGATCGGGTAGGTGAAGAGCCCGACGCTGGCCGACCCCTCCCCGCCCTTGGCGGACTTGTCCTTGAACTGGGTCATCCGGCGCGCCTCGCCGAAGCCGGTCAGGCACTGCAGCACCCACCCGAGCTGGGCGTGCTCGGGGACCTGGCTCTGGACGAAGATCGCGGACCGGTCGGGGTCGATGCCCATCGCGATCAGCTGCGCGGCCGCGCGCAGGGTCCGCTCGCGGAGCACCTTGGGGTCCTGCTCGAGCGTGATCGCGTGGAGGTCGGCGATGAAGAAGAAGGGCTGGTAGTCCTGCTGGAGGTCCACCCACTGGCGCAGCGCACCCAGGTAGTTGCCGAAGTGGAACGAGTCGGCGGTCGGCTGGATGCCGGAGAGCACGCGCGGGCGGGAGGTCGCCGTGCTGGACCCCTCCGTGGCGACCTCGGGAGCGGTCGTGGTGGACATGGGGTCCATTCTTCACGATCACCCCGGCCGGTGGGGCGACGGGGTTACCCGACGGTCACCTGCCGGTCGTGCGCCGGTCGGCGGCGGCCGACCACAGCAGCACGCCGATGCCGGCGACCGAGAGTGCCGCCCCGACCAGGGCGGGAGCCCGGTAGCCGTAGCCGGCGGCGATGACCAGGCCACCGAGCCAGGCGCCGAGCGCGTTGGCGATGTTGAGCGAGGCGTGGTTCATCGCCGCGCCGAGCGTCTGCGCCTCACCGGAGACCGCCATCAGCCGCAGCTGCAGGTTGACCACGAGCACCGACCCGATCGCGGTGACCAGGAAGATGGCCGGCGCCAGCCACCAGCCGTACGGCGCCAGCGCCCACACCAGGATCATCACGAAGAAGGAGCCGACGCCGGACCAGATCAGGGTCGCGAAGACGTCCCAGTCGGCGAGGCGGCCGGCCAGCCAGGTCCCGGCGACCATGCCGAGGCCGAACGCCGCGGTGAAGACCGGGACCGCCGAGTCGGGCAGCCCGCCGACCTCGGTGACGGTCGGCGCGATGTAGGAGTAGACCGCGAACAGCCCGCCGAAGCCGACCGCGCCGGCGAGCAGGGTGAGCATCGCCTGCCCGTTGCGGAAGAACAGCATCTCCTTGCGGCCGGTGGCCGCGGGGTTGCCCGCGATCGACGGGACGAACGCGAGCACCAGCACGACGGTCAGCAGGGCCAGCCCCGCGGTCGAGAGGTAGGCCGCGCGCCAGCCGACCTGCTGCCCCAGCCAGGTCGCGGCGGGCACGCCGACGACGTTCGCGATGGAGAGACCGAGCATCACGCTCGCCACCGCGCGCCCCCGGTGCTCGGGGGCCGCCATGCCGGCGGCGACCAGCGACGCGACGCCGAAGTAGGCGCCGTGCGGCAGGCCGTCCAGGAAGCGGGCGAGCATCAGCACGCCGTAGCTGTTGGCGACCGCGCTGAGCAGGTTGAAGACGGCGTACGTCGCCATCAGGCCGACCAGCAGACCCCGGCGCGGCAGCTTGGCCCCGAAGATCGCGATCACCGGCGCACCGACGACGACGCCGAGCGCGTACGCCGAGATGAAGTGGCCGGCCGTGGGGATCGAGACCCCGACACCGTCGGCGATCTGCGGCAGCAGGCCCATCGTGACGAACTCGGTCGTCCCGATCGCGAAGCCGCCCAGCGCGAGGGCGAGCACGGCGAGCCGGTAGTGGCTTGCCGCACTGCGGCCGCTGGCCGGCGTCCCGGCGGAGGTCGAGATGGAGGGTGCGGTCGTCGTCATGGGGGGTGGAGAGACCCTTCCGGTCGTCGGGCGAATGACGGCTGACGGCGTACGCAGCACTCACCAGTCTGCAACCGACGTGGGGGCGCCACCTATTCCTGACGAGACCTCAGATGGGCCCCCCGGAGGCCGATCGGACAGGCACTCGAACCGCCCACTCAAGAAGAGGTGCACTCTCCGTGCGCAAGGTCCTGCAAGATCTCTCCATCGGTCGTCGCCTGGCGATCGCGTTCGGCCTGCTCTGCCTGCTGGTCGCCATCGTGGCCGGCACCGGCCTCCACGCCGCCCAGCAGCAGGTCGACCTGCGCGCCGACCAGCAGCGCCTGGCCGAGATGCGCGACGACGTCAAGGAGCTGCGCTACCAGGACGCCGACGTCAGTGGCTGGCAGGGCTTCATCTTCGCCGAGGCGACCCAGACCGACCCCGCGGACGCCGTGAAGCCCGACGGCGACAACATGTCCGGCCTGCTGGCGGACAAGACCGTGGTCGCCGACCTGCTCGACGGGTTCGACGAGGGCGCGCTGAGCGGCAGCGAGCGCGACACCTTCCAGACGATCAAGACCCAGTGGACCGACTTCTTCGCTGCCTCCGACGCCTGGGCCGAGCAGCTCGGCGCGGTCCGGAACGACGCCCAGATGCAGGCGGCCTTCAAGGTCCTCAACGCCGGTGACCTGGCCACCGCCTGGTCGGACCTGCTCGAGAGCACCCAGTCGCTGGTCGACTCGGTCGACAAGCGGACCACCGCCCTCGACCAGCACGCGGACGCGGTCGCCTCCGACGCGAAGCGCACGATCTGGATCGTCGCCGTGCTCGCCGCGCTGCTCGCCGTCGCGATGGGCGTGGCCGTGACCCGCTCCGTCGTCCGGCCCGTACGCCGCTTCGTCGTCGCGATCGACAAGGTCGCCGAGGGTGACCTGACCGCGTCGCCGGAGATCGCCCAGCGCGACGAGATCGGTCAGCTCGCGTCGTCGTTCGACACCACGATGTCCTCGCTGCGCTCGATCGTCGCGACGATGGCGGAGTCGGCGACCACCGTCGCCACGACCGCCGAGGAGATCTCGGCCACGTCCGACACCATCTCCACCTCGGCCCGCGAGGCCGCTGCCGAGGCCCAGGTCGTCAGCCTGGCCGCCGACGCCGTGTCCCAGAACGTGCAGACCGTCGCCGCCGGGTCCGAGCAGATGGGCGCCTCGATCCAGGAGATCGCCCGCAGCGCCCACGACGCCGCCAGTGTCGCGAGCGAGGCCGTGCGGACCGCCGAGGAGACCGGCGAGACCGTCACCAAGCTCGGCACGTCGAGCCTCGAGATCGGTGCCGTGATCAAGGTGATCACCTCGATCGCCGAGCAGACCAACCTCCTCGCCCTCAACGCGACCATCGAGGCCGCACGCGCCGGCGAGGCCGGCAAGGGCTTCGCCGTCGTCGCCAACGAGGTCAAGGAGCTCGCCCAGGAGACCGCTCGAGCCACCGAGGACATCGCCCGCCGCGTCGCCGCCATCCAGAGTGACGCGTCCGGCGCGGTCGACGCCATCGACCAGATCGGCAGCGTCGTGGCCCGGATCAGCGACTCGCAGACGACGATCGCCGCCGCGGTCGAGGAGCAGACGCTGACCACGCAGGAGATGAACCGCAACGTCAGCGACGCCGCGACCGGCTCCGGCGAGATCGCCGGCACCATCGGCCGCGTCGCCGCCGCGTCGCAGGTCACCACCGAGGGCGTCGAGCACCTCCACGGTGCCGTCGCCGAGCTGTCGCAGATGTCGGTGCAGCTGCAGGAGCTGGTCTCGACCTTCCGCTACGAGTGAGGGCCCGGTCCGGGCGCTCGGGCGTGACTACTCACGCACGAGCGCTCGGACCGCCTTGCGGTCGGTCTTGCCCACGCTGGTGAGCGGGACGTTGTCGACGACGAGGACCTCGCGGGGGTACTTGTAGCGGGCCAGCCGCTCGCGGGCGAAGTCCATCAGCTCCTCCGAGGTCGCGCTCGCGCCCGGGTGCAGGGCGACGACCGCCACGATCTCCTCGCCGCTCTTCTCGTCCGGCTTGCCGACCACCGCGGCCGCCGTGACCGACGGGTGGGCGAGCAGCACGTCCTCGACGTCGCGCGGGAAGACGTTGAACCCGCCGCGGATGATCAGGTCCTTGACCCGGTCGACGACGTAGAGGAAGCCGTCCTCGTCGAGGTGCCCGATGTCGCCGGTGTGCAGCCACCCGTCGACGATCGTCCTCGCGGTCTGCTCCGGGTCGCGCCAGTAGCCCGTCATCACGCCGGGTCCGGCGATGCAGATCTCGCCGTCCTCCCCGGGCGCGACCGGCTCCCCGAGCGGGTCGAGGATCGCCAGCCGGACGTGCGGCGCGGGCTTCCCGACGCTGCCGGGCCGGTTGTCGTCGACGGTCGACGCGGTCGCGATCGCGGTGCTCTCGGTGAGTCCGTAGCCCTCGAGGATCGTGACGCCGAAGGCACTCTCGACCTTCTCGCGCAGGCTCGGCAGGAGCGGTGCGCCACCGGAGCCGAACGACACCAAGGAGCCCAGGTCGTAGTCGGCGTACGGCTGGTCGAGCAGCATCTGCATCATCGACGGCACCACGGGACTGCTCTCGAGCCGGTGCTCCTGGACCAGCTCCAGCCAGCCCTGCGGGTCGAACCAACGCTGCATCACCGACACGTGCTGCTTGTCGGAGTGCAGGCCGGCGACCAGGACGTTGAGCCCGAACGCGTGCGACAGCGGCAGCGGGAGCAGCGACCGGGTCGTGCCCATCGTCCTGGCGACGTCGTTCATGCCGCGGCCCGCGTGCCACAGGCCGTGGTGGCTGAGCATCACGCCCTTGGCGCGTCCGGTCGTGCCCCCGGTGTAGAGCAGGGCCGCCAGGTCGTCGTCGTCGCGGGGCACGACCTCGCCGGGCTCGTGCTCCTCCAGGGCGGCGAAGGTCGTCGCCTCCACGCCCTCGGGCACGTCCCCGGCGACGATCAGGCGCAGGTCCAGCCCCTCCGCCGACCCGACCACCATCGGCACGAGCTCGGGGCTGACGATCGCGGCCTTCGCGCCGGAGTTCTCGAGGATGTGACGCAGCTCGACGGGCGTCTGGAGGAAGATCACCGGCGTCACGACCGCGCCGGCGCGCCAGATCGCGTGGTAGGCGACGAACACCTCGGAGGTGTTCATCGTCAGCACGATCACCCGGTCGCCGGGCTCGATGCCCAGCGCCACCAGGCCCGCTGACGCCCGACGGGCGCGCGAGATGATCTCGCCCGAGGTGTGCCACGTGCCCTCGAAGAAGAGCTGGTCGTAGTCGCCGAGCCGCGCGAAGGACTCCTCCGCGAGCAGGGCCAGGTGGTGCTCGCCGGTCATCGCGCGTCCTCCAGTGCCAGTCGGGCGACCTCGTCGTACGCCGCCACGTCGTCGCCCAGCAGCAGCCGGTCGACCTTGGCGCGGCGCCAGTAGAGATGGGCGTCGTGCTCCCAGGTGAACCCGATGCCGCCGTGCACCTGGATCAGGGTCTCGGCGGCCCGCTCGAGCGTGGTGGCAGCGGCAGCCTTGGCGGCCGCCGAGGCGATCCGCAGCTCGTCGGGTGCGTGGTCGGCGGCCCAGGCCGCCCACCAGACCAGCGAGCGCAGCTGCTCGACCTCGACGTAGACGTCGACCAGGGCGTGCTTCACCGCCTGGTAGGAGCCGATCGGCCGGCCGAACGCGTGCCGCTCCTTCGTGTAGTCGACGCCGATCTCGAGCGCGCGGGCTGCTGCTCCCAGGCCCTCGGCGGCGAGGACGGTGCGGGCGACCCGTTCCGCCCGGGCCCAGCGCTCGGCGGCCCCCGTCTCCAGCACCTCGACGTCACCGAGCTCCACGTCGCCGAGACCCCGGGTCGGGTCGATGGGCTCCCGGGTGCCGACGGAGCCGGACCCGATCACCAGGTCGTCGCCCCGCATCGCGAGGAAGGTGTCGGCACCGACCGCGTCGAGCACCGGTCCGCCGTCGACGACGGCGACCGCCAGGCTGCCGTCGGCCAACGCCGCCAGCCGGTCGTCGTGACCGTCGAGCAGCACCGCTGCCCGCGCGAACGTGACGAGCGACGGGCCTGCCAGCACCCGACCGGCCTGCTCGGCGACCACGGCCAGGTCGAGCACCGACCCACCGCCGCCGCCGGCCTGCTCGGGAACCGTGATGGTGGCGAACCCGCTCTTCACCAGCTCCACCCGGCCCGGCCGGATCTCGGCGCTGTCTGCTTCGAGCGCAGCGCGCGCGGCGGCCGGTGAGGCCGAGGAGCTCAGGAAGTCGCGTGCGGCAGCGGCGAGGTCGCGCTGCTCGTCATCGAGGTCGAAGTACATGTCGAACCCTTCTCAGGCGCCGGCCGCGGCGAGCTCGCGGAACGTCTTGTCCTTGTCGGCGCGCGGCTCCGGGGGCAGCCCGAGCACCCGCTCGCCGATAATGTTGTGGAGCACCTCGTCGGTGCCGCCGGCGATCGCCATGCCCGGGAGCACGGCCTGCAGGTCCTGCCAGGACACGCCGCCGTCGCCGGTGCCGGCGTAGACCGCGTCGTCGCCGAGCAGCCGCACCGCGAGGTCCGCGAGGTCGCGCGCCGCCTTGGTGCCGGCGAGCTTGCCGGCCGACGCCTCCGGTCCGGGCAGCTGGCCCTGGCTGACCGCGGTGAGCAGGCGGTAGCCGGTGTAGCGGATGCCGAGCGACGCGACGTACGCCCGGCCGAAGTCCTGACGGGCGAGTGCCTGCCTGGCCTCGGAGAGCTCGCCGATGCGCTCGGCGACGTGCTCGGCCACGCGCTCGACGCTGACGCCGATCGAGGTGCCACCGCCGCCGAGCGTCATCCGCTCGCTCATCAAGGTGGTCAGCGCGGTCCGCCAGCCGTCTCCGACGTCGCCGAGGCGCTCGGAGTCGGGGATCACGACGTCGTCGAAGAACACCTCGTTGAAGTCGCTGCCGCCGCTCATCTGCCGCAGCGGCCGGACCGTGACGCCGGGCGCCTTCATGTCGACCACGAACATCGTCAGCCCGCGGTGCTTGGCCACGTCGGGGTCGGTGCGGGTGAGGAGAATGCCGTAGTCGGCCAGGTGGGCGAGCGTGGTCCACACCTTCTGGCCGCTGATCCGCCAGTTGCCCTCGTCGTCGCGCACGGCCTTGGTGCGCAGGGCGGCCAGGTCGCTGCCGGACGCCGGCTCGCTGAAGAGCTGGCACCAGATGTCGTCCGCACGCAGGAGACGCTTGAGGTAGCGCTCCTTCTGGTCGTCGGAGCCGTGGTAGATCACCGTCGGCCCGCACATGCCGATGCCGATCAGGTTGATCAGGCCGGGGACGCCGGCACGGGCCATCTCCTGGTCGATGATCGACTGCTGCATGGGCGTGCCACCTCGACCGCCGGCCTCGACCGGCCAGGTCACGCCGACGTAGCCGGCGTCGTACATGAGCGCCTGCCGCTGGCGGGAGACCGTGTCGTCGAAGCCGCGCTGGTCGGCCCGCGACCCGAGCTGGTCGCGGTGCTCCTCGATGAACGAGCGCACCTTGGCGCGCCAGGCGGCCTCGTCGGGGGTGTCGTCGAAGTCCATGGAGATCCTTCCGTCAGCGGTCGCGGACCAGGTTGATCGGTTGGCCGTCCTTGGGGAACGGCAGCGAGTGGTTGTCGAGCGGGGCGACGTACGACGGGTCCACGCTCCAGTGGTAGCCGCGCAGCAGCCGGTGGAGGACCGCCTTGACCTCCATGCCGGCGAAGTAGAGGCCGATGCACTTGTGCACTCCCCCGCCGAACGGCTCCCAGGCGTAGCGGTGCGACTTGTCCTCGCGCCGCTCGGGCGAGAACCGCTCGGGGTCGAACTCCGTCGGGTCGGTCCAGTAGTCCGCCATCACGTGGGAGAACTGCACGCCGACCATCACGTCGGTGTCGGCGGGGATCCGGTAGCCCTCGACCACCGTCTCCTTCACGGTCTTGCGCACGAGCATCGGCACCGGCGCACGCAGGCGCAGCGCCTCCTTCATCACCCAGTCGAGCGTCTCGAGACCCTCGATCTCGGCGAGCGTGGGCGCCGGGCCGAGGGCGAGCGCGTCGGCGCGGCACCGCTCCTGCCACTCGGGGTGCTGGCCGAGGTACTGCAGCATCGTCGACACCGTGATCGTCGTGGTGTCGTGGGCGGCCATCATCAGGAAGATCATGTGGTTGACGACGTCGTCGTCGGTGAAACGCTCGCCGTCCTCGGTCTCGATGTGGCAGAGCACCGAGAAGATGTCGTCGGTGCGGGTCGCGCGCTTCGCCGGCAGGTAGTGGCGCAGGAACTCGTCGAGCACCTTGCGGCCGCGGAAGGCCCGGCCCCAGCGGGTGAACGGCACGTCGGCGCGGATCAGGCCTGCGGCGGCCTGGACGCAGGCGATGAACGCCTTGTTGACCCGCTCCATCTCCTCGCGGCTGGTGTCGTCGGCCCCGCCCATGAAGATGTCGGCCGCGATGTCGAGCGTGAGCTGCTTGAGCGCGGGATAGGCGAGGAAGTCGGGGTCGGTCCCCCACGACGCCATCCCCTCCTCGATGGCGGGGTGCATCCGCTCGGTGTACGCCGTGATCCGGTCGCGGGTGAACGCCTCCTGCATGATCCGCCGGTGGGCGTGGTGCTCCTCGAAGTCGAGCAGCATCAGTCCGCGGTTGAAGAACGGTCCGACGATCCGGCCCCATGCCGGCTCGTTGGCGAACGCCTTGTCCTTGTTGCGGAGTGCGGCCTCGCAGGCGTCGGGGCCGGTGAGGACCACGGCGTCGCGGAAGAACGCCCGGAACGGTGCGACCGGCCCGTAGGTCTCCCACTGGTGCCGGTAGAAGCCGATCGGGTCCTTGACGTACTCGAACATCCGGCCGACGACGGGAAGCCCCTTGTCGGCCGACAGCTGACGCGGGACTTCTCTGACCGTTGTCTGGTCCGTCACACCGGCCAGCCTCATTCAGGAAGGACGTCCTGTCAACCATCTGGAACCGGCCGTCGCGCCGTGAGAAGGTGGCGCCATGGCCGTGCAGTCCGGGGTGTACCGAGGCGTGTCGGCGCAGGAGCGGGCGGCGGAGCGCCGTACCCGTCTGATGGCAGCCACGCTCACCGTGTGGGCCGACCCGGACACCAGCACCACGATGACCGCGATCTGTGCGGAGGCCGGTCTCAGCGAGCGCTACTTCTACGAGAGCTTCCGCAACCTCGACGAGGCGCTGCGGGCCGTCCTCGACGCGATCGCGGTCGAGATCGAGGAGCGCACGACGCGGGCGGCCGACGAGGCGCCGGGCGGGGCCGCGGAGCGCGCGGTCGCGTCGGTCCGCGCGTTCGTCGAGCTGCTGCTGGAGGACCCGCGCAAGGGCCGGGTCTCGATCATCGAGGCCGGGGCGATGCCCGGGCTCCGCGAGCGGCGCCGCGAGCTGCTGCACCACTTCGCGCACCGCTCGGCAGAGGAGGCGCGTGAGCTGTGGGGCGTCCCGCGCCACAGCGAGCGCGACGACGAGATCGCCGGCGCGCTCTTCATCGGCGGCATGGCCGAGCTGATCTCGCGCTGGCTCGACGGCACCCTCGAGGCCACGCCGGACGAGATCGTCGACGCCGCCGTGCGCGGGTTCCTCGGGCTCTACGCCTGAGGCGACGCGTCAGCCGACCGCGGTCACCTCGGACTGCACCGCCGCGACCTTGTCGTCGCTGGGCAGGCAGGGCTCCCCGACGTACGCCGAGGCCGAGGTGAAGGTGCCCGACGCCTGGATGGTCTCCCCGTCGCGCGCGACGAGGTGGTCCTTGCCGTCGTACAGACTGACCTTGCCGTCGGAGCCCAGCCGGGCGATGAAGCCCGCCGGCCACACCGGCCACAGCTCCTTCGCGTCCTCGGTCTCGAGGTAGACGCACTGGCGGCTGTCGACCGACAGCGCGCCGCGGATGGTCTCGGTGCCGACGGCCTGACCGGGGATCCAGTCGCCCGTGGGCACGCGGATGACGGTCGCCTGGGTCTCGGTGCCCTCGGACTTCCAGGACACGATGCCGAACGCGCCGGCCGCGAGCAGCACCGGGACCAGGACCGCGAGGACGAGTCCTCGGGTCCCGATCACGGGCGGCTGCGACCAGCGGTCGAAGCTGCTGTCGGCCTCGACGGGCTCCTGCTCGGGCATGGGATCAGCCAAGGGAGGCGAGCGCCTCGTTCAGCGTCTTCGACGGGCGCATCACGGCCTCGGCCTTGGCGTCGTCGGGACGGTAGTAGCCCCCGATGTCGGCCGGGTGGCCCTGCACGCCGTTGAGCTCGGCGACGATCGTGTCCTCGGCAGCGGCCAGCTTCTCGGCCAGCGGGGCGAACGCCTTCGCCAGCTCGGCGTCGGCCGTCTGCTGCGCGAGCTCCTGCGCCCAGTAGAGCGCGAGGTAGAAGTGCGAGCCGCGGTTGTCGATGCCGCCGATGCGACGCGTCGGCGACTTGTCGTTCTCGAGGAACGTGCCGGTGGCCTTGTCGAGGGTGTCGGCGAGGACCTTCGCGCCCGGGTTGTCGGCGAAGCCGGCGAGGTGCTCGAAGGACGCGGCCAGCGCGAAGAACTCGCCCAGGCTGTCCCAGCGCAGGTAGTCCTCCTTGATGAGCTGCTGCACGTGCTTGGGCGCCGAGCCGCCGGCGCCGGTCTCGAACAGTCCGCCACCGTTCATCAGCGGGACGACCGAGAGCATCTTGGCCGACGTACCGAGCTCGAGGATCGGGAAGAGGTCGGTGTTGTAGTCGCGCAGCACGTTGCCGGTGACCGAGATGGTGTCCTCGCCCTTGCGGATCCGCTCGAGGGAGTACGCCGTGGCCTCGGCCGGCGCCATGATCTCGATGGTGAGCCCGTCGGTGTCGTGCTCGGGGAGGTACTCCTTGACCTTGGCGATCAGGTTGGCGTCGTGGGCGCGGGCCTCGTCGAGCCAGAACACGGCCGGCGTGCTGGACGCGCGGGCGCGGGTGACGGCGAGCTTGACCCAGTCGCGGATCGGGGCGTCCTTGGTCTGGCAGGCGCGCCAGATGTCGCCCGGCTGCACGGCGTGCTCGATCAGCACGTCGCCCGCAGCGTTGACGACCTGGACCGTGCCGGCGGCCGGGATCTCGAAGGTCTTGTCGTGCGAGCCGTACTCCTCGGCCGCCTGGGCCATCAGCCCGACGTTGGGCACCGAGCCCATCGTGGACGGGTCGAAGGCGCCGTGGGCGCGGCAGTCGTCGATGACGGTCTGGTAGACGCCGGCGTACGACGAGTCCGGGATCACCGCGAGGGTGTCGGCCTCCTCGCCGTCGGGGCCCCACATGTGGCCCGACGTGCGGATCATGGCCGGCATCGAGGCGTCGATGATGACGTCGGACGGCACGTGCAGGTTGGTGATGCCCTTGTCGGAGTCGACCATCGCGACGGCCGGGCCGTCGGCGAAGCCGGCGGTGATCGCCGCCTTGATGGCGTCGCCCTCCGGCAGGTTGCCGACCGCGTTGAGCAGGGCGCCGAGGCCGTCGTTGGGCGAGATACCCGCGGCGGCCAGCTGCTCGCCGTACTGCTCGAAGAGGGTCGGGAAGAACGCCTGCACGACGTGGCCGAAGATGATCGGGTCGGAGACCTTCATCATCGTGGCCTTGAGGTGGGCGGAGAAGAGCACGTCCTCGGCCTTGGCCCGGGCGATCTGCTCGGTGAGGAAGCGGCGCAGCGCGGCGACGTCCATGAACGTGCCGTCGACGACCTCGCCGGCCAGGACCTTGATGTCCTTCTTGAGCACGGTCTCGGCGCCGTCCGCGCCGAGCAGCTTGATGGTCAGCGTGTCGTCGGCCGGGATCACGACGCTCTTCTCGTTGGAGAAGAAGTCGTCCTTGCCCATCGTCGCGACGTTGGTCTTGGAGTCGGCGGACCACGTCCCCATGCGGTGGGGGTGCTTCTTCGCGTAGTTCTTGACCGAGAGCGGCGCGCGGCGGTCGGAGTTGCCCTCGCGGAGGACCGGGTTGACCGCGGAGCCCTTGACCTTGTCGTACTTCGCGACGGTCGCCTTCTCCTCGTCCGACTGGGCGTTCTCGGGGTAGTCGGGGATGTCGTGGCCCTGCTCCTGCAGCTCCTTGATCGCGGCCTTGAGCTGCGGGATCGAGGCGGAGATGTTGGGCAGCTTGATGATGTTGGCCTCGGGCTGCTTGGCCAGGTCGCCGAGCTCGGCGAGCGCGTCGTCGACGATGCCGAACTGCGCGAGGATCCGACCCGACAGCGAGATGTCGCGCGTCTCGACGTCGACACCGGCCTTGGCGGCGTACGCCTCGATGATCGGCAGGAAGGAGTAGGTCGCCAGGAGGGGCGCCTCGTCCGTGTGCGTGTAGATGATCTTGGCCATGCGCGACGACTCCTGAAGCTGGGGTGGATTCCTTGACGTCAAGATACCTGACGGGTCCGATCGACCAACCCTCGCACTCGGTCGCGGTCCGGGCAACGCGGCCGTGACGGCGTTACAGTGCTGCCATGGCCGACTCCACGATCCAGCAGAAGCTCACCGCAGAAGTCGTCGGGACCTTCGTCCTGGTCTTCTTCGGCTGTGGCTCGGTCGTCTACGCCACCCAGACCGGGGCGACGAGCACCATCACGACCGTCGGCCTGACCTTCGGCGTGGCCGTCATGGTGATGGCCTACGCCTTCGGCCGGGTCTCCGGCGCCCACTTCAACCCCGCCGTCTCCGTGGGTGCGGCGGTCAGCGGCCGGATCTCGTGGCGCGACGTGCTCCTCTACGTCGTCGCCCAGCTGGTCGGCGCGATCGCCGGCGCACTCGCGCTCTTCGTGCTGATGCAGGGCTTCGACGGCTGGGACCGTCACGGCAACATGGGTCAGAACTTCTTCGGCGACCAGGGCAGCGGCTACGCCTGGTGGGCTGCCTTCCTCCTCGAGCTGCTGATGACCGCGGTGTTCGTGACCGTGATCCTGGCGGTCACCGACGAGCGCAACGAGCACCCGTCGCTCGCACCGCTGACCATCGGCTTCACGCTCGCCGCGATCCACTTCGTCGCCATCCCCGCGACCGGCACCTCGGTCAACCCGGCCCGCTCGATCGGACCCGCCCTCTTCGCCGGCTGGGACTCGATCCAGCAGCTGTGGCTCTTCATCTTGGCGCCGCTCGTGGGCGCCGCGATCGCCGGCCTCGTCTACCCCGTCCTCTTCGGCCGGGTCGGCGACGTCGTCCCCGGCTCGGGCATCACCTTCAGCCGTCCGCGCACGGCCGCGCAGGTGCCGGGCTACGCCGCACCGGACCAGTACCAGCAGCAGTGGAACCAGGAGACCGGCGCCGCCGCCGGCTACACCCAGGCCCCGGCCGCTGAGCCGATCATCCAGGACGGCTGGCAGTGGGACCCGGTCGGCCAGCAGTGGCACCCGGTGGGCCAGACGCCGGAGGAGTGGCGCGCCCAGCAGGCGGCCGAGCAGGCGGCGCCGCCCGCGGCCGAGGAGCAGTCCCCCGGCTACCCCGAGGGTGAGGCCGGCGACGGTGGCACCCAGATCCGCCCGCCGAGCTAGCTAGCCCTGGCGGAGCCGAACGGTCCGGTAGCCGCTGCCGACGACGACGTCGAGCACCAGGCCGACCCCGCGCTCGTACGTGCTGTCGTGGGTCACCCCCGGCTCCAGGTCGGAACGGCTCGACGTCTGGACGGGGTCGACGGCGGTGACCGTCACGACGTCCTCGACGGTCCCCGGCTCGTACGCCGTCCGGTAGCCGTCGCCCACCCGCGGGGTGGCGAGCATCGCGATGCCGGCCTCGGCACCGTCCGCCCCTGCCTGCCAGACACCGTCACGGCCGAACCACCACACGTTGCCCTCGGTGTCCTGGGCGAACCAGTCGGTGACCCGGGCGCTCCGCTCCGTGGTGACCCGGGCGGTGGTGGCGACACCGTCGATCTCCGGGCCCGCCTCGACGGTGACCGTCTGCGTGTGGGTGCCGACCACGTCGGCGACGTCGTACGTCGCAGTGCGGCCCGGCACGAGCGGGAACCACGGGTTGTCGACCCGGCTGACGAAGTCGGAGGGCTCGGGAGACGGCGTCGGGATGACCAGCTCGTCGACACCGGACGGAGGACTGGGCTGGCCGGAGGTGCCGCAACCGGTCAGCCCGGTGAGGCCGACGAGCACGGCGACCGCTGCGGCCGTCGCCCTCATCGTCATGGACCCCAGCATCCCAGGGCCCGGACGCGCTGCTAGCGTCGGGCGGCGGAACCCTCATCGTGCTGATCAAGGAGTCGTCGTGAGCTCAACCCCGTTGAAGGTGGCCGTCACCGGTGCCGCCGGTCAGATCGGTTACAGCCTCCTCTTCCGCCTCGCGAGCGGGTCGCTGCTCGGCGACCGCCCGATCGAGCTGCGGCTGCTGGAGATCACCCCTGCGCTGAAGGCGCTCGAGGGCGTCGTCATGGAGCTCGACGACTGCGCCTTCCCGAACCTCGCCGGCGTCGAGATCGGCGACGACGCCGACACGATCTTCGACGGCGTCAACCTCGCCCTGCTCGTCGGCGCCCGCCCGCGCGGCCCGGGCATGGAGCGCGGCGACCTGCTGTCGGCGAACGGCGCGATCTTCACGGCCCAGGGCAAGGCCCTCAACAAGGTGGCGGCGGACGACGTACGCATCGGTGTCACCGGCAACCCGGCCAACACCAACGCGCTGATCGCCATGACCAACGCCCCTGACATCCCGCAGTCGCGGTTCTCGGCGCTGACCCGCCTCGACCACAACCGCGCGATCTCGCAGCTGGCCGCCAAGACCGGTGCCGCCGTGACCGACATCAAGAAGATGACGATCTGGGGCAACCACTCCGCGACGCAGTACCCCGACGTCTTCCACGCCGAGATCGGTGGCCGCAACGCCGCCGAGGTCGTCGGCGACCAGGACTGGGTCGAGAACACCTTCATCCCGACCGTCGCCAAGCGCGGCGCCGCGATCATCGAGGCCCGGGGCTCGTCCTCGGCCGCCTCGGCCGCGTCCGCGACCGTCGACGCCGCCCGCGACTGGCTGCTCGGCTCGCCGGCCGACGACTGGGTCTCGATGGCCGTCGTCTCCGACGGCTCGTACGGCGTCCCCGAGGGCCTGATCTCGTCCTTCCCGGTCACCACCAAGGACGGCGACTGGTCGATCGTCCAGGGCCTCGAGATCGACGATTTCTCCCGCGCCAGGATCGACGCGTCCACGGCCGAGCTGGCCGACGAGCGCTCCGCCGTCACGGAGCTCGGCCTCATCTGAGCAACGCCGAGTCGGCGCAGTGTCAGGCTGACACTGCGCCGACTCGGCTGATTTAGAGGGGTTGGTCGGGGATCGAGCTGGCGAGCACGATCAGCGCCACGCCCACCCCGGCGAGCAGCAGGCAGTCGAACCACCGGCGACGTACGGCGAGCATGCCGGCGTCCTTGGCCGGGAGCACGACCCGGATCAGGGCCGCGAAGACCAGCGCGCCGCCGAACCAGCGGATGCCGGCCCGCCAGGCCCCGGTGGTGACGATGCCGATCGCGATCGCCGAGACCGCGAGCACCGCGAGGTAGAACGCGCCGCCGATCGTCGACGGGTAGCGGCGTCCCTCGTCGTCGAGGTGCTCCGAGCCCATCTCCTCGGCGGAGATCGGCTCGACCTCCGGGTCGTCCTGCTCGGGCTCGAAGTCGGACACGGCTTCGGTCACGGAGCCGTCTGCTCGGCGGCCGCCACGATGTTGGAGAGCAGCATCGCGCGGGTCATCGGGCCGACCCCGCCGGGGTTGGGCGAGACCCAGCCTGCGACGTCCCAGACGTCCGGGTCGACGTCGCCGGCGATCTTGCCGTCGACGCGCGAGACACCGACGTCGAGCACGGCCGCGCCGGGCTTGACCATGTCGGCGGTGATGATGCTGGGTACGCCGGCCGCCGCGACGATCACGTCGGCGGTGCGGGTGTGCGCGGCCAGGTCGCGCGTGCCCGTGTGGCAGAGCGTGACCGTGGAGTTCTCACTGCGCCGGGTGAGCAGGAGGCCCATCGGCCGACCGACGGTCAGACCGCGGCCGACGACGACGACCTCGGCGCCGTTGAGCTCGACGCCGTGGCGCCGCAGGAGCTCGATGCACCCGATCGGCGTGCAGGGCAGCGAGCCGCGCTCACCGAGCACCAGCTTGCCGAGGTTGACCGGGTGCAGCCCGTCGACGTCCTTGTCGGGGTCGACGCGCGACAGCAGCCGGAACTCGTCGAGCCCGGTCGGCTGCTGCACGATGAAGCCCGTGCACGCGGGGTCGGCGTTGAGCCGGTCGATCTCCGCCTCGACCTCGGCCTGGGTCGCCGTCGCGGGCAGGTCGACCCGGATCGACGCGATGCCGATCTCCGCGCAGTCCTTGTGCTTGGCGCCGACGTACCAGTGCGAGCCCGGGTCGTCGCCGACCAGGACCGTGCCGAGGCCGGGCACGATGCCCTTCTCCCGGAGGACGGCGACCCGCTCGGTGAGGTCGGCCTTGATGGCCTTGAGGGTGGCGGTGCCGTCCAGCTTCTGTGCAGTCACGCCCGCATCCTTTCACTGCTTCTTGCTCGGTGGTCGAGTAGCCGCCGAGGAACGAGGCGGCGTATCGAGACCTGTCGGGCAGTCGGTCTCGATACACGCCGTCGCGACCTCGTCCCTCGGTCGCGGGCGCACTCGACCTTTCCATCGGACGCCCCGGCTTCGCCGTGGCTCAATGGAAAAAGTGGCGCGTGCCGGTGAAGTACATGGTCACCCCGGCCGCGTTGCAGGCGTCGATGGTGAGCTGGTCGCGCATCGAGCCGCCGGGCTGGACGATCGCCGAGACACCGGCGTCGATGAGGACCTGCGGGCCGTCCTCGAACGGGAAGAACGCGTCGGACGCGGCGACCGAGCCCGGGGCCCGCTCCCCCGCCCGCTCGACGGCGAGCTTGCAGGAGTCGACCCGGTTGACCTGACCCATGCCGACGCCGACCGAGGCGCCGTCCTTGGCGAGCAGGATCGCGTTGGACTTCACCGAGCGGCAGGCCTGCCAGGCGAAGGCGAGGTCGGCCAGCACCTCGTCCGAGGCGGCCTGACCGGTCGCGAGGGTCCAGGTCGACGGGTCGTCACCGTCGGCGTCGACGTAGTCGCGCTGCTGCATCAGCAGGCCGCCGGAGATCGGGCGCATCTCGACCTCGCCGCGGCCGAGCGGCTCGCAGACCAGCAGCCGGATGTTCTTCTTCGCGGCGAGGATCTCGACCGCGCCCGCGTCGTACGCCGGGGCGACGACGACCTCC
Organism: Nocardioides pollutisoli; assembly: GCF_040045055.1. Taxonomy (NCBI): domain Bacteria; kingdom Bacillati; phylum Actinomycetota; class Actinomycetes; order Propionibacteriales; family Nocardioidaceae; genus Nocardioides; species Nocardioides pollutisoli. Next base: position 583,139 of record NZ_JBDZDU010000001.1, read on the forward strand.
GTGAAGACCTCGGCCACCTGCTCGGCCATCTCCACCGAGACCGGCACGTTGGTGGCGATCACGCCGCCGAACGCCGAGACCGGGTCGCAGGCGTGCGCCTTGCGGTGGGCGTCGGCGACGTCGCTGCCGACCGCGATGCCGCACGGGTTGGCGTGCTTGATGATCGCGACCGCCGGCTCCGTGAAGGTGTACGCCGCGCGCCGGGCCGCGTCGGAGTCGAGGTAGTTGTTGTAGGACATCTCCTTGCCGTGGAGCTGCTCCGCCTGGGCCAGGCCGGTGCCGTGACCGTTGAGGTAGAGCGCGGCGCTCTGGTGCGGGTTCTCGCCGTAGCGCAGCACCGCCGACTTGTCCCACGTGCCGCCGACCCACGCGGGGAAGCCCTCGCCCTCGGACGTGTCGGTCAGGACGCTGCCCATCCAGGACGCGACGGCGACGTCGTACGCCGCGGTGTGCACGAACGCCTCGGCAGCCAGCCGCTTGCGCTGCTCGAGCGTGAACCCGCCCTCGGCGACGGCGGTCAGGACGTCGGCGTACGACGAGGGGGAGGTGACGATCGCGACCGACGGGTGGTTCTTGGCGGCCGCACGGACCATCGACGGACCGCCGATGTCGATCTGCTCGACGCACTCGTCGGGGGTCGCGCCCGAGGCGACGGTCTGGACGAACGGGTAGAGGTTCGACACCACCAGGTCGAACGGCTCGACGCCGAGGTCGGCGAGCTGCTGGACGTGGGTGTCGAGGCGACGGTCGGCGAGGATGCCGGCGTGCACCTTCGGGTGCAGCGTCTTGACCCGTCCGTCGAGGCACTCGGGGAAGCCCGTGAGGTCCTCGACCTTGGTGACGGGGACGCCGAGGCCCTCGATCAGCTTGGCGGACCCGCCCGTCGACACCAGCGAGACGCCGGCCTCGTGGAGGGCCCGGACGAGCTCCTCGAGCCCGGTCTTGTCGTAGACCGAGACGAGCGCACGGCGGATCGGGATGCGGTGGTCAGACATGGAAGGGTCTCCTGCTCACGTGGAGGAGCACCCAGGCGGTCGATGCTCCCGACGTTTCACTCCCTGGTGGTCACCCACCTGCGCCAGTCGTGTGAGGTCACCCTATCCGGACCCGACGGCCCGTCACGACGAACCCCTCGCGGGCCATCCGGCCCACCGCGTCGACCAGCATCGCCCGCTCGGCGACCTTGATCCGCTCGTGCAGCGACTCGACCGTGTCGTCGTCCTCGACGGGCACCACGGTCTGCGCGACGATCTGCCCGGTGTCGACGCCGGGGTCGACCACGAAGAGGGTCGCGCCGGTGACCTTGACGCCGTACTCCAGGGCATCGGCGGGCCCGTGCATGCCGGGGAAGGACGGCGACAGCGCCGGGTGGGTGTTGACCACGCGGCCGCCGTGGCGGGTGAGGAAGGCGCTCCCGACCAGCTTCATGAAGCCGGCGAGGACCACCAGGTCGGGCTCGTACGCCGCCACCGACTCGGCCAGGGCGGCGTCCCAGGCCTCGCGGGTCGCGAAGTCGCCGACCTTGAGGACGAACGTCGGCACGCCGACCCGTTCGGCACGGCTCAGCCCCTCGATGTCGCCGCGGTCGGCACCCACGGCGACCACCTCGGCGCCGTACGCCGGGTCGGCGCACGCGTCGAGCAGCGCCTGGAGATTGGTGCCGGAACCCGACACGAGCACGACGAGGCGGGCAGTCACTCGCCGGAGTCTAGGGTGCGCCGCTGCCACCAGGTCATGAGCACACCACCGACCGCGCCGCCGAGCCCGAAGGCGGTGACCGCGTGGACGAGGACGTCGCCTGCAGCCGGGCCGACGTCGGCCATCCGGCCGGGGCCGACCACTCCCCCGGCGACCAGGGCGAGGATGCCGAGCAGCACGCCGGCGAGGACGCCGCCGACGCAGCCGCGCATCACGCCCTCCTCCCACCGCAGGGTGGGGTTGCGGCGCTGCGCCCAGGCGGCGGCGAGCGCGGCGACCAGCGGCGGGATCGCCACGAGGTAGGCGGTCCAGGCCGGCGTCGGCCCGCTGTCGGGCAGCGCCGCCAGGAGCGGGAACATCGGGACCGGCCCGAGCGAGACCAGGGTCGGCGAGACCAGCGTGCCGGTGCCGACCAGGAAGCCGGGACCGAGCAGGTAGCTGCTGGTGAAGACGACCGCGTTGGGGACCAGGGTCGCGGTGAGGCCGGTGTAGATGGTCGCGTCGCCCGCGCCGGTGTGCAGTCGCGACATCACGTTGACCGCGGCGCCGAAGTCGCTGACGAGGGCCGCGAGGAACACCGCGGCGGACACCGCGAGGAAGCAGCCCAGGATGCGCAGCGACCCGGCCAGGGCCGCGCGCAGCCAGCTCGGGACGAACGCCGCCCAGATCGCCAGCCGGCCGGAGCCGGTCGCGATGCCGGAGAGGCCGAAGGCCAGGCAGAGGACCAGCGTGCACCCGATCACCCGCGCGGTGGACGGCGCCGTCTCGGGCGTGGCCGCGAGGCTGCTCGTGACGACCGCGACGACGACGTACCCCAGGGTGAAGGCGGTGGTCGCGACCGCGACCGTCCAGTCGCGCTCGCCGTCGGCGATCCGGTCGGCGTCGGGGCCGTGGCCCGAGATCGCGTCGCCGACGCGGTGGCCGACGCGCCAGATCGTCCAGGCGCAGAGCGCCGTCATGCCGAGAGGGACGACGGTCAGGGCGACGCCGGAGACGTGGATACCGGAGCCGTGGGCCAGCAACCAGCCGAGCGCCCCCACGCGAAGACCGTCGCGTGGGGTTCCGTGTGCGCCTGCATCGGCGAGGAACCAGCCCACGACTCCGAACGCCAGGCAGATCAGGAGGGTGGCGGCGGCCGCGGCTGCACCACCCAGGGTCGCGACCAGGAGGAGCGGAGCGCGGTGCCGGGGGTCGGTGCTGCTCCGGCCGGGGGCGGCCGTGGTCGGACCGAAGGATCCGGGGAGCAGCGAGGTCATGGTCGAACCATCATCACCCGGTCGCGGCGCAGGATCGGGGCGCACACGCCGTTTCGGCGCGGATCGCGCCCTCGGGCTACCGTGGATGCCGCCATGAGGGAGCCCGACGAGTTCGACCAGTTCTACAAGGACGTCCGCACCCGCCTGCTGCTGCTGACGTACTGCCTCACCGGCGACCTCTCTTCCTCCCGCGCAGCGGTCCGTGACGCGTTCGTGGTCGCCTGGCACCACTGGCGCAAGGTCTCCCGCGTCGAGGACGCCGAGGCCTGGGTGCGGGTCCGGGCCACCAGCCGCGCGCAGCGCCGGCACACCGCCAAGCTCTGGCACCGCGAGAAGGGCCTCGACGCCGAGGTGAAGGCGACCCTCGACGCCCTCGGCAAGCTCTCGCTGACGCAGCGCAAGGTGCTGCTCACCACGGAGCTGACCAGCGCGTCGCTCGCCGAGATGGCCCGCGAGGCCGGGCTGACCCGGATCGACGCCGAGCGCGAGCTGCAGACCGCCACCTCCCAGTTCGCGCTCAACCGCGAGGTGCCGACGACCAGCATCCGCGCCGTCCTCGAGGCGGTCCGCCCCCACGTCGAGGACTCTCCCTGGCCCCGCGCCACGATCATCCGGCGCTCGGGCGCCGCCCGGCGGCGTACCCACACCGTGATCGGGGTCGCCGCCACCGCAGCGGCCCTGGTGCTCACGGGAACGCTGGTCACCGATGCCGACGGTGTCCGCCCGACGCTCGCCGGCGAGCGGATCGAGCCGCAGGACGGCCCGTCGCACCGGCCCACGGTCGAGCCGGTCGACGTGCCCGAGGACGCCATGCTCACCGCCGAGACCGTCGCCGGGACCGTCCCCGGCAAGGGCTGGAGCGTGGTCACCACGAACGACAACGCCGAGGGCGACGGTCTGGCCATGACGTGCCAGCGGGAGAGGTACGCCGACCCCGGTGCCGACGCCGCTCTCGTGCGCACCCTCGAGGCGGACCCCCGGACGAAGAAGTCCCCCGAGCCCACCACGGTGCAGACGTCGGTGGTCTCCCGCACCACGAAGACCGCCGGACGGGCGTACGACGTCACCGCGGCCTGGTTCGCCGGGTGCCAGGACGACCGCGCGCAGCTGGTCGCGACGTACGAGCTGCCCGGCGTCGGGGACGAGGCGGAGCTCTTCGCGCTGCACACCTGGGCCGACCCGCAGCAGACCGTGCTGGCCGGGGTCGCCCGCACCGGCCGCTACACGACGACCGTCGTGAGCACCTCCGGCCCGGTGGGCGCGCCGAAGCCGGCCGAGGTCGCCAAGTTGCTGGCCGCAGGCGTCGACGGCCTGTGCGGGCTCGAGGGCGCAGGCGACTGCTCCGGCGACCCGAAGCCGCGCCCGACCGCTCCGATCCCGGTGGCCTCCGCTCCCGCGATGCTCGACGTGGTCGACCTGCCACCGGTGAAGGGCATCGACCAGCCCTGGGTCGGCACCGAGCCGCGCAAGGCGCTCGACAACGCGGCCGCGACCACCTGCGACAAGACGGACTTCGGCGGCGCCATGAGCAACGCGATGACCCGCACCTTCCTGATCCCCGGGGCCGAGCTGCCGGACGAGTTCGGGCTGACCGAGACCGTGGGCACGCTGCCGGAGGCGAAGGCCCGGGCGTTCGTGGCGGACATCGACACCTTGCTGTCCGGCTGCTCGAAGAAGCACATGGGCACCGAGGTCCAACGCCTGCGCCACGTGAAGCAGGCCGGGCGCGACCTGTCCGTGTGGCACGTGACCACCGCGATCACCGACGACAGGTCGGTGAGCTACCTGATGGGCATCGTCCGTGACGGGACCGCGATCGCCCAGGTGGGGTTCGTGCCCGACAAGACCGTGACGATGACCGACGACGCCTTCATCGGGCTCGTCGAGCGGGCCCTCGAGCGCGCCCCGGAGATGCCCGCGCCGTAGCTCCCGAAAATTTCTGTGATCCCGTGCAACCGTGGTGCGAACTCGGGCGTATCCACGGTGACATTCACTCATTCAGCAACCAGCTGACGGGCACGAGACGGGACACAGGTCGATGGACGAACGCGAGTTCGACGACTTCTACGTCGCGTCGTTCCAGCGGATCACCGGGCAGGTCTACGCGATGATCGGCAACCGCGACGAGGCGCAGGAGTGCGTCCAGGAGGCGTTCGTCCGCGCCTGGGCACATCGGCGCAAGCTCGACCGTGCCGCCCACCCCGAGGCGTGGGTGCGCACCACGGCGTACCGCCTGGCGGTCAGCCGCTGGCGTCGTACGTCGCGGGGCCGGCGGCCCGCTGACCGCGCCCTCGGCGCGGCCACCGAGACCGCCGCCCCGAGCGAGACCCACGTGGCGCTGGTCGCCGCACTCAAGCAGCTCCCCGAAGCGCAGCGGCAGGCGTTGGTGCTGCACCACATCGCCGATCTCCCGGTCCAGGACGTGGCCCGGGAGGTCGGCGTACCCGAAGGAACCATCAAGGCCCGGCTCAGCCGCGGCCGTGCGGCGCTCGCCGCGTTGCTCGCAGACGAGGAAGGACTGAGCCATGCCTGACCCGATGGATGAGCTCGAGAACTTCACCAGCCCAGGACTCACCATGGACCCGCTCCCCGCAGCCGAGGTACGCCGCCGCGGCACCCGCCTGCGCCGGCGCAACACCGCGCTCGCGGCCGCCGGCGGGGTGCTGGCGGTCGCGGTGATAGCCACGCCGTTCGCCGTCATGGCAGACCACACGGGTTCCTCGGAGCCGCAGCCGGCACCTTCGCCGTCGGCCTCGTGGCAGCAGACCATCCCGGCCGACTTCCCGCTCGCGGAGGGCCTGCCGACGCCGGTCGACACGACGTCGACCTACGCCTCCCCGGTCACCGACGTCTGCAAGGGCATGGCCTGGGACACCGCCGGTACGACGGACCTGCGACAGGCGACGTACACCGCGTCCGAGGGTGGCTCCACGCACACCCTGGCGCTCTACTCCACGGAGCGGGACGCCGAGCGGACCCTGCTGAGCCTCCAGGCGGCGGCGCAGGCGTGCGCTGTCCAGACCGACGGCCAGGACCGGACCGTCGAGCTGCTCACCACCGGCCAGGACGGCGAGTCCCTGACCTACGCCAACCATTACAGCGACGGCGGCGACCTCGACGCGGTCCGGTTCGTCCGCGCCGGCAACGCCATCCTCCAGGCCACGAGGTACTCGATCGGAGTCCCGGCGCAGGACACCGCCGACCAGGTCGTCCAGGAGTCCGCGACGGTCGTCGACTCGATGTGCGTCTTCTCCGCCGCGGGCTGCGACGCCCCGACGAACGCGGTCGACCCGACCCCGGACGGCTCGCCGGCCGTCACCACCGTCCCGGCCGACTTCCCGCTGCTCGACGGTCTGCCCACCACGGCCGCGACGAAGGACTTCGGGCGCTACGGCCCCAAACCGGAGAAGGGGCCCCTGGGAGTGATCGGGTGCACGAACGACGTCTCCGTGGCCCCGTCCGGCACGGTGGAGCGTCTCGGTGGCGGCTGGACCGACCCGGCCGAGGCCCGCGTCCGTCAGCTGATGACCTTCTCCTCGGCTGACGAAGCCACGACGTACCTCGACATGGTCTCGAACGAGACCAGCTGCAACCCCCAGGACGTGGGCGACGGCGTCACCGAGATCCACTCCGGCGCCGGCTCGGACCTGGGACTCGGCGACGAGGCGCTCATCGCGGTCACGTGGTACCGCCACAACGGCAACCCGGCCCCCGGGTTCCGGATCACCGAGCTCGTGCGCGTGGGCAACGCGGTGATCGTGCAGACCCGTACGGCGGACGGCTACAACGACCCGGTCACCTCGGCGTACCTCGAGCAGATCATCGGCGAGAGCGACCAGAGCCTGGCCGGCGTCGTCGACGCGATGTGTGTCTTCGCCGCTACCGGCTGCTGACGTCACCGGTGGTTGAGGAAGGCGCTCTGCGCCTGTCTCGAAACCCCCGCACCCAACAGGCGTCAGCGACCGAAGAGAATTTCCTGAAGAGTGTCCACATCCCGGTCAAACACAGGGTTCTGAGCACTTGACTGTCGGTGGTCAGTGCTTGGGTTGAACCATGACCACGACAGCAGACCTCGACTCCCCGACCGGGGTCCTCGACGCTGTCCGCGACGTCCATGCGTCGATCACGGAGCTGGAGATCGACAAGTTCCGCCTCGCTGTCGAGTGGGCAGTCATGCACCCCCGCCGAGTCGATCTGGAAGGCCGCGATGGTCGACGGCACCGAGTGTGAGCTCGCGATCGCCGGACCCGGCGCACCCCTGGTCGCGGAGTTCTGCGTCGCTGAGCTCGCCTTGGCGCTCGGCATGTCGACCGATGCCGGGAAGCGGTACCTCGGTGATGCAGTGGAGACCCGCTACCGACTCCCTCGCCTGTGGTCACGGGTGATGCGCGGTGAGGTTCCGGTGTGGAAGGCCCGCCAGGTCGCCACGAGGACCATCGGCCTGTGCGCTGACGCGGCCGGGTTCGTGGACACCCACGTCGCATCCGTCGCGCACCGGTGCTCCTACGCCCAGATCGACCGGGCCGTGGATCATGCACGGGACATGTTCGACCCCGACGAAGCCGAAGCGAAGCGCGCCGAACAAGCCGAGCACCGCAACGTGAACGTGCGACTCGGTGACGTCACCACCGACGGGCTGGTCTACATCGAAGCCACCACCGACCTCGCCGACGCCCTCGCCTTCGAAGCCCAGCTGTCCGCGAAGGCCCACGACCTCCTCGACACCCACCCGCACCTGTCCCTGGACGTACGCCGGTCCATGGCGTTGGGCCACCTCGGCGACGGGGTCAGCCGGGAGCTGGTGATCCACACCCACCACGACACCTCGAGCACCGACGGCCTCGTCCGGGTCGACAACACCAAGTCGTGGATCACCGTCGAACAGCTCGGCGAGTGGTGCCAACAAGAACACACCCGCGTCACCATCCGACCGGTGCTGGACCTGAACGAGCACCTCCACACCGACAGGTATCAACCCACGCCAGAGATCCGGGAACAGGTGATCCAGACCCACCCCAGCTGCGTCTTCCCACGGTGCACCCGACCATCACGACGCTGCGACCTCGACCACGTCGTCGGATGGCCTGAGGGCTCCACCGACTCCCTCAACCTGGTCCCGCTCTGCCGGAGCCACCACCGCCTCAAGACCCACGGCGGCTGGACCTACGAACGCCTCGGACGCACAGCCTTCCTCTGGACCAGCCCCCTCGGGCAGACCTACCTCCGAAGAACCTGACGCCCCACACCCCGCCGCCGGCGGGGCCATCAGCACGCCTCGGCAACCACCTCGCGCGTGGTGGAGTCCCACCTGCATGCCCACCCTGCTCGCCCTGCTGCTGTGCGCCCTTCTCGTCCACGCACCGGCTGCCGCGTCGGCACCGCTGGCGGTGCGGACGGCCCACCACGCGATCCCCGACGACTTCCCGCTGCTCGACGGCTATCCGCCCGACCGCAGAGCTGAGGACGACGGCTACGGACGCCACGGACCCAGCCGGACGATGAAGCCGCTGCGGTTCGATGCGTGCGGACGGCAGGTGGGCGCACCCCGCGGTGTCGAGCGACTGCGCGGCGGGTGGACCAACCCCGAGGACTTCCGGGAGCGCGAGCTGCTGGCCTTCCGGACGGCGGACCGCGCTCAGGGCTACGTACGCGGGGTGCTCCACCTCTTCGCCGCCTGTCCCGAGGACGGCCCCCGTGATGATCGGCGCTCCACCACGGTCGCGCACCGGACGATCACGACGACGTACGCCTACCGAGGCACGCCACGGCCGGGGATCCAGGTCACCCACATGGTCCGGGTCGGGACCGCGGTCCTTCTCGCGACGACCTACAACGAGGGCGGCGCCGGGTCGCACCCGGAGCAGGAGGCTGCGGCCGAGCGGCGCCGCACGGCCCGGGAGATCGAGGACGTGGTCGAGGCGATGGCGAGGTTCCGCACGACCCCGAAATGACGTCGACCCGCCCGAAACGTTGAACGGCGAGCTCGCAAGCTCGCCCGCTTCGGGCGGGTCGACGTACGGAGTGGATCAGAGGGACTTCAGGATCTCCCGCATCAGGTGGGCGGTCTCGGACGGCGTCTTGCCGACCTTGACCCCGGCGGCCTCGAGGGCCTCCTTCTTGCCCTGGGCGGTGCCCGCACCGTCGGAGACGATGGCGCCGGCGTGGCCCATGGTCTTGCCCTCGGGAGCGGTGAAGCCGGCGACGTAGCCGACGACCGGCTTGGTGACGTGCGCCTGGATGTAGGCCGCGGCCTTCTCCTCCGCGTCGCCACCGATCTCGCCGATCATCACGATTGCCTTGGTGTCGGGGTCCGCCTCGAACGCCTCGAGGGCGTCGATGTGGGTGGTGCCGATGATCGGGTCGCCGCCGATGCCGATGGCGGTCGAGAAGCCGTAGTCACGCAGCTCGAACATCATCTGGTAGGTCAGCGTGCCCGACTTCGACACGAGCCCGATCGGGCCCTTGCCGGCGATGGTGGCGGGCGTGATGCCGGCCAGCGCCTCGCCGGGCGTGATGATGCCGGGGCAGTTCGGGCCGATGATGCGGGTGCTCTTGCCCTGGGCGTAGGCCCAGAACTCAGCGCTGTCCTGCACCGGGACGCCCTCGGTGATGATCACCAGGAGCCCGATCTCGGCGTCGATGGCCTCGATCACGGCGTCCTTGGTGAACGCCGGCGGCACGAAGGCCACCGAGACGTCGGCACCGGTCTCGGCCATCGCCTCCTTGACGGAGCCGAAGACGGGCAGCTCGACGGTCGCGCCGGAGGCGTCGACGTGGCTGACCGTGGTGCCGGCCTTGCGAGCGTTGACGCCACCGACGACCTGGGTCCCGGCCTTGAGCATCAGCGCGGTGTGCTTGGTGCCCTCGCCGCCGGTGATGCCCTGGACGATGACCTTGGAGTCCTTGTTCAGAAAGATCGACATGTCTTCGTCCTTACGCGTTCGCGAGCTCGGCGGCCTTGTCGGCCGCACCGTCCATCGTGTCGACCAGGGTCACCAGCGGGTGGTTCTTCTCGTTCAGGATGCGGCGACCCTCCTCGACGTTGTTGCCGTCGAGGCGTACGACGAGCGGCTTGCTGGCCTCGTCACCGAGGATGTCCAGCGCGCCGACGATGCCGTTGGCGACCGCGTCGCAGGACGTGATGCCACCGAAGACGTTCACGAACACGCTCTTGACCTGCGGGTCGTTGAGGATCACGTCGAGGCCGTTGGCCATCACGGTCGCGGACGCGCCGCCACCGATGTCGAGGAAGTTGGCGGGCTTCACGCCGCCGTGCGCCTCACCGGCGTACGCGACGACGTCGAGGGTCGACATGACCAGGCCGGCGCCGTTGCCGATGATGCCGACGGAGCCGTCGAGCTTCACGTAGTTGAGGCCCATCTCCTTGGCCTTGGCCTCGAGCGGGTCGGCCGCGGCCTTGTCCTCGAACTCGGCGTGGTCCTCGTGACGGAACTCGGCGTTCTCGTCGAGCGAGACCTTGCCGTCGAGCGCCTCGAGCTTGTCGCCGGCCAGACGGGCCAGCGGGTTGACCTCGACCAGGGTGGCGTCCTCGTCGACGAAGACCTTCCACAGGGCGAGCACGGTCTGCACGGCCTGGTCGGTCAGCGCCTCCGGGAAGCCGGCCTCGGCGACGATCTCGCGGGCCTTGGCCTCGTCGACACCGGCGCCCGGGTCGATCGGGATCTGCTTGACGGCATCGGGGTTGGTCTTGGCGACCTCCTCGATCTCCACACCGCCCTCGACGCTCGCGATGCACAGGTAGCGACGGTTCGCACGGTCGAGCAGGAAGGAGAAGTAGTACTCCTCCTCGATGCTCGCGGCCGGGGCGATCAGCACCCGGTGGACGGTGAGGCCCTTGATCTCCATGCCGAGGATGTTCGACGCGTGCTCGAACGCCTCGTCGGGCGTCTTCGCCAGCTTCACGCCGCCGGCCTTGCCTCGGCCACCGGCCTTGACCTGGGCCTTGACCACGCAGACGCCGAGCTTCTCGGCGGCGGCCTTGGCCTCCTCAGGGGTGCTGGCGACGATGCCCGGGGTGCCCGGGACGCCGTGCTTGGCGAAGAGCTCCTTCGCCTGGAATTCCATCAGATCCACAGATCCACCAAGTCTCTAGTTTGCGGAGCTGGGCAGGGCGCGCAAGACGCCGCCACGTGCTCAGGGGTGTCCCTCGCACCCTAGACCCGCCCCACGGCGTACGACGAGGCCGGGTGGACGTGACGTGGGGCACCCCGGACGAGCGTTTCAGCCGGGAAAGGTCTCCGCGACCCACCCGGTGATGTCGCCGGTCGTCGCGCCCGGAGTGAAGACCTTGGCGACCCCGATCTCCTCGAGGACCGGCATGTCCTCCTCGGGGATGATCCCGCCGCCGAAGACGACGATGTCGGAGGCGTCGCGCTCGGCGAGCAGCTCGATCAGGCGGCGGAAGAGGGTCATGTGCGCACCGGACAGCACCGAGAGGCCGATCAGGTCGGCGTCCTCCTGGATCGCGGTCTCCACGATCTGCTCGGGCGTCTGGTGGAGCCCGGTGTAGATGACCTCGTGACCGGCGTCGCGGAGCGCGCGGGCGACGATCTTCGCGCCCCGGTCGTGCCCGTCGAGGCCGGGCTTGCCGACCACGATCCGAATCCGCTGCGACCCGCCTGAGGTGACCTCGCCACTGACCATGTCCGGAGGCTAGCCCAGGGGTGAGGCTCGACACGTCGAGGGGTTTGGGTAAAAGGTGTCCGGAACGCCTCTCACGCGGTCGCCAACGGCCGATGAGATCTGGTGAACGACTCCTCGGGAAGTGGCTCCCGCCAGAAATATGCACAAGATCTGGCGTTGTTTTACGGACACCGTGATCCGTCCGTTACAGTCGGGCCTCGCCGTCTGAACCTCGAACAGCGGAGTAGCTAATTCATGGGTAACCACCGAGCGGAACGTCGCGGCCCCGGCCGCCGTCCCTCGGACCCCTCGACCCCTGTGGTCGGGAAGCGTCGTGCAGAGAAGCCCGGCCGTCGGTCCGTGTCCCCCGTCGTCACTCCCGCGGCGGACGCGGTCGAGGTCCTCCGCGACGACGAGAACACCCTCGTCCTCCCGCTGACCCTCGGTGCCGACGCTCCCGAGCCCACGCCGCAGCCCGCGACGTACGTCAGCTCGCGCGTCGTCGGCGTCCGCGCCGCCCCGGCGCCCCGCACCGGCCCCTCGCAGCCGGGTGCGCGCCGCAGCTCCTCCCGCGCTCCCCTCTTCCGCGGCCTGCCCTCGGCGCCGGTCCTGCTCGGGATCGCCGCGCTGGCCATCTCCGCCGGCGGTGCGGTCACCGCGGCCGGCAGCCTCGGCTCGGACGAGTCCCCCCGCTTCAGCCAGGCCAGCGCCCTCAGCGGCGCGAGCGCCATCTCCAAGGTCAGCCTCCTCGACCGCAAGACGGTCAGCCGCGACTCCCGCCGCGACGCGCTCGACGACGCCAGCGACGCCACCCTGGTCGCCCAGGCCGAGGCCCAGCTGCGCGACCGCGACACGGCGCTCGCGAGGTTGACGGCCCAGGCTCAGGACCAGGCGGACAAGCTCCGGCTCAACCAGTGGGTCACCCCGGTCCTGCCGGGTGACTACCACCTGACCGCACGCTTCGGCGACTACAGCGGTCTGTGGTCGCACTACCACACGGGTCTCGACTTCGCGGCGCCCAGCGGGACGCCCATCCACGCGGTCGCCAACGGCGTGGTGACCTCGGTCGGCTACGACGGCGCCTACGGCAACAAGACCGTGGTCACCCTCGATGACGGCACCGAGCTCTGGTACTGCCACCAGACGTCGTACATCGTCAACGTCGGCGACACCGTCACCGGCGGCGAGGTGATCGGCTACGTCGGCTCGACCGGCAACGTGACCGGCCCGCACGTCCACCTCGAGGTGCGACCTGGCGGCGGCGACCCCGTCGACCCGTACGAGGCGCTCATCGCCCACGGCGTTCAGCCGTAGCGAGGTCGAGTAGCCGCGCGACCGAGGAGCGAGGTCGCGACTGGCGTATCGAGACCCAGCCGACGACTCTGACGACCTCACCGGGTCTCGATACGCTCGCTGGCGCTCGCTACTCGACCAACGAGCACGTCAGAGCTTCTCCACGGGCGCGTAGCGGAGCAGCAGCCGCTTGACGCCCTCGGACCCGAAGTCGATCGAGGCGACGGTCTTGTCGGCCTGGCCCTCGAGCGAGACGACGGTGCCGAGGCCGAACGAGTCGTGGACGACCCGGTCGCCGGGCTCGAGGCTCGGGATCTCGCGCGCCGGCTTGGCGCGGGCGGCCGCATCGGCTCGGATCGCGGCCGAGGAGAAGTTGCGGCGTCCGGCGTCGGTGGGAGTGCCGAGCCGGGACGAGCCGCCACTCAGGTCGGGTCGTGACCACATGGTCTGCGCGGCCTCGGTGCGCCGCCAGTCGACCAGGTCGACCGGGAGCTCGTCGAGGAAGCGGGAGCCGGGGTTGTGGGACGGTGCGCCCCACGCGGAGCGCACCACCGCGCGGGAGATGTAGAGGCGCTCCCGAGCACGGGTGACGCCGACGTACGCCAGTCGGCGCTCCTCCTCCAGCTCCGGCTGGTCGCCGAGCGAGCGCGAGTGCGGGAAGACGCCGTCCTCGAGGCCGGTGAGGAACACCACGGGGAACTCCAGGCCCTTGGCCGTGTGGAGCGTCATCAGCGTGACCACCCCGGCGTCGTCGGTGGCGTCGGGCAGCTGGTCGGTGTCGGCCACGAGGGCCACGCGCTCCAGGAAGTCACCGAGCCCGGGGGCCACGATCCCGGCATCGACGTCGGACGGGTCGGCCGACGGCCCGGCGACCGGGTCGTCGGAGAACTCCCGGGCGACGGCCACGAGCTCGGCGAGGTTCTCGACCCGGGTCTCGTCCTGCGGGTCGTCAGACGCCTCGAGCTCGGCGACGTAGCCCGACCTGGCCAGCACGCTCTCGAGGATCACGTCGGCCCGCTCGTCGGCCGCCACCATCGACTGGAGCTCCTCGACCATGTTGACGAAGCCACGGATCGCGGTGAGCGAGCGGGTCGCGAGGCCCGGAGCGTCCTCGGCCCGGCGCAGCGCCTCCCAGAAGGTGATCCGGTCGCGCTCGGCGAGGGCGTTGACGCAGGCGACGGCGCGATCGCCGATGCCGCGCTTGGGGGTGTTCAGGATCCGTCGCAACGACACCTGGTCGTCGGGGTTGGCGAGCATCCGCAGGTAGGCCAGCGCGTCGCGCACCTCACGGCGCTCGTAGAAGCGCACCCCGCCGACGACCTTGTAGGGCTGGCCGGTCCGGATGAACACCTCCTCGAACACCCGGGACTGCGCGTTGGTCCGGTAGAAGACCGCGACGTCGCCGGGGCGTACGCCGTGCTCGTCGGTCAGCTTGTCGATCTCGTCGGAGACGAAGCGGGCCTCGTCGCGCTCGTCGTCGGCGACGTAGCCGACGATCCGCTCGCCCTCGCCGGCCTGGGACCACAGCCGCTTGGGCTTGCGCCCCTTGTTGTGGTCGATGACCGCGTTGGCGGCGTTGAGGATCGTCTGGGTGGACCGGTAGTTCTGCTCGAGCAGGATCGACGACGCGTTCGGGAAGTCCTGCTCGAAGTCGAGGATGTTGCGGATGTTGGCGCCACGGAAGGCGTAGATCGACTGGTCGGCGTCACCCACGACCATCAGCTCCGCGGGCTCGACCCGCTCCGCGCCGTCGTCGAGCTCTTCCGGGTTGTCGGCGCAGAGCTGGTGGATGAAGGCGTACTGCGCGTGGTTGGTGTCCTGGTACTCGTCGACGAGCACGTGCCGGAACCGCCGCCGGTAGGTCTCGCGGACCTCCGGCAGCTGCTGGAAGAGGTGGACCGTCAGCATGATCAGGTCGTCGAAGTCCAGGGCGTTGGCCTGGCGCAGGCGCCGCTGGTAGGCGGTGTACGCCGCGGCGTACGTCTCCTCGAGGTGGTTGCGCGCGTCCTTGGTGGCGTCCTCGGGGTCACGCAGCTCGTTCTTCTGGTCGGAGACCCAGTGCAGCACCGCGTTGGGCTGGTAGCGCTTCGGGTCGAGGTCGAGATCGCCGCAGACCAGGCTCATCAGCCGCTTCTGGTCGGCGGCGTCGTAGATCGAGAAGTTGGACTTGTAGCCCGAGCCGTCGAAGTCGAGCGCGGTGATCTCCTTGCGGAGGATGCGCACGCACGCGGAGTGGAAGGTCGAGACCCACATGATCCGGGCACGCTTGCCCACCAGCTCCTCGACCCGCTCCTTCATCTCGGCCGCCGCCTTGTTGGTGAAGGTGATCGCGAGGATGGAGCCCGGGTGGGCCTTGCGCTCGGAGATCAGCCAGGCGATCCGCCGGGTGAGCACCCGCGTCTTGCCCGAGCCGGCGCCGGCCACGACGAGCAGAGGGGCGCCCTCGTGGACGACGGCGGCTCGCTGCGGCTCGTTGAGCCCGTCGAGCAGCTCGTCTCGGGTGGGACCGCGTCGCGTCGTGCGCGGCTCGGTGTCCTCGGGGGCGGGCATGCCGGGCAAAGGAATGGAGGTGCTCATGCTGAGCACCACCCTACGATCAGCCACCCCCAACGAGGACGACCGGTCGAACAGTCCCTAGACCGCCACGACGAGCGAGAGTCCACCCTTGCCGTAGCCGACGATGTCGAGCTCCAGGTCCTCTCGGGCGCCGAGCTGCGACGCCAGGACGAGCAGGTGCGCCGGCACCGGGTCCGAGGGCGCGTACGTCGAGGAGAGCCGCAGGTGCGTCCCCATCGCGTCACCGAGCGGCGCCGCCATGATGTTGCAGATCTCCGAGGCGTTCTCGAAGAGGTTGGGCGGCAGCACCCGGTCCTCCTCGGCGATCTCCGCGGCTCCCTTCGGCACCAGCGCGATGGCAGCGCCGGAGCGCGCCGCGAGGCCGAACGACATCAGCGCGACGGCGCGGACGGAGCCGCCGTCGTCGACGTACGACGCCACGACCGGCTTCGGGATGCCGCTGTCCACGGGCGTGCCCTGGGTCAGCGCCGTCTCGCGGCCCAGCAGACCCTCGAACAGGTCCTTGATCTCCTTGCGGTCAGGCAGCATGGCGGCCTCAGCCCAGCATTCCGGAAAGGGCCGACTCGAAGTCGTCCGACGTGAAGGGCTTGGCGATGAGGAACATCGCGCCGGCCGACCTCGCCTCGCCACGCATCTCCTCGGAGCCCTCCGAGGTGACGAAGCCGAACGGCGTGGCGTCGCCGGTGCCCCGCAGGGCGCGGAGCAGCTCGATGCCGGTCTTGTTGGGCATGTTCCAGTCCGACAGCACCAGGTCGGGCGACTCGGCGGCCACCTTGTCCAGGGCGTCGGCGCCGTCCACTGCCTCCACGAAGTCGTGGTGGCCGAAGCCGGCCTGTCGCATGGTCCGCAGCACGATCTGGCGCATGACCTTGCTGTCGTCGGCGATGAGGACCTTCATGATCTTCCTTCTAACTCGCTGGCTCGCTACTTAGCTGGCTTGCTGACCGGGCGCCGTCAGGCGGCGTCCGGCACGATCTGGACGTAGACGGGTGCCTCGCCCCAGGACACGACGAACGAGTCGTCGCGCCCCGGCACCTCGGTGGTGCCGGTGACGCCGGGTAGACCGAGCGCCGAGTTGCCCGTCAGGGCACCCTTCACGCTGCCGCCGACGACGTTGAGCACCTCGCCCACGGCGTCGTGCACGTCGGGCTCCGGCAGGTCCTCGCCCGGGTCCAGGCCGAGCATCGCGCCCGCGATCTGGGTGGCGACGACACTGTCGCAGGTGAGCACGAGGCGACCGTTCCAGTCGCCCCGCAGCTCGATCTGGGCCTGGACGCCGGTCTCGAAGACCGCAGGCAGGTCGGAGGGCCACGGCTCAGCCGACGCGAAGAGCATGGAGCCCCACACCTGCTCGATGGCGGCGAGGACGAGCGCCTGGTCGGGCGCAGCAGAGATGGTCATGTCAGACCCCCGTCGTGGTCGGGAGCAGCCCGAGCAGGTCGAGCTTCTCCAGCATGGCCTCACCGGTGAACGGCTTGATGAGGTACTCGTGCGCGCCGGCCGCCAGCGCTCGTACGATCTGGTCCATCTCGCTCTCGGTGGTCACCATCATCAACGTGATGGAGCGCCACTCGGGTCGCTTGCGGACCTCGGTGATGAACGTGAACCCGTCCATGACCGGCATGTTCCAGTCGACGCAGGACAGCTCGGGCGGGCTGTCGAGCCCCTCGAGCACGTCGAGTGCCTCCTGGCCGTCGCCGGCCTCGAGCACCTCGAACCCTGCGCCCTCGAGGATGCGACCGACGATCCGGCGCATCGCTCGAGAATCGTCGACAATCAATGCACGCATGTGCCCTGTTCCTCTCTGATCCGATACACCGAAGACCGACCTGCCGGCACGCGCTCCCAGGCGTCGTCGACGCCCATGGTCATCTCGGCCGCACCCAGGAACAGGTGGGCGTCGGACGTCATCACCTGGCGCACGCGCTTGAGCACGTCGCGCTTGGTGGGCAGGTCGAAGTAGATGAGCACGTTGCGGAGGAACACGATGTCGAACCGGCCCATGGGCGGGAACGGCCGGGTCAGGTTGAGCTGACGGAACTCCACACGTTCCCTGATCGACTGGTTGATCCTCCAGTTGAGGCCGGCGCGCTCGAAGTGCCGGACCAGCGTCGTCGCGGGCAGGCCGCGGTTGACCTCCAGCTGGGAGTACTCGCCCTTGCGGGAGCGGTCCAGCATCTCCTCCGACAGGTCGGTGGCGACCAGCTCGATCTTCCACCCGGCGAGCTCGGGGGTGTCGAGTGCGGTCATGATGATGCTGTACGGCTCCTGGCCGCTCGAGCACGCGCCCGCCCAGATCCGCAGCGTCCGGTTCGACCGGGTCTTCGCCAGCGCCGGGAAGACCGTCTGGCGGAGCGCCGTGAACGGGTCGGAGTCGCGGAACCACGACGTCTCGTTGGTGGTCAGCGCCTCGACGACCTGCTTCATCGCCGCGGGGGTACGGCGCTTGGAGAGGTCGGCGACGTAGGCGTCGACATCTGCGTGGCCCCCCGCCCGAGCCAGCGGCACCAACCGCGACTCGACGAGGTACTCCTTGCCCGTCTCGAGCACGATCGCGCTTTCTGCGCGAACCAGCTCCCGGACGAAGGTGAAGGCCTGGGGACTGATGGTCACCGTGCACCTCCTGCACTCATTGCTGATGGCCCGACGGGGAGCTGACCGGCCTGGTGACCGATGCGTCGGGTGATCTCCGCGGGGATCTCGCTCAGGGGTAGGACTCGTTCGGCGAGACCCGCGGTCGTGACGGCGCCCGGCATGCCCCAGACCACCGACGTGGCCTGGTTCTGGGCGATCAGGCTGCCGCCGCGCTCGACGATCGTGCGTGCGCCCCGGCAGCCGTCCGAGCCCATCCCGGTCAGGATGACGCTCAGCACGGCGGGTCCGGCGACGGCCGCGGCGCTGCGGAACAGCACGTCGACAGCGGGTCGGCAGTAGTTCTCGGGTGGCTCCTGGTCGAGCCGGGCCACCAGGTCGCGGCCCTCGGCCACGACCTTGAGGTGGAAGTCTCCCGGAGCGATGCACACGCTCCCGGGGCGCAGGACCTGGCCGTCGACGGCCTCGGACACGGCATGGACGAGCTGACGGTCGAGGCGGGCCGCGAACTGCTGGGTGAACACCGGCGGCATGTGCTGGACCACGGCGGTCGGCACCGGCAGCCGCGGCAGACCGGCGAGCACCGAGCCGAGGGCCTCCGGTCCGCCGGTCGACGTACCGATCACGAGCAGCTTGTACCCGTTGACCGGCGGCTGGGCGGGGTCGCGCAACGAGACCGGCGCAGCCGGGGCCACCGGAGCCACGGCCCCGGTCGGGACGGTTCGGGTGTCGATGCGTGGCACGAGCGACTTGATCCGTGGGATCAGCGCTTCGCGAACCTGCTCCATCGAGCGGCCGATGCTGCCGACGTTGGCCGGCTTGGGCACGTAGTCCGAGGCGCCGGCAGCGAGGGCGTCGAGCGTGGCGACCGCGCCGCGCTCGGTCAGCGTGCTGAACATGATCACCGGGACGCGGTTGCCGCTCGCCCGGAGCTCGCGCACGGTCTCGATGCCGTTGAGCTCGGGCATCTCGATGTCCATCGTGACGAGATCGGGCTTCAGCAGGGCGATCTTCTGGAGACCCGCCCTGCCGTTGACCGCGGTGCCGACGACCTCGATGCCGGGATCAGCGGAGAGCAGGTCGGAGACCAGCTTGCGGATCACGACCGAGTCGTCGACCACGAGCACCCGGATCCGGGCCATAGAAAGTCCTTCGGTGGGTGCCTGCCCCCGTGGCAGGCGAAGGACTCATCGGCCGTCCCCAGGACGACCTGAGCGGACCGCGAGGTCAGCCGCGAGTGTTCTGGACCGCTTCCCAGGCACGCAGGAGGACGGCCAGGTCCGCGGCCGGCAGGAGATCGGTGACCAGGCTCGCCTGGACCGTCCCCGACCAGGCATTCCAGACGCCGTACGCCGCGTCGCGCGCGGTGAAGCCGGCGCGGTTGAACGCCACGACCCCGGCGAGCTGGGCGTGGCAGGCGAGCCGGAGCCGGTCCGAGAGGGAGAGCGCCCAGGTCGCCTGGTGCATGGCCGGCGCCCACTCCGCCGTATGGACGCGCAGGTCGTCGACCGTGCGCCGCCAGGCGTGGCGAGTCTCGTCGTCGGCGCTCGCGAGGGTTGCCAGGCGGCCGTCGACCTCGGGCATCCCGACGGCGAGCTCGGGCACCTCTGCCTCCCCCGCCGACGAGCGGAGGAAAGGGGCAGCCATCGCCCGGCGGATCTCGGGGCTGAGCTGGTCGCGCAGGTAGGCGCTCGCGGCGGCGTCGGAGAGGACGTCGGCCGCCATCGAGGCGACCGGGTCCTGTGCGGCGACCGCACCACTGTGGAGCCAGGTCCAGTCGAGCGCGTCGCGCCGCACCATCCGGTCGAGCGCGTGCACGTCGCCGAGCATCCCGGTCTCCAACCGGCGCAGCAGCGCGGTCTCACCGACTGCTGCTTCGTCGAGCGCGGCACCGGCGAGCGGGAGGACGTCACCGACGGACTCCGTCGCTCCCGCCGGCTCGAGGCAGGCACGCCGCCACTCCTCGCGCACGCCGGGTCCCGGGTGGTGGTCGGCGAGCCGCTCGAGCGTCTCCGGAGACGCCGCGAGCGCCACCCGCAGGACGCCGGCGACCTGCGGTCCGCCGGTCAGGCGTGCGAGGTCGAAGCCCAGGGCCGGGCCCCCCACCACGGAGTACGTCATCCGCTGACTCCTGTCGCCTGCTGGAGTCGCATGCTAACCGTGGTGGGACCGGTGCGGGTGCCTTCGGCTACGCCGTGAAGCGCGAGACCGCCGCGCGCAGCTCCTGGGCCATCCGGGTCATCTCGCCGATCGAGGTCTGCGACTGGGCGAGGGCCAGGGTCGTGGACGCGGCGGCGCTCGAGACGCCGGTGATGTTGGTCGCGATCTCGTCGGACCCCGTTGCCGCCTCAGCGACGTTGCGCGTCATCTCGTTCGTGGTCGCGGTCTGCTCCTCGACCGCCGAGGCGATCGTGAGCTGGTAGTCGTTGATCGAGGTGATGATGGTGGCGATCTCACCGATGGCGTCGACCGCACCGGTCGTGTCGCCCTGAATGGCCTCCACCCGACGCGCGATGTCCTCGGTCGCCCGCGCGGTCTCCTGCGCGAGCTCCTTGACCTCGTTGGCGACGACGGCGAAGCCCTTGCCGGCCTCGCCGGCGCGAGCGGCCTCGATGGTCGCGTTCAGCGCGAGGAGGTTGGTCTGCTCGGCGATCGAGGTGATCACCTTGACCACGTTGCCGATCTCCTGCGAGGAGGCACCGAGCCGGGCGACGGAGGTGTTCGTGCGGTCGACGATGACGACCGCTTCGTTGGCGACCCGGGCGGCGTCGTTGGCCGACGAGGCGATCTCGCGGATCGACGCACCCATCTGCTCGGCACCAGCAGCCACCGTCTGCACGTTGCGCGACACCTCGTCCGCAGCACCGGACACGACACCGGCCTGGACCGACGTCTCCTCAGCACCCGCCGCGACCTGCTGGGAGGACGCGGACAGCTGCTCGGACGCTGCCGCGACCGCGTCCGCGGAGACCTTGACCGATCCGATCAGGTCGCGGAGCCGTGCCGTGGCGCTGTCGAGCGCGTCGCCCATGGCACCCACGTCGTCGGCGGAGTCCAGGTCGGCACGCATCGTCAGGTCACCGCGGGCCAGACCTTCGGCGACCGCCTTGACCCGGGCCACCCGGTTCGCGGTCGCTGCGGCGACCAGCCAGCCGAGCAGCAGCGCCAGGCTGATGCCGACCACGGCGAGCCCGATGGTGATCGCCCGCGTGGTCACGAAGCTGGCGTGGGCGGCGGCGGCGCTCTGGGCCGCCTCCACGCTCTCGGCGGTGGTGAGGGCGCTCGAGTACATCGCCATCGCGTCGACCAGCGGCTCCGCCTTGAGCTCGTTGCCGATCCACCAGAAGTCCTGCCTGCCCTGCCGCGCGAGCGGGAGCAGTTCCTTGTGCTCGACCTCGATGAAGTCGTCGACCGCGTTCCGCAGCCCGGCCAGGTCTGCGCTCCGCTCGCTGTCGAGCTGCGTCGCGGCGTACGCCTGGGCCGCCTGGTCGAACTGCTCGCGGTGCTGAGCGAGGAGGATCTCAGCGGACTTCTCGGAGCTCGGGATCTGAGCGGTGACGGCGTTGCGCACGTCGATCCGCATGCTGGCGATCGCGGTGCCCATGTCCTGCACGAGGCTGACGCCCTGGACGTTGTGGCTGTACAGGTCGGCGGCCCGCTGTGCAGCGCGCGACTGGGCCCAGATCGAGAGGCTGCCGATCGCCACGGCGACGGCGGCCATCAGGCCGACGGCCGTCAGGATCTTCGGGCGGACGTTGGCGTCACGGAACCAGCGGATCAGGACGTGCCCGGAGGCACGCGTTCCCACGAAGTCGCTCACTGGGGGTCTTTCTGCTGAGGGGGCGGACAGGGGCGGGCGTTCAGCCCTGGTGGAACCGGGAGATCTCGGTGCGCAGGCCGGCGGCCATCTGGGCGAGCTCGCCGATCGCGGCCAGCGTCTGGTTCACGGCGCCCGTGGTGGTCGTGGCGGCCGCGGCGACGCCGCTGATGTTCGTGGCGATCTCGCCCGAGCCGGTGGAGGCCTCGGCGACGTTGCGTGACATCTCGTTCGTGGTCGCGGTCTGCTCCTCGACGGCCGAGGCGATGGTGAGCTGGTAGTCGTTGATCGAGGTGATGATCTCCGAGATCTGGCCGATCGCGTCGACGGCGCCGCCGGTGTCGGCCTGGATGGCCTCGACGCGGCGGGCGATGTCCTCGGTGGCCCGCGCGGTCTCCTGGGCGAGCTCCTTGACCTCGTTGGCGACCACGGCGAAGCCCTTGCCGGCCTCGCCGGCGCGTGCGGCCTCGATGGTCGCGTTGAGGGCCAGCAGGTTGGTCTGCTCGGCGATCGAGGTGATCACCTTGACCACGTTGCCGATCTCCTGCGAGGAGGCACCGAGCTTGGCGACCGACTCGTTCGTGGTCTCGACGATCCCGACCGCCTGGGAGGCGACCCGGGCGGCGTCGTTGGCCGACGAGGCGATCTCGCGGATCGAGGCACCCATCTGCTCCGCACCCGCGGCCACGGTCTGCACGTTGCGCGACACCTCGTCCGCAGCACCCGAGACCACGTTGGCCTGGACCGAGGTCTCCTCCGCACCAGCCGCGATCTCCTGCGACGACGCCGACAACTCCTCCGACGCAGCGGCGACGGCGTCGGCCCAGCCCTGCACGGTCGTCACGATGTCGGAGACCGACGCGATCGACCGGTTGAGCGCCCGCTCCAGCTCACCGAGCTCGGCGCTCGAGGTCTCCGAGGCGCGCTGGGAGAGGTCACCGCCGGCGAAGCCCTGGAGGACGGCGACACTGCTGCGCAGCGGCCGGACGATGGAGCGCGCGATGAGGGTGATCAGCGTGACCATCAGCACCAGGCCGAGGACGCCGACACCGATCGTGTCCCTGAGGACCCGGCTGCGGAGGTCGTCCTGGTCAGCGTTGTAGGAGTCCGCCGTGCTGGTGAAGAGGTCGACGGCCTGGGTCACGGCGTCGTCGACGGTCGCGGCGCTGCCCGCCAGCTCGTCGAGCTGGTGCCGAGCGGCCTCCTGGTCCGACGACGCCTCCTTCACGAAGGAGCTGACATCGGCCACCAGGCTCTCGAACGCTGCCTGGAAGGCTTGCGCGTCCTCGCCGTCAGTGCTGATCGCGAGCTTGGTGTCCTCGAGGCCGAGACCACTGAGCTGGTCGAGCAGTCCCGTCAGCTCGGTCGTGTGCTCCTGCAGCGAGTCGGGCACGCCGGACGGGTCGTCGAGGCTGGCGGAGAGGTACGCGTCGTTCGTGAGCTCGATCGACACCGCGTCGATCTCGTCGATCAGGCCGGCGGCCACATCCATCGTGTGCTGCTCGTCCGAGGACGTCCGGAGGTCGTAGATCCCGGAGATGGCCACGGCTCCCAGGATCGTCATGGTCAGGCCGCTGATGACGGCAACCGCCATGAGTCGCTGTGCCACGGACAGCTTGCGGAGGCGGTTCATGGAGGGTGCCCCTTGCTCGAGAGTGGAGGTGCGGTCAGGCCACGCGGAAGCGCGAGATCTCGGTCCGCAGCGACGAGGCCATCTCGGCGAGCTCGTCGATCGCGGACAGGGTCTGGTTGACCGCCTGGGTGGTGGTCGTGGACGCAGCAGCGACGCCGTTGATGTTCTGGGCGATCTCACCGGATCCGGCCGAGGCGTCCGCGACGTTGCGCGACATCTCGTTCGTGGTCGCGGTCTGCTCCTCGACCGCCGAGGCGATCGTGAGCTGGTAGTCGTTGATCGAGGTGATGATGGTGGCGATCTCACCGATGGCGTCGACCGCACCGGTCGTGTCGCCCTGGATCGTCTCCACCCGACGCGCGATGTCCTCGGTCGCCCGCGCGGTCTCCTGCGCGAGCTCCTTGACCTCGTTCGCGACGACGGCGAAGCCCTTGCCGGCCTCGCCGGCGCGAGCGGCCTCGATGGTCGCGTTCAGCGCGAGGAGGTTGGTCTGCTCGGCGATCGAGGTGATCGTCTTGACCACCGCACCGATCTCCTGGCTCGACGTACCGAGGCGAGCCACCGATGCGTTGGTGGTCTCCACCATCGACACGGCCTGCGACGCGACCCGGGCAGCGTCGTTCGCCGACGAGGCGATCTCGCGGATCGAGGCACCCATCTGCTCGGCACCAGCAGCCACCGTCTGCACGTTGCGCGACACCTCGTCCGCAGCACCCGACACGACGCTCGCCTGGACCGAGGTCTCCTCCGCACCGGCCGCGATCTCCTGCGACGACGCCGACAGCTCCTCGGACGCAGCGGCGACCGCGTCCGCGGAGCCCTGCACGGCGGTGACGATCTCGGAGACCGACTCGATCGAACGGTTGAGCGCCCGCTCGAGCTCACCGAGCTCGGCGGCCGACTTCTCCTCGACGCGCCGGGTCAGGTCGCCGTCGGCGAACTGGGTGAGCGCGTCGACGCCCCGGCGCAGCGGTTGGGTGATGGAGCGGGCGATGACGAAGGCGAGCGTGATCAGCGACGCGAGGCCGAGCAGCACCGCGGTCCACAGCAGGAGCTCGGCGTGCGAGCGTGTGGTCGCCGCCTCCTTCTCCGCCGCCGTCGCGGACTTCTCGAGCCCGTCGATCGCCGCCGAGAGGATGTCGTCCATCTGGTCGTTGGCGGCCTGCACCTGCTGGACCTTGGCGCGCGCGGCGCTCTGGTCGGCGATGGCACCGTCGACGTAGTCCGCGATGGACTTCTCGTACGCCGCCCACGCGGCGTTGAACTCGTCGACCTGGCCGCTGGTGACCTCGAGGTCGAGCGCCGTCAGGTCGGCCATCAGGCCCGTGATCGTCGCGGTGTCGTCGACGACGTCCTGGTCCAGCGTCGAGTTGTCGGGGTAGATCGCGGCCTTCAGGCCGTCGACCTTCAGCTCGCTCGAGCGGGTGTCGAGCGCGTGCATGTAGGCGATGGCGTCCTGGTACTTCGCGAGCCGGGCGGAGTCGGACTCCAGGCCCTGGAAGCCCGAGTAGGCGACCCCGGCCACGACGAGCGCGGTGACGGCGCCGATGCCGGCGATGGCTGCGAGCCGTCGGCCGACGGTCCAGGTGATGGTGACGACGGACATGGTGCTCCCCGGGAGGTCTCTGATGGATGGGTGGTGCGCTGACGGTGTGCGGTTCAGGCGGCTGCGGCGCGGTCGACGTCCAGGGCGAGGAGCAGCTGGCCCTCGAGCTTGTAGGCGCCGTGCAGGAACTCCCGCGCGGGGCCGGCGAGCGTGTCCGGCGGCAGCTCGAACTGGTCGTCGTCGACGTCGATGACGGCGCCGATGCTGTCCACGAGGAGAGCGATGACCTCGCCGGCGACGCGCACCACCACGAGCATCGGCTCCTGGTCGTCCTGCCGGTCGGGCAGACCCAGGCGGGCCCGGAGCTCGACCGCGCTCATCACCTGACCGCGCAGGTTGATCAGGCCCGAGACGGTGTCCGGCGCGAGCGGGATCCGCGTGCGCGGCTGCCCGCGGAGGACCTCCTGCACCGCGTTCACGTCGACGCCGTACAGACGTCCGTCCAGGCTGAAGGTGACCAGTCGGGCGCTCACATCGCCTCCAGGAGCTCGGGCTGGACCTCGTGGTCCGCGTAGAAGGTCGGGTCGGCCGACAGGATCGCGGCGCGTACGTCGAGGACCTCGACGATCCGGTCGCGGACCAGGGTCGACCCGAGGACGCCGTGGTCGGTGACCTCGTCGTGGAACTCGGCGGCCTCGTCGACGATGTCGACGATCTGGTCGACGACCATGGCGACGCTGCGGTCCCCCACGGTGTAGATCACCACGACCAGCTCGTCGCCGTCGCGGTCGCTCATCACTCCGTAGTAGTTGTTGAGGCGCACCACCGGCAGGATGCCGCCGCGGTACTGCACGACCTCGCGGTTGCCGATCCGCTCGACGGCCGAGCGGTCGAAGTTCTCGAGCCGGGTGACCGACGAGAGCGGGATCGCGACCTTGCGGTTCTCCCCCAGGCCGGCGACCAGCAGCCGGAGCGATTCGGACACGGTGGCGCGGGCGTCGTCGGCGGAGTCCTCGTCCTGGTCGAGCGCGTCGGTGTTGAGGACCCGCCGGGCGAGGGCCTGGACGTCGAGGATGAGCGCCACCCGGCCGTCGCCGAGGATCGTCGCGCCCGAGTAGGTGCCGATCGCCTTGAGCTGCGAGCCGAGCGGCTTGACCACGATCTCCTCGGTGGACAGGACCCGGTCGATGACCAGGCCGAAGCGCTTGCCGTCGGCCTGGAGGACCGCGATGAGCACGTGCCCGTCGGACCGGTCGGACTCGACGCCGAGCACGTCGGCGAGGCGGACCAGCGGGAGCAGTGCGCCGCGCAGGCGGTAGACCGAGGCGCCGTTGACGTCCTCGACCGCGTTGGCGGCCCGGTCGGCGTCCAGCGCGACGAGTTCCAGCAGGCTGACCTGCGGGATGGCGTAGCGGTCGCCCGCGCACTCGACGGTGAGGGCCGGGACGATGGCGAGGGTGAGCGGGATGCGCAGGCGGCACGTCGTACCGCGACCGAGCACCGACTCGACCTCGATGGTGCCGCCGATGCCCTCGATGTTGGTCTTCACGACGTCCATGCCGACACCACGTCCGGAGACGTTGGTGACAGCCGCGGCCGTGGAGAAGCCGGGCACGAAGATCAGCTGCAGCACGTCGGCCGGCGACATCTGCGCGACCTGGGCCTGGGTGCGCAGACCGCGCTCGATGGCCTTCGCAGCCACCCGGTCGGAGTCGATGCCGGCGCCGTCGTCACTCACCTCGACGACGACCTGGCCGCCCTGGTGGTAGGCGCGCAGGGTGAGGACGCCCTCGGCGGCCTTGCCCGCGGCGATGCGGTCCTCGGGGACCTCGAGACCGTGGTCGACGGCGTTGCGGACCAGGTGGGTCAGCGGGTC
The DNA here is from genome assembly GCF_040045055.1 of Nocardioides pollutisoli. Lineage (NCBI taxonomy): Bacteria > Bacillati > Actinomycetota > Actinomycetes > Propionibacteriales > Nocardioidaceae > Nocardioides > Nocardioides pollutisoli. The sequence continues at coordinate 610,070 of NZ_JBDZDU010000001.1, forward strand.
CTTGACGGCCTCGAGCAGGGTGCGGTCGAGCTCGGTCTCCTTGCCGACCATGGTCAGCGAGACCTGCTTGCCGCAGTGGGCACCGAGGTCGCGGACGACGCGAGGGAGCTTGGACCAGAGATTGTCGATGGGCTGCATGCGAGTCTTCATGACCCCCTCCTGCAGCTCGGAGGCGATCAGGTTCAACCGCTGGGCGGAGCGGGTCAGCTCGACCTCCTGCTGGTCGCCCGCCTGGCGGACGATCTGGTTGCGGGTCAGCACGAGCTCCCCGACCAGCTGCATCAGGTTGTCGAGCAGGTCGACGTCCACGCGGATGGAGGAGTCGGCGACGCTGCGACGGGCGGCGGGCTCGTCCACGTGCTCGACGACGGGCGCTGCCTGAGCGACCGGCTCGGGCACCGGTACCGCCGCGGCGGCGACCGCCTCGACGACGGCCTCGGGCAGGACCTCGACGGCAGGCGCCGGCTCCTTGCCCTCGAGGAGGGCGGTGATCGCCTCGACGACGGCGCTGACGTCCGGGTCGCCCTCGTTGCCCTGCTGCTCGATCGTCGCGAGCAGGTCACGGACGGTGTCGACCATGGCGAGCAGCACGTCGGTGGTCTGCGGCGTCATCGACATCTTGCCGTCGCGCAGGCGGGCCAGGAGGTTCTCACCGACGTGGGTCACCGCCTCGAGCTTCCCGAACGCGAGGAAGCCGCTGGTGCCCTTGATGGTGTGGATGGTGCGGAAGATGCTGCCCAGCAGGTCGCGAGAGCCGGGCTCGCGTTCGAGCGCGACCAGGTCGCGGTCGAGCTGGTCGAGGTTCTCGTGGCTCTCCACGAGGAACTCCTGGACGATCTCGTCGATCTCATCCACTGGGTGCCCTCTCGTCGTTCGTGGCGTTCGACGAGACGGATCGGCCGCGAGCCGGGCGACCTGAGCAACCGGTCCGGGGCATCTTCGACCGGTCCGGACCGGTAGGCGGTGGATCATCCACCCTTTCGGTTCCCCACTCGGTGGACCACCCACCGCCCACCCGGGGCCCGCCCGACGCAGCCGCGCGACCTCAGCCGGCAGGCACCCAGAAGACCGCGACGCAGATGTTCGTGAGGGTCAGCAGCAGGATGAGCGCCCAGAGACCGGTCGCGATCCGCTCCTTGCGAAGGTTCGCCATCACCAGCGCGAGCACGACGAGACCGATGATCCCCTTCACCGCGATCTTGGCGTGGTCGACCGAGCCGTCGTCGGCCTCGATCACGCCCACCAGCAGCAGGCCGGCGAGGAACGCCGTACCCGCACCGTCACGCATCAGGCCGTTGACCTTCTTCTCCGGTCGGCGGGCCTGGACCAGCAGCCCGCCGAGCAGCGCAGCGAAGCCGACGATGTGGATGACGAGCAGCAGGTGCCGCAGGAAGTCCATGGCTGGACTCTAGAGAAGGCGCCGGTCCGACGCCCAGCGGGAGAGCTCGTGGCGCGAGGAGAGCTGCAGCTTGCGCAGCACGCTCGACATGTGGGTCTCGACGGTCTTCACGGAGATGAACAGCTCCTTGGCCACCTCCTTGTAGGCGTAGCCACGGGCGATCAGCCGCATCACCTCGCGCTCGCGCTCGGTGAGCCGGTCGAGGTCCTCGTCGACGGCCGCGACGTCGATCGCGCCCGAGAAGGCGTCGAGCACGAAGCCGGCCAGCCGCGGGGAGAAGACCGCGTCGCCCTCGGCCACCCGGCCGATCGCCTGCACGAGCTCGGGGCCGGTGATGGTCTTCGTGACGTAGCCGCGAGCGCCGCCGCGGATCGTGCCGATGACATCCTCGGCCGCGTCACTGACGCTGAGCGCGAGGTAGCGGGTGTCCGGCGAGGCGCCCGACGCGGCCATCCGCCGCATCACCTCGACGCCGCCGCCGCCGGGGAGGTGCACGTCGAGCAGCACGACGCCGGGCGTGTACGTCGTCACCGCGGCGATCGCCTCGTCGACGTCGGCCGCCTCGGCGAGGATCTGCACGGCTCCCGCACCCGCGCCCTCGAGCTCGGCCCGGACCCCCCGCCGGAACATCGCGTGGTCGTCGACGATCACGATCCCGACGGGACCCGCTGGACTGGTGCCGTCCTCAGCCATGTCTCTCCTCCTGCGTCGCGGGTCGGGGTAGGTGCAGCCGGATCTCGGTCCCGTCGCCTGGTGCGGACCGTACCTCTGCCGACCCGCCGTGGCGCTGCATCCGGTCGACGATGCTGTTGCGGACCCCGTAGCGGTCCGCCCCGACCGCCGCCGGGTCGAAGCCCTGGCCGCGGTCGCGGACGAACACGTCGACCGCGGTGCCGGTGACCTCGGCGAAGACGTCGACCTTGCCGGTGCCGGCGTGCTTGGCCGCGTTGGTGACCGCCTCGCCGGTGGCGTGGACGATCGGACGCAGGGCCTCGTCGAAGTCGCAGTCGCCGACGGTGACGACCTCGACGGAGACGGCGTACTCGTCCTCGACCCGGGCCGCGACCCCGCGCAGGGCGCTGGCGACGGTGCGCTCGTCGGTGGACTCGCCGGCGTAGAGCCAGGACCGGAGGTCGCGCTCCTGCGCGCGCGCCAGCCGGGAGACGGTCGCCGGGTCGTCGGCGTTCTTCTGGATCAGCGCGAGCGTCTGGAGCACGGAGTCGTGGAGGTGGGCCGCGACGTCGGCGCGCTCCTGGGTGCGCACCCGCTCGGCACGCTCGTCGGTGAGGTCGGCGGCGAGCCGGTAGACCCACGGCCCGATCACGATGCCCAACCCGAGCACGGTCAGCAGGGCGGCGACGGTGACGTCGCGGGCCATCCCGAAGGAGCCGCCACGTGCGGAGTAGAGGACCAGCGCGATCACGATGAGGACGACGCCGGCGGCGACCCGGGCGTACGACGCCCAGCCACCGCTGCCGAAGACCATCCGGACCGGGTCGATGCGGCCGGTGCTGTCGAGCCAGCGCTCGCGCTGCGCCTCGTCGGCCTGGCGCCACAGCAGCGCGATGCCGACGATCGCGATCACGACCGGCCAGAAGATCGCGCCCCGGCCGAGGACCGCCTCGAGGAGCAGGATCGCGCCGAACCCCAGGGCCGCGAGCGCGATCGCCGGGCCGACGTCGCCGAGTCGGCGGATGCGTCCCGGGCGACGGCCGCCGCGGGTCGCGCTCTCGATGCCCGGAGCGCCCGTCACGAAGTGGGCGTCGCTGGGCAGCATCGCCCAGAGGGCGGCGTACAGGACGACGCCGAAGCCACCGAGGAAGGCCGCGAGCACGAAGCCGGCGCGCACCCAGATCACCGGGAAGGCCAGGTGGCGAGCGAGTCCACCGGCGACGCCGCCGAGGATCGGCTCCTGCGTGTCGCGCGTGGCGCGACGGGTCCCGGGCGGACCGGGCGTGGGCCTCGGATCGCCCACGTCTGCGGTCGCTCGTGTGCTGCTCATCGTGGCTCGATCCTCCCAGAACACCCGGCTCCGGACCATGAGGGCGATCCCCGGCCCGACCCTGACGACACCGGCCCTCCCCCGGCCCAGGATCAGGGGTCTCACCGATGGTCCGGGAGCTCTCGACGGCGCAGGCTGGGTGCATGACCACCACACCGCCCGAAGCCCCACCCCCGAGGCACGACTCGCCCGGCCAGGACACCGGCCCGCGGGTCACCCGCGACGAGATCCGCGACCTGGGTCGGCTGCGCCGCTCGCGCAGCGATCGCAAGGTGGCCGGTGTCGCCGGCGGGCTCGCCCGCCACCTCGACATCGACCCGCTGGTGCTGCGGGTGGCCTTCGTGGTGCTGGTCTTCTTCGGCGGCGCCGGCCTGATCCTGTACGGCGCGTGCTGGCTGCTCGTCCCCCAGGACGGTGACGACCACGCCACGATCAACCTCGACGACCGGACCCGGTCGGTGGTGCTGATCGTGGTCGGCGGCATCGCGGCGCTGGCGCTGATCGGCGACTCGTGGGGCGCCTTCTGGTTCCCGTGGCCGCTGGCGGTGATCGCGCTGATCGCCCTCTGGTTGCTGACGCGTCACAACAACAGCGCGCCGAAGCCGGACGGCTTCGCCGCTCCGACGTACACGAACGAGCCGCTGACCTACACGTCCCCCGGCTACACCGCTGCGGGCTACACCGCCCCCGGCTGGGTCCCGCCGCCGGCAGCTCCCGCGCAGGAGGCGCCGTACGCCGCGGCCCCGACGACCGCCTACTTCCCGCCGCAGCCGCCGGTCTACATCAAGCCGCCGCCGTACAAGATCCCGAACCCGCGCAAGCGCGGACCGATCCTGTTCTGGTTCACGCTCGCGCTGATCGCGCTGTGCGAGGGGCTGCTCGGGATCGCCGACGTCGCCGGCATGGACGTCGCGGACTCGGCGTACGCCGCCCTCGCCGTCGGCATCAGCGGCGTGATGCTGCTGGTCGGCTCGTTCTTCGGTCGCGCCGGCGGCATCATCCTGATCGGCCTCGTCTCCACCGTCTTCCTGATCGGCTCGACCGTGGCGGACCGCTGGGACGGCGAGACCCTGAGCCCGACGCCCACGTATGCGGCCGCGGTCGAGGACAGCTACCAGATCGACGCCGGCGAGATCGTGCTCGACCTGCGCGACGTCACCGACCTCGCGGCTCTCGACGGTCGGGTCGTCCACCTGGACGCCGACTTCGGCCACCTCGAGGTCATCCTCCCGCGCGGCCTGGCGGCCAGCGTCAACGCCGACATCGACGGTCCGGGCAGCATCGAGCTCTTCGGCGACGAGCACGGCGGGATCACCATCCGCGAGCACGCGTACAACGGCCGGGACACCGACCCGGAGATCATCATCAACGCCGACCTGAACGTCGGACAGATCGAGGTGCACCGATGAGCGACATCCAGATCGACCAGCAGTCCGGTCGCCACCCCGTCAACGTCGGCCACCTGGTGATGGGCATCGCCTTCCTCGGCCTGGTCGGGGTGTGGGCGCTGCTCCAGAGCGACGCGGTCGGCAACGGCGACGTGCGCTGGCTGCTGCCGGTGCCGTGGGTGCTGGCCGGCCTCGCCGGCCTGCTCGCCATCGGCCTGTCCTCGAGCAAGAAGTGGTCCACCCGCCAGACCGGCTGGGTGGGCGAGACCCCCACGGCGGACACCCCCGCCGAGACCGACACCACCGTCGACACCACCGTGATCGACCCGCTGGACGAGGAGTCCCGATGAACGCCACCACCATGAAGTCCCTGACCCGCCGCCGTGACGACCGGATGGTCGCCGGCGTCTGCTCGGGCGTCGCCGACTACCTGAGGATCGACCCCACCGTCGTACGCCTGCTGACCGTGCTCGGCGCGGTCTTCAGCTTCGGCACCATCGCCGTCGTCTACGTGGTGGCGTGGATCCTGATGCCGGAGGCGTGAATCCGGCAGGCCTCGAGCGTCGTGTCGGGCTGGTCGGTGAAGACCCCGTCGACGCCGGCGTCGAGGAAGGCCTGGGTCTCCTCGATGGAGTCGCCGGTGGCGGCCGGGTCGACACCGCGGCGGTAGCCGGTCGGCAGGAAGGCGTTCTCGTCACGCATCGTCCACACGTGGACCGCGAGCCCCGCGGCGTGCGCGTCGGCCACCAGGCTCGACGGCGCACCGATGGTGCCGGTGTCGGCATGGCGCGGCAGGACCAGGTCCTTGGCGACGCCGACCGCGTCAGCCCAGCCGGCGACGCGGCGCAGCCCGGTCGAGGTCACCAGGTCCACGCGACCGGTGGCCTCGACCAGCTGCACCAGCGGCAGTCCGGTGCGTGACCGCAGCCACTGGAGGTTGCCGGGCTCGAAGGACTGGATGAAGACCGGTGCGTGCGGGTCGCCGTACCCGTGCTCGTACAACGCGTCGAGCAGCCGGTCCTCGAGGGCGAGACCCAGCTCCGCGAAGTACGACGGGTGCTTGGTCTCCGGGTAGACACCGATCCGACGTCCCAGCCGGTCCGACTCCTCGGCCACCAGGCCCAGGATCTCGTCGAACGTCGGGACCTCGTAGCGGCCGTCGTACCTCGTGTTGCGCGGTCGCAGATCGGGGAGCCGCTCGATCGCGCGCAGGGTCTTGAGCTCGGCGAGCGTGAAGTCCTCGACGAACCAGCCGGTCGACTGCTTGCCGTCGATCTCCTTGGTGGTCATCCGGCCCGCGAACTCCGCGCGACCGGCCACGTCGGTGGTCCGTCCGATCTCGGCCTCGTGCCGGGCGACGAGGACGCCGTCGCGGGTCGGGACGAGATCGGGCTCCACGTAGTCGGCGCCCAGCGCGATCGCCAGGCGGTACGACGCCAGGGTGTGCTCGGGCCGGTAGCCCGACGCGCCGCGGTGGGCGATGACCAGGGGCATTGCCTGCATGCCTCCAGCAGAGCCCGCGTGTGTGTCCGGGCGGCGGGAACCACATGAACCCGAGGTGACACCCGCCGGAATGCCCTGCACCACAATGGGGCGATGACCTCTCCGACCCTCGGCAGCATCGTGACCGTGCCCGCCCTCGACCGGCTGGACCTCGTGGCCGACCCGGTCGCCGCGGTCCTCCGCGACTGGCCCTCCGCGCCCGAGGTCGGCGTGGTCGAGATCGACCCGGACGTCGCCGACACCGCCGCGATGTCGGAGGCCTACGGCATCTCGCTGTCGACCGGCGCCAACTGCGTCGTGGTCGGCGGTCGCCGCGACGGCGAGGAGCGGGTCGCCGCGTGCCTGGTCCGCGCCGACACCCGCGCCGACGTCAACAACCTGGTCAAGCGCACGCTCGACGTGCGCAAGGCGTCCTTCCTGTCGATGGACCGGGCCGTCGAGGAGTCCGGCATGGAGTACGGCGGGATCACCCCGATCGGCCTGCCGGCCGGCTGGCGGCTGCTCGTCGACTCGCGGGTCCTCGACATCGAGGTCGCGGTCATCGGGTCCGGCGTACGCCGGTCCAAGCTGCTCATCCCGGGCCGGCTGGCCGCCGATCTGCCGGGCGCCGAGGTGATCGAGGGACTCGCGGGCTGACGCACGGCAGACTGTCGCCATGGGTGAAGTGGAGACCGGTCGCGACGAGACCGAGGAGGAGCGTCTCGACCGCAAGTGGGACGACCTGCTCCAGGAGCTCCGGGTGATGCAGACCGGCGCGCAGCTGACGGCTGGGTTCCTGCTCACGCTGCCGTTCCAGTCGAGCTTCGCCGACCTCGACGACTTCGCCACCGGGCTCTACCTGGTGCTCGTGCTGCTGTCCGCACTGACCACCGCGATGGTGATGGGCCCGATCGCGATCCACCGGCGTCTGTCCGGCCGGAGGGTGAAGAGCCGGCTCGTCGAGTCCGCCCACTACCTCGTCTACGGCGTCCTCACGAGCGTCTCGCTGCTGGCGACCGGCATGGTGCTGCTGATCTTCGACGTCGTGGTCGACCGCCAGTGGGCGATCGTCGCGGCGACCGGGATCGGGCTCACGCTGCTGGTCCTGCTCGTGGTCCTCCCGGTCCGACTGGTGCGTCATGCGTCGTAGCGCCTGGGTGGTCGCCCTCGCGGTGCTCGCCGCAGCGGCCGGCTGCTCCTCGGACGACGCCCCGGCCACCTCGCCCGAGCCGTCCCCGTCGATCCGCACGCTCACGCCGATCCAGCTGCCGCCGAAGCCCCCGCCGACGGGCCGGATCAAGGCCGACATGCGCCAGTCGTCGCGCGACGCCGCAGCCGGGCGGATGGAGGTGTGGCTCTACAACGACACCGCGCGCGACCTCCGGCCCCGGCAGATCACGTACTCCGACCCCCGTTTCCGCACCACCCTGCCCGGCACCCGCCTGCGACTGGTCCCGTCACAGTCCGAGCGCGGGTTCCAGATCCTCCTGCCGTCGCAACCGGCGTGCGACCACCCGACGGGCAAGGGCGCCGTCACCGTGCGGACCGGCAACCAGGTCCGGGTGCTGAAGGTCGCGGACTCCACCGACGTGGCCGGCCGCTACGCCGCCGCACGGTGCGTCGAGCTCGCCGTCGCCCGGGTGGCCGACCTGTCGTGGGACGACACGGTCGCCTTCGACGGCAAGGCGGGCGATCCCGGCACACTGACCCTCGTGGTCACGCCGACCGGCGAGGCCGGGCAGACGCTCACCATCGACACGGTCTCCGGCACCCCGGTGCTGGCCCCGGTCGGCAGCGACGTCTGGCGCCCGGACGCGACGATCCACGGCACCGACGAGCCGTCGCGGATCGATCTGCCGATCAAGCCGAACCGCTGCGACGACCACGCGTTCATGGAGTCCGGCGGCGCCACGGCGTTCAAGATCGGGCTCCACCTCGACGGCAGGGCCGGGCAGATCACGCTGCGGATGAGCATCCCGGGCGCGGCCAGCGCCATCGACTTCGCCCGCGCCTCCTGCGGGTCCCTCGACACCGTGTCCGGTGGCTCGTGACGGTCGTCACGGCGAAAACAATTCGCCGGGCGAAGGAGTTCCTTCGTAACGTGGTGCGGTGCGCGTCCTCCCCCTCGACCACCCCGGTGTAGCCGATCACCGCTCACCGGGTCGGTTCCTCTGGTGGATGGCGCGCGGCCAGTGGGTCACGCTGCTCGGAGGGATGTTCTTCGGCATCGTCTGGATGACGGCGCAGGCCGTCATGCCGGCCGTGATCGGCCACGCCATCGACGACGGCGTCTCCGCCCGGGACCGCGACGCACTGGTCAAGTGGGCGGCGATCCTGTTCGGCATCGGCCTGCTCCAGGCAGGCGCCGGGATCGTGCGGCACCGGTTCGCGGTCACCAACTGGCTGACCGCGGCGTACCGCGTCGTCCAGCTCGTCACCCGCCAGACCACCCGCCTCGGCGGCACGCTCCCGCGTCGCGTCTCGACCGGCGAGGTGGTCGCGATCGGCACCAACGACCTCTCCCACGTCGGCCAGCTGATGGACGTCTCTGCCCGCTTCGCCGGCGCCGTCGTCTCGTTCATCGTGGTCGCGGTCATCCTGCTGCAGACCTCGGTGACGCTCGGCCTGGTCGTGCTCCTCGGCGTACCCCTCCTCATGCTCGGCATCACCCCGATCCTCAGCCCGCTGCAGAAGCGCAGCGCCCACCAGCGCCACCTGATGGGCGACCTCTCCAACACGGCGAGCGACATCGTCGGCGGCCTGCGCGTACTGCGCGGGATCGGCGGCGAGCAGGTCTTCCTCGACCGCTACCGCCGCGAGTCGCAGAACACCCGCCAGGCCGGCGTCCAGGTCGCCCGGATCCAGTCGGCGCTCGACGCGTTGCAGGTCTTCCTGCCCGGGCTCTTCGTCGTGGTCGTGGTGTGGATCGGTGCGCGCTACGCCGTCGAGGGCACCATCTCCCCCGGCCAGCTGGTCGCGTTCTACGGCTACTCCGCGTTCCTGATGATCCCGTTGCGGACGGCCACCGAGTACGCCAACAAGATCATCCGTGCCCGCGTCGCCGCGGTCCGGATCGTCCGCGTGCTCTCGCTCGAGCCCGAGGTCACCGAGCCGGCCCTGCTCGCCCTGTCGCCGGAGCCCGGCTCCGAGCTGTACGACGAGCGCTCCGGGCTGCGGGTCCGCGCAGGCCTGCTCACCGCGATCGTCAGCGAGCAGCCCGACGAGTCGGCCGCACTGGCCGACCGGCTCGGGATGGCCGCCTCACCGGTCGACGACGAGGTCAGCCTCGGCGGAGTGCCCCTCACCTCGTTGCGTCCGCGGGAGGTCCGCCAGCGGATCCTGGTCTCGGACACCGCGTCGCTCTTCTTCTCCGGTCACCTCGGCGACCGGCTCGACATCACCGGCCACGGCGACGTGGAGCAGGCTCTCGACACGGCCTCGGCCGGTGACGTCCTCGAGGCCCTCCCCGACGGCCTCGACACGATCGTCGCCGAGCGCGGCCGCAGCTTCTCCGGTGGTCAGCGCCAGCGGCTGGTGCTCGCCCGCGCCCTGGCGGCGGACCCGGAGATCCTGGTCCTGGTCGAGCCGACCTCGGCGGTCGACGCCCACACGGAGGCGCGGATCGCGGCGCGCCTGCGCCGCCACCGTGCCGGCCGGACCACCGTCGTCACGTCGAGCAGCCCCCTGATGCTCGACGCCGCCGACACCGTGGCGTTCCTGCGCGACGGTCGGATCGTCGACGGCGGATCGCACGCCGACCTGCTCCGCACCAACGCCGACTACCGCCGCGTCGTCACCCGCGAGGCCGCCCTCGAGGAGGTCGCGCGATGAGCACCCACCTCCCGGTCGCCGACACCCCCGCCGTACGCCGCTACGTCACGTCGCTCGCCCGCAAGCACCCGAGGATGCTGTGGTCCGCGCTCGCGCTGCACGTGCTGGCCGCGCTCGCCGCCCTGGCTGCCCCACGCCTCCTCGGCGACCTGGTCGAGGCGGTCCAGCAGGGCACGACCGTCCACCACGTCGACACGATCATCGGCATCCTCGCGGGCTTCCTGGTCGTCCAGACGGTGCTCACCCGCTACGCCCGCTACCTCTCGCAGGTCCTGGGCGAGCAGGTGCTCGCGGAGCTGCGTGAGGACTTCGTCGACAACACGCTCTCGCTGCCGGTCGGCGTCGTCGAGGCCGCCGGGTCGGGTGACCTGCTGACCCGCACCAGCCGCGACGTCGACCAGCTGGGCTGGTCGGTCCGGATGGCGCTGCCCGAGTGGACGATCGCCGTCATCACCGCGGTCGTCACCTTCGTCGCCGCGATCGCAGTGGGGTGGTGGGTGGCGCTGCCGTGCCTCTTCGGCGTACCTCCCCTGGTGCTCGGGCTGCGGTGGTACCTCAAGCGCGCCAAGGACGGCTACCTCCGCGAGAGCGCGACCTACTCCCAGATCAACGCGACCCTCACCGAGACCGTCGAGGGCGCCCGCACCGTCGAGGCGCTCGGGCTCGGTGCGGAACGGATCGCGGCGGTCGACGACGACATCGACAAGTCCTACCGGGCCGAGCGCTACACGCTCTTCCTGCGCACGGTCTTCTTCCCCAACATGGAGATCGCCTACCTGATCCCGACCGTGGCGACCCTGCTCTTCGGCGGCTACCTCTACACGCAGGGCCAGGTCTCGCTCGGCGACGTCACGGCGGCCACGCTCTACGTGCAGATGCTGATCGACCCCGTCGACCGGATCGTGTCGATCCTCGACGAGCTCCAGCTCGGCGCGGCCTCGCTCGCGCGCCTGCTCGGCGTCGCCCAGGTGCCCGATGACCGCCAGGTCAGCGGCCGTGAGCCGGTCGGCGAGAAGCTCGACGCCGACGACGTGCGGTTCTCGTACGTCGAGGGCCGCGACGTCCTGCACGGCGTCGACCTGTCCGTCGGGGTCGGCGAGCGGATCGCGATGGTCGGACCGTCGGGTGCCGGCAAGTCCACCCTCGGCCGGCTGCTCGCCGGCATCCACCCGCCGCGCACCGGGTCGGTCACCGTGGGTGGTGTCGGCCTCACCGAGCTGCCCCTCGACGACCTGCGCGGCCACGTCGCGCTGGTCACCCAGGAGCACCACGTCTTCGTCGGCACCCTGCGCGAGAACGTCGTGCTGGCCCGGCCCGGCTCGTCGGACGACGCGGTCCGGGGCGCGCTGGAAGCGGTCGACGCCCTCGGCTGGGTGGACGACCTCCCGGACGGCCTCGACACCGTCGTCGGTTCAGGTGGCCGCGCGGTCACGGCGGCCCAGGCGCAGCAGATCGCGCTCGCGCGGTTGGTGCTGGCCGACCCGCACACGCTGGTCCTCGACGAGGCGACGTCGCTGATCGACCCGCGAGCGGCCCGTCACCTGGAGCGCTCGCTGGCCGCCGTACTGGAGGGCCGGACGGTCATCGCGATCGCCCACCGGCTCTTCTCGGCGCACGACGCCGACCGGGTCGCGGTCGTCGAGGACGGCCGGATCTCCGAGCTCGGCTCGCACGACGAGCTGGTCGAGGCCGGCGGCTCGTACGCCGCCCTCTGGGACAGCTGGCACGGACGAGGCTGACGTCACAGGGCACGTCCGGATCGTGACAGTTACGCTGTCAACATGAAGCTCTCGACGATGCTCCAGTACTCCGGCAACCCGCGCGACGCGGCCGACCAGGTCAGCGCGCTCGAGAAGGCAGGACTCGACACGATCTGGGTCGCGGAGCCGTATGGCTTCGACGCCCCGACCCTGATGGGCTACCTCGCCGCGAAGACCGAGACGATCGAGATCGGCGCCGCCATCCTCAACGTCTACTCCCGCACCCCGGGCGCGATGCTGCAGACCGCCGCCGGCCTCGACAACGTGTCGGGCGGCCGCGCGATCCTCGGCCTCGGCGCCTCCGGCCCGCAGGTCATCGAGGGCTTCCACGGGCTCCCCTACGACAAGCCGCTGGGCCGCACCCGCGAGATGATCGAGATCCTCCGGATGGGCCTGCGCCGCGAGCCGCTCGTCCACGACGGCATCTTCAAGCTCCCGCTCCCCGCCGACCAGGGCCTGGGCCTCGGCAAGCCGCTCAAGCTGCTCACGAAGCCCGAGCGCTCCGAGATCCCGCTCTACGTCGCGGCCCTCGGCGCCAAGAACGTCGAGATGACCGCCGAGTGCGCCGACGGCTGGCTGCCCTTCCTCTTCGTGCCCGAGAAGGCCAACGACGTCTGGGGCGACGCCCTCGCCAAGGGCAAGGCGCGACGCTCCCCCGACCTGGGTCCGCTGCAGACCAGCGCCGGCGGCATGGTCGCCATCGGTGACGACGTGAAGGGCCTGCTCGACTTCGCGCGGCCGACCGTCGCGCTGTACGTCGGCGGCATGGGCGCCCGCGGCAAGAACTTCTACAACGAGCTGATGGTCCAGTACGGCTTCGAGAAGGAGGCCAAGGAGATCCAGGACCTCTACCTCGACGGCCACAAGCGCGACGCCGAGGCCAAGGTCCCGATGGAGCTCCTCGAGCTCGGCAACCTGGTCGGCCCGGAGTCCTACGTGAAGGAGCGCATCGCCGCCTTCGCCGAGGCCGGCGTCACCAACCTCCAGGTCATCCCGGCCTCCCCCGACCCGGCCGCCACGATCGCGCAGCTGAAGGAGCTCGTCTCCTGACGCCACCGGTGGTTGAGGAGGTCGCGCAGCGACCGTCTCGAAACCCCGCAGCCTGCAGGCCGCTTGTAGTTGCGCGCCAACAGGGCATTGACACGGGTACGGCGGCCTCGAGCTGAGGTCGCTTCCCGGCTTGCGGTGCCTGAGCCTCGAAACCACCCTCGCTGCGAGGGGCATCTGCATTCCTTTCTTGTATTCGAATGTATGTTCGAGTAGAATGTGGTATGGCCCAGCTTCCCGACCCCGAGATCACCCGGTCCCACCGGGTGGCGTCGGCGACCGCGCAGATGCAGGCGGTTGCTGACTCGGTGGTCGACGCATCGGTGTGGTCGATGACCGCGGTCGAAGCCAGCAGGACTCTCGTCGACCTGACTCGTCTCGAGGCCCGGGTCTGCGAGCTGAAGGCACGTGTTGCCGCGCACGCCGACGACCTGGGTGTCGGCGAGAAGGTCGGCGCGACGTCGACCGCGAACTGGTTGGCGCACGAGACGAAGCAGACCCGCCCTGCTGCCCACGGGACCGTTCGACTGGGTCATGACCTCGAGGTCCACACCATCACCCGCGACGCGTTGGCGTCGGGTGACTTGGTGGTGGAGCAGGCGCGAGTCATCGTGCGTGCGGTCGACGCGCTGCCCGACGACCTCGACCAGGAGCTCGTGGCGCAGGCGGAGACGTTCCTGGTCGACCGTGCCTCCGAGCTCGATGCGAAAGCGCTCGCCATCGTAGGCAAGCGGCTCCTCGAAGTCGTCGCCCCCGAGGCTGCGGACGCCCACGAGGCCAGGCTCCTCGCACGCGAAGAAGCGATCGCAGCCCAGTCGTGCCGGTTGACCATGACTGACGACGGCCACGGCACCACCCACGGACGCTTCACTGTCCCAATGGCGCAGGGCGCGATGCTCGCGAAGATCCTCCACGGGTTCGCCGCACCCAGGCACCAAGCCGCGTCCGGCCCGCTCGGTGAACGCCGCCCTGGGCCGCAGCGGATGGGGACGGCGTTCTGCGAGCTCATCGAGCGCTACCCGACCGACCGGGTCCCCGATGCCGGCGGCGTCAACGCCACCGCGGTGGTCATCATGACCCACGAGACCCTGATGGGCGGACTGAAAGCAGCACACCTCGACACAGGCGAACCCATCTCAGCCGGACAAGCCCGGAGGCTCGCGTCCCAGGCCGGCATCATCCCCGTCGTCCTCGGGTCGAAGTCCGAGATCCTCGACGTCGGCCGACGCAAACGGTTCCACACCAAGGCCCAGAGGCTCGCGCTCATGATCCGCGACCAGCACTGCACCGCCGACGGGTGCGACTGGCCCCCCGGCATGTGCCACGCCCACCACGACCACCACTGGGCCCAAGGCGGACCCACGGACCTCGAACACGGCAGGCTTCTCTGCCCCAGGCACCACGCCAGAGCCCACGACCCGGCGTACGAGATCACCAAGCTCCCCGGCGGGAAGGTCGCCTTCCACCGGCGAACGTAAGCCGACGCCCTGCCCTTGGCTTTCCGGGGTTTCGAGACGGTTCCTAGCGGAACCTCCTCAACCAACGGCGAGAGCGCTCCGCGCCTTCCTCAGCCGCCGGCTCTTCTTCTGTCGACCGTCACCACGACGGTCGACCCCAGCGTGCCCGCAAGCCGGCCGCGGACTGGAAATCGCCACCGCAACCACAGACCACGGTGACCACGTTTCTCGTCAACCGCGACCGCAACCACTGACGACCTGAAGGCCGACGTCAGTCCTCCGGGGTTTCGAGGCGGTCGCTGCGCGACCTCCTCAACCGGCGGTCAGCTGCGGAGGACCTTCGCCATCGCCTTGCCCTTGGCGAGCTCGTCGACGAGCTTGTCGAGGTAGCGGATCTTCTGCATGAGCGGGTCCTCGACGTCCTCGACCCGGATGCCGCAGACGACCCCGGTGATCGACGATGCCGCAGGGTTGAGGTCAGCGTCGGCGAAGAAGTCCTCGAAGGTCGTCCCCGCGTCGAGGTGAGCACGCAGAGCGGCCTCGTCGAAGCCGGTCAGCCACGCGATGACCTCGTCGAGCTCGGCCTTCGTCCGGCCCTTGCGCTCGACCTTCGCGACGTACGCCGGGTAGACCGCGGCCACGCTGGTCGTGAAGATCCTGTGCACGCGACCAATCTAGGGCGATCAGCGCGCGAGCGAGCGCCGGATCACGTCGTTCGCGGCGCGCTGGAAGCCGGTGACGACGGCCTCCAGGGTGAGCTGGCGCAGGCGGGAGACGGTGCGCTCGAGGCGTTCGGCGTCCTCGGGCGCGTGGGGTTCGCGGCGGTAGGGCTCGAGCACCTGCGAGTGCAGGATCGTGGTGAGCTCGTCGGCGAGCGCGGTCATGTGCCGGCGGATGGCCTCCTCGGCGAGCCCGGCGCTGGACGCGGGCAGGTCGAGGTCGAGGAGCTCGAGCCCGACGTGCAGGTTGGGCAGCACGAGGTAGCCGTCGTCGACGGGCTCGACGGTGCCGAGCTTGACCAGCAGCGCGAGGTCGTCGTCGGACAGCGCACGGTCGGCCCGCTTCTCCAGCTGCCGCCGGGTCAGCACCTCGGCGGGCGCCGGTGACCACGAGGTCAGCATCGAGCGCTGCAGCATCAGGTCCTCGACCGTGGCGTCGGCCGGCACGGTCGCGAGGTAGCGCTCGATGGCCTGCAACGTGAAGCCGTGGTCCTGCAGGGCGCGCACCATCTCGAGCCGCGCCTGGTGCCCGGCGTCGTAGTAGGCGACGCGACCTCGTCGCTCCGGCGGCGGGATCAGCCCGAGGCTCGCGTAGTAGCGCGTCGTGCGCACCGTGAGTCCGACCGCTGCCGCCAGCTCGTCGATCGTCATACGAAGGACCCTACCTTGAACGTTGACAGTTCTGCTGTCACAGTGTGCCTGTCATCCCACCTGTCTCCGGAGGCCCCCATGCCCGACGCCCCGTCCATCCTCGACCAGGAGCACGACGACTTCCGCCGTACCGTGCGCGCCTTCTTGGAGAAGGAGGTCGTGCCGTTCCACGACCAGTGGGAGAAGGACGGTCACGTCGACCGTGCGGTGTGGACCAAGGCCGGCGAGGCGGGGCTGCTCTGCTTCGACGTCGCCGAGGAGTACGGCGGGGCCGGGGTCTCGGACTTCCGCTACAACATGATCGTCGCGGAGGAGATGTGCCGAGCCGGCGCGAGCGGCCCGGGCTTCCCGGTGCACACGGACATCATCGTCCCCTACATCAGCCAGCTCGGGACCGACGAGCAGAAGCAGCGCTGGCTGCCCGGCCTGGTCAGCGGCGAGCTGATCTCGGCGATCGCGATGACCGAGCCGGGAGCCGGCAGCGACCTCCAGGGCATCCGCACGACCGCGATCGACAAGGGTGACCACTACGTCCTGAACGGCTCGAAGACCTTCATCAGCAACGGCATCCTGTCCGACCTGGTGATCGTCGTCTGCCGCACCGACCCCGACGCCGGCCACAAGGGCATCAGCCTGCTCGTCGTCGAGCGCGGGATGAAGGGCTTCGAGCGCGGCCGCAACCTCGACAAGGTCGGCATGAAGGCGCAGGACACCGCCGAGCTCTTCTTCGACAACGTCGAGGTCCCGAAGGCCAACCTCCTCGGCGAGGAGGGGTCCGGCTTCATCTCGCTGATGATGAACCTCCCTCAGGAGCGCATCTCGATCGCGGTGATGGCGGTCGCCGCGTGCGAGCACGTGCTCAACCTCTGCCTCGACTACGTCAAGCAGCGCGAGGCGTTCGGCAAGCCGATCGGCAAGTTCCAGAACACCCGGTTCGCGATCGCCGAGATGGCCACGGAGACCCACATCGCGCGGGTCTTCGTCAACGACTGCGTCACCAAGCTGAACGCCGGCGAGGTCGACACCTCGCTCGCGTCGATGGCGAAGTGGTGGACCACCGAGCTGCAGACCAAGATCGTCGACCGCGGGGTGCAGCTGCACGGTGGCTACGGCTACATGCTCGAGTACCCGATCGCGAAGGCCTTCGTGGACAGCCGGATCCAGACGATCTACGGCGGCACGACGGAGATCCAGAAGGAGATCATCGGTCGCAGTCTCGGGCTGTAGCGATCCGCACTAACCTGTGACCCACGCCACTCGTTCCACCCGAGGAGTCTTCGCATGACCGACCTGCAGACGGACCGCGCCCGGATCGACGAGATGATCGCGGGCCGCACCATGATCGACGCCCTGGCCGACACGGCGGTCAGCGCGGCCGACCACCCGGCGTACTCCGACAAGCACGACGTGCCCGAGGGCGAGTCCTGGCGGACGATCACCTGGCAGCAGACGCGCGAGCTCGGGCTCGACGTCGCGGCCGCGCTGGTCGAGCTCGGCGTCTCCGCCGGCGACACGGTCGCGATCATGGCCAACAACCGGATCGAGCACTTCCTCGCCGACATCGGGGCCGTGCACGCGGGCGCCACCCCGATGTCGATCTACAACACGCTCTCCAACGACCAGGTCGCGTACGTCGCCGGGCACGCCGAGCCGGCCGTCGTGATCGTCGAGAACGCCGACCACCTGGCTCGCTGGGCGAAGGCGCTCGACACCGCGGCCAGCATCCGCAAGGTCGTCGTGATCGACGCCGACGCCAACCCGGGCGGCGACCGCTACGAGACGTGGGCCGACCTCGTCGCCAGCGGTGCGGCCTACCGCGCCACCCACTCCGACGAGGTGACCGCCCGCGCCGCCGAGGTCACCCCCGACGACCCGGCGACGATCCTCTACACCTCCGGCACCACCGGCAACCCGAAGGGCGTGGTGCTGACGCACTACAACGTGCTGTACGAGGCGATGTCCAGCCAGGAGTCCGCGGGGCTCACCGAACCGCAGGTCGGGGTCAGCTACCTCCCGCTCGCGCACATCGCGGAGCGGGTCCTCGGCCTCTACGGCCCGCAGATCCAGGGCAGCCACATGCACGCCATCGGCGACCCGGCGCTGCTCCTCGGCGCGCTCGGCGAGGTGCACCCGACGGCGTTCTTCGGCGTCCCGCGCGTCTGGGAGAAGATCAAGACCGGCCTCTCCGCCAAGCTCGCTGCGGACCCGAACCCCGACAACGTGACGATGGTCCAGAACGCCATGGCCGCCGGGCTCGCGTGGGTCGAGGCGCAGGAGGTCGGGCGCGAGATGACGCCCGAGATCGAGCAGGCGTACGCCGATGCCGAGGCCCAGATCCTCGGTCTCCTCAAGCTGCTCCTCGGTCTCGACCAGGTGACCTGGGCCGGCTCCGCCGCGGCCCCGATGCCGCTCGACGTCGCCAAGTTCATGGCCGGCCTCGGCATCAAGGTCTACGACGTCTACGGCATGACCGAGACCTGCGGCGCCGTGACGGCCAACGGCCCGGGCGGCTTCAAGCTCGGCACCGTCGGCCGCGCCAACCCGGGCATGGAGGTCAAGCTCGGCGAGGACGGCGAGGTGCTCGTCCGCGGACCGGTCAACACCCCCGGCTACCACCTGCAGGAGGACGCCACCCGCGCGCTCATCGACGACGACGGCTGGCTGCACACCGGCGACATCGGCACCCTGGACGACGACGGCTTCTTCGCGATCGTCGACCGCAAGAAGGAGCTGATCATCACCTCGGCCGGCAAGAACATCGCCCCGTCGAACATCGAGAACTACCTCAAGGAGTCCCCGATCATCGGCCACGCGATGGCGATCGGCGACGGACGCCCGTACGTCGTCGCGATCCTCACCCTCGACGGCGAGATCGCGCCGCTGATGGCCGCCCAGATGGGGATCGAGTTCACCGACCTCGCAGACCTCGCCCAGAAGCCGGAGATCCTCGCGATCGCCCAGGCGGCGGTCGACGCCGCCAACGAGCGCCTGTCGCGGCCCGAGCAGGTGAAGTCGTTCGAGCTGCTCGGCGTCGAGTGGACCGCCGAGTCCGAGGAGCTCACCCCGACCCTCAAGCTCAAGCGCCGGGTCGTCAACACCAAGTACTCCGACGTGCTGGACCGCCTCTACGGCTGAGACCGATAAGGTCACCGGGTGCTGCGGTCGCCCTTCTCCCGGGTCGCCGCACTCGCAGCAGTCGCGGGCGTCACCTGGCTGCCGTTCGCAGGCCGGTCGCTCAGCCCTGACGAAGGTGGGCTGCTGATCCTGGCCCACCAGTGGTCGCCGGGGTCGTCGTTGTACGGCGACTACTTCGTCGACCGCCCACCGCTGCTGATCGCGCTGGTCGGCCTCGCCGACGGCGCCTGGTCGCTCCGGCTCATCGGCATCACGGCACTCGTGTTCACGGTCCTCCTGTCCGGGCTGGTCGGACGACTGGCTGCACCCGGCCTCCCCATCGCCCCGGTCCTGCCCGCGGCGACTGCGGCCGTCCTCGCGGCCACCCCGCTCTTCGGCGGCACGGTCGTGAACGGCGAGCTGCTCGGCCTGCCGTTCATCGTCGGCGGCCTGGCGGCGACGATCGCCGCGTTCCGGGCGACCGCCGCCGGTCCGGCGTACGGCTGGGGGCTCCTCGCCGGTGGGGCCGGCGCGTGCGCGGCCCTGGTGAAGCAGAGCCTGCTCGACGTCTTCGTCTGCGGGGCGGTCCTCCTGCTGACCCAGCGTCGTCTCCGCCCGGTCCTGGGTGCCCTCGTCGGTGCGCTCGCGACCGTGGCGGTGACGGTCTGGCTCGCCTCGTTGAAGGGCACCTCGCCGAGCGAGCTCTGGGACGCGGTCGTCGTCTTCCGCGGGCAGGCGGCCTCGGTGATCGCGACCTACGCCACCGGCTCGACGCCGCGGCGCCTCGGCGGCGTCCTGCTGGCGCTGGTGGCCACCGGCGCACCCCTGCTCGCCGCGGTCCTCGCGCGACCTCTGGCCCGCCGGGCCGACCACTCGCCCGACCTGCGGTGGCCGGCGCTCGCGACCCTGACGTGGGAGCTCGCCGTCGTCCTGCTCGGCGGCAGCTACTGGCTGCACTACCTGCTGGGGCTGGTCCCCGGTCTGGTGCTGCTCACCGCGGCCGCCGTCCAGCGCCCGCTGCCCGGCCGCCGCGCGCTCCGGATCGCGTACGGCGTGGCCGCGGCCTCCACCGTCATCACCCTGACCGCCGCTGCGGTCCACCCCGTCGACCGTGCCGAGGAGCCGGCGATCGCCTGGCTCGCCGACCACGCCGAGCCCGGCGACACCGGCGTCGTCGCGTTCGGTGCCGCCAACATCCTCCAGGCGACCGGCCTGGTCAGCCCCTATCCCGACCCGTGGAGCCTGCCGGTGCGCGTGCACGACCCGGACCTCGTCGACCTGACCGCACTGCTCGACTCCGACGACCGGCCGACCTGGATGATCGTCGCCGGCACCTCGCTCGGGACGTGGGGCATCGACCCGACCACCGCGGACCGCGCGCTGGCCGAGCACTACGAGGTCGCCACCACGACGGGCGAGTGGACGATCTACCGCGAGAGCGAGACCCCGTGACCCTCTCCACCGCGCGGCGCACCCGCGCGATGACGGCGTACGCCGTCGCCCTGCTGGCCTGGAGCCTGGTCGTCGGGATCCCGAACGACCCGGCCGGCGTCATCATCTGGATCTGGTTCGGCACCATCGCCTGGGACATCGACGCACCGACCGCCACGCACCTGCAGTTCTGGCGCGACTGGTGGAAGCCGCTGCTGCTGATGGTCGTCTACTGGCTCGGCCGGGGCGTCGCCGACAGCATCGGCATCGCGCCGCACTACTCGATGCCGATCCGGGTCGACGAGTGGCTCGGCCGTGGCATCGCCCCGACCGTCCGGCTCCAGCACGCGTGGTGCGGCAACCCGTGCACCAACGACGGCACGCCGCACTGGTGGGACACCCTGCTCACCACCGTCTACGCGTCGCACTTCCTGGTCGCGCTGACCCTCGCCGGCGTCCTCTACGTGCGCAACCGGCTGGAGTGGGAGCGCTGGCTACGCCGCTACATCACCCTGCTCTTCGCCGGGCTGACGATCTACGTGCTCTACCCGATGGCCCCGCCGTGGATGGCCGCCCGCGACGGCTACCTGCCCGAGGTGCACCGGATCACCAAGCTGGGCTGGTCGCAGCTCAGCATCGGCGGCCTCGACCTGCACCGGCAGACGATGATCATGTTCGGGATGGGCAACAAGGTCGCCGCCATGCCGTCGCTGCACTGCGGCATCGCCTGCCTGGTGGCGCTCTACGGCATCAGCCGCCTGCGTACGCCGTACCGCTGGCTGCTGCTGCTCTACCCGGTCGCCATGGCGACCGCCCTCACCTACTTCGCCGAGCACTACGTGATCGACGCGATCTGCGGGTGTGCCCTGGCTGGCCTGGTGATGCTGTTCGTCGGCCGGTGGGAACGCAGGCGCGCCGCCTAGGGGTACTGCCGGCACGGCTGGCTGCGCAGCGAGGCGCAGGCCGGCGCCTTCTTCGGGACATCGACGCCCGCGACCACCGGCAGCACCAGCTTGGACGGGTGCGCGGCGTCGGTCGCGATCTCGACCTGCTCACCGTGCGAGATCGTCTGGTCGAAGGCCCACAGCGGCCGGGCGCCACCGGGTGCGTCCACGGTGATCCGGATCCGGGAGCCGGCCCGGAACGGCTGGGCGAACGGCAGCAGTGCCAGTCGCACCTGGGTGAACTCCCCGGCCGGCAGCGGACTGGCGTCCGCCTCCAGGTCGGTGTGGGCGGGGTAGATCGCGGTCGACAGCGCGTCGTCGAGCTTGCGATGGCTCGCCCGCAGCCAGCCGGACTGCACGTAGATCTCGGTGCCGTTGGGACGCACCTCGCTGATCGTCGCCTCGAGGTCCGTGTCCGCGGCCGAGGAACGCACCCAGAGGTCCAGCGAACCGGTGCCGATGGTCACGACCGTCTTCCTCAGCGGCGCGGTGATCCAGCCGAGGCCCTTGCCCGCCGGGATCTGCCGCCAGTCGTACGTCGGGTGCGCCGCCCAGATGCCCGAGCTGGAGCCGGTGTAGGTCGTCGCCGGGAGCGCCGACGGGTCGGCCGTGTAGCTGCGCGGCGTGGTGTCCGCGGCGGCGACCGTCGGCGCCTTGCCGGCGAGCGCGCCGTCAGGCGTCAGGAACCACGACGTCGGCGTCGCGCTCGCGATCGGCCACGAGCCGAACGACTTCGAGAAGCGGGGCAGCGGGGAGCCGGACGGCTGGCCGTCGGCCGCGCCCTCCTCGAAGAGGATCCTGACCGGCTTCTGCGCCTCGAACTTCCTGAGTGCCTGCTGGTAGTTCAGGCCGCTGAAGTCCATGCCCTTCGGCAGGCTGAGCCCGTCGACCCCGGTGAGGGTCTTCGCGAGCGTCTTCGCGATGTACTGCTTGATGACCTCGTTGCCCGGCACCCGGCGTCCGACGTAGAGGTCGAGGAAGTTGGCGTAGCGCCGGAAGACGCCCAGGCTCAGGGACTCCGTGTGCGAGCCGTTGACCATCGTCGCGTAGACGTGCGGCGAGCCCGTGAAGTCGTCGAGCATCGCCGGGAAGTGGCCGCCGGTCTGCTCGTCCTGCCAGGCGCCGGCGATGAAGATCGGCACGTTGATCTTCGGGGCGAAGAGGCTCGGGGTGATCGGGTCACCGATCTCGGCCGAGTAGTAGGGGTTGTCCTCGATCAGCGCGAGCTGGTCCGGGTTCTGCAGCCGCACGTCCTGGTTGGCCTTGCAGACCAGGTCTCCGGCGTCGACCTGTCCCTGCTCCCAGCCCTGTCCGTAGGGCTCGGCCTGCTCGTCGCGCTCGTTGGCCCACGAGACGGCGAACCCGGTGTTGAGGATGCCGCCCGGGAAGAGCGTGCCGCGGTAGGTGTCGTCGATGACCGACAGCGGCGAGATCGCGGCGAGGTGGGGCGGCTCGGTCTGGGCGACGTAGAGCTGCTCGATGCCCGGGTAGGAGATGCCGACCATGCCGACCTTGTGGAACTTGGCCCAGGGCTGGGCCGCGATCGTCTCGATCACGTCGTAGCCGTCCAGGCTCTGGATCGGCTCGAAGGCGCGGAAGGAGCCGCCCGAGCAGCCGGTGCCGCGGACGTTCACACCGACGTAGGCGTAGCCGAGGTTGGTGTAGATCTGGGCGAACGTGGAGTCGGCCGGGTTGCTGGGGGCGTAGCCGGAGTACTCGACCACGGTCGGGAACGGGCCCTTGCCGGGCGGGAGCGAGACGTTGGCCGACAGGGTCGTGCCGTCACGGGTGGTGATGTAGCCGAAGCCCTTGGTCATCGTCTGGCCGGCGTAGAACGAGTGGGGCGGCGCCGGGTCGTCGAAGTCCGTGACGGTCGCGGGGTCGGAGACGGTCGCCGGGCTGCTCGTCGTACGCACCCGGTAGGTGCCGGCGTCCAGGTCGCGCCAGGCGAGGCTGCCCGCCGTGTCGACGGTGCCGGACGCGACGACGGCGTCGGCGGCGTCGATCAGCTCGAGCGCCTGGCCGGGGGTCGCGTCGAGCACGTAGAGCTGGTTGACGCTCGGCCGGACGGTGAACGAGACGGGGTCGGCTGCGCTGGCGGTGTCCGTCGCCACGAGCGTGCCGAGGAGCAGCGCGACCAGCGCCAGGACAGCAAGTGACGCGCGTCTCATCGTTCCCATGAGCGGATGGTGTCACGGGGCGGACGCCGTGTCCCCGGAAAGACCCACCCGGCATCCGCCGATGAAAAACCCGGACCCCCGCGGTCAAATCAGGGCAAACCCGGATGCGAGTGTCCCCGCCGCCTGAAAGAGTTGAGCCATGCACCGTCAGATCGCCGGAAGCCTCACGAACCGCAGGACCAAGTGGGTCGTCGCCGTCGTCGCGCTCCTCATCTTCTTCCCCATGGCAGCCCTCGGCGCCAAGCTGACCGACGTCCAGAACAACGAGGCGTCGTCCTGGCTCCCGTCCAGCGCCGAGTCCACGCGGGCGCTGGACCGCCTCGCGCCGTTCCAGGACCAG
Source organism: Nocardioides pollutisoli (assembly GCF_040045055.1). Classification (NCBI taxonomy): domain Bacteria; kingdom Bacillati; phylum Actinomycetota; class Actinomycetes; order Propionibacteriales; family Nocardioidaceae; genus Nocardioides; species Nocardioides pollutisoli. The sequence goes on from NZ_JBDZDU010000001.1 coordinate 633,815, forward strand.
AACGACATCCCGACCATCGTCGTCTACCACCGGGCCGGCGGGCTGACGCCGGACGACCTCGCGGCCATCAAGGCCCAGCTGCCCGACATCTCCGCGATGGACGGCGTCGTCGGCGAGGCCCAGGGCCCGCTGGTGTCCGACGACGGCGAGGTCGCGCAGACCGTCGTCACCTACAACTTCGGCAAGAACGGCTGGAACGACCTCCCGGACACCGCTGACGAGCTGCGCAAGATCGCAGCCATCGACGGCGTCGACGTCAACATCGCCGGGCAGGGCGGCCAGGCCGCCGACTCCGCCGAGGCGTTCGCCGGCATCGACGGCACCCTGCTCTTCGCGACCCTCGGCGTCGTCATCCTGATCCTGCTGTTCACCTACCGCAGCCCGATCCTCTGGGTGGTCCCGATCCTGTCGGCCGTCTGCGCCCTCGAGATCTCCCAGGGCCTGGTCTACCTCCTGGCCAAGTACGCCGACCTCACGGTCAACGGCCAGAGCCAGGGCATCCTCACGGTGCTCGTCGTCGGCGCCGGCACCGACTACGCGTTGCTGCTCGTCGCGAGATATCGAGAAGAGCTCCGTCGTCATGACGACCGGCACGAGGCGATGGCGTTCGCGCTGCACCGCGCGGCGCCCGCGATCATCGCGAGCGCGTCGACGGTCGCCGTCGGCATGCTCTGCCTGACGCTGGCCGAGATGAACTCCACGGCCGGCCTCGGCCCGGTGCTCGCTATCGGCGTCGGCGTCACGCTGCTGGTGATGCTGACCGTGCTGCCCGCCTGGCTGGTCATCTTCGGCCGGTGGATCTTCTGGCCGAAGCGTCCCGCCTTCGGCTCCGACGAGCCGACCGCCTCGGGCCTCTGGTCCAAGGTCGGGCGCTCGATCGCACCTCGCCCGCGCGTCGTCTGGGTCACCACCGCGCTGATCCTCATGGTCGCCTGCCTGGGCGTCTTCAAGCTCGACACCGGTGGCCTGAGCTCGACCGACCAGTACACCAAGACGTTCGAGTCGGTGAAGGGACAGCGCCTGCTCGAGCAGCACGGCATGGTCGACACCTCGAGCCCGATCATGATCGTGGCGAACGCCGACCAGGCCGAGGCCGTCGCCGACGCCGTCCGCACCGTCGACGGCGCGGGCGAGCCCAACACCGACATCCCGCCCCAGGACGGCACCGCGTTGATCACCGTCCCCGTCGGCGGTGACGTGGCGAGCCAGGCGGCCTTCGACGTCGTGAAGGACATCCGTGACGCCGTCCATGCGGTGCCAGGCGCCGACGCGGAGGTCGGCGGCACGTCGGCGATCTACCTCGACATCCAGGAGGCCTCGCACCGCGACAACTGGGTGATCATCCCGGTCGTCCTGCTCGTCGTGATGCTGATCCTGATGCTCCTCCTACGAGCCGTGCTGTCGCCGGTGCTGCTGATCCTGACGGTGATCTTGTCCTTCGGCGCCGCGCTCGGCATCTCGACGCTGATCTTCCGGGGCGTCTACTCCCACCTGTTCACCGAGGGCAACGGCTTCCTGCACGCGGACGCGTCGTTCCCGCTGTTCGTGTTCACGTTCCTCGTCGCCCTCGGGATCGACTACAACATCTTCCTGATGACCCGGGTCCGCGAGGAGACCCAGGCTCGCGGCACCCGCCAGGGCAGCCTGGTCGCGCTGCGTGCCACGGGTGGCGTGATCACCTCCGCGGGACTCGTGCTCGCGGCGACGTTCGCGGTCCTCGGGTCCCTGCCGCTGGTGTTCCTGAGCGAGCTCGGCACCGCCGTGGCGTTCGGCGTCATCCTCGACACGATCATCGTGCGGTCGGTGCTGGTCACGGCGATCAACCTCGACCTGGGCGGCAAGATCTGGTGGCCGAGCGCGCTCGACCGCAAGCCCCCCGTCCAGCCGCCGGAGGCCACGGAGGGTGATGTGCCGGTCCCGGCTAGCCTGAACGGGTGAGCGAGCAGCCGACACCCCAGCAGGTACGCCGGGCCCTGGCCCGAGCCGAGCGCGGTGCGGCGCTGGACGTCGCCGAGGCGACCGTCCTGCTCGCTGCCGTGGGCGAGGACCTCGACCGGCTCTGCGCGGTCGCGGGCCGGGTCCGCGACGCAGGCCTGGTGGCCGCCGGCCGGCCCGGGACGGTCACCTACTCGCCCAAGGTCTTCATCCCGGTCACCAAGCTCTGCCGCGACCGCTGCCACTACTGCACGTTCGTCGAGTCGCCCGGCCAGCTCACGCGGGCCGGGCACGCGATGTTCCTCTCCCCCGACGAGATCCTCGCGATCGCGTCCGAGGGCGCGGCAATGGGCTGCCTGGAGGCGCTGTTCACGCTGGGCGACCGTCCGGAGGACCGCTGGCCCGAGGCCCAGGCCTGGCTTGACGAGCAGGGCTACGACTCGACGCTCGCCTACGTGCGGGCGATGGCGGTCCGGGTGCTCGAGGAGACCGGGCTGCTCCCCCACCTCAACCCGGGCGTCATGACGTGGGAGGAGATGAACCGGCTCAAGCCCGTCTCGCCCTCGATGGGGATGATGCTCGAGACCACCTCGCGCCGGCTCTTCGAGACCAAGGGCGAGGCCCACTACGGCTCCCCCGACAAGGACCCGGCCGTGCGGATGCGGGTGCTCGAGGACGCCGGGCGCCTCTCGATCCCCTTCACCACCGGCCTGCTGGTCGGCATCGGCGAGACGCTCGAGGAGCGCGCCGAGACGATCTTCGCGCTGCGCCAGGTGTCCCGCGCCTTCGGTGCCGTGCAGGAGGTCATCGTCCAGAACTTCCGGGCCAAGCCGGACACCGCGATGCGGCACGCCGACGACCTGGCGCTCGACGACTACCGGGCCACGATCGCGGTCACCCGGATCGTGCTCGGGCCCAAGGCCCGGGTGCAGGCGCCGCCCAACCTGGTCGACCTGGCGGAGTGCCGGGCGCTGCTCGAGGCCGGCGTCGACGACTGGGGCGGCGTCTCCCCGCTGACCCCCGACCACGTCAACCCCGAGCGGCCGTGGCCGTCGCTCGAGCGGCTGCGCGACCTCACCGAGACCTGCGGCTTCGAGCTGAAGGCCCGGCTGACCGTCCACCCGGAGTACGTCCGCCAGGGTGAGCCGTGGCTCGACCCGCGGGTCTCCGGTCACGTCGCCGCCCTCGCCACCGAGGACGGCCTGGCCGAGCCCGGCGTACGCCCCGTCGGCCTGCCGTGGCAGGAGCCCGACGGTGGCTTCGCCAGCGTCGGTCGCACCGACCTCTTCTCCGCGGTCGACACCGAGGGCCGCACCGACGACCGGCGCTCCGACTTCGAGAACGTCTACGGCGACTGGGACTCGGTCAAGGACGCGGCCGCCCTCACGGGTGGACCGGCGGTGATGCACGCCGAGGGTGCCGATGCGCTGCGGGCCGCCGAGGCCGACCCGGGCAACCTGTCCGACGAGCACGCCTACACGTTGATGACGGCCGAGGGTCCGCTGCTGGACGAGGTGTGCCGCCTCGCCGACGACCTGCGCCGGGAGACGGTCGGTGACGCCGTGACCTACGTCGTCAACCGCAACATCAACTTCACCAACGTCTGTTACGTCGGTTGCCGCTTCTGCGCCTTCGCCCAGCGGCGTACCGATGCCGACGCCTACTCGCTGTCGCTCGACGAGGTCGCCGACCGGGCCGAGGAGGCCTGGGAGCTGGGCGCGACCGAGGTCTGCATGCAGGGTGGCATCGACCCGGAGCTGCCGGCGTCGGCGTACTTCGACCTGGTCAGCGCGGTCAAGCAGCGGGTGCCCGACATGCACGTCCACGCCTTCTCGCCGATGGAGGTCGTCAACGGCACCGCCCGCACCGGCCTCTCGATCGAGGACTTCCTGATCAAGGCCCGCGAGGCCGGCCTGGGCTCGCTGCCCGGCACCGCCGCGGAGATCCTCGACGACGAGGTCCGCTGGGTGCTCACCAAGGGCAAGCTCCCGACCCGCACCTGGATCGAGGTCGTCTCCACAGCCCACCGCGTGGGCATCCCGACGACGAGCACGATGATGTACGGCCACGTCGACAACCCGCGCCACTGGGTCAACCACCTGCGGGTGCTGAGCCGGATCCAGGACGACACCGGTGGCTTCACCGAGTTCGTGCCGCTGCCGTTCGTGCACACCTCGTCGCCGATCTACCTCGCCGGCGTCGCTCGCCCAGGTCCGTCGATGCGCGACAACCTGGCCGTCCACGCGATGGCCCGGATCCTGTTGCACGGCCGGATCCGCAACATCCAGACCTCGTGGGTCAAGCTCGGCGTCGACGGCACCCGCGCCATGCTCCAGGCGGGCGCGAACGACGTCGGCGGCACCCTCATGGAGGAGACCATCTCCCGGATGGCAGGCTCCGACCACGGCTCGGCCAAGACGGTCGAGGAACTCACCGAGATCGGCGCCGGCATCGGCCGGCCCGTGCGTGAACGCAGCACGACCTACGGCGCAGGAGGCCACGCATGACCAGCAACGGCGGCGACAACGACGCGGAGATCTACGACGGCTACAGCGTCGACGACGAGGACCAGCCGGGCAACATCGACGACCTGGGTGACCCCGCGGTCGCGGACGAGCTGGACCGCGGCTACTCCCCGCCGGAGAAGTACTCCGCCGGCCAGGGCTACGGCAACACGCCCTGGGAGGAGGAGCACCGCGAGTCGATCGACCAGCGGATCGGCCAGGAGGAGCCCGACGTCGACCCGTACGCCGAGACCGACGACGACTTCCTGGACGACGGCGAGGTGGGCGGAGTCCGCGCCGGCCGGCTGGTCGACACCGACCAGGGCCTCGGCGAGGACGAGGAGAAGGACCTCGTGGGCGACGACGTCGGCATCGACGACGGCGCCGCGTCGGCCGAGGAGGCCGCGATCCACATCGTCGAGGACTTCCCTGAAGAGTGACCGGACGAGTGAAGTCCCCGTCAGCGGGGTAAGGACTCTCCGGCGCGCGGGACGTCCGCGCACCAGGGAGGGAGATCAACCCCAATGGCATTCATTCTGTGGATCCTGGCCGTCATCCTCGTGGTGAGCGGCATCGTGTCGCTGTTCCGCGGGCAGATCCTGTGGGGCGTCGTCCTCATCATCGTCGGCCTGCTGGTCGGCCCGGGCGGCGTCAGCATCTTCACGAAGTAGCGCCCGGTCTGACCGGCGCTTGATCTGACACAGGTCGGCCGGTTGGTAGGCGGAAAACGAGAACACGTTCTAGTCTGAGCGCGTGCGCTTCTCGATCAGTACCGCCTTCCAGCCGGTCGACCACCTGCCCGTCCTCGCCCGAGCCGCCGACGAGCTCGGCTACCACTCGATCGCGGTGCCCGACCACGTGGTCGACATCGAAGAGCTCGAGACGCCGTACCCCTACACCGCCGACGGCGGCCGCCGCTGGGACTTCTCCGCGGCGTGGCCCGACCCGTGGGTGCTGATCGGGTCGCTCGCCGCCGTCACCACCCGGCTGCGCTTCATGACGTCCGTCTACGTCCCGTCGATCCGCAGCCCGTTCCAGGTCGCCAAGAGCGTGGGTACGGCGGCAGTCCTGTCCGACAACCGGGTCGCCCTGGGTGTCGGCATCGGCTGGTGCCGCGAGGAGTTCGAGCTCCTGGGCCACGACTTCCACACCCGCGGCAAGCGGACCGACGAGGCGCTCGCGCTAATGGCCGAGCTCTGGAAGCCCGGCTGGACCGAGTTCGAGGGCGAGTTCTACACGGCGCCCCGACTGGTCATGGAGCCCACGCCGACCGAGCCGATCCCGATCATCATCGGCGGCCTGTCCGACGTGGCCTTCAAGCGCGCCGCCCGCCACGACGGCTGGGTCGGCGACCTCTACACGATCGACGAGGCGACCGCGCTCGCGGCCAAGCTCGCCGAGGCGCGTCGTGCGATCGGTGCCGAGGGTGACTTCTCGGTGATCACCGCCCTCAACGACGCCTTCCTGCCCGAGCACTTCGCGCGGGCCGAGGCCGGCGGGGTCACGGACTGCTGGACGATGCCGTGGGCCTACTACCACGGCCTCGAGGCCAGCCTCGACCAGAAGGTCGACGGCATGGAGCGCTTCGCGAAGGACATCCTCGTCCCGCTCAACGGCTGACGCGGACTGCGAGCACCGGGGCCGGGGACCCCGGAAATTGAAGAACCGCTGGCGTCTCGGGTCGCCAGCGGTTCGTGGAGAACATTATCGGTATCGCGTGCCAACGTCAGGAAAACGACGAAATCAGCAGGAAATTTCTTCCTACTCCCACTCGATCGTCCCCGGCGGCTTCGAGGTGATGTCGACGGCGACCCGGTTGACCTCGCGGACCTCGTTGGTGATCCGGGTCGAGATCCGCTCCATGACCTCGTAGGGCAGGCGGGCCCAGTCGGCGGTCATCGCGTCCTCGGAGGTCACCGGGCGGATGACGACCGGGTGGCCGTAGGTGCGGCCGTCGCCCTGGACGCCGACCGAGCGGACGTCGGCGAGCAGCACGACCGGCATCTGCCAGATGTCGCGGTCCAGGCCGGCCCGGGTCAGCTCCTCGCGGGCGATCGCGTCGGCCTGGCGCAGGATGTCGAGCCGGTCGCGGGTGACCTCACCGATGATCCGGATACCGAGGCCGGGGCCGGGGAACGGCTGGCGCCACACGATCTCGGCCGGGAGCCCGAGCTGCTCGCCGACCAGGCGGACCTCGTCCTTGAAGAGCGTGCGGAGCGGCTCGACCAGCTCGAACTCGAGGTCGTCGGGCAGGCCACCGACGTTGTGGTGCGACTTGATGTTGGAGGTGCCCGCTCCCCCACCCGACTCGACGACGTCGGGGTAGAGCGTGCCCTGCACGAGGAAGGCCACCTTCGAGTCGGCGTCCGAGAGGATCTCGGCCTCGGCCGCCTCGAAGACGCGGATGAACTCGCGGCCGATGATCTTGCGCTTGTCCTCCGGGTCGGAGACCCCGGCGAGCGCGTCGAGGAACTGCTTCTCGGCGTCGACCACCTTGAGGTCCACGCCCGTGGCAGCCACGAAGTCGCGCTCGACCTGCTCGGTCTCGCCCTCCCGCATCAGTCCGTGGTCGACGTACACGCAGGTCAGCCGGTCGCCGATCGCGCGCTGCACGATGGCGGCCGCCACGGCGGAGTCGACGCCGCCGGAGAGGCCGCAGATGGCCTGGCCGCGGTCGCCGATCTGGGCACGGATCGCCTCGATCTGCTCCTCGACGATGTTGACCATCGTCCAGGTCTGGCGGCAGTGCGCGATGTCGTGGAGGAAGTGCTCGAGGACCTTCTGACCGTGCTCGGTGTGGAGCACCTCCGGGTGCCACTGCACACCGGCCAGGCCGCGGTCGACGTCCTCGAACGCCGCCACAGGCGTGACGTCGGTCGACGCGAGGACGGTGAAGCCCGCGGGGGCGGCGGCCACCGAGTCGCCGTGGGACATCCAGACGTTGTGCTGGCCGGGGATGTCCGCCAGCAGCGTGCCGGCGGTCGAGACCGACACCGGGGTCCGGCCGTACTCGCGAGCGCCCGTGTGGGCGACCTCGCCGCCGAGGCCGCGGGCCATCAGCTGGAAGCCGTAGCACATGCCGAAGACGGGGGTGCCGGCCGTGAAGACGGCCGGGTCGATGCTCGGCGCACCCTCCTCGTAGACCGAGGACGGGCCGCCGGACAGGATGATCGCCTTCGGCTGGCGGGCCAGCATCTCGGCGACCGGCATCGTGTGGGGCACGATCTCGGAGTAGACCCGCGCCTCGCGCACCCGCCGCGCGATCAGCTGGGCGTACTGCGCCCCGAAGTCGACCACCAGGACCAGATCGTGCTCCGCCACCGCCGTCATGGGCTGAGCCTATCGAGCGGTCCGGCGCACCTGACGTTTGTGTCCCGATATCGGCGCTTTCGCAGCACGAGCGTCAGGTACGACGGCTCAAGCCGCCCGCCGACGCAGCCAGATCGCCCGCTCCTCGGCGCTCAAGGTCCGCCTAGCGGCGACGGACGAGGTGTCGACCCACCAGTCCGGTTGCTCGACCGTCCAGCTCCTCGGCGCGCCTGTCCGCGCGGCCGCGCGACGGTAGGCACCGCGCAGACGGGCGAGGAAGTCCGTCACGTCACGCGTGTCGGCCGACATCATCGTGACGAGCTCGATCCCCAGGTCGCGGTAGAGCGCATCGCGGTTGAGATCACGCCGGAAGGCAGCGCGCTCGAGGTGGACCGCACCGTCGTACTCACCAGCGACACCGTGCTCCACGTCCAGCAGGTCCGGGGTCAGCATGTGGTTGCCCCGGAGATCGAAGATCGGGCGGTTGGTCCAGACCCGCGTGCGCGGGTGCGCATCGCGCCAGTAGAGCCGCATGATCACCTCCTGCGGCGACCAGGCGTTCTCGTCGGCCCACCGCAGCGCGTGACGGAGCTGCTTCGTGCCCGGGCGACCGCGAAGGCGGGACGCGTAGGCCGTGAGCGAGGCGATGTCGACCAGATCGTCGTACGCCGCCATGTCGATCACCTGCACCGCCGCGTGCAACGACCAGGCGCGGCGGACCTCGTAGGAGACCGAGCGCTCCGCCCGGGTCAGCGGGAGGCCGTCGAGCTCCACGACGTCGTCGGCGAACAGCCAGTCCTCGGAGAGCGTCACCCCGGGTCGGGCTCGCACCTGCCTGCTGTCACCGAGCGCGATCGGTACGGGGTGGTTGGCCCGGAACCACCGTCCTCGTTGCCACGCCAACCCGGCCCAGCCCGTCACGCCCGCGCCACCGGGGCAGCCCAGGACCGCTTCCACGATGCGCTGGTCGAGCGAGGTGCCGTCGGCCGACGAGGGCACGTAGAGCCCCGGTCCGACGCGCCGCCAGCCGGAGCCGCGCGCCTGGCCCGGTGTCGGGCCCGCGCGACCGCTCGGATCCAGGCGCACGGGCACGACGACGCCGGGACGGGAGATGACGCGACTCATGCCGCGAGGGTGCCCTGGAAGCCGCGACCGGCGCGCTGGTCTTCCACAGGGAGCCGCGCACCTGACGCAAATGTCGTACTTCTGGCGGAATCACGACACTTACGTCAGGTGCGCGGGTAAACGACGGGCCCGGAACGCGCATCAGGGCCCGGCCGGGGAGGGAGGGATGGCCGGGCCCTGACCGTCCACGCCTCTTCTGGACAGCACGCGGACTTGGGACCCGGCGGTGGGAGGGAGCGTGTTTGCCGGGTCCGCTGGCTCAACGAGGGGTCCAGACCCGGGTCACGGGCACTTCTCAGGAATTTCAGAGTTTTCGCGACCGGTAACGAGACGGGGTCAGCTGACCCCGACGATCGGCAGCCGCAGCGCGCCCGGAGCGTCGTCCGGGACCACCGGCGAGACCGGTCGGACCGGGTCGATCCGCTGGTAGGCGGCGCCGAGCGGCGGGCGGTCGTCGCCCTCCCCCTTGTTGGGCCAGAACGCCATCGCCCGCTCCGCCTGCGCGGTGATCGTCAGCGACGGGTTCACGCCCAGGTTGGCGGTCACGGCCGAGCCGTCGGCGACGTGCAGGCCGGGGTGGCCGTAGACCCGCTGGTAGGGGTCGACCACGCCGGTCTCGCTCGAGTCACCGATCGGGCAGCCGCCGAGGAAGTGGGCGGTGAGCGGCTTGTTGAAGGCGTCGCCGACGGCGCTGCCCGGGAAGCCGTTCATGATCCGGGCCATGATCCGGATCGCCTCGTTGCCGGCCGGGATCCAGGTCGGGTTGGGCAGGCCGTGGCCCTGCTTGGAGGTGACGTAGCGCTTGCGGGTGAAGGGGATCCGCTTGGTGTACGTCGTGATCGAGTTGTCGAGGCTCTGCATCACCAGGGCGATGACGGTGCGCTCCGACCAGTGCTTCATGTCGTAGAGATCGGCGACGTCGCGGCGCTGGCGCCACATCTCGCGCAACCAGGTCCGCCAGCGCGGCTCGTCGCCGTCGCCGTCGGTCAGCACCGACTGGAGCAGCGACATCAGGTTGCTGCCGGGGCCGTAGCGCACCGGCTCGATGTGGGTGTTGGGGTCGGGGTGGAAGCTCGACGTGATCGCGATGCCCTGGCTGTAGTCGACCGAGGAGTCGGGGGCGATCACGCCGCCGATCGACTCGGAGTTGGTGCGCGCCAGGTGACCGAGACGCTGCGAGATCGCGGGCAGGTGGCCCTCGTCGCGCATCTTGTGGAGCAGCCGCTGCGTGCCGAGCGCGGACGCCGCGAAGACGACCTGCTCCGCGGTGAGCACGCGACGCACCGACCTCCGGCCGACCTTGGCCTTCGTGTAGCGGACGTGCACGTCGTACCCGCCACTCCCCCGCGGCGCGACCCGGGTGACCGTGGTGAGCGGGAGCACCGTCGCGCCGTTCTGCTCGGCGAGGTAGAGGTAGTTCTTGACCAGGGTGTTCTTGGCGTTGTGGCGACAGCCGGTCATGCACGAGCCGCAGCCGATGCACGTCCTGCGCTCGGGGCCGGCGCCCCCGAAGAACGGGTCGTCGACGGTCTGGCCCATGCCGGCGCCGGGTCCGCCGAAGAAGACGCCGACCGGGGCCGGGTGGAACGTGTCGGCGACGCCCATCTCGGTGGCGACCTTCTCCATCACGTCGTCCGACGGCGTGCGGAGCGGGTTCTCGACGACGCCGAGCATCCGCTTCGCCTGGTCGTAGTACGGCGCCAGCTCGTCCTGCCAGTCGGTGATGTGGCTCCACTGCTTGTCGGCGTAGAACGCGGGCAACGGTTCGTAGAGCGTGTTGGCGTAGACGAGCGAGCCGCCGCCGACGCCCGCACCGGAGACGATCAGGCAGTCCTTCAGCGCGTCGATGCGCTGGATGCCGTACATCCCGACCTCGGGCCGGAAGAGGTACTTGCTGGTCTCGAACGACGTCTCGGGGAGGTCGTCGTCCTCGAACCGGGCCCCCGCCTCGAGGACGCCGACGCGGTAGCCCTTCTCGGTGAGCCGGAGCGCGGTGACCGAACCACCGAACCCCGAGCCGACGACCAGGACGTCGAAGTCAAAAGCCATCAGGCGCGACCCATCTTCTTCAGGAGCCGGAGGTTGAACGTCATCACCTTGGCGTAGAGCTCGTCGGACATGCCGTGCTGCGGACCGAGCGCCATCACGCGCTGCGTGGCGACCGACTGCGTCTCGGTGAAGCGCAGCACGCCCTCGGCGCCCTGACGGCGGCCGGTGCCGGACTGGCGCATGCCGCCCATCGGGGTGTCGAGGCTGGCGAACGTCGCGCCGAAGGCCTCGTTGATGTTGACCGTGCCGCACTTGATGTGGCGGGCGATGTAGCGGGCGCGAGCGCCGTCCTGGCTGTAGATCGAGGCGTTCAGCCCGTAGTCGCCGCCGTTGGCCCGCGAGATCGCGTCGGCCTCGTCGTGGAAGCGGTAGAGCGACACGACGGGACCGAAGGTCTCCTTGCCGAAGCAGGTCATGTCGGGGGTGACGCCCTCCAGGATCGTGGGCTCGAAGTAGTAGGGACCGAGGTCCGGCCGGTGGTTGCCACCGGTCAGCACGCGGGCTCCCTTGGCCACGGCGTCCTCGACGTGGGCGACGACGGTGTCGAGCTGCTGCTGGGAGATCAGCGTGCCCATGTCGTTGCCCCAGTCGAGCGTCGCGCCCAGCGTCATCGCCTGGGTGCGGGCGACGAAGCGCTCCACGAACCGGTCGTAGACCTGGTCGGCCACGAACATCCGCTCGATCGAGACGCAGAGCTGGCCGGAGCTCGAGAACGACGCGCGTACGGCGCCCTCGGCCGCCTTCTCCAGGTCAGCGTCACGCAGGACGAGGAGCGGGTTCTTGCCGCCGAGCTCGAGCGAGCAGCCGATCAGCCGGTCGGCGCACGCCCGGGCGACGACCTTGCCGGTCGCGGTCGAGCCGGTGAAGCAGACGTAGTCGGCGCGCTCGATGATCGCGCCCCCGATCTCGGGGCCGGGACCGGCGACGACCTGCCAGATGTCGCGCGGGAAGCCGGCCTCCTCGAGCAGCTCGGCCGCCAGGAGCGCGGAGAGCATGGTCTGGGCGTCCGGCTTCGTGACGACCGCGTTGCCCGCGACGATCGCGGCGAGGCCGTCGATGAGCGCCAGGTTGAAGGGGTAGTTCCACGGCGAGATGATCCCGACGACGCCCTTGGGCACCCGGTTGATCTCGGCGCGCGTCAGCACGGGGAAGACACCCGGCACCCGGCGGGTGCCGAGGTGGCGGCCCGCCGTACGCCCGTAGTAGCGAGCGGTGAGCGCGACGTGGAGCGGCTCGTCGAAGGCGTGCTTGCGGGCCTTGCCGTTCTCCCACACGATCAGGTCGACGATCTCGTCCTGCCGGTCGAGCACGATGTCGTGGAGGCGCAGCAGCATCTGGGCGCGCGCCTCGACCGGCACGCGCGACCAGGCGAGCTGGGCCTTGCGAGCGCGGGTGAACGCCTCGGCCACGTCGACCTCGGTCGACTGCGGGATGTGGGCGAGCGGCGCGTCGTTGAGCGGCGACCGGACCTCCGCGGTGGTGCCGCTGGTCGCGACGAGCCGGGCGGTCAGCGCCGCGGCGTACTCGGGCTCGAGGGCGTACGACGCCCGCGGGTCGTGCTCGGGGTCGTGGGGACCTTCGACGACCGGACCACCGGACGGGGTGGGGTTCTGGGCGCTCATGAGACCGAGAGTATGTGAGCCCGGTCTCCCAGACCACCGAGTCTCAGGTGAAGAGCCCCGGATTCACCGAGACGGGACGCGGAAGCGTCGGCCTGATCTCCCGGTAGGCGTTGACCATCGGTGCGATCTCGTGCGGCTCGGCGCCGTGCAGGATCACCGAGTGGCAGCCGAGCTCGATCTCGCGCGCGATCGTCGCGGCGGCGTCCTCCGAGCGACCGCGGGCGGACGCCGAAAGCCACTCGTCGGGCACCAGCTCGGCGATCCGCAGCAGCGTCTCGGTGTCGGCCGACGCGTCGATGGCGCCGGCCGCCGCGGCGGTCGTGAACACCTCCGAGGTCTTCAACCGCTCCCACGGCGCCGGGTCCCAGCCGTTGACCGAGACCAGGGTGTCGCCGTACGCCTGGAAGTAGGTCACCAGGCGACCGACCCCGCGACGCAGCTCGTCCTCCTCGGAGAGCCCGTCCGGGACGGCGGCCAGGCAGGACCAGATGCGTACGGCGTCGGGGTCGCGCCCCGCGCGCTCGGCGCCGCGGCGTACGGCCTCGATCGAGCTCGTGGTCGCCTCCTCCGAGAAGAACGTGTGCATCACGACGAAGTCGCAGAGCTCGCCGGCGAGCGCCATCGTCCTCGGCCCGACCGCCACCAGACCGAGCGGCGGCCCCTCGCCGAGGCCGCTGCGGTTGTGGAGCACCGGCCACTTCCCCGCTGGCCCGTCGTGGTCGAGCACGAAGCCGTCGGCCCACAGCTGGCGCAGGATGCCGATGAAGTCGCGCAGCACCGCCTCCGTCACCAGCGGCTGACCGATCGCCTTCCAGTGCTCGGCCGCGCCCCGACCGAAGGCCATCGCGTAGCGACCCTCGGTCAGGGCGTGCATGGTCGAGCCCATCGTCGCCGTGATGATCGGGTGCCGCATGTGGTGGTTGATGGCCGCGGCCGCGATGCCCAGCGACGGCGCCCGACCCGCGACCGCACCCGCGAGCACCCCCGCCTCCTTGACCGTGAAGCGCTCGCTGATCATGCAGGAGCCCAGGCCGAGCCCTTCGGCGTCGGTGGCCTCCGAGAAGATCTTGCGTGCGTCGGCGGGGTGGTGGGTGATCGCGTAGTAGGCCAGCTCCGTCAGTTGTTCGGGGAGCTGCTCGGTCACGGCTTGTAGATGGACTTCAGCTCGGTGTACTGCGCGAGGCCCTCGGGGCCGAACTCGCGACCGATGCCGGAGTTCTTGAAGCCACCGAACGGCGCCGAGAAGTCCATCGTGTAGGTGTTGACGCCGTACGTGCCGGCGCGCACCTGACGAGCGACGTCGAGACCTGCCTCGACGTCACCGGTCCACACGGTGCCGGCCAGGCCGTACTCCGAGTCGTTGGCGATCCGGACCGCGTCGTCGACGTCGTCGAACGGGATGACCGAGAGGACCGGGCCGAAGATCTCCTCCTGGGCGATCCGCATCCCGTTGTTGACGTTCGCGAAGATCGTCGGGCGGACGTACCAGCCGGACGAGAGCCCGTCGGGCATGCCGTTGCCGCCGAGGACGACGCGGGCGCCCTCCTCCTGGCCGAGCGCGATGTACTTCTCGACGCGCTCCTGCTGGCGCTGCGCGACCATCGGGCCGATCTCGGTGGCGGGGTCGAGCGGGTCGCCGACCTGCATGCCGCCGATGCCGGCCGCGAGGGCCTCGACGACGTTGTCGTAGTTGGCGCGCGAGGCGAGGATCCGGGTCTGGGCGACACAGGCCTGGCCGGAGTTCATCAGCGCGGTGAACTTGAGGCCCTCCACGGTCGCGGCCAGGTCGGCGTCGTCGAGGACGATCGCCGCGGACTTGCCGCCGAGCTCGAGCGAGACGCGCTTGAGCTGCTCACCGCAGACGGCGCCGATCTTGCGACCAGCTGCGGTGGAGCCCGTGAAGGCGACCTTGTCGATGCCCGGGTGCGCCACCAGGTGTTCGCCGACCTCGCGCCCGGCCGCCACGATGTTGACGACACCGGCGGGTACGCCGGCCTCCTGGAGCAGCTCGGCCATCAGGTAGGTGTCGAGCGGGGTCTCCGGGGCGGGCTTGATCACGATCGTGCAGCCGGCCAGCAGCGCGGGGATCAGCTTGGACATGATCGTGAACTGCGGGACGTTCCACGGCGGGATCGCCGCGACGACGCCGACCGGCTCGTGGCGCACGATGACCTCGCCCAGCGAGCCGGCGCGGGTCTCCTCCCACGGGAAGCTGCGGGCGATGGCGAGGAACGCCTCGATCTGCATCCACGGCGCGGGAGCCTGCGCCAGGTTGGAGAACGACAGCGGCGAGCCCATCTCGGTCGAGATGATCTCGGCCATGTCGCCCATCTTGCCGGCGTACAGGTTCGAGAAGTTCTGGACGACCTCGATCCGCTGCTCGGGGCTCATCCGCGGCCACGGGCCGGAGTCGAACGCCCGTCGGGCGGCCGCGACGGCGGCATCGATGTCGGCGACGCTGCCCTCGGGCACGGTCGCGATGACCTGCTCCGAGTGGGGCGACACGACCTGGATGGTGTCGCCACTGGCCGGGGCGGCCCAGTCGCCGTCGATGAAGAAGGTGCTCTGGTCGAGGCTCATCAGGATCTCCTGTGATTGCAGGCGGGTTAGGGGGCGACGCTGAAGAAGTCGGCGAAGCCGGAGGGGTCGTGGCGACCGATGCAGAAGTGCTCGAAGAGGCCGAAGCCCTCGGCACCGCTCTGCCCATTTTCTTGGCTGGTGGCACGCCCGACGTGGTCGACGCAGCCGAACATGAACCGGCCCTTCACGGCGTCGTCGTCCATGTCGTAGGTGAGCCGCTCGGTGAACTTCTCGCCCTTCCAGGTGCCGTGGATCCAGTCCGGGTCACCGCCGTAGCCGCCGCCGACGTGGAGCGGGACGGCGAGCCGAGACTCGACCTCGAACACGAGCGGGGTGCCGTCGGGCGTCGTGCAGCTGATCGTCGCGCCGGTCGGCGTACGGCCACCGGACGTGTAGTGGATCTTCACGAGCGGCCAGCCGAGCTGCTCGACGCGGCCGTCGTTCCAGACCCGCGTGCAGTCGTTGAGGGTGCGGTGACCGTCCGGGCTCTCCTGGATGATCAGGCAGATCGCGTAGTCCTCGAACTGCATCGGGACGTAGAGCCACCACATGCCCTCGAAGGGCGGGTTCGCGGGCGCGCCCGGGGGCTCCGCCTCCCCCACGGGGCGGATCCCCCAGGAGCGGTCCCGGCTGCCGAGCCAGGTGCTGGGGTCGACGGCGATCTCCTCGCCGTCGATCGTGATGGTGCCGCTCCAGGTCCCCATCTGGGCGAACCGCTGGGCGTCGAGCGTCACCCGGCTGCCCGAGCGGAGCACGTGCGGCATCTCCTGGACGACCTCGCAGGTGCCGTCCCAGGTCAGGTCGGCCGAGATGCCCTCGGTCTCCTCCAGGACGACGCGGAGCTGCTTCAGCGGGTCCGGGACGTCGACGCGGAAGTCGCCGACGTGCGGGTTGAGGCGGTCCTGGTCCATCAGGTCGGAGAGGTGCACCGCCGTCTGCTTGCCGTCGCGCGCGACCAGGAAGAAGGCGTCCTTGGTGCCGAGGTTGGGGTAGTAGCCCATCCCGAAGATCACGAAGATGTCGCCGCTGCGGTCGTGGGCGTTGAAGTACCAGCGGTCGTAGAAGTTGCGGTCGCTGCTGTTGGCGTAGGCCATCGGCAGCGGTGCCTGGTGCAGGGGGAACTCGTCGAGAGGCGTGATGTCACTCATGCGCCGACCTCTTCCAGGAGACGCTCGATGAGGGGCTTGCAGTGGAAGAGGGTCTCGATGTCCTCGGGACGCTCGATCTCACCGAAGTGGATCTGCCGGGCGCTGGTGCGCATGAAGACGATGCACCACTGGACGCCGTTGTAGACGTGGTACCACTGCAGGTCTCCGAGCGTGACCCCCGTGAGCCGCTCGTACTCCGCCTTGAGGTCGTCCTCGTGCATGAAGTGCGGCATGCCGTCCATGCCCATCACGCCCGCGATCGACTCGAAGACGCTGTGCGCGAAGGCCATCCACGAGACGTCGAGCTCGCGGGGGCCGATCGCGGCCATCTCCCAGTCGAGCACGGCGACCGGCTCGAAGTCCTGGTACATCATGTTGCCGATGCGGGAGTCGCCCCAGCACAGGACCGTGTCGTCCGGGCTCGGCATGTTGGCCTCGAGCCAGGCGAGCGCGCGCTCGACCATCGGCGAGCGGCCGATGTCGGCGACGGCGAACTCGTACCACTCCTTGGTGCGGGACAGGTTGCGCTCGAGCAGGGTCTCGCCGGCGTGGCCGTGGCGGGCCGGGTCGAGGAAGTCGAACGTGGTCGCGGCGTCGGGGATCGCGTGCAGCTGGGCGAGCACCCGTGCCGAGTTGTCCTGCAGGCGGCGCTGGTCCTCGCGGCTGGCGTCGAACAGCCAGTTGTCACCGAAGTTGTAGGGCAGCACGTCCTGCGGAACGATGCCCTCGATCCGGTCCATCAGGAAGAACGGCGTCCCGAGCACCTCGCCGGTCGGCTCCATCCAGCGCACGGCCGGGACGGGGACGGCGGTCTGCTCCGCCACGATCCGCATCGCGTCGTACTGGTCCTGGAGCTCGTAGTGGGCGAACACCGGGATGTCGTGGGCGGCCGGGGCGACGCGAGCGACGTACTCGCCGTGCTGGGCCTGGCCGTCCTCGGTCCAGTCGACGTCGAGGATGATCGTCTCGGACGACATGCCGTTGGCGTCGATGCCAGCGTGCAGCGTGACGACCGGGTCGGCTCCGGCCGGCAGCAACGGCGCCAGCCACTCGGCCAATCGGGCGGGCAGGGTGGTCGCATCCCTGCTCGAACGCTGCATCTTCATGTCCGCCGGCGGGGGTGCCTGGGTCACGTGCTTTCCTCCCTTGTGTGCGTGTGACCGGGGTCTCACACGCTGAGGCCAGCATCGGTGGAACGTGTTCTAGTTGTCAATGAACCGGGCGGGCTATTCGACACGTGTCAGTTCGCTCAGACGATGTCGGCGACCCGCACGCGGGCCTCGTCGGCCTCCTGGTCGGTGAGCTTGAGCTGGGACTGACGCTCGGCCTCGACGCGACGCAGGTAGTGGTCCACCTCGTCGGCGGTGCGGGCCGCGTCCCAGCCCAGCTCGGCGGCCATCAGCGCGGCGGCGGCGGGGGCTGCGGAGACGCCGCGGTCGAAGGTCTCGATGGAGATCCGGGTACGACGCGTGAGCACGTCGTCGAGGTGCCGGGCGCCCTCGTGGGTGACGGCGTAGACGACCTCGGCTGCGAGGTAGTCCTCGGCGCCCTCGAGCGGCAGCCCGAGGGGACGCCGCGCCTCCACGAGCGCGAGCAGGTCGTCGACGAGACCGCCGTACCGTCCCAGGAGGTGGTCGATGCGGGCGACGTGCAGACCGGACCGCCGCGCAAGCAACACTCTCTGGTTCGCGCGCGTCTCCCAGTCAGCGGCCCCGAGCAACGGCACCCGGTCGGTGATCGAGTCGCGGATGGTGAGGTTGACCGTGGTCTTCAGCGAGTGGGCGGCCGCATCGACGGCATCACGGCCCATCACGCGGTACGTCGTGAGCTTGCCGCCGGCGATCATGACCAGGCCCGGGACCGGTGTGACGACCGTGTGCTCGCGCGAGATCCGCGAGGTCGGCTCGGACTCCCCGGACAGCAGCGGGCGGAGGCCGGCGTACACGCCCTCGACGTCGTCGTGGTCGAGCGGCTCGCGCAGGATGGCGTTGACGTGCTCGAGGATGTAGTCGATGTCGGCCTTCGACGCCGCCGGGTGCGCCTTGTCCAGGCTCCACGGGGTGTCGGTGGTGCCGATGATCCAGTGCCGCCCCCACGGGATGACGAACAGCACGGACTTCTCGGTGCGGACGATGAAGCCCGCCTCGGAGCGGATCCGGTCGCGCGGCACGACCAGGTGGATGCCCTTCGACGCCTGCACGTGCAGCGAGCCGCGGCCGCCGACCATCTCCTGGATCTCGTCGGTCCACACGCCGGCGGCGTTGACCACGACGCGGGCGCGCACCTCGAAGTCCTCCTGGTTCTCCAGGTCCCGAGCGCGTACGCCGACCACGCGCTCCCCCTCGCGCAGGAAGCCCAGCACCTGCACGCGGGTGGCGACGTGGGCGCCGTTCGCGGCCGCCGTACGAGCGACGGTCAGCACCAGCCGGGCGTCGTCGACCTGGCAGTCGTAGTACTTGATCGCGCCGGTGATCGCCTCGGTCTTGAAGTCCGGCGCGATCCGGGCGACCTGGCGGCGGAAGAGGTGCTTGTGCCGCGGGACGCCCATCTCGGACTTGCCGAACATCGCCATCGCGTCGTAGAGCGTGAGACCTGCCCCGACGTACGGCCGCTCCCACCCGCGATGGGTCAGGGGGTAGAGGAACGGCACCGGCCGGACCAGGTGGGGTGCGAGCCGGGTGAGCAGCAGACCGCGCTCCTGGAGCGCCTCGCGGACCAGGCCGAAGTCGAGCATCTCGAGGTAGCGCAGGCCGCCGTGGATCAGCTTGCTGCTGCGGCTGCTGGTGCCGCTCGCGAGGTCGCGCTGCTCGAGGAGGCCGGTGTTGAGGCCCCGGGTGACGGCGTCGAGCGCGGTCCCGGCGCCGACCACACCCCCACCGACGACGAGCACGTCGAGCTCGGCCTGTCCGCCGATCCCCCGCATCGCGGCGAGCGCCTCGTCACGGGCCAGCGGGCTGAGGGCGGAGCTGGTACGGACCATGTGTCCAGTGTCGCAAACGCACATGACGGCAATGTTCCGCGCGGGTCCGCCTCCACCCGGTTGAATGCACCGTGACCACTCGACCGGGGCGCGCGATCGCCGCCGTGGTGGCGCTCGTCGGCGCCGTCGGCCTGCTCGTCGTCGCCGTCGTCGCCGCCTGGGCGATCCGCCCCCAGCCGACCGGTGCGAGCGAGCCGGACGCCGAGGTGACGATCTCCCTGGGCGAGCCGTCCGGTGGTGCGACCCCTCACCCGGCGGACCCCACCGAGCCCGCCCCGCGCACCGCCGACATCGTGATGAGCGGCGACCTGCTGTGGCACAACACGGTCTGGTTCAGCGCGGCCGAGGACCACGCCCGAACCGGCGTCGGCGCACGCTTCGACTTCGACCCGGCGTTCGCGGCGATGAAGCCGGTCGTCGAGTCGGCCGACGTGGCGATCTGCCACGAGGAGGTGCCGTTCGCGGCGCCGGGCGACAAGCTGCGGAGCTATCCGGTCTTCGCGGCGCCGCCGGCGATCGCGCCCTGGATCGGCACCATGGGCTGGGATGCCTGCACGACGGCGTCCAACCACAGCATGGACGCGGGCGTCGACGGGATCCTCCGGACCGCCGACCTCCTCGACGCAGCCGGGGTCGCGCACGTCGGCTCCTTCCGCAGCCCCGAGGAACGCCGTACGCCGGTCATCATCACCACCGACCAGGGCGTCAAGGTCGGCATCGTGGCGGCGACGTACGGGCTGAACGGCTACGTCCTGCCCTCCGGCCAGGAGTGGGCGGTCTCGCAGCTCGGCGACACCGACGACCTGCACGCACAGGCGGCGCGGGCGCGCGCGGCCGGCGCCGACATCGTCGTCGCCCACGTCCACTGGGGCACGGAGTACGACCACCTGCCCGATGCGACGCAGACCGCCCTGGCCCAGGACCTCACCGCCGACCCGGACATCGACCTGGTGCTCGGCGAGCACGCCCACGTCGTCCAGCCGATCACCCGGGTCAACGGCACGTGGGTCGTCTACGGCATGGGCAACATGATCGCCCAGAACGACGTCACCACCCCCGACGCCTACGAGGGCATCACCGTGGAGTTCGGCTTCACGCAGGCGCCCGACGGGACGTACGACGTCACCCGCGCGGCGTACGTGCCGACCCAGTGGAACCACTACGCCCGCGGCAACCCGATCCGCATCGTCGGCGCGAGCGGCGAGCACCTGGCCTCCATCCGGTCCGCGGTCAACGGCCTCGGCCACAACGCGGGACTGATCGAGGACTCCCTGCCCTGAGACCTGTCGGTTCTGCCGGTGCGCTTCGACATCCCCACGTCAGGATGAGCACGAGGCCCATCCCCGTCCGAGGAGCCAGACCATGGAGTACATGTTCCTGATCACCGTCGACGAGTCCCAGGCGACGCCGGCCGACCCCACCGCCGACGGGTTCGAGGACCTGATGGGCGCCTGGTTCGCCTACAACCAGATGCTCGTCGACGGCGGCCACTTCATCACCGGCGCGAGCCTGCGGCCGTCCACGACCGCCACGGTCGCCAACCTCGCGACCGGGACCGTCACCGACGGTCCCTACGTCGAGACCAAGGAGCAGGTCGGCGGTTTCTACCTCGTCGAGGCCCGCGACCTCGACGAGGCGATCATGCTCGCCCAGAAGATGCCCGTCCCGGCGGCGGTCGAGGTCCGCCCGGTGATGTACCGACCGGGGGCGTGACGCTCGACGACGCGCTCACCCGGCTGGCGCGCGAGGACAGCGGGCGGGTGCTCGCCATCCTCGCGCGCCAGCACGGCGACCTCGACCTCGCGGACGAGGCCGTCCAGGACGCCCTGCTCGAAGCCGTGCGCACCTGGCCCGAGCGCGGCGTCCCCGACAACCCTGCGGCCTGGCTGCTGACGGTCGCGCGCCGCCGCGCCGTCGACCGGATCCGGCGTACGACGTCCGCGCGACGCCGCACCGACACGGCGGCGTACGACCTGGCGGAGGCGGCCGAGCCCGCCGCCGACCGCGGCCTGGTGGAGGAGGACCCGGACCAGATGGACGTCTCCGACGAGCAGCTGCGGCTGGTCCTCCTCTGCTGCCACCCGGCGCTCAACCGCGACGCCCAGGTGGCTCTCACCCTGCGCCTGGTCGGCGGCCTGACGACCACCGAGATCGCGGCGGCCTACCTGGTGCCGGAGCCGGCGATCACCCAGCGGATCGTGCGGGCGAAGCGCAAGATCCGCGACGCCGGCATCCCCCTCACCATCCCGGACGCGCTCGACGAGCGGGTCGACACCCTGCTCACCGTGCTCTACCTGGTCTTCAACGAGGGCTACCTCAGCCAGGGCGATCCCGGGCTGCTCCGCGTCGACCTCGCCGACCAGGCGATCCGGCTCACCCGGGTGGTGCGGTCGCTGCTGCCCGAGTCGGGTGAGACCGCGGGCCTGCTCGCTCTCGAGCTCTACCAGCGCGCCCGCTTCGCCACCCGCCTCGACGGCGCCGGCGAACTCGTCCTGCTCGAGCACCAGGACCGCAGCCGGTGGGACGCCGCGATGGTCGCCGAGGCCAACCGCCTCCTCGCCGACGCCCTGCGCGCCGGCCGGCCCGGCGCATTCCAGCTGCAGGCCGTGATCGCTGCCCAGCACGCCAACGCCCGCACGTACGCCGACACCGACTGGCCGGCGATCGTCGGCGCCTACGCGCAGCTCGACGCGCTCACCGGCTCGGCGGTGGTCCGGCTCAACCATGCGGTGGCCGCCGGTCAGGCCGACGGCCCGCACGCCGGGCTGCGACTCCTCGCCACGGTCGAGGGTCTCGACGACTTCCACCTGCTGCACGCGACGCGGGCCGACCTGCTGGCCCGCGCCGGCGAGCCCGACGCGGCGCGGGCGGCGTACGAGACCGCCATCGGGCTGACCACCAACCCGGCCGAGCGCCGCCACCTGGAGCGCCGACGCGATCAGCTGTAGGTGCGCTCCCCCAGTGACGGCCGGTGGTCGCTGGTCATCGTGTGCGTGGCCCGGGTCTGGGCGACCAGCTCGACGTCGAGGTCGGCGATCGCGAGGCCTTCCTCGTCGTCGAGCCGCGCGATCGGCCGACCCTCGGGGTCGTAGACCGCAGACCCACCGATGAACTCGAGGTCGCCGCACCGGCCGGTCAGACCGGAGAAGACGACGTACATGCCGTTCTCCAGCGCCCGCGCCGCGTAGTAGAGGTCGCGCCGGTGCGCACCGCCCGGGAAGTACGCCGCCGAGCTCAGGTAGCCGACCGCGCCGTCGAGCGCCGCGGCCTGGGCGTGCTCGGGGAAGCAGCCGTCGTAGCAGATCGACAGCC
The DNA here is from genome assembly GCF_040045055.1 of Nocardioides pollutisoli. Taxonomy (NCBI): domain Bacteria; kingdom Bacillati; phylum Actinomycetota; class Actinomycetes; order Propionibacteriales; family Nocardioidaceae; genus Nocardioides; species Nocardioides pollutisoli. The sequence goes on from NZ_JBDZDU010000001.1 coordinate 656,379, forward strand.
CGAGCTGGTGTCCGTCGACGATGATCGAGGCACCGTGGTCACCGGTGGTGAAGGTCGACTTCTCGAGGCCGTCGAGGTGCTGCTTGTCGTACGGCGCCGTGGCGGTCCCGTCGGGTCGCACCACGACCTGCGAGAGCCGCCGCGCGCCGTCACGTCGCAGGGCGGTGCCGACGACGACCGTGACTCCGGGCGCAGCCGCCGACCGCAGCGGGTCGAGCCAGGAGCCGTCCAGGTCGCCCGCGTCGGGCAGCGGTCCGTCGAACGCCGCGACGTCGTACCCCGTCAGGAACGCCTCGGGCAGCACCAGCAGCCGGACGTCCTGGCCGGCCGCCAGGTCGGTGAGCCGAGCCGCCTGGCGGACGTTGGCGTCGAGGTCGCCGGAGACCGAGGCCGCCTGACCCGCTGCCACCCTCATGCCTGGGCCGCCTGGACGGCTTCCTCGAGGCCGCGCGCGGCGAGCCGGTCGGCACGCTCGTTGCCCTCGTCACCTGCGTGGCCCTTGACCCAGTGCCACTCGACGTCGTGGTGGGTGACCGCCTCGACCAGCTGCTGCCAGAGGTCGACGTTCTTCACCGGCTGCTTCGCGCTGGTCCGCCAGCCGTTGCGCTGCCAGGAGATCACCCACGAGGTGATGCCGCTGCGGACGTAGGTGCTGTCGGTGTAGATGTGCACCACGCTGCGCCGCTTGAGGGCCGCGAGCGCCTGGATCGGCGCCATCAGCTCCATCCGGTTGTTGGTGGTGGCGCCGGCCTCGCCGCCGCAGAGCTCGAGCTCGTGCGGACCCTGGCGCAGCAACGCTCCCCAGCCGCCGGGCCCGGGGTTGGGGATGCAGGCGCCGTCGGTGTGGATGACGACCTCGTCCGCCAGGGGGCCGTCACTCAACGACGACCTCGACCCGCTGGAACTCCTTGAGCTCGGTGTAGCCGGTCGTGGCCATCGAGCGCTTGAGGGCGCCGACCAGGTTCATCGTGCCGTCGGCGACGCGGGACGGACCGAAGAGGATCTCCTCGAGCGTGCCGACGGTGTCGAACTGCACGCGCTGGCCGCGCGGGAGGTCGTGGTGGTGGGCCTCGGTGCCCCAGTGGAAGCCGCGACCCGGCGCGTCGGTGGCGCGCGCGAACGGCGAGCCGACCATCACGGCGTCGGCGCCGCAGGCGACCGCCTTGGCGAGGTCGCCGGACTTGCCGATCGAGCCGTCGGCGATGACGTGGACGTAGCGACCGCCGGACTCGTCGAGGTAGTCGCGACGGGCGGCCGCGACGTCGGCCACCGCGGAGGCCATGGGTACGGCGACGCCGAGCACCGTCCGGGTGGTGTGGGCCGCTCCGCCGCCGAAGCCGACGAGCACGCCGGCCGCACCGGTGCGCATCAGGTGGAGCGCGGCCTGGTGGGTCGCGCAGCCCCCGACGACGACCGGGACGTCGAGCTCGTAGATGAACTCCTTGAGGTTGAGCGGCTCGGCCTGCGAGGAGACGTGCTCGGCGGAGACGGTGGTACCGCGGATGACGAACATGTCGACGCCCGCGTCGACCACGGCCTTCGCGAACTCCTTGGTGCGCTGGGGCGAGAGCGACCCGGCGACCGTGACCCCGGACTCGCGGATCTCGCGCAGCCGCTCGGTGATCAGCTCGGGCTTGATCGGCTCGGTGTAGATCTGCTGCAGCCGGCGGGTCGCGTCGACGCCCTGCAAGCCGGCGACCTCCTCGAGCAGGTCGGTCGGGTCCTCGTAGCGGGTCCAGATGCCCTCGAGGTTGAGCACGCCGAGGCCGCCGAAGCGGCCGAGCGCGACCGCCGTGGCCGGCGACATCACCGAGTCCATCGGTGCCGCGAGGATCGGCAGCTCGAACCGGTAGGCGTCGATCTGCCAGGTGGTGCTGACCTCCTCGGGGTCGCGGGTGCGCCGCGACGGCACGATCGCGATGTCGTCGAAGGAGTAGGCACGCCGGCCCCGCTTGGCCCGGCCGATCTCGATGTCCGTCACGCCATGAGTTTCCCATCGGGAGCCGACGGTGTCGAAGCGGGCACCCTCGACCGCCCGGGCGCCGTCAGCTCACGGACGCGCACAGCGCGAAGACCGTGACCCGGACACTGCCCTGGGCGCCGTTGGCCAGCTGCACCACCCAGCCGGACTGGTTGTCGGCGGGGAAGCTCTCCGTGGCGGTCACCGAGGAGCTGGTCACGAAGCCTCCGCCCAGCTCCCGGGCGCGGTAGCCCCCGCCCAGCACGTGGGTGCCCTCAGGGCACGCGACCCGGGCATCGTCGGTCGTGCCGGCGTCGACGACGGTGTCCGTGTACACCTGCTGGTAGCCGGAGACCCCGTCGGCGCCGTCCGCTCCCGCCGCACCCGAGGGACCGGGCGAGCCCGGCGCCCCCGACGGGCCGGCAGGCCCGGAAGGCCCCGCGTCTCCCTGAAGGCCGCGTGGTCCCTGCGAGCCCGCCGCGCCCGACGGGCCCGGCGCACCCGACGGACCCGGCGCACCCGACGGACCGACGTCCCCGGGCTCGCCCGCCGGTCCCCTCGCCCCCGTCGCCCCCGTTGCGCCGGTCGGACCCGTCGCGCCGGTCGGACCCGCGGCGCCCGCCTCGCCCGTCGGACCGGCCTCGCCAGGCTGGCCCTTCTGGTTCCAGGACACGGCCGTCTCCTTGCCGGTGCAGCCCTTGGCCACCTTGGCACCGTCGACCGAGACGATCCGCACCTTGCCGGTCTCGCGCTGGTAGCAGGCACGCACGACCGAGTCGGCGTCGCGCGACACGGCGGAGAACGCCGCCGCCCCGGACATGACCAGCACGGCCGCCGAGACCCCGACCACGACGGTGCGCGAGCGCACCAGCTCCCCGAGCTTCATGACTGTTTCCTCCCGTAATTTGGATACAGGTGGACAGTAATCAATAGACGAGGCCCGCGCAGGCGTTTCGCAGGAGTGCTCAACCGGAGTCGAGGACGGCGCGCAGCGAGCGCCGCAGCCAGGCGGCGTACCGCTCCGTGCTCCAGCCCCGCTGCTGGACGAACGCGAGGTAGGTCTCCGCGAGGGTCAGCACGTAGACCTCGTCGACGACGTCGTCGCCCACCGGACCGGGAGCCAGGAGCCGCACGACCTCGCGGGCCGTCTCGGCGTGCCCGAGCTCCGCTGCTCGCACCAGTCGGCGGAGGTCGGCGTCGTGCTCGGCGCCGGCGGTCATCACCGGCACGAGCGGCGCCATCGGCACCAGCGATGCACAGGCGAAGTCGACCAGCCGGTCGAGACGTACGTCGAGGTCGGGCTCGTCCTCGAGCCGCAGCTCGGCGAAGACGCCGGGCAGGTCCGTGCTGCCCCCGAAGCTCGCCTGCCGGAAGGCAGCCATGAAGAGCCCCGGCTTCCCGTCGAAGGCCTTGGTCACCAGCTCGGTGGAGACACCGGCCTCCGCGGCGACCGCAGCGACCGTCGTCCCGACCCAGCCCCGTTCGGCGAACAGCGCCGCCGCGACCTCGGCCACCCGGGTCCGACGCTCCTGGGCAGCGGCCTGTCGGCGAGTCGTGTCATAACGCCGCGCGGTCACGACGCCACCCTAGGGAACCAGGGCCCCGTCAGGTCACCACGCCCTGCTGGTCTACCGACCGGAGTAGTTGGGCGCCTCGACGGTCATCTGCACGCCGTGCGGGTGGCTCTCCTGGAGCGAGGCCTGGGTGATCCGCACGAACCGGCCGTTCTCCTGCAGGTCACCGATCGTCCGGGAGCCCGTGTAGAACATCGACTGGTTGAGCCCACCGATCAGCTGGTGGGCGACGGCGGAGAGCGGGCCGCGGTAGGCGACCTGGCCCTCGATGCCCTCGGGGACGATCTTGTCGTCGTTCTCGACCTCGGCCTGGAAGTAGCGGTCCTTGGAGTAGGACTTCTTGCCACGGCTCGACATGGCGCCCAGCGAGCCCATGCCGCGGTAGGACTTGAACTGCTTGCCGTTGACGAAGACCAGGTCGCCGGGCGACTCGTCGCAGCCGGCCAGGAGCGAGCCGATCATCACGGTGTCGGCGCCGGCGACCAGCGCCTTGGCGATCTCGCCGGAGTGCTTGAGGCCGCCGTCGGCGATCACCGGGACGCCGGCGGGCTTGCAGGCGAGCGAGGCCTCGTAGACCGCGGTCACCTGGGGTACGCCGACCCCGGTGACGACCCGGGTCGTGCAGATGGAGCCCGGCCCGACCCCGACCTTGACCGCGTCGGAGCCGGCGTCGACGAAGGCCTGGGCGCCCTCGCGGGTCGCGACGTTGCCGCCGATGACCTGGACGTGGCGGGTGGCGGGGTCGCTCTTGAGGCGCTGGACCATGTCGAGCAGCATCCGGACGTTGCCGTGGGCGGTGTCGGCCACGAGCACGTCGACGCCGGCGTCGATCAGGGTGGTCGCGCGCTGCCAGGCGTCGCCGAAGTAGCCGATCGCCGCACCGACCATCAGGCGGCCGGCGGCGTCGTTGGACGCGAGCGGGAACTGCTCGCCCTTCACGAAGTCCTTGACGGTGATCAGGCCGGTGAGGCGGCCCGCGTCGTCGATCAACGGCAGTCGCTCACGCTTGTGCCGGCGCAGCAGCACGGTCGCGTCCTCGCGGGAGATGTCGGAGGGGCCGGTGATGAGCGGCATCGGCGTCATCACCTCGTCGACCTTGGTGGTCGCCCACTCGGCGACCGGGGTGAAGCGCAGGTCGCGGTTGGTGATGATGCCGAGGAGCCGGTTGTCGGTGTCGACCACCGGGAGGCCGGAGACGCGGTACTCGCCGCAGATCCGGTCGAGGTCTTCCAGCGTCCGGTCAGGGGTGATCGTGACCGGGTTGGAGATGATGCCGGTCTGGGTCCGCTTCACGAGGTCGACCTGGTAGGCCTGGTCCTCGATCGAGAGGTTGCGGTGGAGGACGCCGAGGCCGCCTTCGCGGGCCATCGCGATCGCCATCCGGGACTCGGTGACCGTGTCCATGGCGGCGCTGACGAGCGGCACCTTGAGCGAGATCTCGCGGGTGAGCCGCGAGGTGAGGTCGATGTCGGCCGGCGCCAGGTCGGAATGACCGGGCAGCAGGAGGACATCGTCGTAGGTCAGACCCAGTGCGGCGAACTTCTCCGGCAGCTCCACTCCCCCAGCCTACCGGCGCAGCGCGCCTAACTACGAAGCGGCTTGAGGTCGCGGACGGGCACCCGCACCGTGAGGGTGTCGGCGGCCATCCGGATCCGCCCGCGCAGGCCCGCGGCCATCACCATCGGCAGCACCGCCTGGTTGTCGGACCGGGTGGTCAGCACGATCTCGGTGGCACCCAGCGTGTGGGCCAGTCGGGCCGCGTCGACGAGCAGACGGGTGCCGATGCCTCGCCGCTGCCACGCCGGGTCGACGCGCAGCGTCACCGGTCGTACGCCGGGCTCCTCGGCCGCCGGCCGCACCACGGCCAGCCCCACGGGGGTCCCGTCGATCATCGCGGCGACCGAGTCACCGTCCACGGTGTACTCCGGTGTCGCCCCACCACCGACCCGGCGGCTGTGGCTCGGCGACATCGCGCTCTCGCGGCTGCGCTCGAGGACGTCGGAGACCAGGTCGGCGATCGCCGCGCCGCGCGCGTGCTCGGTCGCGGTGAACGGCGCCGAGCGGCGCACCTGCACCTGCACGTCGCCGACGGTCATGTCCATGACGTCGAGGTCCTGACCCCTCCCGGCGGTCGGGTCCGCCTCGGCGTCGAAGAGCCGCGCGACCACCTCGGGGAAGGAGGCCGGCTGGGCCAGGATCGTGCGCGACGCCTGGACGTAGCGCGTCGGCTGGTCGCTCAGCGCGGCCTCGGTGCACGGCCCGGCGCTCACGGACAGGCCACCGCTCCGGCCGATCAGGTCGGCGAGGTCGGCCTCGGTCCAGTCGTCCGGGGTGCTGAGCACCAGCTCGTCGGTCACCGACTCGATGCCCGGGAAGATCTGCAGTCCCAAGATGTTGACGCCGGCCTCGCCACAGGTCGCCGCCAGCATGGCCAGCGCCCCGGGTCGGTCGGGCAGCGTCGTACGTACCCTCCACAACATGGGCCCAGCGTGGCCGCCCGACGTTGCCGGATCGAGACCTCAGTGTTTCCGCAGTGCTACATGTGCCGCGCACCATGCGCACGGTGGGACCTGAGAGGCTGATCGCGTGCTCGGACTCCTGAGGCGCCACCCGGTCGCCGTCGCCGTCGTCCTGGTGTTCCTCGCACGACTCCCCGCACTCACCCGGCCGCTCCGCGCCGACGAGGCGGGCTTCCTGCTCGTGGCGCGGTCGTGGGACCCGCAGCCGGACAGCATGTTCGGGCCCTATTGGGTCGACCGGCCCCCGTTGCTGATCGCGGTCTTCAAGGTCGTCGACCTGACCGGCGGTGAGATCACGCTCCGCCTGCTGGGTGCCGCCGTCGCGGCGGCGGTCGTCGTGCTCGCGGCGTACGTCGCCCGCCTCGCGACCGGCCTGCGAGCGGCACCGTGGGCGGCCTTCATCGCGGCGGCCCTGCTGGCCAACCCGATGATCGACGTCGTCGCGGTCAAGGGCGAGCTGCTGGCGCTCCCCCTCCTGCTCGGCAGCATGCTGCTGACGCTGAGCGCCGTACGCCGCGGCTCGACCTGGTCCGCCTTCGCGGCCGGCCTGGCCGGCGCCACGGCGCTCGGCATCAAGCAGAACCTGGCATCCGCCCTGGTCTTCGCGGCGGTGCTGCTCGTCGCCTCTGCGCTCGCCGGTCGCCTCCACGTCCGCGAGACGCTCCGTCTCGCCGGCGCGGGTGTGGCGGGCGCAGCCGTGCCGGTGCTGGCCACCGTGGGCTGGGCGCTGGAGTCCGGCGTACGACTCTCCACGCTCTGGTACGCCGTCTACGGCTTCCGCACCGATGCAGCCCGGGTGATCGCCGACGGGGCGAGCGACGCCCCGCAGCGCCGGGCCATGATCCTCATCGCGATCGCGATCGGCTGCGGGCTGCTGCCGGTGATCGCGGGGCTCTTCGTACACCTGCGACGGCTCTGGCCCGACGACCCGCCGCTCGTGTCGGCGACGGTCTCGGTGGTGGCGTTCGACGTGGTCGCGCTCGTCGCGGGCGGCAGCTACTGGCAGGACTACCTGGTGCCGCTGGTGCCGAGCGCCGTGCTCTGCGTCGCGCTGGTCGCGGGGCGGCCGGACCGGGCCGGGCGGATCATGCGCGGCGTGGTGGTCGCCTCGGTGGTCTCAGCCGTGCTGGCGATGGTCTTCTGGATCGTCTGGAACGCCACCGGGCAGCAGGAGTTCGACGAGGTCCACACGGGCCGGGCGATCGCCGACGCCGCGGAGCCCGGGGACACCCTGGTCGTCTTCGGCGGACGGGCCGACCTCCAGGACACCAGCGGGCTCTCCTCGCCGTACCCCTACCTCTGGAGCCTGCCGATGCGCACCCGCGACCCGGGGTACGCCGACCTGGCGGCCCTGCTCGGCGGGCCGGACGCGCCGACCTGGCTGGTCGAGTGGGTCGACTTCGACGCCTGGACCGACACCGGCGTCGGTCAGCTCGGGTCGGTCGTCGACCAGCGCTACGTCGAGCACGGCACCGGCTGCAACGGCGGCACCATCTACCTGCTCAAGGGCGTCGAGCGCCCCGAGGTCACTCCCGACTGCGGCTGAAATGACGTCGACCCGCCCGAAAGCTTCGGGCGGGTCAACGTCAGGGGTGGATCAGTGGCCGTGGCCGTGCCCGTGGCCTGCAGCGGCCGGGGCGTCGTCTTCCTCTTCGGGCTTCTCGACGACCAGCGTCTCGGTCGTGAGCAGCATGCCCGCGATCGAGGTGGCGTTGACGAGTGCCGAGCGGGTGACCTTGACCGGGTCCAGGACGCCCTGGGCGACCAGGTCGCCGTACTCCTCGGTGGCGGCGTTGTAGCCGTTGCCGAGGCCGAGCTCGCGGACCTTGGTGGTGACGACGTAGCCGTTGACACCACCGTTCTCGGCGATCCAGCGCAGCGGCTCGTCGGCCGCCTTGCGGACCACGCGGACACCGGTGGCCTCGTCGCCGGTCAGGCCGAGGTCACCCTCGAGCACCGACACGGCGTGGATCAGAGCGGAGCCACCGCCGGGGACGATGCCCTCCTCGATCGCGGCGCGCGTCGCGGACACGGCGTCCTCGATGCGGTGCTTCTTCTCCTTGAGCTCCACCTCGGTGGCGGCGCCGACCTTGATCACGCACACGCCACCGGCGAGCTTCGCGAGGCGCTCCTGGAGCTTCTCGCGGTCCCAGTCGGAGTCGGTGTTCTCGATCTCGGCCTTGATCTGGTTGACGCGGCCCTCGACCTCGGCCGTGTCGCCCGCGCCGTCGACGATGGTGGTGTCGTCCTTGGTGACGACCACGCGACGCGCCTGACCGAGCACCTCGAGACCGACCTGGTCGAGCTTGAGGCCGACCTCGGGAGCCACGATCTGGCCGCCGGTCAGGGTCGCGATGTCCTGCATCATCGCCTTGCGACGGTCGCCGAAGGCCGGAGCCTTCACCGCCACGGCGTTGAAGGTGCCGCGGATCTTGTTGACGACCAGCGTCGAGAGCGCCTCGCCGTCGACGTCCTCGGCGAGGATGAAGAGCGGCTTGCCGGCGGCGATGACCTTCTCGAGCAGGGGGAGCAGGTCGGAGACCGACGAGATCTTGCCCTGGTGCAGAAGGATGTAGGGGTCGTCGAGGACGGCCTCCATGCGCTCCGGGTCGGAGACGAAGTACTGGCTGATGTAGCCCTTGTCGAACTGCATGCCCTCGGTGAACTCGAGCTCGGTGCCCATGGTGTTGGACTCCTCGACCGTGATCACGCCGTCCTTGCCGACCTTGTCGAAGGCCTGCGAGAGCAGGTCGCCGATCACGGCGTCGCGGCTCGAGATGGTCGCGACCGACGCCATGTCCTCGACGGACTCGACCTCGCGCGCGGCCTCCTTGAGGGCGTCGCCCACGGCCTCGGCCGCGGCGTCCATGCCCCGCTTGAGGCCCATCGGGTTGGCACCCGCGGCGACGGCGCGCAGGCCCTCGTGGACCATCGCCTGCGCGAGCACGGTGGCCGTGGTGGTGCCGTCACCGGCGATGTCGTTGGTCTTGGTGGCGACTTCCTTGCACAGCTGCGCACCGAGGTTCTCGAACGGGTCGTCCAGCTCGATCTCACGGGCGACGGTGACACCGTCGTTCGTGATGGTCGGGGCGCCCCACTTCTTGTCGAGGACGACGTAGCGGCCCTTGGGGCCGAGCGTCACCTTGACGGCGTTGGCGAGCTTGTCCACGCCGCGCTCGAGGCTGCGGCGGGCGTTCTCGTCGAACTCCAGGATCTTGGGCATTTCTCTCCTACGTCAGAAAAACAAGATCGGGTCGTGCGCCTGACAACGGCCGAAGGACCGTCGTCAGGCACACGACCCGTCAGATCAGGAAACGATCGCGAGGACGTCGCGCGCGGAAAGGATGAGGTACTCCTCGCCGGCGTACTTGACCTCGGTGCCGCCGTACTTGCTGTAGATGACCTTGTCGCCGACGTTGACGTCGAGCGGGACCCGGTTGCCGTTGTCGTCGATGCGACCCGGACCGACGCTCAGGACCTCGCCCTCCTGGGGCTTCTCCTTGGCGGTGTCCGGGATGACCAGGCCGGAAGCCGTGGTCTGCTCGGCCTCGAGGGCCTTGACGACGATCCGGTCCTCGAGAGGCTTGATGTTGACCGACACGATGTCGACCTCCACTTTCTGGCACTTCGATGTGTGGGTGGTTCACGTCTGTGCTCGCGGTTCCGGTACGCCGTCGCGGGGGTCGCACCGAGCTCGCAAGCGCTGGCACACTCACGGGGAGAGTGCCAGATCCGAAACTAGCACTCCCCCCAACCGAGTGCCAACGGTGCCCCCGGCTGACACGATCACCCGGTGGACCTCGACGCCTTCCGCTGGCTGCTGACCGACGACGGTCAGCGGTTGCTCGCGGCCGCGGTCGAGGCGGGGGACGACTCGCTGCAGACCCAGACCCGGCTGCGGCGTACGGCGGAGGCGGCCCACGTCGCCGCCGCGATCACCCAGGCCCGCCTGCGCGTCCGGGCACGTGACAAGTTCGGCGAGCTCGCGGACCGGATGTACTTCACGCCCGACGGCTACGAGCAGGCCACCCGGCTCCGGGTCGCCGAGCACCGCGCGGCCCGCCTCGTCGCGGCCGGCACCGAGACCGTGATCGACCTGGGCTGCGGGATCGGAGGCGACCTGATCGCGTCGTCGCGAGCCGGTCTCGTCTGCGCCGGTGTCGACCTGGACCCGCTCCGCGTCTACGTCGCCCGCGCCAACCTGGATGCCCTCGGGCTCGACGGTGCTGTCAGCGTCGCCGACGCGACGAGCGTCGACACCACGCCCTTCGAGGTCGCCTTCGCGGACCCCGCCCGTCGTACGGCGCGCGGCCGCACCTTCGACGTCGACGACTGGACTCCGCCGTGGCCGTTCGTCCTCGGCCTGCTCGCTCGCGACGCGTGCGTGAAGGTCGCGCCCGGCATCCCCCACGACCTGGTCCCCGCGGGGGTCGAGGCGGAGTGGGTCAGCGACCACGGCGAGGTGAAGGAGGCCGCGCTCTGGTCCGGCCGCCTGGCCACGACCGCACGACGGGCCACCGTGATCGGCGACGGCGGGCTCGCGACCCTGACCGACGAGGACGACCCGGGCGCTCCGGTGCGCGCGGTGGGCGACTACCTCTACGAGCCCGACGGCGCCGTGATCCGGGCCGGGCTGGTCACCGCGGTGGCCGCCGGCGTCGACGGCGGCCTCGTCGACGAGCACATCGCCTATGTGACGTCCGACCAGTCGTTCCGCACGCCCTTCGCCCGTGGCTACCGGGTCGTGGAGGAGCTCCCCTACCGCGAGAAGCCGCTGCGGGCAGCGTTGCGCGAGCGCGGCATCGGCCGGCTGACCATCAAGAAGCGTGGCGTCGACGTCGTCCCCGAGGAGCTGCGCAAGCGGCTCGCCCTGCGGGGCGACGAGGAGGCGACCATCGTGCTCACCCGGGTCGCCGGCGACGGCACCGCCCTCCTCGTCACGCCGTTCTGACGGTCCTCAGAAGTCGGCCTTCTCCGCACCGATCGTCGTGTCGTCACCGTGCCCGGTGTGCACGACCGTCTCGTCGGGCAGCGCGAAGAGCTTCGCCCGGATCGACTCCTTGATGAGGTCGGAGTCCGAGTAGGAGCGACCGGTCGCGCCCGGGCCGCCGTTGAAGAGCGTGTCGCCGGTGAAGACGCAGCCGAGGTCGGGCGCGTAGAGGCAGACCGCACCGGGTGCGTGGCCCGGCGTGTGCAGCACCTGGAGCGTCGTACCCGCGACGTCGATGGAGAGGCCGTCCTCGAGGTCGAGGTCCCACAGGTAGTTCTGGTGGGTCAGCTCCCACAGCGGCTTGTCGGCCGGGTGCAGCATGATCGGCGCGATCACCTCCTCGCGCAGCGCCGGCGCCACGCGCACGTGGTCGTCGTGCGCGTGGGTGCAGATGATCGCCCTGACCTTGCGGTCGCCTACGACGGCCAGGATGTCGGCGACGTCGTGCGGGGCGTCGATGACCACGCACTCGGTGTCGTCACCGATCACCCAGATGTTGTTGTCGACGTCGAAGGTCTCGCCGTCGAGGCTGAAGGTGCCGCTCGAGACGGCATGGTCCACGCGTGCCGTCACTGGAACAGCACCACCGAGCGGAGCACGTCGCCGTGGTGCATCTTCTCGAAGGCGGCCTCGACGTCGTCGATGCCGATCTCCTCGGTGACGAAGGCGTCCAGGTCGAGACGGCCCTGCTGGTAGAGGTCGACGAGCATCGGGAAGTCGCGCGACGGCAGGCAGTCGCCGTACCAGCTGGACTTCAGCGAGCCGCCGCGACCGAAGACGTCGATGAGCGGGATGTCCGGGATCTTCATGTCGGGCGTGGGCACGCCCACCAGGACGACGGTGCCTGCCAGGTCGCGGGCGTAGAACGCCTGCTTCCAGGTCTCGGGCCGGCCGACGGCATCGATGACGACGTCGGCGCCGTTGCCGCCGGTGAGCTCCTGGATCGCGGCCACCGGGTCGACCTGCGAGGAGTCGACGGTGTGGGTCGCGCCCATCTTCTTGGCCTGCTCGAGCTTCTTGGCGTCGATGTCGACCGCGATGATCGGGCTGGCCCCGGCGAGCGCCGAGCCGGCGATCGCGGCCACGCCGACACCACCGCAACCGATGACGGCGACGGACTTGCCGCGGGTGACGGCACCGGTGTTGATGGCGGCACCGATGCCGGCCATCACGCCGCAGCCGAGCAGGCCGACGGCAGCCGGGCGGGCGGACGGGTCGACCTTCGTGCACTGGCCGGCCGCCACCAGCGTCTTCTCGGCGAAGGCGCCGATGCCCAGTGCGGGCGAGAGCTCGGTGCCGTCCTCGAGGGTCATCTTCTGGGTCGCGTTGTGGGTGGCGAAGCAGTACCACGGCTCGCCGCGGTCGCAGGCGCGGCAGTCACCGCAGACCGCGCGCCAGTTGAGGATCACGAAGTCGCCGGGAGCGACGGCGGTCACGTCGGGGCCGACGGCCTCGACCACGCCCGCGGCCTCGTGGCCGAGCAGGAACGGGAAGTCGTCGTTGATGCCGCCCTCGCGGTAGTGCAGGTCGGTGTGGCAGACCCCGCAGGCCTGCACCTTCACGACCGCCTCGCCCGGACCCGGGTCCGGGACGTTGATGGTGACGACCTCGACCGGCTCACCCTGGGCGAGTGCCACGAGACCCTTGACCTGCTGCATGGGAATCCTCTTTCTCGGATCGACAAGCCCATCTGGCTGGTGCCCAGCCAACCGTACGGGCGGTGAATTGCAACCATCTCGCGAGGGTTCGCGTCATGGTGGTGTGCAGACGACGGAGACAGGAGCGACGATGACGGACCGGGACGCCGACTTCACGGCGTACCTCCAGGCCCGCCAGGCTCCACTGCTGCGGACGGCGTACCTCCTCACCGGTGACCAGCACCAGGCCGAGGACCTCCTGCAGACCTCGCTCGCCAAGCTCTATCTCGCGTGGGACCGGGTGCGCGAGCGCGAGTCGGTGGACGCCTACGTGCGCCGGATCATGGTCAACGAGCACAACTCCCTGTGGCGGCGGGCGTGGAAGCGTCGCGAGGTCTCGACCGACCTCGTGCCCGAGACGACACCGGTCATCGATGACTACGACGACGGCAGCGGGACCCAGCTCTGGGCGGCTGTGCAGACCCTGCCGCGCAAGGCCCGCGCCGTGCTGGTGCTCCGCTACTACGAGCAGCTCACCGAGCGCGAGACCGCCGACATCCTCGGGATCTCCGTCGGCACCGTGAAGTCCCAGACCAGCCGTGCGCTCGCCGCACTCCGCGAGCGAACACCTGACGACCTGCGACCCCGGGAGGAGGAGCGATGACCGACGAGACCCGACTCACCGACGAGCTGACCCGCCGCGCCGAGCGCGTCCACGCCGCTCCGCTCTCCTTCGAGAGCGTCCGCGGCCGGGCGCAGACCATCCGCCGTCGGCGCCGCGCCGCCGCCGCGACCGGCGTGGCCGCTGCAGTCGCTGCGGTCGTGCTGCTCCCCGCGGTGCTGTCCGGCGGCAGCGACCGGTCGGCACCCGACCCGGCACCTCCGGCTCCGGCCCCGCCGGGCTCCTCGGTGCTCCACGACGGGGTCGTCACGCTGCCGGACGGATCGACGGTGCCGGTCGACGTCGACAACGCGGACGTGAGCCAGATGGGCGTCCTGACCGACGGCCGGATCGTCCTCGCGTTGGCGCAGCCCCAGTCCATCCGCGTCTACGGCGCCGACGGGTCGCTCGACGATACCTACCCGGCCTTCGCCAACGAGATCACGGTGAGCGCCGACGACGGGGCGGTGGCCTGGGTCGCGAAGGACCGCACGGTGCGGGTGCTGACGAGCGGCACCGCCGAGCCGGCGACGTTGCCCGGCATCCCCCTGCAGAACCAGACCTCGGGCAACATCGACGCCGTCCTCGACGCGGAGCACCTGCTCGTCGGCGACGGCTCGACGACCAACGGCCTGCTCACGTCCACAGGGATCGAGGACCTCCGCACGAGCGAGGACCTCAGGGTCCAGGACGTCAGCCCCGATGGCGACCTGTGGGCCGTCTCGTACGCCGCGCCCGAGGACCCGCAGTTCGGGTGCTCCGGCCTCTACGACCCCGGTGCGCAGACGATGGTCGCTCGCAGCTGCGACACGTCGGGCCTGCGCTTCTCCCCCGACGGCCAGCACCTGCTGGGCATGCGTGGCGACAACAACATGTACGGCGAGGTGTCCACCTTCGACCTCGACCTCGAGCAGGTCGGGACGTTCACCCCCACGGGCAAGACAGCCGTGGTCAGCCGCGCCGGGTGGGCAGACGCGACCCACCTGCTCGTCGGCGTAACCGACTGGAAGCTCGGTCTGGCCGACGTGGACACCAACCCGTGGTCGCTCGTCCGGGTCGGTCTCGGGGGCGAAGACCCCGAGGTCGTGACACCGGAAGGGCCCGGACGCAACCCGGAGTTCGTCGCGGAGTTCGTGGTCTCGGAGTAGCCGAAAGTCGGAAGCGCCCCGGCGATCGGGATCGCTAGGTTAAGAGCCATGTTTAAGCTGCTCGGTCGCCTCGCCTCCCGTCGTCCCTGGTGGATCATCGGCGCCTGGGTGGTCGCCACGGTCCTGCTCGTCGCCTTCGCGCCGAAGGTCGACTCGACGACCGACCAGGCCGACTTCCTGCCGGACAAGTACGAGTCGATCAAGGCGACCAACCTGGTCACCGACGCCTTCCCGCAGCAGCAGGACTCGGGCGCGACGATCGTCTTCGACCGCACCGACGGCGACCCGCTGACCGACGACGACGTCGCCGAGGTCTCCACGGTCATCAAGGGCCTGGACCTGCCGCCGGTCTTCACCGGGGCCGAGGACCCCCAGGTCTCGCCGACCAAGCAGGTGGCGATCGTCAACCTCACGCTCGACCCGGACGCCACCGGTCAGGACCCCGACGAGTACAACCAGGTCAAGGACCTGCGCGACGGCCTCGCCGACGCGACCGACGGCACCGACCTGCGCGCCCAGACGACCGGCAACCTGCCCCAGACCTACGACCAGGCACAGTCCGGCAGCAGCGCCGAGGCGATCGTCGGGATCGCGACCGTGGTCCTGATCCTGGTGCTGCTCGGCATCATCTTCCGCAGCGTCCTGATCGCGTTGATGCCGATCCTCGCGGTCGGCTTCATCCTGTCGCCGGTCTCCTCGGCGCTGATCAACATCGCCGCCAAGCTCTTCGACCTCCAGAAGGACGACTCGACCACGGTCATCCTCATCGTCGTCCTCTTCGGCATCGGCACCGACTACATCCTCTTCTTCCTCTTCCGCTACCGAGAGCGCATGCGCGAGGGCGAGGAGCACCGCGAGGCGGTCGCCCACGCCCTCGAGCGCGCCGGCGAGGCGATCGCCTCGGCAGGCGCAGCCGTCTTCGTCGCGTTCATGACGCTCGTCCTCTCCTCGCTCGGCATCTTCCGCTCGATCGGTCCGTCGCTGGCCATCGCCGTGGCGGTCACGCTCGTGGCGGCCCTGACGCTCTTCCCGGCGCTCGTGACGGTGCTCGGTCGCGCGCTCTTCTGGCCGTCGAAGAAGTGGAAGGAGCCCTCGAAGGGCGACCGCTTCGCCCGGCTCGGCGGCTCACTCGGGAGGCACCCGGTGCGGTACGCCGTGGCCTCGGGTGGCGCCCTCGCGGTCCTCAGCCTCTTCGCGCTCGGGTTCAACCCGACCTTCGACCTCGGCTCCTCGTCCTCGTCGAGCACGGTCGAGTCAGCGGAGGCGACCAAGACGCTGGAGGACGGCGGCTTCGCGGCCGGCGCCACCCAGCCCACCCCGATCGTGCTCCACTCGCAGGGAACGCTCACCCAGGCCGCGGTCGACCAGTTCGCCGCGGGCGTGCAGAAGGTCGACGGCGTCGCTCAGGTGATCGGCGCGCAGCTCTCCCCGACCGATCCGTCGACGGCGATCGTGATGACGGTCCTGAAGGAGGACCCGACGTCCGACGCGGCGCTCGTCGACGTCCGCGACATTATCCGACCCGACGTCCACGAGCTCGCGCCCGAGGGCACCTCGGCGTACGTCGGCGGCATCACCTCGGTGTTCGTCGACTTCCAGGCAGCGATGAACCGCGACTACTCGGTGGTCTTCCCGGTCGCGGCGCTGATCATCATGCTGATCCTCGCGCTGCTGCTGCGCTCGCTCGTCGCGCCGGTCTACCTGATGCTGTCGGTCGGACTCGGCTTCGGCGCCACCCTGGGCGCCTCGGTGATCGTCTTCCAGCACCTCGCCGGCCACCAGGGCCTGATCTTCCTGCTGCCGATCTACATCTACCTGTTCGTGGTCGCGCTCGGCACCGACTACAACATCTTGATGATCGCGCGGTTGCGCGAGGAGTCACGCGAGGGGAAGCCGCCTCGCGAGGCGGCCGCCCTGGCCGTCCGGCACGCCGGTCCCACGGTCGCTGCGGCCGGCCTGATCCTCGCGGGCACGTTCGCCTCGCTCATGCTCGCCGGCAACTCGCTGCTCACCCAGATGGGCTTCGCGATCTCGTTCGGCATCGCGGTCGCGGCGTTCGTGATGGCGATGTTCTTCACCCCGGCGCTGACTGCGCTGCTCGGGCACGCCGCCTGGTGGCCCGGCCACCAGGACGAGACCCAGACGTCAGACGAGGACGCTGGTCACCGGTAGCGACGAGTCGGCCGGGAGGTCGAGCGCGGACGGCGTACGCCCGCGCGCGACCATCTCGGCCCCGAGGGCGGCGACCATGGCTCCGTTGTCGGTGCACAGGCCAGGGCGCGGGACGCGCACCCGGATCCCGAGCTTGGACGCACGCTCCTCGGCCATCGCACGCAGCCGGGAGTTCGCCGCCACACCGCCGCCGATGAGGATGTCCTCGATGCCCTCGCTGACCGCGGCGTCGAGCGCCTTGCGGACGAGCACGTCGCACACCGCCTCCTGGAAGGAGGCCGCCACGTCGGCGACCGGCACCGACTCACCGGAGCGCTCGCGCGCCTCGACCCAGCGCGCGACAGCCGTCTTGAGGCCGGAGAAGGAGAAGTCGAAGCGGTGCCGCTCCAGGTCGCGACGCGCGGTCAGGCCGCGCGGGAAGTCGACGTAGACGCTGCTGCCCTCGCGGGCGACGCGGTCGATGTGGGGCCCACCCGGGAAGGGCAGCCCGAGCAGTCGCGCGACCTTGTCGAAGGCCTCCCCCGCGGCGTCGTCGATGGTCGCGCCCATCGGGTCGACCCCCACGGTGACGTCCTCGACGCGCAGCAGGCTGGAGTGGCCACCGCTGACGAGCATCGCCAGGCAGGGCTCGGGAAGCGCACCGTGCTCGAGCTGGTCGACGGCGACGTGGGCGGCCAGGTGGTTGACGCCGTAGATCGGCTTGCCGAGCCCGACCGCGAGCGCCTTCGCCGCGGCCACTCCGACCATCAGGGCGCCGGCGAGGCCGGGGCCGCTGGTCACGGCGATCGCGTCGACGTCGCGCAGCTGGATCCCGGCCGTCTCGCAGGCGCGCTCGATGGTCGGCACCATCGCCTCGAGGTGGGCGCGGCTGGCGACCTCGGGCACGACGCCGCCGAAGCGGGCGTGCTCCTCGACGCTGCTCGCGACCGCGTCCGCCAGCAGCGTGTGGCCGCGCACGATCCCGACGCCGGTCTCGTCGCAGGACGTCTCGATGCCGAGGATCAGGGGCTCGTTCACAGCACTCATTGTGCCGACCGTGCGTACGCCGCGGGGGTGACCCCCAGCAGCCGGCGGAAGTGCCGGGTCAGGTGGGCCTGGTCGTGGAAGCCCACCGCGACCGCGACGTCGGCCGCCCGCTCCCCCGCCAGCAGCATTCGACGGGCCCGGTCGAGGCGTCGTCCGGTGAGGTAGCGGTGCGGCGGGATCCCGAACTCGGCACCGAACGCCCGCACCAGGTGGGTCGGGTGCGCGCCGAGCACGCCGGCCGCCACCGGGAGCGAGACGCCCTCGACCACCGCGTCGTCGATCAGGTCGCGGAGCCGGTGCGCCAGCTGCGGGTCACGCCGTACGCCGGCGGGCGCGGTCGCGCCGGCCAGCCGCTGTCGCAACCCGTCGACGACGAGGGTGAGGCGGACCTCTGCCTCCAGCTCCTCACCGGGCTGCTCGAGCGAGCGGTGCAACAGGTCCACGGCCTCCCGCAGCGCCGGGTCCGCCCACCCCGGGTGGTCGACCGCCGCCCCGATCCGGCCGGCGCCGATCACCTGCTCGTCGAGGTAGACGACCCGCTTGCGGAAACCGGTGGCCTCCACCGATCGGCCGTCGTGGGGCACATGCGGCGGCAGCAAGGTGACCCGGTCGCCGAGCGCACCGTGCTGGTGGTGCTCCAGGTCGTAGCGGACCGTGCCGCTGTCCACGAGGAGCAGCGTCCAGGTGTCGTGGGTGTGCGCGGGGTAGGCGTGCTCGGGGAAGTGCGCGTGCAGCACCTCCGACACCCCGGCGACCCGCGGGCGCCAGGCCCGGATCGTCGGCCGCGGCGGCATGTCAGGAACGTACAAGACCCGCGGGCGCCCGGGAGGTCACCGTGAGCGCATGGGATTCGACACCAAGATCGCCGTGCTGGTCCGCGACGACCTCGCGACCTGGCAACGCCTCAACGTCACCGCGTTCCTCGTCAGCGGCATCGCGCACGAGTGGCCGCAGCTGGTCGGGGAGCCGTACGCCGACGCCGACGGCACGACGTACCTCGCGATGCTCGGCCAGCCGGTGCTCGTCTTCGAGGCCGACGCGGAGCTGCTGACGGCCGCTCACGGCCGCGCACTGTCACGCGACCTGACCGTGGGCGTCTTCACCGCCGACCTGTTCCGCACCGGCAACGACGAGGACAACCGGGCCGCGGTCGCGGCCGTCGCGCGCGCCGACCTGGACCTGGTCGGACTCGCGCTGCACGGACCGCGCAACGCGGTCGACAAGGTCGTCAAGGGCGCCCGCCTGCACGGGTGACGACCACCTCTTCACAGAGCGCGACCGCAGACGTAGGTTGACCCGGTCAACCACGCCCTCTTCACTCTCGGAGAACACATGCGAATCTCGGGACGCGCCGTCGCGCGCACTCTCGTTGGCTCCACCTCAGCCATCGCTCTTCTCGTCGGCACGACGGCCATCGCCAACGCGCGGACCGTCGACGACTCGACCCTCACCCCGAAGACCGAGTTCACGATGTCCGTGAACCCGTACGACGGCGCCGTCGCCGCCCCCGCCTCGGGAGCGGACATCCCCAACATCGACTCGGTGAAGTCGACGATCCGGGCCTACTACGCCGCCACCAAGGACGCGACCAGCGGCCTCTACGTGGCCAACAAGACGGCGTCGCCGTACATCACCCAGGTGAAGGCCCTCGAGCAGGGCATCCTGGCCGACCTCCCGCAGGCAGCCCCGGCCAACAGCACCGTCGTCTTCGACGTCGACGCCACGCTGCTCTCGGACTTCGACTTCGAGGAGGCGACGCACTACAACTACGACGCCACCGTCGCCGGCCAGTGGGTCAGCGGCCACCTCTACCCCGCCGTCGCCGGCATGCCCGACCTGGTCCGCACCCTCGAGACGCGTGGCTACGACATCCAGGCCGTCACCGGCCGCCCCGCCGCGCAGGAGGCCGACACCGTCGCCAACCTGACCGAGCAGGGCTTCACGACGACCGGAGGCACCCCGATCTTCACCGCCGACAACGTCACGACGACCGGCTCCTACACGCCGGCCGCGAAGCCGGCGTACGTCGACTGCGCCGCTGACGGCAACGCCGCCTCCTGCTCGACGGTCGAGAAGAAGGCCTTCACCCGCAAGAACATCGAGGACACCGGCGGCGCCAACGTCGTCCTCAACGTCGGCGACCAGTGGAGCGACCTGATGGGCGGCTACGCCGACGACACCGTCAAGCTGCCGAACCCGACGTACTTCCTGGCCAGCCTCGACATCGCCGGCGCCCCGGCCGGCGACAGCACGATGAAGCCGCCGACGACGTACACGATGAAGCCGGACGGCTCGAGCGGTACGACGGTCGCCAGTGGTGACGACATCCCGAACCTCGACCCGCTCCGCAAGGAGATCCGCGCCTACTACAACGCGCCGGCCGGGCTGGCGAACCGCTCCACCTCGAACTACATCACCGAGCTGGGCAGCCTGCAGCAGGCGTGGGCTCCCGAGATCGAGAACTCGTGCACGGCCGGCAACGCCGCCATCGCCAAGGCGAAGGACAAGATCGCTGGGACCAAGGCGGACCTGGCCCGGGCCAAGAAGGCGCTCGCCGACTCGAAGGGCAAGAAGGCGAAGGACTTCTACCGCAAGAAGGTGCAGCGGCTCGAGGCGAAGCTGGCCACGCTGTCGGTGCCCGGCAAGCCGGCGGTCGTGTTCGACGCCGACGACACCACGCTGTGGACCTACGACATGGAGGACGCGGCGATGAAGTTCAACTTCGACCCGGCGCTCCAGGACACCTGGGTGCAGGACGAGAAGTTCGCCGCCGTCCCCGGCATGCCGGAGTTCGTCGCCGACGTCGCCGACGCCGGCTGCACGGTCTTCGGCCTGACCGGCCGCAACACCGGCCAGAAGTACGCGACCCTGGGCAACCTCTCCAAGGTCGGCTACTCCGACTTCCGGGCCAACCGCTACTACACGAAGTGGGTCAGCGGCGCGACGCCGCCGGCGTACATCGACTGCGGTGCTGACAACACGTGCTCGACGATCGAGTACAAGTCGCAGACGCGTGCCCACATCGAGGACACCGGGTTCGACATCGTCGCCAACCTGGGCGACCAGTTCAGCGACCTGATCGGCGGCTCCGCCGACAAGGTCTACAAGCTGCCGAACCCGACGTACTACCTGCCGTGACCTAGCCCTTGTCTAGGCGGATGCGCCGCAGCCTCTGACCAGGCTGCGGCGCATCACCACGGCGGTCGTGCCGTCGCGGTAGTACTTCCGCCGGCGGTCCACCTCCACGAAGTCGCGCGCGGCGTAGAACGCCAGTGCACCGGCGTTGTCCTCCCGCACCTCCAGCAGCACCCGATCGGCGCCACCCTCCCGGGCGGCGCCGATCACTGCGTCCAGGAGCAGTGACGCCAGGCCCGTACGCCGGTGGGCCGGGTCGACCGCGATCCGCTGGAGCTCGGCGATGTCGGCGACGATGCTCGCGACCGCGTGCCCGACCAGCTGGCCCTCGACCTCCGCGACCAGGTAGCGGATCGTCGGCAGGTTGCCGAGCACGCCCTCGGCGACCAGGCCCTCGGACCACGCATCGGCGCCCAGGTTGGCGCGCTCGAGCTCGGCGACGGCCAGCACGTCGTCGGCCCTGGCCGGCCGGATGCTCACGAGACGCGCTTCGGCGCGTGCGCCGCCTCGGCATCGGGACGGCGGAGGTAGAGCGGCTCGGGATCGACCAGCTCGGCGCGCTCCTCGGCGACGACGCGGGCCAGCCACCCGGCGCTCGGGGCGGCCGGGCCGGTGCGGTTCGGGAACGAGTCGGGGTAGAGCGCGCCGCCCTCACCGACCACCCACTGCTCGGTGGCGAGGGCGGCCGGCTTGTCGACGACCGGCCCCTCGAGGCGGGCCCCCCGCTCGTCGTACCGCGCGAGGTAGACCTCCTTGCGGCGTGCGTCCGTCGCCACGGAGAAGTCGCCGGTCACGACGCCGGTCTCGACGGCCTCGACCGCGAGCGCGTCAAGGGAGCACGCGCCGTACACGGGGATCTCCAGCACGTAGGCGAGTGTCCGCGCGGTCACCAGGCCCACGCGCAGCCCCGTGAACGGACCGGGCCCGACCCCGACCGCGATCGCGGTGAGGTCCTGGCGCACGATGCCCGCGTCGCTCATGACCCGCTCGATGAGGGGGGCCAGCTGCTCGGCGTGCTTCATCGGCCGCTCCGCGACGTGTTCGACGACGACGTCGTCCCCGTCGTGGAGGGCGACGCTGACCAGCGGGGTCGCGGTGTCGAAGGCGAGGAGCACGGTGTCGAGGCTAGCCAACAGTCCCGTTGCCGAACTATGGGGATCCTGTGGACGTCTCGTGGAAGAGGTGTTGCTCGGCGCCCTCTAACGTTCCAGTTGAAAGTGGACTTGCTGTGGAACGCGGAACATGGGGATCCGCGGGCGCTGGGGGGCGCGCCACCGGTTGGTCCAGAAAGGCCCGTTCCGCGCGCTTGGCTTCGGCCCTGAAGGCGGAGCGGGCCTTTCTCATTTCTCTCCCGGCCCTCACAGCCTGCGGGAGGTCGCCGGTGGTTGAGGAGGTCGCTCTGCGACCGTCTCGAAACCCCCGCAGCCAACGCAGGGCGATGTGTGCGGGTTGGGGGCCACCGGTGGTTGCGACCGACATGGCTTTTACGGGGTACGGCGGCTCGGGTCGAACTTGCCTCCCGGCTTTCCGGTGGTTGAGGAGGTCGCGCAGCGACCGTCTCGAAACCCCCGCACCCAACAGGCGACGACGACCGAAAACAATTTCTGGAAAGTGTCCACATCCCGGTCAAACACAGGATTCTGAGCACCTGACTGTCGGTGGTCAGTGCTTGGCTTGAACCATGACCACGACAGCAGACCTCGACTCCCCGACCGGGGTCCTCGACGCTGTCCGCGACGTCCATGCGTCGATCACGGGATTGGAGATCGACAAGTTCCGCCTCGCGGTGGAGTGGGCGGTCATGCACCCCGCCGAGTCCGTGGTGCACGCGGCGATGGTCGACGGCACCGAGGACGAGCTCGCAATCGCCGGCCCCGGCGCACCGCTCGTCGCGGAGTTCTGCGTCGCCGAGCTCGCGCTGGCATTGGGCATGTCGACCGATGCCGGGAAGCGGTACCTCGGTGACGCGGTCGAGACCCGCTACCGGCTCCCGCGCCTCTGGTCGCGGGTGATGCGCGGTGAGGTGCCGGTGTGGAAGGCCCGCCAGGTCGCCACGAGGACCATCGGGCTGTCCGAGGATGCGGCCGGGTTCGTCGACACCCACGTCTCCCCCGTCGCCCACCGGTGCTCCTACGCCCAGATCAACCGGGCCGTCGACCACGCACGGGACCTCTACGACCCCGACGAAGCAGAAGCCAGAAGAGCCGAGCAGGCCGAGCACAGGAACGTCACCGTGCGGTTGGGTGACGTGACCACCGACGGGCTCGTCTACATCGAAGCCACCACCGACCTCGCCGACGCGTTGGCTTTCGAAGCCCAGGTCGCCGCGAAGGCCCACGACCTCCTCGAACACCACCCGCACCTGCCGCTCGACGTCCGCCGCTCCATGGCGCTGGGACACCTCGGCGACACCGTCGGGCGCGAGCTGGTGATCCACGCCCACCACGACGTCTCGAGCACCGACGGACTGGTCCGGGTCGACAACACCAAGTCGTGGATCACCGTCGAACAGCTCGGCGAGTGGTGCCAGCAAGAACACACCCGCGTCACCATCCGACCGGTCCTCGACCTCAACGAACACCTGCACACCGACAGGTACGAACCCACCGACAGGCTGCGCGAGCAGGTGATCCAGACCCACCCCACCTGCGTCTTCCCCCGCTGCGAACGACCATCCAGACGCTGCGACCTCGACCACACCGTCGAGTGGCCGCTCGGCCCCACCGACTCCGCCAACCTCGTCCCGCTCTGCCGGAGCCACCACCGCCTCAAGACCCACGGAGGCTGGACCTACACCAGGACCGGCCACAGGTCGTTCGACTGGCTCAGCCCCCACGGCATCACCTACCGAAGAACCTGACGCCCCACACCCCGCCGTCGGCGGGTCCACCGGCACGCCCGCGACCTGCTACGACCCCAGTTCCACCGCGATGTCGAGCTGCCCGGCGTGCCGGGCGTACTCCGCGAGCACGTGGAAGCAGATCCACTCCAGGGTCGGCGGATCGTCGGCGAAGCGGCCGCCCGGTGAGCTGACGGCGTCGAGCGGGAAGTCCTGCAGCACCCGCCGGGTCCGCACCCCGATCTCCTCGAGCCGCGCGGCCAGCTCCTCGGCGGTGATGTCCTCGGCCACGTGCCACCGCCCACCGAGGTCGTCGTCCCACGGCTCGTCGACCGTCCAGTCACCCCAGGGCTCGTCGACCGGTTCGCCGAGGAATCCCCACACGAACCAGCGCTGCTCCATGTGCAGCACGTGGCTGAGCAGCTCGATCGGCGTCCACCCGGACGGCAGCCGGCTCGTCCGCTGCTCGTGGGAGGAGAGCGACAGGACGGTCGCCGCGAGGTCGGCGCGCACCCAGTCGAGGTACGCCGACCACCGCTGCGCCCCGGCCGGCCCGTGCTTCGGCGGCTCCAGCTCGTCGCGATCGACGCGGTTGTCCTCGGACATCTCGGCCTCCATCAGGTAGCGGTCTGGACCAGCCCTCAGGTCCGATCCGATCATGCCGAACGGGATGGCATCGGTCGCAGGGGTCACGGTCACCCCGGACGCTCAGGGGGCGTGCGCGACCAACCGTAGAGCCCGCTGCCGCGCGCTCGGCCCACCTCCCCCTGGGTGGCCGAGAAGGCGGCAGCGGGCTCTACGTCTCGGCCTTCACCACCCCGGGCTACGGTCGAGTGATGACCACTCTCATCGGCAGACGCGGTGTCGGGGGCTTCTACGCCCTGCACCACCACCCGTGGCTGGTGGTCGTGCTGCTGGCGGTCGTCGTCGCAGTGGTCGTCTGGCAGCAGCGGAAGAGCTGACTCAGTCCTCGACCCGGTTGCCGTCGGCGTCCCAGTGGGACTCGACCTTCTTGCTCGGCTGCACCCGCGGCGGCTCGCCGGGCATCTTCGGGTAGTCCGGCGGGAAGTTGAGCTCACCGCCCGGCAGCTCCTCCCAGAGCTGCAGCAGCGGCTCCAGCGAGTGGGCGACGTCGTCGATGCCGGCCCACGGGTCACCGTCGGCCACGCGGTCGGGGACGGTGAAGAGGTTGTAGTCGCGCGGGTCCTTCACACCAGCGAGCTCGTCCCAGGTCATCGGGGTGGAGACGGGGGCGCCGGGGAGGGGCCGGAGGGAGTACGCCGAGGCGATCGTGCGGTCGCGGTTGTTCTGGTTGAAGTCGACGAAGATGCGCTCGCCGCGCTCCTCCTTCCACCACTCGACGGTGACGCCGCCGTCGCGGCGGGCGAGCTCGCGGCCGAAGCCGATCGCGGCGTGCCGCAGGTCGGTGAACTCCCACTCCGGCTTGATCCGCACGAAGACGTGGACGCCCCGGTTGCCCGAGGTCTTCGGGTAGCCCGTGATGCCCAGCTCTTCCAGCAGCTCGCGCGCGACGCCGGCCACGCGGACCGCGTCGGAGAAGGTGGTGCCCGGCTGCGGGTCGAGGTCGATGCGCAGCTCGTCGGGGTGGTCGACGTCCGAGCGTCGCACCGGCCACGGGTGGAAGACCAGGGTCCCCATGTGCGCGCACCACACGGGCACGGCGATCTCGGTGGGGCAGATCTCGTCCGCCGTACGCCCGGACGGGAAGGTCACCTCGACGGTCTCGAGGTAGTCAGGAGCGCCCTTCGGGACGCGCTTCTGGTAGAACGCGTCGGCGTCCTTGTCCTGCGGCCCGGTCGCGAGCCGCATCCCCGGTCGTACGCCGGAGGTCCACCGCTCCAGGGCCGTCGGTCGGTCGCGGAGCGCGCGCATCAGCCCGTCGTCGACGCTCGCGAAGTACTCCGCCACCATCAGCTTGGTGACCTCGGGCGTCGTGTCGGTGGCCTCGTAGATCACCCGGTCCGGGCTCGAGACGCGAACGGCGCGGCCGCCTGCGTCGACCTCGGCGGCGGGAGTCTTCGGCATGGACCCACGCTAGCCGGAGGTTAGGGTCGGACGGACGGACCGACTCGGAAGGACCCGCCACGTGCGCATCGCCCTGCTGCCCGCCACGCTCGCACTCCTCGCATCGATCGCGGTCGTCCCACCGGTGAGTGCGGCCGCGCCGACGTGCCAGGGACAGCCGGCGACGCTGGTCGGCACCCCGGGCCACGCGCTGCGAGGCACCAGCGGCCCGGACGTGATCGTCACCAACGGTGCCACCCCGGTGCGCGCCGGGGATGGAGACGACCGGGTCTGCATCACCGGTCACCGTGCGTCCTTCCCCGACATCTCGGCCGGTCCGGGGGACGACCGGGTCCGCGACACCTCGCGCGCCTTTCCCGACGTCGATCTCGGCGCCGGGGACGACTGGTTCCGCGAGCTGACGACGCACGGCGCGGATGTCGACGCCGGCGACGCCGCCGGGCTCGGTCACGACGTGATCATCGGCGGCCCCTGGGCCGACTCGGTCGTCTCCGGGGTGCCCGACCAGCCCAACGACGACGTGGTCCGGCTCGGACCGGGCGGCGACGGGATCCACCTCAACGGCACCCCGACCGGGTCGTTCGACGGCGGTGGCGGCCACGACATCGTGCTGCTGGTGAGGTCAGCACCGGCGGACTGGGTCCTCGACCTCGCCCAGGACACGGGGACGGTCGACGGAGCGCCGTTCGCGATCCGGCACATCGAGGACTTCGCCCTCGCCGACCTCCCCTGGCGGACGATGCACGTCATCGGCTCTGACGCCGGCGAGTCCGTGTACGCCACTCGCACCCGCACGAGCGGGCCGGTGTCCTCCGGCGAGCTGACTGCGCAGATGGGCGGAGGCAACGACCTCGTCTCCGTCACGGCCGCACAGTCGGGCCCGTTCCGCGGCAGCGCCGGGAGCGACCGGATCGAGGTCGAGGCGACCGACGGAAGGCGTCAGGTGGGACCCGATGTCCACGTCGACCTCTCCCGCGACCGCTACCGCGTCGACGGCGACGACCCGATCACGGCCAGCTCGTTCGAGTCTGCGGAGACCCGGTGGTTCGGCTCGAGCACAGTGATCGGCACGAGTGGTGACAACCGCCTCGACATCCTGGGCTGCCAGGGTCGCGCCGAGGCCCACGCGGGTGACGACTTCCTCCAGTTCGACCGGTCGCGCGCCTGTGGAGGTCCAGCCCGCGACCACCAGGAGTTCCGCGCGTCCGGCGGACCCGGAGACGACATCCTCTGGGGCGACCGCGGCATGGACCGGCTGTACGGCGGACCCGGCCTCGACCAGGCGTGGGGACTCGAGGCCCGCGACACCTGCCGGGCCGAGCGGATGCACTACTGCGAGGCCTGAGCGGGCTCAGAGCAGCGAGTTGGGCTGGAACGTCGGTCGCCGGTCGGCGTCCTCCTTGGCCGGACGCACGAACTCGAAGCCTGCGGTGGTGACCAGCTCCGTCGTGCCGCCGGACCAGGCGTCCGCGCACTCGACGTGCATCGGCGGCAGGTGGAAGGCGTTGCGCGCCACCTCGTCGGCCGTCCCGACGAAGGCGATCGGCCGACCGAGGGGTCGCTCGCACACGCCGCAGATCCGGCTCAACGCGCACTGAGTGACCCAGGCGCGATCCATCGTCCGGGCGGTCATGCGGTCTTGCCCCGGTAGTAGGCGCCGGTCTCCGTACGCCGGGTCGGGCGCTCGGCGTCCGTACGCCGACGGCGGTCGATCGACGGCGACGGCGGCTCCGGCTTGTCGGAGGACGTCATCGAGTTGGGCAGCGAGAGCTTCATGATCGTCCGCAGCGCCTGGCCGTACTGACGGTGCAGCGGGCCGGTGGTGTACGGGATGTCGTACTTGTCGCAGAGCGCCCGCACCTTGACCGCGATCTCCGGGTAGCGGTTGCTCGGCAGGTCCGGGAAGAGGTGGTGCTCGATCTGGAATCCGAGGCTGCCGGACATGATGTGGAGGAGCCGGCCGCCCTCGAAGTTGGCCGAGCCGAGCATCTGGCGGAGGTACCACTCCGCGCGGGTCTCGTCCTCGAGCTCCTCCTCCGTGAAGTGCAGCGCACCGTCGGGGAAGTGGCCGCAGAAGATGATCATGTAGGACCACAGGTTGCGCGTCAGGTTGGCGGTGGCGTTGGCCTTGAGCGTCGACTTCCACTGCTTGCCGCTGAGGGCCGGGTAGACGACGTAGTCCTTGATCACCTGGTTGCGGCCCTTGCGCGCGATCTGGCGCAGCTGCCGCTTCATCTCGACCGGGTCCTTCTTGCCCTTGCGGATCGCCTCGAGGTCGAGGTCGTGCAGCGCGACGCCCCACTGGAAGAGGCCGGCGAGCAGCGCGTTGAAGACCGGCTGGCCGAGGTAGACCGGGTGCCACTTCTGCTCGCGGGCCATCCGGAGCACGCCGTACCCGATGTCGTTGTCGTGGCCCAGCACGTTGGTGAACTGGTGGTGGATGTAGTTGTGCGAGTGCTTCCACTGCTCGGCCGGCTGCGCGGTGTCCCACTCCCAGTTGGAGGAGTGGATCTCGGGGTCGTTCATCCAGTCCCACTGGCCGTGCATGACGTTGTGGCCGATCTCCATGTTCTCGAGGATCTTGGCCGCACCGAGCATGGCCGCCCCCGCGAGCCACGCCGGCTTGCGCGTCTTCCTGGACTGGAGACCGGCCATCAGGGTGACCCGGCCCGCGGCGGCGAGCCCGCGCTGCACGGTGATCATCCGGTTGATGTACGCCGCGTCCTTGTCGCAGCGGGACTCCTCCACCTCGGCCCGGATCGCGTCGAGCTCGCGGCCGAGCTGCTCGACCTCGTCCTCGGTGAGGTGGGTGTACTCCTTGACGTCGGCGATAGCCATCGGTCTTCCTTTCGGTGATCGAGTGCCGCGAGCTTGCGAGCGGCGTATCGAGATCAGATGTCGAAGGTGCAGTCGCCGACCGGGACGGTCACGCAGGTCTGCACCTGTTCGTTGGGCTGGTCGAACTCGTCGCCGTTGCGCAGGTCGCGGATCGTGCCGTCGACGAGGGTGAGCGTGCAGGTGTGACAGATGCCCATCCGGCAGCCGAAGGGCATGCCGACGCCGGCGCTCTCGCCGGCCTCGAGGACGGTCGTGGCGCCGTCGGCCTCGGCGGTCTTGCCGGAGGTCCGGAAGGTGATGGTGCCGCCCTCGCCGCCGTCACCGGAGAGCTTGAGCGAGAAGCGCTCCAGGTGGAGGTGATCCTCGAGCCCGGCCGACTCGAAGTGCTCCGAGATCGCGTCGAGCATCGGGCCCGGACCGCAGGCCCAGGTCTCCCGCTCGCGCCAGTCGGGACAGATCGTGTCGAGCTCGGCGAGCTCGAGCATGCCGTCGGTGTCGGTGTGGAGACGGTGGACGGTGAGACCGTCGTGCCGCTCCTCGAGCGCCGCGAGCTCGTCGCGGAAGATCATCCGGTCCTCGGTCGGCGACGAGTAGTGCATGACGACGTCCGGCAGGCTGGCTCGGCGGTCCATGGTCCGCAGCATCGCCATCACCGGCGTGACGCCGCTGCCGCCGACGAGGAACAGCATCTTGGCCGGCGGCGGGTCCGGGAGGACGAAGTCACCCTCGGGCAGCGCCAGCCGGACGATCGTGCCCGGCGCCAGGCCGCGCACCAAGTGGGCCGAGAGCTTGCCCTCGGGCATCGCCCGCACCGTGATCGAGATGGTCCGGCCGCGGCGTACGGGCGGCGAGCTCACGGAGTAGGAGCGCCACTGGAACTTGCCGTTGACCTGCACCCCGATCCCGACGTACTGACCCGGCCGGTGGTCGTAGCGCCAGCCCCAGCCGGGCCGGATGACCAGCGTGGCGGCGTCCTCGGTCTCGGGGACGACCTCCTCGACCCGGCCGCGCAGCTCGCGCTGGCTCCACAGCGGGTTGAGTAGCCGCAGGTAGTCGTCGGGGTGCAACGGCGTCGTGAGCTTGTCGGCGGCGTTGCGCACCCGGCGCCACGGGATCGTCGGGCTTGCTGTCATTCGTTCAGTGAACATGTGTTCTCCGAGATCGTCAACGCCTCGAGGGGTGTATCAGTCGTCACAGCCGTACCCCTGCAGCCGGGGGCGAACCCCTTGGCTGGACCACTACATTTGGGGCATGGCTTACAACGTGGCGAAGACCGACGAGGAGTGGCGCGAGGAGCTCTCGGCCGAGGAGTACGCCGTGCTCCGCCAGGCCGGCACCGAGCGGGCGTTCACCGGGGAGTACACCGACACCGAGACCAAGGGCGTCTACTCCTGCAAGGCCTGCCACGCGAAGCTCTTCGAGTCGGACACCAAGTTCCACTCGGGCTGCGGCTGGCCGTCGTTCTACCAGCCGATCACCGACACGATCGAGTACATCGAGGACGTCTCCCACGGCATGAAGCGGGTCGAGGTCCGCTGCGCCAACTGCGGCTCCCACCTCGGGCACGTCTTCCCCGACGGCTACGGCACCCCCACCGGTGACCGCTACTGCATCAACTCGGTCAGCCTGACGCTCGAGCCCGTGGACCAGACCACGGCCTGAGCCTGGCCGAAGTCCCGGCGAGGGGTGCCGCGGGCGGAGCATCGTTGTCCGCATGAGCACCCTCCCCCTCTCCCCCGCCGCGGGTCTGCGCGGCCTGTGCGGCGGACACGTGCACCTGCCCGGTGATGCCGGGTACGACGCGGCGCGCACGCCGTGGAACCTCGCCGTCGACCAGCGACCCGCCGCGGTCGCGGTCCCCCACTCCGTCGACGACGTGATCGAGGTCGTCCGGGCCGCGGCCGCCGCCGGACTGCGGGTCGCGCCCCAGAGCACCGGCCACGGGGCCGCGCCCCTCGGCGAGGCCGCCCTCGACGACGTCGTGATCGTCCGGCTCGCCGAGCTGACCGGCGTCACGATCGACCCCGAGGCACGCACCGCTCGGATCGTCGGCGGCACGCTGTGGCGCGACGTGGTGACGGCGAGCGCGCCGTACGGCCTGGCCGCGCTGCACGGCAGCGCGCCCGACGTCGCCGCGGCCGGCTACCTGCTCGGCGGCGGGCTGTCGTTCTACGGACGCACGCACGGGGTGGCGAGCAGCAGCCTGCGCGCGGTCGAGCTGGTCACCGCAGACGGCTCGCTGGTGCGTGCCAGCGCCGACGAGAACCCCGAGCTCTTCTGGGCGGTCCGCGGCGGCGGCGGCAGCTTCGGCGTCGCGGTCGCGCTCGACATCGAGCTGCTGCCGTACGCCGACGTCTTCGCCGGGATGCTGCTCTGGGACCGCGAGCGCGCACCCGAGGTGGTCCGCGCCTGGGCCGACTGGACGCGCGAGGTGCCGGAGTCGGTGACCACCTCGCTGCGGGTGATGAGCTTCCCGCCCCTGCCCGACCTGTCACCCTTCCTCAGCGGCCGTCAGCTCGTCGTGATCGACGGCGCGATCCTCGAGGAGGACGAGCGCGCCGGCGAGCTGCTCGCGCCGCTGCGCGCACTGGAGCCGGAGATGGACACGTTCGGCCGGATGTCGGCGATCGGCCTGCTCGACGTGCACATGGACCCACCGCAGCCGTCACCCGCCGTCAGCGACCACGCGGTCCTGGGCGAGCTGCCCGAGGGTGCGGTCGAGGCCTACCTCGGCGAGATCGGACCGGGCACCACCACGTCGCTGCTCTTCGCCGAGCTGCGCCACCTCGGCGGCGCGCTGACCGTGCCCGACGAGCAGGGCGGCGTCGCATCCCACCTCGACGGCGCCTACGCGCTCTTCTGCGTCGCGATCGCGCCGTTCCCCGAGGCGGCCGCCGCAGGTCGCGCAGATGCGATGGCGATGTGCGCCGCGCTCGCGCCCTGGACGACCGGCACCCGGGTGCTGAACTTCGTCGACACGGTCGCGGACGTCAGCACGGCGTACGGCGACCGGTGGGAGCGGCTGCGCCAGGTGCGTGAGGCGGTCGACCCGACCGGGTTCTTCGTCGCCAACCACCCGGTGCGCTGATCACCCCTCGTCGGTGAGCGAGGACACCAGGTAGACCGTGTCCTGGCCGTAGTGCTGGTCGCACCACTGCTGCAGCGAGCCGTCGTCGTAGACCACGTTCGCGATGACGTTGTCGCCGTGGACCTCGCCCGACCCCTGGGCGCCCGGCAGCTGTCGGACCTCCTCGGCGATCTGCTCGAGCTCGTCCTGGGTGTGCTCGACGGCAGGACGCGGCACCGCCAGCGAGGGCACGGGCATCGGGTCGTAGAGCGCCGCCGGGACCGCCGAGGCCGCGGTGAACCGCTCGCCGTCCCAGGTGCCGGTCAGCGCGAACTGGCCCCACCGGACCTGGCCCTGGCGCTCGAACATCTGCTGGTGGTCGGCCCAGTCCCACCCGACCAGCTCCGGCCCGCTGCACTGCGGCGGGTAGGACTCGGCGACCGGGCCGAAGCAGACCTCGGGCGTGCCGGTGTCCATGACGGTGACCAGGCCGCTGAAGACGGTGCCGGGAGCGGCCGGAGCAGTCGCCGACGAGGTCGGTGAGTCCGGACCCGACGGGTCGGTCGCGACGGTGTCACCGTCGGACCCGCACGCGGCGACGAGCAGCAGGGTCGCGAGGGCCAGGGCGAGCTTCATGCGGGTCCGACGTACGGCGGCGTGGACCGGTTCCCGGCTACGGCAGCCGGTCGACCAGGTCGGCGATCGGGACGAGGGCGCCGGTGTAGAACGGCACCTCCTCGCGGACGTGGCGCCGCGCCTCGGAGCCCCGCAGGTGCCGCATCAGGTCGACGATCCGGTCGAGCTCGTCGGCCTCGAAGGCGAGGATCCACTCGTAGTCACCGAGGGAGAAGCTGGCGACGGTGTTGGCGCGCACGTCCTTGTAGTCGCGGGCCATCTTGCCGTGGTCGGCGAGCATCCGGCGACGCTCGGAGTCCTCGAGGAGGTACCACTCGTAGGACCGCACGAACGGGTAGACGGAGACGTGCTTCTTCGGCTCCTCGTCGCTGAGGAAGGCGGGCACGTGGCTCTTGTTGAACTCCGCCGGCCGGTGCAGCGCCATCTGCGACCAGACCGGCGCGAGGCGACGGCCGAACGCCGTACGACGGAAGCGGTTGTAGGCCGCCTGCAGCTCCTCCGACGTGGTGGCGTGCCACCAGACCATCAGGTCGGCGTCGGCGCGGATGCCCGAGACGTCGTAGACGCCGCGGACGACGACATCGGCCTCGGCGAGCTCGGCGAAGAGCTTCTCGACCTCGGCGCTCTCGGCCGCGCGATCGGCGTCGCCGAGGGTCTCGTCGAGCCGGAAGACCGACCACATCGTGTAGCGGATGGAGTCGTTGATCTCCCGTACCTTCTGCGCGTTCGAGCTCATGCCCCCATTGTGCCGGGCGGTCAGTCGCGACCGTAGCCCGCCTCTCGCGCGGTGATGATCGCCTCGGCGCGTCCGGCAGCGTGCAGCTTGGCGTAGATCCCCGAGACCGCGTTGCGGACGGTCTTGTTGGAGACGTAGAGCTCGGCCGCGATCGCGTCGTTGGACCGGCCCGTGGCCAGCAGGCGCAGCACGTCGCGCTCGCGGTCGGTGAGGTCGGGGAACGGTTCCGGCTCGGACTGCTTCGTGAGACCGCCCGCGAAGTACGACGCCACCCGCGCGGCCAGGCTCGCACCGAACACCATGCCGCCGGAGGCAGCAGCGCGGATCGCGTTCTGCACCTCGTCGGCGCCCGAGCCCTTGAGCAGGTAGCCCGACGCACCAGCCCGCATCGCGCCGAGCACGGTGTCGTCGTCCTCGTTCATGGTCAGCATCACCACGCGTACGCCGGGGTGCCGCCCGGTGACCATCCGGGTCGCCTCGATCCCGTCGAGGTGCGGCATCTGGATGTCCATCACGACCACGTCGGGCTCGGTCTCGGCGACCACGTGGATCGCGTCGCGGCCGTCCTCGGCCGTCCCGACGACCTCGAGCCCGTCGAGCGCGCTCAGCAACGAGGCGAGCCCCTCGCGCACGATCTGGTGGTCGTCGACCACCACGACCCTGATGTCACTCACGTGTGCCTCCTCAGCGGGAGCCGGACCCGCACGGTGGTCCCGCCGGACGGCGGGCAGGTGATCTCGCTGGAGCCGCCGAGCTCGGCGGCTCGCTCGCGCAGCGAGTGCAGCCCGACCCCCGCCTGCCGGTCGTGCGGGATGCCGACCCCGTCGTCGGCGACCTCGAGCACCAGGCTGCCGTCGGCGGCGGCGAGGCGGACCGTGCAGTCGGTGGCCGCGGCGTGCCGCGCGACGTTGGTCATCGCCTCCCCGGCGATCCGGTAGGCCGCGACCTCGACCGCCGCCGGCAGCGTGCCGAGGTCGTCGGCGACGACGGTCGCCGGCGGGTCGAGCTGGGCCGCCTGCTGGCGGAGCGCGCCGACCAGGCCGAGGTCGTCGAGGGCGGGCGGCCGCAGGTCGTGCACGAGACGTCGTACGTCGGCCACGACCTCCTGCACGTAGCGGCTGGTGGCCGCCACCTGGGCCTTGGCGGCTTCCGGGTCTTTGTCGACCAGGAGCCGGGCCGACTCGAGCTGGAAGACCACCCCGCTGAGCGCCGGGCCGAGCCCGTCGTGGAGGTCGCGCCGGATCCGGCGACGCTCCTCCTCACGGGCGGTGACGAGCCGTTCGCGGCTGTCCTGCAGCTCCTCGGCGAGCCGGCTCGTGCGCGCGGCCGTCGCGGCCTGGCGGACCAGGTCGCCGAGGAGCTCCTCGTCGCGGCGGCTGAGCCGGCTGCGCAGGCCACGGGCAGGCAGCACCAGCCGCCCGACCTCGGTCTCGCGGTAGGAGATGGGCAGCGTCCGGACGTCGGCCGGGCGCTCGCCGTAGGTCGCGACCAGGGTCTCTCCCCTGCTGCGGTCGACCTCGACGCTGACGAAGCCGACGCCGAAGGCGCTGGCGACGGCGCGGGCGACGGCGGCCAGCTGCTGCTCCCCCTCGTCGGCGGTCTCGAGGGTCGAGGCGAGCCCGGCCACGGCGTCGTACGGGTTCGCCCGGTCGCCGAGGACCCGCCGGCGCACCCACTGGGACAGCCGTTGGCGCAGCGGGCCGTAGAGCAGCACGGTCACGAGCAGCACGACGAGGACGACCTGGCCCTGGTCGAGGGAGTCGGAGAGCACGGCGTTGAGCGCCGCCACGACGACCAGGTCGGTGACGACCAGGGCGCCGGCGAGCAGGGCCAGCACCAGGGTGCGGCCGAGCAGGTCCTCGATCGACACGACGCTCGGGTTGACCACCGCCACCGTCATCGCGATCGGGACGAGCGTGAAGCAGAGGAAGAACACCACGCCGGTGAGCGCACCGAGGTCGAGGACCAGGGTGATGGCGACGATCGTGCCGGTGACGAGAGCGCCCCAGAGCAGCCACCGCATCTGATCGCGGGCCGGTCCGCTGGACCGGCGGTAGCGGTGGACGACGACGCAGATCGGCACCAGCAGGCCGATGGCCGTCGCCGACCGCAGGACCGTCAGGAGGCCGTCGGAGTAGGGCTCCAGCGCCCAGATCGTGGTCGGGTCGGGGTCGACCCCGGGCGGCAGGGACATGCCGCGGTCGAGGTACGGCGTGACGGTGTAGGCCAGGGCTGCCGCTGTCATCACGATCATGCAGACCCAGCTGGCGACACCCCAGGCACCGCGGAGGAAGCGGCCCTCGGGGAAGAGCAGCGGCAGCACGACGATGGTCGCCGGCAGCAGCGCGGTGAAGCGCGCGAGGAACCACAGGGTGAAGGTCATGCCGGGCAGGGCGTGGTCGGTGACCATCCCGAGGCGCGCGTAGGCCTCGGAGAGACCGTCCAGGGCCCAGAACACCCCCACACCGCCGAGGGTCCAGCCGATCACCAGGTGACCCGGGTGCCGCAGCACCACGAGGGCGAGCACCCCCAGGACCAGCCCGATCAGGCCGGTGCCGATGCCGCGCCCGACGTCCATGCTCGGGCCGTAGGACCACAGCTCGGGCTCGCCGTACGACGCCGCGGTGAACGCCAGGATCCCGGCGGCGCAGGCGAGCGACGCGAGCAGAGGCAGGGCAGCGACCGGCCAGGGGACCGGTCGCTGCCCGACCTCGGACGCGTGGTTCACGCGCACATCATGACCGGAAGGCGCGGTCACCGACGGTGAAACCGACAGCGGTCACGACGACGAGGAGCGAACCGAACGCGCCGGCCAGGTACTCCAGCGGCGAGATGCCGAGGACGACGGTGAGCCCGCCGAGCACCAGCCCGACCCGACCGATCCACCGCGGGACGCCACCGCTGCGCGCCACGACGTGGAGGGCGAGACCGGCGAGGCCCGCGAGCACCCAGCACCACGGGATGGTGCCGATCCAGTGGTTGTACATCGCGCCGGTGGTGTCGTCGATGCCGCCGTCGCCCTGGGCGATCGGCATCATGAACTCGGTGTCGAGGCCGGCGCCGAGCACGCTCACGACCGCGGTGCCGGCGAGGCCGACCAGCGCGACGACCGGGGCCAGGCCGTCCGGCGCGACCGCCCGGAGCCGACGGTGCAGCCCGGCGGCGAACACCACCATCAGCACGGCGCCGAGCGTCGTGATCGAGTGGAAGGCGAACATGATGCCGCCCTTGTCCTGCAGGGCATCAGCGACGCCGGTCGTGGTGTCGGTGAACTCGTCGCGGTAGACGACGTCGACCATCGACGAGGTGACGATCGTGCCGATCCCGGCGACGCCGGCGGCGATGCCGGCGAACGACCAGGCGCGGGAGGTCGTCCGGGAGGTGGCCGGGATGCCGGCGACGTCCGAGCGGACGGGGTTGTGGGTGGTGACGTGGGTGGTCATCGAGGTGCGCTTTCTGTGGGTGGGGTGTTTCTCGATGACCTGAGGCTCTCGGGCCCCGTGTCCTGCGGGCCAGGGACAACGCGGCAGATCGCGCGTACGCTGGCGATCCACCACTCGGGAGGTCGCCATGTTCTGGTTGATCGCAGCAGCTGTCCTCGTCGTCCTGTTCGCGCTCGCGTGGTGGACCAGCGGCCGCACCCGCAGGGGTGTCGACGCCGGCTCGCTCCGCCGTAACCGCGGCGCCATCGACGGCAACATCAACACCGTGCAAGACCCCGGTCGCGCCGGATCCGGTGGTGCCGGCCTCGGCGGCAACGGAGCCGGCTTCTAGAGGAGCTCGCGGGCGGCGCGCTGCGCCGAGGCGATGACGGCGGGGATGCCCACGCCGTCGTACGCCGCGCCGCAGACCGCCAGTCCGGGCACGGTGCCGACCGAGGCGCGGATGCGCGCGACCCGGTCGAGGTGGCCGAGGGCGTACTGCGGCAGCCCGCCACCCCAGCGCTGCACGTGGGTGTCGACGGGGTCCGAGATCGGGCCGACGGCGGAGCGCAGGTCGGCGAGCGACCAGGCGACCAGCTCCTCGTCGGTGGCCTGCAGCGCGACCTCCTCGCCGTAGCGGCCCAGCGACGTGCGGAGCAGGAGCAGCCCGCCGCCAGCCGCGCGGACCCAGGCCCACTTGGCGAAGGAGAAGGTCGACGCCTTGATCCGGCGACCGTCGACCGGCGGGACCAGGAAGCCCGAGGAGTCGGTCGTCGCGAGCGACGGCACGGTCGACTCGCGGAAGGCGAAGGTCACCACGGCCATCGAGGCGTAGTCGATCTCCGCGAGCTCGGCGGCCGCGAGCGGCGCGACGGAGGACAGCAGCCGCGAGGTGGGGGCGGCCGGGACGGCGAGCACGACCGCATCGGCGGTCACCTCCTCGGCCGCGGTCGTCGGGCCGACCACCAGCGACCAGCCGGTCTCCGTGCGCCGGAGCTCGCGGACGGTGGCGTCCGTCCGCACGGTCAGCGTCGCGGCCAGCAGCTCCGACAGCCGGGCCATGCCGCCGGCGATGCCGGCGAAGACCGGGAGACCGGGCCGCTGCTCCGGGAGCGGACCGCCCTCGGCGAGGGTGAGCAGCTGCGGCACCGTCGCGCGCGCCGACAGCCGTCGGGCCTGGCCGGCGTACACACCACCGAGCAGCGGCTCCACCAGCCGGTCGGTGACCTCGGGGCCGTAGCGCTCGTCGACGAGGTCGCCGACCGACACGTCGGCGTCGTACGACGCGGGCGGGAGCGACGCCGCCGAGCGCACCCGGGCCAGGCCGTCGGCCGAGAGGATGCCCGACGCGGCGAGCCGGTCGAGGTCGAGCGGAACGCCCATCAGCGACGGCGGCAGCGGACGCAGGGCGTCACGTGTCCAGACGCGTGAGGAGGTCAGCCGCGGGTGCTCGATCGGGAGCCCGACCGCTGCGGCGAGGTCGACGCCCTCGGGGCGCCGGGCGAGCATCGCCTCGGCTCCGACGTCGACGGTCACCCCGGCGACGGAAGCCCGGTGCAGCTTGCCGCCCACGCGCGACGAGCCCTCGAGCACGAGCACGTCGTGGCCCGCAGCCGCGAGATCGCGCGCGGCTGTCAGACCGGCGATGCCGGCACCGACCACCACGACTCGCTTGCCCACGGGACCAAGCGTGTCAGACGGGTGACCCGGGCCGCGGCGACGGGTGCGGCCGGCCGCGGCCCGGGAGTCTCATCCGGGTCAGCCGGCGAGGCGGCCGAAGCCGCTGCGGTGGAAGACCAGGGGGAGGGAGGTGTCGGCATGCTCGACGTGGTGGAGCTCGAGCAGCACGATCGTGTGGTCGCCCGCCTCCACCTCGCGGTAGATCGAGCAGTCGAAGCGGGCCAGGCCGTCGTCGATCGTGACCGCCCCGTCCTCGCTCGCGCTGACGTCGATGTCGTCGAAGCGGTGCTCGACCGGTCCGGCCAGCTGGCGGCAGACGACACCGTGGTGGTCGGCGAGGATCGTGACGCCCAGGCGGTCGGAGCGGCGCAGCGCCGGCCAGGTCTTCGACGTGTTGGCGATCGAGAACTGGATCAGCGGCGGGTCGAGGCTCACCGACGTGAACGAGCTCGCGGCCAGCCCGGTGAGCTCGCCGTCCACCTCGGCGGCGACGGCGACGACCCCGCTCGGGAAGACCCCGAACGCCTCGCGCAGCCGGACCGGGTCGAGGTCCTGGTTGGTGGGCAGGCGGGTGATCGGTGTGCTCGTCATGCGAGAGCTCCTGTCTTGCTGTCGAGGATGGTGCGAACGACGGGCCGGGCCAGCTCGAGCCAGTGGGCGTAGGCGGTCGGGTCGTCGTGGGCCGAGTCGACGACGTACAGGCCCTTGGCGGGCACGACGCCGCCGATCTCGGTCAGCACCGGCCGCAGGGTCAGCTCGGGGGCCAGCGCGTGCGCCGGGCCGCCGCCGAGCATCAGCGGGATCGCGACGCCGGTGAGCCCGGTGTCGGCCGGGAACCGGTCGAGGAAGAGCTTGAGCAAGCCGGTGTAGGCGCCCTTGTACGTCGGGGACGCGACGACGACCAGGTCCGCCTGGCCGATCTGGGCGACCAGCTCGGCGACGATCTCGTCCTGCCAGTCGAGCAGGCGCGGACCGAGCTCGGCCAGGTCGACGACCTGGTCGGGTGCGTGCCCGCCGAGCTCGGTGGCGACGTACGTCGCGGCCGCGAGCGTGCGGCTCTGGGGCTTGGGGTTGCCGACGACCACGGCGATGCGGGTCATGACGCGGCCGCCTTCGACGAGCCGAACGGCACCGAGACGGTGGTCGACTTCTGCGGAGCCGGGTGCTGCCAGAGTCCGCGGCGCGTGAGCTCGGGCAGCACGCCCTCGCCGAACCAGTAGGACTCCTCGAGGTGCGGGTAGCCCGACAGGACGAACTCGTCGATGCCGACGGCCTGGTACTGCTCGATCAGGTCGGCGATCTCGGCGTACGAGCCGACCATGGCCGTGCCGGCGCCGCCGCGCACCAGGCCGACGCCGGCCCAGAGGTTGGGGTGGATCTCCAGCCCGTCCTTGGAGCCGGCGTTGAGCTCGAGCATCCGGGACTGGCCGACGGACTCGCTCTGCTTGAGACCGGCCTGGACGCGGGCGATGTCCTCGTCGGAGATGCCCTCCAGGAGCCGGGCCGCCTCGGCCCACGCGGCCTCGGACGTGTCGCGGGCGATCGTGTGCAACCGGATGCCGAACCGGATCTTGTCCTCACGACCCTCCTCGGCGGCGAGCTCGCGGATCCACGCGACCTTCTCGGCGACGGCCGCAGGCGGCTCGCCCCAGGTGAGGTAGACGTCGACGTGCTTGGCGGCGACCCGGCCGGCGGCCGGGGACGAGCCACCGAAGTAGATCTCGGGCATGGGGTCGGGGATCTGGGTGAGGACGGCGTCCTCGACGTGGAGGTGCTTGCCCTCGAAGGTCACCGGCTCGCCGGTCCAGAGCGCGCGGACGATGGTGAGGAACTCGTCGCAGCGCTCGTAACGGCCGTCCTTGTCGAGGAAGTCGCCGAACATCCGCTGCTCCTTGCTCTCACCGCCGGTGACGACGTTGAGCGCGAGCCGGCCGCCCGACAGGTTCTGGAAGGAGCCGGCCATCTGCGCGGAGACGAACGGCGACGTGAGACCCGGCCGGAAGGCGACCAGGAACTTCAGTCGCTCCGAGACGCTGCTCAGCATCGCGGTCGACACCCAGGCGTCCTCGCACCAGGCACCGGTCGGCGTCAGCGCGGCCTCGAAACCCAGCTGCTCGGCGCTGCGCGCGATCTGCCCGAGGTAGGGCACGGTCGCGGGGCGGCCGGACGCGCCGGCCTCGACGCCGTGACCGCCGCCGACGACCTGACGACCGTCGCCTCCGTTGGTGGGCAGGAACCAGTGGAACTTGAGGTTGCTCATGTCGTCCTTCCTAGAGCTGACCATGGTTGGGCGGGAGCGTCCCGTCGACGGCGTAGCGGCCGAGGTGCTGGACCTTCCAGGACGCGGGATCGTGCAGGGTGTGGGTGCGGGCGTTGCGCCAGTGCCGGTCGAGGTTGAGCGAGGCGAGAGCGGACCGGGTGCCGGCCACCTCGAACATACGACTCCCGACCTCCACGGCGGCACGTGTGCTAGACGCCCTGGCCGCCGCGACGGCGAGGCTGGCCTCGCCCGCGGTCTCCGCGGTGAGCTGCCGGTCGGCGTGCTCGACGGCGAGCCCGGCCTCGGCCAGCAGCGCCTCCGCGGCACGGACCTCGAGCTCCATCTGGCCGAAGGCGTGCACGACCAGCGGGTCGTCGGCAGCCCGCTCCACCCCGGCGTCGGGGTAGGGCCGGCTCTTGGTGGTGACGAACGCCGCGGCCTCGTCGAGGGCCGCACGAGCGATGCCCGCGTCGATCGCCGCGTGCAGCAGCTGGGCGAAGGCGCCGTACGTCTGCGGGCCCTCGAAGGTCAGGTGGTACGGCGTGATCCGCGACCGGTGCACCAGGACGTGCTGGAGCCGGACGGTCCCGCTGGCCGTGGTGCGCTGCCCCATGCCGTCCCAGTCGTCGACCACGGTGACGCCGTCGGCGCGGGCGTCGACCCACGCGACGTGCATCGGGCCGTCCTCGCCGAGGTGCGCGAGCACCGGGATCCAGTCGGCGAAGAGCGCGCCGGTGCTGTAGCCCTTCTCGCCGTCGAGCACCCAGACATCGTCCTCGTCCTGGTCATCGGCAGGTCGCAGCGTGGTCCGGAAGTCGCGCACGTGCTTGGTGCCGACCTCGGACTGGGCGTTGCCGAACCGCTTGCCCTCCAGCGCCTCCGCGAAGAAGAAGGCCTGCTGGG
Organism: Nocardioides pollutisoli; assembly: GCF_040045055.1. Classification (NCBI taxonomy): domain Bacteria; kingdom Bacillati; phylum Actinomycetota; class Actinomycetes; order Propionibacteriales; family Nocardioidaceae; genus Nocardioides; species Nocardioides pollutisoli. Next base: position 697,628 of record NZ_JBDZDU010000001.1, read on the forward strand.
CGCGCGTGCCCTGGTGGCGCATCGCGTTGACGTAGACGAAGTGGCTGTGCGGGATCTGGGCGACGTTGGGGTCGCCGATCGCGAGCAGCCGGAACACCTCGGCCACCGAGCCGGCGCCCAGGTCGGCGCCGCCGTACTCGCGTGGGACGGTGATGCCGAGCAGGCCGGACGCCGAGAGCGCCTCGATCTCCTGGGTGGGCAGGATGCGCTGGGCGTCCCGCTCGGCCGCTCCGGCGGCCAGGTCTGCAGACAGCTCCGCCGCGATCCGGACCGCCGACTCGGCGTCGAGACGGGGTACGGCACTCTCGAGCTCGAGCGCGGCGCTCATCCGACCCGCTCCAGCTCGGCGGCCTCGAGCTCGCGGACGATCGGGAGGACGTGCTTGCCGAAGTACTCGACCTCCTCCTGGAAGTGCAGGAAGCCGAGCAGCATCAGGTTGGCGCCGACCTTCTTGTACTCGAGGATGCGCGCCGCGATCTGCTCGGGCGTGCCGACCAGTCCGGTGCGGAAGCCGTCGTTGTACTGCACGAGGTCCTTGAAGTCGGAGTCCTGCCACATCCCCTTCTTGTCACCGGTCGACTGGCCCGCGTGCTTGACCGCGGAGCCGAAGCCCTCGACGGCCTCCACGTCGGCCTGGTCGATGATGTCGTGGAGCACCTGGTGGGCGTCGGCCTCGGTGTCGCGGGCGACCATGAAGCCGTTGACGCCGAACTTCACGGTGCGGCCGTGCACCGTCGCGACGTCGCTGACGTCCTGGACCTGCTCGGCGATGCCCTCGGGGGTGTTGCCGTTCATGAAGTACCAGTCGGCGACGCGCCCACCCATGCCCCGGGCGTCGGTGGAGTTGCCACCCATGAAGATCTCGGGGTGCGGACGACCCGGCACGTCGTACGGCTTGGGCTTCAGGTCGAAGTCGTGGAGCCGGTAGAAGTCGCCGTTGAGCTCGGCGTGGTCGTCGGTCCAGATCTCGCGCAGGTAGCGGATGAACTCCTCCGAGCGGCGGTAGCGCTCGCCGTGCTCGAGCCAGGGCTCACCCATCTTGGTGAACTCGTCCTTGAACCAGCCGCTGACCACGTTCACGCAGAACCGGCCGTGGGTGTACTGGTCGGAGCTGGCGACCAGCTTGGCGAGGACTCCCGGCTGCCACAGGCCCGGGTGGACCGCCGCTATCACCTTCAACCGCTCGGTCGCCAGCGCGATCGCCAGGCTGATCGAGGTCGACTCGTGCTGGTAGGCCGCGCCGTACCCGGCCATGTAGCGCACCTGCGAGAGGGCGTAGTCGAAGCCGTTGTTCTCGGCGAGCTGCGCGAGCTTGACGTTGTAGTCGTAGCTCCAGTCCGTGCGCTGCTCGATCTTGCTGACCACGAGCCCACCGCTGACGTTGGGGACCCAGTAGGCGAACTTCAGGGGCTGCTGAGGCTCCGTCAGAGGCTGGGACACGCGCTTCTCCTCACCGCTCGGAATAACTATGTCGATCAGATTTATGTACTTTAGACCCCAGTGCAAGCCAGAACGACCCCACGAGCGGGCGGAAGCGGCGATGGGGTGACAGGCAATACCTGTCACCAGCCTCGTCAGTCCGACCGACAGCGACAGGAGATGACGTGCGGATCGAGCAGCTCGAGTACATCGCCGCCGTGACACAGCACGGGTCGCTGCGTCGCGCGAGCGAGCACCTGCACATCTCCCAGCCCGCCCTGAGCGAGGCGGTGACCAAGCTCGAGCGCGAGCTCGGGGTGTCGCTTCTCGACCGGCGCCGGTCGGGGGCGCGGATCAGCGTGCGCGGGCGCGAGCTGCAGCAGTACATGGTCGAGGTGCTCGAGGCCGTCGACCGGCTGCGCACCGCGGCTGGCGACCAGCATGCCGGCGACCACGTGGTGCGCGTGGGGACCGTCAGTACGGCGACCTCCACCTTGCTGGTGCCCGCCGTCCGTGAGTTCCGCTCGATCCACCCCGGCGGCACCGTCGAGGTGCTCAACACCCAGCAGGCCGAGATCGACCAGGGCCTGCGCGAGGGCACGCTCGACCTGGGCCTGGTCAACGTGCTCGCCGGCGACGACCAGCCCACCGACCTGGTGAGCACGATCCTGGTGCACGGTCGACCGGTCGCGGTCCTGCCTGCCGGGCACCCGCTGACGAGCGGGCCCCAGGTCACCATCGACCAGTTGCGCGCCGAGTCCTTCGTCGCGATGCGGGCGGGCTACCTGATGCACCGCTTCGTGCACCGGCTCTTCGGGCCCGAGATGCCGTCGGTCTCCTACACGACCGACGGCGCCGAGCTCGGCAAGGTGATGGTCGCCGAGGGCCTCGGCGTGACCGTGCTGCCCGACTACAGCGTGGTCGGCGACCCCATGGAGCGGGCCGGGCTGATCACCTACCGCCCGATCGACGGCGACAGCACCGGGGTCAGCCTGGTCCTGCGCCAGCGCCGCCAGCAGCACGTGCCCCGGTCGGTGCGCGACCTCGAGGGCGCTCTCGTGAGCAGGTCCCGTGCACACCGGCACGGGAGCGCGGGAACCGACTCGGTGGGGGTCACGTCCCACCGGGCATGAAGCTCACCCCGGCCCGCGCCTTCGCTCCCGCCCTGGTCGTCCTCGCCCTCGCACTCGGTGCGGGGTGCTCGAGCGGAGACGACTCCGCCTCCGGGTCCTCGAGCTCCGACGTCGCGGCCGGCAGCGCCGGCATGGACGCACCCGAGGCCGCCCCCTCCCGCGCCGACGGCCTCTTCAGCACCGCCGACTCGGCGTCCGTCCGGAGCGTGGCCGAGGAGCCCGCGCCGGCCGACGTCGAGCGGTCGCTCATCAAGCACGGCAACGTGGCGCTGCGGGCCGACGACGTCGGCAAGGCGCAGTTCGCGGTGCAGAAGGTCGTCGACGCGTACGCCGGCCAGGTCACCGAGGAGAAGACGACCACGGACGACGACGGGCACCCGGCGTACACCCGGATGGTGCTGCGGATCCCGGCCGACCACTTCGACGACGCGATGGCCGACCTCAAGGGGGTCGCCGAGCTCGAGTCCGCCAACACCAGCGAGGACGACGTCACCACGAAGGTGATCGACGTCCAGACCCGGCTCGCGGTGCAGAAGCGGAGCATCGCCCGGATCACCACGCTCTTCGAGCGGGCCGAGAGCATCCGCGACATCATGGCGATCGAGGCGCAGCTCTCCCGCCGTCAGGCGGTTCTCGACTCCCTGGAGAAGCAGGCGGCCTACCTCTCCAGCCAGACCACGCTCTCGACGATCACGGTCAGTGTCGACCAGATCCCGGAGAAGAAGGCGGTCGTGGCCGCTGACGACGACAGCGGGTTCGTCAGCGGCCTCACCGCCGGGTGGGACGCCCTGACGACGTTCGCCGTCGGAGCCGCCACCGTGGTCGGTGCACTGCTCCCCTGGGTGGTCGTCGTGGCCGTGATCGGCCCGCCGGTCCTGCTGCTGGTGCGGTCGATCAGGCGTCGACGGAGTAGGACTGGACGAACTCCGTCAGCCGCTTGAGCTGATCGGGGTCGGTCGACGGGATGACGCCGTGACCGAGGTTGAAGATGTGGCCCTTCGCGGCGCGACCCGCCTCGATCACCTCGGCGGCGCGGGCCGTCATCACGTCGGCGGGCGCGAAGACCAGGGTCGGGTCGAGGTTGCCCTGGACGCCGCGGTCGCCGACGAGCGGGATCGCGTTGGCGAGCGGGGTGCGCCAGTCGACGCCGACCACGTCGGCGCCGGCCTCGCCCATCAGGCCGAGGAGGTTCGACGTACCGACGCCGAAGTGGATGCGCGGCACGCCCAGCGCACCGGCCCGCTCCAGCACGCGAGCCGAGTGAGGCATCACGTGCTCGCGGTAGTCGGCCGGAGTGAGCGCACCGGCCCAGGAGTCGAAGAGCTGGACAGCGGAGGCGCCGGCGGCGACCTGCACCTCGAGGTAGGTCGCGGACATGTCGGCGATCTTGCGCATCAGCGCGTCCCAGACGTCGGGAGCGCCGAACATCATCGCCTTGGTCTTCGCGTGCTCCTTGGAGGGGCCGCCCTCGACGAGGTACGACGCGACGGTGAACGGTGCGCCCGCGAAGCCGATCAGCGGGGTGGCGCCGAGCTCGGCGACCAGGCCGCTGACCGCCTCGGTGATGAAGGGGACCTGCTCGGGCGTGAGCTCCGGGATCGCGTCGACGTCGGCGAGGGTGCGCACCGGCTTGGCGACGACCGGGCCGACGCCGGGCACGATGTCGAGGTCGACGCCGACCGCCTTGAGCGGCAGCACGATGTCGGAGAAGAAGATCGCCGCGTCGACGCCGTAGCGCCGGACGGGCTGGAGCGTGATCTCGACGACCAGCTCGGGGTTCATGCAGGAGTCGAGCATCCCGACGCCCTCGCGGATGCGGAGGTACTCCGGCAGCGAGCGGCCGGCCTGGCGCATGAACCAGACGGGGGTGTGCGGGACCGGCTCACCCCGCGCTGCCTTCAGGAAGGCGCTGTCACGCAGATCGGGCATGACCGAAGCCTCGCAGGTCGGTCGGCGTGTTCGCACATCGGGGAAACGGGACCCGACTTACTGTGAACCCATGGTGGTCGGTCAGGAGACACACCCGGGTCCGGGTGCGGGCGCGCCGCCCCCGGAGTTCCGGGAGGCGGTCGCGACCATGCACGCTGCCCGTCTGCGTCCCGAGATCTTCTGCGAGGAGATGCCGGCACCCCAGCGGATCGCGCCCTGGGCCTCCGCCCTGTCCGCCGACGTCACGGTCGACGACACCGATGTCGGCACCGGCCGGATCATCCTGCTCCACGACCCCGCGGGCAACGATGCCTGGGACGGCACCTTCCGCTGCGTCGCCTACGGCCGCGCCGAGATCGACCTCGAGCTGATCACCGACCCGATGCTGGCCATGGTCGGCTGGTCCTGGCTGACCGAGGCGCTCGACGCCCACGGCGCGGCGTACGTCGCGGTCTCGGGTACGGTCACCCGCGTGGCGACCGAGAGCTTCGGCGGGATGGCCGACGAGGGCGGGACCGCCCAGATCGAGATCCGGGCCTCGTGGACCCCCGTCGTCCCCGAGGACTCCCCCGACCTGGCGCCGCTCGACCTCGCGCCGCACGTCGAGGCCTGGGGCGAGATGCTGTGCACCGCCGTCGGGCTCCCGCCCGTGCCTGAGGGCGTCACGGTGATGCCGAGTCGCCGCGGCCAGCGTGGCGGCGGACTCTGAACCTCATGGCCGACGACGAGACCACGAACGAACCCGACGAGACCGCGCCCGAGACCGCCGCGCCCGAGCCGCCTGCTCCTCCGCTGCTGAAGCTGCGCGACGGGCTGCCGCCGGTCGTCGACACCCCGCCCCGGCTGGCCGAGGTGTGCGCGAGCCTCGCCGCCGGCACCGGCCCGGTCGCGATCGACGCCGAGCGTGCGTCCGGCTACCGCTACTCCTCGCGCGCCTACCTGATCCAGCTGCGCCGCGAGGGCTCGACCACGTTCCTGGTCGACCCGATCGGCTTCGACAACCTCGCGCCGCTGCAGGAGGTGCTCGAGGGCACCGAGTGGATCCTGCACGCCGCCACCCAGGACCTCCCCTGCTTGGCCGAGGTCGGCCTGCACCCCACCGCACTCTTCGACACCGAGCTGGCCGGGCGGCTGCTCGGCTACCCGCGGGTCGGACTCGCGACGCTGGTCGAGTCGCTGGTCGGCTTCCGGCTCGCGAAGGAGCACTCCGCCGTCGACTGGTCGACCCGACCGCTGCCTGCTCCCTGGCTCGAGTACGCCGCCCTCGACGTCGAGGTGCTCGTCGAGCTGCGCAACATCCTCGGCGAGGAGCTCGTCACCGCCGGCAAGGACGAGTGGGCACGCCAGGAGTTCGACCACCTCCGCGGCTTCGAGCCGACCCCCCGGGTCGACGCGTGGCGGCGTACGTCGGGCCTCCACCGGGTCCGCGGCCGTCGCGCCCTGGGCGCCGTACGCGCCCTGTGGGAGACCCGCGACGAGATCGCCGAGCAGCGCGACGTCACGCCCGGCCGTATCCTCCCCGACTCAGCGCTCGTGATCGCCGCCCAGGCGATGCCCACCGACAAGGCTGCCCTGCTCGCGACCAAGGGCTTCCACGGCCGTGGCGCCGAGCGCTACGCGAACCGGTGGATCGCTGCGCTGGCCGAGGTCGCGGCGATGGAGGAGAAGGACCTGCCCACCCGCTCCCCGCGCGGCGACGGTCCGCCGTTGCCGCGGGCCTGGGCCGAGAAGGACCCGGTCGCGGCCCGTCGGCTCGTCCTCGCCCGCGAGGCGCTGACCGCGCTCGCCGAGGAGAAGCACCTCCCGGTCGAGAACGTGCTCACCCCCGACTACCTGCGTCGCACGCTCTGGACGCCGCCCTCCACCCGGGAGCCCGCCGCGCTGGCGGCCGCGATCACCACGCAGCTGAGCGGCTACGGCGCTCGCCCGTGGCAGATCGAGCTCGCCGGCCCGGTCCTCGTGGACGCGATCCTCACCGCCGACGTCGAGCCGGTCGCCGCTCCGCCTGCCGAAGGCGAGTAGTCCCGCCACCACCGGTGGTTGAGGAAGGCGCTCTGCGCCTGTCTCGAAACCCCGGAAGCGAAGGCAGGGCAATGTGTGCTGCCTTCGGGCGCCCGTGGTTGCGGGCGCGCTGGGGTCGACCGTCGTGGTTGCGGTCGAAAGAAAGAGCCCGTTGGTTGAGGAGGTTGCGCAGCAACCGTCTCGAAACCCCGGAAGCGAAGGCAGGGCGTCGGCTTACGTCCGCCGGTGGAAGGCGACCTTCCCGCCCGGGAGCTTCGTCATCTCGAAGGTGGGGTCGTGGGCTCTGGCGTGGTGCCTGGGGCAGAGGAGCCGTCCGTGCTCCACGTCGGTGGGGCCACCCTGGGACCAGAGGTGGTCGTGGTGGGCGTGGCACATCCCGGGTGGCCAGTCGCACCCCTCGGCGGTGCAGCGCTGGTCGCGGATCATGAGGGCGACGCGCTGGGCCTTGGTGTGGAACCGCTTGCGCCGGCCGACGTCGAGGATCTCGGACTTGCTGCCGAGGACGACGGGGACGATGCCGGCCTGGGACGCCAACCGGCGGGCTTGACCGGCTGAGATCTTCTCGCCGGTGTCGAGGTGGGCTGCCTTGATCCCACCCATGAGGGTCTCGTAGCTCATGATCACCACGGCGGTGGCGTTGACGCCGCCGGCATCAGGGACCCGGTCGGTCGGGTAGCGCTCGATGAGCTCGCAGAACGCCCTCCCCATCCGCTGCGGCCCCGGACGACGTTCACCGAGGGGACCGGTGGCGGCTTGGTGCTTGGGGGCGGCGAACCCGTGGAGGATCTTCGCGAGCATCGCGCCCTGCGCGGTCGGGAGGCTGAACCGGCCGTGGGTGGTGCCGTGACCGTCGTCGGTCATCGTGAGCCGACACGACTGCGCCGCGAGCGCTTCCTCGCGCTCCAACAGCCTCGCCTCGTGGGCGTCCGCAGCATCGGGTGCGACGACTTCGAGGAGCCGTTTGCCGGCGATGGCAAGTGCCCTGGCGTCGAGCTCAGCGGCGCGCTCGACCAAGAACCTCTCGGCTTGGGCGACCAGCTCTGAGTCGAGCTCGTCGGGCAGCTGGTCGACCGCTCGCACGATGACTCGCGCCTGCTCGGTCACCAGGTCACCGGCAGCGAGGGCGTCGCGGGTGATGGTGTGGACCTCGAGGTCATGACCGAACTTCACGGCGCCATGGCCCTCGGGGCGGGTCTGCTTGGTCTGGTGCGCCCACCAGTTCGCGGTCGACGTCGCACCGACCTCCTCGCCGACATTCAGGTCGTCAGCGTGCGCGGCGACCCTCGCTTCGAGCTCAGAGACCTGCGCCTTCAACCGGGTCAGCTCCACCAAGGTGGCGCCCGCTTCGGCAGCGGCCATCGACCACATAGAAGCGTCCACCACGGAGTCAGCTACCGCCCGCATCTGCGCGGTCGCCGACGCCACCCGGTGGGACCGGGTGTGTTCGAGGTCGGGGCGCTGGGCCATACTACATCATAATCGCACATACATTCGAATACAAGCATCGACCGGACAGTTTCTGGCACGACATGAAAGCCGGGAGGCGACGGCGATCCGAGCGCGCCGTACCCCGTCAAAGCCCTGTCGGCGCGCAACCACAGACGGCCCGCAGGCTGCGGGGGTTTCGAGACGGTCGCTGCGCGACCTCCTCAACCACCGGAGCGGCTAGTCGGAGGGGCTCGCCGAGTCCGAGGGGGACGGTGACACCGACTCCGGGTCCAGGACGGTCTTCGACTCGTCGTCGATCTCCTGGGTGACGGCATCGAGGTCGAGCACGCCGACGCCGTAGACGAGGTCCTCGAGGCTCGGCTGGACGGTCTGCTCGAGCGCCGGGATCGTGTCGATCAGCGGCTGGAAGCGCATCGAGCGGACGGTGCTGTTGAAGAAGTTGGCGTGCTCGGGCTGGCGGCCCGGCTGCAGGAAGTCGTCGCTCAGCGCGACCGCGAGGTTGGCGGGGGCGAGGTAGCCGGTGCGGGTGACCGTCGCAACCGAGTCGTCGGCGAGCTCGTGCACCATGAAGTCGGCACCCGCAGCCGTGCTGGCGGCCTTGGCGGAGAGGCAGAGGCCGGAGACGTCGCCGACGGTCGCCGAGCTGTCGAGGACCGGCATCGGCATCACGTCGAAGTTCAGGCCCGGGACCAGGCGCAGCTGGGGCACCAGCGAGCGGTAGCCGGCGATCATGCCGAGCTTGCCGCGGGTGAACCACTTCAGCGGCGAGGCGCTCGCCAGCTGGCTCTCGTCGAGGGTGACCTGGGGCTTGCGGAGCAGCTCGAGGGTCCGCTCGAGCGCCGACTTGCTGCCGTCGCTGGAGAAGGAGAGCGACTTCGGGTCGTCGTAGTCGTCGAAGACCGAGCCACCGCCCGACTCGATGAAGGGCGACAGGCCCGCGAGCGTCGGGGCGATGTGGACACCCTTCGCCCCGCGGGCGGGACGGCTGGCGAACTCGGCGGCCGCCGAGAACTGGTCGAAGTTCCAGCTGGTCGCATCCTCGTCGGGAGCGTCCAGGCCGCGGTTGCGCATCTTGGTGAAGTCGACCAGCGAGGTGTTGTAGTAGATGACCATCGGCGAGACGGCGTACGGCATGCATTGCAGCCGGTCGTCGGTGCTGAAGGCCTGCAGGGCGTCGCGCGAGTAGCCGTCACCGAAGTCGACGTTGCGCTCGTCGAGCAGCTCGTCGACCGGCTGGGTGTAGTCGTTGTCGAGCAGCCACCGCAGGTCGCTGCGCGAGGCGAGGAACACGTCCGGCAGCTCCTCGCCGCCCTCGATCGCGCGCCGCATCGCCGACTGGTTGGGCCAGGTGGTCATCTTCACCTGGCTGACGTCGGGCTTCGCGTTCCACGCGTCGACGGTCTCCTGGAAGGCGGCGTTCTCCTCGTCGGGGCCGAAGACGCCGAAGGTCAGCGGGGGGTTGGCCGGCGCGGTCGTCGACGGGGCCGAGGTCGGCGGAGCGTCTGAGTCGCTGGTGCATCCGGAGGCGGCGAGCGCCAGTGACAGCACCAGGATCACTCCGGCACCGAGTCCCCGCTTCGACCTCACGCTGCACCCTCCTCGCCGCACCCGACCACACCCGCGCCCGGGAGGCGCCCGGGCCACCCTAGCGACTGACGCGGCAAAGTCGGTGGCTCAGCCGAGGTCGTGAAACTCACGCGCGCCCGCGACCACCCGCTCGAAGATCGCCCGGTCGAGCGCGGCGCCCTCCCGGCGTACGGCGCTGGGCGCCAGCCGCAGCAGCCGGTCGAGCCGCACCTCGCTGGGCCGGCGCTGCCGGTCCCAGCCACCGGTGCCGACGTCCATCCAGTGCCGCCCTCAGCGCGCCTCGTCGGCGGCGTCGCGGTCGTGGTCCTTGCTGGTGAGCATCAGCCCGAGCAGCGAGCGACCGTCCTGGCCGATCAGCAGGACCGGGCGGTCCTTGCCCTGCGCCGGGTCGTCCTCGAAGGGCACCCAGCCCCACACGACCTCGCCGGGGTCCGGCCGACCGTCCGCGCGCGGCGCGTAGGACACCTTGCTGCCCGTCCTGGGGCGGCGTCGGAACAGGCGGCGCAGGGATCGCATGGACCGAGACTAGAGAAGAGGAGTACGCCGGACCGGGAGCGCCTCACGGCGCGTGGCCGCTCGAAGCGGCTTACTTTGGGACCCGGGGCTGCCACAGCCCGACGTACTCCGCGATGAGTCTAACGGGATCACCCCAGTCCTTGTTCCAGCTCGAGGTGTCCCGCGGCCTCGAGCTGCTCGGACAGCACCAGCATCCGCTGCACCTCGGCCGCGCTGGGGTCCGGCAGCGCCGCTCGGCCGGTCGCGACGACCCGGGCGAAGGCTGCCGCGCGGAGCAGCACGTCGGCGAAGTCACCGGCCGCGATCCCGGTCAGGACCTGGTCGATCATCGCCTTCAGCTGGTCGGGTCCGGGCGGGTCGGCGACGCCTGCGACCACCCGGGCCACCTGGGCGCTGCGCCGTCCGGCCTCGAACTCCCGCGCGACACCCACCGGATCGGCGTACACCCACGACCGCAGCAGGTAGAGCCGCCACAGGCAGCCCGAGAGCGAGTCGGCGGGCGCGCCCGACCACACCTCGGCGATGGTCTCGATGCCCTCGGTGTCGGCGAGGTGCACGAGCCGCTGCGCGACCTCGGCATCGTCGGAGTCACGGGCGCCGCGCACCAGCAACGACGCCGCGCGGTCCGCGGCCTCGCTCACCAGCGCCGGGTCAGTCCCGCCGACGAGGGCCTCGAAGAAGTTGGCGCCCGCCGCGATCGGGCGGTGGTGGGGACGATCGCTCACGCTTGAAGGCTACGTCGGATGCGTTGGTCACTGACGGGGTAGGGAGTGCCGAGCTGCTGGGCCCACAGCGACACGCGGTACTCCTCGAGCATCCACCGCACCTGGCGCAGGTTCTCCCCCGGCGGGCGACCGTCGGGGAGCGCCTCGACCTGGTGCAGGTAGGCGTCCTGCAGGTCGGCGATCTGGTCCTGGAGCTGGCGGTCGCGGTTGACCTGGGTCGGCAGCTTGTCGCGGCGTTGCGCCAGGGCGGAGAGGTACGTCGGGTAGCGGCGCAGCTGGGTCGCGCCGGCCTCCCCGATGAACCCGCGCGCCATCAGCCGGCCGAGCTGCGCACGCATGTCGGTGAGCGCCGGCAGCAGGAGCATGTCGGCCCGGCCGCTGAGCGCCTTCTCGGCGGTCCGCCACGCCTCCAGCACCCGCATGACGTCGGCGACCACGGCACGCACGTGCTGCTCGTGCTCGCGACGGGCCTCGGCCAGCAGGGCGTCGTACGCCGCCAGGTCACGGACCGGCGGGCGGGCGTCGACGACAGCCTGGAGCACCGCGGCCCGGCAGTCCTCGAGCAGCTCGGCGACGGACGGGTAGGGCGACCCGGCGAGGCCGAGCTTCTCGACGTTGGTGAGCCCGTCGAGCACCCGCTTGACCGGCGAGTCGACCTCGAGCTGCAGCAGGCGTCGTACGCCGAGGCGGTGCCGGGCCTCCTGCTCGGACGCCGAGCCGAAGACCTGCAGGCCGACGGTGGCGCCCTCGTCGACGAGGGCGGGATAGCCCTGGACGTCGTGTCCGGCGCGGCGCTGGGTGAAAGAGCTGTCGATGGTGCCGAAGACCCACGACGTCTCGCCGGTGCGCGCGAGTCCGCTGTCCGAGGCGACCTCGGCCAGCGCCTGCGCGAACTTCGGCCGCAACGGCTCCTTGAGCGCCTCGAGGTCCTTGCCGCGGGCCTGCTCGCGACCCTCGTCGTCGACGACCCGGTAGGTCGGGCGCAGGTGCTCCGGGACCTTCTCCCAGTCCCAGGCATCGCGCGGCACCAGCAGCCCGGTCGTCGAGCGGCACCAGCGCTCGAGCGCGTCGAGCAGCGGCTCCTCCCCCGGCGGGACGGCGGCGAGGAACTCGCGCGCCTTGTTGGGGGCCGGCACGAAGTTGACCCGCAGGTTCTTGGGCAGGCTGCGGATCAGGCTGGTCACCAGCTCCTCACGCAGGCCGGGCACGTTCCAGGAGAAGACGTCGGCCTCGACCCGGTTGAGGGTGGAGACGGGGACGTCGATGGTCAGCCCATCCTCGGCCGAGCCCGGCTCGAAGTGGTAGCTGATCGGGAAGGTCAGCCCCTCTCCCTCCCAGCGCTCCGGGTAGTCGGTGGCCCGGATCTCGTCGGCCGCGTCGTGGGTGAGCATCGACGGGTCGAAGGTCAGCAGGTCGGGCTGCCGGTGGCGCGTCTTCTTCCACCACTGGTCGAAGTGGGCGCCGCTGACGACCTCTTGACCCACGCGCGCGTCGTAGAAGTCGAAGAGCGTGTGCTCGTCGACGACGATGCCGCGTCGGCGGGCGCGGTGCTCGAGCTCCTCGGCCTCCTCGAGCAGGCGGCGGTTGGTCTCCAGGAACTTCTGCCGGGTCGACCACTCGCCGTAGACCAGCGCGTGCCGGATGAAGATCTCGCGGGACAGCTCGCGGTCGACCTTGCCGTAGGAGATCAGCCGGTCGGCGACGAGAGGTACGCCGTACAACGTGACCCGCTCGTGTGCCATCACGGCGGCGCGCTTCTTGCTCCAGTGCGGCTCGGAGTAGGTGCGCTTGGCCAGGTCGCCGGCGAGCTGCTCGGCCCACTCGGGCTTGATCGCGGCGTTCTGCCGCGCCCAGAGCCGGCTGGTCTCGACGAGCTCGCCGGCCATCAGGAACTGCGGCTGCTTCCGCGCCAGGCCGCTGCCCGGGAAGATCGCGAACTTCGCGCCGCGGGCACCGAGGTACTCGCGCATCGGACGCCGCCCGCCGGCCTTCTCCTTCTCGCGTTCCTCGAGCAGCCCGATGTGGGAGAGCAGACCGGACAGCAGGGCCTGGTGGATGCCGTCGGCATCCGGGTTGTCGGCCGGCTGGCCGACCTGGATGTCCATCTCCTTGGCGACCTGGCGCAGCTGGGACTCGAAGTCCTGCCACTCGCGCACCCGGAGGTAGTTGAGGAACTCGCGCTTGCACATCCGGCGGAACGCCGACGACGAGAGCTCCTTCTGCTGCTCCTTGAGGTAGCGCCAGAGGTTGAGCCAGGTCAGGAAGTCGCTGCCCTCGGCCTTGAACCGCGCGTGCTGCTGGTCGGACTGGGCCTGGAGCTCGGCGGGCCGCTCGCGGGGGTCCTGGAGCGAGAGCGCCGCCGCGATCACGATCACCTCGCGCACGCAGCCGAGGCGCTCGGCCTCGAGGATCATCCGGGCCAGGCGCGGGTCGATCGGCAGCCGGGCCAGCCGGCGTCCGACCTTCGTGAGCTGCGGACCACTCAGCGCTCCGAGCTCCTCGAGGAGCTGGACGCCGGCCTGCACGTTGCGCTTGTCGGGCGGCTCGACGAACGGGAAGCGCGCGATGTCGCCCAGCCCCAGCGAGGTCATCTGGAGGATCACGCTGGCCAGGTTGGTGCGCAGGATCTCGGGGTCGGTGAACTCCGGTCGACCCTCGAAGTCCTCCTCGGAGTAGAGGCGTACGGCGATGCCGGCCTCGACGCGACCGCACCGACCGGAGCGCTGGTTGGCCGACGCCTGGCTGATCGGCTCGATCGGGAGCCGCTGCACCTTGGTCCGCACCGAGTAGCGGCTGATCCGCGCGACGCCGGTGTCCACGACGTACCGGATGCCCGGGACGGTCAGCGACGTCTCGGCCACGTTGGTGGCGAGCACGACCCGGCGTACGGCGCTGCCGTGCGAGCTGAAGACCTTGTGCTGCTCGGCGGCCGAGAGCCGGGAGTAGAGCGGCACGATCTCGGTCCGCGGCAGGTCCTTCATCGCGTCGGCCGTGTCGCGGATCTCGCGCTCGCCGGGCAGGAAGACGAGGACGTCGCCGGGGCCCTCGGCCGACAGCTCCTTGACCGCCTCGACGATCGCCTCGGTCTGGTCGCGGACGACGACCTCGCCGTCCTCGTCCTGGCCGTCGAGGTCCATCAGCGGGCGGTAGCGGACCTCGACCGGGTAGGTGCGTCCGGACACCTCGACCACGGGTGCGTCGAAGTGCTTCGCGAAGCGGTCGACGTCGATCGTGGCGCTGGTGATGATCAGCTTGAGGTCGGGGCGCTTGGGCAGCAGCCGCTTGAGGTAGCCGAGCAGGAAGTCGATGTTGAGCGACCGCTCGTGCGCCTCGTCGATGATGATCGTGTCGTACTTCCGCAGCTGCCGGTCGCGCTGCAGCTCGGCGAGCAGGATGCCGTCGGTCATCAGCTTGACCCGGCTGGCCTTCGAGGTGCGGTCGGTGAAGCGGACCTGGTAGCCGACGAGGTCGCCGAGCTCGGTCCCCAGCTCGCTCGCGATCCGCTCCGCCACCGAGCGGGCGGCGATCCGGCGCGGCTGGGTGTGCCCGATCAGGCCCCCGCCGTTCTTGCCCCGGACCCCTCGACCCAGCTCGAGACAGATCTTCGGCAGCTGGGTGGTCTTCCCCGACCCGGTCTCGCCCGCGACGATCACGACCTGGTGGTCGCGGATGGCGGCGGCGATGTCCTCACGGCGCTGGGTGACCGGCAGCTCCGGTGGATACGTGATCTGGAGCTCGGTCATGACAGGACCCATTGTGCCGTGACCACCTCGTTGGTCGAGTAGCCCGTCGCGAGGAACGAGCGACCGGCGTATCGAGACCTATCGTCCGCAGTCCTTCCTCGCGAGGCCAGGCTGACCCGCGTAGTCGTGGCAGATCAGCGCCAAGCGCTTGGCCCGGCTCCACTTCTGGACCTGTTTCTCGCGGGCGAAGGCGTCGCCGACGTGCTCGTGCTCCTCGTGCCAGACGAGCTCGACCGGTCGTCGTCGACGGGTGTACTCGGCACCCTCTCCGATCTGGTGCTGGTAGAGGCGGAGACCGAGGTCGCGGGTGCTGCCGACGTAGAAGGAACCGTCGGCACATCGGAGCATGTACGTGAAGGCAGTCATCGCTCAAAGATCAGGATCGGCGCGAGGGCGCACCAGTCCGTTCGACCCACCTGTGGACAACGGGTCTCGATACGCTCGCTGGCGCTCGCGACTCGACCAACGACGGTTGGCTAGAACATGTTCTAGTATCCGGGCATGACCGAGGTGCAGGAGTACGACGTCGTGGTGGTCGGTTCCGGAGGCGGCGCGATGACCGGCGCCTTCCTGGCCGCGAAGGCGGGTCTGTCGACGGTGGTGGTCGAGAAGACCGCGCTGCTCGGCGGCACCTCGGCGTACTCCGGAGGCGCCTGCTGGCTGCCCGGGAGCCAGGTCCAGCAGCGAGCCGGCATCGACGACTCGACCGAGGGGGCGCGCGCCTACCTGGACGCCGTGCTCGACGAGCCTGACCCCGCGCGGGTCGAGGCGTTCCTGACGCACTCGCCGGAGCTCGTCGCCGAGCTCGAGGAGGCGGGGATCCCCTTCGAGTGGTTGCCCTTCTCGGAGTACTACGCCGCTCCCGGCCGGGTCGCCATGGGGCGCTCCATCCAGCCGACGAGCATCAAGCGGGGAGAGCTGAGCCCCGAGGTCGCCGCGCTGGTCCGGCCGCCGGTCGAGCGCGACCGGGCCGGCGAGGGCGGCCGCAACACCCTCTCGGGCGGACAGGCCCTGATCGCGCGGCTGCTCGAGGGCTTCGTCGGTGCTGGCGGCACCGTGCTGACCGAGCTGCCGGTGACCGGGTACGTCGTGGACGGCGACCGGGTCGCCGGGGTCGCGGCCATGACGCCCGAGGGACCGGTCGAGATCCGGGCCCGGCGCGGGGTGCTGGTCGCCGCGGGCGGGTTCGAGGGCAACGCCGAGGAGCGGGCCGCGCACGGCGTGCCCGGCGACGTCGCCTGGACGATGGCCCCCCGAGGCACCAACACCGGTGAGCCGATCGCGGCAGCGGTCGCGATCGGAGCGGCGACCGACTACAGCGGGGTCGGCTGGTTCTGCCCGGGCCTGGAGCAGCCCGACGGCGGCGGCTCGTTCACGCTCGGCTTCCGCTCCGGCCTCATGGTCGACGCGCACGGCCAGCGCTACGCCAACGAGGCGCTGCCCTACGACCGGTTCGGCCGGATCATGGCCGAGGCACCCGAGCGCATCCCGTCGTGGTTCGTCTTCGACTCCCGCGAGGGCGGCCGGCTGCCGGCGATCGCGATGCCCGAGGGCGACCCGGCCGAGCACCTCGCCGCCGGGACCTGGGTGCAGGCGGACACGATCGAGGAGCTGGCCGAGCGGGCCGGCGTACCCGCCGACGCTCTCGTCGCGAGCGTCGAACGCTTCAACGGCTTCTGCGAGGCCGGCGTCGACGAGGACTTCGGCCGCGGCGAGGACGAGTACGACTCGTTCTTCACCGGCGGCGCGGCACCCACGCCGTGCGACCAGGCGCCGTTCTTCGCCGCCCGCTTCGTGCTGTCCGACCTCGGCACCAAGGGCGGCCTCGTCACCGACACCGCCGGTCGCGTGCTGCGCGAGGACGGTACGCCGATCGCCGGGCTCTACGCGTCGAGCAACAGCACGGCGTCCGTGTTCGGGCCGCGCTACCCCGGACCGGGCGCCCCGCTCGGCTCGGCGATGGTCTTCGCCTCGCTCGCCGTGCGGGACCTGGTCGGCTAGCCCTGCGGCTGGACCTGCTGGGGAGCCTGCTGACCGCCCTGCTGACCATTCGGCGGCGCGAAGCCCTGGCCGGGTCCGCCCATGCCGCCGCGCTGGATCTGGCCGGGGCCGTCGGGGCCGTCGCCGTGCACGGCGTAGCCGATGAAGCCGCCGACGACGCCGGCGAGCAGGAGTGCCATGACGCTGCCGACGATCAGCAGCGGGAGCCCGATCCTGCGGTCCCGCAGGCGGGGGCGCGGAGTCTCGGGGGCGGCGGTCGGTGGGACGGGAGGAGGCGTCGTCGGCTGCTCCAGGGTCTGCTCGGTCATGGCCGCAGCGTGCCGAGGCCACCTGTCAGGAGGCTGTGACGAGGTGATGAGCAGGGCGTGAGCAGTGCACAGTACGTTCACAGGAACGTCACAGACTCGACCGGCAAGGTGTCGCTCATGGACCTGACCCGACCTGACGGATCCCCCCTGCGCGTGCTCGTCGTCGACGACGAGGTCAACATCGCCGAGCTCGTCTCGATGGCGCTGCGCTACGAGGGCTGGCAGGTGTCGATGGCGCACACCGGGTCGAAGGCCGTCGCTGCCGTGAAGGACCTCCGGCCCGACGCGATCGTGCTCGACATGATGCTGCCCGACTTCGACGGCATGGAGGTGCTGCGCCGGGTGCGCGCCACCGAGCCCGACGTACCCGTCGTGTTCCTCACCGCCCGCGACGCCGTCGAGGACCGGGTCGCCGGACTCACCGCGGGCGGCGACGACTACGTGACCAAGCCGTTCTCGCTCGAGGAGCTGGTCGCCCGGCTACGTGGGCTGATGAGGCGGTCCGGTGCGCGCCAGGCCGAGACGACGTCGGTCCTGGTGGTGGGCGACCTCGAGCTCGACGAGGACAGCCACGAGGTACGCCGCGGCGGGGAGGAGATCTCCTTGACGGCGACCGAGTTCGAGCTGCTGCGCTTCCTGATGCGCAACCCGCGGCGGGTGCTGAGCAAGGCGCAGATCCTGGACCGGGTCTGGAACTACGACTTCGGGGGCCAGGCCAACGTGGTCGAGCTCTACATCTCCTACCTGCGCAAGAAGATCGACTCGGGCCGCGAGCCGATGATCCACACCATGCGCGGTGCCGGCTACGTGCTGAAGCCGGCCACGTGAGCAGGTACTTCGCCTCCCTCACCTCGCGGCTCGTCGTCACGACGGTGCTGCTGGTGCTGGTCGTCTCGGTGCTGATCGGCACCGCGACCACGTTGGCGATGCACCGCTACCTCTTCAACCAGCTGGACAGCCAGGTGACGGACACGATGGATCGCACGATCCACGGTGGGCCGGGGCCGGTCCTGGGCAGCGAGGTCGGCACGGTCACGGGCGGCTTCCCCGACGACGGCGACGCCTCCGGCATCATCCTCGAGGACAACTCGGGCGCTCCGGCGACCCGCCAGCCACTCACGGATGCGGCCGTCGCGGACCTCGGGACCGTCCCGTCCGACGGCGACTTCCACACCATCGACCTCAGCGGTCTCGGCAGCTACCGCGCCCAGGCGCAGGACGTCACGGGCGGCACCATCGTGGTGGGCCTGCCGAGCCAGGACGTCGACGACACGTTGCAGAACCTGGTCGAGCTCGAGGCGATCCTGACCCTGGTCGCGGTCGTGGTCGCGGCCGGCGCCGCCCTGGTCGTCGTACGCCGCCAGCTGCGCCCGCTGCGCGAGGTCGCCGCGACCGCGCACTCGGTGTCCGAGCTGCCACTCGCCGAGGGCGAGATCGAGCTGACCGAGCGGGTTCCCGAGCACCTCACCGACGAGCGGACCGAGGTCGGCCAGGTCGGCGCCGCGCTCAACACCCTGCTCGAGCACGTCGGCACCTCGCTCGCCGCGCGGCACCGCAGCGAGCAGCAGGTGCGGCAGTTCGTCGCCGACGCGTCGCACGAGCTGCGCTCGCCGCTCGCGACGATCGCGGGCTACACCGAGCTGGCCCGCCGCCGTCCCGACGACGCCGGGGTGGTGGGCACCGCCCTGGACAAGGTCGAGGAGGAGTCGGGCCGGATGACGTCGCTGGTCGAGGACCTGCTGCTCCTGGCCCGTCTCGACTCCGGCCGGCCGCTGGAGCGTCGCCCGGTCGACCTGACCCGGCTGCTGCTCGAGGCGGTCTCCGACGCCCGGGTCGTCGCCCCCGACCATCGCTGGCGCCTCGACGTCCCGGACGACGCCGTCGACGCGGCGTACGAGGTCTCGGGCGACGAGCTGCGCCTGCACCAGGTCGTCACCAACCTGCTGACCAACGCCCGGAAGTACACGCCCGCCGGCACCACCGTCACGGTCACCGTGCGGCGCGACGGGTTCGCCGTCCACGACGACGGCCCGGGCTTCCCGCCCGGGCTGGCCGAGCACGCCTTCGAGCGGTTCGCACGCGGCGACACGGCGCGCACCCGCGGCGCCGAGGTCGGTGTCGGTCTCGGCCTCGCGCTGGTCGAGGCCATCGTCACCGCGCACGGCGGCCGGGTCAGCCTGGCCTCGCGGCCCGGCGACACGACCGTCGACGTCAGCCTGCCCCGGTGATCAGGCAGGGATGATCGCGATCACCGCGGGCAGCGAGATGGCGACGATCTCGAGGAGCTGCTCGCGGGTGACCCCGCGAGGGTCGTCGATCCAGGAGAGGACCAGCTCCTCGGTCATCGCGGACCAGCCCCGCACCACCAGTCGTGCGGCCGGGGTGTCGGCGATGATCGCGCCCTGCGCGTCCTCCCGGAAGACCCGGCTGTTGAGGCCGTCGCGCGCCTCCTCGTAGATCGCCCGCAGGCTCTCGTTGCCGCCCGCGGCCGCCTTCACCAGCGAGACGTAGCCCTCGTGGTTGGCGATCACGTAGTCGACGTACGCCGTCACCGACGTCATCAGCCGCACCAGCGGGTCGCCGCCCTCGGGCGGCGTGGTCTGCTCGATCAGGTCGTCCGCGGCGCGGCGTACGACCGCCTCGTGGAAGTCCTGCTTGCTGCCGAAGTAGTGGTAGAGCAGGCCCCGCGAGATGCCGGCCTCCTCGGCCAGCAGGTCGATCGACAGCTCGTCGAGCGAACGGGTCGCCAGCAGCCGGACGCCCAGCTCGAGCAGCTGCTCGCGGCGCTGCTCGGGCGAGAGCCGGGTCCGTGGGGTGGTGGTCACAGGATCACTCTATTGACGGTCATTCAATAACGCCAGTACGGTCGGGTCATGGATGTACAGCACGTCGACCATCTCATCGTGGGAGCAGGATTCGCGGGACTCTGCGCCGCGATCAAGCTCCAGGAGGACGGCGAGCGCGACTTCCTGGTCGTCGAGAAGGGCTCCGAGGTCGGCGGCACCTGGCGCGACAACACCTACCCGGGCGCCGCGTGCGACGTCCCGAGCCAGCTCTACTCCTTCTCCTTCGCGCCCAACCCGGAGTGGAGCAGCTCCTACTCCCCCGGCTCGGAGATCCAGGACTACATCCGCGGTGTCGCGAAGCGCTCGGGCACGCTGGACCGCTTCGTCTTCGACACCGGCTTCGACGACGCGTCGTGGGACGAGGCCACCGGTCGCTGGACCGCGCAGATCACCGGGCCGACCGGCACCCGCACCGTCGTCGCCCGCACCCTGATCCTCGGCGCCGGCGGGCTGTCCGAGCCCAAGCTGCCCGACATCGAGGGCATCGCGACCTTCCAGGGCCATCTCTTCCACTCCTCCCGGTGGGACCACTCCGTCGACCTGACCGGCAAGCGGGTCGCCGTGATCGGCACCGGCGCCTCGGCCATCCAGATCGTCCCCGAGATGCAGCGGGTGGCCGGGCACCTCGACGTCTACCAGCGCACCGCGCCGTGGGTGATCCCCCGCAACGACCGGGTCTACAAGCCGCTGGAGCGGCAGGCGCTGCGCCGACTCCCCTGGCTCGGCAAGCTCTACCGCACCGGCATCTACTGGGCCCACGAGGGCTACGTGCCCGCGTTCACGATCGAGCCGAAGATCGCCGCCCCCGCCAAGAAGACCGCGCTCGCCAACATCGCCAAGGGCATCAAGGACCCCGCCCTGCGCGCGAAGGTGACGCCGCACTTCGAGTTCGGCTGCAAGCGGGTGCTGCGCTCCAACACCTACTACCCCGCGCTCGCGGCCGACAACACGGAGCTCGTGACCGACCCGATCGCGAAGGTCACCGGCAACGCGGTCGTCACCAGCGACGGCGTCGAGCGACCCGTGGACGTGCTCGTCGTGGCCACCGGCTTCTACACGACCGAGCTCCCCGTGACGGAGCACATCACCGGCACCGACGGTCGCACCCTCGCCGACGTCTGGCGCGAGACCGGCATGGCGGCCTACAAGGGGACGACCGTCCCGGGCTTCCCCAACCTCTTCATGCTGGTCGGACCCAACACCGGCCAGGGCCACACCAGCATGGTCTTCATCATCGAGTCGCAGGTCGCCTACGTCCGCGACGCGATCCGGTCCATGCGCGCTCGCGGCTGGGCGGCCGTCGAGCCGCGCACGACAGCCGCCCGCACCTGGAACGCCGACCTGCAACGGCGGATGAAGCGCACCGTGTGGACCACCGGCGGCTGCCAGAGCTGGTACCTCGACGAGCACGGGCGCAACACCACCCTCTGGCCCAAGTCCACGATCACCTTCCGGCGCCAGCTCGCGAGCTTCGACGCCGACGCCTACGACGTACGCCCCACCCGAGAGGACATCTCCGCATGAAGACGTTCGACGACAAGGTCGCCGTGATCACCGGAGCCGGCTCCGGCATCGGTCGCGCGTTGGCGCTCGACCTGGCCCGCCGGGGCTCCCTGCTCGCGCTCTCCGACGTCAACGACGCGGGGCTCGCCGAGACGGTCGCGCTGGTGAAGCGCGCCGGTGCTCGCGAGGTCCGCTCCGACCACCTCGACGTGGCGGAGCGCGAGGCGTTCGCGACGTACGCACTCTCGGTCGTCGAGCAGTTCGGCCGCGTCAACCTGGTCATCAACAACGCGGGCGTCGCGCTGGCCGGCAACCTCGAGGACCTCGAGTACGCCGACATGGACTGGATCATGGGCATCAACTTCTGGGGCGTCGTGCACGGCACCAAGGAGTTCCTGCCGCACCTGATCGCCTCCGGCGACGGGCACCTGGTCAACCTGTCCTCGCTCTTCGGGCTGGTCTCGATGCCGGGGCAGAGCATGTACAACGCCGCGAAGTACGCCGTGCGCGGGCTGTCCGAGGCGGTGCGCGAGGAGATGCTCGTCGCGGGTCACCCGGTCGGCGTCACCGTCGTCCACCCCGGCGGCATCAAGACCGCGATCGCGCGCAACGCCCGCTACTCCGCCAAGGAGGACGGCGAGGAGAGCGCGAAGTTCTTCGACAAGAGCCTGGCCCGGATGAGCCCGGAGCGGGCCGCCGAGATCATCCTCAGGGGCGTCGAGACCGACAAGGCGCGCGTGCTGGTCGGCATCGACGCGCACGCCGTGCACCAGATGGCCAAGCTGCTCGGGTCGCGCTACCAGGACGTGGTCGCCAACCGGGCGAAGAAGCTCCTGCCGAAGGGCACCCAGGTCGTCTGACCGTTCAGTCCTTCGTGCGGGGCTGCTTGCGGGGCTCGTTGCGGGGCTCCTTGCGGGTCCGTCGCGGCGGCCGGAGCGGTCCGACGAGGCGCGGTCCGGCCAGCCGGCTCTCGAGCCGGTGCGCCTCACGCTTGAGCGGCTGCGCGACGTACTCCCCCAGGATCACGCCGGACGCGAGCGCCAGCGCGATCGAGGCCGCGGTGAAGAGCGCGAGCAGGCCCTCCGAGGTCTGGTAGCCGCCCTGGGTCAGCAGCGTGAGCCCGCGGTAGATCGAGAGACCGGGCAGCATGGGCACGACGGCCGGGACCACGACCACCAGCGGCGGGATCCGCAGCCGGCCCGCGACGGTGAAGCTGACCAGACCGACCACGAACGCCGCCGTGGCCGTCGGCCAGGTGCGGCCGAAGCCACCCACGCTGCCCGACTGGGACACCGCCATCGCGATCGCGGCGACGAGCCCGATCGGGATCAGCGAGCGCCGTGGGGCATAGCTGGCGAAGGCGAAGGAGGCCGCACAGATCGCGGCGCCGATCGCCGTGACCGGGACGCCGGTGATGTCGGCCGCCACGCCGACGTCGAGGTCACCGATGCCGACGCCGAGGTAGTCGCCGACCTGGAGGCCACCGCTGACGCCGGCGATCACGCCGGCGGTCGCGAGCAGCGCCTCGGTCAGCCGGGCGCCCGCGGTGACGTAGAAGCCGGAGAGGGCGTCCTGGAGCGCGCCCATGAAGCCGATCCCGGCGAGCAGCATGATGATGTTGGCGCTGACGACCAGCGACGTGTTGAGGCCGGAGCCGGGGGCCGCCACCGCGACCGCGATCAGCATCGCGACACCGCCACCAGCGACCTGCCGGTAGAAGAACGGGAGCCGGCGGCGCGCCATCACCAGCTGGAGACGGTCGATCACCACGGCCGCGACGAAGGCGATCGCGACGACCGCCGGACCGCCGCCGAGCTGGAGCCCGACGCCGGCGCACATCGCGCCCCAGCCCAGGGTCACCGCCCAGCGGGGCGTCGTGTGGCCCGACGAGACGATCCGGGCGAGCCGGGTGCGGGCCTCCTTGAGCTCGACGTGGCCGCCAAGGACGTCGCGCACGAGGTGGTCGACCAGGGTGAGGTCCTCGTAGTCGATGTCGCGCTGCTTGACCTGGCGGATGAGCACGAACGCCGGCTCCTCGGGATCCGGCTGGAAGCTCATCGACAGCGAGGTGAAGGTGACGTCGACGTCGGGGTGCCGCACCCCCAGCTGCCAGGCGAGCGACTGCATCGAGGCGGTCACGTCCGCCGCACCCGCCCCCGAGGAGAGCAGCAGCTCTCCGACCCGGAGGCAGAAGTCGAGCGTGAGGTTGAGCTCGCGCGCGTCGGACATGGCCGCCATCGTGGCACCTGGCTGATAGACAGTCGATGTGACGCCTGCGCCCGGTGACGACGTACGCCTGATGATGACGAAGTGGGGTGATCAACCCCACTGGGAGCTCGACGCGACCTACCTCGGCAGCGACGAGCACGGCGACTGGGTCGGCGCCCCGGCCGGGACGCTCAACGCCCGGCCCGGCGCCCGCTTCATCTCGGAGGTCGACGCGGTGACCCTGGTCCCGCGGGCCCCGGAGCTCGCGTGGTGCCTGCCGACCTTCCACGTGCCGGGGATCTGGTGCGCGATCTACGTCGACATCACCACCCCGGCGACCTGGGACGGCCGGCTGCTCCGCGCAGTCGACCTCGACCTCGACGTGATCCGCGGCGACACCGGCCGGGTCTGGGTCGACGACGAGGACGAGTTCGCCGACCACCGGGTGCGCTACGGCTACCCGGACGACGTCGTCCGGGAGGCGCTGGCCGCCTCCGCCCGGGTCTTCGCCGACGTCGAGGCAGGCACGGCGCCGTTCGGCGGCGCGGCCGAGTCGTGGCTCACCCGGGTGAAGGAGCTCGCCGGACCCTGAGCTGTGGAACGCTTCTGTGTGGAACTCTTGGGCAGTGCGCATCGACTTCCACGCCTCCCCCGAGCCGACGTTGGGCGTCGAGTGGGAGCTCGCCCTCGTGGACCGGCGCACCCGCGACCTGCGCAACGACGCGACCCATCTCTTCGCGCGCGCCAAGCCCCGGCTGCCCGACCCCAGCAAGCTGCACAAGGAGCTGCTCCGCAACACCGTCGAGGTCGTGAGCGGCATCTGCCACACGGTCGACGAGGCGATCACCGACGTACGCCACACCCTCGAGGCGGTCATCCCGGCCGGTGACGCGCTCGACCTGGACCTCTACGGCGGTGGGACCCACCCGTTCGCGTCGTGGACCGTGCAGCAGCTCAGCGAGGGCCACCGCTACGAGGAGCTGATCAACCGCACCCAGTGGTGGGGCCGGCAGATGCTGATCTGGGGCGTGCACGTCCACGTCGGCCTGCCCGAGCGCGACCGGGTGATGCCCGTGCTGTCGGCGCTGCTCAACTACTACCCGCACCTGCAGGCACTATCGGCGTCGTCGCCGATCTGGGCCGGGGTCGACACCGGCTACGCGTCCAACCGGGCCCTGATGTTCCAGCAGCTGCCGACCGCCGGGCTGCCCTTCCAGTTCGAGACCTGGCCGGAGTACGAGGCGTTCGCCCGCGACCAGATGACCACCGGCGTCATCGACGAGCTCAACGAGATCCGGTGGGACGTACGCCCCGCTGCCAACCTCGGGACGCTCGAGAACCGGATCTGCGACGGGGTCTCCGACATCTCCGACCTCGCGGCCCTGGTCGCCCTGACCCACTGCCTCGTCGTCGACCTCGACACCCGTCTGGCAGCCGGGGAGAAGCTGTCGACGCTGCCGCCGTGGCACGTCCAGGAGAACAAGTGGCGCTCCGCGCGCTACGGCCTCGACGCGATCGTGATCGTCGACGCGGAGTCCAACGAGCGGCTGGTCACCGACGACCTGGCCGACCTGCTCGAGCGCCTGGCGCCCGTCGCCGAGCGGCTCGGCTGCGTCGACGAGCTGGCCCTGGTCGCCGAGATCCCCCAGCGCGGTGCGTCCTACCAGCGTCAGCGTGCGGTGGCCGAGGCCACCGGCGGCGACCTGGTCGCCGTGGTCGACTCGGTCGTCAAGGAGCTCCGGGCGGGTCTGGGCTGACCATCTCGAGGCGGACGCCGAGGAGCCGGACCGGGCGCCCGGCGTCGATGTCCTCGATCCGGTCGAGCAGCGAGACCGCGGCGTCGGCGAGGGTCGCCAGGTCGGTCGTCGGCTCCGGCAGGGTCAGGCTGCGGCTGACCGTGAAGAACGGCTTGAACCGCACCTTGACGCCCACCCGCGCGGCGGGCCGGCCCTCGGCGTCGATGTCCGCGAGCACCCGCTCGGTGATCCGCCGGACCGCGGACTCGATCTCGTCGCGGTCGTCCAGGTCCTCCTGGAAGGTCTCCTCACGCCCGTGGGCGCGCGGCACCCACGGTGAGGCGTCGACCGGGCTCGAGTCCTCGCCCCTGCCGAGCCGGTGGAACCACGGACCCATCGTCGGGCCGAGCTCGGCCGCCAGCACCCGGACGTCCGACGCGGCCAGCTGGTCGACCGTGTCGATGCCGAGGGCGGTCAGCTTCTTAGCCGTCCGGCCACCGATGCCCCACAGCGCGGTCGTCGGTCGCTCCCCCATCACCTCGGTCCAGTTGTCGGCGGTCAGCTGCCAGACACCGCGCGGCTTGCCGAAGTCCGTCGCGATCTTCGCGCGCAGCTTGTTGTCACCGATCCCGACCGAGCAGTGCAACCGGGTCGCGGCCAGCACCTCCGCCCGGACGTGCTGAGCGAACTCCCGCGGGTCGCCGAGGTCGCCGTGGCCGTCTCCGGCGGCGACGAACGCCTCGTCCCAGCCCAGGACCTGCACCACGACCCGGACCCCGCCCCACTCCAGGCCGCGCAACGTCGTCATCACCGCCTCGGAGGCCTCGTCGTAGGCCTCGCGGTCGACCGGCAGGAAGATCGCCTCGGGACACTTGCGGGCGGCCACCCGCAGCGGCATGCCGGACCCGACGCCGAACTCGCGGGCCTCGTACGACGCCGTGGAGACGACACCCCGCTCGGTCGGGTCGCCCCGACCACCGACCACCACGGGCAGCCCCGCCAGCTCCGGGCGCCGGAGCACCTCGACCGCGGCGATGAACTGGTCCAGGTCGACGTGCAGCACCCAGCGCGCCGGAGTGGTCATCGCGGGGGCGGCGGCAGCGCGTCGGTCGACTCCAGCTGGTCGAGCCCGGTCACCATCAGCAGGTCGACGACCACCGACCGGAGCTGGGCGAGGATCGCCTCGGCGGCGAGCACGTCGGTGCGCTCGACCCGACCGCTCGCGTCGCCCACGGCGAGCAGGGCGGAGCGCGCGGCCCGCGCCATCCGGTCGGCGGCGAGCTCCTCGGCCGCGATGTCCGCGGCGTCGGCGAGGTCGAGCGCGAGCCGCGCGTAGGAAACCGGCACCGGACGGCGGTGGTAGGCCGCCACCGCCGTCTGCCGGACGAGGACGCGGGTGCTGCGCAGGGCCCGGTCGAGCGGATCGACGAGCTCGACCATCTTGCGCAGGTCACCCTTGTGCCGGACCCGGAACGGCGACGACTCGACCACCGACATGCCCTCGTCGGCGGCATCCTTCAGCTCGCGGATCAGGTTGTCGGTCGAGCGCGCGTCGGCCAGCAGGTCGAGGGCGCGGTCGGACTCACCGTCGACCATCACCTCCCCCGCCGCCCGCAGCAGGCCCGCGATCTTGCGCATCACGACGGCGGCCTGCTCCCGCGGTCGGCGCAGCGGCGCAGCCGGGACGACCGTGGCCGCCACCAGGGCGACCAGTCCGCCGACCACGGCGTCGGTCCAGCGGGTGAATGCCTGGCTCGGGCCGGCCACCAGCCCCGCGACCACGATCGACTGCACGGCCGCCTGCGTGACGAACAGCTGACCGCCGTCGAGCAGGAAGGCCGCCGACATCGCGAGCGCGACGATCAGGGAGATCTGCCACCAGCCGGAGCCCAGCCAGACGACGAGCAGGTCCGCCAAGAAGACCCCGAGCGCCACCCCGATGGTGACCTCGGCGACCCGGCGCAGCCGCTGGCCGTAAGACGTGCCGAGCGCGACGACCGCCGCGACCGGCGCGAAGAACGGGCTCGGGTGGCCGAGCACATCGGCCGCGACCAGCCAGGCGATGCCGGCGGCGATCGCACACTGTCCGATCTGCCAGCTCTTGGACTCCAGGCGCTTGATCCGCGATCGCATCGAGGTGCGACCCTGCACCCACATGCGGTCGAGCGGTCGCGGCTCCATGGCCGCGATCCTGCCACGCGCGGCACCACGCCGACCTCACTGCGCATGGGCCCAGTCGAGCGCCTGCTGGAGGTCGCCGAGGTCGCGGTACCAGGTGCGGACCTCGACCCGGCAGCGGATGCGGTCGGCGCGGGCGTCGTACTCGCCGCACTCCGCCCTCGCCTCGGAGTCGGTCGGCGGGAACTCCTCGGTGCCGTCGTAGTGGTAGATCCCGAAGCCGTTGGCCTGGTCGCCCTCGACCTCGACGATCGTGTCGCCGGGCGGCGCGTCGATGGCGGCCAGTGCTGCGGCGCCGAGACCGCAGCAGACGATGAGTGCGGCGACGATCGCGGCGAGGGTGGTCTTCCACGTCATGGGTGCTCCCGAGAGGCTCGTGCGCCGGCGGGTCCGACGCAGGAGCGACGCTAGGAGCGGGCGCGGACGATCAGAGGTCCGGCGACCACGAGCTGTGGAGAGCCGTGCAGGACGGCGACCTGTGGACGGTCAGCGGGCCAGCGTGACCGTGATGGTGGAGTCCGTGCACCCGGCGGCCAGCGAGGTCATCGCGCTCTTCTCGGCGCTGTCGACGCTCAGCCCCCAGCGGTGCTTCACGGCCACCCACTCGCGCAGGTAGCGGCACTGCTGCTGGGGCGGCAGCCACTCGGCGACGTCCTGGTCGCCCTTGGACCGGTTCTCGGCGGCGGTGACGCCGACCAGCGTGCGGTAGTCGCCGAGGTCGTTGGCGTAGGCCTCGCGGGTGGCGCTGGACCAGGATCCGGCGCCCGAGTCCCAGGTCTCGGCCAGCGGCACGAGGTGGTCGATGTCGAGCGCGGACGGCGACGTCTGCGAGACGCCGTCGTAGTAGGAGAACCACCGGCCGCCCGTCAGCGAGCAGGAGGACCCGACCGTCGGCGCCTCCTCCGCCTCGCTGATCAGCACCTCGTCGCGGGTGTCGCACCCGTCGCCGTCGGCGTCGATCCAGTGGTGGAAGAGGTCGCGCGAGTAGCCCGTGCGCGACTCCGTGGCGGTCGGCAGGTCGGCGATGGCCCGGCTGAGCGGCGCGGAGTACGACGCGGCCTGGGCGGCCGGCGGGATCGCGACGAGCCCGGCGGTGAGCAGGACGACGTAGAGGACGGCCAGCAGCGGACGACGAACCACGAGCACTCCCGAGACAGAGCCGGACGGTCCCGTCGACCCTCACCCAGATCACCGGCAGATGACAAGGGGCCGGCGAGAAACAGAAGGGGAACCTCGGGCGGATTCCGATCCGCCGGGGTGGGTACAAGCCACCCGTGACGACGAGCGCAGCCGGCGACCTGCTGGACGGGAGGTACCGGCTCACGGAGCGGATCGGCTCCGGGGGCATGGGCACCGTCTTCCGCGCCCACGACGACCGCCTGGACCGCACGGTCGCGGTGAAGCTCATCCACCCCGGCCGCGAGGTCGACGAGGTCACCCGCGCGCGGCTGCAGGCCGAGGCCCGGTTCGCGGGCGCGCTGCAGCACCCCGGGATCGTGCAGGTCTTCGACTACGGGGAGGCGCCGGGTCCGACCGGGCCCACGCCGTACGTCGTGATGCAGTACGTCGACGGCACCCCGCTGTCCGAGGTGCTGCGCGAGAACGGCGCGCTGCCCGCCGACACCGTCGCGGCCCTGCTCCGCGACGTGGCCGCAGCCCTCGAGGTGGCGCACGCCGGCGGCATCGTCCACCGCGACCTCAAGCCGTCCAACATCATCGTGACCGGCGCCGGGCGCGCCGTGCTCGTCGACTTCGGGGTGGCGCGCTCGGACACCGCCGAGCCCCTCACCGAGACCGGTCAGATCATCGGGTCGGTCGACTACCTGAGCCCCGAGCAGGTGCGCGGCCAGCGGGCCATGCCGGCCTCCGACGTCTACGCCCTCGGGGTCGTCGCGCACCAGTGCCTGAGTGCGGTGTCGCCCTTCCGCCGCGAGACGCAGGCAGCGACCCTGCTCGCGCGTCTGCACGACGAGCCGCCGACCCTCGGGCCCGACGTGCCGTCGCCGATGCGTGCGCTCGTCGCGTCGATGCTGTCGTCCGAGCCCGACGAGCGACCGACCGCGGCCGAGGTCGTCCGACGCGTCGCCGCGCTCGACAAGCAGCCCACGGTGGTGCTGCCCCCGATGCCTCCCACGCCTGCGAAGCCGGCCGGCGACCAGAGCGGGCGGAGCCGTCGCCGCCTGGTGATCGTCGCGGCGGCCGCAGCCCTCGCGCTCGCCATCGGCCTCGGCGTGATCCTGCTCCCGAGCGACGACACCACGCCCCCGGCCGGGGCCTCCTCCGAAGCCGTGCCGGGTGTCCGCGGCGAACCGGTCGCCCAAGCGGTGCGCGAGCTCAAGGCCGCGGGGTACGCCGTCACCCGCCGCCCGGTCGACGGCACCGACGCGCGCGGGACCGTCGTGCGCCAGTCGCCCGGGCCCGGGCCGTACGACGGCGACACCGTCGTGCTCCACGTGGCCACGGGGTTCGTCGAGCTCGACAGCGCCGACCTGCTCGGCACGACGTACGCCGCCGGCGTACGCGTCCTGCGCGGTCTGGGCCTGACCGCGACCCGCGCGGAGCGCCCGTCGGCGGCCGCGGCCGGAACGGTCGTGTGGGTCGACCCGGGCGGCCGGATCCGCATCGGCTCGCCGGTCACGCTCACCGTCGCGACCGCGATCGCCCCGCGGGCGCCGATCGCCCATCACGCACCGAAGCCACCGAAGGCGCCCAAGCACCATCCGGGGAAGGGCCCGAAGCCGAAGAAGCACGGGCACCCGAAGGGACCCAAGAAGAAGCACTGACCCGTACCCTGCACTGTGGCGACCGTCACTCGCGGGCACGCCGGTCACCCGACGAAGGGCGCAGCGTGGTTTCTCCGATCGACCCGACCGGCACCGGCTTCCTGCTGGCCGAGAACCGCAGCATGCCGATGCACGTCGGCGGTCTGCAGCTCTTCGAGAAGCCCGAGGGCGCGGGCCGCAACTACGGCCGCGAGATGTACGAGTCGATGCGCGACGTCGACGAGATCGCACCCCTCTTCCTGAAGCGGCCGCACCGGTCGCTGGGCACGGCCGGACAGCTCGTCTGGGTCGAGGACGAGCAGTTCGACATCGACCACCACATCCGGCACAGCGCGCTGCCGAAGCCGGGCCGGATCCGCGAGCTGCTCGACCTGAGCAGCCGCCTGCACAGCACGCGCCTCGCGTGGGAGCGGCCGCTGTGGGAGGCGCACGTCATCGAGGGCCTGCGTGACGGGCGCGTCGCGCTCTACACGAAGGTGCACCACTCGCTCGTCGACGGGATCTCCGCGATGCGGCTCGTGCAGAGCACCCTCACCCCCGACCCCGACCTGCGCGACATGCCGCCGCCGTGGGACGCCCGCACCCGCCGGGACCGGCCGGAACGCGCGCCCTCCAGCGGCGGCAGCCTGGCCGACCTCCCGGCCCAGGCCTACCGCTCCGCGCTCGGGATCACCGCCGAGGCGGCCGGCATGCCCGGCGCCCTGATCAAGACCCTGACCAAGAGCGTGCGCAACGAGACCTCCTCGGTGTCGCTCTTCGCACCGCGCACGATCTTCAACCAGTCGATCACCGGCTCACGGCGATTCGCCGCTCAGGACTGGCCGATCGAGCGGCTCCGCGCGATCGGTACGGCCACCGACACGACCATCAACGACGTGGTGCTCGCGATGTGCGGCGGCGCCGTACGCCGCTACCTCCTCGAGCTCGACGCCCTCCCCGACGCGCCCCTGGTGGCGATGGTCCCGGTCGGTCTCAAGGCCAAGGAGTCGCACCTCGCCTCGACCGAGGGCGGCAACGCCGTCGGCGCCGTGATGTGCCGACTCGGCACGGACCTCGACGACCCGCTCGACCGGCTGCTGAGCATCTCGGCGGCGATGACCGACGGCAAGGAGGCGCTGGCGTCGATGACCCCGGCGCAGATCATGGCGATGAGCGCGATCGGTCAGGCGCCCGCGATCCTCGCGCCGATCCTGCGCATGCAGGGCATCGTGCGCCCGCCGTACAACCTGATCATCAGCAACGTGCCCGGACCGCGGGAGACGCAGTACTGGAACGGCGCCAAGATGGTCGGCCACTACCCGCTGTCGATCCCGATCAACGGCATGGCGCTCAACATCACGTGCATCTCCTACGACGGCAACCTCGGCTTCGGGCTGACCGGCTGCCGCCGGACGGTCCCCCACCTGCAGCGCCTGCTGAGTCACCTCGACAGCGAGGTCTCCGCCATGGAGAAGGCGGCCGGGGTCGCCTGACGGGCGCCGCTCCGCTCGGCGCCGATGCCCGCGGTGACGACGAAGCCGATGCCTGCGACCGCGAGCACGTCAGGCACCTGGCCGAGCGCGACCAGTCCGATCACCATCGCGAACGCCGGCTCCAGCGCCATCAGCGTGCCGAACGCCGCCGTCGTCAGCCGTCGCAACGCGAGCAGCTCGAGGCTGAACGGCACCACCGGCAGCAGGATCGCGAGCCCGATCCCGGCGACCAGCAGCTCCGGGGTGAGCCGGCCGATGACGCTCGGGCCGGCGACCACCGTGGCCGTCAGGGCCGCGACCGGCATCGAGATGGCGAGCCCGCCGATGCCGGCGACCTCGTCGCCGACCCGCTGGGTGAGGAGGATGTACGCCGCCCAGCAGCACGCCGCAGCCAGCGCGAAGGCCACGCCGACCGGATCGGCCCCGCCGCTCCACGGCTGGGTGAGCAGCAGGACGCCGATCCCGGCGAGCGCCGGCCAGACCTTGCGGCCGCCCTCGCCGCGCAGCGCGGCCACGCCGAGCGGGCCCAGGAACTCCAGCGCGCTCGCCGTCCCGAGCGGCAGCCGCTCGACCGCGGCCATGAAGAGCATCGTGAGGCCGGCTGTCACCACACCGAGCGTGGCGCCGTACGTCAGGGCGGTGCGGGAGAAGTCCGAGCGGCGCGGCCGCACGATCACCAGCATCAGGACCCCGGCCCAGAAGAGCCGCAACCAGGCAGCGCCCTCGGCCCCGATCCGGTCGATCAGCCCGACGGACACCGCCAGGCCCAGCTGCACGCACAGCATCGAGGCGACCGCCATACCGGCGCCGACACGGGACTCGTTCCTCATGGGAGCCAGTGAAGACGCCGCACATCGTTCGCGTCCACGTGACTTTGCTGGACATATCGTTCACTGATCCTGAACGATCAAGCCATGGACGTCCGCCGCCTCCGCCTCCTCCTCGAGCTCTCGCGCCTCGGGTCGATGCGCGAGGTCGCCGACGAGCTCGGACTGACGACCTCGACGGTGTCGCAGCAGATCGCCGCCCTGGCCCGGGAGGCCGGCACTCCCCTGGTCGAGCCCGACGGCAGACGGGTCCGGCTCACCCCGGCAGGGCACCGGCTCGCCGAGCACGCCGTGGCGATCCTGGCCGCGCTCGACGCGGCCCGGCTCGACCTCGACCCGCACGCCGAGCCCGCGGGCACGATCCGGGTGGCCGGCTTCGCGACCGCGATCCGGCGTTCGCTGCTGCCGGTCGTCGCCGACCTCGAGGCCAGCCACCCCGCCGTCGAGGTGATGATCCACGAGTTCGAGCCCCGGGAGGCCTTCGACCTGATCGCCCGCGACGACATCGACCTCGCGCTCACCTACGACTACAACCTCGCGCCGGCGGCGCTGCGCAACGACCTCGAGGCGGTCGAGCTCTGGTCGGTCGACTGGGGCCTCGGGGTGCCGGCCCGCGAGAAGCAGGCGCCGTTCGCGACCTTCGCCGACCGCGACTGGATCGTGAACTCGCGCAACACCGCCGACGAGGAGGTGCTCCGCACCCTGGCGTCGATGGCGGGCTTCACGCCGCGGATCGTCCACCGCATCGACGCACTCGAGCTGGTCGACGACCTGATCGTCTCCGGTCACGGGATCGCGCTCCTGCCCCGCGGCCGCGCCTCCCGGCGCGGCATCCGCGTGCTGCCGCTGACCGACCCGCGGGTCACCATGCGGGCGTACGCCGTCACCCGGCGCGGCCGGGACCGCTGGCCACCGCTGCGGGTCGTGCTCGACCGGCTGCGGAGCGGCACCTAGGGGGCGACGAGCTCCTCGTAGCCGCCGCCCACCGTGTCCGCGACCGCCTGCAGCCGCGACCGGGTGATGTCGGCGACCGTGAGCAGCCCGGCGTTGTGGGCGTTGGAGCCGACCCGCGTCGGCTCGGCGGAGTTGACGCTCACGCAGCGGCGGGTGCCGCCGTCGGCGACGTTCTGCAGGGCGACCGCGTGGCCGGTGGTCCCGCTGCCGGCGAAGAAGTCGAGCACCAGCGCGTCGTCGGGCATGGTGCCGAGGATCCGGCGGACGAGACCGGTCGGCTTGGGCGACTCGAAGACGTGGCCGACCAGGTCCTTGAGCTCGGCGACCGCGGTGTCGGTCGAGCCGATCTCCTCCGAGAGCCAGATGGTCCGCAGCTTCTTGCGCCGCCCACCCGGGGTGTCGGTGTGCAGCCAGTCGCGCTGGAAGACGTCGACGCGCTCGCCCGTGCGGCCCTTGACCACGCGGCACACCAGGTCGTCGGGGCGCTGGTCGATCAGCGGCCTGCTCCACCGCCACACGGCCGGCGTCCCGTCGCCGAAGACCGGACCGATCTCCACCGCACCGTCGAAGGGGCTGGTGCTGACCCGGCCGGTGTCGGGGTCGCCCCACACCGTGAAGTGCAGGGTGCGGGCGGTGACCGGGTTGAACTTCTTGTTGGTGTTGCGCAGCGGCAGGTGCCGGAAGTGACGGCCGTCGTCGGCCACCAGCGGGAAGTCGCGCGCGTCGACCGACTCGCTGCTGCTCGCGTCGAGGACGCACTCGCGCGCGTCCTTGGCGTAGACGAGGAGGTACTCGTGGCTGGTCGCGAACCCCTTGCCGAGCTGCCGGCCCTTGGGGTTGAGGTTGACCACCACCTGGGCGAGCAGGTTCTCCTCGCCGTACACCTCGTCCATCAGCAGTCGCAGGTGGGCGACCTCGTTGTCGTCGATGCTCACGAAGATCGCGCCGTGGTCGGCCAGCTGGTCGCGGGCCGCCTCGAGACGCGGTCGCATCATCGCCGTCCACGCCTGGTGCCGCAGCCGTCGGTCGCCATTCTCCCGGAAGTCGTCGTGGTAGGCGAAGTCGTTGCCGGTGTTGTACGGCGGGTCGATGTAGACCAGGTCGACCGGGCCACCCAGACGAGCGGCCAGCGTGGGCAGCACGTCGAGGTTGTCGCCCTCGACGAAGGTGTTCCACGGCTGACCCACGGCCTGAGGGTAGTTGCGGGAATGGCCGTTCGGCGGTCACCGGGCGCTGGTGGCCCGCACAATCGACGGGTGTCGTCCGAGCGCGCCCGCACCCGGGCATCGTGGGCCGCCGCGCTCGTGCTGACCGGCGTCGTCGTCGTGTTCAACCCGATGGCCGGCGGTGCGGGGCTGCGCGCCTTCCTCGGCATCGGTCAGGACGTCACCTTCACGATCACCGACTCCGGACCGTCCTACCCCCGGGGCGCCTACGCGTTCGCCCTCACCCAGCCCGGGTCCGACGAGCCGGTGACCTGGGACCCGTGCCCCGAGATCCACTACGTGGTGAACCCCGACGGTGGGCCGGCCGACCAGCAGGAGCTCGTCGCGCACGCCGTGCGCGACCTCACGGAGGCCAGCGGCCTGCGGTTCGAGTACGACGGCACCACCGACGACCGCACGTTCTCCCACCGGTCGCGAGCCTTCGGCGACCAGCCGCCCGTCCTGATCGGCTGGGCCACGCCCGACGAGGTGCCCGCACTGGCCGGCGACGTCGCCGGCGTCGGTGGCAGCGAGGCCCGCAGCGCCGGGCCGGACCGCCTCGCCTACGTCACCGGCATGGTCGCCCTCGACCGCGACGCGTTCGCCGCGATGGCCGACCGGCCCGGGCCCGACGTCCGGGGCGCGATCGTCGAGCACGAGCTCGTCCACGTGCTCGGGCTCGGGCACGTCGACGACCCCGCCCAGCTGATGTACGCCGAGACGACCGATCGCACCACGCTCGGCGCCGGCGACCGGGCGGGGCTGGCGCGTGTCGGGGGCACCTGCAACTGACGAACACGCACGGAGGCGTCCCCAGAACGGCTCCGTCCCGACTTACCGTTGACCAGGTGCGGGTGCGTCCTTGGTTTGTCGCGGGGTTGGCTGCGTGCGCCCTCGCGGGCGCCGGGCCGGCCCTCGCTGGCGACCCCACCGAGCCGTCGGCAGCGCCGACCGACCACCAGCCGCGCGTGCTGCACCCCCAGCACACCTCGGGCAACGAGCCCGGCACCGTCGCGGGACCGATCACGGCCCGCCAGCGCGCGGCGACCACCGACTCGGGTCGGGTCAGCTGGCAGATCGCGCCCGGCGTGACCTACACCCGGTGGAGCCAGACCGATGCTCGCGGCCCGATCCAGGCCCACCTCCTGACGGTGGACACCCGCACCCCGGGTGTGCGGATCGACTACGCCAGCCGGGGCACCGTGCGCCGCGTCGCCCCGGTCATCGACCTGATCTCCCCCGACCACGCGGTCGCCGGCGTCAACGGCGACTTCTACGACATCGGCCACACCGGGGCGCCGCTCGGTCTCGGCAAGGACCGCCAGCGCGGCCTGCTGCACGCGCGCCAGGACGGCTGGAACAACGCGTTCTACATCGACAAGCACGGCAGGCCAGGGATCACCGACCTGCCGATGCACGCCCGGATCCGGCACCACCCCGCGATCGACGTCACCAACCTCAACTCCCCCTTCGTCGCCCCCGGCGGCATCGGCATCTACACCAAGGGCTGGGGCCGGACGGCCGGGTACGGCGTGACGCAGGGCCAGCGCGAGCACGTCCGCTACCTCTCGCTGCTCAACGGGGTCGTGGTCAAGAAGGGCACCAAGCTCCGGGAGGACAAGCCGATCCCCGGCACGCTGCTCATCGGTCGCGGGGCCGGCGCCGACCAGCTGAAGAAGTTCAAGAAGGGTCAGCCGCTGCGGGTCGCCTACTCGCTCCAGGGTGACCCGCAGATGGCGATCAGCGGCAACCACTTCCTCGTCAACGACGGCATCATCCGCGCCGTCGACGACCGCGAGCTCCACCCGCGCACCGCCGTCGGCGTGGACGACGACACCGGCGAGGTGCTGATCCTGGTGATCGACGGCCGGTCGAGCAGGAGCCGTGGCTACACGATGGTCGAGCTCGCCAACCTGATGATCGACCTGGGGGCCGACGAGGCGATCAACCTCGACGGTGGCGGCTCGTCGACCATGGTCGGCAAGGGCCGTGGCGGCAGGACGAAGGTGCTCAACACCCCGTCCGACGGCTTCCAGCGCTGGGTGTCCAACGCCCTCGAGGTCACCTACACCAAGCCGAAGTCCTAGTCGGTCACCGCGATCGCGACGGTCGTGACCGGCGCGAAGCACTCCTTGCGCTCGGCGGCGGAGTACTGCGGCCGGATCACCAGGTCGTTCCCCGGAGCAGCGACGTCGACCCCCGTCGGGACGTCGCAGCCGATGGACACCACGGTGGCGGTGAGGTCCCAGCCGGGAGGTACGTCGGCAGCCGCCGCGGCCTGCTGCAGCTCCTTGCGGAACGCCGAGCCGCGGAACTGCGCGACGTACTGGCGCACGGCGGCGGCGTCCTCGAGCACGGTCGGGGTGGTCGAGACCGTGCCGCCCGCTGCCGTCCCCGAGACGAGCTGGGGCTTCGTGGCGGGCGGTGACGCGGCGGTGTCGGAGGCCTCACCGCAGCCGGAGAGCAGGATGAGCCCGATCAGCGTCGTACCGAGTAGACGTCGCATGAGGGTGGGACGGTACCCGCGCCGTTCCGGTTCCACGCGTGGCAGGCTCTGGCGCGTGCCTCGATTCACCCAAGCCGAGCTGCAGGCCTACCGCGACGCGGTGGTGCCCGACCTGCTCCCTGCGTCGGGGCTGCGCCTGCTCTTCGTCGGGATCAACCCGGGCCTGTGGACGGCGGCCGTCCAGACCCACTTCGCCCGCCCCGGCAACCGGTTCTACCCGGCGCTGCTGGAAGGTGGGGTCATCGACCGGCCGATCGATCCCGCGGCGGGGATGACCGACGCCGATCGCGACTACTTCCGCGAGCGCGGCATCGGCATCACCAACCTGGTGCGGCGCGCGTCCGCGCGCGCCGACGAGCTGACGCCCGACGAGCTCCGGGCCGGTGGGGCGGACCTCGTCGCACTCGTCGAGCGGACGCAGCCGCGGGTCGTCGCGGTCGTCGGCATCTCGGCGTACCGCGTGGCCTTCCGCGACCCGAAGGCCACGGTCGGGCGCCAGCCCGAGCCGATGGCCGGGGCCGAGCTCTGGGTCGCCCCCAACCCCAGCGGGCTCAACGCGCACGACACCGTGGCGACGCTGGCCGTGGCGTACGCCGACGCCGCCCGCGCGGCCGGTGTGATCTAGAAGATCTGGTCCTTGCCGAGGACCGTGAGGCCGTCCTCGACGAGGAACCCCCGCGCGCGGTCGGCGTCGAGATCGACGCCGACCTGTGCGCCGGGCGGGATCACGACGTTCTTGTCCAGGATCGCGTTGTGCACGACCGCACCGTCGCCGATGCGGACGCCGTTCATCAGCACGGACCCGACGACCTCGGCGCCGGCACCGACGCGGACCGCCGGTGACAGCACGGAGCTCTGCACCCGGCCGCCGGTGACGACGACCCCCGGCGAGAGCACGGCCTCGTCGACGAACGGCTTCTGGCCGGCCGCGCCCTTCACGAGCTTGGCCGGCGGCTGCGGACCGTAGGAGGTGTAGATCGGCCAGTCGAAGTTGTAGAGGTTGAAGACCGGGAGCGGCGAGACGACGTCCATGTGGGCGGCGTAGTAGGACGCCATGGTCCCGACGTCGCGCCAGTAGCCGCGGTCGCGGTCGGTCGAGCCGGCGACGTCGTTGTCCTTGTAGTCGTAGACGCCGGCCTGCTGGCGGCGTACGAACGACGGGACGATGTCGCCGCCCATGTCGTGCTTGGAGCCGATCTCGGTGGCGTCGCGGCTGACCGCCTCGACGAGGGCGTCGGCGTCGAAGACGTAGTTGCCCATCGAGGCGAGGACCTCGCCGGGGCTGTCGGGCAGGCCCACCGGGTCGGTCGGCTTCTCGAGGAAGTCGCGGATCTTGGAGGGCTCGTCGGGGTGCACGTCGATCACGCCGAACTGGTCGGCCAGCTCGATCGGCTGCCGGATCGCGGCCACGGTGCACGCCGCGCCGCTGGCGACGTGGGCCTTCACCATCTGGTGGAAGTCCATCCGGTAGACGTGGTCGGCGCCGACGACGATGACGATGTCGGGCTTCTCGTCCTTGATCAGGTTGAGGGACTGGTAGATGGCGTCGGCGCTGCCGAGGTACCAGTTCTTGCCGACCCGCTGCTGCGCCGGCACCGGGGTGACGTAGTTGCCGAGCATCGTCGACATCCGCCAGGTCTGGGTGACGTGGCGGTCGAGGCTGTGCGACTTGTACTGCGTCAGCACGACGACCTGGAGGTAGCCGCTGTTGACGACGTTGGAGAGCGCGAAGTCGATCAGGCGGTAGATCCCGGCGAACGGCACGGCCGGCTTGGCCCGGTCGGCCGTCAGCGGCATCAGCCGCTTCCCCTCACCTCCAGCGAGCACGATCGCCAGGACCTTCTTGCGGGAGCCGATAGCCATGTGTTCAACCTAGTAGGCGAGGGATAGGTTCGGCATCGTGCGAGTCGACGTGCTGTCCCGTGAATATCCGCCCGAGGTCTACGGCGGCGCGGGGGTGCACGTCGCCGAGCTGGTGCGCGCACTCCGCGCGCGGTCCGACGTCGACGCCCACGTGCACGCGTTCGGCGCGCTGCGCGACGAGGCCCTGACGTCGTCGTACGCCGATCTCGCGGAGCTCTCCGGCGCCAACGCCGCGCTGCGCACGCTCGGTGTGGACCTGGCGATCGCGGACGGCTGCGCCGGGACCGACCTGGTCCACTCGCATACCTGGTACGCCAACTTCGCGGGCCACCTCGCCTCGCTGCTGTACGGCGTCCCGCACGTCGTCAGCGCCCACTCGCTCGAGCCGCTGCGGCCGTGGAAGGCCGAGCAGCTCGGCGGCGGCTACGCCATCTCGTCGTACGTCGAGAAGACGTCGTACGAGGCCGCGGCCGCCGTGATCGCGGTGTCGGCCGCGATGCGCGACGACGTGCTCGCGTCGTACCCCTCGATCGACCCGGCGAACGTGCACGTCGTCCACAACGGCATCGACACCGCCGACTGGGCGCCCCGTGTCGATCCGGCGCGGGTGCGTGAGCTGGGCGTGGACCCGGACCGGCCGTCGGTGATCTTCGTCGGTCGGATCACCCGGCAGAAGGGGCTTCCGCTCTTCCTGCGCGCGTGCGCCGAGCTGCCGCCGGAGGTGCAGATCGTGCTGTGCGCGGGCGCGCCGGACACGCCGGAGATCATGGCCGAGGTCGAGGGGCTGGTCGCGTCGCTGTCGGCCACGCGGTCCGGCGTGGTGTGGATCGCCGAGATGCTCCCCCGGCCCGACGTCGTCGCGCTGCTCACCGCCGCGACCGTCTTCGCCTGCCCGTCGATCTACGAGCCGCTCGGCATCGTCAACCTGGAGGCGATGGCGTGCGAGACCGCGGTCGTCGCCACCGCCACCGGTGGCATCCCCGAGGTCGTCGTACCCGGCTCGACGGGTCTGCTGGTCCCGATCGCGCAGGCCACGGACGGCACGGGCACCCCCCTGGATCCCGATCAGTACGTCGCCGACTTCGCCGCTGCGCTGACGTCGGTGGTGACCGATCCTTCTCGGGCGGCCGAGATGGGTCGGGCCGGGCGAGCGCGGGCGATCGAGTCGTTCTCGTGGGACGCGATCGCCGAGCGGACTGTCGAGGTCTACCGCGCGGTGCTCTGATTCCCGCTACCGTCACCGCGTGAACAAGAACATGTTCCTGTTGTGGGGCGACGACCTGGCCACCCAGCTCCACGAGCAGAGCCTCCTGGACGCGCTCGCAACGGCCGGCGTACGACGCCTCCAGGTCAATGTCGACGACGAACCGGTGGCGGGGGCGATGCGGATCCCGCACTTCGACCGGCCGATCGGCGCGATCGTGAGCACCTGGGACGCCGACGCGGCGCAGGTCGCCGAGGTGCTCGGGACCGTGGCGGACACCGTCCACGGCTACGACATCGAGGAACGTCGCCGGCTCGACCCGCCGGAGGCGTGGGACGGCAGCCGCGCGGACGCGCTGGCCAACATCGCCGTGCTCCGGCGACCGGCGGAGCTGCCCCGTGAGGAGTGGCTGCGGATCTGGCAGGTCGACCACACGCCGATCGCGGTCCGCACCCAGGCGACCTTCGGCTACGTGCAGAACATCGTCATCGGGAAGGCGACCGACGGCGCCCCCGACGTCGACGCGCTCGTCGAGGAGCTCTTCCCGAGCGCGGGCATCACCGACATGCACGCGTTCTACGGCAGCCGCGGTGACGACGCCGAGCTCAACCGACGGCTCACCGAGCTGATGACGAGCGTCGCCCGCTTCGGCGCCGACCGCGACCTCGACCTCGTCCCGAGCAGCCGCTACCTCTACGCGCTGTAGACCTGCACGTCGACGACGTTCGGGTAGAACGCGACGTGGCCGGCGATCTGACCGACCGCGTCGTACGGCGCCACGTAGCTCCACACCGCGTTGTCGTGGCTGCGCCCGTCGACCACCAGGCTGTAGTAGCTCGCGTCGCCCTTGTAGGGGCAGTACGTCGCGTGGTCGGTCGGCTCGAGCAGCGCCGGGTCGACGTCGGCGAGCGGGACGTACTGCACCGCCGGATAGCTCGCTTCCTGCAGGGTCAGCGCCGCGGTCGTGTCGGCCACGACCCGGCCGTCGAGCTGGACCACGACCCGACCCTCGGTCGGCGTGATCGTGATCGGGTGCCCCGCGTCCGGCACCAGGACAGGCTTGTCGCTCATACGGGTGCCAACCGCCGCGGAGCGGTCAGTGTTCCGTCGAGTCGTAGGTGATCGTCCCGTTGCGCCGCGCGCCGAGGTAGACGGTCTCGTCGTAGTCGTTGGAGGCGTACGCCCAGATCATCGACCGGTCCTCGCGCGGCGCGCCCACCACGGCGTACCAGGTCGTCGGGTCCTCGACCTCGCCGCGCACCTGCTTCACCAGCCGGACGACGACGGCCGGGTCGACCGAGCGCAGCGCGAAGCGCTCGTCGGACGACGTGCCCGTCATCCCGTCCTCCTCCTCCAGGTCGCCGTTCCAGTACCACGACGACTCCCGGTGGCTGGTGGCGTCGACGGGCAGGTCGAGCACGGCGTACGTCGGGTAGAGCACGGCCGAGAACGCCTGGTCGCTGCCGTTCGCGCTCTCGATCGCGGCGACCAGGTCGGCGTACCCCTGCTCGCTCAGCACGTTGACGTCGTCGCCCTCCGGCTCGACGCCGGGAGCGTAGGTCTGCCCGGACGGTCCGCCGCCCACGTCGACGCTGTCGCCGACCGCGCTGACGACCACGGCGATCCCGGCACCGATGCCGGCGATGGTCAGCGCGACGACGACCAACGGGACCACGAGCATGGCGCGGGACGGCTTGCCCGTCCGAGCGGCCGCGACGGGCACGTCCGGCATCGCGGACGGAGCCGAGTACGGCGGAGCGGGCGGAGCCGGAGCCGCTGGTGCGGAATCGGCCTGCAGGTCGTGGGTGAGCATGGTGATCTCACCCAGGGTCTGCGCGCGCAGCAGCTCCTCGACGCGCTTGTCGCGGTCCGCCTCGACGATCTGACCGTCGGCCCAGGCCGCCTCGACCACCTCGATCGCGGCGTCCCGGTCCTTGTCGCGGGCCCGCTGGTCCGGGGTGCTCACGACAGCAACGTAGTGGGAGCTATATGAAGATGCCCAGGACGAGCACGACGACCAGACCGGTGACCGAGAGGACGGTCTCCATCAGCGACCAGGTCTTGATGGTCTGTCCGACGCTCATCCCGAAGTACTCCTTCACCAGCCAGAAGCCGGCGTCGTTGACGTGGGAGAAGAAGAGCGAGCCGGCGCCCACCGCGAGCACGACC
The DNA here is from genome assembly GCF_040045055.1 of Nocardioides pollutisoli. NCBI lineage: Bacteria > Bacillati > Actinomycetota > Actinomycetes > Propionibacteriales > Nocardioidaceae > Nocardioides > Nocardioides pollutisoli. The sequence goes on from NZ_JBDZDU010000001.1 coordinate 739,914, forward strand.
AGCGACACCTCGCCCTGGGAGAGGTCCGCGACGAGCGAGACCATCAGCGAGCTGGCGGTGATGGTGGCGATCGTGGCCGAGCCGGTGGCGAGACGGATGAGCACGGCGAGCACCCAGGCGAGCAGCAGCACCGAGATGTTGGCGTCCTGCGCCCACTCGGCGAGCCGGGTGCCGATGCCCGTGTCGACGAGCACCTGCTTGAAGCCGCCACCGGCCGAGACGATGACCAGGATGCCCGCGATCGGCGGGAGAGCGGCGGTGACGGTGTCGGAGATCGCCTGCAGACCCATCCCGGAGCCGCGGCCGAAGGTGACCATGGCGACCAGCACCGAGACCAGCAGCGCGACGAACGGGTTGCCGATCACGTCGAACACCTGCTGGACGGTGCGCTCCGGGTCGTCGACGACGATGTCGGCGACGGCCTTGCTGAGCATCAGCACCACCGGGAGCAGCACGGTCGCGAGGGTGACGGCGAAGGACGGACGCGTCGAGACGTCGCGCTCCTCGGCCTCCCAGGTGTCGGGCGGGTCGAGGACGACCCACCTGCCGGCGATGCTCCCGAAGAGCGGGCCGGCCACGATGATCGTCGGGATCGCCACGACCAGGCCGAGGGCCAGCGTGACGCCCAGGTTGGCGCCCAGGTAGCCGATCGCGGTGACCGGGCCCGGGTGCGGGGGCACGAAGCCGTGCATCGCCGACAGGCCCGCGAGTGCGGGGATGCCGACCGTGATGAGCGAGACCTGGGCGCGCTTCGAGACCAGGTAGATGACCGGCATCAGCAGCACCAGGCCGATCTCGAAGAACATCGGCAGGCCGATGATCGCGCCGACGAGCGCCATCGCCCACGGCAGCATCCGGCCGGACGCCTTGCCGACGATGGTGTCGACGATCTGGTCGGCACCGCCCGAGTCGGCGAGCAGCTTGGCGAACATCGCGCCGAGCGCGATCAACGAGCCGACGCCGGCGGCCGTCGTGCCGAACCCGGTGGTGAAGGAGGTCAGCACGTCGTTGACGTTCTCGCCGGCGACGATGCCGACCGTCAGGCCGCCGAGGATCAGGGCGAGGAACGGGTGCAGCTTGAGCACCGTGATCAGCACGACGATCAGCGCGATGCCGATCAGCGCTGCCGCGATGAGCTGGCCACCGCCGGCGACCGGCTCGACCAGGTCAGAGGTGTCCATGGGCAGGACGGCGTGCATCAGCTCTCCTCGAATTCGCGGTGCATGAGGTCCACGTACCCCTGGACGATCTGGTCGACACTCTGGTCGACCTCGATGACGACGCCGTCCTCGTCGGGCTCGAGCGGCTCGAGCGTCGCGAACTGCGACGTCATGAGCGACGGCGGCATGAAGTGGCCGGGCCGCGCCGCCTGGCGCGCGGCGATCACGTCGCGGCTGCCCTCGAGGAACAGGAACCGCACGTGCGCAGCGTGGTGGCGGATCTGGTCGCGGTACTTCCGCTTCAGCGCCGAGCAGCTCATCACGCCACCGTCCTCGTGGACCGCGAGCCACTCACCCACGATCGCGAGCCACGGGAAGCGGTCCTCGTCGTTGAGCGGCTCGCCCCGGCTCATCTTGGCGATGTTGGCGGACGGGTGCAGGTCGTCGGCGTCCTCGAACGGGACCCTCAGCCGTTGTGCCAGCGCGGCACCCACGGTCGACTTGCCCGAGCCCGAGACACCCATGACCACCAGTGGCGTTGGCATCCCGTCACGTTAGCGTGCCGCCCGGCGGTACTGCGCCGGCCAGTCGACCTCGTCGCCGAGCTCGTACGCCGCGCGCAGCGGCCAGTGCGGGTCACGCAGCAGCTCGCGCGCCAGCAGCACGACGTCGGCCGAGCCCTCGGCGAGGATCTCCTCCGCCTGCTTGGGCTCGGTGATCATGCCGACAGCTCCCGTGGGGATCGCGGCCTCGGCGCGGACCTGTCGCGCGAACGGCACCTGGTAGCCGGGGCCGACCTCGATCCGGACGGGGGCGTTGCCACCGCTGGAGGTGTCGACGAGGTCGACGCCCTCGTCCTTGAGCAGCAGGGCGAGCCGCACCGACTCCTCGACCGACCATCCGCCGTCGACCCAGTCGGTCGCGGAGATCCGGACCAGGACGGGCATGCCGGCGGCGACGCGCGAGCGCACCTCGCGCACGACGTCGAGCACCAGACGCACGCGGTTGTCGAAGGAGCCGCCGTACTCGTCCTCGCGCTGGTTGGACAGCGGGGAGAGGAACTCGTGGAGCAGGTAGCCGTGGGCCGCGTGCACCTCGATCACGTCGAAGCCGGCGGCGACCGCGCGCTCGGCCGCGTCACCGAAGGCCGTGACCACGCGGGCGATGCCGGCGGCGTCGAGCGGCGCGGGGTCGCGCAGGCCCGGGTACGGCGTGGCGCTCGGCCCCACCGGCATCCAGCCGCCGTCGGCGTCGGCCACGCCACTCTTCTGCTCGGTGAAGCCGGAGTACGTCGAGGCCTTGCGGCCCGCGTGCGCGAGCTGGATGCCTGCCGTGGCGCCCTGGTCGTGCACGAAGTCCACGATCCGCGCCCACGCGGCCCGCTGCTCGTCGTTCCAGATCCCGGTGTCCTCGGGGCTGATCCGGCCCTCGGGCACGACCGCGGTCGCCTCGCTGATGACCAGGCCCGCGCCACCTCGGGCGAAGGAGCCGAGGTGCACGAGGTGCCAGTCGTTCGGGACGCCGTCCACGGCGGAGTACTGGCACATCGGCGCCACCCACACCCGGTTGCGCACCGTGACGTCGCGGAGGGTGATCGGGGTGAAGAGCTGGCTCACGGGGTGGTCGTGCCTCTCAGTAGCGTTTCGACGACGAACCCCGACGCCGCCTTCTCGAACGCGCGGCCGTGGCGCAGCATCGCGTGCTTGCCACCGGGGACCTCGCGGAACTCAACCTCCGCGCGGCGCGCAAGATTCCGCGCCACGGCCCGGGCCCGCTCGGGCGACGCGATCCGGTCGTCGGTGCCGTGCACGATCAGCACCCGCCGCCCGGACAGGTCGGCGACGTCGTCCGGGTAGACCCACGGGTTGAGCGCCACCACGCTGCGTACGCCGTCCTGGCCACCTGCGAGCAGCGCGGCCCGACCACCGAGCGAGTGACCGACGAGGGCGGTCGGCAGCTCGCCGTACCGTCCGCGGAGCTCGGTCAGCGCCCAGTCGACGTCGTCGAGCGGGGTGTGGGTGGTGTCCCAGCCGCGGTGGGTGTTGAGCAGCCGGACGACGGCGAGGCCGGCGTCAGCGCGCGCGATGCGCCGGGCGATCGGCACCATCCGCAGCACGGACAGCTGGGTGGGACTCACGGCCGGACGACCCGGCCTGGTGGCCCCGCCGTGCAGCACGATCACCAGCCCCTGCGGCGTGGCGGGTGTCTGGGCGTCGATCAGCCTGGGTGCGGGCATGTCCGTCAGTCTGTCCCAGCACCTCAACTGTGAAGGGCGCGGACTCGCTCCCGGCGGCGAGCGGCCGGTCGACGAACCGCCAGCGGTAGGTGGTCGTCTCCTCGGGCGTCACGGTCAGCTCGGCGTCCGGTCCCTCGGCGCCGCCGACGATCGTCCAGCCACCACCCGCCCCCTGCGACTCGAGCACCAGCCGGGAGTCGGTGAGCGGTGCGCCGGAGCCGTCGACGACCGAGCCGTGGAGCGTGACGGCGGTGCCGGCGTCGACCGGGTCCGTCGGCCCGCTGACCGAGGTGGCCGTGGTCAGGCCCTCGAGGTCGTACGTCGTGACGTCGCCGGGGCTGCCGATCCGCCAGGCGTCGGTGTGGAACGCGCGACCGTCGCAGCCGAAGCCGATCGTGAAGAAGCCCGGTCCGTCGCCGCCGTGCAGCGCCACGAACGCGGGGATCCTCGCCGCGCCGACCGACGAGCCGACCTGCTGCTGGCCGATCATGTCGAACTTGGTCCAGGTGAACCGCAGCCCGGCGACGTCGACCGCGTGCCAGCCACCGGCCGGTGCGGACAGGACGGCCCGGCCGAACCACACGAGCCCGGTGCCGCTGTCGGCCGGCTCCTGGTAACCGGCGTACGCCACGCCGGAGGCGCCGTCCGGAGCCTCGACGGACATGCCGGCGACCGTGGTCGTCGCCATCGAGTCGACGTAGTGCAGCGACCCGACCGCGTCGCCACCCTCGAGGTCGAAGCCGACCGAGCGCTCACCGGCCGGCGCCTGGTCGGGGCCGAGCCCGATCGCGGGCTGCGGGACCTCGGCGGTGCGCAGGTAGGGGTTGTCACAGCCGACGAAGGAGAGCTGGGCGGCCCGGCCGCTCGGAAAGACGAGCCCCGGCACGACCACGGTGCTGTCGGCGAGTGCGGGCGCCAGTGGGAGCACCGCGGCGAGAGCAGCGGCGACGAGAGCCCCTGCGACCCGACGCACTCCCCCACGATACGTCCGCTCCGCGAGGGGTGCCCCCGGTTCCTCCCTACCAGCCGGTAGCGTCATGATGAGGTCCGGCCCATCAGGAGGTACACATGCAGCTGGCGCTGTCGGCAGAGGACGCCGAGTTCCGCGACGAGATGCGGGAGTTCTTCACCACGAAGGTCCCCCAGGAGATCCGCGACGCAGTCCGCGATCACCGCGAGCTCACCAAGGACCAGATCGTCCAGAGTCAGCAGATCCTCAACGCTGCCGGGCTCGCCGTGCCGAACTGGCCGGTCGAGTGGGGCGGCCAGGACTGGACCCCGCTGCGCCGCCACATCTGGCACGAGGAGATGCAGAGCGCGTGCGTCCCGACGCCCCTGGCGTTCAACGCCTCGATGATCGGACCGGTCATCGCGCAGTTCGCGACCCAGGAGATGAAGGAGAAGTTCCTCCCGAAGACCGCCAACCTCGACATCTGGTGGTCGCAGGGCTTCTCCGAGCCCGACGCCGGCTCCGACCTCGCCTCGCTGCGGACCACCGCGGTGCGCGACGGCGACGAGTACGTCGTCAACGGCCAGAAGACCTGGACCACCCTGGGTCAGTACGGCGACTGGATCTTCACCCTCGTGCGCACCAACACCGAGGTGAAGAAGCAGGCCGGCATCTCGATGCTGCTGATCGACATGACCAGCGAGGGCGTCGACGTACGCCCCATCGAGCTGATCGACGGCGGCCACGAGGTCAACGAGGTCTGGTTCGACAACGTGCGCGTCCCGGTCGCCAACCTGGTCGGCGAGGAGAACCGCGCGTGGGACTACGCCAAGTTCCTGCTCGGCAACGAGCGGGTCGGCGTCGCTCCGGTCGGCGCGACCAAGCGCTCGCTGGCGCAGGCCAAGCAGTTCGCCGGCTCGATCTCGGTCGGCGACGGCACCCTGCTCGACGACCCGCTGGTCTCGACCCGGATCGCGGAGCTCGAGAACGAGCTGCTCGCGCTCGAGCTCACCGCGCTGCGCGTGGTCGCCAACTCCGCCGACGGAAAGCCGCATCCGGCGTCGTCGGTGCTCAAGCTCAAGGGCACCGAGCTGCAGCAGGCGGTGACCGAGCTGGTCGTCGACATCGCCGGTCCGGCCTCGGCCGCGAGCGGCGCCCTCGGGACCGACCTGCCCTACTGGGCGACGCACTCCGTGCCGCTCTACCTGAACTTCCGCAAGGCCTCGATCTACGGCGGCTCCAACGAGGTGCAGCGCCAGATCATCGCCCGCACGATCCTGGGACTCTGAGGAGCTGACATGGACTTCACCTACGACGAGGAGCAGCAGGCGCTGCGCGAGGCCGTCCGTGGCCTGGTGGGCAAGGCCTACTCCGACTACGAGAACCGCCGCCGCACGGTGGCCGAGGACCCCGGCTTCAGCGAGAAGGTCTGGACCCAGCTCGCCGAGATGGGCATCCTCGGGCTGCCGTTCGCCGAGGAGTACGGCGGGATGGGTGCCGGCGCGATCGAGGTCGGCATCGTCGCGCAGGAGCTCGGCCGGGTGGTCGCTCCCGAGCCGTTCCTGACATCGGTGGTGCTGGCCGGTGGCCTGGTCGCCGCAGCCGGCTCCGAGGAGCAGAAGACCGAGCTGCTCGGCGCCCTCTCCGGCGGCGAGAGCGTCCTCGCCTTCGCGCACGCCGAGCCGGGCTCGCGCTGGCAGCCGACCGCGTCGGCCGTCTCGGCGACCGGATCAGGCGACGAGTGGACGCTGAGCGGCGTCAAGGAGCCCGTCCCGAACGGCGCGCGCGCCGACGTGCTCATCGTCAGTGCGGCGCTGCCCGACGGCGGCACCGGCCTCTTCGTGGTCGCCGCTGACGCGTCCGGTCTGACGCGCGACGGCTACGCCACGCACGACGGCGGGCGCGCTGCGAAGGTCGCCTTCTCCGACACCCCGGCCGTGCCGCTCGGCTCTGCCGATTCTGGGCCAGAGGACCGCGCGGGCATCATCGCCCGGGTCCTCGACATCGCCCGGATCACCGCCGCCAACGAGGCGATCGGGCTGATGGAGGTGGCGCTGGAGAACACCTCGGCCTACCTCAAGAGCCGCAAGCAGTTCGGCGTCACGCTCAACACCTTCCAGGCGCTGACCTTCCGCTCGGCCGACATGTACGTGTCGCTCGAGCTGGCCCGCAGCCTCGCGGTGTGGGCGACGATGGTCCTCGCCGACGGCTCCGGCGAGGAGGCCGCTGACGCCGCCTCGCGGGCCTCCTTCGGCGTGAGCCGGGCCGGTCGTCACATCGGCCAGGAGGCGATCCAGCTGCACGGCGGCATCGGCATGACCGCGGAGTACAGCATCGGCGCCTACACCAGCCGGCTGACCGCGCTCGACCACCTCTTCGGCGACGGCAACCACCACCTCGGGCTGCTGGCCGCGGGCATCGGTGGCTACGACGAGGTCGACCCGCTGCCGTAACCGGGTTATCCACAGACCGCAGACAGGCGGTGTGGGCGGAGGCGATCGCCGGGAATCCTCCCGACATGATCACCCTCGACCACACCGCCTTCTGCGTTGCCGTCGCGGACGTACGCCGGGCCGCCGACCAGCTGTGGGCTGATCGCACCCGGGTCGCCCGGGAGGTCGACGCCCTCCTCGACGGCAGCTGGACCGGGCCCGCCGCCTCGGCGTACGCCGAGGGCTGGGCGGACTGGAAGGCCGCCGCCGACACCGTCCTCCACGGGCTCGCCACGATGGGCGAGCTCCTCGACGCCGCCCACGAGCGGCTCTCGGAGTCCGACTCGTCCTCGGGCAGCTCGATCGGCCGGTTGTCCGCGAGGTTGGGCTGATGTTCGCGGTCGATCTCGACGACCTCGCGCGCTCGATCGACGAGATGGCCCGATGCGGCGGCGACCTCGACGCGCTGCTCGCCGAGATCACCGCCCGGGTCGCCGTGCTCCACGACACCTGGTCCGGGGCCGCGTCGTCCGCCCAGGCGGCTGCCCAGGCCGAGTGGGAGACGGGCTTCCGCGAGATGCGCGCGGCGCTGGCCGCGATGCGGGCCGCGGCCGACACCGCCCACGGCAACTACTCGGCGGCAGCCGCGACCAACGTGCGGATGTGGGAGCAGGTCCGATGAGGGTCCTGGTCGACGAGCAGGGCTACGCCGGCGCCGTCGACGCCTTCGTGGGTGCCAACCTCCTCGTCGCTCGCGCCGGTGAACGGCTCCGTGGCTCGTTGGCCTCATACGCCGGCATGGCGGGCGACGACTCGACGGCGACCGAGTTCGCGGCGTCGTACGACGAAGCGGCGGCCTCCTGCGTCGGCGCAGTGGCCGACCTGGTCGGTGCGCTCGGCGCGCTGGCGCACCTGACCCAGGCGTCGCTGGCCAACCACCGGACCGCCGACGCCCGCTCGGGCGGCTACTCCGTCTCCGGACCACCCACCCGCGCCGACCACTGCGTCGGCCTGGCCCTGACGTCTCCGCCGTCGTCGCTCGGCGCCGCCTCGCCCGGACCGCCCGGCGCCGCAGGCTGGATGCTCGACCACCTCGCCGACATCGTGTGGCCGAACGCCGACACCGACCGGGTCCGGGTCGCCGCCACGACCTGGCGCACGGCCGCGACCTCCGTGCAGCTCGTCACCGCCCACTGCACCACCGCCGTCGCCGCCCTCGACACCGAGGTCTCCCCCGAGATCCCGCTCGCCATCGCCGTCGCGCAAGACCTGAGCTCCCGCGTCGACGACCTCGCCGACCAGCTCGTGGCGCTGGCCGTCGCCTGCGAGACCTACGCCGACCAGGTCGACGCCAAGCGCGACGACATGCTCGGCCTGCTCCGCGACCTCGCCGTCGAGTTCGGCGCCGGCGCCGCCCTCGGCATCGGCCTCTCCTTCCTCTCCGCCGGCCTCGCCGGTCCCGCCGCCGGTGCCGCCGGCAGCGCCCGCCTCGCGGCCGCCGCTCGCGAGCTGAAGGGCATCGTCGATGCGCTCCGGCTCGCCACGGGTGCCACTGCCCTCGAGATGCGGCCGATCACCGTCTCCGCGACCGAGATCGGGTTGCGTGCTCAGCGGGTCAACGGCGCGCGGGTGATGTTGATGGAGGGCGAGGGTGCGGCGAGCGGGTCTGGCCGAGCAATCTCGAGGCTCGCTGCAAGTGAGGGATCAGGGCGCGGACACACGCTCGAACGGCACGCCGAGAAGTCGATCGACTACCTGAGAGCTCGAGCAGCACGTCACCGGACTGCGCAGCACGCGTCGTCGTTCACAACGCGGTCAGAGGCGGGGCGTCTGGTCGACAACACAATCCAGAGGAACGCATCTGAGATCAACGCCTGGTTGCGGGACCGCACCTCCCAACTGCGAATCGACGACGTCCTCGACGAGGTCACCGGGATCTCAGTGAGCCGAACAGGAGAGGTCGCACACGTCCATGGGTTGCGCGTCATCCTTGTCAGAGACTCTGGGATGCCAGATGGTTATTGGATCAAGACCGCGTTTCCTCAGCCATGACGGAGGTGTTCATGAACAAGACCCCCACCCTGTGGAGCTTCGTCGGCATCTACTTCAACCAGGACTGGCCCGAGGACTACGGCACCGAGGATGCGTCCGTCGACGCATTCCTGGCCGACGCGCCCAGCGAGCGTGCCGCGTTGGTGAATGAGATCGAATGGGTGCTGGAGCACTTCTCATCCGAGCAGGAGCTCGCCGACTACGTTGACGAGCAAGGCGGCGAGTACCTTCCGCCAGCGGAGGACGGTGGCTACCGAGGCTGGCTCACCCGGATCGCCGACCGCGTCAGCGCCACCACCGGCCAGCGGTGACCTATCCACCTTTCCGAGCCCCACGAAAGGTGGATCACGCACCGCCGGTCGGCAGCGGCGCCCGATAGCTGAACATCTCCCCCGGCCGCACCTCGTACGTCCGCCCGGCCCGAGACCCCACGGCAAGACGCACCGTCTGCGTCACCGACGACCGGCTCTGGCCGAAGACCCCGAACGTGCCGTCGGGGTTGCGGAAGGCCGCGACGCTCAGCCACGGCGGGCCGGTGACGGAGACGACGTGCGCGCCCGGCGACGCGGCGCGGGACAGGTGGGCGAGGGTGTAGAACTCCGGCTCGCGGATCGCACCGGTCGGGGTCACGGTCAGCACGCCGCGACACTGCCCGCAGCCACCCCGGGTCGCGGGGTCGACCGGGCCGTGCGACGGGTCCAGCGCGAGGTTCCACATCATCAGCCCGGACGAGCCGGCGTTGATCGAGTCGGCCACCAGGTTCTTCGCGTCCCAGCCGAACGTGCCGACGGCCCCGTCGGTCGTGCCGGTGCACTCCGTGACCATGCGGGGTACGCCGAGGCCGGCCATCTGCCCGGGCTGGCCGGCGTAGCAGTGAAACGCTGCCCCGTCGAAGCCGGCCGACCCGGCGAGCACGGCGTCCACGCGGTCGCGGTCGTACCAGTTGTGGTCGACGGCCCACAGCCGCGTGCCGAGGGCGTCGAGGCGCGGGCCGACGGCCGTCCCGAGCGCCGACATCTGCGCGTCGGTCATCGTCATCGACGGGTAGTCGGAGCTGTGGCCGGGCTCGTTGCCGAGCGAGGTCGCCCAGAGGGGCAGCCCGTGCCTCGAGAGCCAGCGCGCCTGCGCGACGAGCAGGTCGGCGTACGACGTCTCGTCGCCGGGGACGAGCGCCCCGCCCCGGACCGAGCTGCCGGACTTCAACGACGCCGGCGCGGACCACGCGGCTCCGACGACCCGGAGCGACGGCCGGAGCGGGAGCACGCCGGACTTCACGAGCGCGATCGCCCGGCGGGCCTCGGGAGTCGGCGTGGCGGACACGCTGTCCCAGGACCAGGTCCACGGGGTCCGGGAGAAGTCGGTCGCGGACAGCGGGAGCCGGAGCATGTTGAGGTGGGCGCCCTTCGCCGCGGCCGGGTCGTAGAGCGCCTTCAGCAGGCCCGGACGGTCCTCGAGGAGCTCCACGGACGAGTCGGTCATCGCCGCGCCGGTCCCCCACCAGACCTGGTGGACCTGCGTCGGGTCGACGCGTACGTCGGCGGTGCCGCCGGGAGCGGCCGCAGCGGCGGTGGCCTCGACCTGCAGCGACCGGCTCGACTCGGTCGGCGAGGTGACCCAGAAGGTCGGCTTCGGTCGGGGTGGGGGCGTGGGAGCCGTCGTCGGCGCCGGCATCGCGCCACAGCCGACCAGCGCACCGGCCAGGAGCGTGGCGAGTGCGACCGAGAGGGATCGTGCGAGGGGGAAGGGCTTCACGACCTCTCCACCGTGGTCACACCCGACGCGCCGACACAACCCATGAGTGACGAGTTCCACGAAATGACGAAACGGCCGGCAACCTGTCCGAGGGACGTGGTTGCCGGCCGTCTGGGGGCCTCACCGCAGGTGCGAGAGTCGAAGGATCTCGAACTCCACCTGTCGCTGTTGCCGTCGGCGGATCGTCTGGAGGCGCTCCTGCTTGTCCTGCGTGGAGAGCGAGCGCCAGGCGTTGCGACGTTCGAGCATCGTGGTCTTCATGGTTGGTTCCCTTTCGGATGGAGCCCACCTCCCTGGTGGGCAGGCCCATCGTGCGCGCCCGCGCTTGGAGGCGACTGGGAACCGACTGGGGGCCCTACTTCTCGGACTCCGCGACCCGCTCGCGCAAGCGGTCGCGGACCTCTTCCGGCGTGAGCTGCGCACGCTGACGCTGGTCGCGCGCGATGATGGCGCCCGAGGCGGCGACGCCGGCCAGCCCGGCGAGCCCGAGCACCTTCCACAGCTTCACGAGGACCTCCATGACCTTGACGCTCGACCAAGCGGTCGACCTGACCCGCACCGGCGACCTCTGGCTCTTCCGCGGCCGCTCGGCTGCCGACCACGCTATCCGGGTCCTCACCAACGCACCGGTCAACCACGTCGGCATGGCGGTGGTCCTCGACGACCTGCCGCCGCTGATGTGGCACGCCGAGCTCGGCAAGGGCCTGCGCGACGTGTGGACCAACAGCCACCACCGGGGCGTCCAGCTCCACGACCTGCGCGAGGCCGTCGAGCAGTGGACCGGTCGCTACGAGCAGCAGGCGTGGCTGCGTCAGCTCGACGGAACGGTCACGCGCGAGATGGAGGACGCCGTCCTGCGGACGATCGGGCGGCTCGACGGCACGCCGTTCCCGGCGACGGCCAAGCTGGTCGGTCGCTGGGCGCGCGGGCGGGTCCACCGCGCGGCGTCGGCCGAGCTGACCTACTGCGCCGAGGTCGTGGCCGCGACGTACACGGAGATGGGCCTGCTGGACGGCAGTCGGCCCACGAACTTCTACGACCCGGGCAAGTTCTGGTCCGGCGACGACCTCGATCTCCTCGCCGGCGCTCGGCTCGGCGAGGAGATCGCGGTGATCAGCCCTGGGCGCCCTGCGAGCGCCAGTACTCGTTGAGCGCGCCGTTGGTCTTCACGAACCACACGATCGCGCCGACGAGGAAGAGCCAGCTGAGCAGGAGGTACCACAGACCGGTGGTGGCGCTGACCGGCTTCTGCTTGCCCTGCCGCTCGTAGAGGCCACCGACCTCGTTCGGGGTGATGAACGGCATCACGATGCCGACGACCAGGGCGAGCAGCAGGGCGAGGCCGCCGCCGATCCCCTGGCCGCTGTGCGCCTTCATCTCCGAGTGCACCTTGTAGTACCAGTAGATGCTGTAGATGCCGAGCGTGACGATGGTCAGCAGCACGCACATGCCCGTGCCACGGATCTTGCCGACCGGACCAGCCGCGGTCGGGTAGGCGTACGCAGCGGGCGCTCCGCCGTAGGCCGGCGCAGGCGCCGGCACCGCGGAGGCGTCGGGCGCCGGGGCGGCGTACGGCGGCGGAACCGCCTCGGCCCCGGGGGCCGGTACAGGGTCGTTCGTGTCTGTCATAGCGGGTCCTCACGTCGGTGTGGGCAAACGTCTTGAGGCTAGGACCGCGGCGCCCCGATAGGGCTCTCTTGGGTAAAACCTGGAGGGTGTCTGGACCAGTTGGCTCAGGCGCGCTCGGCGAGCGCCCAGACCCCGGGGGCACCCTTGGTCATCACGCCCTGCGTGATGAGCGCCTGGCGGGCCTTGCGGGCCGCGAGACGCCAGCGCAGCTCACCCTCGGGCGTCTTCTCCCGGTCGGCGTCCTTGAGCCGCTCCTCCATCCGCGCCTCGAGCTCGACGTAGAGCTCGTCCTGCTCGAGCACACCCCCCGCCTCGTGCAGCACGGCGAGGATCTCGGCCTGGAACGCCTCGGGAGGCGTCCACTTGCGCGGCACCGAACGGGCCGGCTTGGCGGGAGCGGCAGCGCGCGGCGTCGTGCGGCGTACGACGGGGGTCGCCCGGGGTGCGGGCGTGGCGACCACCGGCGGCGGAGGCTGTCCGTGGATGCAGGTGGACTTCGGCAGGTCACACAGTTCGCAATAGTCCTCGGCGCTCATCGGTGCCAGCCTAGTCGCTAGGGTCCAAGGCATGACTGACGACCGGGCCTGGTCCTCGACCTCGGGGATGCTCGACGGGAGGCTGGTCCTCGTCGAGCTCACCGACGACGGGCTGCACCTCCGGGTCGACGGCGACCCGGGCGACGGCGAGCGGATCCCGCTCAGCCGGATCACGGGCGTCGACGCCCAGGTCGGGGCGTGGACGGGCTACGTCAGCATCGAGATCGACGGCGCGGACCGCACCTTCTCGCGGGTCCCCAAGCGCGAGGCGAAGGCCCTCGTGGAGGCGCTGCGCGCCCAGCTGCGACACCGCCCCGAGCCCGCACCCGAGCCGGCTCCCGAGTCCGGGACCCCGCCCACCGGCTCGGCGCTCGAGGAGCTCGAACGCCTGGGCCGCCTGCGCCACAACGGCGTGCTGACCGAGGCGGAGTTCGAGTCCGCCAAGGCGACCCTCCTCAAGCGGCTCTGAGGTAGTCCTCCGCGCGAATAAGGCGTTCTCCTCAGGCGTCGCCCTGCCTCAGGCGCGCACTGTCGGGTCATCACACCGACCCAGGAGGACACCATGATCGCCACGCTCGGCATCACCGACCCGACCACCGCCCTGCTGCTCACCCACCTCGACGTGACCGCCGACGGCCGGGTCCGCAGCGGCCGCGCCGACCTGCGCCGCCGGCAGCGTCGTCACCTGCGCGCCGCGAAGCTCCGCAAGCTGCTCGCCTAGATCACCAGCGGTCGTGGATCGCGGCCCGGAAGTAGGTGTCGTAGATCCGCTCCACCCCGGCGAGCAGCTCCGGCGACAGCGCGTCGGCATCGCCGGCGGCCGCGTTGGCCCGCGCCTGCTCCGCGTTGCGGGCGCCCGGGATCACCGTGGTCACGCCCGGCCGCTGCCAGACCCACGCGAGTGCGACCTCGGCCGGGCTCAGCCCGGTCGGGCCGACCTCGCGCACCAGCTCGCCGAACTCCCGCGCAGCCCGCACCCCCGCCTCGTAGTCCACGCCCGAGAACGTCTCGCCCACGTCGAACGCGCTGCCGTCGCGGTTGTAGGTGCGGTGGTCGTCGGCCGCGAAGGTCGTCTTCTCGTCGTACCTCCCCGACAGCAGCCCCGATGCCAGCGGCACCCGCGCGATGATCGCGACGCCCGCCGCCTCGGCGGCCGGGAGCACCGCGTCGAGCGGCTTGAGCCGGAAGGCGTTGAGGATGATCTGGATCGACGCGACGTGCGGCCGCGCGATCGCGGACAGTGCCTGCTCGCACGTCTCGACGCTCACGCCGTACGCCGCGATCGTGCCGTCGTCGACCAGCGCGTCCAGGGCGTCGTACGTCGCGTCCGCGTCGATCACGTCGCTGGGCGGGCAGTGCAGCTGCACCAGGTCGAGCGTGTCGACGCCGAGGTTGCGCCGCGACCGGTCGGTCCAGGCGCGGAAGTTGTCCGGGCTGTAGTTCTCGGCGACCTGGTCCATCCGGCGGCCCATCTTGGTCGCCACCGTGATCCCCGGGTTGTCCTTCAGGAAGCGGCCGATCACCTGCTCGCTGCGCCCGTCGCCGTAGACGTCCGCGGTGTCGAAGAAGGTCACCCCCGCATCGACCGACGCCTGCAGCACCGCTCGCGCGTCGTCCTCCGAGACGTCACCCCAGTCGGCACCCAGCTGCCAGGTCCCGAGTCCGACGACCGACACGTCACGTGCGGTCCTTCCGAGGGTTCGTTGCTCCATGGCGGCGAGTCTGGCACGCGGCCATACTCGACCTCATGGCGTACGACGTGGAGCTGGCCGACCGCCTCCGTGATCTGGTCGAGGGCGAGCCTGGCCTGAGCGAGAAGAAGATGTTCGGCGGCCTGGCCTTCCTGGTCCACGGCAACATGGCCGTCGCCGCCTCGAGCAAGGGCGGCCTGCTGCTCCGCGTCGACCCGGACCGCACCGACGAGCTGCTCGAGCACCCCCACGCCGAGCCGTTCGAGATGCAGGGGCGCGGCGCGAAGGGCTGGCTGCGCATCGACCCGGCCGGCCTCGCCTCCGACGACGACCTGCAGCGCTGGACCGAGGTCGGGCTGGCCTACGCGAGCTCGCTGCCGCCCAAGTAGACGGCAGGCCCGCTCGACTCAGACCGTGCTGTGCGCCAGCACGGCGTGGGTGAACTGGCGAGCTCGGGGGGCGTCGTCCGCCGTGCGGTCCGGACGACCCTGCACGAAGGAGCGCACGGACACGGAGAACTTCGTCGCCGGCTCGAGGCAGTCGGGGTCGAACCGCACGATCGCGCGCTCCCCCCGCATCCGCAGCGAGGCACAACCACGGTCACTGATGTCCTTGCCGTGCCGGGTCCAGCTGCGAGACCGGTGGACGGTGTACTCCGAGAAGGCGTAGCCGGTGACGAAGAGATCCGGTGCCGGATCATCGTCGGTGTTGATCCAGACGCTGATCCCGTCGCCGACCCGGACCCGGCGGTCGTGCTCGACGACGACCGTGGCCCGCTTGTGACCGGCGGGCGCCGAGGTGAGCGTGACCGTCTCGATGTCGTACGCCGAGCGCGGCTCGTGAGCGTCCTGCACGACCCGCGTGGTCGGCGGAGCGGCGGCTGCGGGCAGTCCCCCCAGCGTGGCTCCGGCCACGCTGGTGAGGACGAGTGCGGTGATGGTCGATCGGCGCATAGGGGCACCCTTCCGAGAGGAGACCGTCGATTGTGCTTGCCCGGCGACGTTCTCGCGACCCCCTTCTCGGTCAGCCCGGTGGCAGGGCAGAGCCAGCGCAGGCCACGTGGGTGAGCGCCGTCGGCCGGGCCTCGAGCCGCTCGTCCGGGATCCGCTCGCCGCAGACCGTGCACACGCCGTAGGTGCCTGCCGCGACGCGATCGAGGGCGGCGTCGACGTCGGCGAGGTGCTGCTCGGCCTGGCGCACCAGGGCGCCCACCTGCTCGCGCTCGAACGCGATCGTCGTGCCCTCCGGGTCGTGCTCGTCGTCGGCGTTGGTGTCGCGCGACGCGTCGACGAACCCGCGGTAGTCGCCCCGCAGGGTGGCCAGCCGCTGCGTCGTACGCCGCCGCTCGTCCTCGAGCCGCTGCCGGATCACACCCGCTCCAGCAGGGTGAGCACCTCGTAGTGGCCGGTGTTCGGGAACATGTCGAGCAGCTGGCCCCGCACCGGGCGCAACGACGGCATCGCAGCGAGGTCGCGGGCCAGCGACTGCGCGTTGCAGCTGGAGTAGAGGACGTGGCCGACACCGGACGACGCGAGCCAGCCGCTCAGCTCCGGGCCGATGCCGCGCCGCGGAGGGTTCACGATCACCAGGTCCGGCGCGGTCGAGGCGCCCAGGGCGTACGCCGTCGCGTCGCCCGCCTCGAACCGCACCCCGCTCAGCCTGGCCTCGTCCCGGCTCTGCTCCGCGCTGGCGATCGCCTCCCGGCTGATCTCGATGCCGACGACGCTCGGGGCCGCGACGCTCAGCGCGAAGCCACCCACCCCGCAGTAGAGGTCCCAGACCGACGCCGGCCCGACCTCGCCGACCCAGGTCCGCCCGAGCCGGTAGAGCTCGGCCGCCATCGCGGTGTTGGTCTGGAAGAAGCTCTGCGGCCGCAGGTGCAGGTCGATCCCGTCGACCCGCATCCGCAGCGTCTCCTGCTCGGTCAGCGCGATCTCACGGTCGCCCTCGAGGACCGCCTTGTGCTCGGGCTGCAGGTTGACCGACGCGACGACCAGGGCGGGCAGCTCGGCCAGCAGCGCCGGGAGGTGCTTGCGGATCCGGGCGACCGGCTCCTGCGAGCGCAGCACGAAGCGCACCATCAGCTCGCCGTCGGGCGACTCCGTCACGAGGAGGTACTTCAGCTCGCCCCGCCGACCCGGGACGTCGTACGGCGTGAGCGCGGCCGTCGACACGAAGCGGGCGAGCACGGGCAGCGCTGCCTGGATGCCCGGCGTGTGCAGCGGGCAGTCGCGCAGATCGACCCCCGCCCCGGTCGGGTTGAGGATCCCCAGCGTCGGGTCGTCGGCAGTCCCGCTGACGACCATCTTGGCCTTGTTGCGGAAGCCCATCGCGGCGCTCGGGACCGGCGGCAGCCAGGCGACCCCGGGCAGGAGGTGCTCGACGTGGCGCTGCTTGGCGACCAGCTGGACGTCGTACGGGAGGCCCAGCTCGCTGCACGATCGGCAGCGACCGGCGTCGAAGTGGTGGCAGGTCGGCATGGCCGGTCAAGGCTACGGCGTGCCGGGGCGTGGCCCGGATCACGCGACGAATCAGTGGTTGACGGAATCAACCGACCGGGCGCGGGGTTGCGGCTAAGCCGGACCTTTGCCCAGAACAGCATGACTCTCGAGGAGCCTGATGACCGCCGCCACCGAGCGCCGTACCGACTACCGCGTCACCTTCGTGGTGCTCTGCCTGGGCGTCGCGTCCTTCTCGCTCCTGCAGTCGATGGTCAACCCGGTCCTCCCGACCATCGAGGCCGCCCTCGACACCGACCAGGCGACCGTCACCTGGGTGCTGACGGCCTACCTGCTCTCCGCCTCCGTCTTCACGCCGATCATCGGTCGCATCGGCGACAAGGTCGGCAAGGAGCGGATGCTCGTCGTCGCGATGGCCGCCCTCGCGGTCGGCTCGCTGCTGGCCGCCCTGGCCCCGACCATCGGTGTCCTGATCGCCGCTCGCGCCATCCAGGGTGTCGGCGGCGGCGTGCTGCCGCTGACCTTCGGGATCATCCGCGACGAGTTCCCCCGCGACAAGGTCGCCGGAGCCGTCGGTACGTCGGCCGCGCTGCTCGCCGTCGGCGGCGGCGTCGGCCTGGTCATCGCCGGCCCGCTGGTCGATGCGCTGAGCTACCACTGGCTCTTCTGGATCCCGATGATCATGACGGTCATCGCCGCCGTCGCGGCCGCGGTCTACGTGCCCGAGTCGCCCGAGCGCACCCCCGGCAAGATCAACGTCGGTACGGCGCTGCTGCTGTCCGCCTGGCTGGTCGCGCTGCTGCTCGCCGTGAGCCAGGGCCACGTCTGGGGCTGGAGCTCCAGCAAGGTCATCGGCCTGCTGATCGCCGCCGCGATCCTGCTGCCCGTCTGGATCATCGCCGAGGCGCGCAGCGACCAGCCGCTGATCGACATGAACATGATGCGCATCCCGACCGTCTGGACCGTCAACCTGGTCGCGCTGCTGTTCGGCATCGGCATGTACTCGATGTTCGCCTTCCTCCCCCAGTTCCTGCAGACCCCCGAGTTCACCGGCTACGGCTTCGGCGCCTCGGTCACCGAGTCCGGGCTGCTGCTGCTGCCGCAGACGGTCGCGACGTTCGTCGCCGGCGTCTTCTCGGGCCGGCTCGCCGCCCGCTTCGGGTCCAAGGTGCTGCTCATCCTGGGCGCCTGGCTCACCGCGCTCGGTACCCTCGGCCTGGTCGTCGCCCACGGCTCGCTCGGCATGGTGGTCCTCGAGACGACGATCCTCGGCTTCGGGTTCGGCTTCGCGTTCGCCGCGATGTCCAACCTGGTCGTCGCGGCCGTCCCGCAGACCCAGACCGGCGTCGCCAGCGGCATGAACGCCAACATCCGCACCATCGGTGGCGCGATCGGCAGCGCCGTGATCGCGACCGTGGTGACGAGCAACATGCGCGCCGACGGACTCCCCCACGAGGCGGGCTACACCCACGGCTTCACGGTGCTGACGATCAGCGCGGTCGCCGCCGCTGTCGTCGCGATCTTCGTGCCGGTGGTCCGGGCCGCGACCCACGTCGTCCCCGGCCCCCAGGCCGAGGCCGAGGCAGAGGCCGACGAGGAAGCCCTCAGCCCTTCGGCCTGACGGCCCTCGTGTACGCCGTCGGGCCCCACCCGACGGCGTTGCGCGCCTGGATGCCGACCCGGATCTTCTTGCCGGCCCGCAGGTGCTTGATCGTGGCCCGGTTGGCGCCCGCGCCGACCGTCACCGTGCGCCCGAGGTAGACGAGCCGGTAGGCCGTGACCGCGCTGCCCTGCGGCAGCGAGTCCCGCCAGCCGACGGTCACCCGCGCGCGGCCCGCCTTGATCGTCGGGGCTCCGGGGCGGGTCGGCACGGTCGCCGGCACGACATCGGGAGACGAGACCGCCACCGACGAGCCGTCGTCGGTGAGCGTCCGCACGGTGTAGGAGTAGGTGGCGCCGTTGACCAGGCCCGTGTCGGTGAACGACCGGGCCTCGGCCGGCACCCGCTGCGGCACGCCCCCGCTGCGCAGGACCTCGAAGCCGGTCACGGCCGCGGACGTCTGGGGCAGGTCCCAGGTGACCGTGGCGCTGCCGTTGCCGCGGCGTACGCGGACGTCGGCGGGAGCCGGCGGCGGCACCGGACGCACCGGGTCGATGGCGATCGCCGTGACCTCGCCGTCGAGCTTGAGCGGCAGCGACGTCCCGGTCGTCGTCCCGCCCACCGGGTCGCCGCTGTCGGAGGGCCGGTAGACCTTGAGCTGAGCCGGATCGGCCAGCCGCAGCGTGACGTCCTTCGGCGTGACCGCCACGGGCTGCTGCGTGGTGGGGTCGTAGATCGACACGTCGCGCCACATCAGCAGCACGAACGAGCCGTCGCGCTTCTGGGTGAGCACGTAGCGGCCGTCGCTGGGGAAGCCGTCGGCCGCGACCGCGAGGCTCCCCGGGGTGATCTCCGGACCCGGGTCGGCCATCAGCGCGAGCAGCCGCTGCATCGAGGTGTACGCCGGCTTCGGCGTCAGGTCGTGGTGGAGCAGCCCGAAGTTCGCCTCGGGGTTGGTGAGGCCCGGGTCGGTGAACTCGTCGATCAGCTCGTAGCTGTAGACCCGCTTCTCGCCGCGGCGGACGTGCTCGAGCAGCAGCCGCGGCAGGTAGACGCCGGCCACGTCCTCGGGGACGGCGCGGTGGCCGTTGTCCGAGTTCAGCGCGTTGTGGTAGCCCGCCTCGGTCGTGATCAGCGGCTTCGTCGGGATCATCCCCCGCAGCGCCTGGGTGATCCGGGTGATCTCGTTGGAGGGCAGGAACCCGCCGGGATACATGTGGGCGTTGGCGAGGTCGGAGTAGGCCGAGAGGTCGGGGACGCTCGCGTAGTTCTGCCGGAAAGCCAGCGAGGGTGCCAGCAGCGGCAGCCCGCTGGTCGCGGAGCTGGCTCGCGCCGCCGCGTAGAGCTGCTTCTGCCAGTCGGTCATCTCGGCGACCCAGTTGTCGCCCCCGAAGAGGTCCCACTCGTTGACGCCCTCGATGCTCTCGACCGCACCGGCCGGCAGCTGGTCGGCCACCGTCCTCACGTAGTCGGCCGGGGTGGCGCCGCTGTCCGGTCGGCCCATGATCAGGTCGAACCCGATGCCCTGGTCGGCGACGGTTCTGATCGCGGCGTACTGCCGTGGGCTGTTGAGGAAGAGGTCGTCGCGCACGTGCCGGACCCCGAGGTCGCTGAGCTTGGCGGCGACCGCGTCGGCGTCGGCGTACGGCGTGTCCAGGAAGTTGAGGTGGATGCCGACGCCGTAGCTGTCGACGACCGAGTCGGACGAGATCGCCGGGAGCGGCGTGATGTCCGGTGCGGCGGCGTTCGACGGGGCAGGGACCAGCACCCCGCCGAGTCCCGCCACGAGGGCACACGTCAACAGGGCCAGACCACTCCGTCGTCGCCGCACAGAGGGCATAACCCCCTCCTCCTGGAATCGTTACGCGGACGTGCCTGGGACCGGTCGGTTCGACTACCTGGACGGCATCCGTGCCGTCGCGATCGGCGCCGTCCTGATGCTGCACTGGTTCAGCTGGTACACGCCCTTCTTCCACGGCGGGTCCGTCGGTGTCGACGTGTTCTTCGTGCTCAGTGGCTTCATCATCACCACGATGCTGTGGCGCACCCGCGTCGAGGGCTCGTCAGCGGCCGCCTGGGTCGAGTTCGTACGCCGCCGGGCGATCCGGCTCTACCCCGCCCTGATCGGGCTCGTGGTCGGTGGCGTCGTCCTCTACGCGCTCGTGCCGTGGGCACCGGTCGGGCCGGTCGAGGTCGCCGAGCGCGGCGTCATCGTGCTCACGCAGACCTCGGCTGTCTGGGCGGCCCAGCAGCACGGCAGCCTGTGGCTCCCCGGGCTCCAGCCCTTCGGCCAGACCTGGTCGTTGGCCGTCGAGTGGTCCTTCTACCTGCTCTGGCCGGTCGCGGTCCTGGCTGCCCGTCGCCGCGGCTGGAGCGCGGGGCGGCTCGCCGTCGCCAGCCTCGTGGTCGCAGCGGCGACGTACGCCGTCTCGCTCCCGCTGAGCACCAACTGGTTCTACTTCGGTCCGCTCGAGCGCTCCGGCGAGCTGCTCGTCGGCGCCGCCCTGGCCCTGTCGTTCGCTGCCGGCCGGCGGCCCACCCGCCCCGCTCGCCACGCGACCGCGGCAGCCGTGCTCGCCCTGGTCCTCCTCGCGGCGTACGTCGCGTTCGGACCGGACGGCAAGGAGGCGGGTTACCGCCTCGTCGGCGTCCCGATCGCCGTCGCCGCGACCGTGGTGCTGATCCACACCGGCTACGGGAACCCGGGCGGTGCGGTGACGCGGCTGCTCAGCCACCGCTGGCTCGCGAGCGTCGGCCGCTACAGCTACAGCCTCTACCTGTGGCACATCGTGCCGTTCCTGCTGCTCCAGGACGCTCCGGGGGGCGTGCCGAAGCCCGTCCTCGGGGTGGTCGCCGTGGCGGCGGCCATCACGCTCACCGTGCTCAGCTACCGCTTCCTCGAGCGGCCGTTCCTGCGGCCGCGGGGCGACGTCCTCAGCCCCGGAGTCAGCCCGAGCTCAGCACGCCCAGCTTCACGAGTTCCGTGACCAGGTCGTCGGCCGCGGTCGACGACCGGTGGAGGCCGATCCGGCGCGACACCGCCTGGCGGAAGGCGGAGCCCTCACGGCACCGGCCGTCGAGGTCGTCGAGGAACATCGCGAACGGCCGGTCCTGCGGGTCGACGACCTCGCCCGGCACCCAGTCGAGGATGTCGGCCGGGTAGAGCGCCCGGTCGTAGGAGCGCCGGTCGGGGACGACGAACGCGATCGGGCGGTCCAGCAGCAGGTAGTCGACCCAGACGCTGGAGTAGTCGGTGACCAGACCGGACGAGGCGCCGAGCAGCGAGTAGAGGCTCACGCCGGCGGACACCAGGTCGTCCTCGTCCACGGTCACGGCCGCCGACCACTGCCGGCGGTCGGCGTCCATCGGGTGCGGCTTCACCACCAGCTGCAGGCCGCGCGCCGCGAGTGCGTCGAGCAGCACGTCGAGGTCCTTGTGGCCGGAGTCGGTGGCCACGTGGTCGGCCCGCACCCGGACGGCGCCGACGGCGCGCGGCTTGCGGAAGGTCGGCATCCACAGCACGAAGTCGCCGGTGATGCCCAGGGCAGCGAGGCGGTCCGGCTCGACCGGGTGCCAGAACTGGTCGGTGCGCGGGTTGCCGGTCACCAGCACCCGGTCGGCCGGCACCCCCAGGGCCGACGCCTGGAACTGCGAGAAGAGCGGCGTGCTGCCCACCAGGTAGGTGCTCGCGATGGGCGCACCGACGTTGCGGTCGGGGCGGATGTCCTTGGGGCCGTCGCCGTGCCAGATGTTGACGATCGGCTTGCGGGCACAGGGCTTCGGGCTTCCGTAGAGACCATGCGTGAAGAGCACCGACTCCGCACGCAGGTAGGCCCACAGTCCCGCGAGACTCGCCTTCGGCAGCACGACCAGGCCCTGGTCGGCGAGCGCGCGCACCTGCTCGGGGAGGGGACCTCCGTCGCGCAGCCAGACCACACGGCCGGCGTACCGACGCACCAGCGCCCGCGCGACCTCGATGCCGTTGCCCTCGGTCTCGGGGCTCGCGGTCACGACGACAGACCGGGTCTGCGGCACGACGAGCGAGAGCACCCGGAGCGTGACGCGCAGGGTGCCGAGGACGACGTCCAGGACGAGATTTCTCATGGCGCGACGAGCTCCCTCTCGACGACCGCGGGCGCGTCGTCCGGGAACCTCAGGAACGTCGAGGTGACCACGAAGCCGAGCAGACCGCCGACCACGTGGCCGATGCCCCAGGCCGCGGCCACCCAGACCGTGCCGTACGGCGCGAGCACGACCGCCAGCACCAGCATCACGACCGTGCTGACGAGCTGCACCAGGATCATCGCGCTCAGGTGGCTGGCGAGCCGCAGGCGCATCGCGGACCAGTAGTTGAAGGCCGCGCCGACGGTCGCGAGCGCGAGGACGCGCAACGTGGCCGTGCCGCTGTCGACGTAGTGCGGGCCGAAGATCGCCAGGAAGTACGGCGCCGCGACCATCATCGCGAGGCAGCCGGCGACCGAGCAGACGAGCAGCGTCAGACCGCCCTTGCGGACCACCCGGTGGCGGTGGTGCTCGGCGCGCTCGGCCTCGGCGTACGCCGAGCTGGCGACCGCGAGGACCACCGCGTGCAGGAGGGTGACGACCTGGAAGCTGATGAAGTAGGCGCCGCCCTGGGCCGGGCCGAGCGCGTTGATCACGATCAGCGGGAAGACCAGCAGCGGCAGCACCGTGAGCACGTAGGTGACGTAGCCGGCGGCGGCGAAGCCCCGGCTCGCACGCAGCTCGGGCGACGGTGAGAGCGAGCGACGACCGGGCACGTGGCGCAGGATCACCACCACGCTCGCCACCGCGCAGACGAGGATCGCGCCGCCGACGCACGCGTAGAGACCGAGGGCATCGAGCACGCCGGCCCCCGCGAGCGCGAAGGGCAGGGCGCACTTCACGACGCCCATCAGGATCCCGTTGAGGCGCAGGTAGGACCAGACCCGGTTGATCGCCAGGAAGATCGCGTCGGAGAGCACGTTGAGCCCGGTCGCGGCGACCAGCACGCAGAAGACCACGACGGTGGCCGGCGAGTGCAGGACGTCCGCCAGGCGGGGCGAGGTCCACGGCAGGAGCACCGCGTAGACGAGCGCGAAGCCGACCCCGGCGGTGACAACCGCCAGCGACGCGGTGAGGACGTCGGCGGCCTTGCGGCTGCTGGTCGGCATCGTGCGCAGGATCGCGATGTTGAGGCCGAGCTGGGCGAAGAGGGCGAGCGAGTCACCGGCCGCGACCAGCGAGCCCGCGAGGCCGACGTCGCCGGGGTCGGCGAGGCGAGCGGCGATCACCCAGAAGACCGCGCCCCCGCCCGCCATGAGCAGGGTGGTGGCGAACATCAGTGCCGAGTTCATCAGCAGCGGGTCGCGGCGTACGGCGGCGACCTTGGTCGCGATGGTGCTCATCGGTAGACCCGGGCGTCGGGCGAGCTGTAGACGAGGTCCAGGTGCCTGTCGAGGTCCTGGAGCGGGTAGTCGTAGGTCAGCAGGTCGCCGGTGTAGAACACCGTCGAGACGCCCTCGTGGAGGATCTGGCTGTCGACGAAGACGTAGGCGTCCTTCGACAGCAGCGTGGGGTAGAGGCGGTCCGAGACCGGCGCGCGGTTGCCGCTGAGCGCGAGCATCCGCACGTTGACGTTGCGGTTGGCGATGATCCGCTCGTTGGACTTGTCGGCGTGGTCGATCGAGGCGAGCCAGTGCATCCCGTCGTCCTCGATGTCGGACGCGTAGAGCCGGTCGTAGTAGGTGCCGGCGTTGGCGAAGGCGATCCGCTCCTGCTGACCACCGAGCGCAGCCGGCAGCAGACCGGTCAGGGCGAGGAAGAGCCCCACCGGGATGACGGTCGCGAGCGCGATCGCGACCCGGGGACTCTTCAACCGCGTCGCGACCGGGCGCAACGCGACCCACATGCCCATCGCCATCACGGGCGCGATCACCAGCAGCGTCTGCTGGAAGGCGCGCAGCACGCCGTAGTCGACCGACAGGTTCGGGACCAGCACGATCAGCCCGAGCGCGGCCATCGCACCGCAGCTGAGGAACGCGAGCTCGCGCGGCATCCGGCCGCCGCGGCGGCGGATCATCCAGACCAGGCCGAGCAGCGCGAAGGCCTGCATCACCAGCGCGCACCCGAGCTTGAGGGCGTTGTTGACGTGCACCGGGTCGAGCCCGACGGAGTCGAAGGCGTCGCCGATCGCCGTCGGCGCGGCGGTCTCCTGGTCGTGGAGCGTGGGGCTCAGCTCGGCCCGGCCCGGATCGGGGACGACGCGCTGGTTCTCGGGGATCTTCGCGTCGCGGTAGGCGATCGTCTCCTTCACGAACAGGTCCATCCGCTCGCGCGGCGTGGTCTGGTCGCCGGAGAAGATCCAGTACGACGCGTCCGAGGAGCTCGGCCCGTCGACGCCCTGCCCGGTCAGCGCGTCGAGCGTCTCGGAGAAGACCTCGCGCGCGTGGCCGCCGGTGCCGGTGATGGGACCAGCCCACGCCAGGGTCGCGGCGACCAGCCCGACGACGACCAGCGGGTGCAGGAGCACCAGCGGGGTGTGCGGCCCGTCCGGAGCGGCCCGGTGGCGGACGCGGCGTACGAGACCGAGGAGCCCCATGCCGACCAGCGCGGCGACCATCGCCATCAGCAGCACGTAGGTCGTCGAGTAGTGGGACAGCACGACACCGAGCCCGAAGGTGACCACCACCAGCCGGGACCGGACCTTCGTGCGGTGCGGCTCCGTCGCCGCCAGCAGCATCAGCGCCAGGAAGAAGAACGCGATCTCCTGGCGGACGAGGTAGGGCATGTCGGTGAAGAACGTCGGGAACGCCATCGTGAAGATCGCGGCGACCAGGGCGAGCTGGCGCGACACGAAGCGGCGGGAGAAGAGGAAGGTCAGCACCGGAACGGTCGCGAAGACCAGCTGGAGCAGGACCTTGAAGACCAGCTCACCGGTCAGCCCGGTCGCCTGGACCAGCACGGTCGGCAGGATGGTGACGGACAGGCAGGCGTTGTAGGCGCTGGGCAACGCGCTCATGTCCCAGTTCTGCGCGTCGTTGGTCAGCCGGAAGGCGAGGAACTCCGCCTGGATGTCGTGGCCGGTGATGTTCCAGCCGCGCACCGACGTCGCGAGCAGGAGGCTGCCGGACACCAGGCCGAGGGTCAGCACGTCGCGGCCGAGCCTCGGCGTACGACCGAGGAGGATCGCCAGCAGAGCGCCGGCCGCGAGCAGCTCGGCGACCAGGGCGACCCCGCCGCCGGCGTCGTTGTTGAGGCGTACGGCGCCGAGGACCGCCAGCACCAGCGCGAGCGAGCCGAGGGCGGGCGCGAGCTCGATCCGTGCGTCGACCGCGCGTCGCCACGCCGTCCGCACGGCGCTCGGCCCGACCAGCGGGACCGACTGCCGCCACGCGAGCAGGGCGAGGTCGACCAGGAACCAGGTGACCGCGAGCGGCGCCGGTGCGAGCGGTCGGTCGATGCCGACCCACGGCAGCACGGTGTCGAGGACGAGGCCGCCCACGAGCAGGCCGAGCAGGCTGATGCCGAGGGCGTAGGAGAAGCGGGCCGGAGCGGTGTCCGCCACCATCGACGACCGGCGGTAGAGGACCAGCGTCGGGAGGGCCAGGAACGTGACCAGCGCGATCGCCGGTCGCACCACCGGCAGGTCGACGTCGAGGGCGACGACGGCCTGCGCCGCCGCGAGCACCAGGACCGCGACGAGCAGCGGGCGCGAGGCACGCGGCAGCCGCGGCAGCCGTCGGACCGGCTCACCCAGGTGGGCGGGCTGGTCGAGCGGCTCCTCGACCGAGGGCTGGAAGGCGAGCGTCATGCGACCTCCACCGAGACGCTCCCCCAGCGGGAGAGCGGGAGGTCGGTCGCCTCGGGCTCCTCGACCTGGCGTGCCTCGTGGATCACCAGGAGCGCCTCGAGGAGCTCCTTCGGCGACGAGAAGTCCTTCGGCTCGAACGGCCCGTGCAGCCGGGCGACGGGGCCTTCGGGGCCCTCCTCCGTGGTCATCACGACCACCGGCGAGTTGGTGTCGGTCGCGAGCCGAGCGGCGCCGAACGAGCCGAGGACGTCGCGGCCGGCGAACCGCATCGGCGTACGTCCCGGGACGTCGGACGCGATCGCGACCACCTCGCCGCTCTGCAGCAGCTCGGTCAGCCCCGCCGTGCCGATGGCCGCGTTGACGGCGGTGCCGCCACCGGCACAGGCGACGGCCATGTGCTGCTTGAGCCAGACCGGGGCGTCGGGCTCGAGCATGTAGGGGTAGACGACCATCCGGCACGCGATGCCGTGGCGGCCGAGCGAGGCGAACGCGCCGTCGTAGTAGCCGTGGTGGACGAAGTTGAGCATCACGCCGCGACCCTGGTCGCGCGCCTCGACGAGCCGCTCGATGCCCTCGACCCGGAGGTGGGTGATCAGCTCGGGGTGCCAGCGGAGCTCGCCGCGACGCACCTGGTAGCGCACGTAGTCGCGGGCCACCGCGTCGAGGTCGGCGTCGGGCCGGGTGTGCTCGAGCAGGAACTCCATCTGCGCCCGGGCGTCGGCGCGTACGGCGCTGCGCGACCACGCGATGCGGGCGCGTACGGCGACCAGCAGCGGGATCGCGAAGGTCGGGATCCGCCGGCGGAGAGCGGCGACGAGCTGTGCCAGGTTCATGAGGCCACCTCCGTGAGGACGCGAAGTGTGTCGTCGACGCGTTGGGACCAGTCCCAGCGGGCCGTCGGGACGATCGGGTCGAGCAGCGCGGCGGCGAGCGTCGCGGCGAGCGCGTCCGGGTCGCCCGGTCGCACGAGACGCCCGTCGTCACCCACCACGAACGGGATCCCTCCGACGTCGGACCCGACCACCGGGCAGCCGCAGGCCATCGCCTCGGCCAGGGTCATGCCGAACGACTCCGACTCGGTGAGTGACGGCAGGACCGTGACGCCCACGCGCTGGTAGTGGGCCGTCAGCCGGTCGTGGTCGACCCGGCCGTGCCACGTGACGAGGTCGGCGACCCCGAGGTCGGCGGCTCGCTTCTGCAGGGTCTCGACGTCGTCGCCGTCACCGATGATCTCGAGGCCCGCGTCGGGGACCAGCTCGCGCAGT
This sequence comes from Nocardioides pollutisoli, assembly GCF_040045055.1. Classification (NCBI taxonomy): domain Bacteria; kingdom Bacillati; phylum Actinomycetota; class Actinomycetes; order Propionibacteriales; family Nocardioidaceae; genus Nocardioides; species Nocardioides pollutisoli. The sequence goes on from NZ_JBDZDU010000001.1 coordinate 767,485, forward strand.
CGCGGCAGTGCGTCGACCAGCACCTGCAGGCCCTTCCAGCGCGAGGTGCGCTCGACCCGTCCGACGTACAGCACCCGACGCTCGCGCGGGGCGCCGCTCGTCGGCGGCGTGAAGAGCTCGCCGTCGACGCCCGGAGGGATCAGGTCGGCGCGGCCGGTGGCGTGGGAGAGCGCGACGGGTGAGACCGCGACCAGCCTCGCGCAGCGGTCGAAGACGCGCGGCAGGACGTGGCGCTCGTAGGCGCGCAGCAGCGGGTCGACGCGGGAGTCGCCCTTGACCAGGGAGCCGGAGTGGTAGGTCAGCACCACCGGCACGCGCGAGGTGAGGGCGGCGAGGTCGGCCAGCCCGGGGACCGGCGCATGGGCGTTGACCACGTCGACGTCGAGCTCGACGAGGAGCCGGCGCAGCTGTCGCCACCACCGGGGGTTGACCGGGGTGTTGGAGAGGGTCAGCCAGGTGCGCAGCCGGATCACCGGGATCCCGTCGTACGTCGTGCGGCTGGCGGTGTCACCGGTGGAGATCACGACGACCTCGTGACCGGCGTCGACCAGGGTCCGGGCGACCCACGCGGCGTACTCCTCGACGCCGCCGGCGTCGGGCGGGAAGCGCGGGGTCACGATCGCCACCTTCATCGGTGGCCCCCGGCGCAGTGAGCGCTCAGCTCGTCCCCGCTCGCGGGGAGCAGGACGGAGACGTCGTAGGCGCCCTGGCGGTCGAGGGTCTTGTGCACGACGGCGGTCCTGCCCGGCTCGACCGACCTCGTGCCCTTGCGGGTCGCACCGTCGACCGTGACGACGTAGGCGATCCTGCGGGCGTCGTCGAGGTGGCTCGCGATCGCGAAGCGGACGTCGGCGGAGCCCTGGTGGCTGGTACAGACCAGCTGGGTGCCGTCGGCGGCGCGGGCGAAGTAGAGCTCGACGTAGGGCTCGGGCTGGTGGCTCGCCGAGAGCGCGACCTGGTCGCGGAAGCCCGGGACGACCAGCGCCGCGAGCGCGACGAGGGCGACCGCCAGCGCGGTCACGGGCAGCACACGCTGGAACCAGCGCGGGCGCGCTTCATCGGTCGATGCCACGGCGTTCCTCCCTCCCAGGACGACACCCCAGACAACGCAGGGGTGTAGCGCTGGTTACGCGACGGCATACTCCGAGCCGTGACCCGTCCAGACCGCGTGCTGCACGTCGCTCACCAGGTGCTGCCCCACATCGGAGGACTGGAAACGGTCGTCGACGCCGAGACCCGGGGACTGCGGGCCCGGGGCTGGCAGGTCACGACCGTGAGCAGCGCCGACGTCCCGGCGTGGAACGGGCTCGAGGAGCGCTTCGGCGTACCGTTCCCGATCTTCTCCCCACGCCTGGTGCCGGTCCTCGGCCGGGAGGTGCGCCGCGCCGACATCGTGCACATCCACGACGTGCTCTACATCTCCAGCTGGGTCGCCGCCCTGTGGTGCCTCGCCCTGCGCACGCCGTACGTCGTCCACCGCCACGTCGGCTTCGTGCACCACTCCTCCGCACTGGTGCGGCTGGTGCAGGGCGCCGTGCTCGCGACGTTCGGCCGGCTGGTCCTGCGCGGCGCCCGGGTGGTGCTGCCGATCGACGACCACATCGCCGCGGGCCTGCCCGACCCGGAGAAGGTCGAGGTGCTGGGCAACGGCGTCGACACCGAGGCCTTTCACCCACGCCCGCACGAACCGCGGGAGCGGCCGGTCGCGCTGTTCGTCGGTCGGTTCGTGCCCAAGAAGGGCTTCCACCTCGTGGCCGCGGCCGCGGGCGACGACTACGACATCGTCTTCGCCGGCGGCTACCGGCCGCCCGGCGTCGACGACCCACGACTCCACTTCCTCGGCTCGGTGCCGGCCGCCGAGATGCCCGAGGTGTACGCCGGTGCCGACGTGATGGTGATCGCGTCGGTCGGCGAGTGCCCGCTGACGGTGCTCGAGGCCATGGCCAGCGGCCTGCCGGTGCTGCTCAACGACGACCCCGCGCTCCACTCCGCGTGGACCGTCGGCCCAGGCGTGCGGTTCGTCGACATGGCGGGCGGCGAACTCCCCGCAGCGCTGCGGCAGCTGGTCGCCGACCAGGACGCGATGCGACGGATCGGCGAGGAGGGCCACCGGTTCGTGACGTCGGCGTTCTCCTGGGACGCCCACGTCGACCAGCTGGAGAAGACGTACCTCGCCGTACTAGACGTCTGAACGGGAGTGGAACAAGTTCCAAACTCATCCGTAACCCCGGCGGCAGGGGCGGCGTTTGCACGGCATGTCCCTGGCTACGCGCTACCGCATCGCGGCCATCGTCCCCTGCCACAACGAGGAGGTGGCGGTCGCGAAGGTCGTCACCGACCTGCAGGCGAGCATGCCCGGCATCACCGTCTACGTCTACGACAACGCCAGCACCGACCGGACCGTCGAGCGGGCTCGTGACGCCGGCGCGATCGTGTGCTCCGAGCCGATGAAGGGCAAGGGCAACGTCGTACGCCGCGCCTTCGCCGACATCGACGCCGACATCTACCTGATCATCGACGGCGACGACACCTACGACGCCGCGGCCGCACCGGCCATGGTCGAGCGGCTCGTCGCCGAGAACCTCGACCAGGTGGTCGGCGTCCGCCGCGAGGTCGACGGACTGGAGGAGTCGGCCTACCGCCCGGCCCACGAGCTCGGAAACAAGGCCCTCAACCGGATCGTCGCCAGCATCTTCGGCGACAGCATGGGCGACATGCTCAGCGGCTACCGCGTCTTCTCCCGCCGCTACGTGAAGAGCTTCCCGGCCGTCTCGCGCGAGTTCGAGATCGAGACCGAGCTGACCGTCCACTCGATGGCGCTGCGGATCCCGACCGCATCGATGGAGGTCGACTTCCGCGACCGCGCCGAGGGCAGCGAGTCCAAGCTGCGCACCTACCGCGACGGCTGGCGGATCCTCTCCGTGATCCTCACCCTCACCCGTCACGAGCGGCCCATCTACTTCTTCGGCCTGCTCGCCGGGCTGCTCGCCACCGTGGCGGGCCTGCTCGCGCTGCCGGTCGGCATCACCTACCTGCAGTCCGGCATGGTGCCGCGGCTGCCCACGCTCTTCGTGGCGTCGTTCCTCGTCGTCATCGCGACGCTGTGCCTGCTCGTCGGGCTGGTCCTCGACGGGATGCGCAAGTCACGCCACGAGGCCAGCCGCCTGTCCTACATGCGCTACCCCGCGGTCCGCGGCACCTACGTGCGCGACCCCGAGCACCTGCCGTCGGCCGCTCCGGTCATCCCGGTGCCGCGGTCGGCTTAGCCACCAGCTGGCGCAGCTGCGGCACCAGGTTCTTGCGGTTGGTCTCGGCCAGCCACCCGTTGGGCAGCGAGAGCCGCACGACCTTGTGCCACGCGCTCGCGACCTGCTTGACCAACGGACGCGAGTTGTAGGCGAGGTCGAACTTCGCGAAGACCTCACGCACCTTCGGGGCGATCTCGATGTAGCGGTTGCTCGGCAGGTCCGGGAAGATGTGGTGCTCGATCTGGTGCGAGAGGTTGCCCGCCATCAGGTGCAGGAAGCGGGAGCCGGAGATGTTGGCCGAGCCGAGCATCTGCCGCACGTACCACTCCCCCTTGGTCTCCTTCTCGTCCAGCACCGGCTGCTCGAAGGTCGACACCCCCTCGGGGAAGTGGCCGCACATGATGATCGAGTGGCTCCACAGGTTGCGGACCAGGTTGGCCGTCGCGTTGGCCGCCATCGTCGAGCGCCACGACGGACCGGACAGCGCCGGGTGGATCACGTAGTCCTTGACGGCGAGCTTGCGGATCTTGGTGAGGGTCTCCTTGACCTCCACCTTCTTCTCCGGCGACATCTGGCGCTTGTCGCGGAGGTGGTCGCCGAGGTCGAGGTCGAACATCGCGATGCCGTACTCGAAGATGCAGGCCGTCGCGAAGTTCCACACCGGCTGCACGAGGTGGCGCGGCGTCCACTCCTGGGACTCGTCGACGCGCATGATCCCGTAGCCGAGGTCGTTGTCCATGCCGACGATGTTGGTGTTCACGTGGTGGCGGTCGTTGTGGGCCCGCTGCCACTGACGCGCGGGCGACGCGTGGTCCCAGTCCCAGGTGCTCGAGTGGATCTTCGGGTCGCGCATCCAGTCCCACTGGCCGTGGAGGACGTTGTGGCCGATCTCCATGTTGTCGAGGATCTTGGCCATGGTGAGGCCCGCCGTACCCACCAGCCAGGCGCTCTTGCGCCGGCTGTTGAGGAGGACCGCACGGCTGCCGATCTCGAGGAGCCTGTGAGCCAGCACGAGGCGCCGGATGTACGCCGCGTCGCGGGCGCCACGGGTGTCGAGGACGTCCTGGCGGATGGCGTCGAGCTCCTGGCCGAGCAGCTCGACCTCGTCGGGAGTCAGCCCGTGGTGGGCGGGGAGGCTGAGCTCCAGCGTCGCGGTCATGCCCTTCAGTGTGCCCTGCCTCACCTCACTCGAGACGAATCGGCGCGGCCCGTCTGGTCGGCCGGACTCGGGCTGCAACCAGCAGGTTGTTATGGTCGGCGACGTTCGAGGCTCGAGACTCGAAGGGTGCTTGTGTGAAATCGATGTTCCTGGGTGCGGTGTGCGCGTTCGCGCTCATCGGATCGCTGCTGGCGGTCCCGACCGCCGCGCCGGCGGAGACCGCCGCGCAGAAGCCATGGCGACCGACCACCGGTGGGTTCTTCAACGACCCGTGGGGAACCACGGACCAGAAGTTCCACATCGAGCGGCAGATCGTCGGCGCGATCCGGCACGCCAAGAAGGGCTCCTACATCCGGATCGCCGTCTACTCCTTCGACCGGACCAACGTCGCGCAGGCGCTGATCGACGCCCACAAGCGCGGCGTCCGCGTGCAGGTGCTGCACAACGACCACCAGGTCACCAAGGCGATGATGATGCTCAAGCGCGCCCTGGGCACCAACCGCCAGAAGAAGAGCTGGGACTACACCTGCAAGACGGGGTGCCGGAGCAACCAGGGCGTCCTGCACGACAAGGTCTACCTCTTCGAGCACACCGGCGCCGCGCGCAACGTGGTCATGACCGGCTCGCACAACCTCACCAGGAACGCCACGGTCCACCAGTTCAACGACCTGCTGGTCAAGAACGACGTCCCCGAGCTCTACGGACAGTTCCTCAAGCTCTTCGGGCAGCTGAAGAAGGACAAGAGGGCTCACCCCCTCTACTGGCACAAGGAGGTCGGGACCTTCAAGCTCCTGGTCTACCCGCACCCGCGCACGACCTCGAAGAACGACCCGATCATGCAGGTGCTCGACCAGGTCCAGTGCCACGGCGCCACGGGCGGGACCGGCATCAACGGCCGCACGAAGATCCGGGTGTCGATGCACTCGTGGAACGGCGACCGCGGCACCTACATCGCGCGCAAGCTCCGGCACCTGTACGCCGCCGGCTGCAACGTGAAGGTGATGTGGGCGCTGGCGGGTTCGGGCATGAAGAAGGTCATCGGGATGAAGACCCCCCGTGGCGAGATCCGACGGCACGCCAACGGCTACGACATGGACTGCGACCCGCTCCACGAGGTCGACATGTACAGCCACCAGAAGTACATGACGATCTCCGGCCACTTCGGCGACGACCGCGCCGTGTCGCGGGTCTACACCGGCTCCAGCAACTGGACGCACTCGGGTGTCGTCGGCGACGAGATCGTCCTGCGGGCCAGCGGCAAGCACCTCGTCAACCAGTGGAACCGCAACTTCGAGCACATCTGGACCAAGCGGTCCCGGCCCGTCGGCGGCGGCTCGGGCGGCTTCCACCCGGCGAAGCCCCTGTGTCCCGGGTCGACGACACGGACGGCGCGGACGGCTCCGACCGGGCCGCTGTCGTTCTCCGGCGAGCACTGGGAAGACGACTGACCGCTCGGGGCTGGCCCTAGGGTCGGGGGCATGTCCCTCCTCGACGCGCCGCCCACCTCGCGCCCCCGATCGATCGCACGGATCCTGCTCGGCGGGATCCTCGTCTTCGCCGGTGTCAGCCACCTGACCTTCGCCCGCGACGAGTTCGTGGCGCAGGTCCCCGACTGGTTCCCCGTCGACGACGACCCCGTCGTCCTGGTCTCCGGCATCGTCGAGATCTCGCTCGGCGCCGCGTTGATCGGCTTCGCGCGCGGCCGCGTGCCGGTCGGCCTGGTCGTCGCGGCGTTCTTCGTCGCGATCTTCCCCGGCAACATCGCGCAGTACGCCGAGCACACCGACGCCTTCGGCCTCGACACCGACCAGAAGCGGTTCATCCGGCTCTTCTTCCAGCCCGTCCTGGTGCTCTGGGCACTCTGGGCGACCGGCGCGTGGCGGGACCGTCCCGGGCGGGATTGATCCCGAACTGGAACTTGTTCTAGTACCGTCCCGCCATGAGCAAGTGGGCGTCAGTGACGCGCGTCGGTGTCTGCTACGTCCTGGCGATCGCCGTCGGAGCGGCGTGGTTGTACGCCGGGCCCGACACGGCCCACCTGTGGCTGGACGGCCTGATCGCTGACACGCTCGCGACGCTGGTGATCTTCGCCTTCAGCCGGGCGCACCACAACTCCAGCTTCTACGACGCGTGGTGGAGCGTGCTGCCGCCGCTGCTGGCGATCTACTGGTGGAGCGAGAGCACGCCGGACACCAACGACGTCCGGTCCTGGCTGGTGATCGGCGTGATCCTGGTGTGGGCGATCCGCCTGACCGGCAACTGGGTCTACGCGTTCCCGGGCTTCCCGCACGAGGACTGGCGCTACCCGATGCTCAAGGAGGGCAAGGGCGCTGCGGAGCCTGTCGTCGACCTCTTCGGCATCCACCTGATCCCGACGTACCAGGTCTTCCTCGGCCTGGTCCCGGCGTACGTCGCGGTGACCCGCACCGGCCGCGACGTCGGCTGGCTCGACGTGGTCGCTGTCGTGGTCGGCCTCGGCGCGGTGGCGCTCGAGTTCTTCGCCGACCTCCAGATGTACCGCTTCGCACGCACCAAGCAGCCCGGACAGGCGATGGACCAGGGTCTCTGGGGCTGGTCGCGGCACCCCAACTACCTCGGCGAGATCCTCTTCTGGGTGTCCCTGGGCATCTTCGGCCTCGCCGCCTCGCCCTCCGACTGGTGGCTCGTCTTCCTCGGCGCGCTCGCGATGATCCTGCTCTTCGTGTCCGCGAGCATCCCGATGATGGAGAAGCGCAGCCTCGAGCGGCGCCCGACCTACCAGGACGTCATCGACCGGGTCCCGATGCTGCTCCCCCGGCCGCCGCGATGACGAAGGTCCTGATCGCCGGGCTCGGCGACAGCGGCCTCCTGACCGCCATCCACCTCGCCCGCAAGGTCGACGTCGTCGGTGTGTCGACCAAGCCGGCGCTCGTCAGCGGCCAGGAGCTCGGCACCCGGCTGGCTCGCCCCGACGCGTGGGCCCGCGACTACTACATCGGCTTCGACCGCTACCGCCGGCTCTCCCGCGCCCGCACCGTGCACGGCACCCTGACCGGGCTCGACCTCGCGGCCCGCACGGTCTCGGTCGAGCTGCCCGACGGGTCGACGAGCACCGAGGCGTACGACGTGCTCGTGATCTCGACCGGAGTCACCAACGGCTTCTGGCGGCGCCCCGATCTCCAGTCGACGGCCGAGGTCGACGCCGGCATCCAGGCGGCGCACGACCAGCTCGCCGCGGCGAGCTCGATCAACGTGGTCGGTGGTGGCGCGGCCGCGATCAACACCGCCGCCAACCTGGCGGGCACCTGGCCCGACAAGCAGGTCGACCTCTACTTCCCCGGAGAGCGCGCCCTCCCCCAGCACCACCGGCGCGTGTGGGAGAAGGTCGAAGGACGGCTCACCGAGCGCGGGGTGAAGCTGCACGACGGTCACCGCGCCGTCGTACCCCCCGACTTCGACTGCGACCGGATCACCTCCGAGCCGGTCGAGTGGTCGACCGGTCAACCCGCGTCTCCCGCCGACGCCACGGTCTGGGCGATCGGCCGGGTCCGGCCCAACACGAGCTGGCTGCCCGCCTCGATCCTCGACGACGACGGCTTCGTCCGGGTCTCGCCCGACCTCCGGGTCGTCGGCCACGACGACGTCTTCGCCATCGGCGACGTCGCCGCGACCGACCCGCTGCGCTCGACCGCCCGCAACCGCGCGGACAAGCTGCTCGCCGCCAACATCCGGGCCCACCTCGCCGGTCGCCCGCTGAAGGAGTTCAAGGCACCCAAGCGCCGGTGGGGGTCGGTCCTGGGCTTCCAGCCCAACGGCCTCGAGGTCTTCGCCCCCTCCGGCCAGGCCTTCCGCTTCCCGGGCTGGTCGATCCAGACGATCCTCCAGCCCCTGATCGTCCGCCGCGGGATCTACGGCGGCGTACGGCGCCGCTGACCACCACTAGGGTGCGCGCATGAGCTGGTGGATCGCCGAGTCCGAGCGCACGGTGACGGAGGTCGTGCCCGCACCACCGGACGCCGTCCGCGACTTCTACGTCGACCTCGACAGCCTCCAGGTCGTGCACCCGCTGATCGTCTCGGTGAAGGAGCTGTCCCGCGAGGACCTCGCGGACGGCGGCTACCGGCAGACCTACCGCGTCGTGGACCGGCTGAAGCTCGGGCCGGTGTCCTTCCGGACGGCGTACGTCGCGGCGTGGCAGGTGCCTCCACACGGCGACGTGCTGACCGAGGCCGACCAGTCCCCGAGCGTGAGCCTTCGCGGCACGGTCAGCTTCGATCCTGTCGACGCCGGAACCCGCCTCACCGAGCGGATCCGGATCTCCGCGCCACGTCCGCTCGCCGGCTTCACCACCCGTGAGGCGGTCAAGGCCCACACCGCCATGCTGGCGAGCATCCGTGCCCACTTCGAGAAGGCGTGAGCTGACGTGCAGGCAGTGCAGTACGACGCGTACGGCGCGACGCCGTACCTCCTCGAGGTCCCCGACCCCGTGTGTCCGGACGGCGGCGTCGTCGTCGAGGTGCGCGCGACCGGTGTCTGCCGCTCCGACTGGCACGCCTGGCAGGGGCACGACCCGGTGCCGCTGCCGCAGGTCCCCGGGCACGAGTTCGCCGGGGTGGTCGTCGCCGCCGGTCGCCAGGTGACCGGACACGTGGTCGGCGAGCGGGTCACTGCTCCGTTCGTCTGCGGTTGCGGCCGCTGCGCCTACTGCCTCGCAGGCGACGCCCAGGTCTGCCCCGACCAGTCGCAGCCGGGCTTCACCCGACCGGGATCGTTTGCCGAGCTGGTCGTCGTCCCGGCCGCCGACCTCAACGTCGTCACCCTGCCCGACGAGCTGGACTTCGTCAGCGCGGCTGCCCTGGGCTGCAGGTTCGCGACGTCGTACCGCGCGCTCACCGCCCACGCGCAGCTTCGCCCCGGCGACTGGGTCGCCGTGCACGGCTGCGGCGGCGCCGGCCTCTCCGCGGTCATGATCGCGGCCGCCCTCGGCGCTCGCATTGTCGCGGTGGACGTGTCCTCTGCAGCGCTGCAGCGCGCCGGGGAGCTCGGCGCCGAGATCCTGATCGAGGGCGGACCCGGTGCGGCCGAGCGGATCGTCGCCGCCACCGGCGGCGGAGCCCACGCGTCGATCGACGCCGTCGGGTCGACGGAGACCGCCGTCGCGTCCGTCTCCTGCTTGCGCCCCCGTGGCCGCCACGTCCAGATCGGCCTCCTGCTCGGGCCGCACGCCACGCCTCCGCTGCCGATGGGTCCGGTCGTCGCGAAGGAGCTGTCGATCCACGGCTCCCACGGGATGGCGGCCCGCGACTACCCGCCGATGCTCGACCTGGTCGCCTCCGGTGCCGTCCAGCCCCGCCTGCTGGTCGGGTCGGTCATCGGGCTTCACGAGGCCGGCGCGGCGCTCGCCCGGATGAGCCAGCCGGCCGCGGCGGCCGGTGTCACCGTCGTACGTCTCGGGCCCGACGACTGAGGCGAATGCGGCAAAGTGCGACCGCCGACCTACTGTGGACACATGGTCCTCTGGTCAGCAGTCACTCGTCCGCACGTGCTCGCTGCCATCCACGAGTACGACGAGCTCGGGCAGGACGCCTTCCTGGACCGCTACGGCTTCACCGCGTCGCGCGGCTACGTGCTCCGTCACGGCGAGCACAGCTACGACCCCAAGGCCATCGTCGCGGCTGCCGTCGGCCAGGCCACGGGCACGCCGGCCACCGCTGACGAGGTGTCGAGCACCAAGACGCGGGCCGCCAAGGTGCTGCGCGACCTCGAGTTCGACGTGCTCTCGCCGGAGAAGGCCGAGACCGCCACGGCCGTCGCGACCACGAGCATCCCCAACCAGCGCCGTACCAACGGGATCGAGCCGGTTGTCGCCGTCTGCCCGACCTGCTTCCTCGCGCTCTCGGCCAACGGCGTCTGCGACAACTGCGACTGACCTACGACGCGACCTCGGCGACACCGGCGACCAGCCGGTCGACGTCGTCCGCGCTCGTGTACGGCGCCAGCCCGGCCCGGATCGCTCCCGCGTCCCCGAGCCCGATCCAGCGGGACGCCTCCAGCGCGTAGAAGCTGTTCGCCGGGGCGTTCACCCCGACCGCGGCGAGGTGCTCGTAGACCTCCCGGTTGTCGTGACCGTCGACTGAGAAGAGGATCGTCGGCGTACGCCGCTTCGGTGATCCGTAGAGCCGCACGGCGTTGATCCGCTGCAGGCCGTCCAGCAGCCGCTCGAGCAGCTGCTCCTCGTAGTCCTCGACCGCCGCCATCGACTCCAGCACCCGCGTCCGCCGGTCGCTCGCCGCCGAGGCCAGGCCCGCGATGTAGTCGATCGCGGCCGTCGTCCCCGCCAGCAGCTCGTAGGGCAGCGTCCCCAGCTCGAACCGCTCCGGCACCCGGTCGGGCGAGGGCAGCAGCTTGTCCGGCTGCACGGTCTCCAGCAGGGAGGGCGCCGCCACCACGATCCCGTGGTGCGGCCCGAAGAACTTGTACGCCGAGCACTCGAAGAAGTCCGCCCCCAGCTCCGCCACGTCGACCGCCGCGTGCGGCGTCAGGTGCACCCCGTCGACGTACACCAGCGCCCCGACCTCGTGCGCCGCCTCCGAGATCGCCGGCAGGTCCGGCCGGGTCCCGAGCAGGTTCGACGCCCCCGTCACCGCCACGACCTTGGTCCGGTCCGTCAGCGCCGCTCGGATCTCATCGACCGACAGCTCGCCGGTCTCCTTGTCGAACCCGACCCACCGCACCTCGGCCCCCACGGCCGCCGCCGCATGCACCCACGGCCGGATGTTGGAGTCGTGGTCGAGCCGCGTCACCACCACGTTGTCCCCCGGCAGCCACTGCTTCGCCAGCGCCCGCGACATGTCGTATGTCGCCTGCGTCGCCGACCGCGCGAACACCACCCCACCCGCGTCACACCCGAGCAGGTCCGCCACCGCGGCCCGTGCCCCGACGACGACCTCCTCGGCCTTCCGCTCCGACGCCGTCACCGCTCCGCGGTTGGAGAGCCCGCCGGTCAGGGTCGCCGCGATCGCGTTCCCGACCTGGCGAGGCGTCTGGCTGCCGCCGGGCCCGTCGAAGTAGGCGGTGCCGTTCTGGAGAGCCGGGAAGTCACTGCGCACGCGGTCCACGTCGAAGGTCATGACGACATCATGGCTCGATCGCAGTCTCAACCCGCCCGCGCACAGCGCGCGAGCTGCTAGAAACTGCAGGTGACGACATCGGAGGCCGAGCGATCAGTCCGGGACGCGGCCATGAAGTGGCTGGACGCCCGCGCAAGCCAACAGGTCGACTACGCCTGGGTCTCCCAGTTCGAGTACGCCGGTGACCGCATTCCCCTGATGGATCTGCAACGGGGTATCAGAAAGCCTGCCGGTATGAGCGCGGCACTCGCCATCAGAACCACATTCACGCCGCCCAATCAGCTTCCGCCGTACAACGACACCATCGGCGCCGACGGATTGCAGCGCTACAAGTATCGCGGCACGGATCCGCAGCACCCCGAGAACGTCGCGCTCAGAAACGCCTTCGAGCAACGCCTACCGCTGATCTGGTTCGTCGGAGTCGCATCCGGCATCTACGAGCCGATCTATCCAGTGTGGGTCGTCGGCGACGATCCAAGCCAGCTCGAATTCGCCCTTGCTCTGGACGAAGGTCAGCGCTTCGTCACGCCGGGCTCCATCGTCGACTCGGAATCGCGCCGGTACGTCGAGCGCCTCACCAAGCAACGTCTGCATCAACGTGTCTTCCGCACCCAGGTCTTGCTCGCCTACGGAGGCCGGTGCGCCATCTGCAAGATCCGCCACGCAGAGTTGTTGGATGCCGCCCACATCATCGCGGACGGCAAACCTGATGGAGACCCGGTCGTGCCCAACGGCTTGAGCCTTTGCAAGATCCACCATGCAGCATTCGACAGTTCGATTCTTGGGATCAGGCCGGACCTAACGCTGCATGTACGACAGGACATTCTTGAGGAGGTCGACGGCTGGATGCTGAAGGGCGGTATCCAGGGCGTTCACGACACTTCACTTGCTGTCGTCCCCGAAGTACGAGCGGCTCGACCGAGCCCCGACCGACTCGAGAAGCGGTATTCGGAGTTCTTGGCAGTTGGTTGAGGCGGGCATAGCTGATGCGCCGCGCGCAGCATTGCCCTAACGAGTTGCGATCGACTGCCGCACGTCGGCCCGGAAGCCTTCCAACTTCCGAATGATGTCGGCGGCCGCTGCCTTATCGACACGATCGCCATCGAGGCTGCGTAGCCAGGCTACGAAGTTCCGTCCGCCAACGAACGCGATGCCATCAATACATGCCCCATCCGGCACGTCGTGTTGGAGGGCTCCCCAGAGCACCACGACCGGAGTCACGGTGACCGGATTGATCTTTGCGCGATGACGAGCTGCGCGTTCGGACGTGAGGATCGAGCGCGCGACTCCTTCGGCACGTGTCTTCACACGTGCTGCCGACTTAGACATCTCAACGACGTCGGTTGCCTGGCTGCGCCATTTGGAGTCGATGACCACCAGGCCACCGTGTCGAGTAACGGCGACGTGATCTAGGTCTCCGGCCGCCAGTCTGATGCTGTCGACCCAGCCCCAGATCAGGCGCTTGCGCTTCGCGCGCTGAAGCTCGCTCCGCGTGTTTTCCTCGCCCCAAGCGCCACGCACTTGGCGCAAGGCATCGCGCTCGTGGACCAGAAAACCGGTGTCAACAAGGTGGAGGAGCGCTGCCACCGTCGAGGCCTGCGCGGCACCTAGCAACCACCACTTCAGGGGCGTTCCCGGCACGACTAGAACGAAGGAAAGAGCCTCCAGCGCGACCACACACCCGGCGCCAACAGCAAGTCCCATCACGAGCAGCCGGTTTCGACTCAGCCAGGCAACTCGGAGCCTCCGCAGCTCGCCTCGGGAGTAGGGCTGGTACTTGGCCATTCGATCGACCTCGATCCGTTATCCGCACTTCGTCCCCATGCATCCAAGCGAAGGTCTGATAACGGCCACATCGGCCAATCGGACAGCCATCAGCCGACATCAATCGGGACTTCGGGACGTCATGCGGACGGTGCAAGTGGTTGCTCTATCCGTATGACGTCCCGAGCGTGATGGGCCAGAAATGCACCGAGGTCCCCCGGCGATCTCGCCAGAGGACCTCGGGTTTGCGCTAGATCAGCTGCAGCCGCTGGTGGAGCCGCAGCCCTCGCAGACGTAGCAGGAGCCGGCGGGGCGCATCTTGGTGCCGCAGGTGAAGCAGAGCGGGCTGTCGACGGCGGTGCCGGTGATCTGCTCGAGGAGCTCGGCCGAGGTGTGGGCGACCTTGGTCTCGGGGTTTCGAGACGGTTGCTGCGTAACCTCCTCAACCTCCGAGGTCTCGGCGTCGACGATCTCGATGACCGGGGCGTCGATCAGCTCGGCGGCGGAGCCGGTCTCCTCGACGGGCTCGTAGGAGCCGGTCTCGAGGTAGCGCTGGCGCTCGTCGGCCGAGTAGATGCCCAGGCCCTGGCGCTGCTCGAAGTCGAGGTAGTCGAGAGCCAGGCGACGGAAGATGTAGTCCATGATCGACTGGCTCATCCGGACGTCCGGGTCGTCGGTCAGACCGGCGGGCTCGAAGCGCAGGTTGGTGAACTTCGAGACGTAGGTCTCGAGCGGCACGCCGTACTGGAGGCCGATGCTGACCGCGATCGAGAAGGCGTCCATCACGCCGGCCAGGGTCGAGCCCTGCTTGCCGAGCTTGAGGAAGACCTCGCCCAGCTCGCCGTCGTCGTGGGCACCCGAGGTCATGTAGCCCTCGGCGCCACCGACCGTGAAGGACGTGGTGCGCGAGACGCGGGACTTCGGGAGCCGCTTGCGGGTCGGGGCGTAGACGACCTTCTCGATGACCTTGGTCTCGACGGCCTCGGCACCGTCCGCGTTGGACGACTTGCCCTTGTTGTCACCCTTGCCGTCGGAGAGCGGCTGGCCGACCTTGCAGTTGTCGCGGTAGACGGCCGTCGCCTTGAGGCCGAGCTTCCAGGACTGCAGGTAGATGTCCTCGATCTCCTCGACGGTCGCCGACTCCGGCAGGTTGACCGTCTTGCTGATCGCGCCGGAGAGGAACGGCTGGCAGGCCGCCATCATCCGGACGTGGCCCATCGGCTTGAGGGCGCGAGCACCCATCGCGGTGTCGAAGATCTCGTAGTGCTCGGTCTTGAGGCTCGGCGCGTCGATCACGTGGCCGTTCTCGGCGATGTAGGCGACGATCGCCTCGACCTGCTCGTCGACGTAGCCCAGCTTGCGCAGCGCCCGCGGGATCGTCTGGTTGACGATCTGCATCGAGCCGCCGCCGACGAGCTTCTTGAACTTGACCAGCGAGAAGTCCGGCTCGATGCCGGTCGTGTCGCAGTCCATCATGAAGCCGATGGTGCCGGTCGGCGCGAGCACCGAGGCCTGCGCGTTGCGGAAGCCGTTGGTCGCACCCAGCTCCTGGACGTCGGCCCAGGCGGCCGTCGCCAGCTTGTGGACCTGGCTGTCGGCGATGCCGAGCGTGCGGACCGTGTCGTTGGCGGCCTGGTGCTTGCGCATCACGCGCTTGTGGGCCTCGGCGTTGCGGGCGTAGCCGGCGTAGGGGCCGACCACGGCGGCGAGCTCGGCCGAGCGCTTGTAGGAGCGACCGGTCATCAGCGAGGTGATGGCACCGGCCATCGCCCGGCCACCGTCGGAGTCATAACCCAGACCCATCGCCATCAGCAGCGCGCCGAGGTTGGCGTAGCCGATGCCGAGCTGGCGGTAGTTGCGGGTCGTCTCGCCGATCGGCTCGGTCGGGAAGTCGGCGAAGCAGATCGAGATGTCCATCGCCGTGATGATCACGTCGACGGCCTTCGCGAAGAGCTCGCCGTCGAAGGTGTCGTCGTCCTTGAGGAACTTGAGCAGGTTGAGCGACGCCAGGTTGCACGAGGAGTTGTCGAGCGACATGTACTCGGAGCACGGGTTGGACGCGGTGATCCGGCCCGTCTCCGGGTTGGTGTGCCAGTCGTTGATCGTGTCGTCGTACTGCAGACCCGGGTCGGCGCAGGCCCACGCGGCCTCGCTGATCTTGTGGAAGAGCTCGCGGGCGTCGACGGTCTCGATGACCTCGCCGGTGTGGCGGGCCTTGAGGCCGAACGACGTGCCGTCCTCGACCGCACGCATGAACTCGTCGGTCACGCGGACCGAGTTGTTGGCGTTCTGGTACTGGACCGACGTGATGTCGGCGCCACCGAGGTCCATGTCGAAGCCCGCGTCGCGCAGGGCGCGGATCTTGTCCTCTTCCTTGGCCTTGGTCTCGACGAACTCGACGATGTCCGGGTGGTCGACGTCGAGGACGACCATCTTGGCCGCACGACGCGTGGCGCCGCCCGACTTGATGGTGCCGGCGGACGCGTCGGCGCCGCGCATGAAGGAGACGGGGCCCGACGCGGTGCCGCCGGAGGAGAGCAGCTCCTTGGAGGAGCGGATGCGGGAGAGGTTGAGGCCGGCGCCGGAGCCGCCCTTGAAGATGAAGCCCTCTTCCTTGTACCAGTTCAGGATCGAGTCCATCGAGTCGTCGACGGAGAGGATGAAGCAGGCCGAGACCTGCTGCGGCGACGGGGTGCCGACGTTGAACCAGACGGGGCTATTGAAGGAGAAGTACTGGTTGACGAGCAGCCAGGTGAGCTCGTGCTCGAAGACCTCGGCGTCGCCGGACGTCGCGAAGTAGCCGTGGTCGATGCCGGCCTTCGTGTAGGTCTTCACGATGCGGTCGATGAGCTGCTTGAGGCTCCACTCGCGGGCGTCGGTGCCGACCGCGCCGCGGAAGTACTTCGTGGTGACGATGGTCGAGGCGTTGACCGACCAGGTGTCGGGGTACTCCACACCGCGCTGCTCGAAGACCGTGTCACCGGTCTTCCAGTTGGTCTGCACCACGTCGCGGCGCTCCCACGTCAGCTGGTCGTAGGGGTGCACCCCCTCCGTGCTGAAGATCCGCTCGATCGTCAGCCCGGCGCCTGCCTTGGCAGCCTTGCCGCTCACCGTCTCCGTCATCCCTCTGGGTCCCGTCTCTTCGAGGTTCGTTGTTTCGATCATTGCTGCTGCCACCGACAGTCGGCGGCTACGTCTTTGGAGAAATTGGGGTGGTGCGCCCGGCGCGTGCAGCTTCCCCACTACACACGCCGGGCGGTCTGGGTCAGCCCGTCGGAACGGGCTGGGGGGTGTCGACCTGGGCGAGGGCTCGCTCGGCGCGGAGCGCGGCGATCTCGTCCTCGAAGTCGTCGGCGGACTCGAAAGCGCGGTAGACGCTCGCGAACCGGAGGTAGGCGACCTCGTCGAGCTCGCGCAGCGGGCCGAGGATCGCCAGGCCCACCTCGTGAGCGGGGATCTCGGCAGCACCCTCGAGACGCAGCGCGTCCTCGACGGCCTGGCCGAGGCAGGCGAGCTGGTCCTCGGTGACCGGACGGCCCTTGCAGGCCTTCCGGACTCCGCTGATCGCCTTCTCCCGCGTGAAGGGCTCGGTCGCCCCCGAGCGCTTGAGCACGGTCAGCTGCATCAGCTCCACGGTCGTGAACCGCTTCGTGCAGGCCGAGCAGGTACGCCGGCGGCGGATCGACCCGCCGTCGTCGGCGACCCTCGAGTCGAGGACCCGGGTGTCGGTGTTCCGGCAGTAAGGACAGTGCATCGCGGAACCCCCTTCCGGGCTCGGCTCAGACACCCCCGCAGGGGTGCCAGAGGCTGTGGATATCGCCGGCTTCTCTGTGTACAACAAGCCGTCACCTGTGGGTCTTCCGCATCTCTCTGTGGAACTAGATGTGGATAACTACACCGGTGTAAGTACTAGATGTAGTGGTAACCGTACGCCCGGCGCGAGGGGTGGCGCAAGCCGTCCGGGGAACTTCCTCGGCTGGTGCGTGACGCCCCGGTAAAGCCGCAGGTCAGAGGCCCAGCGGCCGCCGAAAATCGGTGTCGGGCCGGGGCGTGTCGCGGACGATGTTCCACCCCGATGGGTGGTTTGTCGGAGGGTCGGCGAGGGGGAGTAACTAGGTGGCGGGTCCCCCGGCCCGACAGATAATCAAATACGGCACGAAGAGGTCGCATGATGAACGACGTACTCACCGCTCCCGCCGCTCCGCAGGAAACCCGGTCCGACACCACCGCCCGGCTCTTCGCCGAGCGCGCCCAGGCCCCCGACCACCTGCGCCCGGGGATCGACGACGAGCTGGTCCGCCTCAACATGAAGATGGCGGTCGACGCCACCCGCCGCTTCCGGGGCCGCGGCATCGCCACCGACGACCTCGAGCAGGTCGCCTACCTCGGGTTGGTCAAGGCGGTCCGGGGCTTCGACCCCGAGCGCGGCCACGACTTCTTGAGCTTTGCGATCCCGACCATCCGCGGCGAGGTACGCCGCCACTTCCGCGACCTCGGCTGGACCGTGCGACCGCCGCGGTCGATCCAGGAGACCCAGAGCAAGATGATCGCCTGCGAGGGCGAGCTCTACCAGCGCTTCGGCCGGGCCCCGCGCCCCTCCGAGATCGCCGAGCACCTCGGTCTGGAGCGCGAGGCCATCGACGAGGCCCTCGGCGCCAGCGGCTGCTTCACCCCGGTCTCCCTCGACGCGCCCACCCACGACGAGGACGTGACGCTGACGCAGCGCCTCGGCTACAGCGACCCGGGCTTCGACATCGCCGAGGCCCGCGCCGCCCTGCAGCCGCTGCTCGCCCGGCTCTCGCCGCGGGAGCAGAAGATCGTGGAGATGCGCTTCTTCCGCGGCTGCACGCAGGCCGAGATCGGCAAGGAGATCGGCGTGACCCAGATGCAGGTCTCCCGGCTCCTCGCCCGCCTGATCGCGCGGCTGCGCGAGCAGATGGAGATGCAGGTCGTCGCCGCCTGACTTGCTCTGGAGCGCACTCCAAGGCCTAGCGTCCTGGCCATGACGCAGGCACCGATCGGGTCCGGGTACGACGAGCACACGACTGCGGACGAGGTGCTCGCCGGGATCGACCTGAGCGGCAAGCTCGCGCTGGTGACGGGCGGCTACTCCGGCATCGGCATCGAGACCACCCGGGCGCTGGCGTCCGCGGGAGCTCAGGTCGTCGTCCCTGCTCGACGGCGGGAGACCGCCGAAGCGGCGGTCGCCGGGATCGACGGCGTCGAGGTCGATGAGCTGGACCTGGCGGACCAGGACAGCGTCCGCGCCTTCGCGGAGCGGTTCCTCGAGACCGGACGACACCTCGACGTCGTGATCGACAGCGCGGGGATCATGGCGATCCCCGAGACCCGCACACCAGCCGGCTGGGAGCTGCAGCTCGCCACCAACCACCTCGGGCACTTCGCCCTCGTCAACCGGCTCTGGCCCGCGCTGACCGGCGGCGCCCGCGTCGTCAGCGTCTCCTCGCGCGGGCACCACTACTCGGGGATGCGCTGGGACGACCCGTGGTTCGACGCCGGCGACTACGAGAAGTACGTCGCCTACGGGCAGTCGAAGACCGCCAACGTGCTGTTCGCCGTGCACCTCGACCGGCTGGGCCGCCAGCACGGCGTACGCGCCTTCGCGCTCCACCCGGGCCGGATCATCACCCCGCTGATGCGCTACCAGGACCAGCAGGAGTTCGTCGACGCCGGGATCATCGACGCCGACGGCAACCCGATCGACCCCACCCTGAAGTCGCCGGAGCAGGGCGCGGCCACGCAGGTGTGGGCGGCGACCAGCCCGCAGCTGGACGGGCTCGGCGGGCTCTACCTGGAGGACTGCGAGGTCGCGATCCCCGCGCCCGACGGCGAGCGGGTCGGCGTCAAGGACTGGGCGATCGACCCGGAGCAGGCGGCCCGGCTGTGGGCGTGGTCGGCCGAGCTGACCGGCGTGGACGCCTTCGGCTCCTAGCTGGCGGCCGGGCGGTCCTCGTCGAGCGCGAGGGTGAACCACGAGGTCGTACCGGTCACGTCGGCCTCGGAGCCCCAGCTGTCGGCGAGCGCGTCGACCAGCACCAGGCCGCGACCGAAGACCCGCAGCGGGTCGTCGTCGTCCGACGGGTGCGGAGCGACTGCCTGGTCCTGACCGGCCGATCCGCCGAGGTCGCTGACGACCACCGTCAGGGCCGCCTCGGCGAACGTGATCGTCAGCTCGCTGCTCGTGCCGGCGTGGATGACGGCGTTGGTGACGAGCTCGGAGAGGCACAGCTCGGCGGTCTCCGCGGAGTCGCCGTCGATCGACCACTCGTGGAGCACCTCGCGCAGGAAGCCCCGCCCGGCCTTGGCCGCCCGGGGGTCGCCCGCGAGACGCACCGACGCGCTGCGGGTGGCGCGGGTGGCGATCTCCGTGGGCGCGTGGTCGGAGAGCGCCCGGACCCGGTGGACCGCTGCGGCCACCCGGTCGGCGACGGCCGCGAGCCGACCGCGGTGGTCGTCGTCGAAGACCTGCGACTCGTCGTAGAAGACGATCAGGCCACCGATCGGCTCCGCGTCGCCCGACAGGGCGACGGACGCGAGGGCGAGGATGCCCCGCTCGCGCTGAGCGTCGACCAGGCCGGCGTACCGCCCGCCGAGGTCGTCGAGGTTGCCCAGCACCGACTCGCCGGAGCGCACCACGGTGGTCAGCGGGACGTCGTCGTAGGCGTCGATGTGGCACCACGCCGGGGCCTCGTCGTCCGATGCATCGGCGGACAGGAACCGCAGCCGCCGACCACCGCCCTCACTGAGCGCGAGGCCGACCCGGACGACGGCGGGCCGGGCCATCAGCTCGCGCAGCACGATCCGCGCCACCGAGTCGAGATCGGTCGCGTCGTCGAGCGCCTCGGACCCGGGTCCGTCGCGGAACTCCCCCACGACGTCAGCGTAGGACACGCACCACCCGTCCGGGTGAAGCGCACGGGGCCGCGGTCCATCGGCAACAATGGCGCCGTGACGGGTGCAACGGGTGGCAAGCGAGCAGGCAGCCGCCGTGCACCCCGCCCCCGCCGCACCTTCCAGCCGGTGCTGCTGCTGCTCGCCCTCGGCATCACCGCGTGCGTGGTCGCCTGGGGCTATCTCGTGTACGCCGCGATCGACTTCGGCTCCACCGCGCGCGGTGGCGATCCGACGGCCTGGTGGTTCCTCGCCCTCGCGTCGGTCGGCGCGGTGGCCTGCCTCTTCGTCGGCCTGATGCTGGTCGCCCGGCTGATGCGTCGGCTCGGGATCACCCGGGCGCCGGAGAAGCCTGCGGCAGGGGACGCGCCGGACGACGGCCCACCTCGTCCGGTCGGCGGCCGCCGGGCCGCGCGCTAGCGGTCGACCAGGCGGCGTACGAACTTCAGCCCCGACCAGGTGTCGTCGATGGCGGCGACCTTCACGTCGACCAACCCCGACCGCAGGCCCAGCTCACGCACCACCCCGTCGTCGAGGTCGCTGACGATCCCGAGCGCCTTCTGCGCGGCCTTCTTGGGCCAGCAGATCCAGACCATGCCGGCCGTGCTGGTCCGCTCGAGGAGCACCGGCAACCGCTCGACCAGCGTCGCCTGCTCGGTGTGGAAGGTCAGCGTGACGTCGACAGCGGCCGGGAGGCGGCGTACGACGCGCGCCTCGGTCTCGAGCCCGAAGTCGGCGGGCGCGCGGTCGAGGAACACCGTGTGGATGTCCTTGATCCCCAGCTTGCGCACCAACGGGGTGCCTGAGTAGCCCGCCATGACCTGAGAGTAGGTCTCGATACGCTCGCTGGCGCTCGCGAGAGAGACCAACGAACGCTTTCGGTGGTCGAGTGCCGCCGAGGAACGAGGCGGTGTATCGAGCGCTTTTGGTGGTCGAGTACCGCCGAGGAACGAGGCGGTGTATCGAGCGCTGTCGGTGGTCGAGTGCCGCCGAGGAACGAGGCGGTGTATCGAGACCCTGGAAATGCCGCAAGGGGCGGAGCCGCCTGGCTCCGCCCCCTGTCTTCCCCGGCTCATCAGCCGGGGTCGAAGCGGCTGATGAAGTCTGAGTGCTGCGCTAGCTGGCGGGGACGACCAACTTCTGGCCGGCGACGACCATCCCGGAGTCGAGGGCGTTGAGCCGCTCGATCCGATCGATCATCGCGCGGACGTCACCGTCGTCGGCGATGCCGGCCGCGATGTCCCAGAGGGTGTCGCCGGTCCCCACCATCACCACGCTGGTGGGCTCGGGGGTGCCGGGCTCGTCGGTGGCGACGGAGCCGGAGGCGATGACGAAGCCGATCGCCATCAGGGCGAGGAGCGCGAGCACCACCACGACGACGCGTCCGCGGCGGGTCAGCCGCACGCTGCTGGATCCGACGCGGCGGGTGGGCCGGTCGAAGATCTGGTCGATCGTCATGGTGCTCATCGGGACCTCCGGGGGAAGGGGCGGTCTGCCTCGGGTGGTGCAGCTCGGTGACACAGTTCTAGTGGTGGCCACCGACAGTGGTGCTGGACCTGTCTGGACCGGCGGTTCGATCAGGCGTTCGATCGAACATGTGTACGAAGTTAGATCAGGTGTTCGAACAATTCAAGGACCACGCGAACATTTGTTCGAACGGCGTGTCGCGACACGCCGTTCGAACAGATGTTTGAACAAGCCGGGTCCCGGTGGCTACGGTGACCCCATGGCCACGAAGAAGGAATCCGCCACCGGCTCCGGTCCCCAGAAGGTCAGCGAGCTGCCCGACGGACCGCCGGACGCCACCGGGCTGACCCCGCGGCAGCAGCGCGTGCTCGCCCACATCAAGGACTCCATCGAGAAGCGCGGCTACCCGCCGAGCATGCGCGAGATCGGTGAGGCCGTCGGCCTGACCAGCTCCTCGAGCGTCGCCCACCAGCTCAAGACGCTGGAGGAGAAGGGCTACCTCAAGCGCGATCCCAACCGGCCGCGTGCGCTGGAGGTGTTCCTCCCCGAGGTGATGGCCGCGCGTCGTTCACTCGGCACCGCCGACGAGACGTCGTACGACGAGACCGGCATCGGCGACGCCGTGCCCGCGGCTCAGTACGTCCCGCTCGTCGGCCGGATCGCCGCCGGCGGACCGATCCTGGCCGAGCAGACCTACGACGACGTCTTCCCGCTCCCCAAGCAGCTCGTGGGCGAGGGGGAGCTCTTCCTGCTCGAGGTTTCGGGCGAGTCGATGATCGACGCGGCCATCTGCGACGGCGACTACGTGGTCATCCGCAAGGAGCAGACCGCGGAGAACGGCGACATCGTCGCCGCCCTGCTCGACGGGGAGGCCACGGTCAAGACGTTCCAGCGCAAGGACGGAAAGGTGTGGCTCCTTCCCCACAACATTTCCTATGATCCGATTGACGGCACTCACGCCACCATCCTCGGGAAGGTGACCGCGGTGCTTCGTCGGGTCTGAATTGGGTACTCCCGGACGGGAATGACCCGAGGTGACCCTGGGTTGATGTCGGGGGGAATCCCTGATGGCCGCGGGAGGGCTGATGAAGGACGCTGGTGCTGTGGCGACAGCACCTGCTTACACCCAGACGCGGACGGTTCCGCGCTGGGTCCGAGGCATCTTCGAGCTCCTGCTGATCCTGGCCCTCTGGGTCTTCTACAGCCTGGCCCGGCTGGTCGCCGACACCAGCATGCAGCCGGCCCTCCACCGCGCGAACGAGCTGCTCCACGTCGAGAGCATCCTCGGCATCCAGTGGGAGCTCCCGCTCAACCAGCTCTTCACCGACCACCGCGTCCTCGGCCTCGCCGGGAGCTACTGGTACGCCACGCTCCACTACGTCGTCACCGGCGCCGTGCTGATCTGGCTCTGGCGCCTCGGCGCCGACCGCTACGGCCCGGCCCGCCGGGCGCTGGTCATCGGCACCCTGCTCGGGCTGGCCGCCTACATCTCGCTCCCGACCGCGCCGCCGCGCTTCCTCGGGGGGTACGTCGACGTGCTCAGCCTCCACGCCGCCGACGGCTGGTGGGGTGCTGACGCCTCCGCTCCCCGCGGCCTCGGCGGGCTGACCAACGAGCTCGCCGCCTTCCCGTCGCTCCACGCCGGCTGGTCGCTGTGGGTGGCGATGGCCCTGCAGATCTACGCCACCAAGAAGTGGGTGCGCGTGCTCGGCTGGCTCTACGCCCTCGGCACGGCGGTCGTCATCGTCGGCACCGGCAACCACTGGGTGATCGACGCCCTCATGGGCTGGCTGGTCATCCTGCTCGGCTGGGCGGCCGCGGTCGCGCTGGGCCGGGTCCCGATCGATCGGCTCTGGCGCAGACGAACACTGGATGAACGAGCATCACGCGAGGACGCCCCCGTCGTTGACTGAGGCGTGACCACCCCTCAGCCGATCCACCGTCGCACCGTCCTCGCCACCAGCACCGCCGGTGTCGCGCTGGTCGCCGCCAACCCCGCGATCGGGGCCGCCGACGCCGCCACCGGCGCTGCCCGCCGACCCTTCCGCCACGGCATCGCGTCCGGCGACCCGCTCCCCGACGCCGTGCTGATCTGGACCCGGGTCACGCCGACGCCGGCCAGCACCCCGGGCTCCGGCGCCGGCCCGACGGTCCAGGTGCGCTGGGAGGTCGCGACCGACCGCGGCTTCCGCCACGTCGTACGCCGCGGCACCTTCACCACCGGCGCGAGCCGCGACCACACGGTCAAGGTCGACGTCCGCGGCCTGGCCCCGGCGACCTGGCACTACTACCGCTTCACGTACGCCGGGGCCACCAGCCGCGTCGGCCGCACCCGGACCGCACCCGCCCACGACGCCAAGCTCGACCACCTGCGCCTGGGGGTCGTGTCCTGCGCCAACCTGCAGGCCGGCTGGTTCAGCGCCTACCGAGGTCTCGCCGCGCGCGACGACCTGCACGCGGTGGTCCACCTCGGTGACTACTTCTACGAGTACGGCCCCGGCCAGTACGGCTACGGCTCCGACGACGAGGACATCCGCCCCCACGTCCCCGCCCACGAGACCCTGTCGCTGGCCGACTACCGGCAGCGGCACGCGCAGTACAAGCAGGACACCGACCTGCAGGACCTGCACGCGAAGTACCCGTGGGTGATCACCTGGGACGACCACGAGGTCGCCAACGACCAGTGGAAGAACGGCGCCGAGAACCACAACCCCGACCTCGGCGAGGGCGACTTCCACCAGCGTCGCGCCCGCGCCCACCGTGCGTACGACGAGTGGATGCCGGTGCGCATGGACGGCACCGCCCGCCTCGGCGACGGAGACCGCCTCTACCGACGCATCCGCTTCGGCCGCCTCGCCGAGCTCAGCATGCTCGACCTGCGCAGCTATCGCGACGGCCAGCTCAAGGTCCCGGACGGCTCGGTCAGCGACCCGGAACGCACGATCACCGGCCGCCAGCAGATGGACTGGCTCAAGCAGTCGCTCGCCAACGACCGCGCCCAGTGGAAGGTGATCGGCAACCCGGTGATGATCGCGCCGGTCGACTTCGGCGCGCTGCCCGACGACCTCATCGACCCGATCGACGACGTCACCGGTCTGCTCCCCCGCGACGGCGTCGCCTACAACGTCGACCAGTGGGACGGCTACACCGACGACCGCCGCGAGGTCTTCCAGCACATCCGCGACCACCAGGTCACCGACGCGCTCTTCATCACCGGCGACATCCACTCGGGCTGGGCCGCCGAACTGCCGTACGACGCCTCGACGTACCCCGTCGGCGACTCGGCGGGCGTCGAGTTCGTCTGCACCTCGGTGACGTCCAGCAACCTCAAGGACATCACCGGCACGCCGCCGCACACGACCAGCACCGCGGTCGAAGAGGTGATCAAGGCCAACAACCGGCACATCAAGTACCTCAACTTCGACGACCACGGCTTCTCCGTCCTCGACCTCACGCCGACCCGCGCGCAGATGGACTGGTACGTCATCGGCGACCGGGCCGACCAGGACACCGAGATCACCTGGTCGGTGTCCTACCTGACCCGCACCGGGACCGCGAAGATCGAGCAGACCACGGAGCCGGTGTGAGCACGAGTCGCCGCACCTTCCTCCAGGCCGGTGCTGCCGGCCTCTTCTTCTCGACGGCCGTCGGCGCGCCCGCGCTGGCCGCGGGCTCGAAGCGCAAGCGGGCCTACGTGATCGTGATCGACGGCTGCCGGCCCGACGAGCTCGACAGCGGGCTGACCCCGCACCTGGCGGCGCTGCGCGACAGCGGCCTGCGCTTCCCGCGCGCGGAGTCGATGCCCGTGATGGAGACGATCCCCAACCACGTGATGATGATGACGGGGCTGCGTCCCGATCGCACCGGCGTGCCGGCGAACTCCGTGTACGACCGGACGGAGAAGACGGTCCGCGACCTGGACCGGGCGACCGACATCCGCTCCGACACCCTCATCGAGCGCCTCAACCGCAGGGGGTTCACGACCGGCACGGTGCTGAGCAAGGAGTACCTCTACGGTGTCTTCGGCGAGCGCGCCACCCACCGCTGGGAGCCGATGCCGACCCTGCCGATCACCGAGCACGCACCGGACGTCTTCACGATCGAGGCGGCGCTGACCATGCTCGAGGAGCTCGACCCGAGCCTGATGTTCATCAACCTCGGCGACATCGACCGCTTCGGCCACGCAGACCTCACCGGCCCGCTCGGGCTCAAGGTCGCGCGGCGTACGGCGCTCGCCGACACCGACACCCAGGTGCAGCGGTTCGTCGACGCGCTCAAGGACCAGGGCAAGTGGGAGCACGCGATGGTCGTGGTGCTCGCCGACCACTCGATGGACTGGTCCACGTCCGACAAGGTCATCTCCCTCCAGGGCGTCCTCGACGCCGACCCGCTGCTGGCCGGCAACGTCCAGATCGCCGACAACGGCGGCGCGGACCTCCTCTACTGGACCGGCCCGGCTGCGCAGAAGGAGGACGCGGTCGCACGGATGCGTCAGGTCGCGCGCGCCCAGGACGGCGTGCTCGCGGCGTACGACCGACGAGCCGACTGGCTGCGGCTCGGCCCCGAGGCCGGCGAGGTCGTGGTGTTCTGCCAGGCCGGCTGGCGCTTCAGCGATCCCGACCCCGCCATGTCCAACCCGATCCCGGGCAACCACGGGCACCCGGCCACCCGGGCGATCCCGTTCTTCGTCGCGGGTGGCCACCCCGGCGTACCCCACCGCACGGCGTCGACCCGGGTCGCCCACACGGTCGACGTCGCGCCCACCCTGGCGGCCTTCTTCGGCGTCGGCCACCCCCGCGGCGGCTACGACGGCCGCAACCTCGTGTGACTCACCCGGCACACCGCTAGTTGGGGATTTCACAGGTTCGTAGGGTTGAGTGTTCGGGTGCGCCCCCGCAACCACACCCTGTCCCGGCTCGCCCTCGCCAGTGTCGCCGTCACCGCCACGGTGGCCGGTGTGCTGACGGCCATCCCGGCCGACGCGACGGTCAACCCGCGACCCCTCGCGTCGTCCCAGGCCGCCGAGAAGGCGCTCGCCCGGGTGCAGGCGTTGCGAGCCCCGGCTCCGCTCGGCCAGGCGCGCGCGCGGACGGCGACCCCCACCGCCCAGGGTGACCTGACCATGGCGATGCGCGACCTGCGCCGGCTGCGCGGCGAGCTCTCGACCGGCGACCAGAAGACCGCGACCACCTTGCTGGCCCGGCCGAGCACCACGACGTACCGCGACTTCGGCGACGTGCGGGTGCACTACTCCACCTCGGGCAGCGACAAGTCGACCTCGGCGTACGTCAACGAGGTCGGCGACGTCGTCACCCACGTGCTCGAGACCTACGTGGACGCGGGCTACCGCTCGCCGAGGTCCGACGGCACCCGCGGCGGTGGCAGCGGCCTGCTCGACATCTACCTCCAGAACCTCGGCCCTCAGACCTACGGCTACTGCGACAGCGACACCGCTCCCCCGTCGAACGGCCCCTACGACACCTGGGCCTACTGCGCCTTCGACAACAACTACGCGGAGTTCCCGGCTCACACGCCGCTCGAGAACCTCGAGGTCACCGCGGCGCACGAGCTCTTCCACGCGGTGCAGTTCGCCTACGACTACGACGAGGACGCCTGGTTCATGGAGGCGACCGCCACCTGGGCCGAGGACGAGGTCTACACCGACGTCAACGACAACCTGCAGTACCTCGCCCAGAGCCCGCTCTCGCAGCCGCGCAAGTCGATGGACCACTTCAGCGGGGTCCGGCAGTACGGCGACTGGATCTTCTTCCGCTACCTGAGCGAGAAGTTCCCGAAGAAGGTCGGTCAGCTCCCCGTGCTGATGCGCGACCTCTGGGAGCGGGTCGACGGAGCAGCAGGCGGCCAGGACGAATACTCCATGCAGGCCGTCGATCGCGAGCTCAAGGCGCGCGGCACCAAGCTCCGCAAGGTGTTCGCCGAGTTCGCCGACGCCAACCGGCACCCCGGCAGCAGCTACAGCGAGGGCGCCGACAACTCCTACCCCGCCGCGCCCCTGATCGGCACCTGGAACTTCAGCCCCCGGAAGCGCGACTCCGACTGGCGACGCGGCACGCTCGACCACCTGACCAGCAGCACGGTGAAGATGGTCCCGAGCTCGGCGATGCGGAGCGGGTGGCGGCTCAAGGTCGCGCTCGACCTCCCGAAGCGCTCCCACGGCTCCGGCGCCGTCGTCTCCGTCTACGGCGCCTCCGGCGGTGTCACGAGCCACTACGTGGCGCTCGACCGCAAGGGTGACGCACGGACGTCGGTCCCGTTCGGCACGCGCTCGGTGAGCCGGGTCGAGGTGACGATGGCCAACGCCGGCATCGACTACAAGTGCTGGCAGGGCACCAACTTCTCCTGCCAGGGCCGCTCGCGCGACAACGACCGGACGATCAAGATCCGGGCACAGGCCGTCCGGACCTCGTCGGCCTCATGAGCCTGCGAGCCGCTTGAGCGCCTGACGCACCAGCGCCGGGTCGGTGGTGGTCCACATCGGCGGCAGGCTCGCCTTGAGGAAGCTGCCGTAGCGCGCGGTCGCGAGCCGCGGGTCGAGCACCGCCACGACGCCGCGATCGGTGTGGGTGCGGATCAGCCGGCCCGCTCCCTGGGCGAGCAGGAGCGCTGCGTGGGTGGCGGCGACCTGCATGAAGCCGTTGCCGCCGGCCTCGTCGGCCGCCTTCTGGCGCGCGCTGAGCAGCGGGTCGTCGGGACGCGGGAACGGGATCCGGTCGATGAGCACCAGCTGACAGGTGTCGCCGGGGACGTCGAGGCCCTGCCAGAGGCTGAGCGTGCCGAAGAGGCAGGTGTGCGGGTCGCCGACGAACTGGGCCGCCAGCTCGGGCAGCTGGGCGTCGCCCTGCGCGAGCGTGGTCAGGTGGGGCAGCCGTTCGCGGATCCCCTCCGCCGCGGCCTCGGCGGCCCGGCGGCTCGAGAAGAGCCCGAGCGTGCGGCCGTCGGCGGCGTCGACCAGCTCCGCGATCTCGTCGAGCTGGGCCTTCCCGAGCCCGTCGCGACCCGGCGGCGGCAGGTGGCGGGCGACGTACAGGATCGCCTGCTTGCCGTAGTCGAAGGGGCTGCCGACGTCGAGGCCGCGCCACGGCATGGTGTCGCCGGAGGGCTTCTCCGTGGAGCCCTCGACGACCCGCTCGGTGGGCTTGAGGCCGACGCTCGTCGCGACCGACGCGAAGTCGCCGCCGAGCATCAGCGTGGCCGAGGTGAAGACGACGGTCTTGTCGGCGAGCAGCTTGTCGCGCATCGGACCCCACACCTGGAGCGGCGCGACGCAGAGCCGCGGCGGCATCCGCTCGGTGCCCTCGGACATCCAGAGCACGTCCGTGGTGAGGTCGGCGGCCATCCGCTCGGCGGTCGCGAACACCTCCTGCACAGCACCCTTCGCCTGCGCCTTGCCCGCGTCGGCCTCCTCGCCGTCGCCCTTGGGGTACGCCGAGACGCAGGCGCGCGCCGCGTCGCGGACCAGCACCAGGGCGTCGGCGAGCTGCTCGGGGATGCGGTCGAAGCGGCCGGGGCTCGCCTCGGCGATCGCGTCGCGCAGCGCGTCGGCCGCGTCGGCGAGGTCGTCGGCCTGGTCGCCCTCGACGTGGCGCTGGCTGCGCCGGGCGGCGCGCTCGACCTCGGCAGCCCAGAGCTCGTCGGTGGCGGCCTGGGTGACCCGGGTGGTCAGCTCGTGGGCCTCGTCGATCACCACGACGTCGTAGTCGGGGATCATCGGCACGCCCTCGATCGCGTCGATCGCGAGCAGCGAGTGGTTGGTGACGACCAGGTGGGAGCGCTGGGCCTTCTCCTTGGCGACCTCGGCGAAGCACTCCTGGCCGAAGGGGCACTTCGCGGCGCCCAGGCACTCACGGTGGTTGACGCTGACCTGGCGCCACTCCTTGTCGGTGTGGCGCGGCGCGTTGTCGCGCTCGCCGCTGCCCTTGCCCTCGACCTCCTTCTCGGCCCAGGTGCGCAGCTCGAGGACCTTCTTGCCGAGGGAGCCCTCGGGCAGCACGACCTCCAGGGCGCCCTGCTCGTCGGGCACGCCCTCGCGGATCCGGTGGAGACAGGCGTAGTTGGAGCGACCCTTGAGGACGGCGTACGACGTGTCGACGCCACTGTCCTTGACCGCCTCGACGAGCCGCGGCAGGTCGCGCTCGACCAACTGGTGCTGGAGCGCGAGGGTGGCCGTGGCGACCACGACCCGCTCGCGGTGGAGCAGGCTCGGGACGAGGTAGGCCAGCGACTTGCCGGTGCCGGTGCCGGCCTGGACGAGCAGGTGCTGCCCACTCTCCATCGCCGCGGTGACCGCCTCGGCCATCTGCACCTGACCGTCGCGCTGCTGGCCGCCGAGCGCCTCAACGGCGGTCGACAGCAGCTCGGAGACAGAGGGAGCGTCAGGCACCCGAGAACCCTAGCCGCGCCCTCGGACTCGAGGACGCGGCTGTCCCCAGGCGCGGCTGTAACGCCGGGTTAGGAGCTGTTCCCACGGTGTTGCAACCTGGT
This sequence comes from Nocardioides pollutisoli, assembly GCF_040045055.1. NCBI lineage: Bacteria > Bacillati > Actinomycetota > Actinomycetes > Propionibacteriales > Nocardioidaceae > Nocardioides > Nocardioides pollutisoli. The sequence goes on from NZ_JBDZDU010000001.1 coordinate 797,646, forward strand.
GGGAACAAGCACTAACCCGGCGTTACAGCTGGCGGGCGAGGCTCAGTCCTTGGTCGAGAACGCCGCGTCGAAGGCGGCTTCCGGGGCGTCGAAGGCGAGCCGGCGGACGAACTCGAGCGCCTCGGGGGCACCGAGGAGCCGGTCCATGCCGGCGTCCTCCCACTCGATCGAGATCGGGCCGTCGTAGCCGATCGTGTTGAGCATCCGGAAGCACTGCTCCCACGGGACGTCGCCGTGGCCGGTCGACACGAAGTCCCAGCCGCGCCGGGGGTCGGCCCAGGGCAGGTGGGAGCCGAGGCGGCCGTTGCGGCCGTTGCCGGTCTGACGCTTCGCGTCCTTGCAGTCGACGTGGTAGATCCGGTCCTTGAAGTCCCAGAGGAACCCGATCGGGTCGAGGTCCTGCCACACGAAGTGGGACGGGTCCCAGTTCAGCCCGAAGGCCTCGCGGTGCCCGATCGCCTCCATCGTCGCGACCGTCGTCCAGTAGTCGTAGGCGATCTCGGAGGGGTGCACCTCGTGGGCGAACCGGACGCCGCACTCGTCGAAGACGTCGAGGATCGGGTTCCAGCGGTCGGCGAAGTCGCGGTAGCCCGCGGCGACCATCTCCTCGGTGGCCGGCGGGAACATCGCGACGTACTTCCAGATCGCGGAGCCGGTGAACCCGATGACGGTCTTGACCCCGAGCTTCTGCGCGAGGCGGGCGGTCATCTTCATCTCCTCGGCCGCGCGCTGCCGCACGCCCTCGGGGTCACCGTCGCCCCACACCTTCGCGGACAGGATCGCCTCGTGGCGTCCGTCGATCGGGTCGTCGCAGACCGCCTGGCCCTTGAGGTGGTTGGAGATCGCGTAGACCGCCAGCCCGTGCTTCTCGAGCAGGTCGAGCTTGCCCTGGACGTAGGCGTCGTCGTCGGCCTGCCAAGGGTCGAGGTGGTCGCCCCAGCAGGCGATCTCCAGACCGTCGAAGCCCCACTGCGACGCGAGGGAGCAGACCTCCTCGAAGGGCAGGTCGGCCCACTGCCCGGTGAACAGCGTGATCGGTCGTGGCATGTCAGTTCCTTCCTGAGGTGAGATCGCTCAGCGGACGCCGAGCAGGTGCTCCATCGCGAGCTGGTCGAGCGCTTCCATCGCGACGCTGCGGGCGCGGAGAGCGTCGAGGTCGTACGACGCGTTGCGGACGTCGTCGAGCGACTCCCCCGGCGCGACCGTGGGCTGCTCGAGCTCCATCACCCCCGCCGCCTCGACGGCCGCAGCGACCTCGGGGTCGGCCCGGAACGCCTGCACCTTCTCCCGCAGGATCAGGTAGTTGCGCATGCAGCCGCGCGCCGACTCCCAGACGCCGTCCATGGCCTCGGCCCGCGGCGGCTTGTAGTCGAAGTGCACGTAGCCGTCGTAGCGCCGGTCGGTGCCCGCGCCGAGCATCGCGTCCACCGTCCAGAAGGCCCCGCGCAGGTTGCCGGCGCCGAAGCGGAGGTCCTGGTCGAAGCGCGGCCCGTGCTGACCGTTGAGGTCGATGTGGAAGAGCTTGTCGTGCCACAGCGCCTGGGCGATGCCGTGGGCGAAGTTCAGCCCGGCCATCTCCTCGTGCCCGACCTCGGGGTTGAGGCCGACCATCTCCGGGTGCTCCAGCTCGGAGATCAGCGCGATCGCGTGCCCGATGCTCGGCAGCAGGATGTCGCCACGGGGCTCGTTGGGCTTGGGCTCGAGGGCGAAGCGCATGTCGTAGCCCTGCTCGAGGACGTAGGCGCAGACGGTGTCGAGCGCGTCGCGGAACCGGTCCATGGCGGCTCCGACGTTCTTGCTGGCACCGTGCTCGGCGCCCTCGCGCCCGCCCCACATGACGAAGGTCTTGGCGCCCAGGGAGGCAGCCAGGTCGATGTTGCGCAGCACCTTGGCCAGCGCGTAGCGGCGCACCTCGCGGTTGTTGGCCGTGATCGCGCCCTCCTTGAAGACCGGGTCGGAGAACGTGTTGGTCGTGACCATCTCGACGACGAGGCCGGTGTCGGAGAGGGCCGTGCGGAAGCGCTCCAGCGTCGCCTCGCGCTGCGCGTCGTCGGGCAGCAGGTCGTCGTCGTGGAAGGTGACCGCCGCAGCCCCGAGCTCGGCCAGCTGGTACGTCGCCTCCACGGGGTCCAGGAGATCGCGCGATGCCGGGCCGAAGACGTCGGCGCCCTGCCAGCCCACCGTCCACAGACCGAAGGAGAACTTGTCATCGGGATGGGGGGTGAAGCGGTCGGTCACTGGATCTCCTGCCAGGTACGGGTGTCGGAGCTGGTCTCGACGGCGGCCAGCACGCGCTGGACCTGAAGACCGTCGGCGAAGGACGGCGACGGGTCGGCGCCGGCCGCGATCGCGGTCACCAGGTCGACGACCTGGTGGGTGAAGCCGTGCTCGTAGCCGAGCCCGTGGCCGGGGGGCCACCAGGCGCCGACGTACGGATGGGTGGGCTCGGTGGCGAGGATCCGCCGGAACCCCGCGACCTCCGCGCCGTCGGAGGCATCGAAGAACTCCAGGACGTTCATGTCCTCGAAGTCGAACGCGAGGCTGCCGGCCGAGCCGTTGATCTCGATCCGGATCGCGTTCTTGCGACCGGTCGCGAAGCGCGTGGCCTCGAAGACGCCCATCGCGCCGCCCGTGAAGGTGGCGAGGAACGACGCGGCGTCGTCGACGGTGACCGGGCCGCGTTCGGTGGAGGAGCCACCGCCGCCCAGGCTGCCGGCGGTCGACCCCGCGGCGTACGGCCGCTCCTTGACGAAGGTCTCGAGCCGGCCGGTGAGCTCGGTGATCCGCTCGCCGGTGATGTGCTGGGTCAGGTCGATGACGTGCGCCCCGATGTCACCCAGGGCCCCCGAGCCGGCCTGGGTCTTGTCGAGGCGCCACGACAGCGGCGCCTCCGGATCGGCGATCCAGTCCTGGAGGTACTGCGCGCGCACGTGCCGGATCTCGCCGATCCGGCCCTCGGCGACCAGCTGACGGGCCAGCGCGATCGCCGGCACCCGGCGGTAGGTGAAGCCGACCATGGTGCGTACGCCGTGGGCGTGGGCCTGCTCGGCCGCGGCCGTCATCGCCTCGGCCTCGGCGACGGTGTTGGCCAGCGGCTTCTCGCAGAGCACGTGCTTGCCGGCCTCGAGCGCGGCGATCGCGATCTCGGCGTGGGTGAAGCCCGGCGTGCAGATGTCGACCAGGTCGATGTCGTCGCGGGCGATCACCTCGCGCCAGTCGGCCGAGCTCTCGGCCCAGCCCAGACGGCCCGCGGCCTCGGCCGCGCGGCCGGCGTCGTGGCCGACGACCACCGCCATCTCGGGCCGCAGCGGCAGGTCGAAGAAGTGGGGTGCGGTGCGCCAGGCCTGCGAGTGGGCGTTGCCCATGAAGGCATGGCCGACCATCGCGACGCGCAGGGGTGGTGCTGAGGTCATGACGGGCTCCCGTGTGGAGTGCGTGCCCGCCCCCGATGACGGAACGGGGGCGGGCACGCGTCGTACGCCGTGGGGCGTCGGTCAGGACTCGAACGCGGAGTCGATGAACTGGTCGACGTTGTCCGCGGTCACGACCGGGGCGTAGAGCTGGACCTTGCGCGGGACCTCGACCTCGACCAGGTCGGACATCGACTTGCCCTGGACCAGCAGGCGGGCGAGCTTGACGCCGTCGGCGGCCTGGGTCGACGGGTAGATGACCGTGGCCTTGAGGACGCTGTCACCCGACTTGATGAGCTCCATCGCGTTCTTCGAGCCGGCGCCACCGATCATCGTGAACTCGTCGCGGCCAGCGTTGTCGATCGCGGCGAGCACGCCGACGCCCTGGTCGTCGTCGTGGTTCCAGAGGAAGTCGATCTTCGGCTCCTTCTGGAGCAGCTGCTCGGTGACGTCCGAGCCGCTCTCGACGGTGAACTCAGCGGCCACCCGGGCGTCGACGTCGAGCCCGCACTCGGAGAGCGCGTCGGCGAAGCCCCGGCTCCGGTCCTGGGTCAGCGGCAGCGAGTCGATGCCGGCGATCTCGGCGACGACCGCATCCTTGTTGCCGTCGGCCTGCTCGCAGACGTAGGCGCCCGCCGAGACGCCCATGCCGTAGTTGTCACCGAGCACCGTCACGCGGGCGGCGTTCGGGTCGTCGAACTCGCGGTCGACGTTGATCACCGGGATGCCGGCGGCCATCGCCTTGAGCGCGATCGGCGTCATCGCTGCGCCGTCGAAGGGCAGCAGCACGATCGCGTCGACACCGTCGTTGATGAACGTCTCGATCTGGCTGATCTGCACGTTGACGTCGTTGGTGCCCTCGGCGACCTTGAGCTCGACGTCGTCGTACTTCGCTGCTTCCTTCTTGGCGGACTCGGTGATCGAGCCCATCCAGCCGTGGTCGGCCGCGGGTGCGGAGAAGCCGATGACGACCTTGTCACCGGACTCGTCGTTGGACCCGGCCGCGGCGACGGTGGTGGCGTCGGCGCTCGTCGAGTCATCACCGCTGGAGTCGTTGCTGGTGCAGGCGGCGAGGGAGAGCGCGGCGAGAGCGACGACCAGGCCGCTGACGAGACGCTTCTTCGAATTCATGGTGGTGGACCGCAGGGACATGCTGTGCTCCTTGGTTGGGGTGGTGACGTGGTGCGGGTGCTGCTGGTGACTAGCCCTCTGACAGCTAGGTGCTGCTCCGAGACGCCAACCTCTGCTGCAGGAGCACGGCGGCGACGATGATGGCTCCCTTGAAGAGCGACTGCTCGGAGAAGGAGCGGTTGTTGAGGATGAAGATGTTCGTGATCGTCGTGAAGATGAGGACGCCGAGGACGGTGCCGACGATCGTTCCGCGACCACCCGTCAGCAGCGTGCCGCCGATGACGACCGCTGCGATCGCGTCGAGCTCGTAGAGGTTGCCGTGCGTCGAGCTGCCGGTGGTGGTCCGGGCGACCAGCATCAGCGCGGCGATGCCGCAGCAGACGCCGATCAGCACGTAGAGGTAGACGGTGTGCCGCTTGACGTTGATGCCGGCCAGGCGGGCCGCCTCCGGGTTGCCCCCGACCGCGACCGTGCGGCGACCGAACGTGGTGCGGTTGAGCAGGATCCAGCCGACGATCGCGACCAGGGCGAACAAGTAGATCTGGAAGTCGATGCCCAGGAACTTGGAGGTGAAGAAGTCCTGGAATCCCTGGACGTGGGTGATCTGGGTCTTCTTGTCGCTGATGATCTCGGCGAGACCGCGGGCGCTCGCCAGCATGGCCAGCGTCATGATGAACGGCACGATCCCGCCGTATGCGATGAACAGCCCGTTGATCAGTCCGCAGGCGGCTCCGACCAGCAGCGCGACGGCGACCATCCACAGCCAGTGCACGTCCTCGGCCAGCTGCTGGGTGGCGACGGTGGTGCACCAGACCGACGACAGCGCGACGATGGCTCCGACCGAGAGGTCGATGCCGCCCCCGATGATCACGAATGTCATGCCCACGCTGACCACGCCGATGATCGCGGCCAGCCGCAGGATCGTCAGGGCGTTGTCCGTGGTGGTGAACCGGTCACCCGCGGTGATCGCCCCGACGACGCAGATCACCAGCAGCGCGACGACGAGTCCCGCGTTGCGGCCCACGCTGGTGCGCAGCACGGCGAGGGCCCGGTTCGGCTCCCGCTCGGTCTCGAGTGCGGCCTTCTCGACGCGGATGCTGTCGTCGGTGCTCATGCTGAGACCCTTCCTTCCATGACCAGGTCGAGGACCTGGGACTCGTCGATCTCGCTGGCAGCGGACTCGTGGACGACCTCGCCCTCGCGGACGACGAGGACCCGGTCGGCGAGACCGAGCACCTCCTCGATCTCGCTGGACACGACGACGACGGCGACGCCGCGGTCGGCCAGGGATCGGATCAGCTGGTAGATCTCGCTGCGGGCTCCGACGTCCACACCGCGGGTCGGCTCGTCGAGCAGCAGCACCCGGCAGTCGCGGAGCAGCCACCGGGCCAGCACGACCTTCTGCTGGTTGCCGCCCGACAGGGTGCGTACGGCGCGGACCACGCCGCTCGGGCGTACGTCGAGGCTCTCGGTCAGCTCGGTCGAGCGCTCCTTCTCGGCGCCGCGGTTGAGGAAACCGAGCCGCGCGAAGCGACCCATCGAGGAGATCGTGATGTTGCTGTAGACGGACTCGTCGAGCAGCAGCCCCTGGCTCTTGCGCTCCTCCGGGCACAGCCCCATGCCGGCGTGCACCGCGACGGTGACCGAGCCCCGACGCAGTCGCTTGCCGTCGACGCTGACCGTCCCGGCCGACGCCCGGCGAGCGCCGTACACGGTCTCGATGATCTCGGAGCGGCCGGCACCGACGAGGCCCGCGAGCCCGACGATCTCGCCGGCGTGCACCGTGAGGTCCACGCCCGAGAACACACCGTCGAGGCCGAGGCCCTGGACGTCGAGCACGACATCGCGGCTCGCGGGCGCGGTCACGCCGCGCTGCGGGAAGACGTACTCGATCGAGCGGCCGGTCATCAGCTTGATCAGCTCGGCGGTCGGGGTGTCGGCGACCGCGAGCCCGGTGGCCACCGTGCGGCCGTCCTTGAGCACGGTGATCCGGTCGCCGATCTCGCGGATCTCCTCGAGCCGGTGCGAGATGTAGACGACGGCGACGCCTTCGGCGGTGAGGCTGCGGATGACCCGGAAGAGGTTCTTCACGCCTTCCTGGTCGAGCACCGCCGACGGCTCGTCGAGCACGAGCATCCGGGTGTCGTGGGAGAGAGCGCGCGCCATGCTGACGATCTGCTGGTTGGCCGGCGACAGCTCTCCGACGAGCCGGGTCGGCGAGATCTCCGGGTGGCCGAGGCGGGTGAGCAGCTCGCGCGCCGTGCGGTGCGCTCGGCGGCGCTGGGAGAAACCGGCCCGGGACACCTCGTGGCCGAGGAAGATGTTCTCCGCGACGTCGAGGTGCGGCACCAGGTCGAGCTCCTGGTAGATCGTGGCGATGCCCTGGGCGATCGCCTTCGCGGGCGACGAGAGCGTGGTCTGCTCGCCCTCCCAGGAGATGGAGCCCGCGTCGGACTGGTAGACGCCGGAGAGCACCTTGATCAGGGTCGACTTGCCGGCGCCGTTCTGGCCGAGCAGGCAGTGCACCTCTCCGGCGCGGACGTCGAGGTCGACGCCACCCAGGGCGAGGACGCCCGGGAACTCCTTGACGATCCCGGTCATCTGCAGCAGCACGGTCATCTGGCTCCTCCGGCGAGGGCGTGGGTGGGAGCGACGAGGCTCGGGTCGTCGAAGACCAGGTCGAGGGCGACCGCCGCTCCCCCGCGGACGGCGGCCGTGAACCCGAGCGTCGAGAACTCGACCCGGGTCCCACCCGCTCGCGGCGCCAGGATGCCGGCCTGCAGGTGCTCCTCGATCGCGGGCCGGAGGTGGTGGCCCAGCCCGGCGAAGTAGCCGCTCAGCACGAGAGCGGCGGGGTTGAGCGCGTTGCCGAGGATCGCCGCGCCCATGCCGACCCAGTTGCCGACCTGGTTGAGCGCCGCGAGGGTGCGGGTGTCGCCGAGGTCCGCGCGGCGGTTGATCTCCGTGAGCCGGTCGTCGAGCGACAGCGCCGGGTCGCGAACCGGGTCGTCGGGGTCGGCGGCAGCGTCGAGCAGCGCACGGAGGCCGGCGACGGTCTCCCAGCAGCCGACCCGGCCGCAGCCGCAGCGACGGCCGCCGGGCTCGACGATCATGTGGCCGAACTCCCCGGCGTACCCCTGGTGACCGCGCAGCAGCTGACCGCCGGCGATGATGCCGCCGCCGACGCCGACCTCGCCGAAGAGGACGAGCATCTCCTGGTGCGCGGGGTCGCCGTGCCGGGCCTCGGCGATCGCAGCGAGGTTGCCCTCGTTGTCGATGAGGACGGGGGACGACGTCGCGAGGCGGCCTCGCAGCTCCGCGCCCACGGGGACGTCGTGCCAGCCGAGGTTCGGACCGTGCGTGAGCACGTCGCGCTCGCGGTCGAGCAGGCCGGCGACGCCGACCGTGACCCCCACGGTCGTGGCGCCGCCGGCGCGGACGTCGTCGTCGGTCCGGGTCACCAGCTCGGCGAGCCGGTCGAGCACCTCCGTGACCGAGAGCCGGTGCGCGTCGATCGCGCTCCGGTGCTCGGCAACCACGTCGCCGCGGAGGTCGAGGGCTATCGCGGCGACGTGGTTGACGTTGATCTCTGCGCCGATGCCGCAGATGGCGCGGCCGTCGAGCTCGACGGCGGTGCCGGGGCGCCCCATTCCACCGCGCTCGATGCCGGCCGAGCGGACCAGGCCGCGGCTCTCGAGGTCGGCGACGAGGGCGGAGACCGAGGAGCGGGTGAGGCCGAGGTCGGTCGCGAGCCGGGCCCGCGAGCGCGGACCGTGGTCGCGGAGCTGGCGCAGGAGCAGCCCGAGGTTCGCCGTCATGCCCACCTCCGCTCGTTGTGACTGCCATCACTCATTTGTTGGGATGCCGCACAAAGTAGGAGGCCGGACACATCGCTGACAAGGGGTTCAGGCGAATCAATTCAAACCTGAGCGCAAACTTTTGAAAGTTAGTTTCGAAAGTGGGACAGATCCAGACCACTGGGCGACCGGTGGCCGCCGCCGCGGGATGCGGCTACGGGGCGTAGACGGAGCCGCTGATCAGCCGGGCGGCGCCGATGACGCCGCCCTCGTCGCCGAGCTCGCTGAGCACGATCGGCAGGTTGCCGGTGGCGAGCGGCAGCGAGCGGCGGTAGGTGACGCCGCGGATCTCGGCGAGCAGGGCATGGCCCAGGCCGGTCACCCGGCCGCCGATCACGATCAGCCCGGGGTTGAAGAACGACACCAGACCGGCCAGCACCTGGCCGATGTGGCGCCCGCTGTCGCGGATCAGCTGCACGGCCTGGGCGTCGCCCTGGGCCACCGCGAGGCCGACGTCGGCGGCGCTGAGCTCCCCCTTCTCGGCGAGGATCGCGGCCAGCGCCGGGGACCGGCCGGCGCGGGCGGCGGCCGTCGCGTCACGGGCCAGGGCCGCGCCGCCGGAGAACGCCTCGAGGCAGCCGGTGTTGCCGCACGCGCAGGTGGGACCGAAGTCCTCGACCCGGATGTGGCCGATGTCGCCGGCGCAGCCGTTCATGCCGCGGTAGAGCTCACCGTCGATCACGATGCCGCAGCCGATGCCGGTGCCGATCTTGACGAAGAGGAAGTCCCGGGCACCGCGGGCGACCCCGGCGTGCTGCTCCCCCACGGCGAGCACGTTGACGTCGTTGTCGAGGACGACCGGGCACCCCAGCTCCCGTGAGACGGCGTCACGCACGGGGTAGCCGTCCCAGCCGGGCATGATCGGCGGCGACACCGGGAGGCCACGGTTGAAGTCGACCGGGCCCGGCACCCCGATGCCGGCGCCCATCGGTCGCTCGACGCCGACCTCGGCCAGGACCTCGCGCACCACCTCGAGCGCGGTGGCCAGCACGACCTCGGGGCCTTGGCGGATGTCGCAGGGGCGGGTCCGGGTCGCGAGCACGGCAAGACGACCGTCGGTCACGCCGACCGACATGCCGGTCGCGCCGATCGAGATGCCCACGAAGCGGATGTCGGCCGAGAGGTCGACCAGCGTCGAGCGCCGCCCACCCCGGGAGGCGGCCGGGCCGGCCTCCTGGGCGAGACCGAGCTCGGTCAGCCGGGCGACGTCGGCCGCGACGGTCGTGCGCGAGACCTGGAGCCGGTCCGCGAGCTGGGCCTTCGAGAGCGGCCCTTCGTCGCGCAGCTGGGCGAGCAACCGGGCCTGCAAGGGGCTCTCCGCCCGGCCCGCCAGGGAATGACGCACGGAGGGATCCTCGCACGGGTCAGGTCGTGAGGGCCGCGATCTGCTCGGCGACGAAGTCCCCGAACTGCTGGTGACCCGCTGGCGTGAGGTGGAGCTCGTCGTCCAGGTAGGGCAGGTGCAGGCCCGACGTACGCACGTAGCCAACGTCGTACGACGCGGCGAGGGACTCGAGCAGCCGGTCGACGTGCGGGACCTCGGCTGCGCGGGAGGGTGCCATCGCGGGTCCGACCACGACGACCCGCTGTCCGGCGAGGTCCTTCATCAGCCGGGCGAAGCCGGCGCGGATGTCGGCGTCGGGCTGGTCGTAGTCGTTGAGACCGCCCTCGACGACGACCAGGTCGGCGCCGCCGCGGAGCGCCTTCGGGGCGCGGTCGGCGAAGGAGACGGCCGCGCACTCGCTCGCGTGGGCGCTGAACCCGGAGCCCGAGAAGCCCGCGACGTGCACAGCGCCCGGCAGGCGCGACGGCCACGAGGAGCCAGGTTGGTCGAGGCCGAGCCCGGCGGACCAGGAGTCTCCGATCACGACCACGCGCTGACCTGCGCCGGTGACGGTCGCGGCACGGGCGACGGAGTCGCCGGCGAACCGGTCGCAGCGGTCGCCGTTGGCGCCGGCCCGGCCCGCGACGTGCAGGATCAGCACCGACACGACGGCGACGAGCACGCCGGCCGCGACCACGCGACGACGTGCAGACATGTGCGAGCTCGTGCTCGCGACCCCCCGGAGGACCACGTCGGAAATCATGCGGTCGGGGACGCCTCGGCACCGGCGATGTTGCCAACCTGTGAGCAAGATGCAAGAAATCGGAGAGACTGACGCGGTGACCGGACTCGACACCATCGCCCTGCCCGACGGCCGACGCCTCGAGATCCTCACGGGGGGCGACCCCGACGGCTTCGGCCTGCTCTACCACGGCGGATCACCGTCGGCCGCTGCTGACTACCCGCTCATCGACGACACGGCGCGCTCCCTCGGACTGCGCCTGGTCACCTACTCCCGGCCGGGCTACGGCGACTCGACGCCACGACCGGCCGCCGGTAGGTACGCCGACGACGTCGAGGAGTCGGTCGCGATCCTCGACCACCTCGGGATCGGCGAGTTCGTCACCCTCGGCTGGTCCGGCGGCGGCCCGCGGGCACTCGCCTGCGCGGCGCTCCTGCCCGGCCGCTGCCGCGCCGCGGTGTCACTGGCCGGCGTCGCGCCGTACGCCGCCGAGGGGCTGGACTGGTTCGCCGGCATGGCCGAGGAGAACCACGAGGAGTACCACGCTGCCGAGCAGGGCCGGGACGTCTACCAGGCCTACCTGGAGGAGAACTTCCTGCCGATCCTGAGCGCCTCGCCCGACGAGCTCGCGGAGGCGATGGGCGGGCTGGTCACGCCCGTGGACCAGGCCGCCATGGACCCGGGCTTCTCCGCGTGGATGAGCCGCACCTTCAACCGCGCCGGGGCGCAGGGCGTGGTCGGCGTCCGCGACGACGGCATCGCGGCGGTGAGCCCGTGGGGCTTCGACGTCACCGACATCACCGTCCCGGTGGCGATCTGGCAGGGCCGTGCGGACGCGATGGTGCCCTACGAGCACGGCGTCTGGCTGGCCGAGCACGTGCCCGGCGCGCAGGCGCACCTCTTCGACGACGAGGGCCACCTGTCCCTGGTGCACCGCCTCGACGAGATCCTCGCGGACCTCAAGCAGCTCGCGGGGCTGTAGCCGGGACCAGGACCGGCGTACGGCGCAGCACCTGCGCCAGCACGGCGGTGACGCCGAGCAGGCCGGTCGCGAGCGCGACGACTCCGGGCCAGCCGGCTCCCGACCACGCCGAGCCGGCGATGCTGCCGAAGACCGACGAGCCCAGGTAGTAGGCGAAGAGGTAGAGCGAGGCCGCCTGCGCGGCGGAGACGCCGCCGGCGTGCGCCCGGGCCGGGACCCACCCGCTGGCGATGCCGTGCACGACGAAGAAGCCGGCCACCAGCAGCCCGAGACCCGCGACCACGACCGGGAGCGAGTGACCGAGGGTGAGCAGCAGGCCGGCCAGTGCTAGCACGCACCCGGCCGGCAGCACCGCGCGTCGGCCGAGCCGGTCGGCCAGCTGGCCGGAGACCGCCGAGCTGACGGTGCCGAGGGGGTAGACGAGGAAGACCAGGCTCGCGGCGCCGAGGCCGAGGTGGAAAGGTGCGGCCTCGAGCCGGAACCCGAGCGTGTTGAACACCGCGACGAGCATGCCCATCGAGCAGCCGCCGATCCCGTAGAGCGCGAGCAGCGCCGGGTCCGACACGGCCTGCGCGGTCCGGTGGAGCACGTGCCGGAGCCCGGGGGTGGACGGCACGAAGTGGGCCGAGGGCGGGAGGAGGACCCGGACCGCGAGGGCGCATCCGACGGCCAGCAGACCCGAGGCCGCGAGCGCCCAGCGCCAGCCGGCGACCTCGCCGACGGCGCCCGTGAGCAGCCGGCCGGCCATGCCACCCAGCGCCGTCCCCCCGATGTAGAGACCGGCGGCGCGGGCGTGGGCGGAGGGGTGCAGCTCCTCGCGGAGGTACGCCGTCGCCACGGCCGGCAGCCCCGCCAGGGCGACGCCCTCGGCGAAGCGCAGCACCAGGACGCTCGACCAGGTCGGGGCCAGGGCGCAGGCGAGTGCGACCACGGCGGAGGCGGCCAGCGATCCGTGAATGAGCCGGGTCCGGCCGAGCAGCTCGGACGCCGGACCGGCGACCAGGAGGGCCAGCCCGAGCCCCAGGGTCGTCACCGAGAGGGTCAGCGTGCTCGCCCCACTCGAGACGCCGAAGTCGTCGGCGAGCTCCGGCAGCAGCGCCTGCGTGCTGTACAGCAGGGCGAACGTCGCCAGTCCGGCGACGAAGAGCGCCGCGACCACACGGCGGTAGTCCGTGCTGCCCGGACGGTGTCCCTCGATCTCCACGACGTCGACTCTGCCGCGCCGATCGTCATACTTCCAATGTGTCGAATGCGTGATCGTCATACGATCCACGCATGATGCTTCGCGACCTCGACTGGCTCGTCACCGTCGCCGACCTCGAGCACGTCACCGATGCCGCGGCGGTGCTGGGCATCCCGCAGCCGACGCTCTCGCGGGCCGTGGCCCGGGTCGAGGCCGAGCTCGGGGTGCGGGTCTTCGAGCGGGTGCCCGACGGCGTACGCGTCACGCCGGCCGGCGAGCTCGTCGTCGCAGCCGCGCGGGACCTCGACGCCCGGCACGCCCAGCTCGCCGACGACCTCGCGACCCTGCTCGACCCGGAGACCGGCGTCGTGCGCCTGGCCTTCCTCGACTCGATGGCCGGGCTGCTGGTGCCGCGGCTGCTCCGCGACTTCCACCGGGTCGCGCCGCGCGTGCGGCTGGTGCTGCGCCAGGAGCCGAGCATGGAGATCACCGCCGACCTCGCGAGCGGCGCCGCCGACCTCGCGATCACCACTCGGCAGGACGGACTCGGCTGGGCGCCACTCCTCGACGAGCGCGAGGTGCTCGTGGTCCCGGCCGGGCACCGGCTCAGCGGCCGCAAGCGGGTCGCGCTCAGCGAGCTGGCCGACGAGGAGATGGTGATGATCCCGCCGGGCTTCGGCTACCGCCAGCTGGTCGACGACCTGCTGCGCACCGCCGGCATCGTCCCGACGGTCTCGTTCGAGAGCCAGGACCTCGCGACAATCGAGGGACTCGTGGCCGCCGGTCTCGGCGTCGCGATCGTGCCCGAGCACTTCGCGGGCGCGTCCGGGACGGTCGGGATCACCCTCGCGGGTGCGAGCGTGCGCCGCTCGATCGGCCTCGTCTGGCGCACCGATCGCGAGCTCTCCCCCGCCGCGGAGCGGTTCCGCGACTTCGCTCGGTCCTAGACGGCGTACGCCTCGAGCTCGCCGGCGAGGTCCTCGTTGGCGCGGCCGACGACGATCGTCCCCTCGCCGGTGTGCTCCATCGAGTCGATCTCGCCCTGCTGGTGGAGCCGGTTGATCAGGTCGCCCCGCTCGTAGGGCAGCAGCGCCTTGAACTCGACGCCCGGGCGCGGCAGCTCGCCCTCGATGATCTTCAGCGCCTCGGCGATGCCCTCGCCGGTCTTGGCGGAGACGACGACGGAGTGCGGCTCGTGCTGGCGGACCCGGGCCAGCACCATCGGGTCGGCGAGGTCGGCCTTGTTGATCACGACGAGCTCGGGGACCTGCATCGCGCCGATCTCCGCGAACACCTCGCGCACCGCGGCCAGCTGACCCTCGGGGTCGGGGTGGGAGCCGTCGACGACGTGGACGATCAGGTCGGCGTCGGCGACCTCCTCGAGCGTGCTGCGGAAGGCCTCGACGAGCTGGTGCGGCAGGTGGCGGACGAAGCCGACGGTGTCGCTCATCGTGTAGACGCGGCCGTCGGAGGTCGTCGTACGACGCGTGGTCGGGTCGAGCGTCGCGAACAGCGCGTCCTCGACCAGCACCCCGGCGTCGGTGAGCCGGTTGAGCAGCGAGGACTTGCCGGCGTTGGTGTAGCCCGCGATCGAGACGCTGGGGATGTGGTTGCGACGGCGCTCCTGGCGCTTGGTGTCGCGGGTGCCCTTCATCTCGCGCAGGTCGCGGCGGAGCTTGGCGATCTTGGTGTTGATCCGGCGCCGGTCGTTCTCGATCTTGGTCTCACCGGGACCACGGCTGCCGATACCGGCACCCCCGGCGACCCGGCCACCGGCCTGGCGGGAGAGGTTGCCACCCCAGCCGCGGAGCCGCTGCTTCATGTAGTTGAGCTGCGCCAGCTCGGTCTGCGCCTGGGCCTCACCGGAGCGGGCGTGCTGGGCGAAGATGTCGAGGATCAGCGCGGTCCGGTCGACGACCTTGACCTTGAGCTTGTCCTCGAGGTTCCTCAGCTGGCTGGGCGCGAGCTCGCCGTCGCAGATCACGGTGTCGGCGCCGGTCGCCTGCACGATCTCGGCGATGCCCTCGACCTTGCCGCGACCGACGTACGTCGCGGGGTCCGGGGTCTGGCGGCGCTGGTAGATCGCCTCGAGCACCTCGGAGCCGGCGGTCTCGGCGAGCAGCGCCAGCTCGGCCATGGAGTTCTCGGCGTCCTCGACGGAGCCCTCGGTCCAGACACCGACCAGGACGACCCGCTCGAGCCGGAGCTGGCGGTACTCGACCTCGGTGATGTCCTCGAGCTCGGTGCGCAGACCGGCGACGCGGCGCAGCTGGTGGCGCTCGGCGAGCTCCATCGCTCCCGCGGTCGGGATCTCCTCGGGATCGGGCTCGTCCGACCAGCCGTCGTCGGGCTCCTGGGAGTCGTCCCAGTCGTCGGTCTCCTCGAGCTCGGCATCGAGGTTGAAGTCAGGTGCGTTTGTCATATGAGGTGAAGCGTACGTTTCAGTCATCTGCCTGTACCAACGCTTAACGTTCCTCTCGTGATTCCCGACGTGCCTGCCGGCATCCGGCTGCTCGGCATCACGGGCGCGCCCGGGGTCGGGAAGTCGACCCTGGCAGCGAGCCTGGGGCTCCCCGTCGTCCCGATGGACGGCTTCCACTACGCCGACGTCGAGCTCGTACGCCGCGGCCTGCGCGACCGCAAGGGAGCGCCGGAGACCTTCGACGCGGAGGGGTACGCCGCGCTGCTGGGCCGGGTCCGGGCGGGCGAGGCGGACGTCGTCGCCCCGATGTTCGAGCGCGGCCTCGAGCAGCCGCTCGCCGGTGCGATCGCCGTCCCGCCGACCGGGACCGTCGTCACCGAGGGCAACTACCTGCTGCTCGACGAGCCGCGCTGGCGCGCCGTACGCGCCGAGATCGACGTGGTCTGGCACCTGACGCTCGACGAGGAGGTGCGGGTCGGGCGGCTGGTCGCCCGCCACATCGAGTTCGGCAAGACGCCGGACGAGGCACGGGCCTGGGTCGAGCGGGTCGACGGCGCGAACGCGCGGCTGGTCGAGGCCGCCCGCGACCGTGCCGACCTGGTCATCGACGTCGGGGCTCGGCCGAGAACTCCCCGGGCGTCAGGCCGGTGACGGTGCGGAAGTCGCGGCCGAAGTGGGCCTGGTCGGCGTAGCCGAGATCGGCGGCGACCCGCGCCAGGTCGGGCTTCTCGACCTCTGCCAACCGCTCGGCGGCCTCGTGCAGACGACGGCGCTGGATCAGCCACTTCGGAGACAGCCCGATCCGACGGGCGGTGAGTCGCTGCAGGGTGCGCTCGGTGATCGCGAACTTGTCGCAGACCTGGCCCACCCGCTGGACCTCCGGCTCCCCCTCGACGTACTCGACGATCGCGTTGACGAGCTCACCCTCCTCGTCGACCGGGAGCAGCCGGGCCAGCGCGTCCTCGACGGCGGCGACCGCGGCCCGTCGACGGTCGGGGTCGTCGGGGTCGTCGCCGACCGCGGCCCGGATGGCCTCGGTGAGGTCGGTGTCGGGGAGCGGCACCGCCCGGTCGGTGAGCTCGCTGACCGGGCCGCCGACCAGCGCGGTGCCGGCGGCGGGCTGGAGCATGGTGCCGAGCGCCCAGCCGCTGCCGGAGAGCTCCTGGGTGGACAACCCGCTGCTCGGGCCGACGAGCAGTGCATAGGCGTGGGAGACCACGATCAGGCAGACGGGGTACTGCAGCACCCGCTGCACCGAGACCCGGCCGTCGGGCAGCGACCAGACCGGCATCCAGTAGCGGCGCACCACGGACGCGAGCTCGGGCGACGGGGCGAAGCGGTGGATCGGCGGCGTGTAGCCGGTCTCGTCGAGCAGGTGAGCGCGCTCCGTCGGGTCGATCGATCGAGGGCCGGTCATGTGTCGGATTCTTACAAGAACCGCCGACGGCCACACGCGATGGTGGGGGCATGAACTTCTACCTGGATGCCGCCGACCGCTTCACCGACACCGTGACCGCCACCGACGACTGGTCCGCCGCCAGCCCGTGCGAGGGCTGGACGGCCGCCGACGTCGTCGACCACGTGGTCGACACCGAGCGCCAGTTCCTGTCCGGGCACGGGGCCGACCTCGGCGACCGACCCTCGGGCTCGCCGGCCGAGGTCTGGGCGGCCCACCTGGCCGTCGTACGCCCCCTGGTCACCGACGACTTCCGGTCGCGGGAGTACGACGGCTTCTTCGGCCGCTCGACGATCGGCGCGACGCTCGACAACTTCTACGGCTTCGACCTGGTCGTGCACGGCTGGGACCTGGGCTCCGCCACCGGCCGCCCGACCACCTTCACCGACGCCCAGATGGACGTGATGGAGCAGGCGTTCGTCGGCTTCGGCGACCACGCCTACGACGACGGCGTCTTCAAGCAGCCGGTCGACGTCCCCGACGACGCCGACCGTCAGACCAGGCTGCTCGCGCGGATGGGCCGCGGTACGTCGGTCGAGTAGCGAGCGCCAGCGAGCGTATCGAGACCCCTGGTCGAGGTCTCGATGCGCCGGTCGCGACTACTCGACCTGGCAGCTGGGTCCGAGCCCTCGCAGGCTCGGCCTCGGGCAGCTCACTTCGGGGGCATCCGGATGCCGCCGTCGACGCGGATCACCTCGGCGTTCATGTAGCTGTTGGTGATGCACTCGATGACCATGCTGGCCAGCTCGTCGGCGGTGCCGAGGCGCTTGGGGAAGAGCACGTTGGAGCCCAGGTTGGCCTTGAACGCCTCGGACGCCTCGCCCTCGCCGTAGATCGGGGTGTCGATCAGGCCGGGTGCGACGGTGTTGAGGCGGATACCAGCGGCGGAGAGGTCGCGGGCGACCGGGAGGGTCATGCCGACGACGCCGCCCTTCGAGGCGGAGTACGACGCCTGGCCGATCTGGCCGTCGAAGGCCGCGACGCTCGCCATGTTGCAGATCGCGCCCCGGCAGCCGTCGGCATCGGGCTCGTTGCGGCTCATCGCCGTGGCGGCGATCCGGGTCATGTCGAAGGTCCCGACCAGGTTGATCGCGATCACCTTGCGGAAGGCGTCGAGGTCGTGGGCCGAGTCGTAGTCACCGTCGCGACCGATGGTGCGCTGGGCCCAGCCGATGCCGGCCGAGTTGACGACCGCGCGCAGCGGCGCGATCGCGGCGGCGGCATCGACGGCCGCCTTGATCTGGTCGGTGTTGGTCACGTCCACCTGGGCGAAGACGCCCCCGATCTCCTGGGCGAGCGCCTCGCCCTTGTCGGCCTGCAGGTCGGCGACCACGACGATCGCGCCCTTCGCGGCGAGCTGGCGGGCGGCGGCGGCGCCGATGCCCGACGCTCCGCCCGTGACGATGGCACTGGCTCCGTTGATGTCCATGCAGCGGAGCATAGAACGGGTTACAGGTCGGTGGTCCCCCGGGCCACGACCACGGCCGGGCCGGTCATCAGGATCCGGTCGTCCTCGGTCCAGGCGATGGTGAGCGTGCCGCCCGGCAGGTCGACGCGGTACGTCGACCCCGGGCCGCGACCGTCGGCGACGGCGGCCGCCACCATCACCGCGCAGGCGCCGGTGCCGCAGGAGCGGGTCTCGCCGGAGCCGCGCTCGTGCACCCGCATCGCGACGTGGCCCTCGCCGCGGCGTACGACGAACTCGACGTTGACGCCGGCCGGGTAGACGGCCGGGTCGAAGACCGGCGACTCGGTGAGCGGACCGGCCTCGTCGAGCGAGTCGACGAACGCCACGGCGTGCGGGTTGCCCATGTCGACGTGCTGCGCCGGCCAGGACCGGTCGCCGACCGACACCTTCGTGTCAGCGAGCACCTTCGGCGCACCCATGTCGACCGTGAGCTGCCCGTCGGGCTCGACGGTGATGGTCTTGATCCCGTCGCGGGTCGCGACCGGGAGCGGCCGCGCCGGGTCGGCGAGGCCCTCCTGGAAGAGGTGGAGCGCGAAGACCCGGATGCCGTTGCCGCACATCTCCGAGAGGGAGCCGTCGGCGTTGCGGTAGTCCATGAACCAGTGCTCGCCGTCGCGGACGACACGGAGCACGCCGTCGCCGCCGATGCCGGCGCGCCGGTCGCAGAGCGCGCGGACCCGCTCGGCCATCTCCTCGGCGGACAGGTCGCCGTGGACGCTGCCGTCGTGGTCGGGCAGCAGCACGAAGTCGTTCTCCGTGCCGTGCCCCTTGAGGAACGGGTAGTCAGGCATAGAGGCCCTTGGTGTAGTTCTCGGGCTTGTAGTAGTCGTCGAGCTGCTCGACGGTCATCTCGTTGGGCTCGATCGCGGCCGCGATCACCGCGCGCCGCGGGACCCGCGCGTCCGGCGCCCAGGTCTCGGGCTTCCACAGCCCGGAGCGCAGGAACGCCTTCGCACAGTGGAAGAAGACGTCGTCGATGTCGACGACCAGGGCCAGCAGCGGCCGGTGGCCCTTGACCACCATCTCGTCGAAGAACGGCGCATCGACCACCAGCCGCGCGCGGCCGTTGATGCGGAGCGTGTCGCCTCGGCCGGGGATGAAGAAGTTCAGCCCGACGTGGGGGTTCTCGAGGATGTTGTGGTAGCCGTCGGCCCGCTTGTTGCCGGGCCGCTCGGCGATCGCGATGGTGCGCTCGTCGATCACGTGCACCAGCTGACCGGCCGGGTCGCCCTTGGGCGACGCGTCGCACTCACCGGTCGCGGACGACGTCGCGACCACGCAGAACGGCGACGCCGCGAGCCAGTCACGGTCGAGCTCGAGCAGCGCGGGCCGACCCTTGTCGCGGGCACGCGCGTTGGGCTCGCCGATCAGCTCGACGAGCTCGTCGACCGTGGTGATCTCGGTCCAGGCGGTGGTCAGCGGCACGCCTCCACGGTACGCCGTGGGGCGTGCCGACCCGGGTGATTAACGCGTGGGATGGACCACCATCGCCGAGCCGCCGCCCCGCCGCTTCGGCTCGGCCGCGACGACCACCGACCCGTTGCGACGGAACTCGATCGCGGTCGCGGCACCGATCTCGTGGGTGCCGGTGAAGGGATCCGCGTAGGTCTTCACGTCGTGACCGAGGGCGTCCAGGGCGTCGCCGTACTTCCGGGTGAACCTCGGCTCGGCGTCGTCGGTCGCCGCGTTGCGCTGGCTCACGCGCGGGGCGGCGATCGCGGCCGGCAGCGACAGGCCGAGGTCGAGCCGGTTCATCAGGATCTGCAGGACGGTGGTGATGATCGTCGACCCGCCGGGCGAGCCGACGGCGAGGTAGGGCTTGCCGTGCTGCAGCACGATCGTCGGCGACATCGAGCTGCGCGGCCGCTTGAGCGGCTCGATCCGGTTGGGGTCGTCAGCGGCGTACTCCGCCGTGAAGTCGGTCAGCTCGTTGTTGAGCAGGAACCCGCGCCCGGGCACGACGATCCCCGAGCCCCCGGTCTGCTCGATGGTGAGCGTGTAGTCGACGACGTTGCCCCACTTGTCGGCGACCGTGAGGTTGGTGGTCTGGGTGTTCTCGGTGTCGTTCGTCGTGGTCGGGCGGCTGGTGCCCTGGCCGCAGACGCCGTCGTACGACGAGACGTCGCCGGCATCGACCGGCTTCGTCAGCGTGTGGTGGGGGCGGATCAGGCAGGCCCGCTCGGCGGCGTACGTGTCGGACAGCAGGTCCTGGAGCGGGACGTCGACCTGGCTGGGGTCGCCGACGTAGGCACCCCGGTCGGCGAACGCCAGTGCGCTCGCCTCGAGGTAGTGGTGGAGCGCCTGGACGCGCGACATGGACGAGAGGTCGTAGCCCTCGAGGATGTTCAGCGCCTCGCCGACCGTGGACCCACCGGACGACGACGGGGCCATGCCGTAGACGTCGAGGCCGCGGTAGCGCGTGTGGGTGGCTGCCCGGTCCCGGGGCAGGTAGCGCTTGAGGTCCTTCGCCACCATCGAGCCCGGCGGGACCGGCAGGTCGGTCCCCGCGGTCGTCGGGGGGTGCTGCACCGCGTCAACGATCTCGTCGGAGAGACGCCCGTCGTAGAACGGCCGGGGGCCGCGACGGGCGAGCAGCTGGTAGGTATCGGCGAGGTCGGGGTTGCGGAAGGTGGAGCCGACCCGCGGCGCGTGACCGCCGCGCCAGTAGAGCTTGCGGGTGGAGGTGAAGGCGTTGAAGCGCACCTTGTTCTGCTGCACCTGGTCGTGGAAGGTCTGGTCGACCTTGAAGCCGTGGCGCGCGAGCGCCGCACCCGGAGCCAACGACGCCTCGAGCGAGCTGGTGCCCCACCGGTCGAGCGCGCGCTGCCAGGTGGCGAGCGTGCCGGGAACGCCGACGGAGACACCACTGGTGACCAGCTCGGGCGAGAAGTTGTAGGGCTTGCCGGTGTCCGGGTCGATGAACGCGTCGTGCTGCATCGCGGCCGGGGCGGTCTCGCGGCCGTCGATGGTCTGCACCTTGCCGGTCTTCGCGGAGTAGTGGACGAAGTAGCCACCTCCGCCGATGCCGGCGCTGAACGGCTCGGTGACCCCGAGCGCGGCCGCCGTCGCCACCGCGGCGTCGGTGGCGTTGCCACCGTGCTTCAGCACCCGGAGCCCGATCCGGGTGGCGTAGGGATCGACCGACGTCACGGCGCCCCCGAAGCCGCGCGCCGTGGCGGTCTTGGGCGGGCCGGGATCAGCGGCCGCGTACGCCGTCGTGCTGCTGCCGACGGCGACCACCGCGCTGGCGGCGAGCGAGAGACACAGGACCGATGCTCCGAGACGCATGCCTGGTCCCGTGCCCGGTCAGGCCGGAGGTGAAACCGAGTAGCGCGCGCAGAGGAACTCGCGGTTCTGCCCGTGCTCCTCGAGACGCAGCTCGATCCGGCGCGGCAGCAGGGGCGCGCCGCCGCCCAGCGTGACGGGGGCGTACTGCACCCAGACCTCGTCGAGCAGCCCCGCGTCGGCGAACTGGCCGACCAGGTCTCCGCCACCCATCAGCCAGATGTCCTTGCCACCAGCGGCTGCGGTCATCGCCGCGTGGACGTCGCGCACGTCGTCGGTCGTGATCGTCACGCCGTCGCGCGGCGCGAACTCCCGATGGGTGAAGACCCAGGTCGGGAGGCTGGAGTCCCAGGCGTCGCCCTCCTGGTCGAGCACCCACTGGTAGGTCGTGGCCCCGACCGCCGCCGCGCCGACCTCGGCCCGGAAGCCGCCGAAGTTCATGACTCCCTCCTGGTCGATGTCGCGGGTCAGCAACCAGGACAGCGAGTTGTCGGGGTCGGCGATGAAACCGTCGAGCGAGGAGGCGGTGTAGTAGACGGTCGTGGTCATGAGGTCAGTGTGGCCGCGACCGCCGACAGCGCCAGGTCGAGCCGCTCGGGGTCGTCGAAGCGCACCCAGACGATCCGCGGGTCCTTGCGGAACCACCCGTCCTGACGCCGGGCGAAGCGCCGGGTCGCGAAGACCGTGCGCTCGCGCGCCTCGTCGAGGCTGAGCTCGCCGGCGAGGTACGCCGTGACCTCGCGGTAGCCGATCGCGACCGACGCGGTGCGTCCCTCGGCCAACCCGTCGGCGAGCAGCCGCTCGACCTCGGCGACGAACCCCTGCTCGAACATCTCGTCCACCCGCTGCTCGATCCGGGCGTCGAGGGTCGGCCGGTCGATGTCGACGCCGATCTGGACGGTGTGCGGGTCGGCGTACTCCAAGGTCGGCAGCGAGGCGCTGTAGGGCCGGCCGGTGAGCTCGATGACCTCGAGCGCGCGGACCGTGCGTCGGCCGTTCTCGACCAGCATCCGGCCGGCGGCCTCCGGGTCCAGCTGTCGGAGCCGCTCGAAGAGGACAGCAGGACCGACCTCGGCGAGCTCGGCCTCCAGCCGAGCGCGTACGGCCTCGTCGGTCTGCGGGAACTCGAAACGGTCGAGGATCGCGCGGGTGTAGAGGGCAGACCCGCCGACGAGGACCGGCGTACGGCCGCGACCTCGCAGGTCCGTGACCGCGGCCCGCGCCCAGCCCTGGAACTCCGCCACCGTCGCCGGGTCGCGCACCGACATCGTGTCGAGCAGGTGGTGCGGGATCCCGCGGCGCTCGGCGGGCGGCAGCTTCGCCGTGCCGATGTCCATGCCGCGGTAGACCTGCATCGCGTCGGTGTTGACGATCTCGCCGTCGAGCTGCTCGGCGAGGTCGAGCGACAGCCCCGTCTTGCCGGCGGCGGTGGCCCCAACGACGGCCACGATCGGCACGTCGGGGGCTGGCGGCATGTGGTTAGTGTGGCAAACATGACCGCACCCGTGCCCGAGGAGAACGACGAGCCGATCGCGACCACCAGGAGCACGCCGCCTCCTGGAGAGCACGACAGCGAGCTCCCCGACGAGTCCGACGCGAAGCGTCCTCCCGGCGAGCAGGAGGAGAACGCGGAGACTGCGCTCGACGAGCCGTCGGACGGCTCCGGGGGTGAGTGACCACGGCCGCTTCGTGGTCGTCCCGGCGTCGTACGTCTTCCTGCTCCGCGACGGCGCCTCGGGGCTCGAGGTGCTGCTGCAGCTGCGCCAGAACACGGGCTACATGGACGACCACTGGGCCGCGGCGGCCGCCGGACACGTGGAGCAGGGCGAGACGGCGTACGACGCCGCGCACCGCGAGGCGCTGGAGGAGATCGGCGTGCGCGACCTGGACCTGACCTTCCTGACCGCGATGCAGCGCACCCGCCACGCGGCCGCGATCGACGAGCGGATCGACTTCTTCTTCACCGCCCGCTCGTGGTCGGGTGAGCCACGCATCATCGAGCCCGAGAAGGCCGCCGACCTGCGGTGGTGCGCACTCGACGACCTGCCCGATCCGGTGGTGCCGCACGAGCTGGCGGTGTTGACGGCGCTGCGAACGGGTACGACGACGGCGTACTCGACCCACGGATTCTGAGGAGACACGCATGTCCGACGACGACCTCGGCCCGATGCCCGAGCCGAAGATCGAACCGGGCGAGCCGAACCCCGGCGGCGCCGACGCGCTGAAGGAGGACCCGGAGTCCGGCGGCGCGATCCCCGATCTGACCCCCGACGAGAACCCGGCCATCGACGACCAGGTTCCCGACGAGGTCAAGGGCGAGGTCGAGGGCAGCGAGGACACCTCGACCAAGGCGACCCGCGACGAGGACGGCTCCGAGGAGACGGACAAGGAGTCCCCCGCATGAGCCCCGACGGCGAGATGGGCGTCAGCAGCGAACGGGTCGGCCCGACCGGTCCCGGTCAGCACGCGACCGAGGGCGTGCGCGACGCGTCCGAGAAGGACCGGTCACCCGACGCGGAGACCCCGCCCGAGCAGTCGGCCGGCGGCCCCGAGGACAACCCCGACGGCATCGAGCCCAAGGCCGGCTACTCCAGCAAGGACCCGCGCTCCGACTGATCGGCATCGTTGGTTGAGGAAGGACGAAGTCCTGTCTCGAAACCCCCTCAACCAACGCAGGTGGGTGGGCCGCGGGGGTAACGAGTGCGGTCGCTGCGCAACCTCCTCGACCAACGAGGCCGCCTACGGGCAGCTGGCCGCAGCGACGTCGATCGAGAGCACCCGGCGACCTGCGGCGGTGACGGCCACGTGCGTGGACCGCTCCGTGGGCACCGACAGGTAGTAGTTGGTCGACGACGCCGGCCGGACGGTCAGGGACGCCGACGAGGCGCCGTACGACGACTCGACGGTGTAGGCGATCCTGTCGTCGCTGGTGGACCGGTTGTCGAGCACGATCTGGGCGACCGAGTCCTTGCCGTGGCACGACACTCCCCCGAGCGAGGCCTTGGGCTTGACCGTCGCGACGTAGCAGGACGCCAGCGCCGCGACGGTCGTCGAGAGCCGCAGCTCCCCGCGACCCATCTCGGGGACCCGGACCCGCACCGAGGCCGTGGTGCGCTGCGGGACGGACACGGTGACGGACTTCCTCCCGTGCGCGGGGACCCAGACGTAGACGGTGGGGTCGGCGAAGCGGTCGCCGTCGCGGACGACCTTGAACTGCACGCGGCGGGCCGACCGCGTGTTGTCGAGGACGATCGTGCGCCGCGTGATGCCGGTGGTCGCGGTCTTCGTGCAGGTGCGGTGGCCCGCCATGCTCGCGCGGGCGTCGTAGCCGGTGGCCGCGGTCGTGGCTCCGGCGGTGGTCAGCAGGGTGGCGACGACGCCGAGGACGGCGGTCGCGGTCGAGATGGTGCGCATGAGGGTCTTCCTTCTCCCGAGGTGACGTGACGGGCGTCAGCCTCGGCAACCCCCACGCGGCGGGCAATGCGCTTCCCGGGACCTGTGGACAACACGCTCAGGGAGCGTGCGTCAGCGTGCGGGGACGCCGATGCTCGGCATGCCGAGCGACACTCCGGGCGAGGCGACGGGTGCACTCCCCGGCTCCTGAGCCTGTCGAAGGGCCCAGGCGTCACCCGAGCGGGTCCGGCGTACGTCGGAGGCCGGGCCGTCCGCGACCAGGTGGTGCGGAGCGGCGTACGTGATCTCGACGGTGACCATGTCGCCGGGTCGGGGCTGCGGGAGCGCCGGGTCCCACGCGAAGTGCACGAGCCGGTTGTCGGGCCCGCGGCCGGAGAGCCGGTGCGTTGCCTTGTCCTTGCGGCCCTCGCCCTCCGAGACCATCAGCTCGACGCGTCGACCGACGAGCTTCTTGGCCTCCTCCCACGCGACGTCGTCGACCAGCGCGGCGAGCCGCTGGTAGCGGTCCTTCACGACCTCGGGAGAGACCTGGTCGTCGAGCGTGGCGGCGGGCGTGCCGGGTCGCTTGGAGTACTGGAACGTGAACGCCCCCGAGAACCGCGCCTCCCGGACCACGTCGAGCGTGGCCTGGAAGTCCTCCTCGGTCTCCCCCGGGAAGCCCACGATGATGTCGGTGGTGATCGCCGCGTCGGGCATCGCCGCGCGGACCCGCTCGATGATGCCGAGGTACTTCGCCTGCCGGTAGGACCGGCGCATGTCCTTGAGCACCTTGTCGGACCCGGACTGCAGCGGCATGTGCAGCTGGGGCATCACGTTGGGCGTCTCGGCCATCGCCTCGATGACGTCGTCGGTGAACTCCGCGGGGTGCGGGCTGGTGAAGCGCACCCGCTCCAGCCCCTCGATGTCACCGCAGGCGCGCAGCAGCTTGGAGAACGCCTGCCGGTCGCCGAACTCGACGCCGTACGCGTTGACGTTCTGGCCCAGCAGCGTGATCTCGGAGACCCCCTCGGCGACCAGCGCCTCGATCTCGGCCAGGATCTCGCCGGGGCGGCGGTCCTTCTCCTTGCCCCGCAGCGCCGGGACGATGCAGAACGTGCAGGTGTTGTTGCAGCCCACCGAGATCGAGACCCAGGCGGCGTACGCCGAGTCGCGCTTGGTCGGCAGCGTCGACGGGAAGACCTCGAGCGACTCGAGGATCTCGACCTGCGCCTCCTCCATCACCCTCGCGCGCTCCAGCAGGACCGGCAGCGAGCCGATGTTGTGGGTGCCGAAGACGACGTCGACGTACGGCGCCTTGGCCGTGATCGTCGAGCGGTCCTTCTGCGCCAGGCAGCCGCCGACGGCGATCTGCATGCCGGGGTTCGCGGCCTTCACCGGCGCCAGGTGGGAGAGGTTGCCGTAGAGCTTGTTGTCGGCGTTCTCGCGCACCGCACAGGTGTTGAAGACGACGACGTCTGCCTGCTCGTCCGCAGGAGCGGCGACGTAGCCCGCGTCCTCCAGCAGCCCCGTGAGCCGCTCGGAGTCGTGGACGTTCATCTGGCACCCGTAGGTGCGGACCTCGTACGTGCGCGTCATGACCGGAAAAGGGTACGGCGGTCTCCACCACGGACCGAAAACCTGGGGTTACGCTGCCGCCACCATGAGCACCCACCTCAACCGACGCGCCCTCCTCCTGGCCGGCGCCGGCACGTTCACGACCGCCGCCCTGCTGACCTTCCAGCCGGCGGTCGCCGGCACCACGTCGTCGCAGGTGTTCACGGGCAAATTCACCGACCCCGACGGCCCGGACTGGGTCTACCTGCCCTTCGACGTGCCGGCCGGGGTCAACCGGATCGACGTGTCCTACACGTACACCCCGGTCCACACGCCGGTCGGCCTCAGCTTCAACGTGGTCGACATCGGCATCTTCGACCCGTCGGGCAAGGGCCTCGGCAACATCGCCGGCTTCCGCGGCTGGTCGGGCGGCGCGCGCAGCTCGTTCACCCTCGCGGCGACCGACGCCACGCCCGGCTACCTCCCCGGCCCGATCACGCCGGGTCGCTGGCGGATCGCGCTCGGGCCCTACCAGATCCAGAAGCCGGGCACGCCGTACGAGGTCAGGGTGACGCTGACCTACGGCGAGCCCGGGGCGACCGCGGTCGCCAACCCGGCGCCGCGCGCCGTCGAGGGCACGGGAGCCGGTTGGTACCGCGGCGACCTGCACGTCCACACCGTCCACTCCGACGGCTCTCAGACCCAGGCCGACGTGCTGCAGTACGCCGCTGCCGCCGGCCTCGACTTCATCGGGACCTCCGAGCACAACACCAGCTCGGCGCAGTGGACGTGGGGCGACTACCTGGTCGGCGACTACGCCGACTTCCTCGTCATCGCCGGCGAGGAGGTCACCACGCGAGCCGGCCACTGGCTCGCGACCGGGCTGAGGAACACGAACCCCAAGCGCACCTGGGTCGACTGGCGCTACCGCCCCGAGGACCACCAGCTGAAGCGCTTCACCAAGCTCGTGCGCGACCAGGGCGGCCTCTCGATCGCCGCCCACCCCTACCAGCTCGGCGGCGGCATCACCTGGGAGTTCGGCTACGACTTCGGGCAGATGGACGCGATCGAGGTCTGGAACGGCCCGTGGAGCGGGCTCAACGCGGTCGCCAACGGCCGGGCCGTGACCCAGTGGCACAACCTCCTCGTGAAGGGCGTCTTCAAGCCCGCGGTCGGCAACTCCGACACGCACAAGCAGAGCCAGCAGATCGGCCTCGCGCAGACGGTCGTGCGTGCGGAGTCGCTGTCGGCGGACGCGATCATCGCGGGCTACCGCGGTGGCCACTCCTGGATCACCGGGTCGTCGGCGGTCGGGCTGACCTTCACCGCGTCGCTCGGCGACGTGACGGGTGAGTGCGGCGACCGGGTCCGGAGCAGGGCCACGGACCAGGTCGGCGTCCACCTCGAGGTGACCGGTGTCGACGGCGCGGTCGCGACGCTGATCGGTCCGAAGGGCGTGCTCGCGACGGCTCCCGCCGTCGACGGGACGATCACCCTCGACACGACCGTGAAGGGCGGGACCGCGTTCATCCGGGTCGAGGTGAAGGCCGGCAGCACGATGGTCGCGCTGACCAACCCGATCTTCCTCGCCTGAGGATCACTTCCGGGGCGTGACCCACAGCCGGATGACGCCCTCGACCACCACGGTCCCGTCCGCGAGCCGACCGCGGACGCGGACCGGGAGGTCAGGGTCCTCAGAGGTCCACTGCGCGGCGTCGGTCTCGGCGGTGCAGGTGACATCGCCTGCGGCCTTGGCCGTGTAGGAGACCTCCATCCCCTTCGGGATCCAGCGCTTGTCGGCCGGGATGGACGCCTCGGCGAGCGCGCCCATGGCCGCCTCGAGGCCGTTGCACAGCGCGATCGCGTGCACGGTGCCGAGGTGGTTGTGCACCCGACGCCGGTCGGGGATCAGCAGCTCGGCGCGGTTGGGCTCGATGGTCAGGAACCGCGGTCGGATCGAGGCGAAGTACGGCGCCTTCTGCGCGAACAGCACCGAGTAGATCCGGCTGCCCAGCGGCAGCCTGCGGGTCTTGTTCCACAGCGTGAGTACCTGGCTCATACCGCGACATTACCCATTGGTAACTTCGACGCACACCTGACGCGTGTCAATTCTGCCTGCTAGCGTCCGCGGCTGTGACCGCCACCACGTCTCCCCCGGACGGACAGGACCTCCCCGAGCTCGGTTGCTACGGGCTGGCCGGTCACTCCGCCTCACCGCGTGACCTGCTCGCCGAGGTCCGGCTCGCCGAGCGCCTCGGCATCGGGTCGGTCTTCCTCTCCGAGCGCTTCAACGTCAAGGACGCGGCCGTGCTGGCCGGTGCTGCCGGCGCGGTCAGCGAGACCATCGGCATCGCCACGGCGGCGACCAATCACAACACCCGCCACCCGCTGGTGACCGCGACGTTCGCGACGACGATGCACCGGCTGACCGGTGGCCGCTACGCCTTCGGGCTGGGTCGCGGCTTCGACCTGCTCTTCGACGTGATGGGCGTCCCGAAGATCACCGGCGCCCAGATGGAGGACGCGATCGGGATCTACCGCTCGCTCTGGCACGGCCAGGCCGTGATGGGTCATGACGGCCCGGCGGGCCAGTTCCCCTACCTCAACCAGGACAGCTCCTTCGACGAGGACATCCCGGTGCTGATGATGGCGATCGGCGGCAAGACCCTCGAGCTCGCCGGCCGGGTCGCCGACGGCGTCGTGCTCCACACCTTCCTCAGCGACGAGACGCTCGCCCGCTCGGTCGCCACCATCCGCCGCTCGGCCGAGGAGGCCGGGCGCGACCCGGCATCGGTGCGGATCTGGGCGGTGCTCGCGACGGTCGAGGAGTCCATCGGCGAGGAGGCCCGGCTGCGCAAGCTGGTGGGTCGGCTCGCGACGTACCTCCAGGGGTACGGCGAGGTCCTGGTGCGCGCGAACGGCTGGGACCTGGCCGTCCTCGAGAGGTTCCGCACCGACGACCTGGTGGTCGGCTACCCGGGCGCCTTCGACGCCATCGGCACCACCGAGGAGCTGACCCACCTGCGCGACGACGTGCTGCCCGCCGAGTGGCTGGCCGCATCGGCGACCGGGACCGCCGCCGAGTGCGCGACCCGGATCCAGGACCAGCTCGACGCCGGCGCGGACAGCGTCATCCTGCACGGCGCCACCCCGATCGAGCTGTCACCGGTGATCGACGCCTGGCGCGAGATCAGGCCGACCGACCAGCTCGCGGGGCTGCCTACCAACCCGGGGCGGTCCCGATGATCCTCGAGGACCTCACCGCCGACTGGCTCGGCGGCGTCCTGGGCCGCGACATCGACGAGCTCACCGTCGAGCAGGTCGGCACCGGCCAGATCGGGACCTGCTTCCGGCTCCGCTTCGGCGCGGACGAGACGGTGCTCGTCAAGCTGCCGCCGCCCGACACGTCCGCCCGCGACATGATGGCCGGCGCCTACCGCGGCGAGGTGCGGTTCTACCAGCGGGTCGCGTCGACGGTCGCGATCCGTACGCCGGCCTGCCACCTCGCGGAGATCGCCGACGACACCGGCGACTTCGTGATCGTGCTGGAGGACCTGGCGCCGGCCGAGCAGGGCGACCAGATCGCCGGCTGCACGACCGCCCAGGCACGCGACGCGGTCGTCAACCTCGCCGGTCTGCACGGCCCTCGTTGGTGCGACCCGTCGCTGCAGGAGATCGACACGCTCTCGGTCAACGACCCGGAGTCCATCGAGCTGTTGCTGGCGATGTGGGAGCCCACCGCCGACCTCTTCCTCGACGGGCTCGGCGACCTGATCCCAGCCGAGGACGCCGCGACCATCCGCGGGTGCGGGACGGTGATCGACCGCTGGCTGCTCGCCCGCTCGGACCGCTACGGGCTCGTGCACGGCGACTACCGGCTCGACAACCTGCTCTTCCCGCCCGACGGCAGCGACGGCGTCGTCGCGGTCGACTTCCAGACCCTGAGCCTCGCCCTGCCTGCGCGGGACCTCGCCTACTTCCTCGGCACCAGCCTGACGGTCGAGGACCGCCGGACCCACGAGCGCGAGCTCGTGGCTGCCTACCACCAGGCGCTCACGTCGTACGGCGTGCAGGACTACTCGCTCGAGGACTGCTGGGACGACTACCGGCTGGCCATGATCCAGGGACCGCTCGTGTCGATCTTCGGCTGCGCCTACGGCACCCGGACCGAGCGCGGCGACCGGATGTTCACGGTGATGATCGAGCGCTCCTGCGCGGCGATCCGCGACCTCGACACGTTCGCGCTGCTGTAGCGCACGCGTCAGCCGTCGCCGCGGTCCTCCAGCAGCTCGACCTTCTGCTTGCGGGTGCGCTGCAGGTCGAGCATGTCAGCCGCCGCGGACGCCGCGGCCTCGGCCCGGCGGGCGTCGGCCTCCGCGTCCGCCAGTGGGTCGTCGTCCTCACCCACGGTGCCGGCGCTCGCCGCCTCCTCACGGACGCGACGGTCGTCCTTGACCGCCTTCTTCACCTGGCGGTCGGTCTCCCGGAGCGAGGCCTGCAGGGCCCGGGTGCTCATCGTGGCGGCCAGCTCACGTCGCTGGACCTCGGGGTCCCACCGCACGGTGGGCCACTCGGGATCCATCGCGACGAGCGTCTGGGTGAGGATCTCCGTGATCGCCAACCGGGCGTACCACTTGTGGTCGGCCGGGATGACGTACCACGGCGCCTCCTCCGTCGACGTGCGCTGGAAGACGTCGGCGTACGCCGCCTGGTAGTCGTCCCACTGCCTGCGGGTCGGGAGGTCGTTGCTGCTGTACTTCCAGCGCTTGTCGGGTCGGTCGAGCCGCTTCATGAGCCGCAGGCCCTGCTCGTCGTGGCTGACCATCAGCCCGAACTTGAGCACGGTGACGCCGGAGGCCGCGAGCTCGGCCTCGAAGGCGTTGATCTCGTCGTACCTCTTCTCCCAGACGTCGGGCGGCACGATCTCGTCGACCCGGGCGATCAGGACGTCCTCGTAGTGCGACCGGTCGAAGACGCCGATCATCCCCGGCTCGGGGAGCGCCTTCTTGATCCGCCAGAGGAAGTGGTGCTTCTGCTCCTCGTCGGTGGGCGCGCCGAACGAGCGCAGCGCCACGCCCTGCGGGTCGACGTGGCTCATCACGTGCCGGGCGACCCCGCCCTTGCCTGCCGTGTCGAGTCCCTGGACCACGACCAGCAGGGAGCGCTTGCCCCCTGCGTGGCCCTCCGCGAAGAGCCGCTCCTGGAGCTCGCTGAGGAGGTCTCCGCGGTCCGCGGCCAGCTTCTTCGCCGCCTTCTTGCCGGCCCGCCACCCAGGAGTGGCGTCGCGCTCGAACGTGTCGAGGTCGAAGTCCTTCCCGGCCTCGAGCAGGTCGCGCGGGTCCTCGCTCCACGGACCGTCGGTTCGCTTGCCCATCTCAGTTCCCCTCACCAGGTCGCGGGCGACCGTCCGGATCGAACACCAGGTCGTACAGGCGTGGCGCCCAGCGCAGCTGCGTCGGGGTGAGCTCGGGGACCGACAACCGGCGCAGCTGCCCGGGCGGCCGCTGGCGCTCGTGGAGCGCCGCCGCGAAGGCGGCGGCGCGACCCTGGACCCGTCGGCGCCGGAAGTCGTGTCCGGGGAGGTGGCGGCTCAGCGAGCCCGGCACCGGGACCGGGCGCCGCGGCCGCTTGTCGGCCAGCAGTCCGCGCACGCCGGTGCGTCGGTCCCGACGCCCGCCGCCGTACCACTCGTCGAGCGAGTCGGCGCAGGCCACCAGCGCGTCGAACAGCTCGTGGGGGTCCTCCGGCACCTCGGCGGGCGTGCACCCGAGGTGCTCGGCCACGAGGGTGCGCAGCAGGACGCGCGGGAAGGAGTCCTCCGGCGCCGGTCCGTCGAGGTCGCCGCGGTCGTCGACCACCGTGCACGCGATCTCGCTGTCGCTGGTCCACGAGCGTCGGTTGAGGTTGTCGGATCCGACGCTCGCCCACCGGTGGTCGATGATGCAGGTCTTGGAGTGGACGTAGACCGGCAGGCCGGCCTCGTTGGTCAGCCCGAAGAAGGCGACCCGGTCGCCACCGGCCTCGAGGATCCGTCGCATCGCGAGCGCCCGTCCGTAGAGCTGCGGCACCTCGACGGCGGCGCCCTCGCGGTCCGGGACCATCGGCAGCACGACGACGAGCCGGAGCTCCGGCTTCTCGCGCAGGGCCTTCGCGAAGTGCTCACCCACCTCCTCGGACCACAGGTACTGGTCCTCGACGTAGACGAGCCGGTCCGCCTGCGCGATCGCCTTCGTGTTGCCCAGCATCACCGACCGCTCCCCCTCGGGCGCGAAGTCGTAGGACTTGGGGTAGATCACCGGGAAGGTGCGCAGGATCTGCACGACGTCGTGCCCGTCGGCCCGTGCGGGAGGCGGCGGCGCCTGCTCCCCGAGCGGCTCCGGCGAGAGGTCCTCCCGGTGGACGAAGCTGGACAGGAGCCGACCCGGGTTGAGGGTCAGCGGGGTGCTGTCCTCCCACCGCTCGCGGAACGTCGTCTCGACGTCGTGGACCGCCGGGCCCTGGATGGCGACCTGGACGTCGTGCCAGGCCGGCGTCGGGCCGTAGGCGCGCGCCATGTCGACCGGCTGCCGGTCTCCCTGGTGCTTCGCGTCGTCCCGGCGCCCGTTGCACAGGTCGATGCCGCCGACGTAGGCGACGTCGCGCGACGGGTCGTCGAGGTGCCGAATGACCACGAACTTCTGGTGGTGCGCGCCACGCGTGCGGACCCTCATGTCGCGCAGGCACTGCCCGCCGACCGCGCCGATGTCCTCACCCAGTTGACGGTGGCGGTGCGCGCTGAAGCCCAGCCGGTGCCAGTGCGAGCGCCACAGCAGCCCGCGCACGTCGACCCCGCGGCGTACGGCGTCGACCAACGTGTTGTTGAGCGTCGACCGGGGATCGTCGGTGAGCTGCTGGTCCGGGTCGCCCTGCCAGTCGGCGAAGTAGAAACGATCACCCGCGCCCAGAGCACTGATGCGCTCGTAGAGGTCGGCGAAGTAGTCGCGACCGTGCACGAGCGCGCGCACCGAGTTGCCGGCACTCCACGCGGCCCCGTCGGGGTGCACTGCATCGACGACCGTGTGCGAGTTCTCCCTCTCGTCGCTGCTCAGCAGCCACTCCCTGACCTCCACGGCGCAGAGTCTGCTCCCGGGGGACCACTCCAAACCTCAACGGTTGAGCGGGTTTGCGCCCCTCGCCAGGTGCACAAGATGGGTCTCATGGAGGGGTACCCGAGTCGATCGCGCCGTCTGGTGCGCGCCGTTGTGTACGGCGTGCTCGTGGTGATCCCGCTCGCCGCGCTCGCCTACCTCGTGCGCACGCAGTTCGGTCCGCTCATCCGTCTGGACCAGCACGTGAGCGTCACCGCCACCGACTTCGCGCGTTCCCACCCGGGGTTCCGCTCGTTCGCGGAGACCTGGGAGCTCATCAGCCAGCCGTGGGTGGTCTACGCCGTCCTCGGTCTTCCGGTCTGCGCCTTCGCCTACTTCCACCTGCACCTGCGGACCCGTGCGCTGTGGGCCCTCGCGACGATGGCGACCGGATGGGCGGTGGCCGTCGTGCTCAAGGAGCTGGTGCAGCGCTCCCGACCGGCGATCGAAGACCCGTTCTCGACCCACTCCGGCTACTCGTTCCCCTCCGGCCACGCCACCAACAACGCGATCGTGATCACCCTCGTGCTGCTGCTCCTGCGCCCCGCGCTCGGCACGACGTCACGCACGGTGCTGCTCGTGGTCGGCGCCCTGTGGGTGCTGGTGACCTGTGCGGATCGCCTCGTCATGGGCGCGCACTACCTGTCCGACGTGATCGCCGGCGTCGTGCTCGGCTGCGGGCTCTGCCTCGCGTCGTACGCCGGCTACCTGGGTTGGAGCCCTCCGACCACCGACACCCCCAGCAAGAAGGAGTCCCTTGATGGCGTTTCTCACCCGGTGGGATGAGGACCAGTCTCGCCCCCAGCTGAAGGGCGCGGGCCGTGACCTGGCCGTGCGCGTGCTGCTCCCGATGACGCTGTGGTGGCTGGTCGTGCTGGCGATCGGCTGGGCGATCACCGACGGACCGCTCAAGCAGCTCGGCACCCGGGAGGAGCGGTTCAACAAGTGGTTGGCGTCAGGGCGGACGTCGCTGCTCAACGACATCACCCTCTTCTTCTCCTGGACCGGCGCGACCGTGAGCATCATCGGGGTCTGCGTGGTCGTCGTCGCGATCGTGTGGTGGCGGACCAAGCAGTGGTGGTTCGCCGTGGTGCCGCTGATCGCGATCTCGGCCCAGGCGCTCGTCTTCTTCTTCACCACGCTCCTGATCGACCGCGAGCGACCCCACGTCGAGAAGCTCGACGACTCACCGCCGACGTCGAGCTTCCCGAGCGGGCACACGGGTGCCGCCACCGGCCTCTACTTCACGCTCGCCCTGATGGCGCTGCGGATCAAGAACCCGACCCTGCGCGCCGTCGTCGTGACCGTCTGCCTGCTGATCCCGGTCTGTGTCGGCTCCGCACGGCTCTACCGCGGCATGCACCACATCAGCGACGTGCTGGTCGCCATGGTCAACGGCCTGATCGCCGGCGTGCTCGCCTGGGGATGGCTGCGCCGCGACCCGGCCCGGCACGACGGGGCGAGCGACGAGCGCCAGGAGGCCGGACGACGGTCAGACCAGCCCGTCGCGCAGGACTGACGACACCCCACCAGGGGTAAGGACCCCGTGGGAGCGGGAGACATGAGGGAGACCATGGCACAGCAGAACATCTCGACGAACGCGCAGCAGGCGGGCGCGACCGCCAAGGGAGCCGCGCGCAAGGCCGGCGACCACCCCGTGGTCGAGTGGGGTGCGAGGCTGGGCTACGCCGCCAGCGGAGTGCTGCACCTCATCCTGGCCTGGATCACCCTCCAGATCGCACTGGGTGGCGGCGGCAAGCAGGCGAGCCAGTCAGGAGCGCTGGGCACCGTCGCTCACCAGGCCTTCGGTCAGGTCCTGCTCTGGGTGCTGGTCGTGGGCTTCGCCCTGCTGACCGTGTGGCAGGTCACCGAGGCGATCACCCAACGGGAGGCCTTCGACAAGGCGAAGGCCGCCGGCAAGGCGGTCATGTACGTCGCGCTCGCGTGGACGTCGTTCAAGTTCGCCATGGGGGGCCACACGTCGAGCAACAAGCAGACCCAGGACTTCACCCGCACCCTCATGGATGCACCCGCCGGGCGCTTCCTGGTGGGGCTGGTCGGCGTCGGCATCATCGGCGTCGCGCTCTACCACGTCTACAAGGGCTGGAAGAAGAAGTTCCTCGAGGACCTCCAGGAGCACCCCGGTCGCGGGGCGGAGATCGCGGGGCGCGTCGGTTACATCGGCAAGGGCATCGCGCTCGTGGCCGTCGGCGTGCTCTTCATCGTCGCCGCCGTCAAGCACCACGCCGGCAAGGCCACGGGTCTCGACGGCGGGCTCAGGTCACTGCGCGACCTGCCGGCCGGCACCGTGATCCTGATCGCGATCGCGCTGGGGATCGCGGCGTACGGCGTCTACTCCTTCGCACGCGCTCGCTACGCGCGGGTCTGACCCGAGGACCGTCATGGAGACCGAGTCGAAGATCGTCGTCATCGTCAACCCGACCAAGGTCGACGCGGACGAGGCGCGCGGCACGTTGGCGGAGGTCGCCGAGTCGGCCGGCCTCCCCGCACCGACGCTCGTCGAGACGACCGAGGACGACCCCGGGTTCGGGCAGACCCGCGAGGCACTCGCGGGCGGCGCCACCCTGGTGTGCGCCCTCGGCGGCGACGGGACCGTCCGCGCGATCGCCCAGGAGCTGGTCGGCACCGGCGTACCGCTCGGACTGCTGCCCGGCGGCACCGGCAACCTCCTCGCTCGCAACCTCGGGGACGGCGTCGACTCGCTCGAGGACGCGGCGCGCGCCGCCTTCACCGGTCGCGACCGCAGCATCGACGTCGGCTGGCTCGTGCTGGACCCCACCGCCGAGCAGCGGGAGGGCATTCCCTCGCCTGCCGACAACGTGCACTGCTTCACCGTGATGGCCGGCCTCGGGTTCGACGCCCAGATGATGGAGGACGCTCCCGAGGGCGTGAAGGACAAGGTCGGCTGGGCTGCGTACGTCGCCAGCGGTGGCAAGCACCTCACCGACCCGCCCTTCGGGCTCGACCTCACGATCGACGGCACGGGAGCCACGTCCGGCAAGACCCGGACCGTCGTCGTGGGCAACTGCGGCGAGCTGACCGGCGGCATGGAGCTGCTGCCCGACGCCGTGCTCGACGACGGCCTGCTGGACGTCGCGACCGTGAGCCCGGAGAGCCTGACCCAGTGGATCGGGGTGGCCGCCCGCGTGCTGGCCAAGCGGGACGACGGCCCCCACCTGGAGCGGTTCAGCGGGCGCGACATCACGGTCGACGTCGAGCCGGCCCAATTGTGCGAGGTCGACGGTGACGTCCTGACCGAGGCGTCCACGATCAGGTTCGTGGTGCAGCCGGGCTCGCTGGTCGTGCGCGTCGGAGACGCCGGCTGAGGGCGTCCCCGCACACCCAGTAGCGTCGCCGCATGACTTTGCGACGTGGACTCGTCCTCGGTGGCGGCGGCATCACCGGCATCGCCTGGGAGACCGGACTGCTCTACGGCCTCCAGGAGCTCGGTGTCGACGTGACCGTCGCCGACGCCGTGGTCGGGACATCGGCCGGCTCCGTGGTCGGCGCCCAGATCACGACGGGCATCTCGCTCGAGGACCTCTTCGCCTACCAGGTGTCGAAGCCGAAGCCGGCCAAGCTCGCGAGCATCAGCCCGCTCGTGATGGTCGGCTTCGCGCGGGCGCTGCTCCGGGCTCGGGGCGACCTCGAGGGCTTCGGCCGCCACGTCGGGCAGTGGTCCGCGCGCCGGGCGGCCGCGGGCAAGCTGTCCAGCGTCGAGGAGCGCTTCGAGGCGATCCGCGAGCGGCTGCCGATCCAGGAGTGGGGGCCGGGCGAACGGCTGCAGGTCACCGCCGTCGACATCGAGACCGGAGCGCTCCGGGTCTTCGACGGCACCGACGGCGTCCCGCTGGTCTCTGCGGTCGCGGCGAGCTGCGCGGTGCCGGGCGTCTACCCGCCGGTGCCGATCGACGGGCGCAGCTACGTCGACGGCGGCGCCCGGTCCGGCTCGAACGCCGACCTGCTCGCCGACTGCGACCGGGTGCTCGCCTTCACCCCGGTCGACCGATCGATCGGCCCGCTGAAGGCCGCCGGCGAGCTGCTCGGCTCGACGCCCCACCTGGTCGTGTCGCCCGACGAGGGCTCCGTCGCCGCGATCGGCAAGAACGTCCTCGACCCGGCCCAGCGGGCCGCCTCCGCCCGCGCCGGTCGGGCCCAGGCCGAGGTCGTCGCGCCGCTGGCGAAGGAGATCTGGTCGTGAGCAGGCGTCGGGTCAACGGAGGCCTGCTGGCCGTCGCGATCGCCTGTCTGGTCCCGGTCGCGTGCGGCGTCGTGCTGATGACCTACGACGGCGGCGCGGCCCTCGGCCTGGCCCTGATCGGTTTCTTCGGGGCCGGCGTCTTCGTGCTGGGCCGCAAGGCGTTCACGGGCTAGCCGAGCACCTCGACCCGGTTGCCGTGGGAGTCGTGGGTGTGGAAGCGCTCGAAGCCCGGGAAGGTGTGGCGCTCGCGCCAGTCGACCTCGAAGCCGAGGCTCTCGAGCCGGGCCGCGACCGTCGCGAGGTCGTCGACGACGAGCGCGGGATGCGCCTTGCGCGCGGGGGCGAAGGGCTCCTCGACCCCGAGGTGGATCTCGGCCCCGCCGCTCCTGAACCACGCGCCCCCGCGCGCCTTGAGGTCGTCGGGCTTCTCGACCTCGGTCATCGCGAGCCCGTCGACGTAGAACCGCCGGGCCGCGTTCTCACCGCCGCGCGGGCACGCGACCTGGACGTGGTGGAGCCTCATGCCGGCACCTGCGCCACGACGAAGATCCGGCGGAACGGCAGCACGACGCCGTACGCCTGCTCGGGGTAGGCGGTCGCGAGCCGCCGCTTGAACTCCGCCTCGAACTCCCCGCGCAGGTCGCCGGGCAGCGCCTGCAGCGTCGGCCGCGCACCGGTGCCGGAGACCCAGGTGAAGACCGGGTCGGGGCCGGTGAGGACGTGGAGGTAGGTCGTCTCCCACGCGTCGACCGTGCACCCGAGCGCGGCGAGCGCCGCGAGGTAGGTGGCGGGGTCGTGACTGCTGGGCACGGCGACGTCGCGGGTGTGCGCGGCGTACGGCGCCTCCGCGGCGAGCTCGGCCCGGATCGTGTGGCTCGGCTCGTCGAAGTTGCCGGGGACCTGGAAGGCCAGCCAGCCACCCGGACGGACGCTCGCGACGAGGTGCGGCAGCAGCTCGAGGTGGTCCGGCACCCACTGGAGCGTGGCGTTGGAGACCAGCACGTCGACCGAGCCCGACCACTGGCGGAGGTCCCCGACCTCGAACCGGATGCGCGGGTCGTCCGCCGCCGCGACCATCTCCGGACTGGAGTCGAGGCCGGTGATCGCGGCGCTCGGCCAGCGGTCGGCGAGCAGGCTCGTGAGGTTGCCGGGACCGCAGCCGAGGTCGACGACCGTGGCCGGCGAGGAGGCGTCGATCCGGCCGACCAGCTCGACGAAGGGGCGGCCGCGCTCGTCGGCGTAGGTGAGGTAGCGATCGGGGTCCCAACGGTGGCTCATGCCGACCATCGTGCGCCCGCATTTATCTTGATGTCAAGATTCTCGACGGATCCGATAGGCTCCTGCCATGCGAGACGAGGTCGACGAGCTGGTCGAGGCGTGGGCGCGCGAGCGACCCGACCTCGACCTGGCCCCGGTCGAGGTCTTCAGCCGGATCAGCCGGCTCGGCCGTCACCTCGACCTGGCCCGCCGCGACGCGTTCACGGCCGCGAAGGTCGAGTCGTGGGAGTTCGACGTGCTGGCCGCGCTGCGTCGCGCGGGGGCGCCGTACGAGCTCTCCCCCGGTCGACTGCTGCGCGAGACGCTGGTGACCAGCGGCACGATGACCAACCGGGTCGACCGGCTGACCGCGCGGGGACTGGTCGAGCGGCTGCCCGACCCCAACGACCGCCGCGGCGTCCTGGTCCGGCTGACGCCCGAGGGCAAGGCCACCGTCGACGGCGCC
The DNA here is from genome assembly GCF_040045055.1 of Nocardioides pollutisoli. Taxonomy (NCBI): domain Bacteria; kingdom Bacillati; phylum Actinomycetota; class Actinomycetes; order Propionibacteriales; family Nocardioidaceae; genus Nocardioides; species Nocardioides pollutisoli. The sequence goes on from NZ_JBDZDU010000001.1 coordinate 836,925, forward strand.
TTCACCGCGCTGATCGAGGCCGAGCAGTCGTTCCTCGCCGACCTGCCCGACAAGGAGCGCACGAAGCTCGCGGCCCTGCTCCGGACGCTGCTCGCGCCGTTCGCCGACTGAGATCTACTCCAGCAGCTCGGACGCCTCGAGCCACTCCAGCTCGAGCTCGTCCTTCTCGCTCGCCAGTGCGGTCAGCCGGGCGCTGAGCTCGGCGATCTTCTCGTAGTCCTGCGCCTGCTCCAGGATCTCCGCGTTGATCGTCGTCTCCTCGGCCGTGATCCGCGCGAGCCGCTTCTCGATCCGGGAGACCGCCTTACGAGCGGCCCGCTCCTCGGCGCCACCGACCTTCGCCTTGGTCGCGGACGCCGAGGCGTTGGCGGCCTGCTGCGACGCCGTTCCGACGTCGAGCTGGCCGGAGGCGAGGCCACCGGCACGGCGCTCGAGGTACTCGTCCACGCCGCGCGGGAGCATCGAGATCTGGCCGTCGCCGAGCAGCGCCCACACCGAGTCGGTGACGCGCTCCAGGAAGTAGCGGTCGTGCGACACCACGATCAGCGTCCCCGGCCAGCCGTCGAGGAAGTCCTCGAGGACGTTGAGGGTCTCGATGTCGAGGTCGTTGGTGGGCTCGTCGAGGAGCAGCAGGTTGGGCTCGTCGAGCAGGAGGAGCAGCAGCTGGAAGCGGCGCCGCTCACCTCCGGACAGGTCACCGATCCGGGCGGTCAGCTTGTCGCCGGTGAACCCGAAGCGCTCGAGCATCGACGTCGCCGAGATCTCCTGGCCGTCGGTGGTCTTGGTGACCCGCCGCAGCGACTCGACCATCGGCAGCACCCGACCGTTGGGGTCGAGGTCGTCGAGCTGCTGGGTCAGGTGGCGCAGCTTGACCGTCCGGCCCTGCTTGACCTTGCCCGCGCTCGTCGGCAACGACCCCGCGACCATGTTGAGCACCGAGCTCTTGCCCGCGCCGTTGACGCCGACGATGCCGACCCGGTCACCCGGACCGAGCCGCCAGGTCGCGTGCGAGAGCAGCTGGCGCTCCCCGCGGACGAGGTCGACGTCCTCGACGTCGATGACGTCCTTGCCGAGCCGTTGCGTCGCGAACTTCTGCAGCTCGAGCCGGTCGCGCGGCGGGGGCACGTCCTCGATCAGCGCGTTGGCGGCGTCGATGCGGAACTTGGGCTTGGACGTCCGGGCCGGCGGGCCACGGCGCAGCCAGGCGAGCTCCTTGCGGGCGAGGTTCTGGCGTCGGGTCTCCGAGGCCGAGGCCTGCCGGGAGCGCTCGGCCTTGGCGAGCACGAACGCGGCGTACCCGCCCTCGTAGGCGTCGACGACACCGTCGTGGACCTCCCAGGTCCACTGGCAGACCTCGTCGAGGAACCAGCGGTCGTGGGTGACCACGACCAGGGCCGACGGCAGCTTGGCGACGTGCTGGGCCAGCCACGCGACCGCCTCGACGTCGAGGTGGTTGGTCGGCTCGTCGAGCACGACCAGGTCGTGGTCGCCGAGGAGCAGCGCCGCCAGCGAGCAGCGCCGGCGCTCGCCGCCGGAGAGCCCGGTGACCGGCCGGTCGAGCGCGACGCCGGCGAGGAGCACCTCGACCACCTCGCGGGTGCGCGAGTCGGCGGCCCACTCGTGGTCGGAGAGCCCGTGCAGCACGGCCTCACGGACCGTGTGGGTGTCGTCGAGCTCGTCGCCCTGGTGGAGGTAGCCGATGAGCAGGCCGCGCTGCTGCGAGACCCGACCGGTGTCGGGTTCCTCGATGCCGGTCATCACCTCGAGCAGGGTGGTCTTGCCGTCGCCGTTGCGACCGACGATGCCGATCCGCTCACCGACCCCGATGCCGAGCGAGACGTCGGTGAGGAGCGGGCGCACGCCGTACGACTTGGAGACGCGCTCGAGGTTGAGGAGGTTGGCCATCAGACGTACGACACCGTGTGTGCTCCGGCGACAGCGCCGTTCGTGACGAGGACGACGTCGTGCTTCGCGCCAAGCTCGCCGGCGGTCGCGCGGGCGGCGTCGGCGGAGTCGTGGAGGAAGACGCAGGTCGGGCCGGAGCCGGTGACGACGCCGCGCAGGGCACCCGCCGCCTCGCCGGCCTCGATCAGCCGGGCCAGGTCGGGCCGCAGGTCGAGGGCCGCGGGCTGGAGGTCGTTGTGCAGAGCCGCGGCCAGGGCGTCGGCGTCGCCGTTCGCGAGAGCGGCGAGCAGCTCCTCCGGCATCGGGGGCGTGCTGGGAGCTTCGGGGGAGAGCCGGTCGAAGTGGCGGTAGATCTCCGGTGTGGACAGGCCGATCGGTGACGGGACCAGCACCCACCACCAGGTGCCGGCGTCCTCGACGGGCTGCACGATCTCGCCGCGACCGGTGCCGAGCGCGGAGCCGCCCACGAGCGCGAAGGGCACGTCGCTGCCGAGCTGCGCGGCCAGCGCGAGCAGGTCGTCGTCGGAGGTGCCGGCCTCCCAGAGCCGGTCGAGCGCGACCAGCGCGGCCGCGGCGTCGGCGGAACCACCGGCCATGCCGCCGGCGACCGGGATGGCCTTCTCGATGTGCACGTCACCCAGCATGGCGGTGCCGTGGTGAGCAGCGAGCAGCGCGGCGGCGCGGTCGACGATGTTGTCGCCGGCGAGGGGGACGTGGTCGCGGTCCATCCAGTCGGCGACCGTCACGTCGACGGACCACCCGTCGGAGTCGCGCACGGTGAGGTCGTCGTAGAGCCCGACGGCCTGGTAGACGCTGGTCAGCGGGTGGAAGCCGTCCTCGCGTGGGGCGCCGACGCCGAGGTGGAGGTTGATCTTCGCGGGGGCGCGAACGGTGAGTGTCACAAGAGGCCTTCTGCGATGCGGACGAACTGCTCGATGGTCAGCGACTCGCCGCGGGCGAGTGGGTCGATGCCGGCGCCCGCAAGGGCGGCGTCGACGACCTCGGCCGGCGCGAGCGACTTGAGCACCCCGCGCAGCGCCTTGCGCCGGTGGGCGAAGGCCGCGTCGATGACCGCGAAGACCTGCTCGCGGGTCGCGGTGGTCTGCGGGGGCTCGCGCCGGGTCCAGGCGACCAGGCCGGAGTCGACGTTGGGGGCGGGCCAGAAGACGTTGCGCCCGATCGCCCCGGCACGACGGACGTCGGCGTACCACGCGGCCTTGACCGACGGCACGCCGTAGACCTTGGACCCGGGCGCAGCGGCCAGGCGGTCGGCGACCTCGGCCTGCACCATCACCAGGCCGCGCTCCAGCGACGGCAGGAGCGCGAGCAGGTGCAGGAGGACCGGCACCGAGACGTTGTAGGGCAGGTTGGCGACGAGCGCGGTCGGCGGCGGACCGGGCACCGCATCGATGCGCAGCGCGTCGGCGAGCACGACCTCGAAGCGGTCCGCCTGGTCGGGGGCGTATGCCGTGATCGTCTCGGGCAGCCGGGCCGCGAGCTTGTCGTCGAGCTCGATCGCCACCACCCGGCCGGCGACCTCGAGCAGCGCCAGCGTGAGCGAGCCGAGCCCGGGGCCGACCTCGATCACGACGTCGTCGGCGGTGATGCCCGACTCGCGCACGATCCGGCGCACGGTGTTGGCGTCGATGACGAAGTTCTGGCCGCGCTGCTTCGTCGGACGCAGGTCCAGCTCGGCGGCCAGGGAACGCACATCCGCCGGCCCCAAGAGCTGGGGACCGGCGGATGCGTCTGACATGAGGATCAACCTAGCGAGGCAACCCCAGCGACGCCGCACAGGCCGGCCAGGCGCCGTAGCCGCCCGAGGCGTTCCTCACCTTGGTGGCGATGGCGATCTGGGTCTCCCGGCTGGCGTTGCTCGGCAGGCCGGTGCCGCCGTTCGCCTGCCAGGTGCCGAGGTTGAACTGCAGGCCGCCGTAGTAGCCGTTGCCGGTGTTGATGGCCCAGTTGCCGCCGGACTCGCACTGGGCGAGCTGGTCCCAGACGGTGTTGCCACCGGCGAAGTTGGTCGTGGCCTGCTGCTTGGTGCCGACCTTGACGACCTCGTCGACCGGGGCGCGCAGCACGCTCTGGCTGACCACCTTGCGGACGGTGACCTCGCCGTTGCGGTAGACGATCTTGTAGGTCACGTTGCGCAGGCCGGTCTTGCCGGCGCTGACGACCGAGGTCTCGCCCTCGTACATCGAGGAGTCGGGACGCTCGTCGGTTCCGAAGTCCATGACCTCGCCGGAGACATGCTTCGTGACGACCTTGACGTTGGTGAAGACCAGCTTGTCGCCGTCCTCGAGCACGTGCGCGGGCGCCGGCTTGGTCTGGTCGTGCTTGCCGACGTCGACACCGAGCTGGTCCAGGGCGTCCTCGACGGTCAGCGCCGTGACGGTGCGGGTGACCGGCTTGTGGGCACCGAGGGTGACCTTGATGGTCTTCGGGGTGACGACGTCGAGGGTCATGCCACCGCGGCTGACCGCGCCGCTGCGACTGGCCGACAGGTCGGCGCCGGCGTACCGCGCGCCGATCTCGTCGAGCGCGCGGGACACGGTGGTCGAGAGGACCCAGTAGGTCTGGGACTTGCCATCGACGTTGAGCTCGAACGGCCGCGCGAAGCGGACCGCGATGCTGCTGCCGTCGGAGATCGGGGTGTCGACGCTCGGAAGGACCTGGTCGCGACTGCTGAGCTGGACACCCTCGGCGTCGAGGACGTCACCGACGGTGCCACCGAAGGCGGTCACCTGCTCGGACTTGCCGTCCAGCGAGAGGGTCACGGACTTGCTGAGGGAGCTGTAGCCCCAGGTGGTGCCTGCGACGGCCAGGACGGCAACGGTCGCGAGGACGAGGATGAGGGCGCGGCTCTTGCTAGCTCTGCTCAGCTTCTGGCCGAGCGTGCTGTGTCCATTGCTGGGCACGATTCTCCGAACGTCGTACTCCCCGGGCCTCGGGTGCCAGCGCATCCGGAACCCGCCCGCAGGCGTGTGTCCAGAGGGGTGGTGCACGCTGGTCAGATCGGTCCCGATCCCGGCCATCAGTCGCCCAGACCACCAGCCTCGGCGGTCGATTGCAAACCAAACGTGTCATATTTCCGCGCTCCGTGAGCAGGATCTCGACGGTAAAGTCGCGCCGTGCCAGACCCCACGCGAGCCGACTTCACCCCTCTGACCAGCGGGAACGGCGTCTCGCTGATGGCCGCAGTGGCTGGTCCAGACCTCGGGGCCGCGGGCTGGCTCGAGACGGAGTACGTCGCCTCCGGGACGGCGGTCTCCTACGCGGACCCGTCGCATCCGCCCGCGGCGTACGCGACCCGCGTGGTGGTGCGCCAGCCGAAGGACTGCGCGACCGCGAGCGGCACCCTCGTCGTCGAGTGGCTCAACGTGAGCAGCGGCTCGGACGCCGCCCCGGACTGGACCTATCTCTCCGAGGAGCTGGTCCGGCGCGGTCACGCGTGGGCCGGCGTCTCGGCGCAGTACGTCGGCGTCGAGGGCGGGACGCCCGCGGTCGACGCGGGAGCCGGGCTGTCGGGCCTCAGGGCGGTCGACCCGGAGCGCTACGGCGACCTGTCCCATCCCGGCGACGCCTACTGCTACGACATCTACACGCAGGTCGCGACCGGGCTGGCGGCGGACCTGCAGGCCGACTGCGTGCTGGCGATCGGTGAGTCGCAGTCGGCGTACGCCCTCACGACGTACGTCAACGTGGTGCAGCCGCAGACGCTGACCTTCGACGGGTTCCTCGTCCACAGCCGCGGCGGTGCCGGGCTCCCGCTCGGCGAACCCGGCCTCCCGGTCGACCTGGTCGCACGGCTCAACGGTCCGCCGACGCCGTTCCGCGTGGACCTGTCCGAGCCGGTGATCGTCGTGCAGACCGAGGGCGACCTCCTCGGCCGGCTCAACTACCTGCCGGCCCGGCAGCCCGACGCCGAGCTGCTCCGGGTGTGGGAGGTGGCGGGTGCCGCGCACGCCGACCTCTTCCAGATCGGTGCGTTCGAGTCGTTCCTCGGCTGCCCCGACCCGGTCAACCGCGGGCAGCAGGCGTACGTCGTCCGCGCGGCCCTGCGCTGGCTGGAGTCCTGGGCACGGGGTGGCGCTGCTGCGCCGTCCGCGTCGCCGATCTCCGTCGTCGACGGTGTCCTCGAGCTCGACGAGGTCGGCAACGTGCGCGGCGGCGTACGGACTCCGGTCGTCGACGCGCCGGCCGACGTGCTGTCCGGCTATGCCGCCCCTGACGCCTCGCCGATCTGCGCGCTCTTCGGCCGGACCCTGCCGCTGTCGCAGCCGCGCTGGGCGTCGCACGACGACTACCTGGCGGCGTACGCCGCGGCGACCGATGCCGCGATCGAGGCGGGCTTCGTGCTGGCCGATGACCGCGACGCGGTGCTGGCCGAGGCCCGCTAGCCCCAGGTCCCGCCGAAGGCCAGCTCCGTGTTGGCGTCGACAGCAGCGCAGAGCTCACCCAGGTCGGCCCCGCGCACGTCCGCCATCACTCGCATGGTGAGCGGGACCAGGTAGGACGCGTTGGTGCGACCGCGGTGCGGCGTGGGGGTGAGGTACGGCGCGTCCGTCTCGACGAGCACCCGGTCGGTCGGGGTGATGGCGAGGGCGTCGCGCAGCGGCTGGGCGTTCTTGAAGGTCACGGTGCCGGCGAAGGACAGGTAGGCACCGCGGTCCAGGCACGCCCTCGCGAAAGAGGCGTCACCGGAGAAGCAGTGCATCACCCAGCGGTCCGGCACGCCCTCGCTGTCGAGCACCTCGAGCACCTCGGCGTGGGAGTCGCGGTCGTGGATGACCAGGGTCTTGTCGAGCCGCTTGGCGAGGTCGATGTGGCGTCGGAACGACTCCACCTGGACGGCGCGCCCCTCCTCGCCGGTGCGGAAGTGGTCCAAGCCGGTCTCGCCGACAGCGCGCACACCCGCGTGCGCGCCGGCGAGCGCCTCGATCTCGGCCATCGCGTCGTCGAGCGACGGCAGCCGCGGGGCCTCGTTGGGGTGCAGCGCGACACCGGCGACGATCGCGTCGTACGACGCCGCCGCCTCGACCGCCCAGCGGGCGCCGGGCAGGTCGCAACCGATCTGCACGATCCGGGTCACCCCGACGGCGGCGGCCGCGGCCAGCGCGTCGTCGACGGGCAGCGCCTCCTCGTCGCCGCGGGCGATGTCGAGGTGGCAGTGGTTGTCGACGACCGGGTGGGGCAGCGGCTGGGGGGCGGGAGGGCGTTCGCTCACACCGACCTCACCCGGGCGAGGATCGCCTCCGTCAGCGGCTCGGGCGCCTGGGTCGGGATCCAGTGGGTCACACCCTCGAGCACGACGAGCTCGTACGGCGCGTCCATCCAGCGCTCGGTGCCGTCGACCCCCTCGCGGGCGATCGCGATGTCGCGGTCGCTCCAGACGAGCGTGGTCGGGACCTTCACCTGGTGGTCGGCCGAGCTCGGGTTGCCCAGCGCGAGGGCGCGGTACCAGCCGAGCGCGTGCGGCAGCGCGCCGTACTCGATGATCTCGCGGCGCATCCGGGCCACCTCGTCGGCGCTCATCCCGGCCTTGCGCATGCTCGTGTCGAACCGGCCGCCGGCCTTGCGGGCGCTGAGCTCGGGCAGCAGCGGGACGTTGAAGAAGGCCATGTAGCGCGACCGGCGGCGCTGGCTCGGGTTCTTCATCGCCCGGGCGAAGGCGGCCGGGTGCGGCACGGAGACGGCGGTCCACGTGCGCACCAGGTCGGGACGGCGCAGGGCCACCGCCCAGCCCACGGCCGAGCCCCAGTCGTGGCCGACCAGGTGGACCGGCCCGCCGACCTGCTCGATCAGGGCGATCACGTCGCCGGCCAGGTGCTGCATCCGGTAGTCGCGGCGCCGTCGCGGCCGGGCCCCCGGCGAGTAGCCGCGCTGGTCGATCGCCAGCGTGCGCAGGCCGGCCTCGTTCAACGCGGGCGTGACCAGGCGCCAGGTGCTGCTGCGCTCGGGGAAGCCGTGCAGGAGCACGACGGGCGTCCCGTCGATCGGCCCCTCGTCGAGGACGTCGAAGCTCAGGCCGTCGTGCTGGAGTGTGCTGATGCGGTCGGTCATGCCGGACCTCCTGCCCCGTGGACCAGGTTGTAGACCTCGCGCTTGGGGAGTCCCGCGCGCTGGGCGACCTCGACGATCGCCTCCTTGCGGCGTACGCCGTCCGCCTCGAGCTCCGCGACGGCGGCCAGCAGGCTGGCCGGGTCGTTCGCGACCTCCGCGGCCGGGGCGGCACCGGACACCACGATCGTCACCTCGCCCCGGACGCCCTCGGACGCCCAGGTGACGAGGTCGGCCAGCGGTCCACGGCGTACCTCTTCATGGGTCTTGGTCAGCTCGCGGCACACGGCAGCAGCCCGGTCGTCGCCGAGCGCGCCGGCCATCGCCGCCAGCGCGGCCTCGGTGCGGTGCGGCGCCTCGAAGAAGACCATCGTGCGCTCTTCCCGGGCGAGCGCGGCGAGACGGCGCGACCGCTCCCCCGCCTTGCGGGGCAGGAAGCCCTCGAAGCAGAACCGGTCGACCGGCAGCCCCGAGACGGCGAGAGCCGTCAGCACCGCGGACGGACCGGGCACGGCGGTGACCAGGACGTCGTGCTCGACCGCGGCCACGACCAGGCGGTAGCCGGGATCGGAGACGCTGGGCATCCCGGCGTCGGTCACGAGCAGCACGCGCTCGCCGGCCAAGAGCGCCTCGAGGAGCACCGGGGTGCGGGCCGACTCGTTGCCCTCGAAGTAGGACACCACGCGACCCGTGATGGTCACGCCGAGGTCGGTCGTGAGCCGCCGCAGGCGGCGGGTGTCCTCGGCCGCCACGACGTCGGCCGTGGCCAGCTCCTCGGACAGTCGGGGTGGCGCATCGGCGACCCGGCCGATCGGCGTGGCTGCGAGGACGAGCACGCCGGGATCAGGGGTCACGTCCTAGAGTCTTCCACCGTGACGTCCGCCGCGCCCGCAGAGGATCCCGAGGAGCGGGTCGGTCTCTCGAGCAACGCTGCCGGGCGCCCGGTGCCGTCCGCGTGGGCACGCGCGCGCGGGCGCGTCCGTCTCGAGGACCCGTTCATCGGCTGGACCGCCAGCATCGGCGTCGCGCTGCTCGCGCTCTTCCTGCGCCTGTGGCACCTCGGCAGGCCGCACATCTTCGAGTTCGACGAGACCTACTACGCGAAGGACGCGTGGTCGCTGGCGCACTTCGGCTACGTCAGGGAGTACGTCGACAAGGCCAACGACAACATCCTCAACGGTCAGACGACGGGTCAGTGGAAGGACGACCCGTCGATGATCGTGCACCCCGAGGTCGGCAAGTGGCTGATCGCGCTCGGGGAGAAGACCTTCGGGATGGACCCCTTCGGCTGGCGGATCGCCGCGGCCGTCGTGGGCTCGCTGATGGTCCTGGTGATGTGCCGCCTCGCGCGCCGCCTCACCGGGTCGACCGCCCTCGGCATCGTCGCCGGCCTGCTGCTGAGCCTCGACGGACTCCACTTCGTGCTGTCCCGGCTCGCGCTCCTCGACATCTTCGTCGCGTTCTTCGTGCTCTGCGGCGTGCACTGCATCGTCGCCGACCGCGACTGGCACCGCGCCAAGATGGCGCGCCTCACGCCCGAGCAGGTCACCGGCGACCGGGCCTGGGGGCCGGTGCGCCGTCTGCTCTTCCGGCCGTGGCTGCTGCTCGGCGGCATCTGCTGGGGGCTCGCCTGCGGGTCGAAGTGGGAGGCGATCTACCCGCTCGCGGCGTTCGGGATCCTGGTCTGGCTCTGGTCGTCCGGTGCCCGTCGCTCGTTCGGGGTCCGCTGGCCGATCCTGAAGTCGGCCGTCGTCGACGGCATCCCGGCGTTCGTCCACCTCGTGCTCGTCGGCCTGGTCGTCTACGTCGCGACCTGGACCGGTTGGCTGATGCACGCGAACCAGTACGAGGAGCACCTGTCGGCGACGCAGTACACCCACTACGCCGGCGGGCACGACTGGCCGACGCGCACCGAGCCGGACGCCCACGGCTTCGGCGAGGTCACCCAGTCACTGCGGTCGCTCTGGTACTACCACCAGGACGTCTACACGTTCCACACGCACTTCCTCAACGACAGCACGCACACCTACGCGTCGAAGCCGCTCGGCTGGCTGATCCTCAACCGCCCCGTCGGCGTCGCCGCCGACACCGGCATCCAGCCCGGCACCCAGGGGTGCGAGGCACCGACCGGCAGCGACTGCCTGCGCCAGGTGCTGCTGCTGGGCAACCCGACGATCTGGTGGGGCGGCGTGCTCGCGCTGGTCTTCGCGGCGGTGATGTGGATCGGCGCCCGGGACTGGCGGTTCGGGATCGCGGTGGTCGGCACGCTCTCCACCTGGCTGCCGTGGCTGCAGTACGACGACCGACCGATCTTCTCGTTCTACGCGATCGTCACCCTGCCGTTCATCATCATCGCGCTGACCCTGGCCATCGGCTCCCTGATCGGACCGTCGACCGAGCCGAGCCGCCGACGCACGGTCGGCGTGATCGTCTCGGGTGCGTACGTCGTGCTCGCGCTGCTGAACTTCGCGTGGTTCTGGCCGATCTGGACCGACCAGCTGCTCACGCACTCCGAGTGGCTGGACCGGATCTGGTTCAGTCGCTGGATATGAGCTGCCTTCGTGACCAGAGCTTGCCCGGGTCACGAAGACGCAGCAGCCAGGTCGAGTAGTCGCGCGAGCGAGGAACGAGCTCGCGACCGGCGTATCGAGACCTAGTCGGGCCGGGTCTCGATACGCTCGCTACTCGACCAGCGAGAAGGCGCTCGCTACTCAACCCACGGCGGCGGTAACCCACGCCCACATCCGGTCGCGCTCGGCGTCGCCGGTGCGGGTCTTGCGGAGGAGGTGGGTCGGCCGCGGTGCCCGGTCGTGCCAGAGCTCGCCACCCGGCCGCCGCGGTTCGGTGGCCGCGAGCCAGACGGTCGTGTCGACCCCGGACTCCGCGTCGCGGAGCAGCGGGCCGAGGACCTTGTTGAAGGTCGGGAGCGACTCGGTGACGCCCGGGGTGCCCGCCCAGCCCGGGTGGGTGGCGTAGACCTCGACGCCGTCCCACCGGTCCTCGAGGATCGGCAGCAGCTCGACCTGAGCGCGCTTGCTGCGGGCGTAGGCGGTGGTCGGCGAGTAGTCGCCGACGAGGTACTCCGGGTCGTCGTCGCGCAGCCGCTGGCTGTACATCCCGCCGGACGTCACGAGCACCACGCGGCCGCCGGACAGCCGCGGCGCGAGCAGGTCGGTCATCAGCACCGGGCCGAGCACGTGCAGCGCCATCGTCATCTCGTGACCCTGCGCCGACTCGGTGCGAGACGGCGGCATCACGCCCGCGTTGTGCACGACGACGTCGACGTGCACGAGGTCGAGCTCCGCGACGAAGCGGCGTACGTCGTCCAGGTCGGACACGTCGCAGCGCCGTACGTCGAGCCGGGCGAGGGGGTGGCGGGCGACGATCTCCTGACGGACCCGCTCACCCTTGGCGGTGTCGCGGACGACCATCACCACCTCGGCCCCGAGCGCGGCGAACGCCTCCGCGGTGGCGATGCCGAGGCCCGAGCTCGCGCCGGTGACCAGGGCGACCTTGCCGACCAGCGCACCCGGCTCGGGGTCGGCGGGCCAGGTCGACAGGCGCCTGCGCACGGCCGGCCCGATCCGGGTGTAGCCGGGCACAACGGTGCGGTCCAGGGCTGTGTCCACGAAGGCGGCGATCCGGTGCATGCCACGAACGTAGCCCGGGGCTCCGTGCCAGCATGTGCGGATGACCTCATGGACCCCGGACTGGGCCGCCTTTCCCCAGCCGCTGCTGGACTTCTGGACCGAGCGGCACCTGTGCATGCTCTCCACGCTGCGCGCGGACGGCGGCCCGCACCTCGTGCCCGTCGGTCTGACCCTCGACCTCGACGAGCGGTGCGCCTGGGTCATCACCAACGGTTCGTCGCAGAAGGTGCGCAACGCCGAGCGCGACGCGCACGTCGCCGTCGGCCAGGTCGACGGCGCGCGCTGGTCGACGATCGAGGGCCGGGTCGAGGTACGCCGCGACGAGGCATCGGTCGCCCGAGCCGTCGAGCGCTACGCGACCCGCTACCGCCAGCCGAGGCCCAACCCCCACCGGGTCGCCCTCCGGATCGAGGTGTCCCGGTTCCTGGTGTCTGCGGCGCTCGTGTGAGGATCTGCGGCGTGCACTCCGACGACCTGACCGACCTCGACCGTGAGATCCTCGCGTTCGAGCAGGACTGGGTGGAGCACGCCGGCGCGAAGGAGTCCGCCCTGCGCGAGCGCTTCGACCTGACGCCGACCGGCTACCACCAGCTGCTCAACCGGCTGATCGACCTCCCAGCCGCCGAGGCGCACGCCCCGCGCCTCGTGCGCCGGCTGCGTCGCCGCCGCGCCGCCCGTCAGGAGCAGCGCAGCGCCCGACGCTCCGACGGTCTCTGAACAGCGCCGAGGTGCCGCTGGGACGTCATACGGACGGTGTGTCCTCTTGCTCCACCCGTATGACGTCCCAGCCACCATGTGATCAGGCGAGGTCGAAGCGGTCGGCCTCCATGACCTTGACCCAGGCGGCGACGAAGTCGTTCACGAACTTCTGCTTCGCGTCGTCGCTGGCGTAGACCTCGGCGAGCGCGCGCAGCTGCGAGTTGGAGCCGAAGACCAGGTCGACCGCGGTCGCGGTCCACTTCAGGTCACCGCTCGCAGCGTCGCGGATCTCGTAAACGTTCTCCTCCGACTCCGACGCCTTCCACTCGGTACCCAGCGCGAGCAGGTTGGCGAAGAAGTCGTTGGTGAGCACCCCCGGACGGTCGGTGAGGACGCCGTGCTGCACGCCGTCGACGTTGTTGCCCAGCGCCCGCAGGCCACCGACGAGGACCGTCATCTCCGGCGCCGTCAGACCGAGCATGTACGCCCGGTCGACCAGCAGCGTCTCCGGCTGCAGCTTCTCGCCGGCCCGCAGGTAGTTGCGGAAGCCGTCGGCCCGGGGCTCGAGCACCTTGAAGGAGTCGACGTCGGTCTGCTCCTGCGTGGCGTCGGTGCGACCGGCCCGGAACGGCACGGTCACCTCCACCCCGGCGTCCTTGGCGGCCTTCTCGACCGCCGCGGAGCCCGCGAGGACGATCAGGTCGGCCAGCGAGACCTGGGCGCCGCCGGCGCCGTTGAACTCCGCCTGGATGCCCTCGAGCTTCTCCAGCACCGAGGCGAGCTGCGCCGGCTGGTTGGCGGCCCATCCGCGCTGCGGCTCGAGACGGATGCGCGCGCCGTTCGCGCCACCGCGCTTGTCGGTGGAGCGGAAGCTCGCGGCCGACGCCCACGCGGTGGAGACCAGCTCGGACACCGAGAGACCGGAGTCGAGCACGGACGCCTTCAGGCTCGCGACGTCGGCGTCGCTGACCGGGGTGCCGGTGGCTGCCGGGACGGGGTCCTGCCACAGCTGCGGCTCGGGGACCCAGGGGCCGAGGTAGCGGTCGACCGGACCCATGTCGCGGTGGAGCAGCTTGTACCAGGCCTTGGCGAAGGCCAGCGCGAACTCGTTCGGGTTCTCCAGGAAGCGGCGCGAGATCTTCTCGTACGCCGGGTCGAACCGCAGCGCGAGGTCGCTGGTCAGCATCGTGGGCTTGCGCTTGGGCGAGTCGGCGGTCGGCCCGGGGATGATGTCCTCGGCGTCCTTGGCGACCCACTGGTTCGCGCCCGCCGGGCTCTTCGTGAGCTCCCACTCGTAGCCGAACAGGATCTTGAAGAAGTCGTTGCTCCACCGGGTCGGCGTCGTGGTCCAGGTGACCTCGAGGCCGGACGTGATCGCGTCGGCACCCTTGCCCGAGGCGTAGGCGCTCTTCCAGCCGAGGCCCTGCTCCTCGAGCGGGGCGCCCTCCGGCTCGGGGCCGACCAGGTCGGCGTCGCCCGCACCGTGGGTCTTGCCGAAGGTGTGGCCGCCGGCGATGAGCGCGACGGTCTCCTCGTCGTTCATGGCCATCCGGGCGAAGGTGTCGCGGATGTCGCGGGCCGAAGCCAGCGGGTCGGGGTTGCCGTTGGGGCCCTCGGGGTTGACGTAGATGAGACCCATCTGGACCGCGCCGAGCGACTCGCTCAGGTCACGCTCGCCGGAGTAGCGCTCGTCGCCCAGCCAGGTGTCCTCCTCGCCCCAGAAGATCTCCTCGGGCTCCCAGACGTCCTCGCGGCCGAAGCCGAAGCCGAAGGTCGTGAAGCCCATGTCCTCGAGCGCCACGTTGCCGGCGAGGACGAGCAGGTCGGCCCACGAGATCTTCTGGCCGTACTTCTGCTTCACGGGCCAGAGCAGGCGGCGGGCCTTGTCCAGGTTGCCGTTGTCGGGCCAGCTGTTGAGCGGCGCGAACCGCTGGCCGCCGTCGCCGGCGCCACCGCGGCCGTCGTAGATCCGGTAGGTGCCGGCCGCGTGCCAGCTCAGCCGGATCATCAGGCCGCCGTAGTGGCCGAAGTCGGCCGGCCACCAGTCCTGCGAGGTGTTCAGCACGTCGACGATGTCGCGACGCAGGGCTGCGAGGTCGAGCTTCGCGAACTCCGCTGCGTAGTCGAAGTCGTCACCCAGCGGGTTGCCCTTCGACGAGTGGGAGTGCAGCACCGACAGGTCGAGCTGGTTGGGCCACCAGTCCTTGTTGGTGCGCGGGCGACCACCGGTCTTCGGCGTCGGCGCGTCGAGCGCGGGGTTCTCGCTCTCGCTGCCGGACGCACCGTCGTGCATCACGGGGCATCCGCCCTCGGACGGGTTGTTCTCGCTCATGTGCTTCCTTCCACGGGGGGATTCACTTCTGGGTGGGTACGGCGGAGCAGGTGGGGCACAGGCCCCAGTAGACGACCTCGGCCTCGTCGATCGTGAAGCCCGAGTCGTCGGACGCGGTGAGGCACGGGGTGTGGCCGACGGCGCAGTCGACGTCGGCGATCACGCCGCAGGAGCGGCAGACCACGTGGTGGTGGTTGTCGGCGACGCGCGACTCGTAGCGCGCGACCGAGCCGGACGGCTGGATCCGGCGTACGAGACCGACGTCGGTCAGCGTCCGCAGCGAGTCGTAGACCGTCTGGTGGGAGACCTCCGGCAGCTCGCGGCGTACGGCGTCGATGATCGACTCGGTGTCGGCGTGCGGGTGGTCGTGGACGGCGTCCAGGACCGCGATCCGCGGCCGGGTCACCCGCAGGCTCGCACCACGGAGCAGGTGCTCGTGGTCCGACGTCGTGGCCATGTCCGCAGTCTTGCCAGTTTTCTGGAACGAGTCAAGAAAGCCTCGCGCGGGCGTGCTGGTGCCCCCGGTCGGTGATACTTCACTCACTCGGGCGAGGAGGACAGTGCGTGGAGATCGGGTCGGACGGCGCCGAGCTGTGGCGCCTCACGGTGGAGAACTCCCCGGTCGGGATGACCCTGGTCGGCCTCGACGGGCGCCTGCTGATGGTCAACCGGGCCTTCTCCGAGATGCTCGGGTACGACGCCGAGGAGCTGTCCCGGCTGGGCTTCCAGGAGCTCACCCACCCGGAGGACCTCGACGCCGACCTCGCTCTCTTCGAGAAGACGATCGAGGGCGAGATCGACAACTACCGGTTGCGCAAGCGCTACCTCCACGCCGACGGACGAATCGTCTGGGGCGACCTGTCGGTGGCGCTGGTCCGCGGCCAGGACGGCACCCCGCTGCACTTCATCTCCCAGATCGTCGACGTGAGCGAGCAGCAGGAGTACGAGCAGCGGCTCGAGGCAGCGAACGCCGAGATCGAGCACGAGCGGCAGACGCTCGAGGCCATCTTCGAGACGGTCAACGTCGGGCTCCTGCTGATCGACCGTGACGGTCGCTACGAGCGGATGAACCGCCGCCACCAGGAGACCATGCACCTGCCCTTCCCCCAGGGGCACCAGGGCTCCGCCGGACAGCTCGGCGAGGTCTTCTTCGCCGACGGCACCACTCGGATGGGTCGCGAGGACATGCCGTCCTACCGGGCGACCCAGGGCGAGGAGTTCGACGACTACATGTACTGGGTCGGCGACGACCACAACCGGGCCGCCTACTTCACCTCGGCGCGCCAGGTGCGCGGGCCGTCGGGCGAGCGGATCGGCGCTGCTCTCGCCTACCAGGAGGTCACCGACCTGATGCGTGCGATGCAGGTCAAGGACGAGTTCGTGTCGTCGGTCTCCCACGAGCTGCGTACGCCGCTCACCGCGGTGCTCGGGCACCTCGAGATGCTCTGCGACCACGACGACCTGCCGGCCTCGGTCAGCGCCCAGCTGCGGGTCGTGCAGCGCAACGCGCTGCGGCTCCGGGCGCTCGTCTCCGACCTGCTGCAGGTCGCGCAGGCGAGCGAGGGCATCTTCCTCCAGCGCGAGTCCGTCGACCTGTCCGTGGTCGTCGAGGAGGCGGTCGAGGCGCTGCGCCACTTCGCCGACCGGGCCGAGGTGACGGTCGAGGTCGACGTACCCCCGCACCTCGTCGCGCTGGTCGACGAGCACCGCATCCGCCAGGTCCTCGACAACCTGGTCTCCAACGCCATCAAGTACAGCGAGCCCGACGGCGCCGTGACGGTCGCTCTCCGGCCGACCGGGGCCGGCGTCGAGATCGAGGTGAGCGACGCCGGCATCGGGATCCCGGCCGACGAGGTCGAGCGCGTCTTCGACCGCTTCTTCCGCGGTGACCGCGCGCTCACCAGCCACATCTCCGGCACCGGCCTCGGCCTCACCATCGTCAACGCGATCGTCGCCGCCCACGACGGCGAGGTGTCGCTCCAGAGCGAGGTCGGTCGGGGCAGCACGTTCCTGGTCACGCTCCCCCACGCGGAAGCAGGAGACTCCCTGCTGGGCAGGTAGGTTTTCCGGGTGTCCGACACCCGTCCCCGCCGCACCTTCGCGGTGATCAGCCACCCCGACGCCGGCAAGTCCACGCTCACCGAGGCGCTCGCGCTGCACGCGCGGGTGATCACCGAGGCGGGCGCCGTCCACGGCAAGGGCGGACGACGGGCGACGGTCTCCGACTGGATGGACATGGAGAAGGCCCGCGGCATCTCCATCACCTCCGCCGCCCTGCAGTTCGAGTACGGCGGCCACGTGGTCAACCTGGTCGACACCCCGGGCCACAGCGACTTCTCGGAGGACACCTACCGGGTCCTGTCGGCCGTCGACTCGGCCGTGATGCTGGTCGACGCCGGCAAGGGGCTCGAGCCGCAGACCCTCAAGCTCTTCAAGGTGTGTGCGCTGCGCGGCATCCCCGTGATCACCGTCATCAACAAGTGGGACCGGCCCGGCCTCTCGGCGCTCGAGCTGATGGACCTGATCGAGCAGAAGATCAAGCTCCGGCCCACTCCCCTGACCTGGCCGGTCGGCGAGGCCGGCGACTTCCGGGGCGTCCTGGACCGGCGGACGGGCGAGTTCGTGAAGTACACCCGCACCGCCGGCGGCGCGACCCGCGCACCCGAGAAGCGGATGCCCGCCGACGCGGTCGACGAGGTCGACCGCCCGGTCTGGGAGGACGCCGTCGAGGAGCACGAGCTGCTGTCGGCCGACGACGCCGACCACGACCAGGAGGCCTTCCTGGCCGGGCGGACGACGCCGGTCATGTTCGCCTCGGCGCTCCAGAACTTCGGTGTCGCGCAGCTGCTCGACCTGCTGCTCGACCTCGCGCCCGCACCCCACGCCACCGAGGGCGTCGACGGCTCGGTCCGCGAGGTCGACGACGAGTTCAGCGCCTTCGTCTTCAAGGTGCAGTCGGGCATGAACGCGTCCCACCGCGACCGGCTCGCCTACGCCCGCGTCGTGTCGGGCACCTTCGAGCGCGGCATGATCGTCACCCACGCGGCCAGCGGCCGGCCCTTCGCGACGAAGTACGCCCAGGCGGTCTTCGGCCGGGAGCTGTCGTCGATCGAGGAGGCCGCTCCCGGCGACATCATCGGCCTGGTCAACGCGCAGGCGCTGCGCGTCGGCGACACGATGTACGTCGGCGACGCGATCGAGTACCCGCCCGTTCCGTCCTTCGCCCCCGAGCACTTCATGACGGCCACCGCCGCCGACATCGGGCGCTACAAGCAGTTCCGCAAGGGCATCGACCAGATCGACCAGGAGGGCGTCGTCCAGGTGCTGCGCTCCGACCTGCGCGGCGACCAGAGCCCGGTCCTCGCGGCCGTCGGCCCGATGCAGTTCGAGGTCGTCCAGGAGCGGATGACCAACGAGTTCAACTCACCGATCCGGCTGTCCCGTCTCGACTACCAGGTGGCGCGGCGTACCGATGCGGCCGGCGTCAGCGCACTCTCGGGCATCCGCGGCGTCGAGGTCCTGCAGCGCTCGGACGGCACCTACCTGGCGCTCTTCGTCGACCAGTGGCGCGCCAACGTCACCGCCCGCGACAACCCCGACGTGATGCTCGAGGCGCTCCCCGCCGGCGGCGGCTAGTCCGCCAGCCGGGTGTACTCCACCATCCGCTGGTTGCGCGGGTGGCCCCACTTGCCGATGTAGCGGACCTCCCACGGCGACCGCTTGGCGACCCAGGTCATGTCGGACCGGTAGTACCAGAACGCGTTCCGCTCGCTCCACATCCGACCGGACTTGGGCACGTTGTCGAGCGGGAAGTCGCGGCCGCGCTCGAAGAACGTGACGTAGAAGCGACCGCCGGGCCGCATCACCTTCGCGACCCGGTAGAGGCACAGCCGCATGTGGTTGAGCGGGATGTGCGTGAAGACCGACTGGGCGATCGCCATGTCGAACTGCACACCGAAGTCGTTGTCGAAGCGGTCGGTCGAGCGCAGGTTGGCCTCGGGCAGCCGGGCGCGCTGCTCGTCGGTCAGCTCGACCCGGTAGCCCGTCTCGAGCAGCTCGTGGTTGATGTCGGTGCCGTAGTAGTGGCCGGGATCGAGGTAGTCGACGAGCTTCCGGCCGGCCCGCAGCGTCCCGCAGCCGACGTCGAGGAACCGGTGCTCGGGCTGGAGACCCTGCTCCCGGAGGAAGTCGAGCTGGAGCTGGCCCATCTCGTCCCAGAAGCCACCGACGAACCGGCGGTGGCCGCCGTCCGCGATCCGCTCCGCGTCGAACTCGACGTTCTCGTAGTCGGGGTCCTTGTGGTCCGGGGGGATCTCCGTGCGTCGCTCGATGCTCACTCGCAGCTGCTCCTTCTCGAGAGGTCGGGGCGTGTTGGACCCTAGCAACCAGCCTCGGACGGAGCCGGAACGACGAGAGGCCCCGGTCAGCTGCGCGCTGACCGGGGCCTCTCGGATGGTGGAGCTGAGGGGATTCGAACCCCTGACCTTCTCGAAAGGGCGAGCCTCATCGAGTCGTCGATGTATCTCGGTCTCTCTCGAGCCAAACCGCTCAATCTGGAGCCCTGCAACGGATCTGAGATCTTAGGGCTGCCAACGCTACCTCATCACCTCGAATGAACTCGGTGGCCTTCGGACTTCATTTCTGCTGACTTTCCGCTGAGGGAGGCCGGTTGCGAAGCTGCGACCCCTTGTCCATATCCCCAGGAAGAGATTGACCTGCCGTCGTTTGCGGAAACGTGCGCTGACCTGCGTAAGGACCTCGTCGCAGAGATTCGACTCTTGTTCGATTTTGACCTCGGGGGTGAGCTTCCGACCTATTAAATGGGGAAATTGTGCGGCACGACTCACGAGATAGCGATCGGCCGCCTGGAGCGAGCGATAAGGCACTTCGGCCAGAGGTGGCCCGAAGATTGTTGCCAATACCGCATTGCGGCTCACCCCTCGAGACACGCCGGGCGGTATCGATTGCGGGCGTATGCGGTCCACGTCAACGGCTTCGTGCTGTCCGTCCTTTGTGCTGTGGTCCCTCTCCGCAGTCCATTGGATTCACGCGCCGCGGACCGCGGGTTCTTTGCAACTGGCTAGTGCTGGGAGGACCGGCCTTGGCCATCCCGACCGGCAGCGCACTCGCGATGCATCACAAGGTCGCCCCCTCGAGCAGCGCCATTGCAAATGCCACGTACTGCTTGGCGACGTCTTCAGCCGTCAGTGGTCCATCATTTCGGAACCAGGAGGGCAGCGAGGTGCACATGGTGGCGATGGCGCGGCACGGGATACGTACGTCGGCACCCGGGGCGACGAGTGCAGCTTGTTCGTCGAGGAGGTGCTGGACCTCATTGCGCATACCGATGATTCGCTTCAGGTCGGCCCCGCTGAGTCCTCGCATCTCGCTGGCGCCGAGGAAGGCCAGGTCGCCGCGCACGGCGTGGAACAGTGCCAGTGACTCGACCATGAGTCCGAACGACTCCGCCTCGTCGTTCCCCTCGTCGCGTGCAGCCAGGAGTCGCCATTTAATCTCGGCCATGGTGAGGTCCATGAGATCGACCAGGATCCGCTCCTTGCTCGGAAAGTGGTGGTAGATCCCGGCCACGCTCATCGAGGCCTCGGCGGCAATTCCGCGCATGCTGGTGGCGTGGAAGCCTTGGGCGACAAAGAGTCGCGCGGAGGCGGCGAGCACGGGGTCCAGGCGCAGGTCGTCGTAGTGGCTCCAACTGCCGGCTTCCGGCCTTGGCTGTCCGGGTGGGATCGGCAATGCGGTGGGTTCACCTCGCAGCAGGCGGGATGCGGGCACGTCCAGGATTTCGGCGATCCGGTGCAGGCGCTCGACCGTCAGGCGCGTGTGGTCGTTCTCGATGGCGCTGATCGTCGCAGGACTCACCGAGAGCTTGCGAGCCAGCGCACGTAGGCTAACGCCCCGCACCCGACGTGCGCTGCGCACAGCTCTTCCCACTGTCTGTTCAGTCATGCTGAACACGATACACGCTCTAGCGGGGCCTGAACGAACTTGGTACGATCGCTCGGTATCGTTCAGCCAATGACCGGAAGAGTTTGTATGTCAGTCGACGCACCCGACCTGTTGCGGCTGGTACCTCTTGACCGGCTCGGTCCTGCGATTGGGGAGGCGACCGGCGAACCCGCGTGGCTCCATGCAGAGGTCGGCCTAATCAGCGGGGGCAAGTCGAACCTAACGTTCCTATTGTCCAGCGCTGCCGGCGAGATGATCCTGCGTCGCCCACCGACCGGGGAACTGCTGCGCAGCGCCCACGACATGGTGCGGGAGGCGCGCGTGCAGGCGGCGCTGGCGGACACGAAGGTGCCGGTCGCTCGAATCGTGCTGGCGGACCCTGGTGAGCTGATCGGGATCCAGTGCTATGTGATGGACAAGGTCCCCGGCCATGTGATTCGGGGCAACCTGCCGCAGGACTACGCCCAGACGCCCGCCGAGCGCGAGGCCCTTTCCCACGCGTTCGTCGACACCCTGGCCGAACTGCACGCGGTCGACCCCGACACGGTGGGACTGGGCGACTATGGGCGGCCCGAAGGCTTCATGGCCCGCCAGGTCCGTCGGTGGAACAGCCAGTGGCGGGCGAGCGCCAGCCACGAGGTCGCCGAGATCGACGAACTGGCCCAGCGGCTCGCCGCCACCGTGCCTCAGCAGCAACGCGCCACCATCGTGCACGGGGACTATCGACTCGACAACGTGGTGCTCGACACCGCAGATCCGAGCCGGATCAACGCCGTGCTGGACTGGGAACTGTCGACCCTCGGGAACCCACTGACCGATGTTGCACTCCTCTCCCTCTTCTGGATCGGACCCGGCGAACGACGCCTGAGCCTGATCCCGGGGGTCACCCACCTGCCCGGCTTCCCTACGCGTGAGCAGATGCTTCAGCGCTACGCCGCAACCTCCGGCGCCGACCTTGCCGACATGGCGTGGTACGAGGCGTTCGCCCACTTCAAGTTCGCCGTCATCGCCCAAGGTGTCCAAGCCCGGGCCAGGGCCGGCGCCATGGGCGGCCAGGACTTCGGCGACCTCGACGACGAGATCCTCCACCTGGGCCGCACCGGCCTCGTTCTGCTCTGACCTCCCGGCATCACCGAAACCTGCGAAAGGAACACCATGAACTTCGTCCTCTCCCCCAAGGCCCAGGAAACCTGCGAGAACATGTGGGACTTCATGCGCTCCCACGTGTTCCCCGCTGAGCCGGTGTGGGACGCCCACCTGCGCGAACACGGAGACCACACACACCCACCGGTCATGGAAGACCTCAAGGCCGAGGCCAGGCGTCGCGGGCTGTGGAACCTCTTCCTGCCACAACTCTCCGGCCTCTCCAACCTTGAGTACGCCGCAGTGGCCGAGATCTCCGGCTGG
Source organism: Nocardioides pollutisoli (assembly GCF_040045055.1). NCBI lineage: Bacteria > Bacillati > Actinomycetota > Actinomycetes > Propionibacteriales > Nocardioidaceae > Nocardioides > Nocardioides pollutisoli. The sequence continues at coordinate 858,945 of NZ_JBDZDU010000001.1, forward strand.
TCCCCGGTGATCGCCCCCGAAGCGATCAACTGCCAGGCCCCCGACACCGGAAACATGGAAACCCTCGAGCTCTTCGCCACCCCCGAACAGCGCGCCCAATGGCTCGACCCCCTGCTCGCAGGTGAGATCCGGTCCGCGTTCGCGATGACCGAACCCGACGTCGCCTCTTCCGATGCCACCAACATCACCACCGTGATCACCCGCGACGGCGACGACTGCGTCATCAACGGCCGCAAGTGGTGGATCACCGGGGTCGCCGACCAGCGCTGCCAGGTCATCATCGTCATGGGCAAGACCGACCTCGAGACCGAGACACACCGTCAGCAATCGATGATCCTGGTCCCCCGCGACACCCCCGGCGTGACCATCGAACGCAACCTGCCCATCTTCGGCTACAACGACCAGCACGGCCACTGCGAGATCACCTTCAGCGACGTCCGCGTGCCCGCCACCAACCTCCTCGGCAACGAGGGCGACGGATTCCTCATCTCCCAGGCCCGCCTCGGACCCGGACGCATTCACCACGCCATGCGCGCCATCGGTATGGCCGAACGCGCCCTCGCCCTCATGGTCGACCGAGCCAAGTCCAGAGAAGCATTCGGGCGCCACCTGTCCGACTACGCCAACGTCGCAGACCTCGTCGCACAATCCCGCATCGACATCGACATGGCCCGGCTGCACGTCTACGACGCCGCCTGGAAGATCGACCAGTACGGCGCCAAGGGCGCCCGATCGGAAATCTCCGCCATCAAGGTCTCCACACCCGCCATGGCCACCAAGGTCATCGACCGCGCCATCGAGGTCTTCGGCGGCATGGGCGTCTCCAACGACACCGTCCTCGCCTACTTCTACGCCTGGGCACGCGTCCTGCGCATCGTCGACGGCCCCGACGCAGTCCACCGACGCACCATCGCCCGCATCGAAATGAAGAAAACCCCCGCCTACATCGGGTAACCCGTTGTGAGCGGTGGTCCACCGCCAGTAATGTGCCTGCCCCGCAAATGTCTGGCTGGTGAATGCCCGATTCACGTCGTGCCTTCAGGCTGAGAAACCAGGAGGTTACAGCCGTTCGTGTGCGACAACAGAGTCGTGTCGCTCGTTCCCCACGGTGAGCTTCTGGTCGGCAGGGCCCAGACGGAGGATCACGAAACTAAGGCCACATTCCGAAAGGCAGCTGCGCCGCTTGGGCAAGCAACTGTAATGCCTCCTCGTCGCCTGACCCAGCGAGGCGTTTTGCCGCATGAGCGAGATCGCTTACGGCCGGTTCTCTTGCAAGAATTGGCTCTTGCGTACCCATCCAGTCCAAGTATTGCGTCCAGAAGTCGCGCTCGCACTCAGGCGAAGGACGCTCCAACATCGCCCGCGCCACTCCGGACAACAGGACCGAGCGCCGATCTTCCCAGGGGTCGGTGCCCGATGGCGCGAGCGCACGTACCGCCGCCCGGACGGATGGCGTTATTTCGTGGGGTCTTTGGGGCACCAAGTGAAGTGCATCGGCGAGTAACCTGCGAAGCGTCAATACACTGAAACCGGACCGCAACACCTCCAAGCTCATCGACTCGTCAGAACTACTAATCGTCGCGTTCACCCACAATCCGGCAACCTTGAAGGTCGCCAGCACGACGTAGTAGTGGAGAATGTCCGTCGACAGCTCTACGCCTGTGCGGGTCGCGTAGAGATCGGCAAACTCACCATCTTCCCAGATGCCGTCGTACAGCCCGCCGGCGAGTACGGCCGGAGATGCCATCAGCCCAACGTCGAGTAGGGGGTCTCCCGCCGAGGCAAATTCCCAATCAAGAATGGCGGCGACGCGACCGCCCTCTGCGACGATGAAATTTCCCATCCGGTAATCCCCATGAATCAGCGAGCACCGTTGTTCAGCCGGCTCGTGGTCCCGCAACCACTGCTCAACGTGAGCTAGTAGCGGGTCGTCGACGAAGCGTGACTTGGCGATCACAACCGACCACCGGTCGATCTCGTGTCGGACGGGAAAGTTGTCATTGGACAACTGTGCCGACTCTGGCAACTTCGCGATTTCAATCGAGTGCAGGGTCACGAGGTGGTCGACGATGGCGCTCTTGAGGAAGGAATTGTCGGCGAGCTCGCGGAGGGTTCCGCGGTGATCGCGACGGAACGGATCGAGGGATGCGCCTAGCACCGTGCTCGTCACCAGGAAGGGGGCTCCTAGGTGAACGGGGTCGTCGCTGCACCACCACGGGTTCGCCACGGGGAGACCGTGCGATTGAGCGAGCTTGAGAAGATCGAACTGTCTTTGCGGGCTGGCGATCCCGGCGAGCGGGCCGGCGTCCTTCTGCACTTGCAGAACGACTTGGTCCGGCAGCGATCGATCATCTGACTGCAGTTCGAGGCCAGCCGTCAACACCGACCGTCCACCACCGAGCGACTGGTATCCAGTCACAATAACGTCGTGTCCTAAGCCAGCCAGGAACTCCGTCAAACGGTCGGCCAGGTACGCCAGCATCGCCAAATCCTCCGTCATGATCATCAACTACCTTCGGTCCCGGCCACGTGTCCGGCAATCCGCGCCCTACGCGGCCACCAAGGAATCAGGTGCTCGACGATCACGGCGGCGTCCTCCTGCCGGAGACAATCTGGGCGTGCAAGTCTTCTGCAGTCAATTGGGCATGCCTTTGCATATCCAAGCTCCTATGAGACCGCCCGCCCTGCTCATAGCAGCGCGTCGCGCCTGGTTTGGGGGCGAACTTCCGCAGTCCTTGTGGCCGACTGCACCGCCCTTCCCCCTCACAAGGATCACCTCTGCAGAAACCGGGAGATCAGTGCAGGGGCCTGATCACCTTCGTACTCGCGCACCAAGGCCTTGATCTCGTCAGCAGCACTCAGGTGCCGCTCCGTTTCCCACGCCTCATGCAGCAATCGTCGTGTTTGCCCGAGTGCACTGGCCGCCGGACTGTCGGCAATCTCCCGGGCGACCTCCGCCGTCCGCGCCGCGACGGAGTCGTCGTCGACTACCTCCGTCAACAAGCCCCAGTTCAGTGCTTCCTCTGCTGTCAACACGCGCCCCCGGAGAGCCATCTCCATTGCACGCGCCTTGCCGATGACCCGCGGCAGGAGCCACGAAACGCCGCAATCCGGCACCAATCCGATGCTCGGATACGCGAATGCGAACCTGGTCGAGGCGCCCGCCACCGTCAGGTCGGCGTTCAACACCAGGGCGAGCCCTGCTCCGGCGACAGCACCCTGCACGCCGGCCACCACCGGCGTGGGCAGGGCGGAGAGTCGACGAAGGTGCCCTTCCAGTTCCGTGGCGAGCAGTTGCATGTACGACGCGCCGCCTCCTGGGCCGGTAAAGGAAGCCACGTCTCCCCCGCCACAGAATCTGGCGCCCCTGCCGGTCAGGGAGATCGCGCGAACCTCTGACTTCGAAGCTGCGTCCACGGCGGCGCCAAAGGCCCTTGCCGCGCGCAGGTCGAAGGCGTTGGCCACATCCGGCCGGTCGAGTTCGATAACAGCCACGCCGCGATCGACCGCGAACTCGACGCCACGCGGGCTCATCGCAGACTGATCAGGGGCCATTGCCACGGGCTCACAGGTTCGTTCGGTAGACGTATGACGTACTCCGACTGAGCGCGAATTCGAAGATGTTAGACACCTCGGTGCCACCACAGCGAACGACGCAGGGCTTGTCCACCAGCATCAGGCCCAGGGATGCCGGGTCGAATGACTGGTCGAGCGACCACGTCTCGCCCTCCACCACCGTTCCACGCGCAACTCCGTGTCTCCCGTCGTAGCCGCCTCCCGCCATGAACACCCCACGGGACAAGGCCTCGACGCCGAGGTCGAACTCCTCGCCGTCCTCCATGGTCACCACCATCACTCCCGAGATGAGTTCACGATCCTCATTCACCTCGAATGCATGGCGCACCTGAGTCACGCGAGTTCCCAGAACGGACTCGGTCATCAGGCCACCATCCAGGTGGGAGACCGACCCGTCCCGGGTTTCGTTGTAGTTGAACGCCAGGCATGAACCGTCATCGGTGCGGAAGTTGCCCCAGAGGTGCATGCCGAGCCGGGCCCGGGCCTCACGCAGTCCGCGAGAGCGATCACGCATGCCCGTCCACCCGTCCAAGGACCAAGTGGTCCCGTCGACGACGAGCTCCCCCTCGTAGCGACCACGTTGGAAGAAGTGGGCGAATCGTGTTCCCCCACCGGATTCGTTGTTCGCGGCAATCGGATCCAGGAAATTGGGCACCGTGGTGGCAGTGAACCGGGCCCTCATCTCGACTCCGGTCTCCGGCGAATTCAGCTCAAGGGTCCACTCCCGGAAGGGGTCAACCACCTGCCAATGAAACGGTCCGATTCGCTCGGGGTCGCCGAGCGCCTGGGAGAAACGCAGGTTGCGCTGTGACTCACCGGACAACACGATCGCGTAGCCGTCGCTGACTCCCCGCCCCTCACCAGCGTTGGGGTAGTGAGCAGCCCCCACCACCACAGCTGGGAAGCCAGGGGCGTTGAATAGGTTGAAGTAGGCGCGATCGAACCACATCGGCCCGTCCGCTCCGTTACCCATGGCGGTGGTCAGTAACGGGTCGTCGAATTCCTGAGGGATGTCGCTCACACCATTCGGGCGCCAGCGTCGACCTGATAGGTCGCGGCGTTCAAGTAGCGGTTGTTGATCAGGTGCAATGCGAATTCCGCGAACTCGTCGGGGTCGCCCATGCGCTTCGGGAACAGCACCTGGTCCTCGAGCTCCGCCACCAGCTCGGCCGTGAAGGTGGCCGACATCCCGGTACGGAAGAGTCCGGGCGCAATTGTGACCACCCGGATCCCGTGTGGCGCCAGATCGCGAGCCACCGGCAGCATCAGACCGATGACACCGGCCTTGGAAGCGGCGTACGCTGCTTGGCCCTTCTGCCCTTGCCACGCCGCGCCCGAACTCACGTTCACGATCACGCCACGCTCGCCGTTCTCGTCGACCTCGTTGGTCACCATCGCAGCCGCGCAGCGTCGGACCACGTCGAACAGGCCATTGAGGTTGACATCGATGACGGACTTGAATCTGGCCATGTCGAGCGGTTCGCCGCGCGACACCGTCTTCCCGGCCGTGGCCACACCGGCCGCTGAGACGCATCCGTGAACCGTGCCGAAACGGTTCAGCACCTGCTCGAAGGCTTTCTCGACCGAGGCTTCGTCCGCCACGTCGACCGGTACCGCGAGCATCCGCTCGGGCGCGAACGACGCAACGTCCGCCGCGGCCTCTTCGCTACGGTCCAGCACCGCAACCAGCGCCGATTCCTTCGCCAACCGTCGCGCAGTCGCGGCACCGAGGCCAGAGCCTCCACCGGTCACAACGACGATCTTGTCGTTGATGTTCATCCGTTCACCTCTTCGATTCGGGGGCCACGCCCACGTCTGTTTGTCTTGCGTTGGACTGCACGAGCAACCGGTCGATCCGGTCTCGGTCGACGCCGACCTCACCGAGAACGGCTTCGGTGTCCGCCCCGAGCTGCGGTACACCAGTCCTCGGCCCGCTCCCCTGCCCGTCGATGGTGAGGGGTTGCCGGATGTGTCGCACGCCGTCGGTGTGCTCGCCGGAAGTGAGCATTCCCCTGGCCCGGACGTGGGGATCGCGCACGACGTCCTCGACGGTGGCGACGACGGCGAAGGGCACATCGGCTGCCTCGAAGATCTCGCTCCAGTGCTCGGAGGTCTGGGTGCGCAGTTGCTCCTGCATGCGACGTCGGATTGCCTGCTGATCCCGACGCCGGGCGTCGGCGGTGAGGTGGGACAGGTCGTCGAGCCCTAGTGCCTCACAGGCCGATTTCCAGAACCAGTCCTCGTAGGAAAGGCTCAGCGTGATCCGGCCATTGCTCGTCTCGTAGAGCCCATAGCCGGGCTCGTCCTCGATCCAGCGGTTGTCGATGCGATTGGCCACCGGATGGATGTTCGTCGACATCAGGGAGATCAGCGAGTCCATCATGGCCACGTCGACATAGGAGCCCTCGCCCGAGAGTTCGCGATGCCGCAGAGCACTCAGGCAACCGATGATCGCGAACAGGCCACTGCTCAGGTCTGCCACGGCCAGCGGATCGGTCAGACGCCAGGGCACCTCGGCCTTGGCCAGCAGTCCGGCCGCCGCCTGATAGCTCAGGTCGTGGGCTGGCCGCAGCCGGTAGGGACCGTCCTGCCCGAAGCCGCTGATGGACACGTAGATCAACGCAGGATTGACCTCACGCAGCTGCTCCCACCCGATCCCCAACCTCGCCGCCGTGCCGGGGCGGAAGCCTTCCAGGAAGATGTCGGCGTCCGAGACCAGCGTTGTCAGCGCGGCTATCCCGTCGTCGGACTTCAGATCGAGGGCCACCGAACGCTTTCCGCGATTCAACGCGGCGAAGAAGGGCCCGAACTGCCGCGCCGGATCTCCGGTCCCCGGCCGCTCGACCATGATGACGTCGGCGCCGAGGTCCGACATCACCATGCCCGCATAGGGCCCGGGATACTGCTCGGCCATGCTGACCACCCGGAGTCCCGCCAAGGGTCGGGTCGAGCCGGCTCCTGCTGGGGTTTCCATATCGTTCAGTCGCGCGACAGGATGGTGACGACCACGGCAGCCGGGTCGTTGCCCAGGTAGCCGCCGCCGTTCTCGGCCAACCCCACTCGGGCGCCCTCGACCTGGCGATCTCCTGCCCTGCCTCGCAACTGGTTGCTCAGCTCGACGATCTGCGCACAGCCCGTGGCTCCCACCGGGTGTCCCTTGCTGATCAGGCCGCCACTGGTGTTGATCGGGATCCGACCACCCAGGGTCGTCTCACCGTCGGCCAGCAGCTTCGAGGCCTCACCCGGTCCGCAGAGGCCGAGCTCCTCGGAGATGATCAGCTCGGCGGGTGCGGCCGCATCATGCAGTTCGACCACGTCAACATCCTCCGGTCCGATCCCGGCGATCTCATAGGCACGTTGCGCCGCACGCGCGCTGGCGGGGACCTCGACCGAAGGGCCGCGCACCCCCGACACGAGGACCGACGCACGAAGCCGGACGGGATCGACTATCTGCCCGACGACCTCTTCAGAACACAGGACCACCGCGGCAGCACCGTCCCCGATGGGCGAGCACATCATCAGGGTCAGCGGATCGCTGATCATGCGGCTGCCCAGGACCTCCTCGACCGTGATGCGGTTGCGATACTGCGCATGCGGGTTCAGGGCGCCGTGCTCGTGGGCCTTGACTGCGACCCGCGCGAAGTCCTCGGCAGTCGCGCCGGAGCGCTCGGTGTAGCGACGCGCCATGTCGGCGTAGATGTCCATGAACAGCGACCTGTCGGCGCCGGCCGCGTTCTCCGGGGAACCGCCGTACAACGCCGCCTCTAGCTCGTCGACCCGCTCAAGATCGACGGCCGAGGCCAATCCGCGGAAAGCCCGCGTCTTGTCCTCCGAGGTCATCTTCTCCGCCCCGACTGCGAGGGCGACGTCCACCTGGCCGCTGGCCACCGCCATCCAGGCAAGGTGTACCGCGCTGGAGGACGAGGCACAGGCATTCTCGACACTGACCATGGGCGTCGCCAGCGTGGCGAAGTCGGTCAGCCCCAGACCAGCCTTGGCCCGGATCATCTCCTGACCGGTCATCGTGCCACCCATGGCATTGCCGAAGAAGACCATCCCCACCCGGTCCGCGGACAGCGCCGCATCCCCTAAAGCGGACTCGACAGCGTGCCCGGCCAGTCCGGGAACCGTGCTGTCGATTGACTTGCCGAAGGAGGTCATGCCCACTCCACCGACGTAGACGTTTCTCATTTCTCATTCCTCATTCATGTCGTGATGCTCAGCGATGCGGCCAAAGGCCGGTGTCACGCGGTCAGGTATCGGCCAAGCAACAGGCGCTGGACCTCGGAGGTTCCTTCCGCGATGGTCAGGACGCGCGCGTCCTGGTAGTGGCGGGTGACGGCCGTCTCGAGCATGAACCCGTAGCCGCCGTGCAGTTGGGTTGCCTCGTAGGCCACTCGATTGGCGATCTCGGTCGCGACGAGCTTGGAGGCGGCTGCTTCGAAGTCGAAGGCGTGACCGTTGTCGTATTTCCAGGCGGCGTCATAGGTCTGCAACGTGGCCGTCGCTGTGTCCGCGGCCATCTCGGCAATGCGGAAGTTGACGCTCTGGTGATCCACGATGCGCGATCCGAAACTATGCCGCTCGGAAGTGAACCGAATGGTCTCGTCGACGCAGGCCCGGGCGAGCCCGACCCCGATGGCCGCGAAGGGGATTCGGGCCCACGTCAGCATGCCCAGGGCCTTGGACATGCCGCTCCCCTCCTCGCCCAGCAGTGCACCGGCGGGCAACCGCACCGAGTCGAAGAAGATCGGGTGTGTGTCGGACGCCCGCCAGCCCAGCTTCTTGTACGCCGGGTCCACGGTGACGCCAGGAGTGTCCGACGGCACCAGGAACGCGGAGACCGCTCCTCTGTTGCCCGACTCATTCGTCTTGGCAAAGACGACCATGTACTTCGTCCTGGGCGTGCCCGAGTTGGTGATGAACTGCTTGGCGCCGTCGAGAACCCAGTCGTCTCCGTCGCGTCGAGCGATCGTGCCGACGTTCGACGCGTCCGAACCGCCCGAAGGCTCAGTGAGGCCGAAGCAGGACATGATTTCCCCCGAGGCCAGACGCGGCGCGAGCTCCTCGTACAGGCCCGGGCGGTCCTCGATCAGTTTGGTCAGCAGGAATGCCGAGACGGCGGCCACGTGGGTGGTCACCGCGAGGGATGAGTCGACGTAGGCGAGCTCCTCCACCGTGATGCACAGCGTGCGCAGGTCAGCATTCCCGCCGTACGGCTCGGGGAGCAGCAGACCGAAGGCACCCAGCTTCGCGACCTCGTCCACCAGACCGGGCTCATACCTGGCCTCGACACTTCGGTCGGTCGCGCCCGGCGCAACCCGGTCCCGACAGAACGCCTGGATGGTCTTTCGCCACTGCTCGTGTCCTTCGTCGAACGCCCACGGAAGGTTGCTGATCGGATCGCCGATGCGGCGCCTCGGTTGGCTCACTTGATTGTTCGTCGCTGTCACGTCTGATCCGTCTTCTCTCGTCGTAGTCTCAACGTCCCGTGAACCGGGGATCGCGCTTCTCGACGAAGGCGGCGACGCCTTCGTTCATGTCGTGGGACTTCTCGTGGAGCATCGAATAGAGCAACTCCAGCGACAGGGCCGTGGAGATCGGCTGGTCCGAGGTCTCGTTGACCAGCCGCTTCATCCGGGCCAGGCCCAAGGGACTCCTGCTGCCCAGGCCTGCGGCGAATCGACCTGTTTCCACCAGCAGCTCCGCATCCGGCAGGACCCGGTTGACCAGGCCCCACTGGCACAGCAGTTCGGCCGGGTAGAGCTCGCCGCTGTAGAGCATCTCCAGGGCGCGATTGCGCCCGACCAGGCGCGGCAGCCGTACGGCGCCGCCACCCCCGGGGAGCAGTCCGTACTTGGAGTGCCCGTCGCCGATCCGGGCCGATTCCGCAGCGAAGACCACGTCGCAGGCCAGGATGAGTTCGAGTCCTCCAGCCATGGCCAGGCCGTTTACCGCGGCGATCACAGGCTTCTCGGAGGCCACCATCCGGTCCAGGAGTTTCCCGAAAGTGCTGCGGAAGTCATTGCTCGACTCGGTTTCATTGACGGCCTTCAGATCCGCGCCGGCGGAGAAGGCCGGCCCGGTGCTGGTCAAGACCACGGCCCGGACGTCCGCGTGCGACTCGGCGAGGTCGAGCCCGGCCTGCAGCTCGGCAATCACCTGGTAGCTGATCGCCCCGAGTGCATCGGGCCGGTTGAGGCACAGCCAGAGGGTGGACCCGTCCAGAAGCGTCGTGACCACACTGGCCGCCTCGGCGTTGTCCTGGTTCGACTCCCCCGCACCGGACCCGGTCCTGGACTTTGCTCGCGAGCCACAGTCCACCGCCTGGGCCACGTCATGGTCGGCGCGGATCCGAAGACGATCCAGCTTGCCGTTGGGGAGCCGGGCCAGCTCCCCCTCACGAAGCGTGAGGTACCGCGGGACCTTCCAGTCCGAGAGATGGGTCCGCACCCAGGTCGTCAACTCGTCCGGGGTCAACGTCGACCCGGCGCGAACGCCCACGATGGCATGGACTTCCTCCGTGTAGATCGGATCCGGGACGGCGACCGTCACGCAGTCGACCACCTCCGGGTGTTCGATGATGCAGAACTCGACCTCTTCACCGGCGATGTTCTCCCCGGCACGCTTGATCACGTTCTTGATCCGCCCGTGGAAGTAGACGTTGCCGTCCACGTCCATCGAGCAGAGGTCGCCTGTGCGCACCCAGCCGTCGACCAGCGTTGCTGCGGTGTTCTCGGGGTCCTTGAAGTACTCGAGCATCACGTCCGAGTGCCGGAACCACAACTCACCCTGCTCGCCCGGCGACAGTGTCTGGCCCGACTCGGCGCCGAGGATCTTCGCCTCCGAACCCACCACGGGGACACCGATGCTCCCGTTGGGAACCGCTTGCCCTGGGTGGCTCATGATGCCCACCCCACTGGTCTCGGTCATGGCCCATGCCGTGCTGACATGACAGCCGAACCGCTCGATGAAGTCGGCCGGCTGAACATGGCTGAAGATCTGCCGCAACCCGTGGTCACGCTCGTGCTCGCTGGGGTCAAGGGTCATCAGGATCGCCAGCTGGGCGGGCATGAGGAGGGTGATCGTCGACCCGCTCTCGCGAACCTGCCCCCAGAACGCGTCGCGGCTGAAGGACGGGACGAGCGTGAACCGTCCTCCGCAGGCCACGGCGGGCGCCAGCAGCATGTGAGTGGCGGCGGCATGGAATAGCGGCAGACACGAATAGAAGTTGTCCTCCTCCGTGGCACCGAGCCTGTCGGCGATGACCACGGCTGCGGCCACCAGGCCACGCGTCGGCTGGACCACGCCCTTAGGCTTCCCGGTGCTGCCCGAGGTGTACATGATCGCCATCGGGTCGCTGGGGGTGATCCCCGCCGGTCCCGGTCGGGCCTCGATGTCGGTGTACAGGGCCTCGGCCTGCGTGACCCGGGACGCCCGCGCAGCGTCCTCTCCCAGACCGAAGACAAGCCAGCGGGTCCGTCCCACGCCCGGAAGTTCGTCCCCCAACCCGCGGAGGGACTGGGCGTCCGTGATGCACATGTCCGGCTCCGCATGGCCGATCACGTAGGCCACCTCTGGTCCGGTCAGCCCATAGATCATCGGCACCATCACGGCGCCGACCTTGTGGATGGCCAGTTCGATGTGCAGCAGTGCAAGGTCGCTGGGCAGCAGCAGGCCAACGCGGTCACCCGCCCCGATGCCGTTGGCCTGCAACCCGGCAGCCACCCTGTTGGCCTCGCGGTCCACCTGGTCGAAGGAGAAGCGTTTCTCGCCGTAGACGAGGAACTCGCGATCCGGGCTGGCGTCCACGCGGCTCTCCCAGAACTCCCGAAAAGTCATGTCGGGAACAATGCTTGACTGCCCTGAGGTCATCCTGCTTCTCTCTGTCTCGCGCTGGTCTTGGTCTCGTGCACCGTGCTCCGCTCGGGACGACACTCGGGCATTTGTGGAGGTCATCAGTGCACCGCCGCAAACATGATTTGGTGCTCCGAAGCCTCGCCACCGGCGAACTCGGCCACAATGCGGCCGCCCTTCGCGACGAGGATCCGATCGGACAAGGTGAGGATCTCGGGGAGATAGGAAGAGATGACGACGACGGCTACCCCGTTGTCGGCGAACTCCTGGATGAGCTCGTGGATCTCCTTGATCGCTCCGACGTCCACGCCCTTGGTCGGCTCGTCGAAGATGACCACCTTCGCGTTGTTGGTCAGCGCCTTGGCAAGGGTCACCTTCTGCTGATTTCCACCCGAAAGCGTGACCACCTGAGCCTTGGGATCAAGGGAGCGGATACCGAAGCGCTTCCCGAGACGTTCCTCCAGCTCCTTGGCTCGCTTCCTCGTAGCGAGGAAGGGCGTACGACGACTCGCGGCCAGACTGCCCACCAGCAGGTTCTCCCTGATGCTCATCGAGTCGAAGAATCCGCCGGTCTTGCGGTCCTCGGTGATGTACACGACGCCGTCGCGGATGGCTTGTCGCGGGGTGTTGTAGCGCCGAACGCGCTTGGCGACACGGATCACGCCACCGCGGAGACGGCGTCGCTTCAGGAACCCGCTTACGATCTGAGCGCTCTCGCTTCGACCCGAGCCAACCAACCCGGCGATTCCGACGATCTGGCCAGGGTAGGCCGAGAAGGTCATGTTGCGGACGAGCTGGCCCAGGGTGACGTCACGGACCTCGAGGACGGGGTCGACCGTCGCGGGTTTGCGGGGGTTCGCGACCCGAGTCTCGACTGTCCGGCCGACCATCGCCTGGATCAGGCTCTCCCGGGTGAACTCATCGCTGGGCCTGGTCTCGATGCGTTCGCCGTCGCGCAGGACGGTGATCCTGTCGGACAGCTCGAGGCACTCCTCAAGCGCGTGGGAGACGTAGATGATGCCAAGTCCTCGCTTCTTGAGCTCGGCAATGGTCATGAAGAGTTGTTGCTTCTCCTCAGGGGTGAGGGAGGTTGTGGGCTCATCGAAGATGATCACCTTGGCATCGCGGTGCACCGCGCGGGCGATCTCGACGAGCTGTCGCTGCGCCGCGCTCAGGCTGCTGACCATCGCTCCCGGATTGATGTGGAAGTTGTGAGAATGCAGCACTCGCTGCGCCACCAGATTGACCTTGCGGATCCGATTGAGTGATCGCTCGGAGCCCAGGGTCAGGTTCTGCGCCACCGTCATGGCGGGGACCAGGGAGGTCTCCTGGTAGACCATGGAGATGCCCGCCTTCAATCCCTCTGCGGGCGACTTGAGCGGGGTCGGCTTCCCGGCCAGCTCGAGATGTCCTTCGTCCGGGCTCGTCACCCCGGCGATGAGCTTGCACATCGTCGACTTGCCGGCGCCGTTCTCTCCCACGAGTGCGTGGACCTCCCCGGGGAGGACCTCGAAGTCGACGTTGGACACAGCGGCCTGGCTGCCGTAGAACTTCGAGACTCCGACCAGTCGCAGGGCGGCCACCTGGTCGGCGTGTGCTTCGGCTGCGATGCCGGTCATGAGACCACCTCATCCTCGGAGAGCGTGACCCGGACCAGACCCGAGCGGGACCGGGCCGCGACCCAGAGCGAACCTTCGTGTTCGACGGCGGCCACCACGCCGTGCGTCGTACCTCCAGCGCGCGAGTGCAGGCTGCGGAGCACCCGACCGAAAGCATCGACCTCGACAACCAGTCCATAGCTGCGCGGTGGCGCCCACGGCTTGAGCTGGCCGAGCACCCGAAGGCCACCGAGCTGAAGGGGTTCGCGATACACGGAGCCACCAGCCATGCTCGGGCCGTACCAGGACTGCGTCGGCACCGTGGCCATCATGTCGCTGAGGAAGGCCTTCTCCCCCAGCATCAGTTCGGTCAAGCGGGAGCGTACGAGGGGCATGGACACCCACCAGGAATCCCGACCGGGTGCCCGAGAGATTCGCCACGGATAGGACGGCAGGCCCTCAAGGAACGTGCCCAAGCTCTGAAGGCTCGTCGGGTCGACGTACTCGATCCTGTGGGCGTGAGCCAGGGAGAGCAGAACCGGGCTTCCCGGTCCCTCCATGCCTTCGGCGAGACCGGCCGCCCAAGGAAGGCCCTGCCTGCTCTGGACAATCCGTCCATCTGCGTCGATCCGGTGGATGGAGCCAGTGGCCTTCTGCTCGAACAGATCCCAAACCCAGCCATCCAGGTCACGCTCGGAGGAACCGACGGTGGCCAAGAGTTCGCCACCAGGGAGTGCCAGCAGCGCGGTGACGTTGTGGCGCAGTGAGACGTCTTCGCTTTGCGGGTCCACGCGACCAGCATTGACCTTGAGCAGCCCATGGCCGCTGACGGCGACGACGATTCCGTTGTCAGTGGCCGCCATCGCGGTGACCCGATCCGGGAGCGTCGTCTGGTCGGCGCCGTCGGCCCGGTGCACGGTCACGACGTTGCCCGTGGCCACTGCGAGTTCTCCGTCGACAAGCACCACGTCGTCCACCTGACCGGTGCCCGCCCAGGCGACGTCGTCTGCTCGCTCCAGCCGGTCGTTTGGGGTCATGCCCAATTCCATGGGCGGGACCTCGGGATGGCTGATCCTGGTCGGAGCGACCAGTTCGACGACGGTTCGAAGGAAGCGGTTCATGCGCTGGCTCCTACCCGTGCAATGACTTTGCCGGACTGGGTGCCGGGGACCGCCCGGACGTCGACATCGCCCACCTCGGAAGGATCGAGCTGGATCCGACCAATGCGATTGTTCTGCAGTCCGCCGATGTAGAGGCAGCCGTCGTGTTCGCGAACGGAGGTGATCAGACCGTGGTTCTCGAGCGTTCCGTCCCACAGGGTGTTCAGGACTTCGCCGGACTCGGTGACCTTCGCGACACACGAGACGTTGAGTTGCGGCATCGGCCATTCATCAGCCGCCAGCTCGTGGAAGGCGCGGCGACGCACGGTGTCGTGACGCATCAAGACGTCGTACGCCGGGACGCGCATGCCGGCGAAGGCCAGCCAGTAGTTCCCGTCCGAGGCACGGTTGATGTTGTCGGGATAACCGGGCAGGTTCTCCATGACCGTCTCGATCTGACCCGCCCTCGGACCCGCGATCCATAGCCGGTCGACGCGACAGAGCAGCGTGGCCGCGATCAGGATGGACTGACCGTCGTGGGACGTGCAGACGCCGTTCGGGAAGGAATAGTTCTTGGCGGCGAGTGTCACCTTGTCGCGCTGTGGATCCCACCGCAGGACGCGCCCGTTGGGGCGGCACTCGAGGATCTCGGCGACGTACTCCGACGCCTGATTTCGTGAGGAGAAGTCGGAGAAGTAGACACTGCCGTCGGGCGCGACGTCCAGGTCGTCCGCCGCGCGCACCAGCGAGTCATCGGACACCTTGTACCAGGTCTTGCGGATGCTCGCCGCCAAGGATTCCAGGGTCCCGTCGGGCGCGATCCGGACCAGCCCGATCCCGCCCACGGCGCACAGCAGGTTGTTCTCGGCGTCCCAGGCGAGCCCCAGCGGGAGTCCACCGGTTCGTGCGAAGACCCGTCCCTCGTCGTGGTCGGGTCCTTCGAACCTCCAGATCCATCCACGCCTGTCACCGCAGTAGACGTTGCCGTCGCGGTCGATCGCGACGTCCTCGCCGCCCTCGATCTCGCCGAGCCCGATCGCCTTGGCATCGGTCAGCCGGTGATTGATCGTCCAGGGAGTCCCTGGGGCGGTCACGTCGATGAGTTCGCCGAGGTTCGCCTTTCCAGGTCGCATCGAGAGTTTCTGCGCCAGGGTTCCTCGATACTTGCCGAACTTCAGGTCGAAGGTGGCGAAGGCGAGCAACGCGATGGCCAGGGTCACGACGTACCACGACGAGTCCAGGCTGTTGAGCTGGGTCGCCTGGGAGATCATCGCCACGATCGCCACTCCGAGCGAGGCGCGAACCACGCTGCCTCGACCACCAGCCAGGCTCACGCCACCCAGGACGACCGCCGTCAGCGCGACCAGCTCGAGACCCGAGCCCGCACTGCTGCTGGTGTTCCCCTGACGCGTGGCCATGAAGGCACCCGCGAGACCGCACATGGCCCCGCAGAACACATACGACTGGAACTTCGCCCACTCCGGGCTGATCCCGTTCCGGCGTGCGGACTTGGGGCTTGCCCCCACGGCGAGCAGTCGCCAGCCCCAGCGCCCCCTAGTGACCAGGACCTGGACCACGACCAACACGATCAGGAACAGGATGAACGACAGCGGCAGGATCCCGATCCGCCCGATCCCCAACAGCAGCCAGGTGCTGTCCTGGGGCTGGCTGATCAACTTGTCCGCGTACCCCTCCTGCGCGAACTGCACCACCGTGCGGAAGGTCATCAGCGTCACGAGGGTCGTCACGAATGGACGGGTCTTCAAACCTGCGATCAGGGCGCCGTTGATGGCTCCCATCAGCAGACCGGCAGCCAGGGCGAGCAGGACCGCCACGCCGGCCGTGAGCCCCCACACGCGAAAGGCGATCAGGGCGGTGAAGTTGGCGACTCCAACCATGGAGCCCACCGAGAGGTCGATGCCACCGGCGAGCATCACGACGGTGAGGCCCATGGCGATCAGGCCGATCTCGCCGATATTACGAGCCATGATCACCTGGGTACCCGAGCTGATGAACCCGGGAGTGGTGATCGTCAGCAGAAGAAACAGCCCGACGGCGAGCACCAAGGGCACCGCGCCCTCGACCCAGGATCGGGACAGGATGTCTGACACGGACCTGCCGACGGAGAACCGACGAACCGTCGGCTGTCCGGTCAGGCTGAAGGCGTCAACTGGCCGCACGGGCTGTCTCCTCTGACTTCATCGGTGTGCTCGTCGCCTCAGTTGTTGCCGTAGCAGGCGAGCGTGACGTCGTCCACGTTCGACTTGTCGACGACCTGATAAGGCATGAACGTGGCCGAGCGGGTCGCGCCCGGCGTCTTGCCCGACTGGATCAAGGACTGAATGAGCGAAAAGACCGTGCCGCCCATCGCCGGGACGCTGTAGGAGATCGTTGCGGTCAGGGATCCGTTCCTGATGTTCGCGCAGGCAGGTGCGCTGGCATCCAGGGAGTACACCCCCACCTCGCCGGCCTTTCCAGCCTGCTGAACCGCCTGGGAGGCGCCGAGCATCATCGTGTCGAAGTTTCCCACGAAGGCGCAGAGGTCAGGCTCCTGCTGGAGCACCGTGCGTGCGACCTTGTTGGCATTGGCCGGCAGGTAGTTGGCCGACTGCTCTGAAACGACATCCAGATCGGAGGCCTTGAAGACCGAGCCCCAGCCCGTTCGAGCCGCGACGCTGGCGCCGTCGGTGCCGAATCCATCGATGGTGGCGATCTTCGTCTTGCCCTTGGCCGTGCAGTCCTGGACCACTCGATCGGCCAGAGCAGCGCCCATGGCCTCGAAATCGCCCCCGACGAAGGCGTCGGATTGCTGGCTGGGCATCATGTTGAGTGTGATGACGTAGATGCCTTCCTGCTTTGCCCGCTGGATCTGGCTGGTCAGCACTCCGACGTCCGGGTTGTGCAGAATGAGCACGTCGACCTTGGAATTGATCAGTCCGTCGACGATGTCGGGCATCTTCGCCGAATCCCAGTTGGGGTCGCGAATGATGAGCTCAGCGCCCAACTGTTTTGCAGCGAGCTTGAATTGACTGGTCCAGTTCTCCGTCAGCGGGATCCCCATTCCGGTGGGAACCCAGCCGATCTTCTTCCCTGCCAACGATTCGTGGACCAGCTTGCTGATCTCCGAAACAGTTCCACTGGCGGGGATCACTGCGTCGCCCGAGGAGGCCTCGGTGCTACTGCCGGTGCTCACCGAGCATGCGGACAGCGCAAGCGCTGCCAGTGACGGGGCAATCAGGTGTCGAAACTTCATGTTGGTGCCTTTCCTGGGGGAACTGTCGGAACTTCAGGTGTCCGTGGTGAGCTCGCTGAAGTCAGAGATCTCCAGCTCGAACCGTTTCTTCGCTTTCGGGGTGAAGCCAGGCATCGACTGCGATGGCGGCCAGCAGGATCAGGCCCTTGGTCAGCGTCGTAGCGACGACGGTGAAATTCATCAGCGTCATGCCGTTCTGGACCACGGCGATCAACAAGGCGGCGACGACGACGCCCCGGATGTTGCCCCTGCCTCCCGCAAGGCTGAAACCACCGATGATGGCAATGGTGATGGCGTCGAAGAGGATCGCCTCACTGCTGCCGTAGACGGTCGTGTACGAGCCGGCGACTCCCAGCAGCACGAGGCCGGTCAGTCCAGCCAGGATGCTGGAGAGGACGTAGCTGATAAGGCGAAGCGGTCGCTCAGGGATGCCAGTGAGTTGAGCGGTGATGAAGTTGTCGCCCACGGCCCGGTAGAACCAGCCGAAGCTCGTGAATCGCAGGACGAATGAGGTGAGGACGACAACGCCTCCTGCAATCAGCAGGGTCGACGGAATGCCCAAGACGTTGCTGCTTCCCATCCACGAGACAACCATGGAGTCTCGGGGAAGCACTGCGTTTGTCTCCTTGGAGACAAACAGTCGGAACAAACCCAGGTACAGCTGCCAGGTGGCAAGCGTGACGAAGAGCGCTGGGACCTGCCCCCATACGATGATGGCGCCATTCACGAGGCCCAATACCGCACTCACCACCAGGCACACCAGGATTGCGCGGAGCTCGCCGTACCCCTGGACGCTGACCAGCCAGACGAATAACTGTGCGGCGACGGCTGCCACCGACGCGGCCGAAAGATCAATACCCCGGCCGAGGATCACAAGCGCCGCCCCAGTACCCAGAATCAGCAGTGGCCCTGTGGCTCGGCCGATGTCGGCCAGGTTGGCCGGATCCAGCACGCCGAGCCCCGCCACACTGAGCGCGAGAACCACTACGGCGACGAGACCCAGGGTGAGCCAGGTCTGCTCCACAGACGCGACTCGTGAGCGCAGGGAGACGGCACCGCGGCGGGGGTGCCGAGGACTGTCGGACAGGACGTCAGTTGTCCCTGCCCCGTCCTTCAGGTTTGTCATGTGCGAGAGTGTTACTGATATTGACGTCAGCGTCAAGACGTGAGGTAGACAACAATCCTCGTCCGTTAACCTGCGGGCAGGATGCGGGAGGAGAGAGCGTGAGCGACACATTGAAAGCCGACGGCAGCGTCCTGACCCGTCAAGAGCAACGAACCGCGAAGACGCGTCAGGCACTGCTCGACGCCGCCCTGCTGGTGCTCGAGGAGGTCGGCTACAACGAGGCCACGGTGGGTCTCATCGCGAAAACGGCCCGGCGCGCCCATGGGACCTTTTATGTGCACTTCGTCAATAAAGAGGAGATATACTCCGAACTACTCAAGGAGATGCGGGAGCGGCTACATCAGGGCTCACGGGCGGTCTGGGACAGCAACCGGCCGGTCGAAAGCATCCGCAGATCAATCGATCTCTATGTTCGTTCGTTCGAGGACGATCGCACTCTGTGGGTGCTGCTGGACGGATCGTCGGCCACCAGCGCCCTATTTCGAGAGGCGCGTCGGTCGCTCCGAGACTCACTTGTCACAGACATCCGGAAGGGCATCGCAAGCACTGCCGCCCACGTCAATCTTGGCAACATGGACGTCGCTCTGGTTTGCGAGATCCTTGCAGCGATGCTTGAGGAAACCTGCGTCACCTCTCTGCTCTACGGTGAGGGGACTGCACGCGAGAAGATCACCGACCATGTGTCGAGGATGTGGGGCCGCATTCTCGGCTACGACATGAGGTCGTGACCATAGGCTCGGTATGGCTGTGGTTCCTTTCCGAGAAAGCGAACGGGGTCCGGGGTGCTACCGTCACGTCCCTTCGGGAGAGTGACCGGGTTCGCGCTCTCGCTGGCTCGCCAGCCAGGCGTGTACGTCGCTGACGACGTAGCGAAGTTGTCGGCCGACACGGATGGCGCATGGCCCGCGGCCACAGATGCGCTAGTCGTAGAGGGTCCTGACTGGATCCACGGCCCTGACGAGTAGCGGGGGCAGTGTGCTGGTTCAGGACATCGGCGACACCTGTCTCAAGACATAGGCGACACATGTCGCAGGTCATCGGCGACAACCTCGCCGAGCTCGATGCTCGGCCATGCCGCCACCCACCTCTGAAGCCCGCCTGGTCATCACCGCCCTGTTCGTCGACCACCAGACCCCGAGGAGGCCGAACCCACAAGGGAACCCACGTCATCCTGCTCATCCAGGACCTCGACCTCAGAGTCGTCAACGCCGTCACCGGCGAACTCCTCCGCGAGCTCACCATCGACACCAGCAAGGACTACCAGCCACGAACTCCGAAATGACGAACACCCGAACCCACGTTTCCGTGGGTTCGGGTGTCCGCGATGTCCTGAGACATCACAGGAGTAGCGGGGGCAGGATTTGAACCTGCGACCTCTGGACGAGATCGGGGCCCCTGCGACAACTACGGAGTCCGGCCGAAAGCTACCGATTCGCTCGGTGTGGTGAGGGATTCGCCCTCGCTTCCGGTCTCAGGATACCCATCCAGTGACGAGTGGGACGGCCTCAATCTGGACACTAAATGGACCCCGATCGAATCTGGCTTGGACCGGGCAACCGAATCACTCGCGGTGGATCCTTCAGTGCGGCCTCCCCGCTGACGGGTGACGCCATGCGGTACGCGGGCCGGCTTATAGAGGGACGTACACGACGCGTGAGCGGTATCGGTGAGGGCGGTCCGCTGGGGCGGAGTCGCAGCCAGCCACGATCAGGTGTGTGGGAGGGTGCGAGGCTCCTGCAGCATTCGCCGCCAACGCCGTTCCTTGACCGCTCGTATCTTCAGTCGGGGTCGACCGGGGCCGGCGGCGCGCCGCGATCGAAGTGGGCTATGTCCACTTTGAGGAACAGCGCTGACGCAGTGGCGACCACGGTGCCGCCGGCCTCTGCCATCTCGGCTTCGACGAACAGCTTGCGGCCGTCGTCGCGTACGACGCGCGCTGCAAGCTCGTAGCTGGTGCCGAGGATGACGGGGGCGTCGTAGCGCACTTCGAGCTGCCGGGTCACCGCCGGCGCCCCGGTCAGGTAGAGCAGGAAGCCGAACAGGTCGTCGAGGACGGTGGCCACGGCGCCGCCGTGTGCGATGCCCGGAGCGCCCATGTGGCGTTCGCTGAACTGGTGTACCGCGTGCACTTCCTCGCCGCGGCGTCGGACCACGAGGTGGTGTCCGTGGGGGTTGTCGGGTCCGCAGCCGAGGCAGTGGCCGTGGTGTGGTGGAAGCTGGCTGCCGTCCGGGTGCGGCCGGAACTTGTCCGCCCAGCTCCCAAGGATGCTGTTCAACGGTCCCCCTCCGGGTTCGCGGGGGTCGTGGCGAGGCCGTTGAGCATGAGGTCGCAGATGGAAGCAGCGATGCGCGCAGCGTCCGTGGCCGAGTCGTTCGACGGGCCTTCGACCGCGACGCTGAGGCCGGTCACGGTGATCGCACCGAAGATGCTCAGCGCGACTGCACCCGGGTCCTCCACCGGCCGCAGGGTGCCGTCGCTGACGCCTTCGGCAAGCAGGCTCGCGATGGGCCGGTGGAATGCCTCCTGTAACGCTGCGGCGAGCTCCGGAAGGCGCGTAGCGCGACCCAGGTCGCCGACGAGGGCCCGGCAGACGGCCGGATGATCGAGCATCACGGCGAGCTGTGCCTCGACCGCCGACTCGAGGCGATCCCGAGCGCTGCCGGGGGCCGACGCCGCAGTGCCGACTTCGCCGGCGATCAGCTCGAGCATGTCGGCCAGCAGGAACGCCAGGACCTCGTCCTTGCCGCTGAAGTAGTAGTACAGCGTGGCCTTCGGGATGCCGGCTGCGTCGGCGATCTCGTCGACCTTGGCGTCAGCCAGGCCGCGCTCGGCGATGAGCTCCGCCGCCCCGTAGAGCTTGCTGGCCAGCTTGGCAGGTACCTGTCGCACTTCGCTTCCCCTTCCCTCGGCCCCTGAGACCCACGGTTGACGTCATTCCTTTGCTGGATCAGAATCTTATCTTGAACTCTCAGTACAAACTATGAGTCCGGCGACTGAGCGCACGACCCACGACGACTGGAGCTACTCGATGAACGCGTTGCTCACCCCCTTGCGAGGCCCCCTGCGGCGCCGTACTTCCTCAGTCGTGCTGACTCGACTGCCCGGTCGGGTGGACCGCGGCCTGCGCACGCTGAGTCGGTCCTGGCCGGTCCGGCCGCTGGCCGAGGCGCCGGCCGGCAGCGGACTAGCAGCGGTGCAGGGCGACCAGGGCCTGCCGTTGTTGGGCCACACTCTTGACTACATCCGGTTCGGGTCCGACCTGGGTCGCGAGCGGTACGCGCGGCTGGGTCCGGTCTCGTGGATGGGTGCCTTCGGGACCCAGGTCGTCGTGGTGGCCGGTCCCGATGCGACGCAGTCGGTGCTGGCCAACAAGGAGAAGGCGTTCTCCCAGGACGGGTGGACCTTTCTGATCGACGCGTTCTTCCATCGCGGCCTGATGCTGATGAGCTTCGGTGAGCACCTGATGCACCGGCGGATCATGCAGGAGGCGTTCACGCGTGACCGCCTGGCCGAGTACGTCTCCCAGGTGGTCCCCCGGGCACGCAGCGGTGTGGGCGCGTGGTCGACCGAGCACCCGGTGCTGCTCTACCCCCTGCTGAAGGAACTCACCTTGGACATCGCCACCGAGGTGTTCATGGGCGGCCGCGGAGGCGAAGACACCCGCGCCATCAATGACGCCTTCGTGGCAACGGTCCGAGCGGCCAGCTCCATGGTGCGCTTCCCGCTTCCCGGGACCCGCTTTCGGGCCGGCGTACGAGGCCGCAGGGTGCTGGAGACCTACTTCTTCGAGCACCTGCCGGCCGCCCGGTCCGGCGCCGGGAGAGACCTGTTCGCCGGGCTCTGTCAGGCGCGGACCACGGACGGCGACAAGTTCAGCGACCAAGACGTCGTCAACCACATGATCTTCTTGATGATGGCCGCACACGACACCTCGACCATCACCACGGCAGCGGTCGCCTACTTCCTGGCCAAGCACCCCGAGTGGCAGGACCGCGCCCGCCAGGAGTCCCTCGCCCTGGGAGCAGAACCGGTCGACATCGACGCCCTCGACCGGTTGAACACCCTTGACCTGGTGATCAAGGAATCTCTGCGTCTGGTCGCGCCGGTGCCGCTGGTGATGCGCAAGACCGTCAAGCCCGCCGAGGTCGAGGGGCACTTCATCCCCAACAACACGCTCGTCGCAGTGGCTCCGGCGGTGAACCACTTCGACCGCGCGTACTGGACCAATCCTGACGACTTCGACCCCGACCGGTTCGGGCCCGACCGAGCGGAGGACAAGTCCCACCGCAACGCGTGGGTCCCGTTCGGCGGCGGTGTGCACAAGTGCATCGGCATGCACTTCGGCATCTTGGAGGTCAAGGCGGTCCTGCACGAGATGCTTCGCACCCACACCTGGACGGTGGCCGATGACTACAGGGTGCGGTGGGACAACACCTCGTTGCCCGTACCCGTCGACGGCCTTCCCGTCCAGTTCCACAGCCTGGCGGACGCCCAGGCATGAGCAGGCTCAGGCGCCGGGCCACGCGAAGCCGCGAGCGGCGAACCGCCCGCCGGCTCGAGTCGGGGATGCGCACGGTCCTCGCGGTGGGCCTGAAGGTCCCGGTCCTGGTCGTGGTCGCCTGGGTGACTGCCGCCGCCACCCTGTCACTGTTGGTGACGCCGCTGGCAACCGTCGTCGAGCGCAGCAGCACCGCGTTCCTCCCCGAGGACTCCCCGACCCTGAAGGGTCTGCGGGTGATGGACTCCGAGTTCGGGTCCGGCCGCACCGAGTCCTACGTGTTCATCGTCATCGCCGACGAGGAGGGCCTGGACGCCGCTGACCAACGCCTCTACCGGACCCTGGTGAACCGGCTGCAGGACGCGCCTCAGCGGGTCGCGGAGGTACAGGACTACCTCGGCAGGCCGCAGGCGCGGAAGGTGCTGACCAGCGACGACGGCAAGGCCACCTACATCGTGGTCGGCCTTGCGTCCGCGGTCGGCTCCCCGGAGTCAGACCAGGACGTCCACTGGCTGCGCGACCTGGTCGATGAGTTGCGGACCCCGGACGGCACGAAGGTCCACGTGACCGGGGATCCCGCGATGATCTCGGACCTGACCACGGCGGTGAACGAGGCGTCGCTGAAGGTCACGGTCGTCTCGTTGCTGCTTCTTGTCAGCATCTTGTGGCTCATCTATCGCCGCGTGGCCACGGTCTTCGTCCCGTTGGCCACCATCGGGGTCGCCCTGCTGTGCACGCGCGGCGTCTTGTCCTTGGCCGGGCAGCACGGCCTGCCGCTGTCGACGTACACCGACGCGTTCGTGGTGGCCATCACCCTGGGGGCGGGAACCGACTACTGCGTGTTCCTGATCAGCCGCTTCCGCGAGGAGTACGCCGGTGGGCACGCGGCCCTCGATGCGGTCGGCACTGCCGTCTCCCGGGTCGGTCCGGCGCTGCTGGCCTCTGCGGCCACCGTCATCCTGGGCGCCATCAGCCTGGGGTTCACCAAGCTCGCGATCTTCGCCACGACAGGCCCGCCGATGGCGATCTGCGTCGCAGTCACGGTCGCGGTTAGCCTGACCTTCACCCCGGCGCTGATGCACTGGCTCGGCCCTCGCATCGGCCCCGCCCCCGCGCCGTCACCGGACTCGCGGTGGGCGCGGACCGGTGGCCTGCTGGCACGTCAACCCGCCCGGGTTCTCGCCCTCGGTGTCGCGTTGCTGCTACTCCTCGCACTGATGCTGCCCACGATGCAGTTGTCGTTCGACGAGCGCAGCGCTCAGCCGCCCGACACCCCCAGCAACCTGGGTCTGGCCGCCCTGAACGACCACTTCCCGGTCAACGAGACGTTGCCGGACTACCTGCTGATCCGCGCCGACCACGACATGGCCAACGCTCGCGACCTCGCGGTACTGAACGCGGTCAGCACCGCGGTGGCCAAGGTCGACGGTGTCGCGTCGGTCAGCTCCATCACCCAGCCCGACGGCAAGCGCCTCGCGCCCGCCTCGATCGCGGGGCAGCTTGGCCGCCTCGCCAGGGGCCTGAACTCTGCTGACCGAAAGCTGCAGGAGGGCGAGCCCGGCCTCGAGAAGCTCGCCACGGGCAGCGACCAGCTCGGCTCCGGCATCGGCAAGGTCGCCGACGGCGCCGACAAGGCGCAGGACGGGGCGGCCAAGCTGAGCCAAGGCAGCCGCCGACTCACCGGAGGGCTCGACCAGGCAGCCGACGGAACACAGCGGGCCGCGAGCGGATCCCGCGACCTCCGCGACGGAGCCGCCAGCCTTGCCGCCGGACTGCGCACCGCCCACGACCAGGTCTCTGCCGCAGTCGACGCCATGGGCCAGATCGTGACCGCGCTCACCGCCGACCCGGTGTGCACCGCCGACCCGATCTGCAAGCGATCCCGAGAGGGCCTCGACAGGATCTACCGAGGACAACGCGACCAGCTGCTGCCCGGGCTCGCGCGAGCCGCCGACGGGGCAACCCGCATCGCTGAGGGCAACGGTCAACTGGCAGCAGGCCTCGACAAGCTCACCAGCGGGCTCCGGCAGGCCCAACGTGGCAGCGCCCGCATCGCCAGCGGCCAGCAACTGCTCGGCGCCAAGCTCGGACAGCTCGCCGACGGCACCGACAAGCTGGCACAGGGAGCCCAGCGCATCTCCCCCGCGATCAGTCAGCTGCAGGCCCAGACCGCCCGACTGCAGACCGGCCTCGACCAGTCCGGGGACTATCTCCAGGCCGTGCACCAGCGCGCCAGCACCCCCGAGGCCGGCGGCTTCTACCTACCCTCCTCGGCGCTCAACCGGCCCGACTTCGCCCTGGCTCGACGATCGTTCCTCTCCGACGACGGCCGGCTGGCCCGCATCCAGGTCACCGGCGACACTGACCCGCTCAGCCCCTCCGGACTCGAGCGCTACAACGCGGTCCAAGACGCCGCCGAGCAGTCGATGAACAACACCCGCCTGAGCGACGCGACCGTCCTGACCACCGGAGCAGCGGGCCTCGGCGCCGACCTGGGCCGCTACCTCGCCCGCGACTCCGTCCTCGTCCTCATCGTGGTCCTTGCCGCAGTCCTCCTCATCCTCATCCTCACCCTGCGTGCCCTCGTGGCCCCGCTGTACCTGCTCGCCTCAGTCATCATGTCCTGCGCGGCCGCGCTCGGCCTGACCGCCCTGGTCTTCCAGCACCTCCTCGGGCAGCACATCCACTTCACCGTGCCGGTCATCACCTTCGTCCTGCTGGTCGCGGTGGGGGCCGACTACAACATCCTGCTGATGAGCCGCATGCGGGAAAGCGGGCTCGCGCTGACCCGTAGCGAGGTCGCCCGCGCAGTCACCGCCACCGGTCCCGTCATCACCGCCGCCGGGGTCATCTTCGCCTCCACCTTCGTGGCGCTGCTGTTCTCACCGGTCGAGGCACTCACCCAGACCGGGTTCGCCGTCGCCTCAGGACTGCTGCTGGACACCTTCATCGTCCGCACCCTGGTCGTCCCCGCCTGCGCCGCCCTGTTCGAGGAACGCAGCTGGTGGCCACACCGCAACCCGACACCAGAAACCGCCCGACCGCAACCAGCCACCTTGGCCGACCCGCCGACACGGAGCTCAACACTCGAGGGGACCCCCCGATGAACCAGCAACAGCTGACCTACAGCCCCTTCGACCCGGCAGTGATCGAAGACCCCTACCCTGTCTACCGCGAGCTGCGCGACGACGCTCCCCTCTACTGGTCGCCAGAGGCGAGCACCTGGGTGCTCAGCCGCTACGACGACGTCTCCGCGGCCCTGCTCGACCCGGAGACATACTCCTCGGCGTCCGGGATCTTCCCCACTCCACCCGGGGTCGACATGACCGAGCTGTTCCTGCCGATGCTCATCATGAGCGACCCACCCCGGCACGCCCAGCTTCGCCACCTCATCAGCAAGGCCTTCACCCCGCACCGCATCGCCGGACTCGAGACGCGCATCCAAGCCCTTGTCGACGAGCTGCTCGACCAGGCTCCCGACGTCGGGACGTGGGATTTCGTCTCCGGCTTCGCCGGGCCCCTCCCGGCCATCGTCATCGCCGACATGCTCGGTGTGCCGCGCAACGACCGCGACCGGTTCCGAACCTGGTCCACCACGCTCATCCAGTCCAACCCCGTCCGCGGAGAGTTCGGCCCCGGGCTGGACGCCGCCGCCGCGCTCTACGAGTACTTCGCGGCGTTCCTCGCCGAGCGACGCGCGCACCCCCAAGACGACCTCATGACAGCACTCGTCCACGCCGAAGTGGACGGTGCCCACCTCTCCGAGGAGGAGCTCCTCGGCTTCTGCCTTCTGCTGCTCGTCGCCGGGCACGAAACCACCACCAACCTCCTCTCCAACAGCGCCGTCACACTCGCCCAGCATCCCGAGAGCCGTCGACAGCTGGCAGATCACCCCGATCTCGTTCCCGGCGCGGTCGAAGAACTGCTCCGCTACGACTCACCCGTCCAAGGCCTCGCGCGCACCCTGACCCGACAAGTCGACCTACACGGGCAATGCATGAAGACCGGTGACAGCGTGCTGCTGTTGTTCGGGTCAGCGAACCGCGACGACCACGCCTTCCCCGCCGCCGACGACTTCGACATCAACCGTCGCCCCGAACGACAGGTCGCCTTCGGCCGCGGCATCCACTTCTGCCTCGGCGCAGCCCTGGCACGCCTCGAGGCACAGATCGCTCTACAGGCACTCCTATCCCGGCATCGTGACTGGCATGTCGACCTCGACTCAGCGGTCCGCCTTCGCTCCGGCCCGATCCGCGGCTACGTCTCGCTGCCCGTGCAGTGGGCGAGCGCCGCACCACCCTTGTCTTGAGGAAGGGAGCGCCCCGTGAAGAACCACCCGAAGCCGACCCGCGCCGGCGTCCTCCACGCCGTGACCGAGGAGATCCTGGCCCGCAAAGACGGGCAGATCCCCACCGACATCGACGGCATCGACACCTTCTTCCACGACCCCGAAGACCTCGCGGACGCCCTGCTACTTCGCTGGCACACGCTCCTGACCGCTTCACTAGAACGCGGACTCGTCGGCGACCCCGAAGACCGCGAGGAGATGGTCATCGAGGCCTGGCGGCACGCGAGCGAGACCTACCGCGGCGTGCGGATGGTCATCGACGCGCTGGCTGAGAACCCGACAACCGACGGAGTAGCGCACGCTGTCCGCGCGACCGCGCGCAACGACTGGGCAGCCATGGCTATTGCAGCCGGGCTGGCCAGCGGCTTCGACGAACCAGCGATTCGAGTGGGGCACCGCCTCGAGCTCGAAGCGCGACGGCGCAACAACATCGTCGACGGCACCGCGGTACGCGAGCCGCCACCGCGGAAGTTGTTCAGCAAGTTCAAGACGATCCTCATCGGCCGATCGGCCACCGCAGGAGTCGAGCGCCGTCGACCCTGAGGTCGGTCAACCCCGCGATCACGATCACGAACGGGGCGACGGCCAGCAGCAGGACGAGAAGGGTTTCGATCGGGTGCAAGCCGCCCAGGTGCCACGCGGTGACGGCAGCCGAGACCACTGGTGCAGTCCCTCCTGCTGCGGGTGGTGGTCGACGACCTTGGGCGCCTGGTGGAGGAGGCCCCGCCCGAAGCGTTGGCCGCGTTCCTGACCGAGCGGGCCGAGGCCGGGCAACCCCGTCGAATCCCCATGGCCTCGAACTAGTGTGAGGGCAGCTCGCCGGTGAGTCGGCCGTGCCGTTCGGCGCTGGCGTCGTTGAGCCCGATGATCTCGACGGTCTTGCCCTTGCGGTCGTACTTGGTGGTGATGGCGTCGAGCGAGGCGACGGTCGAGGCGTCCCAGATGTGCGATTGGGACAGGTCGATGACGACGCGGTCGGGGTCGTCGGCGTACTCGAACTGGGTGTAGAGGTCGTTGCTGGAGGCGAAGAAGAGCTCGCCGGTGACGGTGTAGACCGCGGTCACGGTCCCGTCTGTGCTCTCGACGAGCTCGCGGCGGGTGTCGGTGAGGTGGGCGACCCGGCGGGCGAACAGGGTCATGGCGACCAGGACGCCGACCACGACGCCGATGGCGAGGTTGTGGGTGCCGACGGTCACCGCGACGGTGGAGAGCATCACCATGGTCTCGGACTTCGGCATCCTGCGCAGGGTGGCGGGCTGGACGCTGTGCCAGTCGAAGGTGCCGAGCGAGACCATGATCATCACCGCGACCAGCGCGGCCATCGGGATGAGGGCGACGACGTCGCCGAACCCGACCACCAGGACGAGCAGGAAGACACCGGCGAGGAAGGTCGAGATGCGGGTCCGGGCGCCGGAGGCCTTCACGTTGATCATGGTCTGCCCGATCATGGCGCAGCCGCCCATGCCGCCGAAGAGTCCGGTGATGACGTTGGCGGCCCCTTGGCCCCAGGCCTCGCGGGTCTTCTCGGAGTGGGTGTCGGTGATGTCGTCGACCAGCTTGGCGGTCAGCAGCGACTCCAGCAGCCCGACGAGCGCCATCGCGAGCGCGTAGGGGGCGATGATCTCCAGGGTGTGCAGGTTCAGCGGCACGTCGGGGATGAACAGCGACGGAAGGCTGTCCGGGAGCTCGCCCTCGTCGCCGACGTTGGGCACGTTCAGCGCCGCCAAGAGGGTGAACCCGGTCAGGGCCACGATCGCGACGAGGGGGGCCGGGACGACCTTGGTGACCGTCGGGAGCCCGACCATCACGGCGATGCCGACCGCGATCATCGGGTAGACCAGCCAGGGCACGTCGACCATGTGCGGGACCTGGGCGAGGAAGATCAAGATCGCCAGGGCGTTGACGAAGCCGACCATCACCGAGCGCGGGATGAACCGCATCAGCCGGGCGACCCCGGCGAGGCCGAGGACGATCTGGAAGACGCCCGCGAGCAGCACGGTGGCGATGAAGTAGTCCATGCCGTAGTTGCGGGCGACCGGCGCGATGACCAGTGCGATGGCGCCCGTGGCGGCGGAGATCATCGCGGGCCGGCCACCGAGGAAGGCGATGGAGACGGCCATGGTGAAGGAGGCGAAGAGCCCGATGCGCGGGTCGACGCCGGCGATGATCGAGAACGAGATCGCCTCGGGGATCAGGGCGAGTGCGACCACCAGGCCTGCCAGCACCTCGGTGCGCAGCAGCTTGGGTGAGCGCAGGGCGGCGCGCACCGTGGGCTCGGGTGCATGAGTCAGGGTGGTGCTCAAGGGCGGGGCTCCGTTCGTGGCAGCAGCGGTCAGCGCCCGTGGCCTTGGAGACAGGCCCGGACGACTTGGATCTGGGTGGAGATGGTGCGCACCATGGGGCGCATGCCGGCGTCCTCGCCGGCGGAAGTCTGCGCACCACTCTAACCTCACGTAACGTGAGGGTTGAAATCCGAGCGACGTGAGAGAGCCCACCCCGTGACCAGCGAGCCCACCCAGGCCTCCCCCACCGTCATGCAGATCGGCGAGGTCGCCTCCCGAACCGGGTTGTCGTTGCGCAGCCTGCGGCACTGGGAGGAGGTCGGGTTGTTGCGGCCGTCAGGGCGCACTGAGGGTGGCTTCCGGCTCTACACAGAGCTCGACGTCGAGAAGATCCTGGTGATCCGGCGGATGAAGCCCCTCGGGTTCACCCTCGAGCAGATGAGCGC
The DNA here is from genome assembly GCF_040045055.1 of Nocardioides pollutisoli. NCBI lineage: Bacteria > Bacillati > Actinomycetota > Actinomycetes > Propionibacteriales > Nocardioidaceae > Nocardioides > Nocardioides pollutisoli. The sequence goes on from NZ_JBDZDU010000001.1 coordinate 889,030, forward strand.
GGCGATGCGGGACATCGAGGTGTTGCGGGACCGTGACGCGGGCGACCGGTATGCCGAGGCACGGGAGCGGCTGACGGCGATCCTGGCCGATGCGGCCGAGCGCCGCGAGAAGCTCCGAAGCCAGCTTGCGATGGCTGACGAGTTCATCAGCCAGCTGGGGCGCGAGCTGACCTGAGCGTCCGCCTCCGCCGTTCCTACGCCTCGGCTCGGACCTCATAGCCCCAGGTCGCGACTGGAGGTGTACTCCAACGCTTGGGCGGGGCGGATGTAGCGCTCGATCAGCGTGGACAGGCGCTTGTGCCGGGTCTGGGCCGCGATCCGGTCCAGGGCGACGCCGGCGATGGCGGCGCTGGTGGCGTGCCCGGCGCGCAGCGAGTGCGCGGTGATCCGCTCGGCCGCGAGGCCGGCGGCGCGGGCGCGTTTGCGGAGCACGATCGAGATCGCCTCCCGGAGATCGGGTCGGTGGTGACCGACCCGCTGCGCAGGCTGGTGAACAGTCGCCCGGGGTCGGGTCCGCGGTGGCGGAGCCAGGCGTCGAGGGCGGCGATGGGGTCGGTGGCGGCCTGCTGGCCGTGCACCACGGCGACGACCTGGCCGTCGGCGTACTGGTCGGTCTTCGAGCGACGGATGGTCAGCAGGACTCCCCCGGGCTGGAACTCGACGTCGGCCAGAGTGAGCGCGGCCAGCTCGGAGCGCCGCATCGCGGAGGCGAAGCCGAGCAGGATCAGGGCGGCGTCACGCGCACCCAGGGTGGTAGAGCGGTCGATGTGCGCGACGATCTGGCGGATCTCCTCGGTGCCGAGCGGTCGGGCCTGGCGGCGGGGAGCGGTGCCGATGATCCGGCGCAGACCGCGGCGGACCTGCCGAACCCCTTCGGTGAGGACCGGGCCTTGCAGGCCGTGCATCCGGTGGCGATAGGCGATGGCGCCGCAGGCGAGGTCGATGGTCCCGACCGACAGACCGTCGGCCGCCCGTTCGGTGAGGTACGCGCAGATCAGCGCCGGCTCCGCGGGCAGCGGCGTGGCGCCGCGGGTGGAGCACCAGCGCTCCCACTGGCTCCACGCGAAGTCGTAGACGGTGCGGGTCGACTCGGCGTGCGCGGCGGTGATCGCCTCGCTGATCCGGACGGCCTCGTCGACGGTGAAGCCGGCGGGCAGGCCCGGCGGTCGGGCGGCAGATGTCAGGGCTGGCTTCACCCAGAAGTTGTACGGAGCGAGAACAGAACAGCATCTTCCTCGCCGGGTTCACTGCGGCGATGGCGCCGCCACCGTCTCGGCCAATCCCCTGGCCATTCCCTGACGAGAGCGGTGGAAGAAGGTGCCGCTCACCCCCGCTCCGCGATGACACCGGTGGTCGTGTCGGTCAAAGGGGCAGTTGATGGGCCGAGGTCGAGTCCGCTGGTGTCGCGAGCCGCCGGGCGGAAGGCGGTAGACGGCGACGGCACCGAGATCGAGGCCGTCGTGACGAGGATGGCAACCGACTCATCAAGCTGGGCTTCGTAGCCGTCGGGCGTGCTCATGGAAGTTGACCGGCGTGTTGTCGAGAAGAACGCTCAGCATTACCCGGAAGAAGCGGGCAGGGCTGACCTCGTCCGGAACCAGGTCATGCCGAAGAGTCACCGGCGGCAGCGAACGAAGCCGCTCCTCGACCTCGTCTTGCGGGAGCTCGAGGTCGACCTCGGGGTCAGCATCCGGGACTACAGCGTCGTCGATCGGCGCCGCATCGCCATCGTCGTCGTCGGCCGGGACCTCGCCGCCGTACTCGGGAACGATCAGAGCGACCGCGTGGTAGGCGTCATTCTCCCGCCCGAGTTTCGCCAGCAGGTCGACGAGCCAGCGCGCCTTGTCTGGTGTCTCATCCCAGCAGGTCGAACGCAGCCCGTAGACGAAGCCGGCGGCGGCCTGCGGATAGCGGAGCCTGAGGTTCTTTGCGTCGCCGTATGACTCTTCCACTCGGTTGGCAGCGTTCTTGCCGAAGGAGGAGTCCATGCGCTTGGTCGAGATCATCACCTCGGGGCCGGTCGCCCAGTGGCTCATGACAACGTCGACCTGCTTGAGGTAGTTCTTCCCCAGGAGGTTCGCGGAACCACCGACAGTGCCGCCGAACGTATTGCCGCCCTTCGTCAGACGCTCCTGGATCTCCTTCTTCGTCTTGACGTACTGCTTGTCGATAAACCGCAGCAAGTCCGAGGAGATCACCCGAGGAGCGGACTCCCGCGGCCAGACGGCATCGGGGTCGAGGCCAGCTCGACGCAGCTCGTAGGCGACCCAGACGTCGAGGGCGAGCGCCGGCACACCTGAGGTGGTGTCAGCTTCGAGCAGGAGCGGCACACCGAGCAGCCGTTGCAAGGTCTCGAAGTCGGGGACGTACGCGCCTTGCTCCCAAGGGTTGAGATGGCGCATCGGAGCGTCGGTGACGATCGCGTCGAACAACGGCCACGCGATCGCCTTCTTGGAGTCATCCTTCGCCACGGACGACATCTTTGCCCCTGGCCGCACGTCGCGCAGCGAGGCGCGCACGGTCGGCGCGTATTGCTTGCTGCTCGAGTGGGGCCATGGCGAGCCCGTTGACGAGTAGGACCTCATCGACCAGCGCGACGGCGTCGAGCATGCACCCCGCGCGCAGAGCGGCCGAGACCTTCGGCCGAAGCGCAGCCAATGCCGCGCGGTGCGTCTCCACCAGGGCCGGTGATGGCATCGGCAGTCGGTCAGCCTCGCGCGGCTCGATCTTCAACATGCCGCCGCCGTAGGCACGTCCGACCACCTCTGCGCCGAGCAAGGTCACAGAGTTGAGCGAGGCGATCGGCAGGAGGCTCAATCCGAGGTCTCGCATGTCGGTGTTGAGGTAGACACCGTGTACCGAGTTCAGGTGGTGCGCCTTCGCGCGGTTCGTTGCTAACCGGGGTGTGTCGGCGTTCATGTAGGTCAAGAAGAGGTCGGCTGGCCGCAGGTACGGAACGCGCCACCATGGATTGCGTACTCGGCACTTGTAGGCCGTGTGAACGTCAAGATCCTCGCCGGACTTGATGTAGCGCCATGCCGCCGAGGAGGGTTCGCCCGAGGGTCGGAAGAGATGTGTGGCCTCGCCGTCGTCTCCAAGTCGCGCCAGGCGATCGTTGGTCAGGGTGAGTTCTCGTAGATGGCGCGAACCGGGAGGAGAGAGCCGCACGGTGTCGGTTTCGGCGAGTCCGAGAGCACGAACCTTGGCAGGGCTGAGCGTGAAGAACTTGTTGTTGCCGCTGACCATTCCAAGGGTCGTGTCGCCCCAGTCCTCCAGAACACCAAACCCGGGGTGCTCCGTCGCGGCCGCGTACGCAGTCAAGCCCTGAGCTGACATCAGCCCAGCGGACCAGCGGGCGCCACGCGTGGGCGGCGTCCACTGCCGCGCCGCAGCTAGGTCAGTCAGATCGCCGGCGTCACGGACCTGGACAAGGCTCATGTGATCAGTGCCGTCGAGTCGATCCGGGTTGTAGCCGTCGGCAAGAAGGAGGACCGCCTCGACCTCGACGCCGGGAAATACGCGTTCCTCGAACAACACGAGGGTCACGTCTGAGAAATGGTCCATGAGGAATCGCCGCACCGGGGCGGCGTAGTTGACCGTCAGCAGTTCGGCGGGGAGCACGAGGCCGAGCCGTCCGCCCACCCGCAGGTGAAGTGCGGAGTGGACAGTGAACGCGGCCCAGGAGCTGGCGAGGTTCGTCAGATTGACCCCGGCACGCAGTGCTGCGGTGAGCGAGGTGGCGCGTGCCTCGCCGGTCCAACCTTGGTAGCGAACGTATGGGGGGTTGCCGACAGCGGCGTCGAACTGGCCGAACTGGTCGAATGCGAAGAAGTCACCGTTGTGGACGACGGCGTTGATGCCCTCGCGGTTGAGCGTGCGCTCAGCCTCGAATGCAGAAGGCGAGTGAAGCTCCACACCGACGATGCGGCCGGCGTGTCCCCGATCGATCTGGTGCAGAAAGACGGCCTCCCCACAGGACGGCTCGATGATTGCGTCATCGGTCGACCGGACGGCCCAGTCGGTGACGAAGCGGGCGACCTTGTCCGGGGTGAAGAAGGCTCCGCGGGCCTTGCGCAGATCTGCGGAGTCACCGGGGAGCATGTCTTGGATTCTCTCGCATGCGTGTTCGACTCAGGTTGCGACCCGCCGCACTGCCCAAGCTAGGAGTGCGCAGGTTCACGCCCAAGCCCCGTACGGACGGACTCCGCAGCACGGCGAGCGGCCGTTAAACAGGCCAGGACGCCAAACCTAATGGCGTCCCAGGCGAGGACGAGCACGGCGATGTTGAACCAGCTGGGGGCGCCCGACACGATCGCCTCGGCGATCAGGTGCATCGCGACTAGGCAGGCGAACGCGAGTACGCCGAGGGTGGCCGTCATCCGGAAGGTCGCACGGGAAGCGCGGACGTGACGGATCAGGATGTTCGAGGGCGCCCATGCCTGGAGTAGGCCGTGCGCGCATGCGGCAATCGCGATTGCCGGGATGAAGATCAGCAGGAAAAGCATCGGGACCTCCGGGTGCTTGGTGACGATCTCCTCGTACATCGCTGCAACCTCCAGCGCCCCTGACGCCAGCAGGCTGTGGACAACCCGCGGCGCGTTCCCGGCTATAGCGCAGATACGGCCCGACCCTCCGGGTGAGCCTGGACCCGGGCGACCGATTCTGCGGCCCGACGGCTCGCTGCGCAGCGCACGGCTTGGAGGGCGCTCTGGCGGTCCATCCGCTGGGCGTCGGTCGATGCGCTGCCGCCGACGGGTAGGTCTGAGGTGATCTTGTAGCGGTCGCGATATGCCGCGACCGCCACCGCCGCGTCGACCCAGGCGTCGTCAGCGCCCACACGGACTGGACGCAGTTCGGGTCGCCGCGCCCACGCCTTGCGGCTAGCGACCGCGTCCTCGGCAAGAGCGCGTGCCCGTGACTCGATCAGTTCCTTGCGTTGGTCGATCGCCTGTCGGTCCTCTGCCGACATCGGGCCGAGGGGCTCGGGGAAGAGGCCGGCGATCAGCCGCGGACGGAGCCGACAACCGCGCGGCGGAGTCGCTGCGAGCTTGTCGACTCGGTAGCGGAGTACCGCTGCGACGTCATCTGCATCGTCGAGACCGTGCTGCGCGACGACCCGAGGCATGAGACGTTCGAGGTCGTGGTGATAGACCTCAGCGCGGCGGAGTGCTGCCGTGAGCGGGCCGAAGGCCGACGACTCGACAACTGCGGCGTGCTGCTCAGCACTTAGGCCGGAGCGGCTGAGCAGGTCGGTGAAGCGGTCGTGCTGAGCCTCCGCAGCGATCGTGTCAAGTTCGGCCGCGAGGCGATCGATACCGCCGTGGAGTTCGTACTCGGCCTCGATCGTCTGCGTCGCCGAGAGGTCGGCGCCGCTGTGCTGGAGGACGCCGTACAGAACTGTTCTGGCCGTCACGTCATCCGCCTCCGGCGTGGAGTGGCTGTCGTCGGGTTGATCGAGGGCGACGTACGCGATGTTGGACTCGCGGCCGCGGGTCATCGAGACGTAGAGGTTCTCCCGGGTCGTGGATGCGGTCACGACGACGTGCGCCGTATCGACGGTGACACCCTGAGCGCGATGCGCGGTGACCGCGTAGCCGAGGTCGACGTGCTCGGCGACGTACTCCGGCGGCAGGACCGTTCGCCCACCGCGGCCGTCGAGGCGCTTGACCAGGACAGAGCCGTCACGCCGGATGTCGGTGATCAGCCAGCGGTCGCCGTTCTTTACCCATCCGCCGCGCGGCGTCCGAACGCGGCGGTCGTTCTGGCGCGTGATCACGACGTCGCCCACCGAGGCTCGGCAGCCGTCGACCAGACCGACCTCGCGGTGGTCGACCGCACCATCCAGGAGCAGCCGCTCGGCCCGGGCGCGTTCGTTGAGCGCGCGGACATCGCGAGCGGACTCGGTCACAAGAATGCTGGCCCGCCCGGCGTCACAATCGGCGCGCCAGGCGACGTACGCGGCGTCGACCATCTCGTCGGTGAGGCCTTCGCGGATCCGCTTGAGGCGACCGTACGTCGAGATGACCTGGACGTCACCGCGGCTCAGCGCGAGGGAGGCCTCCTTCTCCCACTCGTTGGCGAACCGGTGGATCTCCCTCAGCTCCGGCACGTCCGCACGCCGATCGACGAGAAGTGCGAAGGCTCCGCCGGCATCGACGGACTGGAGCTGGTGGGGGTCGCCGACCAGCAGGATCTTGGCGCCCGCGCCTGCGGCGATCCCGGTGAGCCTGTCGAGTGTCACAGTGTCGGCGAGAGTCGCCTCGTCGACGATCACCAGCTGACCGCGCCGCAGTTCGGTGCGGCCGCGGTCGTACTGGTGGAGCCACTTCGAGGTGTTCTCGCAGGCGACACCGAGGTCGTCCGCCAGAGCCTGCGCAGCCACGGCGGACGGTGCCAGGCCGACCACACTCCCCCGTCCGTGCTCACTGATCCAGGCCGCGCGGAGCGCTCTCATGGTCGTGGTCTTGCCCGCCCCAGCCGGTCCGACCAGAAGGTCGACCTGGCGCCCTGAGCGACAGATGCTTTCCACCGCGCGGCGCTGCTGATCGGTCAGCGAGACCTTGCCATGGCCGCACGCTCGCCCAGCGACGCCGACGGACACCGTTGGCGCGGTCACCTTCTCGGCGCGGGCCAACAGCCGCCCCTCGGCCTCAAGCACTGCGACCGAGGAGTACTTCTCGCCATGCCGCGGGCGGAACCGGCTCGTGCCGTCCTCGCGCTGGAACCGGGCCGGGCTGAGAGCAAGCTCCGGCGGCGTAAGGACCACGGAGCGTGCCTGCGCCGCGTCCACGACGAGGCCGAGAACGGCCTCGCGGTCTTCGGTCGTCGCGAACCTCAGATCCATCGTCTGCTTCGCCGCCTCGGCCATCAGGTTCCAATGCGTCCACACAGCCCGCTTCACGGCTACCGCTGCGACCACCTCGGCGCCGATCGACTCGATGGCAGGCAGTGGCACGTCCTCCGCTGTCAGGAGGTCGCCGTCTCGGCCGATCACCGTCTGCGACCAGCCCGTGGGCTCGGCGCCCAACCGCTTGGCGGCTCGTCGCCGCCAACCCGCGGTGAGGTCGGCGAGCGACCGGACCTCCTTCGGCGGGCGCGTGGCGAGCGTGGCTTGGGCCCGGAGTTCGACGATCGTCCTCGCCGAGGGCCTCCGGCCGTGGCGAGCGACGTACTCCGCGATGAGCTCGTCCTTCTTGAGCTCGATCTCGCGGGTGCGGCTGGAGAACTCGGCGATCAGGTCGTCGGTCACGCCCGCGATCTCCCATCGAGGATTCCGGTCGGGTCCACGCTGCCTCAGCTCCCATTCGATGCCGAGGTCGCGCGAGAGCCGGTCCGCCAGGAGTGCGTCGTAGTGCGCAGACAAGCCGGTGCGTGAGGCGAAGACCGGGCGCCCGTCGAGACTGCGCCAGCGGCCGTCCATGACCGTGAGGACCTTGTTGGCGACGACGACGTGCGTGTGGAGCTGCGGGTCCCCGGCCCGCGAGTCGAAGTGGTCGTAGGCGACGGCCGCGACGCCTGCCACGTCGACCTGGGCGACGGCGCCATCAGCGTCGGAGATGCCCGCACGAGTGGCGGCGACCTGTCGTTCGAAGAGCGCAATGACGTCTGTAACCGCCGCGTGATGGGCGGCGACGATCCGTTCTTGGGTGACGGCGTCAGCGACACCCCAGAGCACGGAGACCGACTTCGGGACGCTGAAGGTGAGGTCGAACCCGGCCACCGCGCGGCGCATCCCAGCCGCGGTCTCCTCGGCCTCGATCCGTGTCGTCTCGGCCGCGCAGTCCTCCTGGGTCATCTCCGGATCGAGAGCGGCGACGCGCTCCTCAATGCGGTCCGAGAGCCTCTTGTACGACGGATACGCGCGGCCGAGTTGCTCTCCGGTGATGGGGTCTCGGCCCATGCCGACAAGCAGGGCTAGCTGCTTCTCGTTGACCTGCATGCCCGGGTGGAGCTGGCCGGCGCCGAAGGCGCCGACACCGGAGCCGAGCCAGCGGCCGGGCGGCGTACCGACCTCGGAGTAGTAGCGGGTCAGCGGCGTCGACAGGACGCGGTTGCCGTCGCCGGCCGCGACGCTGCGCAGCAGGTACTGGTAGCCGCTGCCCGCGGACATCCGGCGCATCGAGACCGTCACGGCCGTTTCCGTTCCACAGCGCTCAGGTGCGCCTCCTTCTCCACAACCCCCTCGATCTGCACACCGTGTGAAGGCAAGGAGGCGGTAGCTGAGGAGGGGTGGAAGCGGGACGGGATGAGAGGCACGGAGCGGTGATGGGCAGGTGGGAGACGAGGTGAGCGAGGCGCCTGAAGGAGCGACGGGGAAGGGCGAAGACGGAGAGCGGAAGCGGGTCGGGCTTGGGCAGAGACGAGCACCTGACCCCCGAAGTGACCCCGGTAAAGACATCGGGTCCGGATCCGTAAATCAGGCTTACGATGAGGTTCAGACGATGCACGCACCGCCCGTGGGGCGTCGTCGCGCCTCATCGCCGTAAGGCGAGAGGAAGCAAGAGCACCCCCATGAAGAATCGACTCGGGTTGACCTTCCTGGCGACCGGCACACTTCTGTTGGCCGCGGTGTCGGCGTGTGCCGACAACGACGCGGATCCTCCACCGACGACGCCGGCCACGTCGTCACCGACTAAGTCGACTGAGCCGACGACGAGCCCGACGCCGACGTCGCCGAACGACGCCGCGACCGCGAATGCGACGGCTGCGATGACCGACTACTACTCCGTTCTCGACGGCCTCCGGGCCGATCCCTCCAGCGATCTCAAGGAACTCGAGACCGTCGCGATCGGCGCGCAACTCAACGCGGTGCAGACGCTCGTAGAGCGGCAACGCGATCAGGGCCAGCGCCAGACCGGCACCACGGCCATCAGCGAGCTGAAGGTCCAGTCGGTCACCCTCGACAACTCCGACCCGGACGCCGGCAAGGTGCCCACGGTCGTCATCGACGTCTGCTGGGACGTCACCAAGGTCGACGTGCTCGACAAGAGCGGCAAGTCGATCGTCTCCTCGGACCGCCCGGACACCGGGTGGACGCGTTACACCGTCGCGAACTACAAGTACGTCGCCGACCCGACCGGCGGCTGGCGCGTGGCGACGGGCCAGGACCTCAAGCAGACGCCATGCGCGGCATCCTGATTCGCCTCCTCCTGACTGCGCTGTCCGCCGGCGTCCTCTCCGCCCTTGTCCAGGGTCCGTCATACGCGGACACCGTGTGCTCACAGACCGACCCGGCGACGGGCGAGTGCCTCATCTGGATCGAGGTCCCGGGCACGCCAGGAACGCCAGGTGAGCCGGGTGACGACGGTCCACAGGACACCGGCAGCGGAGCGGCCTGTTACTGGGACGGCACCAGCCAGGGCATCACGAAGCCTCCGCCGGGGCCTGTGCCCTGTTCATCGCCCGCCGGCTACTGGTCGAACAACTACCACTGCTACATCAGCCCGGTTAAGCCGCAACCACCGGCGGGCGACCCGAGCTGGCAGGGTCACGAGCCGGGCGACGGCGCGGTCTACAACTGCTACCAGCCGCAGACAGGGCTGCTCATCACGATCTGGTCGCAGGACCCGCCGCCCAACTCTGGCACCGGACCAACTCCGCGCGAGGTGGCGCAGATCGCCATCGAGCGAATGCGCCTGTCCGCCATCAACATCGGCATCGCGCCCGAGCCGGGTCCGGACAGCGTCGGCCTAGTGGGGATGCCGGTCTGGATGTGGGCCAAGGACCCGAACGCCCATACCGTCGGCCCGATCACTGAGAGCGCCTCCGCCGGGGGCATCACAGTCACTGCCACGGCGAAGGTCCTCCACATCACCTGGGATATGGGCGACGGCACCGAAGTCGTCTGCGACACGGCGGGCACGCCGTACATGCCGGAATTCGGGCGGAAGGACTCCCCCGACTGCGGCCACACCTACAAGAAGTCGAGCGCGGGGCAGGCGGACGATGCGTACACCGTCACCGCGACCTCGAGTTGGGTCATCTCCTGGTCGGGCGCGGGCCAGACCGGGACGATCCGCCTCGACGGCCTCAACCGCTCGACCCAGATCCGGATCGGCGAAGCGCAGGTGCTCGTGAACTGACGAGCGCTGCGCGGGGAGGGACGAAGTGACCACGACTGCCCGAGAGGACCGGAAGCCCGGCCCCCACCGCACCGCGCCCGACGCCGGCCCGCCGGTCACTCCCCCGCCCAAGCTCCGCAGGCGGCCCGGGCTCGTCGTCGCCGCCGTCGTCATGACCGCCCTCGGCTGCCTGCTCGGTGCCTGGGCATGGAACGCGACGACCAGCACCGAGGAGGTCCTCGCTGCGACGAAGACGATCCACCGAGGCGAGGTCATCGCCGCCGACAACATCCGGCGCATCCGGATCAGCGGTGATCCGGCTCTGGAGCCAGTGCCTGCTTCGGCGTACGACGAGATCGTCGGCCAGCGCGCCGCGCTCGACATCTCTGCCGGCGGCCTGATCACGACCGAGTCGACGACCGATGCGCCGATGCCACCGGAGGGCCAGTCGATCGTCGGCATCTCGCTCACCCCGGCCCAGGTCCCAGCGCTCCCCATGCACGGCGGTGACAAGGTCCGCATCATCGTCACCCCTGCTGCCAACGGCGATGCACCGTCCGGCGCGCCACAGTTCACGGCCGCCGAGGTCGTCGACACAGCGATCGACGAGACCACCGGGAACACGGTCGTCAACGTCCTGGTGCCGTACGCCAACGCGAGCGTCCTCGCGGCCCGCGCCGCGACCGGCAATGTCGCACTGATCCTCGACGCGGGAGCCCAGTGATGGCGATCGTGTGCCTGACATCGGCCTCCGGTTCGCCCGGCGTCACCACCACCGCAGTGGGCATGGCGTTCAGTTGGCCACGGCCCGTGCTCCTTGTCGAGGCCGACCCGACCGGCGGATCCGGCGTCCTCGCCGGGTTCCTCCGCGGCACGACGCCGTACGACGCCGGGTTGATCGAGCTCGCCCTCTCACCCCTCGGCACGGCGGACGCGCTGCGGGACGTCGTACGACCGTTGAGCCCGAACGTTTCGCTCGTCACCGGCATCCGGTCGCACGCGCAGGCCACGGCGCTGCGTGACCTCTGGGAGCCGTTGGCGGCCGCACTCCGCGATCTGGATGACAACGGCCAGGACGTCATCGTCGACGCCGGCCGGCTCGGCCTCATGGGCTCGCCGACCCCGCTGCTGGACGCCGCCGACGCGGCGCTCCTGGTCACCAGAGCCACCCTGCCGACGATCTCGGCAGCTCGTTCGTGGGCGGAGACCGTCCGGCAGCCCGCCACCGGATGGCGTCACCCCGGCTTGCTTCTCATCGCCGAGGGCCAGCCCTACCGGGCCTCCGAGGTCGCCAAGGTTCTCGGCATACCCGTCGTCGCCGACCTGCCGGACGATCCAGCCGCCGCGGCCGTGTATCACCGTGGAGCGGCGCCTCCGAAGCACTTCGAGACCAGCTCCTACATCCGCGCGCTCCAGGCCGCGGCCCAGTCCGTCCAGGCGCACATCGCCCGCGGTCGGTTCGCGCTCGTCGAGGAGGCGCGCGCATGACCGAGACCTACCGATTCGCGAACGAGTACGGCGACCTGACGCACCTGCCGCTCTTCAGCCAGACCTCGAACGGTGTCACCCACGAGGTGCCGAGCGGTCTCGACGCGACCGTTGCGTCGCCGCCCCCTGCCACCTCCGATGTCGACTGGTCGCTCGTCTCGACACTGCGGGCCCAGGCGTCCGAGCAGCTGAGCCAGGCCGTGCAGTCCGGTCGCGCCCGACTCGACAAGGAGGCGCAACAGGAGCTGGGCCGATCGATCGTGCTGGACCTCATCGAGTCTGCGATGGCAGAGGCTGTCGACGCCGGCCTCGGTTCGTGGAGTCCCTCGAAGCAGCAGGCGACCGCGCAGGCCGTGTTCGACTCCCTGTTCCGCCTGGGCCGCCTCCAGCCGTTGGTGGATGACGACCGGATCGAGAACATCGTCATCGTCGGCCACGACAACGTGCAGCTCGAGCTGATCGACGGGACGCTCGTTCCCGGGCCGTCGGTGGCCGACTCCGATCAGGAGTTGATCGACTTCCTCGTCTTCCTTGCCTCGCGCAGCGAGGTGAATGCGCGCTCGTTCTCCGAGGCGCAACCGAGCCTCCACATGAGGCTGGACGGCGGCTCTCGGCTTGCGGCCGTGGCGTGGGTGACCACCCGACCGTCGGTCGTGATCCGTCGCCACCGCCTGATGCGGGTCACGCTGGACGACCTCGTCAAGCGAGACATGATGACGCCGGTCGTCGCCTCGTTCCTGAGAGCCGCGGTGCGGGCTCGGTGCTCGATCGTCGTCGCCGGCGCGCAGGGGGCGGGGAAGACGACGCTAGTTCGAGCCCTCTGTGCCGAGATCGACGAGCTCGAGGCCATCGGCACCTTCGAGACCGAGTACGAGCTGCACCTCCACGAGCTCGGCCGGCACAAGGTGGTCATTCCCTGGGAGGCCCGGCCGGGATCGGGTGAACGCGGTCCCGACGGGCGGCAGTCGGGTGAGTTCACGCTCGACGAGGCACTGGTCGACTCCTTCCGCTTCAACCTCTCACGGCAGATCGTCGGCGAGGTCCGAGGCAAGGAGATCTGGGCGATGATCAAGGCGATGGAGTCCGGCACCGGATCCATCTCCACCACCCACGCGGCGGACGCCGTGGCCGCGGTACGCAAGCTCGTGACCTGCGCGATGGAGGCGGGTCCGCACGTCACGCAGGGTCTCGCCACCAGCAAGCTCGCAGCGACCGTCGACCTGATCGTCCAGTTGAGTCTGGAGACCAAGGTCGTTCCGGGCGGGGCTCAGCGGACCAGGCAGGTTGCGGAGGTCATTGCGCTCGCGCCCGGTGAGAAGGAGCCCGGCTACGCGACGACGCACGTGTTCCGCGCCGATGCCACCGGCGTCGCAGTCCCCGATGTCCTGCCCGACGAGTACCGCCGACTCGCCCAGCACGGATTCGACCTGGCGGCGTACCTCGGTAGTCAACAGCTCGGAGCCCGGACATGACCGCGATCCTTCCGGCACTCGCGGGTGGACTCGTCGCGTTGGGGCTCCTCGGGGTGGTCGTCGGCCTTCGCCCGACTGCGATTCCGCCGCGGGAGCCCACGGCAGCCAGTCGGCGCCGCGCCCTCAATCGGCGAACCCGAGTCCTGCTTCTTGCCGGCGGCGCGCTCGGCCTCGTTGGATGGCTCATCACGGGCTGGATCCTGGCGCTGGTCATCGCGCCGGTCGCCGTCATCGGGCTGCCCATCCTGCTCAGTGCGCCGCCGGCGGCCACACAGATCGCCCGCCTCGAGGCGATGGAGGAATGGACGCGATCGCTCTCCGGAGTCCTCACCGTCGGCATCGGGCTTGAGCAAGCATTGGTCGCCACTCTGCGGTCGACGCCCGCGCCGATTGCCGATGAGGTCCAGCGACTCGTGTCTCGACTGCGGGCACGGTGGGACACCGAGAAGGCGCTGCGCGCGTTCGCCGACGAACTCGACGACGCGACCGGCGACCTGATCGCGGCCAACCTGATCCTAGGCGCCCGTCGACGCGGAGCCGGGCTGGCGAGTGTCCTCGAAGGACTCGCCGAGTCGGTCGGCGCCGACGTAAGAGCGCGCCGCCAGGTCGAGGCAGACCGGGCCAAGCCGCGAGCCACCGCGCGGTGGGTCACGTTGATCAGCGCCAGCGTGCTCGTCGTACTCGCGCTGTCGGGGACGTACGTCGAGCCGTACCGCACCCCGGTGGGCCAGGTGCTCCTCGTGCTCCTCTTGTCGGCGTACGTCGCCACCCTGATCTGGATGCGACGCATGGCCGCAGGCAAGCCTCTCCCCCGGTTCCTGGCAACCCGCGCCGTCGCGGAGGCGCCGCGATGATCACCCAGCTGCAGTTGGCGATCCTTGCCGGAGGCCTCGTCGGCCTCGGCCTCGTGCTCCTCGTCGCCCGCCTCCTGCCCGCGGAGCCCGACCTCGCAGATGCGCTCGAGCGGGTGTCCTCGTCGCGTCCGCGTTCAACCGCCTCCGATTCCGCGCGGTCGAGCAAGGAGCGGCTCGGCCTGTGGGGCCTGCGTGTCCTGCCGACCGGCCTCTGGGTTCGTACGCCGACTCGTGAACTCGCGCTGCTGCGGATCCCGGTCGCGCAGTTCTACGGGGAGAAGCTGATGTTCGCCGGGCTCGGCCTCGTCATCCCGCCGGTGCTCGTCACGCTCTTCAACGCATTCGGGCTGAGCATCCCGTTCCAGCCCCCGGCGGTGGCATCGCTCGCGCTGGCCGCTGTCATGTTCTTCATCCCGAACTACAACGCCCTCGACGACGCCAAGAAGGCACGGACCGAGTTCGCCCGTGCGCTCGGCGCCTACATCGACCTCGTGGCGTTAGAGCGGAACAACGGCATCGGCCACCGGCAGGCGATGGAGGCTGCGGCTGAAGTCGGCGACTCGTGGGTGTTCACGCGGCTGTCCGAGGAGCTCACCCGGTCGCGGTGGTCGGGACTGCCGCCCTGGGACGCGCTGCACACCTTGGCAGAGGAGCTCGGACTGCCCGAGCTCGACGACTTCGCCGACATCATGCGCCTCTCGGGCGAGGAAGGAGCCGGCGTGTACGCCACCCTGCGCGCCCGCTCCGCCGCCATGCGCACGGCGATGCTCAACGACGAACTCGCCCAGGCCAACGCCGTCGGCGAGCGCATGTCGATGCCCGGCTCACTGCTGGGCGTGATCTTCATGGCCCTGCTCGTCGCGCCCTCATTGCTTCGCATGTTCACGAACTCGTGACACGGAAGGACACATTCACAGGAGGAAACCCATGTTGAAGGTTCTGGTCCTGCTGCAGATCGCAGCACTCAGCAAGTACGACGACCTGCGAGCATCCCGCCGCAGTGAACGCGGATCGGTGACAATGGAGCACGTCCTCTGGGCCGTCGCAGTCATCGGCATCGTCGGGATCGTGGTCCTCGCGGTCACGAACTATGTCACCTCAGAAGCGGGCAAGATCAAGTAACCGCCGCCAGCGACGCGGCGAACGGGGCTCGGTCTCGATCGAGCTCGTCGTTCTGCTGCCCGCACTCTTCGCGGTCATGTTCCTGGGCATGCAGGCAGCGCTCTACTACCACGCGAAGACCGTCGCCATCGCTGCTGCGCAACAGGGAGCCCGAGCCGCTGGGGCCGAGCAGGGCCGAGAGTCCGACGGCGTCGGCGCCGCCAACGACTTCCTCGCCGAAGCCGGCGGCGATGACGTCCTCACCTCGACCTCGACGAGCGCGAACCGGACCGCCACCACTGCCACCGTGACAGTCAGCGGCTTCTCCCTGAGCGTCATTCCGGGGTGGAAGGTCCGCATCACACAGAGCGCGAGCGTGCCGGTCGAGAGGGTGTCGGCACCGTGATCCGCCGGGACGAACGCGGTTCAGCAGCACTCGAGGCGGCGCTCGGCGTACCCGCCTTCGCGCTCTTTGTCGGCCTGGTCATCTTCGGAGGCCGTACGGCGAGCACCCATCAGGCGCTTCAGTCCGCCGCCGCTGATGCCGCCCGATCAGCCTCACTCGCACGCAACGCGGATGTCGCTCGAGCCGATGCTCGCGAGGCAGCGACATCGAGCATCGCCAACCAGAAGATCGGCTGCTCGGCCATCGACGTCGCCGTC
Organism: Nocardioides pollutisoli; assembly: GCF_040045055.1. Taxonomy (NCBI): domain Bacteria; kingdom Bacillati; phylum Actinomycetota; class Actinomycetes; order Propionibacteriales; family Nocardioidaceae; genus Nocardioides; species Nocardioides pollutisoli. Next base: position 904,669 of record NZ_JBDZDU010000001.1, read on the forward strand.
GACACGAGCGACTTCGGCAAGCAACCGGGCGTTCCTGGCTCGGTGAATGTCACCGTTTCATGCCGACTCGACCTGTCGGATCTCGCTGTTCCGGGAGTCCCTGGATCCCGCGTGATGCGGGCAACCATGTCCAGTCCGCTTGATACGTGGAGGGAACGATGAGCCGCCGGGACGAGCGCGGCTCCGTCACCGTATGGCTGGCTCTGTCCAGCTTCGTGATGATCTTCCTCGTCGGCCTGGCGGTCGACCTCGGAGGTCAGGTTCACGCCCACGAGCGAGCCCACGACGTCGCCACGCAGGCCGCACGGGCCGGTGGCGAGGAGGTCGAAGGAAGCTCCGCAATCCAAGGTCACGACCTCGCGATCTCTCCTGCCGCCGCGCGTGCTGCCGCACAGCGCTACCTCGAAGCGGCCGGAGTCAGCGGAACGGTCGCGATCACCGACGGCACCACGATCACCGTGACCGTGACGGACTCCTACGACCCCCAGTTCCTCGGCCTCATCGGCATCAATCGTCTCGACGTCACCGGCACCGCGACCGCGCGACTCGTCCGCACCCTCGGAGGTAGCGAGCAATGAACAGGACCAACTCCTGGCTGCGCGGCCTGCTGGCCACTCTCACACTCGTCGGCTTCATGGTCGGCGTTCCGGTCGTGCTCATCGTCATCGATGCTCTTCCCGACCCGAGCGCGTTCACGTGGTCCAGGCTGACGGCTCAGGACGACGGCACGCTCGCCCTGCAAGTCATCACCGCTGTCTGCTGGATCGCGTGGGCCGTCTTCACGTGCCAGCTCCTTGCGTCGATCGTGTCGCAGGCTCGCGGAATCCGTACGCCGCGCCTCCCATGTCTCACCGTTCCCCAGGTCGCCGCCGACCGCCTGGTAGCGGCCGCAGCGCTGCTGTTCGTCGCAGTCCCGACCGTGAGCGCCGCGCTCCCCCAACCGCGCGCACAAGCAGCGGTCGCAGCACCCATGCCGCAGGAACCGCAGGCAGCAGTCGACGTCGAGGCGCCCGTGGAGACTCAAGCAGAAGTCCAGGTGCAGGCTGTGCAGCCGGAGACCGAGCGCTACACAGTCAAGCGCGGCGACAGCCTCTGGAAGATTGCCGAGGAACGCCTCGGTGACGGCTCGCGGTACGTCGAGCTCGTCGCCCTCAACGAAGCTGTCCTCGACGGGCGTCCCGACTTCCTCCGGCCCGGAACCGTGCTCAAGGTCCCCCTCGCCTACGATTCTTCCGACGGTTCGTACGTCGTCCGGCCGGGCGACACCCTCTCCGAGATCTCCCAGGACCAACTCGGCGACGCCGACGCGTACCCGTTGATCTTCCGAGCATCGCGCGACACTGTTCAGCCGAACGGCGCCCACCTCTCCGACCCGGACCTCATCCTGCCCGGCTGGGAGCTCACCATCCCGGGAGAGTCCGCTCCGGCGGAGCCGCAGAAGCCGAAGCACGCTCAGGACCCACCGCTCGACCAGACGACTCCTCCGGTCGACGGTGCGACTCCCCCTGCCCCCGACGTGGCTGATCCGGCCCCGGAGCAGGCTGCCCACGAATCTGCCGAGGACGAGACCACTCCGACCTGGCTTCTCCCTGGACTGGCCGGCGCCGGGGCACTCCTGGCTGGGTCGCTCTGGCTCGTGCTCCGGCAGCACCGGCGTACACAGCTGCGCTATCGCCGGCCCGGCAGGATTATCGCGCCGCCGCCAGACGAGTTGCTCGCGGTCGAGAAGTCGGTGCAGGTGTCGGGATCCGTCACCGCCCACCCGATCGAAGAACTCGATGAAGCCCTCCGGGGCCTCGACCCTGCACCTCGCCTGCTCTCCGTCCATCTCTCGACGAGCCGGATCGTCCTGACGCTCGCGGAGCCGGCCGAACTCCCCAAGCCATGGACCGGAGAAGGCGCTGCGTGGCAGCTCTCCGTCGAAGTGGGGAGGCCTCCATCGTCGGATGCACTGTCGCCGTACCCGATGCTGGTCAGCGTCGGCCAGGCAGACGACGGAGCGCTCGTCCTGCTCAACCTCGAAGAGCTTCGTGCACTGGCGATGGGCGGCGACGGCGATCGCAGCGCGGCACTGGCTCGCCATCTCATGGCCGAACTGGTCGCCAATCCGTGGGCCTCACCGGTGCACATCGAAGCGCTGGGAATCGGCGGAGAGCTCGCCGCGATCAACCGCGACTTCGTCCACGTCCACGGCCCCGGAGACGACACGTTCCTCGGGGCCATGGCCGACGACCTCGCGACCGCCAGCCCGGCTGCCGAGCCGGACGAGTTCCGCGCGGCGATCATCGCGGGCGGCGACAGCGGTCCGGATCTGGTGCGTCTGGCTCGCGCTCTCGCCGGCTTCCCGGGACGCGCCGGCGTGGCTCTGGTGACTCTTGGAGGAGAACCGTCCCCGGCGTACGTCGACTTCCACCTGAGCGCCGAAGGCCGTCTGCGGATCCCCTCCCTCAACCTCGACCTCACTGCCTCGGGACTCACGGCCGCCGAGGCACAGGCGTGCGCTGCGCTCATCGACCTCACGACCGAAGCCCAGGTGCTGCCCGTTCCTCGTTCCGTCGGCGAAGGGACAGTGGCGGATTGCGCTGGTGCGCTCGTCGACGAGCTGACCGAACCGAGGCCGACGGAGGAGCCGGCGGGCACCTCATCGCTCCTGCCGTTCGATGCCCACGTGTACGCCGACCGTGCCGCCACGACCGTCGATGACGTCGAGACTCTCGCCCCCAACGCAACCCCGGCAGCCGCGTCAGCCGTGAATGCCGCCGACCCGGACCTGGACGAGGACCTCGCCCGATGGGATTCCCCGGTTCCCGTCGCACCGAAGGTCACCTTGCTAGGTCCGGTCACGGTCAGGACTCTCGGCGACGCGAAAGCGACCGCCCACCGACGGCCCTACTACGTCGAGTTCCTCGCCTACCTCACACTCCACCCGAACGGAGTCACCGCCGAGAAGCTCGCCGAGGACCTCTGCATCCGTCCGCAGAAGGCGCGCTCCGACCTGAGCATCATCCGGAAGTGGCTCGGTCAGAGCCGGGCGGGCAAGCCGTACCTCCCGCGGGCGCAGCAGACCCACCAGGACGGCATCCCGGCGACCTATGCCCTCGACGGCGTCCTCTGCGATCTGGACCTGTTCCGGCGCCTGCGGGCTCGCGGCCAGAGCCGCGGCGCCGAGGGGATGGCCGATCTCGTCTCCGCGTTGCACCTCGTCACCGGCGAACCGTTCACCGACCTGCGCAAGGAGGGCTGGGGATGGCTGCTCGAAGGCGACCGGGTCGACCACATCATGACGGCCGCGATCATCGACGTCGGTCACATCGTCACCACCCATGCTCTGGCCACCGGCGACCTCGGGTTGGCCGACTTCGCGTCGAACGTCGCACTCGCCGCCTCCCCCTACGACGAGGTCGCGAACCTCGACCGCGTCGCCGTCGACCGAGCGATGGGAGACCCGGAAGGAGCCGACGCGCGGATGCGGGACGGCATCTCAAATCGCAGTGATGACGACTACGGCCCGGTCCAGCTGCCTCCTCGGACCGTGGAGGTCGTGGAGGGCACGCGCGCTCCCGCCAGCGGCCGGCGGCGCACGGGCTAAGGGCGAGGCTGAAAGCCGAGCGTCACGTCAGCCCGAACCGAGCACCCGTAGCTGTAAGTGGCCCTTGAGTCGCTAGTCGGCCGGGCGAAGCATATACGTCGAGTCTGCGAGGTCGACATCAGCGTCGCGATGGGCGTGCTGCGACGCGAACGCGACGATGTCGTCGAGGCTGACGGCGTCGAAGACTGAGGTGAGTGGACGCCTCCCAAGGCCCATGATCAAGTGGCCTTCAGGGAGCTTCTTGATGTCCCATGCCTTCTCCTTGCCGTTTTCGTCTACGGCGGTGCTGGCGATGATGTGGGTGTTGTCGAAGTCCGCTTCGACAAGGTGCTCGACACTGTTGCGGGCACGTCGTAGCCCGGCGACTTCGTCAACGGCGGGATCCGCTCGTCGGACCCACTGCTGAGCGAGGTGGGCGCTGATGAGGAGTTGGCAGCCCGCGATCCACATGGCCTGGACCGCGCGCTGGAAGTCGTCCTCAGTGGGGGACCAGTCCTCCATGCGCTCGATGGCCCAGTTCGCCCATGCGGCGTGGCGGGCCGACTGGTAGTAGGCGTGGGCGTCGTCAAGGGTGGTGCGGCACCACATTGCTGCCATGACGTCGGGTTGTCCAAGCCCGCCGATCCCCATCGCGGCGGGGAATCCCTTCGCTGCCGCGCTCGGCAGGACGGGATGCCACCGCTTCCGGCCGTCGAACGGTTCGGTGGGTGGCCAGGGGCGTGTCGGCATAGCGCCATGCTGTCAGGATGCGGTCAGTTCCAGAGGGCCACGGTGCCCGCGTGAGTCGCCCACGAGTGACCGTGGGGCCTGTGTGACGGGTTGGTCGCAACGACTTAGGGATACCTCCTGACCTGCGCAAACGCAGGTATCCCCCTCTCGGTTCCGGCCAGGTATCCCGAAATGGTGGATACCTGACGGCGCATCGTCGAGGGCATGTTCGACCCCACCAACCCAATCCCGACGTGGTCGGTCTCGACGATGCAGCGAGTGGCCCAGGAACCCACGCTCGCGGCCGCGGCTCTTCGCTACGCCAATCTCGGCATCCCGGTGTTCCCATGCGCGCCCGGCGGGAAGCAGCCGTTGACGCCGAACGGTTTCCACGACGCGACCTCTGTCGCCCGTGTTGTCCATGGTTGGTGGCAGCGGACGCCGGACGCGAACATCGGACTCCCCACCGGGGGGTCCACCGGAGTGCTCGTCGTCGACGTCGACGTCCACTCCTCGGCCAACGGCTTCCCGGCCTTCGAGCGAGCACGCAGCGAAGGCTTCGGCGACGCGTGGGCATGGCTCGTGCGTACGCCGTCGGGCGGTCTCCACGCCTACTACCCGAACGTCCGCGGCCAGGAGCAGCGAAGCTGGCAGGTGCCCGCCGCGCACGTCGACTTCCGCGGCGACGGCGGCTACGTCATCGCTCCCCCCTCGCGGATCGCGGTCGATGGAGCAACGCGGTCGTACGAGGTCATCGCGGTCGCCACTCATGCCCCGAAGCTCCTCGATGCGGTCGAGCTCCGTCGATTCCTGGAGCCACCCCGACCAGCGCCGCAGCGGCCGCCCGCCGGCATGTCCGCGACCGGGTGCCGACCCGAGGCCCTGGCCAGAACCGTCGCACTGACCCCGGAGGGCGGCCGCAACCACGCCCTGTTCTGGGCGTCGTGCCGAATGGCCGAGAACGGGCTCAGCCAGGCCGACGCCATGAGTTGGCTCATGCCGGCCGCGCAGTACGCCGGGCTCCCGGACCGCGAGATCGAGACCACCGTCAACTCCGCGTTCCGCATCGCCTCTCGGCTGGGCCCCGGGAGCCGCCCGGGCCCTACCCCAGCGAGTGAAGGGATCCACCTGTGAACACGCACGCCGAGTACCGCCGCCACAGCTACCGCCCGCCGGAGCAGCCCGCCGTCCCGGAGGGCGGCGCGTCCGGCAGCGACGAGCTCGCACGGCATCGCGACCCCTCACTCCAGCCGACCCAGCCGTCACAGGCGCAGACGCAGAAGCGAGTCGCGTGGGTCCGCCCCACCGAGCTGGGTTCGTACCTCGGCCCGATGGTCGGCCGCGGGATCGACCTCCAAGCCGAGCTCGTACGACGAGCACGCCGTACGCCGGCTACGACGACCCGAACGCTTCGCCACCCCGGACCGGAGCGGTCGACGACGCCGCACGTCAGCCAGGAAGGACTGGGACTGTGAGCACCTCGTTCGCCACCCCCGAAGGACTGCGCGCACTCCTCCAACGCCTCCACGACCGAGACAGCGTCGGCTACTGGGCATGGCGCCACGACCCTGAAGCGGAGCGGTTGATGCAGTTCACGATCCGCAAGTACCGATCACTCGCCCGCACTCACAACTGCGAACCGGAGGACTCGGCGTACGCCGCGTTCGAGGCCATGCGCACACGCGCGGTGAGGTGCGCGGACGACCCGTGGGCGGTCATCACTCGTGCCGTCCAGGTCAGCCTCATCGCCGAGGAGCGCGCTGCCGGACTGCTCTGCTCAACCGCTCAGGCGCGCCGCCGCGAGGTCATGCGACACCACGACGCTCGTCGCTTCGGCGAGGACGAGACAGGCTTCCTCGAACTCCTGGCTGAGGGTCGAGGCCCGTCGACGGTGGACCCCGTCCCGCCTGCGCCGCGGGTGAAGCCCGGGCAGACGGCGCCGACGACAGCGTTCGAGGCGCTGAATCTGGTGATCAGCATGTTCGTCGCCCTCGGCTGGCCGAGCAGCAGCGCGACCTGCACCCTCGACTACATCGCCACGCGGCTGATGGAGGCCGGCGACCGCCACGTCGCTCACGCCTACCTCCGGCGTGACCTGGCCGGTCGCGTGGCGCTCGACCTGGACCGCGACTCCTGGGCCACGGTGCTTCGGATCGTGCTCGGCAACCCCGACAAGGCTGCCGCCGCGACCCGAGCCGGCGTCGGCGTACTCGCCATGCTCGTCTGCGACTGGAAGGTCGTCGACCTGCTTGCCGACGACGGGCTCGTCGTGGAGATCCGAGACTCGGCGCCGAAAGTCGCGAGGAGGATCGATGTCTGACAAGGGCCACGTCGAGCTCGAGCGGCGGATCGATTCGATCACGGTCGGCGTACGCCACCGCAAGGACCCTGGCGACCTGAACGCGATGATGAAGTCGATCGAGGAGGTCGGCCTGCTCCAGCCCGTCACCATCACGCCCGACGGCGTCTTGATCTGCGGTTGGCGCCGGCTCGAAGCGCTGCGTCGGCTCGGGCGGCGCACCTTGAACGTGTGGGTCCGCTCTGGCATCTCCGATCAACTGTCGCATCTGCTCGCCCAGCAGGACGAGAACGAGCAGCGCAAGCCACTCTCGCCGGTGGAGACCGCCCGGCTGTACGCCGAGATCAAGATGCTCGAGCAGGAGGATGCGCAGCGCCGCATGGCCGCCACGCAGTTCGGCGGGGCCGGGCGCGATGGCGAAGCCTCCGGCTCCGGCGAATCGCCGGGGCCGTGCGGAGACTCTCGGGCACGCGCTGCGCAACTGGCGACCGGCGGGAACTCTTACCACCGACTGGAGCAGATCAACTGGATCGAGTCGGTCACTGAGGACGAGACACTGAGCGAGTCGGTGCGCGAGTTCGCCTCCAACATGCTCAGTGAGATCGAAGGCGGCGCGCCGGTCTCTCCGGCGTACAAGCGAGTGAAGGCCGCCGTCAAACTGGTCAGCAGCCCGCCTCCCCCATCCCAGGATGAGCAGGACGAGGTCGCCCGGCTCGCTGCCGAGGCGCTGAAGCGCGTCCAGGAGGAGGAGAACGCCAAGCGCCTCCGCGCTCTGCGGAGCAAGGCCAAGCGAGCACCGAAGCACCACAGCCCCCGGTCTTTCGTGCTGATGTGGTCCGAGCTCGACGGATGGACCGAGTTGTACGACGTCAGCGAGCTCGCAGGTGCACTCAAGGACGAGGAGTGGGCGCGCTTCGAGCGGGTCGTCGCCGAGACAACCGAGCTGCGTGACCAGCTCCGCGAAGCACGTACGGCGGCCGCATCGGCCTGATCGGCGTACCTCCCGAGTGTCCGCCACCTCGACCTCGGAGCCTCGATGCGCAACCTCACCCGGCGCCAGATCGCCGTCATCCTCGGCGGTGTCCTCGCCGTCGCGACCTTTGCCGTCGGCATCTACGGACTCGTCCGTGGCCCGGACTCCGCGGCGCCGACACCGGCGCCTCAATCGGGCGGAGCGGCCGAAACGATCCCGGAAGCGGCGGCACCTGTAGTCACGCTCGAGGACCGTGCCCTCCGCCACACCAACGATCCGGTCACCTACGCCCGAGCGGTCGCGACCGCCCTGTTCGACTGGGACACCAGCCTCGGCTTCCTGCCGACCGACTACACCGCCGCGGTGCTGGCCGACGCGGATCCCTCCGGCGAGGAGACGCCCGGCCTGATCTCCGACGTCGCGACCTACCTCCCGACCGTCGAGCAGTGGCTCGACCTCGGAGCCATGGAAGTGCGACAGACCATCGCGATCGAGGACGCCTACGTTCCCGAGACCTGGACGGCCGCCGTCGACCAGGCCCACGGCCATCTGCGTCCGGGCACGACGGCCGTGACCGTCACCGGCACCCGACACCGGACTGGCGTGTGGAACGGCGAGACCGCCGAGTCGTCGTACCCGGTCTCCTTCACCGTCTTCGTCGCCTGCGAGCCGTCATTCGACCGCTGCCACGTCCTGCGGCTGTCACAGCTCGACAAGCCGCTCAGGTGACGCGGCCATGGGCGTCAAGATGCTCGCCGTCGGGGCGGCCACCGCGATCCTCCTCGCACCCGGTGCGGCTGTCCTCGGCGTAGCGACGCTGATCAGCCCGGCCGCCGCAGGTTCCGGCAGCTGCATGTGGGACGGCGAGGCGACCGAGAGCCTCGGCATCAACGGCCCGGTCCCCGAGAGCCTCAGCGCCACCAACACCAACGGCGAGACCGTCACACTCAATCACCGGCAGCTCACCCGCGCCGCCAGCATCATCGCCACCGGCAAGAGCGAGAACATCCCCGCCCGCGGCCAGATGATCGCGATCATGACCGCGCTGACCGAGTCGACTCTGCGCGTGCTTTCCAACACCGGTGCCTACCCGGAGTCAGGCAACCTCCCGAACGACGGCGACGGCAGCGACCACGACTCGGTCGGCCTCTTCCAGCAACGCCCCGCCGCTGGATGGGGCAGCGTCGAGAACCTGATGGACCCGGTCTGGTCATCCCGAGCCTTCTACGGTGGACCCAGCGGCCCGAACCACGGCTCGCCGCGCGGCCTGCTCGACATCGACGGATGGGCATCGATGGATCCCGACGCCGCGGCCCAAGCCGTGCAGGTTTCGGCCTATCCCGACCGGTACGCCGTCAACCAGCCGATCGCAGAGAAGGTCCTCGCGACGCTAAGCGGCGTATCGCTCTCGAGCGAGCTCGCGTGTGCGCAGCCGGAGGGCAAGGTGCCGATGAACCTGCCCCCGGGGTTCGCTGGCGACTTCATCAAGGCCGCCGCATCGCAGCTCGGCAAGCCCTACGTCTGGGGCGGCGGCAGCTTCGAGGGGCCCACCGGCGGCGGCTTCGACTGCTCCGGCCTCGTCCTGTACGCCGCGTACCAAGCCTCCGGCGGACGCTTCCGACTCCCCCACTACTCCGGCGACCAGATCCACGCCGGCACAGGTATCCCCTTCGGCTCGAAGATGCCTGGCGACTTGATCTTCTTCAGTTACCCAGGAGCCGGCGGGCCGCATCACGTCGCGATCTACGTCGGCGGCGATCGAATCCTCCACGCGCCGCGGACTGGTGACGTTGTCCGCTACGGGACGATCGGCGAGTTCTCAGGCGAGGTCATGACGGTCCGCCGGCTCGGATGACGCGACCGGCATAATGCCGAGATCCGGGTTGCCCACGGTGCATATCGGACCACGCAGCAGCGAGTTTCACCTCAGACGTCGGCAAGAGACCAATTAGGCACTGGCCCAGACCCGGAGCGAGCTCTGAAGCGTGTCGCCTAGGAAACGTTCAGTGGCGCCTAGCAGGGCCAGCATGTCGTCGCTGACCTTGGCCTTCGACAATCCGGGCTGGACAACGAGGACTGTGACGCTCAGGTCGCGGTATCGCGCTTCGTTCACGAGAGTCGCCACTGTCGCAAGGTCGCCCTTGACGATGCCATTCTTGCCGTCGGCCTGCCGAGCGCGTTCTCGTCGCAGCAGTCGCTTGACCAGCTGTTCGGGGATCGACTTCGCACGGTTCATCTTCATCGCTTGTCCGCAGACGTCATACAGGTCGTCGATTCGTCCGCCCGGCTTCTCCTCCGAGGAGTACTTGCAGTGCGCGAAGGCCACGTGGAGCTTGTCGTCGCTGCGGCGGATGCAGACCACGTCGGCGAGCTCGCCGTTACCGTCGTCGTCGATGATGAGGTCCCACGCGGCTTCCTTTTCGAGCAATTCGATCGTGCGGAACTGAATGGTCGCTGGGTCGCGTTCTTGCCCCTGCGATTCCCTCTTGAGGTCGATGCCTTGCCAGTCGACGGGCTCGATGTCGTCGTGTGCGTACAGGAGCTTCGCCCGGTCAGGCTTCAGCAGGAAACCTTGTTCGACGAGGACGAGCTCGTCCTCGAAGGTGACCAGGAGACCGTTCGCCGTCATGAAAGCGGCGAGGCTGACCGCGTCGGAGTTCATGAGGATCTGACCGTCATCGCCGACCGGAACGATGGTCGGTGGCTCCTCGGGATGGAAACGGAACTCGTACTCGAGCGACCAGGCCGGGCACACGACTTTGAATTGAAGCGGACCCGAGGAGCTGTGGTCGGACAACTGGAGTTCGGTCTCCAGCAGCGCGAAGCTCTGGCCTTGATGGCTCACCTTGCGCGCCTCGCTCATGGCCGCGATGACTTGGTACGGCCATTCGATGGAGAGCGGTACCGCGTTGGGGCGATCTGTTGCAGGTTGCGGGAGTAGGAACCCGGCCATCACGGACTCCAGTGAGACGCTCAGGTCGGTCACTGCCGGACCTACTTCGCGTACCCACTCGACCCAGTCATGGATGTCACGTGCCTGTTCATGGCTCCAAACCCGTCCTTTGCGTGACGCACCGAAGCTCACCGGGCGGCCGTCGGTGAATCCGTGCGCAAAGATGTTGGTCTTCATCTTGGTCGCGCCTTCGCCTTTCCAGGCTGTCAGGACGTCTTGGCCGACGTGCATTGAGAAGCGCCGGTTGCGGTTGACTGAGTCGAGCAACCCGACGTTGGTTGGGACGCGCCGATGCACCTTGGCGAGAATGCGATACAAGGTGTCGTCCTTGACCAACGTGACGCTCTTGCCGCCGACGGCCTTGGCGATGTCCTCGTGCAGGGATGCGTTGTTGGTGCTGTTGACGTAGACGAAGCCATTGTCTTCGTCGACGTGCACGACGTAGAGGTCGTGCTTGAGCTCGTTGAAGCTGGAGAAGTCCCCCCAGCGCACCGGGACGGCTTCTCGGGAGACCCACCAGGCCACCCTGTCCTTGTTGTTGATGCCGATGCGCGTGGTGAGAAGCCGGTCCTCGAACAGGTCGTAGATCTTCTCGGGCGTCCAGCCAAGGTTCCCGTTCGCCTGGTAGGTGACGGTGCTCATCTTGGGGTGCACGCTGCGCATAGCTACTTCTGAAGGCAGGGATCCAAAGGCCTTCTCGAAGTCGGTGCGTGCCTTCTCCCGGGAAACCCCGTGCTCGGTCAGGTCACGGATGACCTGGTTCCAGTCCGCGTCCTCCCCGTACAGCTTGCGCAGCCGCTCGTCGATGCCGGCTACCTGCAGCGGCACGAAGGCCGATGCGTCGCCGAGTGTCTCGTTTCCCGTCCGGGTGAACCGGCCGATGAACTGCAGCGTCACCGCAAGGCTCTTCTGGGGGTCGTGGACCGCCGCGACCTTGAGCGCGGGCAGGTCGAAGCCTTCACCGAGCATGTTGACGCATACGACGATCTTGCTGTCCCGGCTGAACAGCGCGTCACGTCGCTTCTGACGCGAAGACGGAACTAACCCCGTGTCGATGCGAACCGGATTGAGGTCTGGTGCCTGCTCTTCGTAGATCTTGATGACTTCCTTGGCCCGTTCGACACTCCTAACCCGGGCCATCATGAGGTGGTCGCGGCCAGCGGCGAGGTCTGCCCGCAACTGTTTGATGGCTGCGGTCGCGACGGCTCGGTCTGGGTCCACGAAGTCGACGACTGAGTGGTACTGGATGGGCGCGAAGTACTGGTGCTGCTGGGCGAGGCGGAGCGGGTAGGCGTAAGCAATCCGGCCGCCCATGTGCCGCCCGTCCTCGCGATATGGGGTGGCTGTGAACTGGACAACTTCCTTGCCCGCGAAGGCCTCCACGACGTTTCGCCAGGTGGGCGCCGCTCCGTGGTGCGCCTCATCGACGAACAGCCGGTCGCCGGCGTCGGTGATCACCTTGCGGACAGACGCTGTGCAGGTGGCCAGGACCTGCGCAGTGGCGATCACCACCCCGACGCCGGCGAGGAGCTTTCGTGCCGCGTCAGTCGTCGCCGGCGCGCTCTTGAGGACCAGCACGACAGGACACAGGAAGTCGCCGACGAGTGCCCCAACCTCGGGGAGGATTCCGAGCGTTGCGAACTTCTTCGCTGTTTGCGTACGGAGCGCGTCGGTCGGGACGATGACGAGTGTGCGGGCTGGCGAATGGGCGTAAGTGGCGAGCATGGTCTCGGTCTTGCCGGTACCGGTCGGCATGACGACGGTGATGGGCTCAGGGTCTTCGGTGGAGCGGTAGGCAAGGATCGCGTGGAGCGCTCCGAGCTGCGGTGTCCGCAGACCCTTTGCCGTCTCGGACTCGGCAGCGAAGACGAATGAGCCCGCGAGTGCTTCGTGGGCAAGGTCGGCCTTTTCTGGTCTGGCGCGGTGGGCTCCCGGTCCCCTTTGGCGCCACCAGAGCTCGTTTCCGTCGACCTCGTCGATCGCGATGTCCGGTCCGCCGGCGTCTTGGAGACCGGGGACGGCGGGCGCCCCGCAATCCGTGTCTCCGGGCTCGGGCGCGACGGCGGCGGCGTCCGGTTCTCCCGCGGGAATCAAAGGTTCGATGGCCTCGACCTCGTCGTCGCCACTACCTTCTGCCTGAGGTGTCATCGCGTTTCCGTTCAGCGCACGTGGGGAGTCTTCGCAGCGTACTTAGGTCCTCCGACGTTTCGGATTGAACGAAGCACGTCTCGGCGGACGTGTCTCTGCGTCCTAAATGCACGTCGGCGTGCCAGGTGAAGCGGTCGTGGTCCAACCGCGCGTGCACCGCGCTCGCCGTGCTGTGCCTGATCGCCGTGGCGTCTGTGTAGTCGCGGTTGTCGTAGGCCTTTCGCCAGCCGGTCCTCGTGGCGAGGCCCTTGGGCGCATTGGCCGACTCTGTCGAAAGCCACGACCCACGCCGTGGACACGAGGGTGCTGCGCACGACGATGCGTTCGGTCGGGTCACGGAAGCGTTTGCGCCGTCGTAGTCGAGACGCTCGGCGCCGCGATGGCCGCTTGAGGGCTCATCTCGTGACTTTCTTGACGTCTTCAAACGCTCGGATCTGCCGCTGCCAGGGGGCGTAGCACGAGTACCTAAGAGTCATGGCCCCTCTGTACAGCCCCCACGCCAATGTCGGCCCGGACTTCGGCGCCGTCGGCGGCTCAGGTGAGCTTCGCCTGATCGTCGGCGCGCTTCTGACCTACAGCCTGATCGTCGCCGTGCTCATGCTCGTCGTCTCGGCCACGACCTGGGCGGTCGCGTCGGGCTCGGGCAGTTGGCACACCGCTCAGAAGGCGAAGCTCGGCTGCTTCGTCGCGATCGGCGGAGCGGCGCTCACGGGCGCCGCCCTGACGTGGGCTAACTGGCTCCTGGACATCGGCCCGCACCTCTAAGGCGTCCGCCCGTCCGACGTCAGGAGCCTCCGATGGACCTTCTCACAGCTGTGCTGCTGCTTCCCCTCGACATCGAGATAGATCCCAACTCCAACGGCCTGCCCGGCATCGGTCAGCTCAAGAAGATCGTCGGCGCCTCGATGACGGTTGGCCTGGTGCTCGCCGTACTGGCCCTGATCATCTCGGCCATCGTCTGGGCGCTCGGAGCGAACTCGTCGAATCCGCACCTCGCGGGCCGGGGCAAGCTCGGCGTACTCGTCGCCCTCGGCGCTGCCATTGTCTGCGGCGCCTCGGTGACGCTGGTGAACTTCTTCTGGGACGTCGGCCAGCAGGTCTGAGGCGGGTCCGTCATGGGTGTCTGCGATGTACCGGTGATCCACGAGGTCTGCAACGCTGCGGGCGACGCCGCGGGGGCCGTCGTGACCGCGCCGTTCGACTGGCTCGCTCAGGGCATGGGCGGCGCGGCGGAGTGGATGTTCACCTCCGTCTGGAAGGTCATCGACACCACGACCTTCGTCGACGTGACCAGCGGGGAGTACACGAGGGTCTACAACATCATGTTCGGCGTCGGCGTCTTCGTGATGCTCGGCTTCTTCATGCTCCAGGTCATCGGCGGCATGATCCGCCGCGAGCCCGCGGCGCTATCCAGGGCCGCGCTGGGGCTCGCCAAGTCAATCCTCGGATCTTTCGTCGCCCTCGCGCTCTTGGCGACCGCGCTCGAGATCACCGACCAGCTCTGCATCGGCATCGTCAACGCCGCCGGCACCAACATGAACGAGATGGGCGACAAGGTCGCCGTACTCGCAGCCGGCCTTGGCGCCATCAACCTGAGCGCTCCCGGCGCGGGCGCGATCCTGACAATCTTCCTGGCCAGCCTCGCCATCATCGGCGCGATGGTCGTCTGGATCAGCCTGCTGATACGTAAGGCACTGCTCCTGATCGCGATCGTGTTCGCGCCGATCGCGCTCGCAGGCGCCAGTTGGGACCACACCCGGACGTGGGTGAGCCGCTGGGCGACCCTCGTGATCGCGATGATCCTGTCCAAGGTCGTCCTGGTCGTGATCTTCCTGCTCGCCACCGCCCAGGTGTCCGCCCCCATCGACGCCGACCTGGAGTCCGTCAGCCAGCCGATGGCCGGCGTCGTACTCATGCTCATGGCCGGGTTCGCGCCGTACCTGACCTACAAGGCGATCGCCTTCATGGGCTTCGACATGTACCACGCGATGTCGGCCGAGCAGGAGGCCAAGGCCTCCCTCAACCGGCCGATGCCGATCCCGCTCTCGCGCCGCACTGGGAGCGAGCCGGCCAAGGTCCTGAGCGACGTTGGCGGTGGGAGCGGCGGTACGACGTCCGGCGGCTCGCCCGCAGCGGCGGGACCGTCCACCGGCGGAGCGTCGAGCGGAGCTGGCGGCGGAGGCGCCGGGTCCGGCGGTTCCGCTGGAGGAGCCTCGGCGGCGGGCGGCGCAGTCGCTGCCGGCGTGGTCGCGAAGGAGGCGGCAGCGGCCGGACCCCGGCTCGGCAACTTCGTCGCCGCCCAGGCGACAGGACAGGCAGAGGCGCATGAGTCTGCCGCTCCTTCGGCCGTCCCACCGCCGGTCGCGGACTCGACGCTGGTCGACACCGCCGGGAAGAAGTGATCGGCGGTGGCCACGACGACCGGCGAACCGGAGCTGACCCCTATCAAGTTCTCGCGCCTGACCCAGCGGGGCGTAATGCTCGGACTTTCCGGCCCCCAACTCGCGATGGCGAGCCTGGCGTCGGGCATCTTGATCATCGGTCTGTACGTCGGTGCCGTGGCGATGACCTTTCCGATCATCCTGCTCCTTGTCGGGCTGGCCTTCGTCGGCGTCGGCGGACGCAAGCTGATTGAGTGGGCGCCAATAGGCGGTCGGTGGCTGTGGCGATCCGCTGGCGGGCAACTGCTGTATCGCCGGCGAATTGTGAAGCCGCGGCCGGCCGGCACGCTGGCGCTGCCCGGCGATGCGGCTCGGCTGCGGCAATGGGTCGACCCCGACACCGACGCCGTCATGGTCCACGACCCGCACGCTGCGACGCTGACCGCAATCATCGGCGTCTCCCACCCCGCGTTCGTGCTGCTCGACCCAGCTGAGCAGGAGCGTCGGGTTGTCTCGTGGGGCCGTGTCCTCGCGACGGCATGCCGCTCTGGGCGAATGGCCTCCGTCCAGGTGATGGAGCGGACGCTGCCCGATTCCGGGAAGGGCCTGGCGGACTGGTGGGAGCAACACGGCGACAGGTCAGGCTCCTGGGCCTCGACGACCTACGGCGAACTCGTCGACCGCGCAGGCCCGGCGGGTGAGCGCCATGCGTCAACCGTTTCCATCTCACTGGACATGAAAGTTGCTGGGCGAGCGATCCGAGCTGCCGGCGGAGGCAAGAGAGGGGCGGGCGCCGTGCTCCGGCAAGAGATGGCGACCATGCTCGCAGCCCTCCGGTCCGCCGACCTCTCCCCCGGCGAGTGGCTCACGCCCGGCGACCTAGCGCTGATCCTGCGGTCGGCCTACGACCCCGCAGTCGCGGGTGCGCTCGAGCGCCAAGGCGACATCGGCCGGGATCTCGCCACCGCGGGGCCCGTCGCGGTCACCGAATCGTGGGGATCGCTGCGCAGTGACTCCGCGCACCACTGCGTCCTCTGGATCAGCGAGTGGCCGCGATCACTCGTGTACCCCGGCTTCCTCGCGCCTCTGCTGCTGTCTTCGGGGATTCGGCGAACCTTCACTCTGCTCTACACACCGATGCGTACCGACCGCGCTGCCCGCGACATCCGCAAGAAGAAGACCGAGTACATCTCGGACGCCGCCCAGCGGCACAAGATCGGCCAGATCGAGGACGCCCAGCAGACCGCGGAGTATCAGGACGTCCTTCAGCAGGAGGCCGACCTGACCGCCGGGCACGGCGTGCTTCGAGCGACGGGGTTCGTCGCCGTCAGCGCAAGTGACCCCGACGAACTTGAGCGCGCTGTCGCGGCGGTCGAGCAGGCAGCCATTCAAGCGTCGTGCGAGACGAGGAGGCTGTGGGGCCAGCAAGCGCAGGGCTTCGCAAGCGCTGCGCTCCCCCTGAGCCGTGGCCTGTGACGGTCGATCGATCAGGCGCCCGTGTACTTCTTCCGAAGCCTCGACAGTTCCAGGCGAAGCGGTGTCTTGGGGACCTTTGCCAGATTGAGAGGCGGATCCAACTCGGTGAGTACCGCGGTCTCGAGCTGGTCGAGGGTGTCGACGTCGGTGACAGGCACGAGTACGACACGTAGGTGGGCGTGCATCCATGCCGTCAGTTGTCCCTCGTCGATGACGTCCTGACGGGATGCCTCGGCCAGTACCGAGCCGAGACTGCGGCGAAGGGTTGAGAACTCGTGCTTCTTGCCCAGATGCATTGTGGCTATGCGGCCCCAAAGCGTGTTGGAGGAGATTGATCCTCCACTCCGTGTCGCCCCGGCGAGACCGGCGTAGATGAGACCGGGCTCGACTGGGTGGGCGAGCCCGCGAGCCAGGTCGGCGGCCCCAGCTTCATCGACCCACCAGCTGTACAAGCCGGGAGCGCGCAGACCTACGCCTTGGCTTGCCATCACGTCGTCGAGCGTTCGCGCCGACTGACGGTCCTGCAGTTCCGCGAGGGCATCCGGCCCGGTCGGGCCGCTTCGGACAGCGTGATCGAGGTACCACGACAGCCGACGCCCAAAGGAGAGGCCCTTGAGCTGGTCGATCACTTGGGCACCGCGGCGGTCGAGTGCTCGTTCAACGGATTCGACGTACGCCGCGCCGGCATGGACGTCGAGCACGAGGCCGGACAACGGGCCTCCTGCGGACTCCAACTGCTCAGCTACCTTTTCGCCCCAGGCGAGCCGGTAGTCCCGCGAGGTGTCGGGGAGATATCGCTCGTACGGCTCAAGCCAGTCTTCCGGACCGACGAGCCCATGCTCAGCCGACAAGATGAACCACGGGCGCCCGCTCGCCTCGGCATAGCCGCGCATCTTGGTGAAGTAGTCGGACACGTAGAGGTCCTTAGCCGCAGCGCCCTGCGCGAGCTTCGTCTTCACGCAGCCAACCAGCACGATGTCTGGAGACGGCGGCACGGGCGCCTGCCCTTCGGCGCCCACCGGCTGACGCGCTGGCCGCGTCCGTGGTGGCGACAGCCGCTCATGGCTGCTTCCGGTGCCGATGGCGAATCCGAGGTTGCGCAACCAGCGACGCGAAGCCTGCGACTGAAAGCGGTGGCGCCCCGCGCCGGTGGCGAGCGAAATGACCTGCTTGACCGGCCAACGCATCCCATCGATCTCGACCCAGTACTCCCGGACGTCCTCAGGTGTGTGTCCTTCGAGGCGAGAACGGACGAGCTCGGGGGTCAGCTCGAACTGCTCACCGTCCAGTGTGAAGCGCATGCCCCATTTGATATCGCGGACCACCGACAGTTCGAGCAGTTCGCCGATGTGCGCTTCGACGGCGCCAAGTTCAGCAAAACGCGGACACCCGCACCGCCCGTCGGGCACGCTCTTCGCTAGATCCCGCAGGAGACCCGAGACTCCTGCGGGATCTTCTATTTGGCTGCTCCGTGTCGGGAGCCGCGCGTCACGGCCTCAGTTGCAGGGGGCGCCCTCGCAGCACGGGCGGATGTAGCCGCAACCGTCACAACGTTCGTGGGACGTCTCCCACCGCATCAGCGTGCTGCAGTTCGGACACGGCTCCGTCAGATCGGCCGTGTCACAAGCGTAGGTCGGTCGCCGCGTCGCGTTCCGTCGACACGACGGGGTCTCAC
This sequence comes from Nocardioides pollutisoli, assembly GCF_040045055.1. Taxonomy (NCBI): domain Bacteria; kingdom Bacillati; phylum Actinomycetota; class Actinomycetes; order Propionibacteriales; family Nocardioidaceae; genus Nocardioides; species Nocardioides pollutisoli. The sequence goes on from NZ_JBDZDU010000001.1 coordinate 922,871, forward strand.
GCGCACCTTCCCGATGAGCACCCCAGTGATCGAGGAGGACCCCATGCCGACCTTCAACGACCCCATCGCGGATGCGGACGAACTTCGCGAGGCGGTGCGCGGCCTCGCGCATGCAACGCGCTCGATCGATGACCCCACCTCGGTCTACCCGGTCTTGGGCGCCGTCAGCTCGGCGCTCGCGTCACTGAGCCAGTCGCTGCATCAGTTGGGCGAGTTCCACGATGGACCGACCCGCAAGCAAGCGTGGATGAACGGCGATCCGACCGCGGGCCGCGCTGCGTCGTACAAGGTCTCGTGGGAGCTTCATCGAGCGGCCGAGATGATCCATCAGGTCGCTGAGTGCGTCGACAGGGCTCACGAGATCGAGGCGACCATCGCCTACGACATCGCGGACTACCCATCCCTCGCCCCCATCCCGCGTCCGACACCTGATCGCGGGCTGTCGCTGTGACCGGCTGGCAGGAAGGCCGCCTCCATTCGGCGGTGCTCGTCTCCCCCAGACGCGAGCGCCGCGGGGACCGGAAGCTGCGCAAGGCCGCCGCGCGCGCCCGGATGTCGGAGGACCGCGAGGCTCGACGTACCGAGGCGAAGCGAAAGGCGGACGTCCTCAACGCGGAGAAGCGGTCGACCGTCACGCTCCCGCGGGCCGGCGAGCCTGGGCCGGCTGCGCTCCGCACGCCCGGCATGTTCAGGCTCCCGCGGCACCAGGACACCTCCGCCACCCTTGCCGGCGCCTATCCGTTCCTCGCGGAAGGCGGCCTCGGCAGCGAAGGCGTCTTCGTCGGCCAGGACCTCTACTCCGGCAGCTCCTTCGTCTACGACCCGTGGATCCTCTACGCGCGCGGCCTCATCACCGCACCGAACCTCGTCCTCGCCGGGATCGTCGGCTCCGGCAAGTCCTGTCTCGCCAAGAGCCTCTACACAAGGTCAATTCCCTTCGGCCGCCGCGTCTACGTCCCCGGCGACCCCAAGGGCGAGCACACCGCCGTGGCCGAGGCGGTTGGCGGACGCGCCATTGCGCTGGGCCACGGCATGCCCAACCGACTCAACCCGCTCGACGAGGGACACCGCCCGTCCGGTTACGACGATGCCCAGTGGGCCAGCCAGCTCGCATCTCGCCGCCGTGACCTGGTCGGCGCGCTCGCAGAGACGGTGCTCGAACGACGCCTCACCCCACTCGAACACACTGCGGTCGACATCGCCATCGACCGCACCGTGCGAGGTGCCGACGTACCCGTCCTCCCGATGGTCGTCGACCGGCTTCTCACCCCCGACCCTGCCGATGACCCCGACCAACGGCTCACCGAGGACGGGCGCGTTGTCGGCCACGCCCTGCGGCGCCTCGTAGCCGGCGACCTCGCCGGCCTCTTCGACGGGCCCTCGACGGTGACATTCGACCCGAGCCTCCCGATGATCTCTCTCGACCTGTCCAGAGTCACCGAGAACGCCACCCTTATCTCGGTGCTGATGACCTGCGCCTCGGCGTGGATGGAATCCGCCCTCCTGGACCCGAACGGTGGCCAGCGCTGGGTCGTGTACGACGAGGCCTGGCGACTCATGTCCCATCCCGCGCTGCTTCGGCGGATGGATGCCCATTGGCGTCTTGCGCGGCACTACGGCATCGCGAACATGTTGATCTTCCACAAGCTGACCGACCTCGACAACGTCGGCGACTCCGGCTCCGCCATGCGAGCCCTTGCCTCATCTCTGCTGGCCAACGCCGAGACCCGGATCGTCTACCGCCAGGAAGCGGACCAGCTCGGCGCGACCTCGACGGCCCTCGGACTCACCGGCACCGAGCAGTCGCTCATTCCTACTCTCGGCACCGGCCAGGGCCTGTGGCGGATCAAGAACCGTTCCTTCGTTGTCCAGCAGCAGATGCATCCCGCCGAGCTCGAGCTCTTCGACACCACCGGCCGCATGACGGGAGGCACGGCGTCATGACCACTCAAGTTCGGGGCCGAGCGGCCCGCGAAGCCAAGTTGGAAGCCCTCCAGGAGCAGCTGTCGGAGTCCGTCGCAGCGCTCGTGACCGGTGAGGACTGGAAGCGCGCCCTGACCTTCGCCGCACAGTTCCGAGGGCGCAGCTTTGGCAATTCCATGCTGATAGCGGCGCAGCATTTCGCGGCGTACAACGAGGGTCGGGTGCCCGAGCCGACGCCGACGTACGTCGCCGGCTTCCACCAATGGCTCTCGCTCGGACGGAGCGTTGCGAAGGGCCAGCACGGGTACGGCATCCTCGCCCCGGTGACCCGGCGATTCGCCTCGTTCACCCCGGACGACCGGAACTCCTGGCGCCGCCTGGCCCGCAACGAGAAGCCGCTCACGGGCGAGTACGCCCGCACCCGCATGATCGGCGTCAAGCCGACCTACGTCTGGGACATCTCCCAGACCACCGGCGACGCTGTGCCCGAACTCCCCCGCCCCACACTGCTCCAGGGTCAGGCACCGCCCGGGCTGTGGGACGGACTCGCCGACCAGATCACTGGGGCCGGCTTCGAGCTCCGCCTTGTCTCATCGGCGGCGGCGATCGGCGGCGCCAACGGCCTGACCGACTTCCTCTCCCGCGAGGTCTCGGTCCGAATGGACATGGACGAAGCAGCCCAGGTGAAGACGCTCGCCCACGAACTCGGCCATGTCCTTCTCCATGCGCCACCTGAGAACGCTTTGTCGACCGAGGCCGCCGCCGACGCGACCCTGCACCGTGGGATCGCCGAGGTGGAAGCCGAATCCGTCGCGCTCATGGTCGGTGCGGCGCACGGGCTCGACACCTCCTCCTACACCGTGCCGTACGTGTCGACCTGGGCAGCAAGTATCCCCGGCAAGAACCCCATCGAGGTCGTCCAGTCGACCGCCGAACGCGTCCGCGCGACCGCGCTCGGCATCCTCGTTAAGCTCGACACCCAGCAGGTCGGCGACGGCAACCCTCCTGGGCTCGACCGCGAAGCCCTCAGCCATCGCACCGGGACGGCTCCGGTCGTCACCAACGCCCGCCGCGACGGATCGGTGCTGGGGCTATGAAGGTCCCCGTCGTCCTGAGCGTCGTTCACGTCGTCATCGATGCCGCCGGCGTGATGACAGTCGATGTCGACGGTGTCCCGCGCGCATCAGAGCAGGGCAGAACACGCGGTGACCTTCGGTCTGTCATCGACGAGATCACCTCCGAGCTCGGCGCACCCGTACGCGTCGAGGTACGCGAGGCCGATGGCTCGACGTACGTCGACGTCGCGACTCCCACCGAATCGTCGGGAGCAGCGGCAGCGGAGCCGGCGCGTGCCCCGTCAACGCCGGCGCTCGCTGGCGCCGGGTTCGAGCCAGGTGAGGAGGTGGCGCTGGCGTACGTTGTCGTACGCCAGCACGCCGATGCCGAAGGCAACGCTTCACTCAATCTCCCACCCGCGCTACTCGCCGCAACCCGCGGCGGACTCGTGCTCCTGGGCATGAGCTCGCGGACAGTCACTCCGTTCGAGGCGCCGGCATGAACCCGGCCGCACGCGGGTCGAACGACGAGCTCGTGAACCTGGCACTCATCGGGCTCGCGGCCGCGTTCGCACTGGCGCTGGTGCTCCGCGCCGCTGCAACAGCCGCCGCCGCTGCAACGGGTGCGACCACCCCCGATGGTGGGATCGCAAGCGGATTGCGTGTCCTCACCGATCCGGGCCGACCGGCGCAAGCGTTCGGGGCACCCGGGCTGTCAGCGGTCGCGTACTGGAGCGTGGTGACGCTGTTCCTAGGCGTCCTCGCGACATTCGCGTGGAGCATCTGGAGGCTCGTCGCACGCCTCTGGCACCGGACAGCTCGAGATCCCCACCGCATCAAAGGAACCGCAACCGCGCGAGACATCGACACGACCGCATCGAAGAAGGCCCTCGTAAGCCGCGGCGCGACCCTCCGCCCCTCGCTGCGGCACCCGAGGGCGACCGACGTCGGGTACCTGATCGGGCGCAGCTGTGGCCGGGAGATCTGGGCGTCGGTCGAGGACTCGATCCTCGTCATCGGCCCACCACGCTCGGGCAAGGGACTCCACCTGGTCATCAACGCCATCCTCGACGCGCCTGGTGCCGTCGTCACGACCTCGACACGGCCGGACAACATCGCCGCCACGATCGCCGGCCGGAAGGCCCGTGGGCCGGTCGCTGTCTTCGACCCGCAGCACCTCACCGCGGGGCTGCGCGACGTCGACGGGTGCGGCGTCCGCTGGTCTCCGATCCGCGGCTGCGAACAGCCCCTGACCGCGATGATTCGCGCTTCAGGGCTGGCATCGTCGACCGGACTCTCCTCCGGCGGCACGGAGTCCGGCAGCTTCTGGGAAGGCAAGGCCCGCTCCGCCCTTCAGGCGCTCCTCCACGCGGCCGCCCTCGAGAAGCTTCCGACTCGGGCTCTCCTCGAGTGGTCGTTGTCTGCGTCTGCCGCGACGGACGCTGTCGGAATCCTCGCCAGCCATCCCCAGGCCGCCGCCGGCTGGTCGGACTCCCTCGGCGGGATGATCGACTCCGATCCGCGCACCCGCGATTCGATCTGGATGGCCGTCGCTCAAGCACTCTCGTGCCTCGCCGACCCCGCCGTGCTGGATGCCGTCAGCCCCGAGCCCGGCGAGGAGTTCGAGCCGGGCAACTTCCTCACCCAGAACGGCACGCTCTACCTGCTCGCCACCGGTGCAGGCGCAGGTGCCTCGTGGCCGCTCGTCGCGGCCTTCATGGAAGACCTCACGGAGGTCGCCCGCCACCTCGCCGCCACATCACCGGGCGCGCGCTTGGACCCTCCCGTACTCATGGCGCTCGACGAGATCGGCAACCTCGCGCCACTCCCCTCGCTTCCGGTGCTGATGGCGGAGGGAGGTGGGACTGGGATCACGACGATGCCCGTTCTGCAGTCGCTGGCCCAGGCGCGCAGCAAGTGGGGCGACCATGCGGCCAGCACGATTTGGGACGCGAGCATCGTCAAGGTCATCCTTGGCGGCGCGTCGACCTCGAAAGACCTTCAGGAGCTCTCGGTCCTCATCGGCGAACGCGACGAGCGGACCGACACCGTGAGCATCGGCGACTACGGGCAACGCTCGCTCCAGCGGTCGAGCCGGCGGGTTGCGGTCATGCCACCAGAGCGGATCCGCACCCTTCCGTTCGGCACCGGTCTCGTCCTTCTCCGCAGCGCTCCACCGATCGTGACCACGCTCCGCCAGTGGACGAGTCGGCATTGAGTGCACATCCCCGCACCGACCAGCCGATTTTGACGCGGCGGCGCGGCCTCCAGTTTCTCACTCAGTGGTCCGCTCAGGTGAACCCCTCGGTGCGCGGAGGAGCCGGCTTTGCAGCGTCGAGCGGCAGGCTCGCCGCGAGAAGTCGCCCCACGAGGTCCTGCTGCCATGCGAGGGTCGCCGCGTCGCCGTCTTCGATGTGCGCACTAGCGATCGCCTGCCAAAGCATCTGCTGGGCATCTTCGCGGACGAGCCACGTCATGAAGAGTTCCTGGAACTGCTCGTTGGTCACGGTGATCGTCGGCTGGCTCGGGACGAGGGCCACTTTCTGGGGGATTGCAGCGTCCTGCTCTCCCGACTCGGATGCGTCGGCTCGCAGCGCCTGCGTGGCCTTGCGCTCTTGCCGCTTCTGCCGGAGCGCTTCACGCTTGGCCTTCAGCGCAGGGACGACACGAACCCTGACCCAGTCGGCGACTACGGGCTTCAGGACCTCGTACAGGTCCTCGATGACCCGGTTCAGGAGGTCCGCCGTGGCCTGTTCAGATGGGGTGAGTTCGCGTCGCGGTGACTCTGCATACTCAGTGACGTAGACGACTTCCGGCTCCTGATCAAGGTCCGCGGCGGCAGTGTCCTTCAGGCGGATTTCGACGTGGCCAGGGCCCTTGTCGGCGGACTTGGGCGTGAAGCCACGGCTCCAACCCTCCGTCTTTCGAGAGTCTGCGAGTCGCTCGCCCTTCGGGATGCGAACCAGGGCGTCGACCTCGTCGTACTCCTCGTCAGCCACGTATCCCTCCACCGGCGTCGGCTCCTCCCATGCGCACGATCGGCCAGGAGGTCTCCTCTGAGAGGAGACTCGCTGTAACCGTAGCTGCGTCGTCCGACGGCTGCGGCGGTTTGGATGAGCAGCGCCACCTTATGGCTCGGCTACGTCAGAACAACGGGTCGTTACCCTGAGCGGCGCGGATCTCGTTGCACGTCGCTCGAACCGAGTCGGAAACCTCGGATTTGAGCATGAGGTAGGCATCCCCGCTGGCACCCAGCGTGCCTGAGCCCTTCTCGCGGTAGTGCTCACCGCAGAGGCTTGCCCCGCCGCGTCGATCGCCGATCGTGATCACAGCGTCGTAGCGGGCCGGCTCGTGGCAGAAGTCGCACTCGGGAAGTTCGGAGACCACTCCCACGGTGCCGAGACGCGGATTGACCAGGAGGTCATCCTCGTCGGCGAGATCATTCGCGTGCGCGAGCTCGTGCAGGACGTGCGCGTCCGGAGGCGGCATCAGATTGCCGTCCGCATCGGCGGCAGGCCATGCCATCGCATGAAAGTTCACGTGGTCTAGAGCCTGAGTCAGGACCGCCTCCAGCCGCTCCTCTTCACTTAGGCCGGGCGGAACAGCGACCTGCTCGTCAGGGAGTCGTAGTAGCGGATCAGGGACGTCGGCAGGCATGAGGCCAGTAGGCCACGGCAACGGGTCGGTGTCTACGAGGTGGAGCTATCGGCGCGATTTTGCCGCCCGCCTGGACCGTCTCCAGCTCAGGTACCCGACGCCCGGCGAAGGTTGGCAGCCCGCTCGGCGATGATGCGCGCACCCGTGGCGTTCATGCGCCAGCGGGCCAGCTCCGGGCTGACACCGAAGCGCAGTGCCACCTCGTCGTCCGTTGCCTTCCGGCGAGCGAGCCGCTTGGCAGCCTCGAAGGGAATAAGCAGCTCCCCCGAAATCTCCGCGGCCTCGTCCTCCTGCAGCTTGTCGGCCGTACGGCAGCCACGCTCATTCACCAGGCTCGTGTGGAACTTGTGCTCGCTCACGACATGCGCCATCTCGTGGCCCATGGTCGAGCGCCGCCTCGCCATCGGGTGCGCGTCGTTCTCGATGATGACCGCGCCCGTGCGATGCGGCAGCAGCGCGCCGGAGAACACCTCGGGACGGACATTGTGGAAGTGGTCCCGGACAGCGTGATCGAGAGGCAGCTGACCGAGCGCCAGCACTCGCACGCCGTAGAGCTCAGCCAGCTGCCACGGGTCCAGCGCCTCCATGGGCTCGAGTCCGAGTTCAGCGCGCACCTCACCGGCCAGCCTCTTGCAGGCGGCCTTATTGATGGTGCGCTTCCCGGTCATGCCATGTCCTCCCGGGTGGCATGCATGTGCTTGACGGTCGCTCGTATGACCTCTTCAAGGTAGGCGACGTCCTTGTCCTCCAGGTCCTGCCGCGCTCTAAGCAGCGGAGCCAGCTGGGTAACCAGATCCGGCTCTGACTGACTCACCGATGTGGCGTCGGCGTCGATCATGAATGTCTCCGCCGGCATCTTCAGCCAGCGCACCAGCGTGGCGAAGCCGTCAGCATCAGGCCGCTGGTCGTTGCCCAGTCGCGAGAGCAAGGACGGGCTGGTGCCGATCTCCTTCGCCATTTGTCGCCACGACCATCCCCGCGCGGTCCGCTCAGCATCGAGCGCGGCGTAGAGCCCCGCGGTGTCGATCTTCGTCTTGGCCATCCCGGCCTCTCATAAGAAGTGTCGGTGGTGCCTGCCAGTGTTGCACTGTCGACGCACTGCTTGTAAGTCGACGCGCACTGTTTTAGACTCAGGGCAGTGTTTCAGATGCGAGACAGTGGGCCGGTTCGCCGGAGAACGGAGTAGCACCATGAGTGCAACAGATGCAGCCGACGCCAAGACGAGGGTCGTCACGATCACCGTCAACACCAGGCAGCACGAGTGGACCGAGAAGAAGATCAGCTTCGAGCAGGTCGTCGAGCTCGCCTTCCCCGGCCAGCCCTACGATCCGGCGGGCACCCTCGTCGAGTACAGCCGCGGCCACGGGCCGGACCACGCATTGCGTCCCGGCAAGGACGTCCAGGTGAAGGACGGGATGGTCTTCGATGTCGAGCCTGCCAATCGCTCCTGACGAGCAGATCTCCCGGCTCGTAGATGACGGCTACGAAATGGTGCTCGAAGCTGGGCACCTCGTCGTACGCCGGCTGCCCTACGTCGGGCCGTCGGGGCTGCGGACTGACGGACGACTGGTCCTCCCTGTGACCTACACGGACGGCGTGGTCACCGATTCCACCGACCACCGGATTTGGTTCGCCGGCGAGGAGCCGCGAGGCGAAAGCGGAGCAGCTCTTGGAAGCGGTGGCCAGGCTCACGGATTCGGGACCAACGAGACGGCCGACTACATGCTGTCGTTCAAGCCTCCGAGCGGCGCCTACGGCAGTTTGTCCGACAAGATCCGCCAGTACGCCCGCATCCTGCTCAGCGCTGCGCGGCACATCGACCCCTCCGCGACGGATACGCCGGGCGGGTCCTTTCAGGTCGTGCCCGATGACCTGCCGCTCGTCTATCCCGACACGAACACGACTCGAGCTGGGTTGACGACGCTCAACAACCTCTTTCGAGGTCACACCGTCGCCATCGTTGGCGTCGGCGGTACTGGCAGCTTCATCCTCGACCACGTCGCCAAGACCTGGGTCGACCGCATCATCCTCATCGACGGTGACCACTTCGACACTCACAATGCCTACCGCGCGCCTGGCGCGGCAGCGGACGAGACCGTCCGCTCCAAGCCCAAAAAGGCCGAATACTTCGCCCGCGAGTACTCACGGATGCACACGGGAATCACCGCCCACCCTGTCTCGCTCACCGCCGAGAACCTGCATCTGCTCGAAGGCGCCACCTTCGTCTTTCTCGCGGCCGCTGACGCCGAGTCCAGGCCTGAGATCATGCGCTGGTTGCAAGACCAGGGCGTGCCGTTCATCGACGTGGGCATGAGCTTTCGCGAAGGCCAGGGCGGTGGACTCACCGGTATGGCCAAGGTGACGGCCTTCCGACCGGGCGACGAGATCGCGTTGCCGACAGCGCCTGCCGTCCCGCCAGGCCAGGACGACTACAGCAGCAACGTCCAGGTCGCCGAGCTGAACGCGCTCAACGCCGCGCTCGCCGTCATCCGGTGGAAGCGCTACCTCGGCTTCTACGCCACTCACACGGCGTCGAACCAGACTGTCTACAAGCTGTACCTCAACGAGTTGCGCAACGGGGATGCCGAGTGAGCCAGATTGACCACTACACCATGCGGCCCGTCGAGTCCTTTCCGACACCGATAGAGCCAGGCGTTCTCTACGTCTCCCTCCCCTACTCGACCGCCGGGCACATCTGCCCCTGTGGGTGCGGCCGAGAGGTTGTCACCAAGCTGTCGCCGGCCCGCTACAAGATCATCTTTGACGGTGAAGTGTCGCTGAGACCATCCGTGGCCGCGACCGGATTGCCCTGCAACTCCCACTACTTCATTACCCGAGGCGAGGTGGACTGGCACACCGAACTCGACCCCACGCAGAAGGCACGGGCACAAGCTTCAGATCGCCGCGCCGTTGAAACTCATCGCACACCGGCTCAGCAGGCGGGGCCCAAGTGGTGGGCGCGTCTCTGGAGGCGGCTGAGGGGCTGACGGAGTCCGAATTCCCGCTGCACGAACGCAGTGGGCGCTCGTACGCAGTCTCGATGACCCCATCACAGGGCTGAGCAGCAGCCGAGCAGCGCGAGGGCCATGGGCAAGCACCATCCTTTTCATTCTGGACTTACGAAGTCCGCGACTGCTGCGGCGAGTGCGCGCTAGCGAAGGACGCGACGGGAGCCTGGTGTCGCCGCCAGCGCACCTATCTCCTGATCGCGGCGCACCCGGCGTCGCCGGAATCGGGAGTCAGAATGTCCATCCCAACCCAGATGAGCCTGGTGGGCTTCATCGCCGCAGCACCTGAGCTTCACTTCACCAAGGCGGGCGCCGAGTGCTGCCGCATGCGCGTCGGCGTCGAGCAGTGGCGCAAGGAAGTCGACGGCAACTTCACGAAGCTCGACCCCACCTTCCACGACATGGTCGCCTTCGAAAGCACGGCCCGCGAGACCTACGCCCGTTTCCGCAGGGGCGACTCCTTCGTGGCCAGCGGCTACGTCCACGAGTACGAGGTCGACGGCCGCGAGGGCACCGTGATCAAGGAGGAGTTCGTCGCCCGCAAGATCGGCCACAACGCCAACAAGACCGACTACGTCGTCCAGCGCGGACGTCACGCCGCCGAGAGGCCCCTCACCGCTGTTCCGCAGCCACCCGCCGTCGGTCTCTAATCGGGGCCTGCGATGCGACCGTTCCCGGACGAGCCCGACGACGGTGACGCCTACCGCAGCGTGACCGACCTGCTCGAACGCCCACCGGCCCCGATCAACTGGAACCTCCTCGACGCCGAGCAGGCCGAGGTCGAGTGGCATGACCTCGACCACTGGGTGAAGTGGCTCAAGAGCACCTTCGGTCTCCCGCCCAACATCGTGCCGCCGTACTGGCACCGCCACGACGAGCTCGTCTGGGAGCTCTCCGCGCTCCACTGCCACTGGTTGAGCTGCTACCACGAGTCAGCGTCACCGTCGGCTCCGATCGCATGGATGCGCGATTTCTCCGATGCTCGCTACCGCCTGCGGGACTGGGTCTCGATCTGCGGCACGCGCCTTGATCGCGACCGGCCCACGCGGCAGACGACGTGGCCTGGCGAGTCAGCCCCCCAGGCAGGCACCGAGATCGAGATCCGGGATCGGGACGAGGACTTCGCAGAGTTCGTCCGAGAGGACGTTCTGCGCCGACGAAGGATCGCGGCGATCGCCGGTCAGCAGCTCATCGGCTGATCCCAGGAAGACGCCATGGCCAGCCCGCGTGCGCGGGCTTCCACAGAAGTAAGTGCAGCGACGGCCAGACGACGACTTCCGGATCACGGTCGACATCCGAGCCACAGAAGGAGGCGAAGATGCTTCTCCCCCATGCGCAGACGCTCGCTCAGGCGAGGTCCTACGTCGCGGCACTCGCCGACCGAGCGCTGACACTCGATGCATCCTCCGCGTACGAGCGCGTCCTGCTCGAACTCGACCGCGTGCACGACGACGAATGCCCGGCCCTCGACGCTGAGGACCTCACCGACGACCGCGACATCCTGCTCGCCGCCGCGAGCAGCGCGATCGAGGAACTCCAGACCCACGGCATCGACCCCCTCTCGGTCGAGCTGATCCTCGCGATGATCGTCGACGCACACGACCTGGACATCGGCTGATGTACGGCGAGAACGGCGCGCAGATGCGCACGGAGCTGGCTGCGCTGCTTCGCCAGCATCGGATCATGCACAGGCTCGCTTCAGGATCCGCTGAGCGCGCCGCCGCCGGCCAACAGATCCTGAGATTCCGACAGACCGTTCTCGTCTGGTGCGCGCAAGCCATAGGAGTGGCCAGACCTCTCACGTTCCCGAACGTTCCGCCGAAGCCGGCCGACCCGTTCCGAGCGGCGAGCGACCACGGCGCCGCAGTGGCTGAACTCGCTCGAGCCTTGGAGGCGGCTCGCGATCAGGCGACGACACGAGCGGCGTCGAGCCAGGAGTTCACGACCCCGAGCACGAACAGCGTCGTCGAGCACTGGCGTCTCGCTGCCCGCGCTGCCGCGCTCGCCGAGCACGACACCGCGCCCGACCAGTCGATCCACCTCACCGCGGCGCAGGCACGAACTATCGCGGGTGACGTCGCGGCCATCAGCCAGGCGCTGGTCGTGCTCGACCGTCGGTACCGCAACACACCCGACTGGGAGTCCATCGCCGGCTGCGATCGAATCGGCTGGGCAGCGCTGGCCACGGCCCTGGACGTCAGCCTTGGGCAACCCGACTACAGCGTCGACCAGACCGGCTGGCGCCCGCGGACCAAGGCCATCGGAGGCCCAGCAAAGCCAGGCGTGCTCGGAGTCCTTCAAGCCGTGCACAACCTCCTCGTGAGGCTGGAGTCCTTCCCGGACGCGATGAACCTGCGCTTGGTCGTCGACTCTCAGCGACTGCTCAGCGCTGGCCTCGTGCCGTATGCAGAGCGGATCGACCCGCACCTTGCTCGTCAGTGGGGTGCCCGTGCAGAGACCTACTCGCGCATCCAACGCGAACTCCGCAACATCGGAGGGCAACTCGGCAACGGCAGTGGTGCCGCCGGCGAGGCCGCGAACGCCGTTGGTCGACTAAAGGCGCTGCATCCCGAGACGGTGATCGAGCCGAGGATGCTCGGGGGCTTCCATGCCCTGTTTCGTCGGATCGATTCGCGCATCATCGACATCCTCGAATCCGGCGTCGAGCGTGGAGCCTTCGTCCAGCGCGTAACCGTCCCGCGGCTGGTCAGCGGCGACGGACGGTTGGTCCACCGGGTCCGCGAACGGTTCGTTCCCGTGGTCCGCGCAGCTGATCTCGAGGTTATCCGGACCGCACGCGAGCAGCTGCGCCCTCCGGAGCAGCCCCCCACGTCGTCGACAGGCAGGAGCCGGTCAGACCTCCACGCCGCCCTCGTTCACCGTCCCCCCGCCAAGGAGCCCCGACGCGACACCCCACGTCTATGAGCGGGCCGTGGCTGGTCGGGCCAGCAGACGACCGCAGCGCGGCTATGTCACGTCGTCATGCCGCTGAGGAGCGAGCGATTCGAGTATCTCGGCCGTCACCGGATCAACTGCCTCGTCGGGCTGGATGTAGTGCTCCTTGGTGATCTTCGACGAGCTGTGACCAAGCAGTTCAGCGGCAAGGTCGGCGCCGCCAGCTCGGTCGATGACGGTGGCGACTGTTCGCCTGAACGAGTGCGGGGTGACGCCCTCGATGCCCGCCTGGTCCATGACGGCGCGCAGCCGCCGACGGACGTTGTTGGTAGTCAGCGGGGTCTTGTTCCTGGTGAAGAAGATGAGGTGATCCGGTCCCTCATCGGCGATCTTGACCAGCCGGGCGCGCAGGACCTCGGCGGTGAACGACGGAACCGAGACCGTTCTCGTCGACTTCACTGTCTTCGGGTGAGGCTGGCGCCGTGTCGGCTTACCGGCCGGCGAAACGATCGTCCCTGAGATCCGCACGGTAGCCGGCGAGCTGGTCACATCGACATCGCATTTGCGGATCGCGAGCACCTCGCCGATGCGAGCCGACGTCCCCAGCATTACCTCGATGATCTGCTCCAACTGACCGTCCGGGGGCGGGCCGGACAGCCCTGGGCCTCGACGCCAGGTACGTACCGCGAGTCGAATCGCCTCAACCTGTGCAGCCGAGAGCGCCATCGTCTGCGACGGCGGCTTCCGGAGCCGCGATGTCTCCCGCACAGGGTTCTTCGGGATCGCGTCATAGCGAACGGCGAGTGCGAAGGCGAGGCTCAGTACGGTCCTCGCCTGCTTCGCCATGCTGTAGCTCTTGTTTGCAGCCAAGACCTTCAAGAATCGGTCCACCTTGCTCACGGTGATCTCGCGCAGCGCGTATCCCTCGAAGACGGGCATCACAAGCTGGCGCATGTTCCGCTCGTAGAGCGCGCGCGTGCTCTCTGCGAGCCTTCCCTCGAGGTCCAGGTCGGCTAGCCAGACGTCGACGAGGTTCGTGAAGGAGCTGTTGGGCGTCAGCTCACCCATCGAGCGGAAGGACGAGCGCTCGGCCAGGACCTTCTTCAGATTGCGCTCGGCCTCGCGCTTGGTAAGGCCCGTCGCCGAGACGCGACGGACCTTCCCGTCGTTGTCCCTGAACCGCGTGCGGGCGCGAAACTGACCACCGGTCGCGTTTATGAACGAGATGTCGCCGAAGGTTCCGATGGGCGTGCGTGGCCTAGCCATGAGCCATCACGCCCCTTCGGGCACATGGCCGGGCTCCCTCTCGCGCTGACTGGCGAGCCAGTCGTGCACGTCGCTGACGAAGTAGCGCAATTGACGGCCGACGTGGATGGCGCATGGCCCCTTGCCAGCGAGGCGCCAGTCGTACAGCGTCCTGACCGGCACGTGGAGGTACTCCGAGAGTTCCTCGATGCTCATCAGCGGCTCGAGTCCGCTCAGCGTGGGCGTGGTGGTCTCCATGCACCCTAGGTGCGCGGCCGGGTCCGCACAGGACGGCACCTACCGTTTCGACTCCAAAGCGCCTTCGTTGACGAGGCTCCGGGGAGGTTCGTGGACCGGGTTCTTGGACCGTAAGTGGTACCTGGATCAAATCTCTAAATGCTTTCAGGCTCGGAATCCGTAGATTCCGAGCCTGAAACTTTGTAGCGGGGGCAGGATTTGAACCTGCGACCTCTGGATTTGAGGTCGCGACCCCGACCGGCGATGGGGCGACGCAAGGTCGCGAGGTAACAACTGCACACCTACAGGACGAGGGCAAACCCGGCCCGAGTCGTGAAGGAGCAGTCCGTGCAATCCCCCATCACTCCACAGACCGCAGTTGCGACCCTGGTCGACTTCTGGCTAGAGCAACTTCGAGCTGAACAACGGCTCGACGGCACCACCGTCAACGAGTACGAGCGCGTTCTGCACAAGCTCGTCATCCCCGCAACTGGCGCCGTGCGCCTCTGCGACCTCACGACAATCAAGATCGACAAGATGCTCACCGTGCTGGGTAGCCAGAGTCTGAACCGCCAGCGCAAGGCCAAGGTCGTCTTGGGCGCGATGCTCGACACCGCGGTCCAGGTCGGCGCCGTCCCTGTCAATCCAGTCCGAGGCGCGCTGAGCATCAGCCGCCCCGCGCCTGACCATCGGTCGCTCACGATGGATGAAGTCGAATGCGTCCGTGCAGCAGTTCGGGCCTGGCTCAACAAGGAACGCTCGGGACCCAAGTCGTCTGGCGACATCGCCGACATCATCGAGGTGATGCTCGGGACCGGGGCTCGGATCGGCGAGGTCCTCGCCCTCCGTTGGGCTGACATCGATCTGAAGGCGAGGGTCGTCGAGGTCAATGCCACGATCAAGACCGAGACAGGCATCGGGACCTATCGGAAGGCTCTGGTGCGCCCCAGACTGGTCTCCGTGCCCGAGGGGGCGGCGCTGATCCTCCAGGCGCGGCGCCGCACCTCCCGCGACAACTTTCTCGACGCGCTGTTTCCTACCCGCAACATCACGTGGCAGCAGGTCAACAACGTCGAACGGCGGTGGCGGCAGATTCGCCGCGAGGCGGGTCTGGAGTGGGTCACACTCGAGGCGTTCCGCCGGAGCTCTCGAGAACAGGAGCCTAGTCGGCCCAAGTTGCCTGAATGCTAGGCGACGGCGTCGTCGTCCCTTTCGCGGTCGACCACGGCGAGCAGTTCCTCCTCCCTGTCAGCCGGGCGGTTTGCCAGCAGCGAGCCGTCCGGCTCGGCCGGCCGCAAGGTCCGTTCCAGGTGCGCGGCGGGCGTCGGATCCACCGCACGGTCCGGCTCGATGTAGTGACCCTCGGTGATCACCGTCGAAGAGTGACCGAGGAAAGCGGCTGCCGCGTCGGTCCCGATTCCACGCGCGATGACCGTCGCCCCGGTCCGCCGGTACCAACGCAGGCTGATGCCGCTGCCTCCGAGTCCAGCGAGCCGGAGGAACTCTCGGAAGGTACGTCGGACGTTGTACGGGCTAAGTGGACCTCCGTTGCGGCTGGCGAAGATGGTCCGGGTGGGCGCATCGCTCGGCGTGTCAGCGATCCGGCGCCGCAGTACGACGGCGGCGAACTCAGGGACAGGGATGCGCCGGATCGACGCGTCGGTCTTGGGGCGAGGCTGACGCTCGGCTCCACGCCCCTTGCGTTGGACCACGGTGCCGTTGACGCTGGCGATCATCCCGGTGGGCAGGTCTTCGATGTCGCAGGGGCGGAGTGCGAGCACTTCGCCTGGACGCATGGCTGTGCCGAGCAGGACCTCGATGATGTCGCTCACCTGGCCGTCAGGCTTGGGGCCGGGCAGCCCTGGTTCGCTTCGCCACCCTGCGGCTGCCTTACGGATCGCGGCGATCTGTCCGAGCGTGAGCGCCTGAGGTGTCGCCTTGGCCCGGCGGAGCTGGGACGTACCTTCGACCGGGTTGCGGGCGATGGCGTCGTGGCGCAGCGCGAAGGCGAAGAGCATGTTGAGCATCGTGCGGGTCTGCTTGGCCTGCGACGGCGACACCGTCGCCTGCTCCGCCAAGAACCACTCGACGCGGCCGGTGGTCACCTCGGCCAGCGTGTAGTGCTCGAACGCTGGCCGGACATGGAGCCGCAGGCAGGTCCGGTAGTTCTCCTTGGTGTTCCCGGCGAGGTCACGCAGGTCGAGGTCGGCCAGCCACAGGTTCGCGAGATCGGCGAACGAGCTCGTGGGCCGCAGGACTCCAGAACTTGGAAGAGACGGTCGCTCGCGGATGCGTTCCATCAGTCGGCTACGCGCGGCCGCCGCGGTGGGTCCGGAGGCCCTGACCTGGCGAAGTCGACCATCGAGGTCACGGACGCGGGTCTCGGCCACCACTCGGCCGCGCTCCCGGCGTGTGTTGACCGCCCCGTGGGTCCCGATGGGCGTACGCGGTCTGCCGGTACGCATCAGCCGGCCTGGCGAGGGTGGCGCTCGGCGTCGTCGGCTTCCAGTTGCGCGAGCCAGGCATCGACCTCGCTGACCCGGAATCGCAGTTCACGGCCGACGCGGAACCCGCGCGGGCCGCGGCCCTGGCTGCGCAGGTCGTACAGGGTCTGCACAGTGACGCCGAGCTGAGCGGCGAGCTGGGACAGGGTGAGGACGGGGCCAAGCGTCGTCTCGGTGGTTGTTGTGGTGGTCATGCAGACCAGGTGTGCGAGCCGCTCCGTGGCGGACCGAGACCCGTCCAGAACGGCCGAGCGACCTGGGTACTCGATGGACTTTCTGCTGACTAAATGGTGAGGGGCCATGCTCGTCTCCTGTTTCAGGATCCGGGCAGTGCCTCTGACCAGCGGGTTTGGTGGAGCTGAGGGGATTCGAACCCCTGACCTTCTCATTGCGAACGAGACGCGCTACCAACTGCGCCACAGCCCCAGCTTGCGTCCCGGGGGACGCGGTGGGAAACGTTAGCACCAGCCCCAGGCGCCCGCCGAATCGACTCCAGCAGTGGCTCAGGTGACCAGGAGCTGCTCGATCTGCTCGAACGCCTGGCGGGCGTAGCCCTGCCACATCCGGCCGAACACCGGCATCAGCAGACCGGTCGCCGACGACGACGGGTGGACGCTCCACGACCAGGTGATCCGGACCCCGGTGCCGGCCTTCTCGAAGGTCCACAGTCCGTCGACGCGGGAGACGAGCGGCTTCATGGCGCCGCGGATCTCGCCGATCTCGTAGCCGAAGGAGTCCGGGCGGTCCAGGCTGACCAGCGTCTCGCGCATGGTGCCGCGGTCGGCGAGCACGATGGTCCGGGTCTGGCCGACGGTGCCCCACTCACCGGCCTGGTCGCGGACCTCGCGGATCGCCGGGAGCGCGGCGTACCGCCTCGAGAACAGCGCCGGCAGGGGCGTCGGGAGGATCGTGTCGAAGGCGCGGGCGACGCCCACGGGATAGGTGCGGGCGTAGGCGAGCTCGACGGCCATGGGCCCAGGCTAGAGCCCGCGTGTTACGCGGTGTTACGAGCCGACGGCGCGGTCGTCGTCGTTGCGGGCCTTGCGGGCCGCCTTGTCGGCCGCGTCGGCCTCGCGCGCGATCTGGGCGTCGGCGTCGGTGCGACCCGACGACCAGACGCCGCTGTCGTCGATGGAGATCGTGCGGACGGTCCGCCGAGCAGCGGGCGGCTTGGAGACGTACGTCGGGAGGGTGACCGGCACCGGGTCCCAGAGCTCCGGGTTGACCGGAGCCATCCCGGTCGAGGTGTCGGCCATCGGATCAGCCATCTCGTCGGCAGCAGCCTCGACGTCGTCCTCGACGACCCGGTCCTCGGGCGCCTCGACCTCGTCCTCGCCGGGCTTCTCCATCGGCATCCGGACGGTGGGCGTGGCGATCGAGCGGCGCTCGCCCTTGACCATCACCCGGCAGGCGACCAGCCAGGCGGCCAGCAGGCCGACCGGGGCCGCGACGTACCACCAGTCGACGACGCCGAAGGCGGCGACACCGACGACGACGAGGTTGACGACCAGGATCATGGCGAGCACGTTGCGGCGGCGCTTGGTCGCCCGCTTGCTGGCGGCGCGGCGCGCGGCCGGCGACATCTCGCGCTGCCGGACCGGCTGCTGGACCGGCTGCTCGGGCTGGGACGTCGGCTTGGTGACGACGGTGGCCTCGGCGGCCGGTCGGCCCGGCGTGACGACCAGGCGGGCGCTGCGACGGTTGACCGGCTCGCGACGGGCGAGCACGCGCATCGTGTGCGAGAACCGGTCGACGGAGCGGCTGTTGGACGCCTCGTCGTGGCGCTTGAGCGCCAGAGGCACCAGGTAGGCAGCCCACGCCACGGCTAGGGCGACGAAGATCAGTGCGCTCGGGTCCACGTGTCAGAGGTTATGAGCGATATCGCACCCCACCTCGGATGTCCACAGGTGTGTCGCAAAATCACTCGTGTGACTCGTGGTGCTCAGGAGGGTGCAGCAGCCGTGCCTGGAGACCCTCCGGGCACTCCTCGACCGTGACCGCGTAGATCCGGTGGTCGCGCCAGGCGCCGTCGATGTGCAGGAACCGCGGCGCGTAGCCGACCTCGCGCAGGCCGAGCTTCTCGACCACGCGGAGGGAGTTGGAGTTCTCGGGCCGGATGGCGATCTCGATGCGGTGCAGCCCGGCCTGGGTGAAGCAGTGGTCGATCACCATGGCGACCGCGGTCGGCATCACGCCACGACCGGCCTGCTCACGGTCCAGCCAGTAGCCGACGGAGGCGAACTGCGCCGACCCGCGCACGATGTTGTTGACGGTGATCTGGCCGGCGAAGCGGCCGCCCACCTCGACCACGAAGGGGTACGTCGTCCCCGCGCGCGCCTGGCCGTGCAGGCGCCACACCAGGGACCGGAACGTCGAGGGCCGGGCGTCGGAGCCGGGCGGCACCGTCGCGTCCCACGGTCCCAGCCACGCGGCGTTGCGGCGCCGGGTCTCCCGCCAGGCACGGGCGTCGGAGTAGGTGATCGGGCGGACCAGGATGTCCCCCGATCGCAGCCGGACCGGCCACCCGCTCAATGGTCGCTCCCCACGATCTGCTCGACGGCGTGGACCAGGACCGGCCGCAGCACGGCCAGCGCGTCCTTCACTCCCCCGCGCGAGCCGGGCAGGTTGACCACGAGGCAGCTGCCGATCACCCCGGCCAGGCCGCGCGACAGGACCGCGGACGGCACACCCTGCGCCACGCCGTACGCCCGGATCGCCTCGGCGATGCCGGGCACCTCGCGGTCGAGCAGCGCTCGGGTGACCTCGGGAGTGCGGTCGGTGGGGGTGAGGCCGGTGCCGCCGGTGGTGAGCACGACCCGCGCGCCGCCCGCGGCCGCGGCGGCGATCGCGGCGCCGACGGGGTCGCCGTCAGGCACAACGACCGGCGCGTCGACGGTGAAACCGAGCTCCTGCAGGAAGGTGACGATGACCGGGCCGGTGGCGTCCTCGTAGACGCCGGCCGCGGCGCGGTTGGAGGCGACGACCACCTCGGCGCGCATCATCCGCGGGCCCAGTCGCCGGACTTGCCCCCGGACTTGGCCTCGACCCGGACGTCGCTGATCACGGCGCCCTTGTCGACCGCCTTGACCATGTCGACGACCGTCAGCGCGGCGACCGAGACAGCGGTCAGCGCCTCCATCTCGACCCCGGTGCGGTCCGTCGTGCGCACGGTCGCGCTGATCTCGACGGCGTCGTCGGTGACGGCGAGGTCGACGGTGACGCCGGAGATCGCGAGCGGGTGGCAGAGCGGGATCAGCGACGGCGTCTGCTTGGCGCCCATGATCCCGGCGATCCGGGCCACCGCGAGAGCGTCACCCTTGGGCACTCCCTCGCCGCGCAGCAGCGCGACGACCTCGGCAGAGACGAGCACGCGGCCGGACGCCGTGGCGACCCGCGCCGTCACGTCCTTGCCCGACACGTCGACCATCCGGGCTGCACCCGACTCGTCGACGTGCGTGAGCCGCGGCGACTCCCCCATCAGAACTCCTCGTCGAGCCTCAGCACCGTCACCTGCTCGCCGGCCGCGACCGAGGTGACGTCCTCGGGGACCACGACCAGCGCGTTGGACGATGCCAGATCGCCGATCAGGTGGGAACCGTGTCCACCGACCGGCGTCACGACCGGGCCGACCGCGTCGACGGCGTACTCCCCTCGCACGAACTGTCGACGACCCGCGGGCGAGCTGATCGGGTGGGTGAGCCGGGCGCGGGCCGCGGGCCGGGAGTACGGCGCCTTGCCCATCATCTTGCGGATGGCGGGGAGCACGAACTGCTCGAAGGAGACGTACGACGAGACCGGGTTGCCCGGCAGCGTGAAGATCGGGGTGCCGTCCTCGCCGACGCGGCCGAAGCCCTGCGGCTTGCCGGGCTGCATGGCGACGCCGCCGAACCACACGGTGCCGAGGGGCCGCAGCGCCTCCTTGACCACGTCGAAGTCGCCCTGGGAGACGCCGCCGCTGGTGACCACGAGGTCGGCGCGGACGAGCTGGTCCTCCAGGGCGTCGAGGAACTGCCGCGGCTCGTCGGGGACGATGCCGACCCGGTAGGCGACCGCCCCGGCGCGGCGCGCAGCAGCGGCCAGGAGGAAGGAGTTGCCATCGTAGATGGAGTCGTGGCCGAGCGGGGTGCCCGGCTCGCGGAGCTCGGAGCCGGTCGAGATCACCACGACGCGCGGTCGCGGACGGGAACGCACGGACGCCCGACCCACGGCAGCGAGCAGCCCGAGGTGGCGCGGCCCGAGCACGGTCCCGTGCGCGACGAGCATGTCGCCGACCTGCACGTCCTGACCGGCCGGGCGGACGTGCTGGGCGAAGGTGGGAGCCCGGTCGATCCGGACGCGGGCGACGCCACGGTCGGTCCACTCGTAGGGCACGACGGTGTCCGCGCCGGCGGGCACCGGGGCGCCGGTCATGATCTTGGCGGAGGTGCCGGGCGACAGTGCGAGCAGCTGCGCCTGACCCGCACCGATCTCGCCGACCACCGGCAGGTGCACCGGAGTCCCGTCGCTCGCGGACAGCACGTCCTCGTGGCGGACGGCGTAGCCGTCCATCGCCGAGTTGTCGAAGGACGGCAGGTCGATCGTCGCCACGACGTCCTCGGCCGCGGCGAGACCGAGGGTCTCCATCAGCGGCTGCGGGTAGTCGGCGAGCGGCTCGATGTCCGCGAGGATGCGCGCCAGGTGGTCGTCGACCGAGATGACGTCGCTGGTGCCGGGATCAGCCATCAGTGGAGAGGACGGTGTCGGCGGCGACCCGCTGCGCCGAGCCGGACTCGAGCGCGACGTCGCCGACCACCTGCACGCCGTGGCCGAAGGTCCAGTCGCCCTCGATCCGGAGCGAGCTGGCCTTGCGCATCGACGGAGCACCGTCGGGGAAGCGCTTGTCGAAGTCACCGACCAGCTTGTAGTAGTCGCCGTCGAGGTCGACGAACGGCACGTCGACGGCGACCTGGTCGAGCACGAAATCCTTGCCGATGTCGTAGACGTCCGAGCGCAGCACCAGCAGGTCGTTGGTGGTCTTCACCGGCACGAACCGGTCGCGCCCGACCTCGATCAGTCGGGATCCCTCGAACACCTCGACGGCCGCGCCCATCGCCGTCTCGATCTGGATCACCTTCGGCGTCGACGGGTCGCCGGGGTCGAGCGTCTTGACGTTGCGGATCAGCGGCAGCCCCAGGATGCCCTCGCGTACGTCGAGCGCGTCCTTCATGGCAGTCAGGTCGAACCACAGGTTGTTGGTCGAGCAGAACTTGTGGCGGTCGAGGTCGGCCAGCGCGGCCTGGTCCTCGGGCAGCGTCTGCGCGCTCTCGCGGAGCACGATCCGGCCGTCGGACTTGCGGCGTGCGAAGTGGCCGCCCTTGCGGTCCGACGGCGTACGCCGGACCGCCTCGATCGCGAACGATGCCCCGGTGGTGGCGAACCAGCCCGCGACGCGGGCGTCGGGGACGGCACCGAGGTTGTCGGAGTTGGAGACGAAGACCCGCTCGTAGCCGGCCTCGATCAGCCGGTCCAGCAGGCCGGTACCGCGCAGGGCCGTGTAGAGGTCACCGTGGCCGGGCGGGCACCACTCGAGGTCGGGGTCCTTCGGGAAGCTCGCCGGCGAGAGGTCCTTCTCGAGCAGCTTGGGCTCCTTGTTCTGCAGGAACTCCAGCGGCAGCCCGTCGACGGCGAGGTCGTCGTAGCGCGCCAGCGCCGCCATCGTGTCGGCGGAGGTGCGGAAGCTGTTCATGAAGATCATCGGCAGCGTCGCGTCGTACTGCTTGCGCAGGTGCAGGACCTGGCGGGCGATGATGTCGAGGAAGGAGAGCCCCCGGCGCACGCAGAGCAGCGACTTGGCGCGGTCCATGCCCATCGAGGTGCCGAGCCCGCCGTTGAGCTTGATCACCGCGGTCTTGCGGATCGCCTCGGCGCAGTCCTCGTCGGAGACGTCGACGGTCGCGAGCGACTCCATCTCGACCGGCTCGATCGACGCCTCCGGGATCATCCCGGTCTCGCCGTGCTCGAGGAGCCGGAAGTAGTGGGCGAAGGTCTCGATCGCGACCTCGTCCACCCCGGCGGCGGCCATCTTGTCGCGTGCCTTCTTCAGGCCTGCACTTCCCATGTTCACGATCGTAGGCTTCCCGCGTGGCCGCATCGCAATCACCCAGCAAACTGGCACTGCGCGACCGGCTGCTGACGACCCGCAACCGGCGACCGATCTCCGAGGTGGGCGCCGCGGCGCGCGAGCTCGCCGAGCACCTGCTGGCGGTGACGGAGGTACGCCGGGCGGCCACCGTCGCGGCGTACGTCTCGATGAACGGCGAGCCCGGCACCGGCCCGCTCCTCGACGCCCTGAGCGCCGCCGGCAAGCGGGTGATCCTCCCCCTGCTGCTCCCGGACGGCGACCTCGACTGGGCGGCGTACGCCGGTCCCGGCGAGCTGGTGCCGGCGCGCCGCGGGCTGCTCGAGCCCACCGGCGAGCCGCTCGGTGTCGACGCCGTCGCGACGGCCGACGTCGTGCTGGTGCCCGGTCTGGCCGTCGCCCGCGACGGGATGCGCCTGGGCCGCGGCGGCGGCTCCTACGACCGCGCCCTCGGCCGGGTCCCGGTCGGCACCTTCACCTGCGTGCTGCTGTACGACGACGAGGTCGGCCTCGAGGTCCCCGTCGAGCCCCACGACCGCCCGGTCACCCACGCAGCCACCCCGTCCGGGGTCATCGCGCTCGGAGGTTGAGGAGGTTGCGCTGCAACCGTCTCGAAACCCCGGAAAGCCGACGTCGGCGCCTTGGCTCCGGGGGTTTCGAGACAGGCGCAGAGCGCCTTCCTCAACCGCCGGATTCGGGCGCCGGCTCGAGGGTCAGCACGTCCTCGCCCGCGTCGGAGACGGCGTCGGGGCTGAAGACCCACGGCAGCGTCTTGCCGTCGACCCACAGGTCGGTCTGGTCGGTGTAGTGGCTGTCGAAGGGGTGGCCGGAGACGCCGGTCAGGTTGATCCAGCGCGAGTCGTCGAAGTCGGCGAGCGACACGACCATCCGCATCGACGGGGCGCTGGTCACGCCGTACCCCTCGGTCGCGTCCCACGACGTGGCGTCGACGGTCGAGGCACCGCCACCGACCTGCCAGCCGTCGCGGTTGACCAGCCACTCGACCGGGCCGATGCCGGACTCGCCGAGCGTGGGGCTGTGCAGGTCGAGCCGGTGCAGGTGACCCCACGACCACTCCGCCGGGTCGAGCGCCTGCCGGCTGGTCAGCTCGTCGCGGGCGTCGCGCATCGCGGCGCGCAGGATGTCGTCGCGGGTCTCGACCTGGTCGTCGGTGGTGGAGTCGTCCCACCACGGGTCGTCCGGTCGCTCGAGCAGCTGCGTGACGACGGCGTACCAGCGGTCTCCGCCGTCCGGCCAGGCCGACTCCGGCAGGTCGTCGTGGAAGGTCAGCGCGAGCAGGTTGCGCCAGACGACGTTGTAGTACGCCGCCGCGCCGCTGTCGGCGCCCTGGTGGAAGTTCCAGGTCCGCAGCAGCCGCTGGCCGGACTGGAAGTAGCCGCGCGGCAGGTCGATGTCGAGGAGGTACGGCGTGAGCACCGGCGCCATCGGGTTCACGTCGTCGAGCTGCAGCTCGGACATGTCGCCGACGGAGAGCTTGCCGCCCATGTCGATCCGGTCCTCGATGAGGTCGCGGATGCGCTGCGAGCGGTAGCCCTGGTCCCAGTCGTCGGTCAGGTAGTAGGGGTAGTCCGTCCCGGTCACGGCCTGGTTGGCCGTGACCACGAAGCCGTCCTCGGGGTCGAGCACGCTCGGCAACCCGTCGAAGGGGACGTAGTCGCCGGTCCAGTCGTTCTCGGGCTTCCAGCCGTCGACCGGCAGCAGGCCGTCGTTGCCGGACTTGCGGATCGGGATCCGGCCGGGTGCCTGGTAGCCGATGTGGCCGGCCCGGTCGGCGTAGACGAGGTTCTGGGCCGGCACCTCGAAGGACGATGCCGCGGCCCGGAAGGAGTCCCAGTCGGTCGCGGTGTCGAGGGCCAGGATCGCGTCGGCGGTCCGGCTCGGCTTCAGCGCGGTCCACTGCAGCGCGACGGCGTACTTCCCGCCCACCTCGCGCAGGTCGTCGGACACGTCGGAGAGCAGCGGCCCGTGCTTGGTCGACCGGACGGAGAGGGTGACGTCGTCCCCGCCGTGGACCTTGATCTTCTCGGTGCGGGTGCGGACCGGCAGCCAGCGCCCGTCGTAGCGCCACCGGTCCCCGTCGACGCGCTCGAGGTAGAGGTCGCTGACGTCGGGACCGAGGTTGGTGAAGCCCCATGCGATGTCGGCGTTGTGGCCGATGACCACGCCCGGGACGCCCGAGAACGTGAAGCCCGCGACGTCCAGCGGGCACGTGTCGGAGATCGTGCGGCAGTGCAGACCCATCTGCATCCACACACCCGGCAGGCTCACCCCGAGGTGGGGGTCGTTCGCCAGGATCGGCGCACCGGTCGTGGTGTGCGAGCCGTCGACGACCCAGCTGTTGCTGCCGATGCCGTCCCCCTTGCCCAGCAGCGCCGGCATCGCCTCGATGCCGTCGCGCAGCCGCGAGAGCACCCCGCGCTGGTCGGCGGTGTACGCCGGACGCTGGGGGTTGCGGGTCCCCGGGCCGGTCGCGTCCTGCTCGAAGACGCCGTCGACCACCGCACCCTGTCCGACGATCGGCGCGTGGGTGGCGTAGGGGTAGGACGGCCACAGCTCGGCGACCTCGGCGGGCGTGTGGTCGGTCAGCGCCAGCGCCCGCTGGATCTCCTCGGTCATGTTGCCGCGCAGGTCCCACGCCATCGCGAGCAGCCACGAGGTCGAGTCGGCGGGAGTCCATTTCTCGGGGTGGTAGTCGTGGCCGCCCGCGTTCATGACGGTGTACTCCACCGCGATCTGGCTCGGTGAGTGGGTGTCGAGGTAGGCGTTGACCCCGTCGGCGTACGCCTGGAGCGCGGAGCGCGTCTCCGGCGACACCAGCGCGAGCTCTCGTTCGGCGACGCGCCGCCACCCCATCGTGCGGACGTACTCGTCGCTCTCCAGGGCGTCCTCGCCGAACATCTCGGCGAGCCGTCCGGCGGTGGCGTGCCGACGCACGTCCATCTCGAAGAACCGGTCCTGGGCGTGCACGTAGCCCTGGGCGCGCATCAGGTCGTCCATCGAGTCGCCGTAGAGCTGCGGGATCCCGTGGGCGTCGCGGACCACCTCGACCGTGCCGACCAGCCCGGGGACGTCGATGGTGCCGGTCGTCTGCGGGAACGGCCGACGCACCAGCACCACGGCCGTGACCAGGCAGGCGATCAGGAGGAGGACGAGCGCGACCGCGACGTACGCCGAGATCCGGACCAGCCGCGGCCAGGCCAGGAACCTGCGCCACCAGCTCGTGCGGGTCGTGCTGGGAGTGGCGGCGCTCATGGTGTGCCTCATTGTGCCGTGACGTAGGATTGGCACTCGTCACGGCTGAGTGCCAGCGCCTGACTGTCGACCTGTAAGGAGAACCGTGCCCACCTATCAGTACGCCTGCACCGAGTGCGGCCATGGCTTCGAGCAGGTCCAGAGCTTCTCCGACGACGCCCTCACGGTGTGCCCGGAGTGCCAGGGCAAGCTGCGCAAGGTCTTCAACGCGGTCGGCGTCGTCTTCAAGGGCTCGGGTTTCTACCGCACCGACAGCCGCTCCTCGACCACGGCGTCCGAGGCCGGGTCGACGAAGACCGAGACCAAGACGGAGACCAAGTCCGACAGCTCGACCACGAAGAGCGAGTCGAAGCCGGCGCCCGCCGCCAGCTCCTCGACCACCTCCTCGGACTGACCCTGTGGAGAGGCCGCACGCGGTCGCTCCGATTCTCCTAGCGTCGCGGCCATGCGCCGCCTCGTCTCGTTCTTCCGTCCCGTACGCCGTGCGGTCCTCGCCCGGCGACGGCTGCTCGCCGCGCTGCTGACCGCCGTCGCGGTGGCGACCGGCCTCCAGGCGGCCACCGCGTCGCCGCCGACCCGGGTCGACGTGGCCGTCGCCGCCCGCGACCTGCCGTCCGGCACGGTCCTCGGACCGGGCGACCTGCGGACCGTGGGCTTCGCCCCGGACTCGGTCCCGGCGGGCGTCCGGGTGGACGCCGTCGGTCACACGCTCGCCTCGCCGGTGCGTGCCGGCGAGCCCGTGACCGACGTACGACTGGTCGGCCCCGCGCTCACCGACGGCTACCCCGGCCTGACGGCGGTCCCGGTCCGGCTCCCCGACCCCGGCATGGTGGACCTGCTCAGCGTCGGCGACCGGATCGACCTGGTCTCCGCCGATCCGCAGGGCGGGGGCGCGAGCGTGGTCGCGCACGACGTACCCGTGCTCGCGGTCCCGGACGGGCCGGCGGAGGCCTCGGCGACCGGTCTGACCGGGCGACTGGTGGTGGTCGGCGCCGACCCGAGCGAGGTCGCTCGGATCG
This sequence comes from Nocardioides pollutisoli, assembly GCF_040045055.1. NCBI lineage: Bacteria > Bacillati > Actinomycetota > Actinomycetes > Propionibacteriales > Nocardioidaceae > Nocardioides > Nocardioides pollutisoli. The sequence goes on from NZ_JBDZDU010000001.1 coordinate 949,805, forward strand.
CCGACGCCTCGGTGCGGACCTTCGTCACGGTCGCGTTCGCCGACTAACGTCGTCGCATGAGTGGATTCAAGAACTTCATCCTTCGCGGCAACCTCGTCGAGCTCGCCGTCGCGTTCATCATGGCCGGCGCCTTCGCCGCCGTGGTCACCGCGACCGTCGACCTGATCCTCGGGCTGGTCGGCAAGATCGGCGGCCAGCCGGACTTCAGCGCCTGGACGCCCTATGGCCTGCTGTTCGGCGCGTGGATCACGGCGATCATCACCTTCGTGATCATGGCCGCAGTGGTCTACTTCGTGATCGTGATGCCGTACACCGAGGCCAAGGAGCGGTTCTTCCCGAGCCCGGCGCCGGGCACGCCGGCCGACGTCCAGCTGCTGCAGGAGATCCGCGACCTGCTGGCCACCCAGCAGGGCCGTCCGACCTCCGGCGAGTCCGACATCTCCTAGACGTTCCCGTGGTGCGGGGGCACCTGCTCCCGCAACCACTGGTCCGAGCCCGAGTCCTTCGCGGGCTGCTCGTCGCGCTCGTCGCTCGTCGTGTCGGGCAGCGTGTCGCCGAAGACCTCGGCGAGCCGCTTGCGACGCTCCCAGTCGGACTCGGGCTTGCTCACGTGCACAGACCCGCGTCGCTCAGTGCCTGCTGGTCGGCCTCGTTGGAGGACGAGCCGCTCGACGGCGACCCCGACGAGCTGCTGGAGCCCGGCGAGCCGGACGACGAGCTCGAGCCCGGGACGTCGCCGGCGCTGATGACGTCCTCGCTGAGCCGCTTGGTGAGCGGCTCGTCGTTCGCGATCTTCTCCCAGACCTGGCGCGCCTGCGGCTGCTTGAACACCAGCCGGTTGGGGTCCGCGGGGTCGGGGATCTGCGGGATGGTGATGAACTGGATGTTGTCCAGGCCGATGCCCTTGAACTGGCTGCCGAGCTCAGCGAGCTTCACCACGTTGCCGAGGCCGTTGTCGACGGTGAGCGACTTCGTGGCGGCGTTGAGGAAGCGGATCAGGTGGTCCGGGCGGGCCAGCGTGCCGGCGGACACGACCTGGTGGGCCATGGAGGCGATGAACGCCTGCTGCCGCTTCATCCGGCCGACGTCCGAGCCGTTGCCGACGACGTACCGCTCGCGCACGTAGTTGAGCGCCTCGTAGCCCTTGATCTTGCGGGTGCCGGCCGCGATGTTGATGCCGTGGGCCGGGTCGACGATCGGCTCGGGGATGCAGACCTGGACGCCGCCGATCGCGTCGACCATCCCGCGGAAGCCCTCGAAGTCGACGACGACGTAGTGGTCGAGGCGGATGCCGGTGAGCTGCTCGACCTGCTGGATGGTGCAGGCCGGCCCACCGACCGAGAACGCCTCGTTCCACATCACGTGGGTGGCACCGGGGATCGTCTTGCCGTCCTCGTCCTTGCAGTCGGGACGGTCGACGATCAGGTCACGCGGGATGCTGATGCCGTAGGCACGCTGCCGGTCCGCCGAGAGGTGGAAGAGGATCGTCGTGTCGGAGCGCTGGCCGCCACCGGTGAGGTTGTCGATGTTGCAGCCGTCGCAGTCGCGGTTGTCGGAACCCATGACCAGGACGTTGAGCGGTTCCTGCGGCCCGCTCACCGCGACCTTGTCGGGCCGGTTGGTGAGCTGCTTGGTCACGTCGACGACGTTGAGGTTGCCGTTGAGGTGACGGTAGAGGAAGACGACCGAGAGACCCGTGGCGATCGCGAGGACCAGGACGCTCGCCAGGACCACCTTGCCGATGGTGTGCCGCTTGCGGACCTTGCCGCGGCGTTTGGGGACGGTCGGGTCGGACGGGGCGTCATTCGTCGGCGCAGCGTCAGACATCGACATCCTCGGGATCGGGGGTGGAACGGCTCGGCCACCGTACGGGCCGATCCTGGATTTTCCCTGTGAGGCGCCTGATCAACCAAAATGGCGCGGAATTTAGCATTGCCCCCCACCTCGCCGTCGAGGCAGGTCGCTGCGGCATACTGAGCGCCCGGATCGGCCCCAGTAGCTCAGTGGATAGAGCAGCCGCCTCCTAAGCGAAAGGTCGCAAGTTCGACTCTTGCCTGGGGCACCTGTCGTTGCCGACGCACCTGACGTAGGTGTCGTGATTTCCGCCGATGCACGACACCTACGTCAGGTGCGTGGCCCCACCCTGCGTTCAGTCGACGACCTCGAACCGGATCCCGGCCGCCTGGAGGCGGGCGAGCAGGTTCACGCCCATCGCCTGGGCGGTGGTGACCTGGCCGGCCGTCGTCGGGTTGTCGTCGAAGGCCAGGCACAGCGCCGACTCGGCGAGCATCTTGGCCGTCTCGTCGTAGCCCGGGTCGCCGCCGGAGACGCGGGTGTGCAGGGTGCGACCCTCGGCCTCGGCGACGAAGTCGACGGTGAACCACGACTTCGCCCGGCGGCTCGCGTCCGGTCCGTCGCCCTGCTTGATCCGGCCCAGCGCCAGGCGACGCAGCGGCGGGATCTGGGCAGTGACGAAGACCCCGGCCACCAGGCCGGCCGCACCGACGGCGGAGCGCAGCTTCTTCATGCCGGCGAAGTGGGAGTAGCGGAAGTCCGGGCCGTACGACGCGAGCGCGGCACCACTCCGCGCCACCACCACCGGGTCGATGGTCGGGAGCGGCAGCAACCAGTAGCCGAGCAGCGGGTCGCGGTGCGGCTTGCCGCCGACCGCCCGGGAGCGGCGACCCTCGGGACGCGGCTCGGCCTGGCGACGTTCCTTGTAGACGGCGCTGGCCCGGCGGGCACCGGAGAAGGCACCCATCGCGGAGTGGAAGGTCCCGCCGGAGGCCATCGCCGACGCCCGGACCACGCCACGGACCGTCATCGGCCCCGATGCCGCCAGCTCCTGCAGCGTGTAGAGGACGCCGAGGTCGTGCGGGATCGAGTCGAAGCCGCACGCGTGCACGATCCGGGCACCGGTCCGCTCGGCGGTCGCGTGGTGCTGGAGGTACATCCGGTCCACGAACTCCGGCTCACCGGTGAGGTCGACGTAGTCGGTCCCGGCCGCCGCGCAGGCGGCGACCAGCGGTTCGCCGTAGGCGAGGTAGGGCCCGACCGTGGTGATCACGACGTGTGCGCGTCCTGCGATGTCTGCCAGGGAGCCCGGGTCGCTGACGTCGGCCCGCAGCAGCGGGAGGTCGGCGAGGGCCGGGTCGATCGCCGCGAGCCGGTGCCGCACCGTCTCGAGCTTCTCGGGACTGCGCCCGGCCAGTGCCCACCGGAGCCCGGCCGGCGCGTGCCGGGCGAGGTACTCCGCCGTCAGCTCACCGGTGAAGCCGGTGGCGCCGAAGATGACCAGGTCGAGCTCACGAGCAGCAGGCATGCGGCCATGCTGACAGGTCGGGAAACCGCGCCGTTCGCGACGTACGCTCGGAGCATGTGCCGCAACATCCGCCCGCTGAACAACTTCGAGCCCCCGGCGACCAGCGACGAGGTCTCCGCCGCCGCGCTGCAGTACGTGCGCAAGGTGAGCGGGACGACGAAGCCGTCGCAGGCCAACGAGGAGGCGTTCTACCGCGCCGTGCGCGAGATCGCCCACCTCACCGAGCACCTGCTCGACGACCTGGTCACCACCGCGCCGCCGAAGAACCGTGAGGTCGAGGCCGCCAAGGCCAAGGCGCGCGCCGAGCTCCGCTACGCCCGTTGATCGACGCCCTCGACCTCCTGCGCGACCGCCCGCTCGTCGTCCTCACCGGGGCGGGGCTCTCCACCGACTCCGGCATCCCGGACTACCGCGGGCCGAACTCGCCGGCCCGGATGCCGATGACCTACCAGGAGTTCGTCTCCGGGCCCGAGGCCCGGCAGCGCTACTGGGCGCGCAGCCACATCGGCTGGGGCCGGATGCGCCGGGCCGACCCCAACGACGGGCACCGCGCGCTCGCCCGCCTCGCGCCGGAGCTGCTGATCACCCAGAACGTCGACGGGCTCCACGAACGGGTCGGCACGCCGCGGCTGGTCGCGCTGCACGGCCGGATCGCCGACGTCGTGTGCCTCAGCTGCCGCACCACCTCGACCCGGGCGAGCCTCCACGAGCGGCTCGGCGAGCTCAACCCCGGTTTCGCCGAGCGGTACGCCGACGTGGCGGTGCGCCCCGACGGCGACGTCGACCTCGAGGAGACCGCCGGGTTCGTGGTCCCCGGCTGCCCGGACTGCGACGGTGTGCTGAAGCCCGACGTGGTGTTCTTCGGGGAGAACGTGCCGGCACCCCGGGTGGCCCGCTGCTACGCCGCCGTGGAGGCGCTCGCGGACAGCGACGGCGCACTGCTCGTCGCGGGCTCCAGCCTGACGGTGATGTCCGGGCTCCGCTTCGTACGGCGCGCTGCGCAGCACGACATCCCGGTCGTGATCGTCAACCGGGGCGTGACCCGGGGTGACCCGCTGGCGACCTGCAAGGTCGAGGACGGGTGCAGCGAGTTCCTCAGCGCACTCGCGGGCTGAGGAGAAGGACGAGGCTCAGCAGGCGCGGTGCTCGCGGGAGAGCTCGCCGAGCAGGTCGACGACCTCGTGGAGCGCCAGGTCGTGGACGGCCGGGTCGAGACCAGCCACCCGCTCCAGGGCGAGGTCCTCGGTCAGCCGGGAGCTGACCTCGAAGGTGTAGACGGTGTCCTCGGGCTCGAACTCGATGCCCTCGACCCGGGCGGCGTAGAAGTCGCCACCGGCGGTGCGCAGGACCACGGTCTCGCGGTGCTCGAGCCCCCGATCGAGCTGCGTCTGACCGTGATTGATCACCACCACGCGCTCACGGCGGACCTGAACGGTCTCGTCGAGTTCGATGATCACCATCACTACCTTTCCACTGCCGTAGCGGCAGGCCCCCGAGCGCGGCCGCGCGGCCACGATCAGGGCGAACCTACCCCCGGTCCATCCACGTCAAACCCACAAGATATGCACGAGAAATCCACAAAACTCGGTGCTGCCTGCCACGCGGCCCGTCGGCGGGTCATAGCCGCCGGACGAAGATGTGGTCGGCAGCCTCCGGGACGATCTCCGCGGTCTCCCCGCCGGAGCCCACCAGGACGCCGGCCTCGGTCGCCACGACCGTGATCGTCTTGTCCGGCAGCGCACCCACGCGACGCATCGCGCTCATCAGGATCTCGTCCTTCTGCATCTCCTCGGAGATGCGGCGGACCAGCACCCGGCCCTCGTCGGCTCCGGCCGCGGACGACAGCGTCTCGACGCCCTCCATGAAGACCTCGCCGACCGAGCTCTCGCCCAGCTCGTCGAGGCCCGGGATCGGGTTGCCGTACGGCGACTCCGTGGGGTGGTCGAGCAGCTTGAGCAGGCGGCGTTCGACGGTCTCGGACATCACGTGCTCCCAGCGGCACGCCTCCTCGTGGACGAGCTCCCAGTCGAGGCCGATCACGTCGGTGAGGAGCCGCTCCGCGAGGCGGTGCTTGCGCATCACCCGGGTCGCGAGCCGCATGCCCTCGTCGGTCAGCTCGAGGTGCCGGTCGCCCTGGACGGTGACCAGGCCGTCACGCTCCATCCGGGCGACGGTCTGCGACACCGTGGGGCCGCTCTGGTGCAGTCGTTCCGCGATCCGGGCACGCAGCGGGACGATGTCCTCCTCGACCAGCTCGTAGATGGTCCGGAGGTACATCTCGGTGGTGTCGATCAGATCGCTCACCTGCACATTCTGTCCTATCGGCCCATGCGCTGGCAGGCTGGTCCGCGATGCCCTCCGCAACGAACACCGTCATGTGGTTCCGCCGCGACCTGCGAGTCGGTGACAACCCGGCCCTGCTCGAAGCCGTCGCCGACGGCCCGGTCCTCCCGCTCTTCGTCGTCGACCCGGCGCTCTGGGAGCCGGCCGGGCCGAGTCGCCGCAGCTACCTCTCGGCCTCCCTCCGGGCGCTCGACCTGCCGCTCGTCGTGGTCGAGGGCGACCCGGTGCGCCGCGTGGTCGCCGCAGCCCGTGAGGTCGGTGCCGAGCGGGTGCACGTCGCGGCCGACTTCGGTCCGTACGGCGCCCGTCGCGACGCCGAGGTCGAGAAGGCGCTGGCCGAGCACGGGATCGAGCTGGTGCGCACCGGCTCGCCGTACGCCGTCTCCCCGGGCCGCGTGACCAGCGGCGCCGGTGAGCCCTACAAGGTCTTCACGCCGTTCCACCGCGCCTGGGGCGAGCACGGCTGGCGGGGGCCGGTCGACGCCCCGGTCGACGTCGAGTGGCTCACCCTGGCGGACTCGATCGACCCGCCGGACGCCCCGCTCCCCGACGGCCTGACGCTGCCCGAGGCAGGAGAGACGGCCGCACGACAGCGCTGGGCCGACTTCCTCGAGCACGTGGGGTCGTACGCCGAGGAGCGCGACCGACCCGCGGTCGCGGGCACCTCCTTCATGTCGCCGCACCTGAAGTGGGGCGAGATCCACCCCCGCACGATGCTGGCCGACCTGGCCCGGCTGCGCAGCGACGGCGCGGCGACCTACCGCAAGGAGCTGGCCTGGCGGGAGTTCTACGCCGACGTGCTCGCCGCCCGGCCGGAGACCGCGCGCGACTACCTCCGGCCCGAGTTCGCCCGGATGCGCTACGACCAGCCGGGCGACCAGCTCGCGGCCTGGCAGGAGGGCCGGACCGGCTTCCCGGTCGTCGACGCCGGGATGCGCCAGCTCCGGGCGACCGGCTGGATGCACAACCGGGTGCGCATGATCGTGGCCAGCTTCCTGGTCAAGGACCTCCACCTCGAGTGGCAGCACGGCGCACGCCACTTCATGACCTGGCTGGTGGACGGCGACCTCGCCTCCAACCAGCACGGCTGGCAGTGGACCGCCGGCAGCGGCACCGACGCCGCGCCGTACTTCCGGGTCTTCAACCCGACCAGCCAGGGGAAGAAGTTCGACCCCCAGGGCGACTACGTGCGCCGCTGGGTGCCCGAGCTCGCCGACGCCGCGGACCCCCACGACCCGGCCCCCGAGGACCGGCTCGCGCTCGACTACCCCGACCCGATCGTCGACCACGCCGCCGAGCGCCGCGAGGCGCTGGACCGGTGGGAGGAGATCCGGTGAGCCGGACCGCGTGGCTCCCCGCGCTCGGACTGTTCGTCCTGGCGCCGATCTGCGCGGAGTACCTCTGGGGCTACGACGACAGCACCGGCCACCCCGGCACGCTGATCGGCAACCTGATCGTCTTCTCCCCCTTGTACGGCGCCCCCGCGCTGCTGATCCGCGACGTGGCCCGACGACGGGGGCTCGGCTGGACCGGCATCCTGCTGCTGGCCGCCGCCTTCGGGGTGATCGAGGCCGGGATCGTCGACCAGTCGATGTGGAGCACGGACTACCGCGACATCCCCTACTGGCAGGACATGTCCGCCCCGACCTACCTCGCACCGATCGGGCTCAGCATCTATCTCGCCGTGTCCTTCGTCGGCGGGCACGTCATCCTCAGCATCGGCTCGCCCATCGCGCTCGTCGAGACGCTGACGCCCGGCCGCCGGGACGCTCCGTGGCTCGGACCGGCCATGACCGTCGTCGTCGCTCTTCTCTACCTGGGCGCCTCCGCACTCGTGCTGAAGGACGCCTACGACACCGACGAGGCCAGCGCGACCTGGGGCCAGCTGGTCGGCTGCACCGTCGTCACCCTCGCCCTGGTCGTCGCGGCGGTCGTCGTCGGCCGGCGCCAGAGGGTCGCCGAGGCCGGGTCGGTGCCGCATCCCTTGCTGGTCGGATCGGGCGCGTTCGCGGCGATGATCGGATGGGTGGCGATCCCGCCGACCCGGATCGGCACGGCGCTCGTGATCGCGCTCGCGCTCGCCACCGTGGTCGTCGTACGACGTCTCGCGCGGCGCGACGGGTGGGGGCAGGCGCACGTGCTCGCCCTGGCCGGCGGCGCCGTGATCGCGGCCGGGTGCTTCGCCTTCTGGACCACTCCGATCGGACACGTGACGCAGCAGGAGAAGTACGGCCACAACGTCGTGCTCCTCCTCCTGATGCTCGGGCTCGCCTGCTGGGCCGCGAGCAGGGTTGGCGCGGAGCCCCGTCGCATGCCAGCGTGACTCCGATGACTGACCTGCTGGTGCCCCACCGCTTCTGCGGCCCGCCGTCCTCGGGCAACGGTGGCTGGACGGCCGGCGCCCTGGCGGCGCTGACCACCGGCGCCCCGACGGTGAGCGTGTCGCTGCGCCGACCCCCGCCGCTGGACACCGCGATGCTGGTCATGACCGACGGCGACGTCACGAGCGTGTCGGTCGACGGGGAGACGGTCGCGCTGGCCGAGCCCGCGGACACCGAACCCACCGTCGTCGACCCGGTCTCGCCGGAGGACGCCGCGGCCGCCGAGGCGGCGTTCCCCGGACTGCGCTCGCACCCGTTCCCGAGCTGCTTCGTGTGCGGACCCGAGCGGGCCCCGGGCGACGGGCTGCGGATCTTCCCGGGTCCGGTCGAGGTCGACGGCGAGACCCGCTACGCCGCGACCTGGGTCCCCGACGCGTCCCTCGCCGACGAGCTGTTCCCGGCCACCTGGGCCGCGCTCGACTGCATCGGCGGCTGGGCCGGCGACCTCGCTGACCGGCCGATGGTGCTGGCCCGGATGACCGCCCGCCTCGACACGCTGCCGATCGTCGGCGAGAAGCACGTGGTGGTCGGTCTGGCCCGCAGCCAGGAGGGCCGCAAGACGTTCACGACGTCGACGCTGTACGACGCCGACGGACGTGTCGTCGGGTGCGCCGAGCACCTGTGGGTGACCATCGCCCCGGGCCAGTTCGACGCTGTCTAGGATGGAGCGCATGGTTTTGAACGATCAAAAGACCGACGTCCCGTGGTGGCGCGACGCCGTCACGTACCAGATCTACCCCCGCAGCTTCGCCGACGCGAACGGCGACGGCATCGGTGACCTGCCCGGCATCACCGCCCGGCTCCCCCACCTGCGCGACCTCGGGGTCGACGCGCTCTGGCTCTCGCCGTTCTACACGTCACCGCAGCACGACCACGGCTACGACGTCGCCGACTACTGCGACGTCGACCCGCTCTTCGGCACCCTCGCCGACGCCGACGACCTGATCGGGACCGCCCACGATCTCGGCCTCAAGGTGATCGTCGACCTGGTGCCCAACCACACCTCCAACGAGCACGTGTGGTTCCAGGCCGCCCTGGCCGCCGCCCCCGGCAGCCCCGAGCGCGAGCGCTACATGTTCCGCGACAGTCCCGCGGGCGCACCGGGCACGCCGCCGAACAACTGGCAGTCCGTCTTCGGCGGCCCGGCCTGGACCCAGGTCGAGGACGGCCAGTGGTACCTCCACCTCTTCGACTCGTCCCAGCCCGACCTCAACTGGCGCAACCCGGAGATCGGCGACATGTTCGTCGACGTGCTCCGCTTCTGGCTCGACCGCGGGGTCGACGGCTTCCGGGTCGACGTCGCCCACGGCCTCTTCAAGGAGGAGGGCCTGCGCGACGAGGTCGTCACCCCCGCGCCGGCGCCGGACTCGATGGTCCAGGTCCCGACGCTCGACCAGCCGATGTGGGACCAGCCCGAGGTGCACGACGTCTACCGGCGCTGGCACCAGGTCCTCGCGGAGTACGACGGCGACCGGATGGACGTCGCCGAGGCGTGGACCCCGACCGCGGAGTCGATGGCCCGCTACATCCGTCCCGACGAGTTCAGCCAGTCCTTCAACTTCGCCTGGCTGCTGGCCCCGTGGTCCGCGAAGGCCTTCGCCGAGGTCATCACCGGCACTCTCGACGCCGTCCGCCCGGTCGGTGCGTCGCCGACGTGGGTGCTGAGCAACCACGACGTCGAGCGCCACCCGACCCGGTACGGCGGCGGCGCGCTCGGCCTGGCCCGCGCGAAGGCCGCCACGATGACGATGCTCGCGCTCCCGGGGTCGTCGTACCTCTACCAGGGTGAGGAGCTCGGGCTGGAGCAGGTCGAGGTCGAGCCGGAGTTCCGGCAGGACCCGTCCTGGTTCCGCACCGGCGAGCCCGGTCGCGACGGCTGCCGGGTCCCGATCCCGTGGAGCGGCACCACCGCGCCGTACGGCTTCGGACCGGGGACGGGCCAGCCGTGGATCCCGCAGCCGGCCGACTGGGCCGGCGTGACGGTCGAGGCCGAGCAGGGTGACCCCGACTCGACGCTGAGCTTCTACCGGACAGCGCTGGCGGTCCGGCGTACGTTCGCGACCACCGCGGGTGCCGAGATCGAGATGCTCGACCTGGGCGCCGACGTGCTCGCGTTCAGGCGCGGCCCGGTCACCGTGGTGCTCAACTGCGGCACCGAGCCGGTGGCTCTGCCCGACGGCGAGATCCGCCTTGCGAGCGGTCCGGTCACCGACGAGCTGCCGGCCGACACCGCCGTCTGGTTGGTGTGAGCTGCCCCGGCCTGGGCTCGCGAAGGCCGGGACCCAGCAGCCAGGTCGAGTAGGCGCACGCCCGACGAAGGAGGGCGTGACCGGCGTATCGAGACCCTAGGAGTCGAGGGCCGTGTTGTAGCGGCCCAGCAGGTCGACCAGCCGGGCGAGGTCGTCGCTCGACCAGTCGCCGAGCTTCTCGTCGAGCCACCGGCGTCGGTCGCCGTGCACGTCGGCGAGACGCGCCTCGGCGACGGCACTGGCCGAGACCAGGGTGGCCCGGCCGTCCTCGGGATCGGGCGCGCGGTCGACGAGACCGAGGTCCATCAGGTGCTGGACCTGCCGGCTGATCGCACCCTTGTCGATGCCGAACGACTCAGCCATCGCCGAGGCGCGCATCGGGCCGTGCTGCTCCAGCCAGGAGAGCATGAGGTACGACGAGGACTGCAGGTCCGGGTGCACCGCCCGGGCGCGCTCCCCGATCACCCGGCGGATCCGGCGGATCATCACGCCGACCTCCTGCTCCAGTCCCTGGAGCAGGTCGGTGCGGCCCGTCGTACGCGCGGTCACCATGGCGTCAGTTCCTGACGATCGCGCTGTGCAGCTCGGCGGCGACCAGCGGGTCGGCCTCCGCGTCTGCCTCGATGTTGGAGGTGCGCAGCGGCACCTCCTTGATGAAGAGGACGCAGACCAGCGCGATGAACGCGCAGGGCGTGGTGACCAGGAAGATGTGGCCGAAGGCCTGCCCGAACGCCTGCTCGACGATGGCGAGCGCCTGGCCGGAGAGCGTCGACAGGTCGGGGACGTCGTGGCTGGAGTGGTCGACGGCACCGCCGCTCTCGGTCGCGATGTTGGCGGCCACCTGGTGGGCGAGCACCGCACCGAGGACCGAGACGCCGATCGAGCCGCCCATCGAGCGGAAGAAGGAGACGACCGAGCTGGCGGATCCCATGTCGGACATCTTGACGTTGTTCTGCACCGAGAGCACGAGGTTCTGCATGGTCGAGCCCAGGCCGATGCCGAGGATCGCCATGAAGGTGCCGATCGCGACCAGGCTGGTGGTCTCGTCGATGGTGCTGAGCAGCCCGAGGCCGACGACGACCAGGACCATGCCGCCGACCAGGAACCGCTTCCACAGGCCGGTGTTGCTGATGATCCGTCCGCTGATGACGCTCGAGAGCGAGAGGCCACCGACCATCGCGATCGACATCAGGCCGGCGTGCGTCGGGGACATGCCGCGCGCGGTCTGGAAGTACTGGCTCAGGTAGACCGTGGAGCCGAACATCGCGACACCGACCATGACCGACGCGGTGGTGGCCAGGGCGATGGTGCGGTCCTTGAAGAGACGCAGCGGGATCACCGGCTCGACCGCGACCCGGGCCTCGACGTAGATCGCCGCGGCGATCACGAGCAGGCCGGCGGCGACGAGCAGGAAGGTCGTGGCGGACAGCCAGGCGAACTGGTTGCCGGCGAGGCTGACCCACACCAGGAGGATCGACACACCGGCGACGATCAGCGTGGCGCCGAGGTAGTCGATGTGGACCTCACGCTTGATGACCGGGAGGTGCAGGGTCTTCTGGAGCAGGAAGAAGGCGACGATCGCGAACGGCAGGCCGACGAAGAAGCAGCCGCGCCAGCCGAGCGAGGAGTCGACGATGACCCCACCGATCAGCGGACCGCTGACGGTCGCGAGCGCGAACACCGCACCCGTGTAGCCGGAGTAGCGACCGCGCTCGCGCGGCGGCACCATCGTCGCGATCACGACCTGGACCAGCGCGGTCAGGCCGCCGACGCCGAGCCCCTGGACGACGCGGGCCCCGATGAGCACCCCCATCGACGGCGCGAACGCCGCGATCAGCGAGCCGATGATGTAGATGACGAGAGCCGTCTGCACCAGGAGCTTCTTGCTGAAGAGGTCCGAGAGCTTGCCCCAGATGGGGGTGGTCGCGGTCATCGCGAGCATGGTCGCGACGACGACCCAGGTGTAACCCGTCTGCGTGCCGTGCAGGTCGCTGATGATGCGAGGCAGCGCGTTGGTGACGACGGTGCTCGACAGCATCGCGACGAACATCGCCAGCAGGAGGCCGCTGAGGGCCTCCATGATCTGGCGGTGCGTCATCTCCCCGGACTCCTCGACGGAGGCCGGAGCAGAGGTGGGCACGGACGACGCCTGGGACACGGAAGCTCGATTCACGCTGGGTAAAAGGTTGTCGAGGACAACTTTATTCCCCGACGTCGACGACGGCAACCAAGGCCGGCGTGGCGTCAGTCGCGGTCGCGGCCCAGGGCCTCGGAGAGCTGGGCGACGAGATCGTCGCTCGGGGACGCGGCCTGGCGGTTGCTCTCCTCGAGCTGGGCGAGCAGCTCGGCCCGGTGGACCTTGAGCGACCGCGGCGCGTCGATGCCGATCCGGACCACGTCACCGCGCACCTCGAGCACCGTCACGGTGATGTCGTCACCGAGCACGATGCTCTCGCCTGCGCGGCGACTCAGAACCAGCATGTGCCCACCGTAGCCCGGCGGACCCGGATCAACCGAGCAGCGGGGCCGCCACCGGCAGTCCGAGCTCGTCCAGGACGACCTGGCCGGCCCGCCGGGTCGCGGGGTTGACCAGCACCGGAGCGGCGAGGTTGGCCGTCGTCTCCTCCAGCGAGGCGCCCGGGGTGAGCACGACGAGCACGAGCACGTCCGCGGCCTCACCGATGCCGAGGTCCTCGACCACGTCGTCACCGACCTCGGGGGCGTAGTCGGGGAAGAAGGCGCTCGGGGGGACGACCAGGAACCGCAGGTCGGGCTCGTCGAGCGACGTCAGGCTGCACAGGTCGCTGCTGGCGTCGAACTGCACCAGGGCGAACCGTCGGTGGTCGGGGAAGCCCGGCATCGGGCGCACCATCTCGATCACCGGGATCTCGATGGCGGGACTCTCGGTCACGACTCCTCCAGCGACTCGGGTGTCAGTCATCATCGCAGGAAGTCCAGCAGACTCGGCTGAATCACACGCGCGGTCGCACCCAGCGCCGCCTGGTAGGCCACGTTCTGGAGACCGAGATCCACGGTCGCCTTGGCGAGGTCGGTGTTCTCCACCTCGGACAGCGAGGACTTGAGCGAGAGGGCACTGTCGGTCGCCACGCTCTGAGCCCGCTCGACCCGGTTCGTGCGGGCACCGATCTCCGCCTGCACGTTGGTGACACGCGTGCCGTCGACCGCCAGCGAGTCCACGGCGCTCGTGATCCCGGCTGTGTTGCCGGACCGCAGAGAGGCGGCGAGCGCGGTCAGGTGGTCGAACACCGTGTCGTTCGGCTGGCCGAAGACATCGGGCCCCTCGACGTCGACCCGGACCTTGGCACCGTCGGCGATCGTGCGGACGACGCCGTTGGGGTCCGAGAGGCCGATGAAGTCGACCTGGGTGCTCGAGTCCCCGGGCACCTGGTAGTCGTAGGCCCGACCGCCCGCGGTCAGGCCGCCGAAGATCGGTCGGTCGAGGTAGGTCGTGTTGGCTGAGCTGACCAGACCCTGTCGGATCTGGTCGATCTCGGTGGCCAGCGCGTCCCGCGCGTCCTGGCCCATCGCACCGTCGTTGGCGCCCTGGAGTGCGATTTCGCGGGCCCGGCGGACCTGGTCGGTCACCGACGTCAGGGTGCCGTCGGCCTGGTTCAGCCAGCCGACCGCGTCGTCGCCGTTGCGCACGTACTGGTCCTGCATGGCCATGGAGGACCGGATCCTCATGGCCGTCGTGGCGCCGCTCGGATCGTCGGAGGGCCGGTTGATGATGCGCCCGGTGGTGAGCTGCTCCTGCGCCTTCGCGACGCGGCCCATGGCGGTCTGCATGCCGCCGAGCGCCTGGTGGCTCAGCATGCTCTGGGTCATCCGGATGAGGCTCATTACCTACCCACCATCCCGGTCCGGTTGATCAGGGTGTCGAGCATCTCGTCGACGGTGGTCATCACCCGCGCGGCCGCCTCGTAGGAGTGCTGGGCCATCACCATGTTGACGGTCTCCTCGTCGATGCTCACGCCGGCCAGCTGCTCGCGCGACGCGTCGATCTGGGTCGACATCGCGCGCTGGTTGTCAGAGAGCCGCTTGACCGAGGCGACGTCGCTGCCGAAGCCGTTGACGAGGCGCTGGTAGTCGTCGTCGACCGTGATCGCGTCTGCCATCTTGTCGGCGTTCGAGGAGTCACTACCGCCGACGAGGGGGTCGGCCGCGGCGACGTCCCTGAGCGTGAAACCGACCGTGACCTGGATGGTGGCCGCACTGTTCCCGGTGAAGAGCGCCTTCGCCGGCGCGTTGCCGTTGGCGTCCTGGCCGCCCATCTGGGCGGCGTTCAGGTCGGACGCGAAGCTCTGGGCGATCCCGTCGAGCTGGGCGAGGTAGTTCGGCAGGGTGACGTTGAGGAGCTCGGCGCTCGCGCCCAGGCTGCCCTCGACGCTGACCACCGTGTCGGCCGTGCCGTCGGCCGGGTGCACCGTGAAGGCGACGGGCGAGCCGTCGGCAGCGCCCGACGAGTCGATGCCTGCCGTGATCTCGAGGGACCCCGCGGTCGACCCCTTGACCAGCGAGACTCCCCCGATGGCCACGTCCATGCCGCCGTCGGACCGCTGGGTAGCGGTCGCGCCGGTAAGCTCGGCGAGCTTGAGCGCCATCTGGTCGCGCGAGTCCATCAGCGTCGACGTGTCGGTGCCGTTCGCCTTGGCCGTCGCGATGATCTTGTTGGTCGCCGCGAGCTGGGTGGCGAGGTCGTTGACCTGCTGCTGGGACTCGAGCGCGCGCGCCCGCTGGTCGCCGGCCTCGTCGGACACGTTGCGCGCCTGGATGTTGAAGGAGTCGGCGACGACGGCCGCCGAGGACACCACCTGGCTGCGTGCGGCATCGCTGCCGGGAGCGTTGACCAGGTCGTGAAGGGCCTTGCGGAAGTCGATGAGGGCCGCAGAGACACCGGAGTCACCGGGCTCGGCGATGCCGCCCTCGACGCGCGTCAGGGCGTCGGCCTTGGTGTCGAGGAAGCTCTGGCGGGCGTGCTCGCGGCGGACCCGGGTGTCGATCAGGGGGTCGACCATCCGCTCGACACCGGACGACTGGACGCCGCTGCCGACCTCGTTCGACCGCGACCACAGGGCCGGGGCCGCGGCCGCGCCGACCGTCTGACCCAGCGCGCGGCGACGTACGTAGCCATCGGTGGACGCGTTCGCGATGTTGGTGCTCGCGACGTCGAGAGCGGTCTGCTGGTAGCGCAGCGCCGAGAGCGCGGTGTTGAGGGAGGAGAAGGATCCGGACATGTCAGAGGCTCCGATCCACCATGGCGCTGCGGACGTCACCCTGGGCGACCGAGCCCGCGGCGGTGTAGGTCGCCGCACCCTGGCCGACCCCGAGGAGGGTGTCCTGGGTGGCGCGCAGACCGGCCACGATCATGGCTCGGTTGGTCTGGGCGACCCGGGCGATCTCGTCGGTGAGGGCGATGAAGCCGTCGCGGTGCTCGACGAGGATGGTGCGCCACGGCTCGTCGGCCACGGCGATCAGCTCGGCGAGGCTCGCGTTGGTCTCGAGGCCGACGGCCACGGCGGCCTCGTCGGCGGCCACGGCGCGCAGGATCTCGAACTCGCGCATCGCAGCGGCAGCGGCGTCGACGTCGCGCGCCGCGTTGGCCAGCCAGCGCGTGCGGCCGGTCGCCATCACGAGCTCCTCAAGCTCGAGCCGGTACAGCAGGGCCTCCAAGAGCTCGCGCTCTCGCCACAGAACCCAGGTCAGCTTCTCCACGACATCCCCATCATCATCCGGTTGTTCGGCGCCTCATCGCGCCGCCGTTGACCTACCAGATCGGCCCTATAGAAAGAGATATGAGTGGTTCGCCCGGACTATTGATTGTCTGTACCACCTCTTATGACATGAGTCACCGTGTCGATCAGGTAAAAGGTTCAAGGAATCTGCAAGAAAAGCGGACGGGTCAGTCTTTGAAATGCACAATGTGTGCTGTGACCCATGACAACGACGTCCCGCCGGGCTCCGAGGCGTTCATCGTGGTTCACGTGCCCCTGGTCGGACACATCGTCCGAGAGACCATGGCCAGGGTTCCAGCGCACGTGGACCGCGACGACCTCACCTCGGCCGGACTAGCCGCACTCGTCCAAGCCGCACAGGCCTACGACCCAGACCGAGGTGTGCCGTTCAACCGGTACGCCGCCACCCGCATCCGAGGCGCCATCGTCGACGAGCTGCGCAGCATCGACTGGGCATCGCGCTCGGTCCGACGCCGTGCTCGCGAGCTCGACGCCACGCGTGCTCAACTCGCGACCGTCCTCGGTCGCACCGCCTCGAACCTCGAGATCGCCCAGGCCACCGGCCTGAGCACCGACGAGATCGTCGCGAACGACGAGGACGTCACCCGGGCCCAGGTGCTCTCGCTGCACGCGTCCGAGGACGACGCGCTCGGCGAGAGCCTGGTGAGCAAGAGCCCGACGCCCGAGGCGATCCTCGAGCACCGGGAGAAGCTCACCTACCTCGCCGAGGCGATCAGCGAGCTGCCGGATCGGCTGCGCCTGGTCGTCGAGCAGTACTTCCTCGCCGAGCGGCCGATGGCTGAGATCGCCGAGGCCCTCGGCGTGACCGAGTCCCGGGTGTCGCAGCTGCGCGCCGAGGCCCTGGTTCTGCTGCGCGACGCGATGAACCACGAGCTCGAGCCGGACCTGGTCCCCGAGCACTCCCGCCCAGGAGGTGCTGCCGATCGCCGCCGTGAGGCGTACTTCGCGGCGGTCGCCGCACGGCACGCGACGGGACTCCGGCGCTTCGGCGGAGATGCTTCCGCCGTCAACGCCACAGCGTGAACTCAGCCTGATGGGATCGGCGCAGAAATTCCCCCAACTTTCTGCGCCGATCTCCTCAAGCAGGTCTGACCCTGGTCGATTGACTCGGTGTCGGAGCCCACGGACGGGCTCCCTACCGACTCGCCCTCCAGGAAGGAACCCATCATGAGTCTCCGCATCAACCAGAACATCGACGCCCTCAACTCGTACCGCAACCTGTCGGTCACCCAGGGTCAGATGAGCAAGTCCCTCGAGAAGCTGTCCAGCGGCTACCGGATCAACCGTGCCGCGGACGACGCTGCCGGTCTGGCCATCTCCGAGGGTCTGCGGTCGCAGGTCGGTGGCCTCAAGGTCGCCGTCCGCAACACGCAGGACGGTGTCTCGGTCGTGCAGACCGCTGAAGGCGCGCTCACGGAGACGCACTCCATCCTGCAGCGCATGCGCGACCTGTCCGTGCAGGCCGCCAACGACGGTGGTCTCAACGACGACGCGAAGGGCAACATCCAGTCCGAGCTCACCCAGCTCAACAGCGAGCTGGACCGCATCGCCAGCACCACCAAGTTCAACGGCACCTCGCTGCTGGACGGCTCGTTCAACAAGGCCTTCCAGGTCGGCGCCGACTCGGGCCAGACCATCAGCGTCGCCATCGGTTCCGCTGGCAAGGGCATGGACGCGGGCGGCCTCGGTGTCGCCGGTGTCGACGTCACCAAGGTGGCGGCCAACGGCTCGACCGGCGCCCGGACCACGGAGCCGGCTGACGGCACTGCGGCCGTTGTCACGGTCACCGCTGGTCCCGACGCCACGGGTGCCACTCAGGACTACAGCGCCGTCGGCGCCTCCCTGAACGGCTCGATCACCTCCGCTGGCAAGACGCTCGACCTCGGCACGCTCAAGAAGGCCGACGACACCAAGGGTTGGGACGACTCCACCAACGAGGCCGTCATCCAGTCCGCGCTCGACAACACCTTCGGCACGAACAAGATCACGGTCGACACCAGCTCGAAGGACGCGGTCTTCACCGGCTCCGTTCCGCCGAAGGCTGGCGCCGCCTCCACCCCGGAGGAGATCGCCGGGGCGAACGTGTCCTTCTCCCAGCTGTCGGGTGCTTCCGGTGCGATCGACAAGATCGACGCCGCGATCAAGACCGTTTCGACGACCCGAGCGAACCTCGGTGCTCTGCAGAACCGGTTCGAGCACACCGTCAACAACCTCAACGTCGCGGTGGAGAACCTGTCCGCGTCGGAGAGCCGCATCCGCGACACCGACATGGCTTCGGAGATGATGAACTTCACCCGTTCGCAGATCCTGTCGCAGGCCGGCACCGCGATGCTCGCCCAGGCGAACCAGGCCCCGCAGGGCGTTCTCTCGCTCCTGCGCGGCTGATCATCTCGCCGGCGGGTCGGCCTCAGGCTGACCCGCCGTCGACAACTCGTCCCCGGGAGAGTGCCCGCCGCTCTCCCGGGGACGTCTGTCACCTACATCCGACACCGACCCCCAGGAGCACACCGTGGCCAGCGCTACCAGCAGCATCAGCGGTCTCGCGAGCGGCCTGGACACGGCGTCGATCATCGACCAGCTCATGCAGCTCGAGGCCGTCCCCCAGGACCGGCTCAAGACCCAGAAGACCAGCGAGAGCGCGGTCGTCACCGCGCTGCGCGGCATCAACACCGACACCGCTCTCCTCGGCAGCAAGGCAGAGGCGCTCGCGAAGGCGTCCACCTGGCAGACCTTGAAGGGGAGCGTCATCGGGACCGGCGTCTCGGTCACCGTCGCAGCGACGGCGTCCGCGTCGTCGTTCTCCTTCACCGTCGACCGGCTCGCGGTCACCCATCAGCTCGGCTTCGCCAACGGCGCTGCCCTGAGCGACGTGGCCGCCACCGGCAGCAGCGTGAAGCTGACCTCCTCGGACGGCACCGTCCACGACATCAGCACCGGGGGCGGCACCCTCAAGGAGGTCGTCGCCGCCATCAACGGATCCTCTGCCCAGACCGGCGTGAGCGCCACGGCGGTCAAGGTCGCCGACGGCAGCTACCGCCTCCTCACCGAGTCCACCAAGACCGGAGCAGCGTCGTCCTTCACGCTGACCAACGCCGACGGCAGCGACCTGCTCGGTGGCGCCAGCGTGCGTGCCGGCGCCGACGCCCAGATCAGCATGGGTCTCGGCATCACCGCGACCTCGTCGACCAACACGTTCACCGACCTGGTCCCCGGGGTGAGCCTGACCCTCGGCCCGACCGCCACCGTCGGCTCGAGCGCGACGGTCAAGGTCGCCCAGGACTCCTCCAACATCTCCGCGTCGGTCTCCGCCCTGGTCGACCAGCTGAACTCGCTGCTGACCTCCATCGACTCCCAGACCGCCAGCAAGTCCGACACCACCGCGGCCGGCGTCCTCGTGGGCGACCCGACCGCACGCGACCTGCGCAACTCGCTGCTCAACTCGGTCTTCGGCGGCACGACCTCGATGGCGTCCCTCGGCATCCAGACCGACCGCTACGGCAAGCTCATCTTCGACGCCACCGCCTTCTCCAAGGCGTACGCCGCGGACCCCGCCGGCGTCGCCGCCAAGTTCACGAGCGGCGCCACCCCGGCCCAGGACGGCTGGGCGGCTCGGGTCGCGACGATCGCGAAGTCCGCGAGCAACTCGACCACGGGCACGATCACCACGTCGATCAACGGGCACGGCACCACGATCACCCGGCTGCAGCAGAGCATCGACGACTGGGACGACCGGTTGGAACTGCGCCGCTCGAGCCTGCAGACGCAGTACACCGCCCTCGAGACCGCACTCTCGAACCTCAACAGCCAGAGCAGCTGGCTGAGCAGCCAGATCGCCAGCCTCCCGTCGTACAACTCCTGATTTTCCGCACGGCCCCAGCAGCACTGACCAGACATCGTGACCACGGAAGGAACACCGATGACGATCCTCAACCCCCGCGACACCTACCTCGCCGCCACCGTCGACACGGCGACGCCGTCGCAGCTGCTGGTCATGCTCTACCAACGGCTGACCCTGGACCTCGAGCGCGCGGCCGACGCACTGCGCCGCGGCGAGCCCAGCCTCGCCCACGAGCCCCTGCTCCACGCCCAGGACATCGTCCTCGAGCTGAACGCGAGCCTGCGGGTCGACGCCTGGTCCGGCGCCAAGAGCCTCGCCGCTCTCTACGACTACCTGCTCAGCGAGCTGGCCAAGGCGAACACCACGAAGGACCTCCCGGTCACCGAGTTCTGCCTGCACCTCGCCTCGACCCTGCGCGACACCTGGCTCTCCGCGGCCGGCTCACTGCTGGCGGAAAGCGCGTGAACACCCCGATGGCCATCGACGAGCGGATCGCCGGAGCAGCAGGTCCCTCCCACGCCGAGCTGCGCAACAACCTGCACTGGGAGACCGCGCTCGACCGGCTCGAGCTGGACGTGATCCTCGCCGAGCGGATGCTCGACGACCCGACCCGGCCGGCCCCCGAGCCCTGGGACGAGACCCAGCTCGAAGGGCCGATCCCGTCGCACCTTCGCCAGCGTGCACTGGACATCCGGGCACGTCAGCGCCAGGCCCAGCAGGCGCTCCAGGTGATGCTCGGGACCATCGCGCGGCACCACGACTTCGCCCGTCGGGTGGATCGCGCGACCGGTCGACCCGACCACGCGGTCTACCTCGACCTCCAGGCCTGAGAAATCCCAACCAGTCCGGACATTTCCGGACCGAAAACCTCAGCCTGACGCGTACGGGGCCGATCCACCTACCGAGCAAGGATCGCTCAACCACGCCGATGGAACGGCACGTCCCCCTCGTCTAGCTCGGAGGCCTGACGCGTGTCGTTCCATTTGTCCGATCCTGTCGGAGCAGTCCTCGGCTCAGCTCTCGACGGCATCGCGCTGCGTCAGCGTGTCATCGCTGACAACATCGCCAACGTCGACACCCCCGGCTACCGCGCCTCGAGCGTCGACTTCGAGTCGAGCCTGCGCGGCGCCATCAGCTCCGGTGACCCGGGCGCGGAGATCTCCCCCGTGGTCACGGCGACGGACACCCCCGTCGGCGCCAACGACAACAACGTCGATCTCCGCAAGGAGACGCTGGCCGCGGTGCAGTCGCAGTTCCAGTACCAGATGCTCACCCGCGCGACGAGCGACCGCTTCGACCTGCTGAAGGCAGTGGGTCAGTGATGGGCGCCTTCGACACGTTGAACATCGCCAGCTCCTCGCTCGGTGTCCACCAGACCTGGCTGGACACGCTCGCCAACAACATCGCGAACGTCAACACGGTCACGAGCACGTCGCAGAACGCCTTCCAGGCGCAGATGCTCATCGTGCGGTCCGCCCCCGGTGGCGGCGTCGAGGTCGCGGGCATGGCTCTCAGCGACCCCGCTGGCCGCGTCACCTCGGACCCCGAGAACGCCCTGGCCGACGCGGACGGCAACGTCCGCCTCCCCGAGCTGGACCTGTCCAGCCAGATGACCCAGCTGATCATGGCCCAGCGTGGCTTCCAGGCGTCGGTCCAGGTGACCAAGGACGCCCAGGACACCTACAACGCAGCCCTCGCGATCGGACGCAGCTGATGAGCGTCTCGGGTATCGAGGCAGTCGGCTTCACGCCGTACGTCCCTCCGCAGCTGCCGTCGACCGACGCCACCCATGGCGTCTCTGGGGCCGGCTCGTCGTTCAGCGACATGGTGCTCAACGGCATCGACCACCTCGAGTCGGTCCAGGACAAGTCGGACAAGCTCGCGGTCCAGGCCGCGACCGGTGACCTCGACAACATCCACGACTACACGATCGCCGCCACCGAGGCGTCGGTCACCGCCCAGCTGACCGTCGCCGTGCGCAACCGTGCGCTCGAGGCGTTCAACGAGATCATGCGGATGCCGATCGGATGAAGCAGAACGTCACCCAGACGCTGGTGCGTCTGCGGACCACCTTCCTGTCGTTCACCCTCGGTCAGCGCCTTGTCGCTGTCGTCGGCACGGCCGCCCTGCTGCTGGCCGCGTTCATGGTCTTCCGCTGGGTGTCGACGCCGAACTACGCGCCGCTCTACAGCAACCTCGCCTCCGAGGACGCCTCGTCGATCATCGACGAGCTCAACGCCGAGGGCGTGCCCTACGAGCTGGCCGACGGCGGCAACACCGTGATGGTGCCCCGCGACGCGGTCTACTCGACCCGGATCACCTTGTCCGGCAAGGGTCTGCCGGCCAACAGCAGCACCGATGGCTACGGCCTCCTCGACGGACAGAGCATCTCGACGTCCGACTTCCAGGAGCAGACCGACTTCAAGCGGGCGATGGAGGGCGAGCTCGCCAAGACCATCGAGGCGGTCGACGGCGTCAACACTGCGGTCGTCCACCTGGCCATCCCGGAGAAGCAGGTCTTCTCCGACTCGCAGGAGCCGACCACCGCGTCGGTGCTCATCGACACCTCGGCCGGCACGACGTTCGACGCCGAGAAGGTCCAGGCGATCGTCAACCTGGTCGCGTCCAGCATCGACGGCCTCGACCCGAGCAACGTCAGCATCACCGACTCGAGCGGCAAGGTCCTGTCCACCGAGGGCGTCAACGGCAGCTCCGGCACCCAGAGCCAGGCGATCGCCGACTTCCAGGCCCACAAGACCCAGCAGATCCAGAGCATGCTCGACCGCGTCGTCGGTCCCGGCAACTCGACGGTCCAGGTCTCGGCCGACCTCGACTTCGACAAGTCGATCCAGGACTCGACGACCTACAACACCAAGAAGAAGGCTCCTGCCCTCTCCGAGTCGTGGAGCAAGGAGACCTACAAGGGCGCGGGTGGTCCCAGCGGCACCACCGGCGTGGTCGGTCCCGACGGACAGATGGACAGCACCGGCACCACCGGTGGCACCGGCAGGAACGACTACGCGAAGAAGTCGGAGACCCGGGACAACGCTGTGGAGACGGTGCGCGAGCACCGCGAGGCGGCACCGGGCAGCATCCGCTCGCTCCACGTCGGGGTCGTGCTCGACCCGTCCGCCGCCCCGAACATCGACCCGGTCGCGGTCAAGCAGCTCATCGCCGCCACCGTGGGCATCGACCCGAAGCGCGGCGACACCGTCGACGTCACCCAGATGGCCTTCGACCGCACCGCGGACAACGCCGCGGCGGCCGAGATCGCCGCCGCCAACGCGGCGAAGAAGAAGGCTCAGCAGTGGACGATGATCCGCAACGGCGGCATCGCCGCCGCGATCCTCGCGATGGTGCTCCTGGCCTGGCTGCGAGCCCGCCGAGGTCGCAAGACCCGCGACGACCGTACGGCGTACCTCGTCGAGCAGCTCCGCAACGACGCCGCAGAGCGCGCCGCTGCGGCGGGCGCACTCGAGCCGAGCCCCGCACTCACGGCGCTCGAGGCCTCGGAGAACGCCGCGAACGAGGAGATCCGTCGCGAGCTGGCCATGCTCGCCGACCGCGAGCCCGATGACATCGCCACGCTGCTCCGCGGCTGGCTCGTGGAAGGCCGCTGATGTCCGTCAACCTCGCATCCCTGGGTGTCCGCAAGGCCGCCATCATCCTGATCCAGCTCGGCCGGGAGAAGGCCGGTGAGGTGCTCGAGCACCTGTCGGAGGCAGAGGTCGAGGCGATCTCGGCCGAGATCGCCCAGCTCGACGTCGTCGACGCCTCGGAGAGCACCGCGGTGCTCTCCGAGTTCACCGCGATGGCGACCGCCCAGGCGAACATCGCCCACGGTGGCCTGGCGTTCGCCCGCACCATGCTCGAGGCGTCGCTCGGCGCGGACCGCGCCAACGAGATCATGGAGCGGCTGCAGGCCGCGGCGGTGAAGATGCCGTTCCAGTTCCTGCACCGTGCGGACCCGAGCCAGGTCCGCACCTTCATCGCCGACGAGCACCCGCAGGTCATCGCCCTGGTGCTCGCCCACATGACGCCGGACAAGGCGTCGATGGTCCTCGCGGGGCTGCCTGCCACTGCCCAGGCCGAGATCGCGCACCGGATCGCGGTCATGGACCGCACCTCGCCCGACATCGTCCGCGCCGTCGAGGCAAGCCTGGAACGCAAGCTGTCCTCGGTGCTCCAGCCGTCCGAGATGTCCCGGGTCGGTGGCGTGGACCCGCTGGTCAACATCATCAACCGGTCCGACCGCGTCACCGAGCGGCAGATCGTGGAAGGCCTGGAGGAGCTCGACGCCGAGCTCGCCGACGAGGTCCGCAGCCGGATGTTCATGTTCGAGGACATCGTGACGCTCGATGACAAGTCGGTGCAGCTGGTGCTGCGCCAGGTCAACGAGGCCGAGCTCGCCCTCGCCCTCAAGGGCGTCAGCGAGAGCGTCCGCAACAAGATCACCTCCAACCTCTCCAGCCGTGCCGCGGAGACCCTCATCGAAGAGGTCGACCTGCTCGGCGCCGTGCGTCTCACGCAGGTCGAGGAAGCGCAGCAGTCGGTGATCCGCAAGATCCGCCAGCTCGAGGAACAGGGCCAGATCATGGTCCACCGAGGGAGTGAAGATGAGCTCGTTGTCTGACACCGAAACCAGGTGGCACACCGCCGACCGCCCCGACCTCCGCACCGGTGTGTGGACCCGCCTCGGCGACCACCGGGTGCTCGGCGACCAGGCCACCGAGGCCGTGCTCGGGACCCTCGCCGAGCGCACCCGGAGCGCCGCCCAGGCGCAGGGTTACTCGGTCGGCTGGTCCGAGGGACACCAGGCCGGTCTGCGTCGGGCGGCGGCCGAGGCCTCCGTCGTCGCCGAGGCCACCGCGCTGCGCGAGGAGGCTCGCGCCGCCGAGCACGACGCGGCGGTCGCTGCCCTGACCGCCGCGGCAGCAGCGCTGAGCGACACCATCGCCGAGGTGGCCGCCCACGTGGGCGACCAGGCGACCGACCTGGCCTTCGAGCTGACCCGGGTCCTGGTGGGCCAGGAGCTCGCGATCTCGGAGGATCCCGGCGCGGGAGTCGTCGCCCGGGTGCTCGCCGTCCTGCCCCAGGGGCCGGTGAGCACGGTGCGCCTGCACCCGACCGCGGCTGCGTCCACGGCCGTCGCCCGGCTCGCGGAGTATGGCGTCGACGTCGTCGCCGACGCCGGGCTCGACCACCACGACGCCGTCATCGAGACCGCGACGACCGCCATCGACCTCCGGATCTCCGAAGCCCTCGACCGGCTCCGCGAGGTGCTCCGATGAGCGCCCTGACCGTCGAGCGGGCGAGCCTCGCCCGCGAGGCCGTCGCGCCCACCCACCTCGGTCGAGTCTCCGGCCTGCTCGGCCTCCGCGTCACCGTGGCCGGCGTCCCGGCCGCCCTCGGTGACCTGCTCGAGGTCCGCGGCAGCGCCGGCGCCGTCCCGGTCGAGGTCGTCGCCAGCGAGGGCGGCATGCTGACCTGCCTCCCCCTCGGTGCGACCACCGGCCTGCGCGTCGGCGACCACGTCGAGGGCAGCGGGCTCGGCCTGCGGATCGCCGTCGGCGACGAGCTCCGCGGTCGCGTCCTCGACGGCCTCGGCCACCCGATCGACGGCGGCCCCTCGCTCCACCACCTCGAGCAGGTCGTCGTCGACAACGAACCGCCGGCGGCCCTCGAGCGGCCCCGGATCGACCAGCAGCTCGGGACCGGCGTACGGGCCCTCGATGCACTGACCACGCTCGGCCGCGGCCAGCGCCTCGGCATCATGGCGGGGTCCGGCGTCGGCAAGTCGAGCCTCCTGTCGATGATCGCCCGTGGCACCGATGCCGAGATCTCCGTCATCGCGCTGATCGGTGAGCGCGGCCGCGAGGTCCGCGAGTTCATCGAGAACGACCTCGGCCCCGAGGGCCTGAAGCGCTCGATCGTCGTCGTCGCGACGTCCGACGAGCCGCCGGTCGTCCGGATGCGCGCCGCCTTCGTCGCCACCCGGATCGCCGAGTGGTTCCGCGACAGCGGGCGTCACGTCGTCCTGCTGATGGACAGCCTGACCCGGGTCGCCCTCGCGCAGCGCGAGATCGGCCTGTCCGCGGGCGAGCCCCCGGCCACCCGTGGCTTCCCGCCGAGCGTCTTCGCGATGATGCCGCGCCTCCTCGAGCGCGCCGGCACCTCCCCCGACGGCAGCATCACCGGCCTCTACACCGTGCTCGTCGAGGGCGACGACATGCAGGACCCGATCGGCGACTCCGCGCGGTCGATCCTCGACGGTCACCTCGTCCTCACCCGACAGCTCGCCACCGCGGGGCACTTCCCCAGCATCGACGTGCTCGAGTCGATCTCCCGGGTCGCCACCGCGGTGATCGGTCCGGACGCCCGCGAGGACGCCAAGAGGCTGCGCCGCCTGCTGGCCGCACACCGCTCGGTGCGCGAGCTGGTCGAGATCGGCGCCTACGTGCAGGGCACCGACGCGGACGCCGACGACGCCCTCGTGCTCATGTCGGCGATCGAGTTCTTCCTGCGCCAGGACATGGATGACAGCACCGCGCCCGCCGACACGTGGAACGCCCTGCACGAGCTGGTGAACGCATGAGCGACCACCACGGCCTCTCCGGGGTCGTCCGGGTGCGCAGCGTGCGCGAGCGCGACAGCCGGACCGGCCTCGCCGCGGCCCTGGCCGAGGAACGGGCGGCAGCCGCCGAGGTCGCCGACCTCCAGCAGATGCTCATCTCGCTGCCGGCCCCGCGGGTCTCGGACCTGGCGTCGTTCCAGGGTCACCAGCACACGATCGAGCTGATCCGCACCGCCCTCGGCGCCGCCCACCAGGACCTCGAGGTCGCCCGGCAGCTCACCGTCGCCGCTCGGGACCGGTGGGTCGCCGACAAGAGCCGGCTCGCTGCCGTCGAGTCGCTCGTCGAGCGCCGCGCCGCCGCGGCCCGCCTCGAGCGCCGCCGCCGTGAGGACCGCGAGCTCGACGAGATCGCCGGCGAGCTGTGGCGTCGCAACAACTCCGCACAGGTGGCGAGATGAGCGTCGCGGAGGTCACCAGCCGGATCAGTGAGATCCAGGCCCAGCTGAACCTGCTGACGCCGACGCAGGGCGCGACGGCCAGCACCGCCGCCGCCTTCTCGGACGAGCTCGACGGCGCGACCGCGACCACCGGTGACCTCGCCGCGATCGCGGCGAGCCAGAGCAGTGGGACCAAGAGCGGCGATGCCGTGGTCGCCGACGCCCGCCGCTACCTCGGCGTCCCCTACGTCTGGGGCGGCACCGACCCTGACAAGGGCCTGGACTGCTCGGGGCTCGTGCAGCGCGTCTACTCCGACCTCGGCTACACCCTCCCCCGCGTCTCCTACGAGCAGGCCAAGGCAGGTCGCGCGGTCGACGGGCTCGCGAACGCGCAACCGGGCGACATCCTGGCCTTCGGTTCCCCCGTGCACCACGTCGCGATCTACGTCGGCCCGAACCAGATGATCGAGGCCCCGCGCCCCGGCCTGGACGTCCGGGTGGGTCCCATCTGGGAGACCCCGACCGCGATCCGCCGGATCCTCCCGGACAGCTCCGTCAGCTCGGTGAGCCCGACCTCCTCCGGCCGGGTGGCCGCCGGCACGCCGTACGCCTCGCTGTTCGCCTCGGCGTCGGCCGAGTACGGCGTCCCGGCCAACCTGCTCTCGGCCGTCGCGAAGCAGGAGTCGGGCTACGACCCGCGGGTCACCAGCCCCGCCGGAGCCCAGGGCCTGATGCAGCTGATGCCCGCCACCGCCGACGGCCTCGGCGTGACCAACCCGTTCGATCCCGCCCAGTCGGTCGACGGCGCAGCGAAGCTGCTGCGCACCCTGCTCGACCGGTTCGGCAGCACCCCGTTGGCACTGGCCGCCTACAACGCCGGTCCCGGCGCGGTGCTC
Organism: Nocardioides pollutisoli; assembly: GCF_040045055.1. Taxonomy (NCBI): domain Bacteria; kingdom Bacillati; phylum Actinomycetota; class Actinomycetes; order Propionibacteriales; family Nocardioidaceae; genus Nocardioides; species Nocardioides pollutisoli. The sequence goes on from NZ_JBDZDU010000001.1 coordinate 977,619, forward strand.
AAGTACGGCGGCATCCCGCCGTACCCGGAGACGACGAACTACGTCCGCTCCGTCATGTCGATGGTGGAGGCAGCATGAACCCGACATCGCTCCTGACCGGCCTCGGCGCCGCGATCACGGCCGACCCCGCCCTCGGCGGCGCGAGCAGTGGGCCGCGGGGTGGCACCCCTGGCGCCGCGGACCTGTTCCTGTCCCTGGTCGCCGGACTCCTGGACCCCACGGCGGAGGCAGCCACGCCCCTCGCTGGCACCGCTGGCACCGCTGAAGGAAAGCCCACCGATCCGTCGATCGGTGGCGACGACGCGACCGCGCCGGAGGTGGATGGGGAAGCCGACCCGGACGGCATGGTCGACCCCACGACAGTCGTCGCCCCGCTCCCCGTCATCGTGCCACCGGCAGTCCAGGCGATGGTGGTCGCGGCCGCTCTCCCGGCACCGGTGGCGCCGGTGGTCACCGATGCTGCGCCGCCGGAGACCGCCGACGCGGCCCCGGCCGCGCAGGCCGTCACCACCCCCGAGCCCTCGGTCCTGCCGGCCACGGCGGCACCGGCCGCCGAGCCCAAGGCGGGTCCCGACACCGACCCCGCACCGACGACGCTTGCGAGCTTCACCCCCGTGACGGCCACGGCGCCGGCAGCAGGCTCCGGCCTGGCCGCCCCGGTCACCACCGGCAGCTCCGCGGGTCACCACCAGGTGACCGGTCAGGTGTTCCCGGAGGTGGTGCGGGTGGCGCAGAGCCCGGAGGGGACCAACCGCGTCACGGTGAAGCTGAACCCGGAGTCGCTCGGCGAGGTCCGGGTCATGCTGACCAGCCGCCGTGGCGCCCTCGAGATCAGCCTGGCCGGCGGCGAGGCCGCCCGCCGCGCGCTGACCGAAGGGGCTCCCGAGCTGCGTCGCCTGCTCGAGTCGGTCGGTCGCACCGAGTCGCGGATCGTGATCCGCGACCTGCCGACCGTGATCGCACCGACCCCCGTCGTACGCACCGACGTCTCGACGGACCTCTCGAGCGGGCTCGCCGGAGGCCAGCTCGGTGGCCAGTACGGCGGACCTGCCGGCGGCCCGGGCGGCGACCGCCCCGCCGACCGGGAAGCACCCCGGCAGCAGACCCCCGGAAGCACCAACGCCACGGACGGCACCCCCAGCGTGACGAACCCGTCGCGCCCCACCGACTCCGTCACGCGAGACCACCCCGGCCTCGACGTGACCATGTGAGGAGACCCCCGTGTCCGTACCGGCAACCGAGGCCGTCACGTCGTCCGGCATGTACCAGTCGACGACCGCCGCCGGCAGCACGTCCGACAAGGACATGTTCCTGAACCTGATGGTCGCCCAGCTGCGCTACCAGGACCCGATGAACCCGACCGACTCCGGCCAGTTCCTCTCGCAGAACGCCCAGTTCACCGCGCTCGAGAAGATGCAGGACGTCGCCGACCAGACCGCCGCCCTCCTCAACGCCCAGATCGCCTTCGGCGCCAGCGGCATGGTCGGCAAGAACGTCACCTACCTCGACGCGGACGGCGCCACGCAGTCCGGCGTCGTCAGCTCGGTGAAGTACGACGCCTCCGGTCCGATGCTCGTCGTCGGCGACACCGACGTGACCCTCGGTCAGATCAGCTCCGTGAGCGCCACCCCGGCGACCACGACCACCACGACCACCCCGACCACGACCACGCCGGCCACCCCGTCGGACGACTGACCCACCCCAAGGAGACACACCATGCTTCGCTCGCTCTTCGCCGGCATCAGCGGCCTGCGCGTCAACCAGACCATGCTCGACGTGACCGGCAACAACATCGCCAACGCCAACACGATCGGCTTCAAGTCCAGCTCGACGGTCTTCCAGGACACGCTGTCCCAGATGCTCACCGCCGGCACCGGCGCGGGCGCGGGCCGCGGTGGCACCAACCCGATCCAGGTCGGCCTCGGCGTCCAGGTCGCCGCGACCAACACGAACTTCAACCAGGGCGCCAACCAGGCCACGGGCCGTCCGACCGACCTGATGATCCAGGGCGACGGCATGTTCGTCGTGCAGGCGGGCAACGAGCAGACCTACACCCGGGCCGGCGCCTTCAACTTCGACGAGACCAACACCCTGGTCACGCCGAAGGGCGGCCGCGTGCAGGGCTACCTGCTCGACGCGACCGGCGCGCCCACCGGCGGCCTGGTCGACGTCACTCTCGACACCAGCGCCCTGGGCCTGCCCGCCGGTCCGCCGGCGGTCGAGCTCACGTCGTACTCCATCGGCCAGGACGGCAAGCTGACCGGCACGTTCTCCGACGGTGTCCAGCGCGAGATGGCGCAGATCGCGATCGCGGACTTCGCGAACCCGATGGGCCTCGAGAAGGTCGGCGAGACCAGCTTCCGCGCCTCCGCCAACTCCGGCGCTCCCGACCTCGGTGTCGCCGGCCAGGGACGCCGCGGCTCGCTCGTCGCGGGCTCGGTCGAGATGTCGAACGTCGACCTCGCTGCCGAGTTCACCAACCTGATCCTGGCCCAGCGCGGCTTCCAGGCCAGCTCGCGCGTGATCACCACGTCCGACCAGGTCCTCGAGGACCTCGTCAACATCAAGCGCTGACCCGCCCGGCGACACGGGGCCGGGAACCTGAGGGCGCACCCCTCAGGTTCCCGCCGGTGTCGCCGATCTGACACTGCGAGCCGCCACGGATGGCAGCTCGGTGAGGCCAAGGACGGTGCACACATGATCACGCTTTCGCGACTCTCGGGAACGGTGTTCGCGCTCAACTCAGATCTGATCGAGCGCGTCGACGCCACTCCCGACACCGTCATCACGCTCGTCGACGGCAAGAAGTACGTCGTCCGCGACAGTCTCGACGAGATCATCGTCGCCATCCGTCGTCACCGCGGCGAGGTGCTCGCCATGAGCACGGCCGTCGACCTCGGCCTCTGGGCCCGCGACGACCACCCACCACGCCTGGGCGTCGTCGCCGAGCACCCGACCGCCCGCCTGGGGCGGGTCACCGAGCGCACCGAGTCGGAGTCCTGATGGATCCGGCAACCCTGATCGGGGTGCTCGTCGCGTTCCTCGTCGTCATCGTCGCGAACGTGATGGAGGGCGGCAACCCGATGAGCCTCCTCCTCCTGCCACCCCTCCTGCTGGTCTTCGGCGCGACCCTCATGGTGTCGCTCGCCGGCGGCACCATGGGAGACGCCAAGCTCGCCATGAAGGGCGTCGTCCGGGCGTTCACGGGCAAGGCCCCCAAGGCCAGCCTCCTGGTCCCCGAGCTGGTGTCGCTGGCCGACAAGGCCCGCCGGGAGGGCCTGCTGGCCCTCGAGGACGCGCTCACCGAGATCGACGACCCCTTCCTGACGCGCGCCCTCACGCTCGCGATCGACGGCACCGATCCGGAGGAGCTCCGCGAGATCCTCGAGGGCGAGGTCCAGGCCACGCGCTCCGAGGCGAAGCAGGCGGCGAAGTTCTTCAACGCAGCCGGAGGCTACGCGCCCACGATCGGCATCATCGGCACCGTCATGGGTCTCGTGCACGTGCTCGAGAACCTGGCCGAGCCCGAGAAGCTCGGCCACCTGATCGCCGGTGCATTCGTCGCGACGCTGTGGGGCGTCATGTCCGCCAACGTGCTCTTCCTCCCGCTCGGCGCCCGCCTCACCCGGCTCGGTGAGCTCGAGGTGGCGCGGATGGAGCTGATCATCGAGGGCGTCTCCGCGCTCCAGGCCGGCTCCAACCCGCGCGTCCTCGCCCAACGCCTCCGGTCCCTCCTGCCCGCTGACCAGCGCGAGGAGGAGGCCGCCTGATGAGCAGCGGACGCCGACGCAAGAAGCACGAGGAGCACGAGGAGCCCGAGAACCACGAGCGCTGGCTCGTCACGTACGCCGACATGCTCACCTTGCTGATGGTGCTCTTCATCGTCATGTTCGCGATGAGCCAGGTCGACCAGAAGAAGTACAACGCGCTCAAGACCGGTCTCGCCGAGGGGTTCGGCGCGGAGAGCTCCTTCACCAAGGGCACCGACTCGATCCTCGACGGCGAGGACATCGACGCCGGACCCAACCTGATCGAGAGCCAGGTCTTCGAGAGCCTCCCGGCCGAGCAGCAGCAGCTGGTCAAGGACGCGGTCAACGCCGCCGAGCAGCAACGCCAGCAGCGTGCGGCCGCCGACGCGGAGGCCGAGGCAAACAAGCTGAAGGCGATCCAGGCGCGGATCGAGAGGGCCATGGCCCGCAAGGGGTACGCCGACGACATCCAGACCACGATCGACGCCCGCGGCCTCGTGGTCAGCCTGGTCTCGCGGCATGTGGTGTTCCGGCCGGACCTGGCGTCCTTGAGTCCCCGCGGGCAGGCCGTGGTCGACGTACTGACCCCGGTGCTGCGGGGCCTCTCGAACGCCTTGCGCATCGACGGCCACACCAACCAGGAGCCCGTCCACCCGCGCTACTACGCGACGGACTGGGACCTCTCGGCCGCGCGTGCGGTGACCGTGCTGCGGCGGCTCAACGAGGTGGGTGACATCCCGGCAGGCCGGCTGTCGCTCTCCGCGTTCGGCCACGAGGCGCCGCTGGTCGACCCGAGCAAGCCGGGGTCGCAGCGCGTGAACAAGCGGGTGGACATCGTGGTCCTCCCGAGCACCACCAACGAGTCCGACCAGGTGGTCCAGCAGGTGCAGGACGTCAGAACGAGCCGACAGGGGGTCGACGGATGAGCGTGACAGCCATGAAGAGCAAGGACGGCACCGCGGAGGACGAGGCCTCCGAGGAGAAGAAGGGTGGCAAGAAGAAGCTGATCCTGATCGCCGTGGTGCTGCTGCTGGTCGGCGGCGCGGCGTACTGGTTCGTCCTGAAGCCGAAGGGTGGCGACGCCGCCCCGGTCGCGGGCGAGATCCTCCCGCTCGACTCGACCCAGATCAACCTGGCCGGCGGCCACTACCTGAAGATCGGGATCGCGCTCCAGCTCACCAAGGGCGCCACCGAGGTCGACGGCAGCAAGGCGATGGACGCCACGATCGAGCTCTTCAGCGGGCGGCCGATCGCGGAGATGTCGAACGTGAAGACGCGCAAGCACCTCAAGGAGGAGCTGAGCAAGGAGCTCGACGAGACCTACGAGGGCCAGGTCATGGACGTCTACTTCACGGAGTTCGTCACGCAGTGAGCTGAGCGACTCCGAAGTCGCACCACCAGAAAGCCTCAGGTCGTCGACGGGGGCGCCGATCCGCATATCGTGCCGCCCTCCGACGCCCCTGTGACATACCCCGACGCCATCACGGCGGATCGGGGTGGTCGGCGTGCCCACGCTGAGCCCGTGCCCTACGACTTCCGTCGTCCGATCCAGCTCTCGCGCGAGCACTCGCGGATGCTGCAGGTCGCCCTCGACGGCTTCTGCCGCCAGGTGACGACGGTCTTCACGTCGTCGCTGCGCACCGTCTGCGTGGTGAGCCTGACCTCGATCGAGCAGAGCACCTACGCGGAGTACGTCGACTCGCTGCCGCCCTCGACGTACCTCACGATCTTCTCGGCGGAGCCCCTGGCCGGCAAGTGCGTCCTCGAGATCCCGCTGCCCGCCGTGATGACCTCCGTCGACCACATGCTCGGCGGTCCCGGCCGCAGCGAGCAGCCCGAGCGACCGCTCACCGAGATCGAGTCCGGCGTCGCCCGCGGGCTGGTCGAGCGGCTCCTCCACGAGCTGCGCTACTCCCTGCACGCCGTCGTCGCCGTCGAGCCCGAGGTGACCGGTGTCGAGTACAGCCCCCAGTTCGCCCAGGTCGCCGGCGCCTCCGACGTGATGGTCGCGATGCGGCTCGAGCTCAAGCTCAACGAGCGCACGTTCGCGGTGAGCATGTGCATGCCGTTCTCGGGACTGCTCCCCCACCTGCTCCGCGCCGCCGCGCCGGCTCCGGTGTCGGAGCGCGAGCGGGCCCAGCGGGCCCGGGCCGCGACCGAGCTCAAGGACCAGTTCCAGCGCGTGCCGGTCGACGTCGCCGTACGGCTGCGTCCCACCACCCTCGGCCCGGCCGACCTGTCCGCCCTCAAGCCGGGTGACGCGATCCGCCTCAACCACCCCGCGGCGGCTCCCCTCGAGGTGGTCGTCGACGGCATCAACTTCGCCCACGCAACCGCCGGGACCAGCGGGTTCCGCCTCGCCGCACTCATCGTCGGCACCCCCAAGGAGAACGCATGACCACGATCAGCCCCGCCGCCACCGAGCTCGCGCGCGCCGCAGCCGCAGCCGGCGCCGCCGTGCTGCCGGCCGCCGAGCCGCTCACCGTCGGCACCGCCGCGCCGGGTGACGCCCAGGTCACCGGTCCCTTCGCGGGCGCGGTCGTGGCCGACCTCGAGGCGCCGGTGCCGGGTCAGGTCGCCGTCCTCGTCGGTCAGGAGCTGGTGGACGCTCTCGCCAGCAGCCCCCTCGGCGGGCTCGACCTCGCTGCTGCCCTGCAGCCCACCCTGGACGCTGTCGCCGCATCCCTGGGCGGCCGCGCCGCCGCCGCACGCCAGGTCGACGTCGACCTGGTCGTCCGCGAGGTGGCCTCGCCGTTCACGGTCGTCCTCCTGCACGCCACGTCCAGCGCTGCCGCGATCCTGGTGCCCGACCTCGTGCTGAGTGCCGCCCAGGACTCCGGGCTCTCCGCCACCGAGCCGGCCCTCGAGCCGCTGGCCGCGCCGCCGACCGCCGCCGCCATCACCGGCACCGTGCTCAACGGGCTCTCCGCCTCGAACGTCGAGCAGCTCGACCACCACCGGCACGGCATCGAGCTGCTGCACGGCGTCGACATGGAGGTCACCGTCGAGATCGGCCGCACGCGGATGACGGTGCGCGACCTCCTCGAGCTGACCCCGGGCGCCGTCCTCGAGCTCGACCGCGCAGCCGGCAGCCCCGCCGACCTGCTCGTCAACGGCCGGCTGATCGCTCGCGGCGAGGTCGTCGTGATCGACGAGGACTTCGGGCTGCGGATCACCGAGATCGCCATCGACGCGGCAGCGGGCTGACGACTCATGCTCGAGCTCGTTCTCCGGCTGGTCTTCTCCCTGGCCGCCGTTCTCGGACTCCTCGCGCTGCTGGCCCGCTTCGGCGCGCGCCGTTTCCGCGGCGGCCGCGACTCGATGATCAAGGTGCTGCACCGCCAGCACATCTCCCGTGGCACCGCCGTCTCCGTCGTCGCGGTCGGCTCCCGCGTCCTGGTGCTCGGCACGACCGAGCACCAGGTCCGGGTGCTGGCAGAGCTCGACCCCGATGAGATCGCCGACCCAGCCGACCTGCTCGTGCTCCCGCCCGTCGCCGAGGGTGACCCGGAGCCCGAGGTCCAGCCCGCGCCCGTCGTACCGGCCGCGCCCACCGGTCAGCTCGCCGGGTCCGTCCTCAGCATCGACACCTGGCGCCAGGCCCTCGCCGCCGCGACCCGGAAGGCGTCGTGAGCACGCGGTTGCGCCGAGCCCTGACGCTGATCGGCTTCACCCTCGTCACGGTGGTCGCTGCTCCGCTCGCGGCGTACGCCGACCCCGCGAACCCGTCCGGTCCGCACGGCCCGAGCGGCCCGAAGGGTGGCAACACCGACGTCACCATCGGGCTCGACGGCCTGACCGACAGTCCGAGCACCTCGGTGACGGTGCTGATCGGCCTCACGCTGATCTCGCTGCTGCCCGCGATCCTGCTCAGCTGCACGGCCTTCACGAAGATCTTCGTGGTGCTCGGACTGACCCGCAACGCCCTCGGTCTCCAGCAGACCCCGCCCAACCAGGTGCTCGCCGGGCTCGCGCTCTTCCTCAGCCTCTTCGTGATGGCTCCGGTGCTCTCCACGATCAACGACGTCGCGCTGCAGCCCTACATGGACGGCGACCTCACCGCGTCGCAGGCGATGCACCTGGGCATGGAGCCGCTGCGCGGCTTCATGCTCGACAACACCGACGACGACGAGCTGACGCTGCTGACCAACGTCGCCGACCGGGAGATGCCCGACAACCCGGACGACGTCTCGACCGCGACCCTGATCCCGGCCTTCGTGCTCACCGAGCTCAAGCAGGCCTTCATCATCGGCTTCATCATCTTCATCCCCTTCCTGGTCATCGACCTGGTCGTGAGCGGGGCGCTGATGGCGCTCGGCATGATGATGATGCCGCCGGTCATGGTCTCGCTGCCCTTCAAGCTGCTGCTCTTCGTCCTCGTCGACGGCTGGGCGCTGGTCATCAAGTCGCTCGTCGCGAGCTACGGAACCTAGGGACACCCATGTCCGACACCGCCGTCATCGACATCGCCCTGCACACGATGCTCGTCGCCCTCAAGCTCTCTGCTCCGATCCTGCTCACCTCACTGGTGATCGGCTTCGCGGTCTCGCTCTTCCAGTCGCTGACCCAGATCCAGGAGGTCACGCTCGCGTTCGTGCCCAAGCTGGTCGGTGTCGGCGTCGCGCTCCTCTTCTGCGGCAACTGGATGATGCACACCCTGGTCGCCTTCACCAACGACCTCTTCGACAGCATCCCGACCCTGCTCGGCTGAGGGCGTTCACCGGCCATGACCCTCTCCGTCTCGGGCGAACCTCTCGTCGCCTACCTGCTCGCCTCCGTGCGGATCCTCGCGTGGTTGTCGGTCGTGCCGCCGTTCTCCGGCAAGACGGTGCCGCCCATGGCCAAGATGGTCCTCGGTCTCGGGCTGGCGTTCGCGGCGATCCCGGACGGCGCCTCGATCCCGCTCGACTCGGTCGGCCTGCTGCTCAACGTCGTGACCCAGGTGCTCATCGGCGTCTCGATGGGGTTCGTCACCCAGCTGCTCTTCAGCGCGGTGGCCGCCGCCGGCAGCCTGATCGACGTCTTCGGCGGCTTCTCGCTCGCCCAGGGCTTCGACCCGCTCGCCATGAACTCGACCACGATCTTCGGCAAGTTCCACCAGATGCTGGCGACCGTCCTGCTGTTCGTCAGCGGCGGCCACCTGCTGGTCATCGGCGGGCTGCTGAAGACCTTCGAGTTCGTGCCGCTCGGCACCAGCCCCGACTGGGGCAGCTTCCCGGAGATCATGATGACGGCGTTCGGACTGTTCTTCACGACCGCGGTCCAGATCGCGCTCCCGATGATCGCGGTGCTCTTCATCTCCGACCTGGGCCTCGCCCTGATGACCAAGGTCGCTCCGCAGCTCAACGCGATCAACGTGATGTTCCCGGTGAAGATCGGGCTCACGCTGCTGCTCGTCGGGCTCTCGTTCCCCGTGCTCCCTCACGCGGTCAACCGGATGGTGGACCTCAGCACGCAGGCGATGTCGACGATGTCGGGTGCCGGATGAGCGGGGAGAAGACCGAGAAGGCCACACCCAAGAAGAAGAAGCAGGACCGCAAGGAGGGCAAGGTCCCGCGCACCCAGGAGCTCGGCGCCTGGTCGGCGCTCGCACTCTTCGCGATGGTGCTGCCCAAGCTCCTCGCCCACGAGCTCGCCGAGCTGCGGATGCTGATGGCCACGACGCTCAGCACCGCCGGTCAGGCGAACGTCGACCAGGCGCTGGCCCTGCTCGGGCACGGCCTCTGGCACGTGCTGCTGACGCTCGTCGTGCTCGGGTCCGGCGTGATGCTGGTCGGCGTCGCGGGCGCGCTCGCCCAGGGCGGCTTCTACATCGCGTCGTCCTCGATCAAGCCGAAGCTCTCCAAGCTCAGCCCGCTCGCCGGCTTCAAGCGCATGTTCGGCATCAAGATCCTCTGGGAGGGCGCGAAGATGCTCCTCCGGTGCGCGGTCGTCGCCCTGCTCGTGTGGTCGTCGGTCAAGGCGATGATGCCGATCCTCGGTGGCCTGGTCCCCATGGACATGGTGGTGAGCGCCGCCGCCGACAACGCCCTCGGCCTGCTCCGCAACGTCGCCTTCGCCGGCGTCGTCCTCGCCGCGGCCGACTACCTGGTCACGCGGCAGCGGGTCGGCAAGCAGACCCGGATGTCGAAGGAGGACGTCAAGCAGGAGCACAAGCAGTCCGAGGGCGACCCGATGCTCAAGGGCGCCATCCGCTCGCGCCAGCTCGCCGCAGCACGCAACCGGATGATGGCCGACATCCTCACCGCGGACGTCGTCCTGGTGAACCCGACCCACGTCGCGGTCGCACTGCGCTACGACCCGGAGAAGGGCGCGCCCCGCGTCGTCGCCCGGGGCGCCGGCGTCATCGCGACCGCGATCCGGGAGCGGGCCGGCGAGCACGAGGTGCCGCTGGTCCGGGACATCCCGTTGGCCCGGGCGCTCTACACCTCGACCACGGTCGGACAGGAGATCCCCGCCGAGCTGTTCGCGGCGGTCGCCCAGGTCCTCGCGTTCGTGATCAGCCGCCGGACCCGCGGCCAGCGCGGCGGCGAGCACGGCACCCCCCGGATGGCCGGCGACCTTCCCGAGGTCACGAAGAACCACGGACGACGTCGCCCGCAACCCTCAGGTGGCGCTCCGGCGAGCCGATAGAACTCCCGGACCCCAGGACGGAGTCGGACACCGGTGCCACGGACGGCGCCCGACCCAACGACCCTTGACCGACCTGGAGAACCCCCTGTGGACCTGAAGCGCATCAGCCAGCTCGGCGTGCCGGTCGGCATCGTGATGATCGTCGTGATGCTGGTCGTGCCGCTGCCGGCGATCCTGCTCGACCTCCTGATCGCGCTCAACATCACCGCGGCCCTACTCGTGCTGATGGTCGCGATGTTCGTCCACCGGCCGTTGGACTTCGCGGTGTTCCCCGCCGTCATCCTGGTGATGACCCTGTTCCGACTCACCCTCAACGTCAGCGCCACCCGGCTCGTGCTCCTCGACGGGTACGCCGGGAAGGTGATCGACACGTTCGGCCACTTCGTGGTCGGCGGCTCGCTCATCGTCGGCCTGATCGTCTTCGCGATCCTGCTCGTCATCCAGTTCGTCGTCATCACCAACGGCGCCGGCCGGGTCGCGGAGGTCGGCGCCCGGTTCACGCTCGACGCGATGCCGGGCAAGCAGATGGCGATCGACGCCGACCTCAACTCCGGCCTCATCGACGAGGAGCAGGCGCGGCAGCGTCGCGCCGAGGTGCACGCCGAGGCCGACTTCTACGGCGCGATGGACGGTGCGTCCAAGTTCGTCAAGGGCGACGCGATCGCGGCGATCATCATCACGCTGGTCAACCTGATCGGCGGCTTCGCGGTCGGCGTCATCCAGAACGGCATGCCGTTCAGCGAGGCGATCCAGACCTACAGCCTGCTCTCCATCGGTGACGGCCTGGTCTCCCAGATCCCGGCGCTCCTCCTCTCCGTGTCCACCGGTCTCATCGTGACCCGCACCGTCGGCTCCGAGGAGATGGGCAGCGGGATCATCCGGCAGCTCACGGCCAACCCGCTCCCCCTGCGCATCGCCGGGTTCGGCGCGCTCGTCCTCTGCCTGATCCCGGGGATGCCCAAGCTCCCGTTCATGGTCGCCGGCGGCCTGATGCTGGTCGCGTCCTCGCGAGCAGGTGCTCGCCAGAAGGAGGAGGAGATCGCCGCGACCCAGGCACCGGCCACGCCGGCCCTCACCTCCGCCGACACCCCCGAGCTGCTCGCGGCCGAGATCCAGATCGACCCGCTGGGCCTCGAGCTCTCCGCCGACCTGATCGACCTGGTCGACGCCAGCAGCGGCGGCGACCTGCTCGAGCGGGTGAAGTCGCTGCGTCGCAAGATCGCCATCGACCTCGGGATCGTCGCACCGCCGGTGCGGACCCGTGACAACCTCCAGCTGCCCAGCCAGACCTACGCGATCATGCTCTTCGGCATCGAGGTCGCCCGCGGCGAGGCGCCTCCAGGCACCGTGCTCGCGATCGGCGACTACCTCGGCTCGCTGCCCGGCCAGGCCACCCTGGAGCCGGTCTTCGGCCTCGAGGCGAAGTGGATCCCCGCGGAGCTGCGCAGCCAGGCCGAGCTCAGCGGTGCCACCGTGGTGGACCGGGCCTCGGTCATCACGACCCACCTCGCCGAGGTCATCACCGCCCACGCCGGCCGCCTGCTCGGCCGCGAGGACGTGCGGATGCTCACCGACGTCGTCAAGCGCAGCCACCCGGTCGTGGTCGAGGAGCTCACCCCCGCGCAGCTCAGCCTCGGTGAGATCCAGCGCGTGCTGCAGTGCCTGCTCGACGAAGGTGTCTCCATCCGCGACCTGGTCCGGATCTACGAGGCCCTCTCGCTGCGGGCGACCCGCACCAAGGAGCTCGACCCGCTCGTCGAGGCAGCCCGGATGGCGCTCGGACCGGCCATCGCCGCGCCGTACCTCGTCGACAAGACGTTGCACGTGCTCACCCTCGACCCGCAGCTCGAGCAGCGGATCCTCGAGTCGTTGCGGCCCAGCGAGCACGGCCAGACCGCCGCGCTCGACCCCGAGACCAGCCAGGCGCTGATGACCGAGCTGATCCAGCTCGCCCAGGAGATCGAGAACCGCAACGTACGCCCGGTCCTCGTCTGCGCGCCACAGCTGCGATCCGCCCTTCACCGGATGGTGAACCCGCTCGTACCGCGTCTTGCGGTGCTGTCCTACACCGAGCTGACCGGTGCCGACCAGATTCGTTCGGAAGGTGTCGTCGGCGCTGACCAGAGATTGGCTGTGAACGCATGAGTCCCTTGTCGTGGCCCGTCATCATCGGCACCGTGTTGGTCGGATCCCCGGCCCTCTATGCCGCCCAGGTGACCGGCACCCTCTCCCCCGACGTCGCCATGGTCCGCCTGATGGTGTGCCTGGTCGGCGTCTGGGCTGCCTGCTCGCTGGTCGTGAGCATCGCCCAGAACACGGTCGCCGCCAACGAGCGCGCCACCGAGGAGCCCGAGGTCGACCTCGACCTCTCGCCGATCCCGATGCAGTCCGAGGACGCCGAGGCTGCCTGACCTGTCCCGGAAATGCAGCGACCCGCAGGCGCTGGTCCTCCGGGGAGGACCGCTCCGGCGGATGTGAAGACCGGATCGCCTGCGGGTCGGGTGACTGCGATGGATTCACCAGCAGCCTTCACGGGCACTTCGTCCCGCGATGTTGCTGGGGCTGCTAGCGGGCAGCCACCTCACGCATCCAAGAATCAATCATTCTTCGGACCACCTCCTTTCCCGTGTACGACGAGCGTAGGTCGGTCCGGCCCGATGCTCAACGGCTTTATCTGCGGGCTTGCTTCGGCGAAGGTTGCGGATGACGAGAAGCGTGGTCGCCGTCCGCTGTGGTTGCGGTGCTTGGTCGCGGCCGCTGGCCGGCTTGCGGTCGCCTCGGGTCGACCGTCGTGGTCACCGCTGAGAGCGGTTGAGCACGTCCGGGCATGGTGATGGCCCCGCCGGCGGCGGGGTGTGGGGCGTCAGGTTCTTCGGTAGGTGATGCCGAGGGGGCTGAGCCAGTCGAACGATCTGTGTCCGGTGCGTTGGTAGGTCCAGCCGCCGTGGGTCTTGAGGCGGTGGTGGCTCCGGCACAGCGGGGCCAGGTTGACGCTGTCCGTCGGACCTTCGGGCCATTCGGTGATGTGGTCGAGGTCGCAGCGTCGTGATGATCGTTCGCAGCGGGGAAAGACGCAGGTGGGGTGCGTCTGGATCACCTGCTCGCGCAGCCTGTCGGTGGGTTCGTACCTGTCGGTGTGCAGGTGCTCGTTCAGATCCAACACCGGGCGGATCGTGACGCGGGTGTGCTCCTGCTGGCACCACTCGCCGAGCTGCTCGACGGTGATCCACGACTTGGTGTTGTCGACCCGCACCAGGCCGTCGGTGCTCGAGGTGTCGTGGTGGGCGTGGATCACCAGCTCGCGCCCAACGCTGTCGCCGAGGTGTCCCAACGCCATGGACCGACGTACGTCCAGGGACAGGTGCGGGAACGTCTCAAGCAGGTCGTGGGCCTTCGCAGACAGCTGGGCTTCGAACGCCAACGCGTCAGCGAGGTCGGTGGTGGCTTCGATGTAGACGAGCCCGTCGGTGGTGACGTCACCCAACCGCACGGTGACGTTCCGGTGCTCGGTCTGCTCGGCGCGCCTCGCCTCTGCTTCGTCGGGGTCGAACATGTCCCGGGCGTGGTCCACGGCCCGGTCGATCGCGGCGTAGGAGCACCGATGCGCCACGGGTGCCACGTGTCGGTCCACAAACGCAGCACCGTCCACGGGCAACCCGATCGTGCGGGTGGCGACCTGGCGGGCCTTCCAGACCGGTACCTCACCGCGCATCACTCGCGACCACAGGCGCGGGAGTCGGTAGCGGGTCTCGACGGCATCGCCGAGGTAGCGCTTCCCGGCGTCGGTGGACATGCCGAGGGCGAGGGCTAGCTCGGCGACGCAGAACTCCGCGACCAACGGTGCGCCGGGACCGGCGATCGCGAGCTCGTCCTCGGTCCCGTCGACCATCGCGGCCTTCCACACCGACTCGGCGGGGTGCATCACCGCCCACTCGACAGCGAGGCGGAACTTCTCGATGGTCGCGGTGGACTCGCTCTGGTGTTGCTCGCGGACAGCGTCGAGCACCCCGGCCGGGGAGTCGATGTCTGCTGTCGTGGTCATGGTTCAACCCAAGCACTGACCACCGACAGTCAGGTGCCCAGAACCCAGTGTTTGACCGGGATGCGGACACTTTCCAGAAGTTCTTTTGGGTCGTCGTCACCTGTTGGCTGCGGGGGTTTCGAGACAGGCGCAGAGCGCCTTCCTCAACCAACGGTGCGCCGGGAAGCAACCGCAACAAGAGCGCGCCGGACCCCGTAAATGCCCTATCGGTCTGTAACCACAGGCGGCCCGCAGGCTGCGGGGGTTTCGAGACGGTCGCTGCGCGACCTCCTCAACCACCGGGAAGCAACCTCAGCCCGAAGCCGCCGCACCCCTAAAGGCCATGTCGGTCTGCAACCACAGGCTGCGGGGGTTTCGACACGGCGCTAGCGCGCCTCCTCAACCACCGCGGTCCTACGCCACCGCCGCCGTGAACTGCGCGTTGTAGAGCCGGGCGTAGGCGCCGTCAGCCGCGAGCAGTGCCTCGTGGTTGCCCTGCTCGACGATGGCGCCGTCCTCCATGACCAGGATCAGGTCGGCGTCGCGGATCGTGGAGAGCCGGTGGGCGATCACGAACGACGTGCGGTCAGTGCGCAGCGCGGCCATGGCGTGCTGGAGGAGCAGCTCGGTGCGGGTGTCGACCGAGCTGGTGGCCTCGTCGAGGATCAGCAGCGCCGGATCGGTGAGGAACGCCCGGGCGATGGTGACCAGCTGGCGCTCACCGGCGGAGAGGTTGGAGCCCTCCTCGTCGATGACGGTGTCGTAGCCGTCGGGCAGCGAGTGCACGAAGCGGTCCACGAACGTCGCCCGCGCGGCCTCGAGGATCTCGGCCTCGGTCGCGTCCGGTCGGCCGTAGGCGATGTTGTCGCGGATGGTGCCCTCGAAGAGCCAGGTGTCCTGCAGCACCATGCCGATCTGGCTGCGCAGCGCGGAGCGAGGCATCGCGGCGATGTCGTGGCCGTCGAGCGTGATCCGGCCGGCGTCGAGCTCGTAGAACCGCATCACCAGGTTGACCAGCGTGGTCTTGCCGGCGCCGGTGGGGCCGACGATCGCGACGGTCTCCCCCGGCCGCGCCACGAGGGACAGGTCCGTGATGAGCGGCCGGTCCTCGTCGTAGCGGAAGGACACGTGCTCGAAGGCGACCTCGCCTCGTCGGCTCGCGACGGCCTCGTAGCCCACCGGCTCGACCGACTCCTCGTCGGCGTCGAGCAGCTCGAAGACCCGCTCGGCCGACGCGACGCCCGACTGCAGCAGGTTGGTCATCGACGCGACGGTCGTCAGCGGCTGGGTGAACTGCCGGGAGTACTGGATGAACGCCTGTACGTCGCCCAGCGACAACGATCCGCTCGCGACCCGGAGACCGCCGATCACGGCGACCAGCACGTAGTTGAGGTTCCCGATGAACATGATCGACGGCATGATCAGCCCGCTGATGAACTGAGCCCGGAAGCTGACCTCGAAGAGCTCGTCGTTGTCCTCGGCGAAGGCCCGCTCGACCTCGTCCTGACGGCCGAACACCTTGACCAGCGCGTGGCCGGAGTAGGCCTCCTCGACCTGCGCGTTGAGCTTGCCCGTACGCCGCCACTGCGACACGAACTGTCCCTGCGAGCGCTTCATGATCTGCGCGGTCACGAGGATCGACAGCGGCACGGTGACCAGCGCGACCAGCGCGAGCAACGGCGAGATCCAGACCATCATCACGAGCACGGCGAGCACGGTCATCACCGAGGTGAGCAGCTGGCTCATCGTCTGCTGGAGCGTCTGGCTGACGTTGTCGATGTCATTGGTGACGCGCGAGAGCAGCTCGCCGCGCGGCGACCGGTCGAAGTAGTTCAGGGGCAGCCGGTTGATCTTCTCCTCGACCTCCTCGCGCATCCGGCGCACGGTGTTCTGCACGACGGTGTTGAGGATGTAGCCCTGCAGCCACGCGAGGAGCGACGCCCCGACATAGATCGCCAGGACGATCAGCAGCACGTGGGCGACGGCGTCGAAGTCGACGCCCTGGCCGGGTACGACGTCCATGCTCTGCACGGCGTCGGGCAGCTCGGACTCCGGGGTGCCCACCGGGATCCTCTTGCCGATGAACCCGTTGAAGATGAGGTCGGTGGCGTGGCCGAGGATCCGCGGCCCGATCGACATCAGGATCACGCTCGAGACACCGAGCACGACCACGGCGATCGCCGCGGTCCGGTCCGGCCGCATCCGGGCGATCATCCGTCGGATCGAGGGCCCGAAGTCCATCGCCTTCTGGCCGACCATGCCGCCCATCATCGGACCGCGACCAGGCCCGCCCTGGGGAGCCTCGATCCGCTCGGTGGCCCGGAACTCCTGCTTCTTCGAGTCGCTCATCAGGCTGCCTCCTCCGCGGTGAGCTGGGACGTGACGATCTCCTGGTAGGTCTCACAGTCCTGGAGGAGCTCGTGGTGGGTGCCGCGGCCGACGACGCGGCCGTCCTCGAGCACGACGATCAGGTCGGCGTCGCGGATGGTCGACACCCGCTGGGCGACGATCAGCACCGTGGCGTCCCGGGTCTCGGGCCTGAGCGCGGCCCGCAGACGGGCGTCGGTGGCCAGGTCGAGCGCCGAGAACGAGTCGTCGAAGAGGTAGATCCCGGGCCGGCGGATCAGCGCCCGCGCGATCGCGAGCCGCTGCCGCTGACCACCGGAGAAGTTCGTGCCGCCCTGGACGACGGGCGAGTCGAGACCCTCGGGCAGCGCCTCCACGAAGTCGCGCCCCTGGGCCACCTCGAGCGCGTGCCACATCTCGTCCTCGGTCGCGTCCGGCTTGCCGTACTGCAGGTTGCTGCGGACGGTCCCGCTGAAGAGGTAGGCCTTCTGCGGCACGAGACCGATCTGCTCCCAGAGCAGGTCGGGATCTACACGTCGTACGTCGGTGCCGCCGACGCGCACCTCCCCGGTGGTCGCGTCGAAGAGCCGCGGGACCAGGTTGACCAGGGTCGTCTTGCCCGCACCCGTCGACCCGATCACCGCGACGGTCTGGCCGGGCCGCGCCGAGAACGACACGTCGGCGAGCACCGGGGCCTCGGCGCCCGGGTAGGCGAAGGTGACGTCCTCGAGGTCGAGGTGTCCGCGCAGCGCGGCGACCGGTGCGACCGGGTCGGCCGGGACCGGGACGGAGGTGTCGGTGTCGAGCACCTCGGTGATCCGGTCCGCGCAGACGGAGGCGCGCGGGATCATCATCAGCATGAACGTCGCCATCATCACCGACATCAGGATCTGCATCAGGTAGGACAGGAAGGCGGTCAGCGCGCCGATCTTCATCTGCCCGCTGTCGACCCGGTGCCCCCCGAACCAGATCACGGCGATGCTCGAGACGTTGACGACCAGGATCACCAGCGGGAACATCGTCGCCATCCAGCGGCCGGCTGCGACGGCGACCTCGGTGAGGTCGTCGTTCGCCTTGCCGAAGCGCTCGGTCTCGTGCGGCTCGCGGACGAAGGCCCGCACCACCCGGATGCCGGTGATCTGCTCGCGCAGGACCCGGTTGACCTCGTCGATGCGGCCCTGCATGAGGCGAAAGTTCGGCACCATCCGGCTGACCACGAAGCCCACGCAGAGGAACAGGGCCGGGACGACAACAGCGAGGATCCAGCCCAGGCCGACGTCCTCGCGCAGCGCCAGGATCACGCCGCCGACCATCATGATCGGTGCGGACACGGCGATCGTGCAGGACATCAGCACCAGCATCTGCACCTGCTGGACGTCGTTGGTGGTGCGGGTGATCAGCGACGGGGCGCCGAAGTGCTGGACCTCGCGGGTCGAGAAGGTGCCGACCCGGTGGAAGAGCCCGGCCCGCACGTCACGGCCGAAGCTGGCCGCCGTCCGCGCACCGAACCGCACCGCGGTGACCGAGCAGATGATCTGCCCGAACGAGATCAGCAGCATCAGCGCGCCGACGCGCAGGATGTAGTCGGTGTCGTTCTTCACGACGCCGTTGTCGATGATGTCGGCGTTCAGCGTCGGCAGGTAGAGCGCGGCGAGCACGCCGAGGAACTGGAAGACGACGACGACCGTCAACCACTTCTTGTACGGCGCGAGGCGCGTGCGCAGGAGTCGGAGCAGCATCAGTCAGTCCTCTGGAGTCCGTGCAGGAGGGTGTCGACGATCTCGTCGGGGGTGAGCAGACGGCCGTCGGCGATGTGGTCGTGGCTGCCCGCGAAGGTCAGCAGCCGGAAGACGTGGATGAAGTGGTCGAGAGGCACGGCGAGCTGGTCGGCGTCGTCCCCGATGACCCCGCCGAGCAGGCTCTCGAGGCGGGTGCGCCAGGCTGCGGCCGCGGCCGAGTCGTGCAGGTGGCCGGGCGGGCGGACCAGCCCCATCTTCTGCATCAGGTCGAAGGTGGCGCGGAACCGCTGCTGCATGATCGAGGCCAGCGCGACCAGGCGGTCGCGCAGCGGCAGGGACGGATCTATCTCCTCGATCCGGGCGACCAGGTCGCCGGGCTCGAAGGCTCGCGAGATCGCGGCGTCGAGCAGCTCGTCCTTGGAGCCGAAGGCCCGGAACACCGTGCCCTCGGCGATGCCCGCCGCCTCGGCGATCTGCCGCGTGGTCACGTCCCGGCCGTGCACGCGCAGCAGCCGCAGCGTGACGTCGGTGAGATCGGCGCGACGTTCGTCGGGAGACATGGGGCGGGCGCGAGGAGGCACCGGGAGAGCATAAGTGAGTGAGCACTCACTCACAAGCGGATTACGGGGCGAGCCGCTCCGTGGTCCACCCCGACGGCGTACGCCGGTAGACGAGGCGGTCGTGCAACCGCGACGTACGCCCCTGCCAGAACTCCACGACCTCCGGGCGCACGACGTAGCCGCCCCACTCGTCCGGGACCGGGACGGCGTCGGGGTAGCGCGCGTCCGCGTCGGCGTACGCCGCCTCGAGCTCAGCCCGGCCGGACACGACCTGCGACTGGTGGGAGGCCACGGCGCCGAGCTGGGAGCCGTGCGGGCGGCTGGAGAAGTAGGCCTCGACGTCGGCGCGCGGCAACGGGGTCGCGACGCCCTCGACGCGGACCTGGCGCTCGAGGAGGTGCCAGGGGAAGAGCAGCGCACAACGCGGGTTGGTCGCCAGCTCGGCGCCCTTGCGAGACCCGGTGTTCGTGAAGAAGACGAACCCGTCGTCGGAGACGCCCTTGAGCAGCACCATCCGCGAGGACGGCGCGAGGTCCGCACCGACGGTGCTGACCACCATCGCGTTGGCGTCGTGCTGGATCGCCGCGTGCGCCTCGGCCATCCAACGGTCGAACATCGCGATCGGATCGGGGAGCAGATCGGCCTCGTCGAGGCCGTCGCGCGCATAGTCCTCGCGCAGCGAGGAAAGGTCTAGGTCGGACACGCCCTCGACCCTAGTCCGGGGTGGGTGCAGAATGCCGGGGCGGCGTTTGACAGCCGTCAACTTCGACTTGAGGAGCCCGATGACCGAGGTACACCACGGACTGGAGGGCGTCGTCGCCTTCGAGACGGAGATCGCCGAGCCGGACAAGGAGGGTTCCGCGCTGCGCTACCGCGGCGTGGACATCGAGGAGATCGTCGGCCGGGTCCCGTTCGAGAATGTCTGGGGTCTCCTGATCGACGGCAGCTACACCCCCGGGCTCGCGCCCGCGGAGCCGTACAACCTCCCGGTGCACACGGGCGACGTCCGCGTCGACGTGCAGGCCGCGGTCGCGATGCTCGCGCCCGCCTTCGGCTTCGGGCAGACCTACGACATCAGCGACGAGCAGGCCCGCGAGGACATCGGCCGGCTGGCCGTCATGGTCCTGTCGTACGCCGCCCAGTCGGCGCGCGGCCTCAACCAGCCCGTCGTGCCCCAGAAGGCCGTCGACCAGGGCGCGACGCTGGCCGAGAAGTTCCTGATCCGCTGGAAGGGCGAGGCCGACCCCAAGCACGCCCACGCGATCGACGCCTACTGGTCGAGCGCCGCCGAGCACGGCATGAACGCCTCCACGTTCACCGCCCGCGTGATCACCTCGACCGGCGCCGACGTCGCCGCCGCGTTCTCCGGCGCGATCGGCGCGATGAGCGGCCCGCTGCACGGCGGCGCCCCGGCGCGCGTGCTCACGATGATCGAGGACGTCGAGAAGTCGGGCGACGCGACCGCGTACGTCAAGGGCCTCCTCGACTCCGGCGAGCGGCTGATGGGCTTCGGCCACCGCGTCTACCGCGCCGAGGACCCGCGCGCCCGCGTGCTGCGGCGTACGGCGAAGGAGCTCAACGCGCCGCGCTACGCCGTGGCGGAGGCGCTCGAGCAGGCCGCGCTCAAGGAGCTCCGCGAGCGCCGGCCGGACCGCGTCCTGGAGACCAACGTGGAGTTCTGGGCGGCGATCGTCCTCGACTTCGCGGAGGTGCCGGCCAACATGTTCACGTCGATGTTCACCTGTGCGCGCACCGGTGGCTGGTCGGCGCACATCCTCGAGCAGAAGCGCACCGGGCGCCTGATCCGCCCGTCGGCCATCTACACCGGGCCGTCGTCGCGCCCGGCGTCCGAGGTCGACGGCTGGCAGGACGGCTGGGGAGCGTGAACACCCCGTACGACGGCCACTTCGCCGCCCGCTCAGCGATCGTCACCGGGGCGGGCTCGGGGATCGGCCGGTGCCTCGCGCACGCCCTGACGGCGGCCGGCGCGGACGTCGTCTGCGCCGACCTGGACCTCGCGGCGGCCCAGCAGACGGTGCTCGCCGCGTCGGGTCCGGGCACCGCCCGTGCCGTCGCTCTCGACGTGACCGACGCGGAGGCCGTGCAGGAGCTGGTCGACTCGGTGGGCCACCTGGACTTCATGTTCAACAACGCCGGAATCACGTTCGGGGGCGAGACCGAGGACCTCACCCTCGCCCAGTGGAACGCGATCATCGACGTCAACATCCGCGGCGTCGTGCACGGCGTGGCGGCGGCGTACCCCCTGATGGTGCGCCAGAAGTCCGGCCAGATCGTCAACACCGCCTCGATGGGCGGGCTGATGGCGGCCGGGCTGATCACGTCCTACGTCATGACCAAGCACGCCGTGGTCGGGCTCTCGCTCGCGCTGCGGTCCGAGGCACAGGCGAAGGGCGTCGGCGTCACCGTCGTCTGCCCGTCGGCGGTCGACACCCCGATCCTGGACAAGGGCTACATCGGCAAGTTCCACGGCCGCGACTACTACCTCAAGGGGCAGGGCGTCCGGCACCCGCTGGCGCCGGAGGTGTTCGCCGACGAGGTCCTCACCGCGGTCGCCGAGGACCGCGCGATGCTCGTGACGCCGCGGACCGCGCGGATCGCGTGGCGGCTCGGCCGGTTCTTCCCGGGCTTCGTGCAGCGGTCGTCGATCAAGTTCGTCGCCAAGCAGCGCAAGCTGCAGGACAAGCGCGTGAAGAAGGCGCTGAAGAGCGCGGCCTAGAGCCGGTCCTCGAACCAGCTGGTCCTCCCCTTGGCGCCGTCCATGTCCAGCGAGACGTGCACGTGGTTGCGGTGGCGCAGCGTCTTCGAGCACTTCTTCTTCGACGTGCAGCCGGACGAGAGGTAGGGCTCGGGCCGGAACTCGTTCCACGCGGGATACATCTCGTCGTCCCAGATTAGGTACATGATCCCCATCCGGCGCGCCCACGCGTCGGTGTTGCCACGGGCGTCCTTCTCGAAGATCCGGTGGAGGAAGTCCTTGGCCGTACGCCGGTCGCGCTTCTTGCTCGCGTCCAGCGACCAGTCGAAGGCCTGGCCGGTCTGGTGCTCGGACGTCGGCCCGTCCTTCTTGTCGCACGGCCGGCCGTAGCCGACGTACCCGCCACCGAAGTGCCTCGCCACCCAGTGGCCGAGGTAGTCGGTGCCGGCACGCGGCTTGGCGTGGCACTTCTTCGGTGCGTCGTACGACGCGTAGTCCTCGATCTGCGCGTGGGCGACCGAGGGCACGGCCACGACGACGAGGGAGAGCAGAGCAGCGAACCCGAGGCGCATGGTCGACGACCCTACGTCCGTCGGGTGCGCTCCAGGTAGGCCAGCCCGCGGGGCGACACCTCGTAGCCGACCTCGAAGCTGCGGGTCAGGCCGAGGTTCTTCAGCTTGCGGACGTCGATCTTGAAGGGGTCGCGCTCGCGACCCATCTCGGCGGCGAGGTCGGGCGCACGGGTGTGCGGACGGCGGCGGATCACGTCGAGCGTCGCCATCGTCCAGGCGCCGTGGCTGCTGGCCCGGTCGAGCCGCTCGAGCTTGGCGTCGATCGCGGCGACGTCCGCGTCGGTGAGGTCGGCGCTCTCGCGCAGGGCGACCCGTGGGTCGGGTCCGGCCCAGGTCAGCTCGACGCGGTAGGTGTCACCCTGCTCGACCTTGTCGAGCTGCTTGCGGAGCCGGGCGGCGTCCGGCCAGCCTGCGGCGACCGCCTCCTCGTCCGTGAAGCCGTCGACGATCGCGACCGCGACCACGCGCACGACCCCGGCGACCGTGCGGAACTCGGACCCGGGTTGGACGTCCTGCTTGCGCCAGCGCCGGAACGCGAGCGTCACCGAGCCGTCGGCGACGCCGTGGGCGACCTGGGGTGGGAGCAGCACGGCGTCAGCCTAGAGTCGGGGAGTGACCTCTCGGGAGCAGGAGCTGTGGGACGCCCAGGCGTCGACCTTCGACAACGAGCCGGACCACGGCCTGCACGACCCCGTCGTACGAGATGCGTGGCGGAGCCTGCTGGCCTCGGTGGTGCCGGCCGTCCCCTGCCGGGTCGCCGACCTCGGCTGCGGCACCGGCACGTTGTCGCTGCTGCTCGCCGAGGAAGGGCACGCGGTCGACGGCGTCGACGTGTCGCCGGAGATGCTGCGCCGGGCCACCGCCAAGGTCGGCTCCTACCCCGGCACCAGCTTCGTGGTCGGCGACGCGGCCGACCCGCCGCTCCCGACAGCGACGTACGACGTCGTGCTCTGCCGTCATGTCCTGTGGGCGTTGCCGTCGCCGGCGGACGCGCTCCGCCGGTGGGTCGACCTGCTCGTCCCCGACGGGCGGCTGGTCCTGGTCGAGGGCAGCTGGTCGACGGGCGCCGGCCTCACCGCCGCCGAGACGTCTGCGCTGGTCACCCAGGTGGGCCTGGAGCCGAAGGTCGAGGTCCTCGCCGACCCGGCCTACTGGGGTGGTCCGATCACCGACGAGCGCTACGTCGTGACCGCCAGACGCTTGGCGTAGCAGCGCGACAGCGGGGCGCAGCGGTAGAAGCCGAACGGCGGGATCGGCTCGTAGCCGCTCGACTCGTAGAGCCCGATCGCCTCCGGTTGGGCAAGGCCCGTCTCGAGGACGACGACCTCGATGCCGTACGCCACTACGCCGGTCTCGAGGTGCGCCAGCATCATCCGCCCGAGCCCATGTCCGCGCACCCGCTCGGCGACGTACATGCGCTTCACCTCGGCGCACCGCGAGCTGCCCAGGGCAACGGTGTCGGAGCGTCTCCAGGCTCCGGTGAGGACCGGGTCGCCGTCGACGTACCCGACGTAGAAGCTGCCGTCCGGCGGCTCGAACATGAGCGGGTCCAGGGGCGTCTCGTCCTGGCCGCCGTAGCGGACGACGTACTCCGCCTGGACCTCGGCGATCAGCAGCGCGGCGTCCGGGTGGCCGTAGCCGACCCGTCTGATGTCGACCTCGGGCACGTGGTCAGGCTAGTGCGGCCCCGCAGGAGTCGCAGAACTTCGCGTCGGCGTCGTTGCGGACGCCGCACTTCGAGCAGAAGGGGCCGGTCTTCCCCTCGTCCTTCAGGTAGGTGAGCGAGTCCTTGACCACCGGCATCGCCTCGCCCGCGGCATAGCGGGCCTGGGCGCCGAGGAAGCCGAAGCTGAGGGCAGCGAGCCCGAAGACGACCATGAACATGCCGATGACCAGCTTGGCGAGCGCGCTGTTGCTGGGCCCGTCGAACGAGTCGCTGGTGTCGGCGACGCCCATCCCGCCGTTGATGGCGAGGACGATGCCGACCGCGAGGAGCACGAACCCGAGGACACGCAGGACGGTGCGAGTGGTGGTGCTGGGAGCAAGACCCGTGCTGGACATCGTGGACTCCTCAGGTTCGGGCGATCGGGCGGTGCGAGAATGCACCTACCCACTTCGGAAGGTTTCCATGACCGACGCGCTGCAGATTCCTCGCGACCTCCTCCCCGCCGACGGGCGCTTCGGCGCCGGACCGTCGAAGATCCAGACCTCGCACCTGGACGCCCTCGCGGCGACCGGGTCGTCGCTGATGGGGACCTCTCACCGCCAGGCGCCGGTGCGCGACCTGGTGGGCCGGGTGCGGTCGGGTCTCGCGTCGCTGTTCTCCCTCCCGGACGGCTACGAGGTCGTGCTCGGCAACGGTGGCGCGACGGCGTTCTGGGACATCGCGACCTACGGCCTGATCCAGGAGAAGAGCCAGCACCTGTCCTTCGGCGAGTTCTCGGCGAAGTTCGCCTCCGCGGCGCTCGCCGCACCGTGGCTCTCCGACCCGACGGTCATCAAGGCGGACCCGGGCTCACGGCCGGTCGCGCTCGCCGAGGACGGTGTCGACGTCTACGCCTGGGCGCAGAACGAGACGTCCACGGCCGTGATGGCTCCCGTCGTACGCCCTGACGGTGCTGCCTCCGACGCACTCGTCCTCGTCGACGCGACCTCGGGCGCTGGCGGCCTGCCGGTCGACCTGCGCGAGACCGACGTCTACTACTTCGCTCCGCAGAAGTGCTTCGCGTCCGACGGCGGCCTCTGGCTCGCGACGTTCTCGCCGGCGGCCCTGGAGCGCGCCTCGTCGATCGCGTCGTCGGGTCGTCACGTCCCGGCGTTCTTCGACCTGCCCACCGCGATCTCCAACTCCGCCCTCAACCAGACCTACAACACGCCCTCGGTCGCCACGCTCTTCCTGATGGCTGAGCAGCTGGACTGGATGAACGCCCAGGGTGGTCTCGACGCCATGGTGTCGAGGACGACGGAGTCCTCGGACATCCTCTACGGCTGGGCCGACAAGTCGCCGCACGCGTTCCCGTACGTCGCCGACCCGTCGCACCGCTCGCTCGTGATCGGGACGATCGACTTCGAGGACGGCATCGACGCCTCCGCGATCGCCGCGGCCCTGCGCGCCAACGGCGTCGTGGACACCGAGCCCTACCGCAAGCTCGGCCGCAACCAGCTCCGGATCTCGATGTACCCCGCCGTCGACCCGAGCGACATCGAGGCCCTCACCGCCTGCATCGACTGGGTCATCGACCGACTCTGACGTGTGCCGGCGGTTGAGGAGGTCGCGCAGCGACCGTCTCCCCGCCGTTGGTTGAGGAGGTCGCGCAGCGACCGTCACCCCGCCGTTGGTTGAGGAGGTCGCGCAGCGACCGTCTCGAAACCCCCGCAGCCAACGCTGGGCGATGAGCGCGGGTTGCGGGCCGCTTGTGATTGCGACCGACATGGCTTTTTACGGGTACGGCGCGCTCGGGTCGAGGTTGCCTCCCGGCTTCTCGGTGGTTGAGGAGGTCGCTCTGCGACCGTCTCGAAACCCCCGCAGCCAACGCAGGGCGATGTGCGCGGGTTGCGGACCGCAGGTGGTTGCGACCGACATGGCATTTACGGGGTACGGCGCGCTCGAGTCGAGGTTGCCTCCCGGCTTCCCGGTGGTTGAGGAGGTCGCTCTGCGACCGTCTCGAAACCCCCGCAGCCAACGCAGGGCGATGTGCGCGGGTTGCGGGCCGCTTGTGATTGCGACCGACATGGCATTTACGGGGTACGGCGCGCTCGAGTCGAGGTTGCCTCCCGGCTTCCCGGTGGTTGAGGAGGTCGCGCAGCGACCGTCTCGAACCCCCCGCAGGACTGACGTCGGCCTTCAGGCCGACGGTGGCTGCGGTCGAAGAGGGACGAGTCCGGTGGTTGAGGAGGTCGCGCAGCGACCGTCTCGAAACCCCCGCAGCCAACAGGTGACGACGAGCGCAGAAATACTTTTCAAAAGTGTCCACATCCCGGTCAAACACAGGCTTCTGAGCACCTGACTGTCGGTGGTCAGTGCTTGGGTTGAACCATGACCACGACAGCAGACCTCGACTCCCCGACTGGGGTGCTCGATGCGCTGCGCGCGGACAAGGCCGAGGCCACTGCGGCCGAGATCCGGATCTTCCGGGGTGCCGTCGAGTGGGCGGTCATGCACCCCGCCGAGTCGGTGTGGAAGGCCGCGATGGTCGACGGGACCGAGGACGAGCTCGCGATCGCCGGCACAGGTGCACCCCTGGTCGCGGAGTTCTGCGTCGCTGAGCTCGCCCTCGCGCTGGGGATGTCGACCGATGCCGGGAAGCGTTACCTCGGTGATGCCGTCGAGACCCGCTACCGACTCCCTCGCCTGTGGTCACGGGTGATGCGCGGTGAGGTTCCGGTCTGGAAAGCCCGCCAGGTCGCGACCCGCACCATCACACTCTCTGAGGACGCCGCCGGATTCGTGGACACCCACGTCGCACCCGTCGCGCACCGATGCTCCTACGCCCAGATCGACCGGGCCGTCGAGCACGCCCGCGACCTCTACGACCCCGACGAAGCCGAAGCCAGAAGAGCCGAACAGGCCGAACACAGGAACGTCACCGTGCGGTTGGGTGACGTGACCACCGACGGGCTGGTCTACATCGAAGCCACCACCGACCTCGCCGACGCATTGGCCTTCGAAGCCCGGGTTGCCGCGAAGGCCCACGACCTCCACGAGCAGTTCCCGCACCTGTCCTTGGACGTACGCCGCTCCATGGCCCTCGGACACCTCGGCGACGGGGTCAGCAGGGAACTGGTGGTCCACACCCACCACGACGTCTCTAGCACCGACGGACTGGTCCGCGTCGACAACACCAAGTCCTGGATCACCGTCGAACAGCTCGGCGAGTGGTGCCAGCAGGAGCACACCCGCGTCACGATCCGCCCGGTGTTGGATCTGAACGAACACCTGCACACCGACCGCTACGAACCCACAGACAGGCTGCGCGAGCAGGTGATCCAGACCCACCCCACCTGCGTCTTCCCCCGCTGCGAACGACCATCGAGACGCTGCGACCTCGACCACACCGTCGAATGGCCCGAAGGTCCGACGGACAGCGTCAACCTGGCCCCGCTCTGCCGGAGCCACCACCGGTTGAAGACCCACGGCGGTTGGACCTACCAACGCACCGGACACCGGACCTTCGACTGGCTCAGCCCCCACGGCATCACCTACCGAAGAACCTGACGCCCCACACCCCGCCGTCGGCACGCCGCGATGTCAGTTGGCGGCGATCAGCCCAGCAACCACGGTCAGAACGGCGACGACCATGCCGAGCAGCGCCAGGATGGTGCCGGCGCTGCCGAGGTTGCGGGCCGTGGTCTCGGTCGAGTCGAGGCCGCGCTTCGCCATGACCAGTGCAGCGATCGCGAAGACGCCCTGGGCGACGCCCGTGGCGATCACGACGTCGCCGTACGACGCCGACCCGTTGCGCTGCATGAAGGCCTGCACGGCCAGCAGCCAGGCGCCGTTCGTGATCAGGCTCAGGACCGCGAGGGTGAAGCCGGCGATCGCTGCGCCGGTCGGGGTGAGCCACTCGGGGCCGGTCTCCGAGCTTCCGTGCAGTTCAGACATGGGCACCCCTCGTGATCGACGACGACGGGTGGAGGCTACCCACGGGCGCGGACGCCCAACCGGACCTCAGCCGACCCGGACCTTGGTCCACCCGACGCACTCCCAGAAGCAGCTCCGGTTGGCCAGGTCGTCGTAGCCCGAGGGCTTGCTCACGTTGTCCATGTACAGGTGCAGCGGGCTGCCGTACTGGTCCTGCTCCGGCGATCCGGCCGTCGTGATGCCGAGGTACTTCACCCAGTCCGGGTCGCCGGGGAGGCACGAGAGAGGGAGGACGCTCGTCACGGTGTCAGCGCCGTAGTCGAAGGTGACCTCGGCCCCGCGGCACGCGGCGCGGTGGATCTTGCCTCCGGGCCGAGCGGTCTTGTCGGTGAAGAAGAGGGTCGTCGGCGCGTCACCGTCCATCCACGCGCGGAGCACCACACCACCGCCGCCGCTCAGCTTGAGCCACGAGTCCGCTCCGGGGTTCTGCGGCCCGGACTTCTTGAGCTCGGCGTAGGTCGAGGTGACCCGGATCGCGGAGCCGGTGGTGGTCACGGTCGTGCTGGTGACGTCGACGTTGGCCAGCGACCCGGCCTCGGTCAGTGCCCAGTCACCACCCTCGGCCTCCCGGTGCCAGTCCCAGACGTCGGCGGTCCCGTCGTCGATGACGACGCGCTGCGCGGACGCCGCGCCCGCCGGCACCATGAGCGCCGCACTGACGAGGACGGTGAGGACGGCGACTCTGGTTCTGGACACGGATGTTCCCCTCATCGTGCCGTCCACGACGGCGGCTCCGCTGAGGCTAGGCGGTCTCCGGACCCGGCGTGGCCGAAATGAGGTACTCCTCTCCGCCATCCCTCACACGTGCGCCCACGGCGCCGATAGAGGACCCAGAAGCGGCTCACGGACGAGCCGCCCGCCAGGCCAGGAGTTCACGGATGAACCAGCGTTCCTCGTCCCACCGGCGCGCTCTCGCGCTCGTCGCCGCCGTCGCCCTCGCGATCGGAGCGATCACGACCGCGGCCACGTCGATGGCCGACCACACCCGCGACGGCGGGTACGCCGCAGCCGCCGACCTCGGCGCCCGGTGCCAGGAGGTCATCGCCTCGACCGTGGCGGGTGTCCCGGCCTCCTGCGCCCACTCCGACAAGGCGCCTGCGGGTGTCGACGTCGACAAGCACGTCGCGACCGCGGTCCTCGAGGCGCGGACCGGCGCAGCGGCCTCGGCCGTCGACGCGGCCCAGGACGAGGGCGTCCCGGTGCCGGCGGAGCTGGCGGCGGTGACCAACCAGGTGCCGTGCGACGGCGACGGTACGTCGGGCTACCGCGTGCAGGCGATCTACGTCGTCACCGCCGACAAGCCCAACAGGTACGCCGCGGTGAGCGACCAGATCAAGCAGTGGGCGGCGGGCGTCAACACCGTGTTCAACCTGTCCGCAGCCAAGACCGGTGGAGTGCGCGACGTGCGCTTCGTGTCCGCGTCGAACGGCGACGGCACCTGCTCACCGACCGTCCTCAACGTGACCGTCCCGGCCGGGTCCTTCGCGTCGTTCGGCGCGACGATCACCGCGATGCAGAACCTCGGGTTCACCAGCGCCACCCGCAAGTACCTCATGTGGGTCGACGGCACCGGCCAGTGCGGGATCGCCCAGACCTACGTCGACAGCCGCGCGGACCAGGCCAACTACAACAACGGCATGGCGCCCCAGTTCGCGCGGATCGACACCGCCTGCTGGGGCCAGTCGCAGTCGGTCGAGGCGCACGAGCTCTCCCACACCATGGGCTCGGTGCAGAAGGACGCCCCGCACGCCACGGCGGCCGGTCACTGCTACGACGAGTCCGACCGCATGTGCTACGCGGACGGCGGCGGCAAGGCGATGCAGCAGGTCTGCGCCCCCGACCAGGAGACGCTCTTCGACTGCAACAACGACGACTACTACTCGACCTTCCCGGCCTCGGGCTCCTACCTGGCGACCCACTGGAACACCGCCAGCTCACGGTTCCTGATCGGCGGCGGTGACGGCGTCGGCGGCGGCTCGGCCGGTGTCCCGACCACGCTGGGTGGGACCGTGACCGTCAACAACCCCGTCGTACCAGGCCTCCCGACGCAGGTGCAGGCCAACCTCGAGGTCCCCTCCGGCCGTACGACGACCATCGCGTGGACGTCCACGCGCAAGGACTGTGTGTTCAGCAGCCCGACCTCGGTGCAGACCACGGTGACCTGCGACGCGAGGACGACGAGCGCCGCGGCAGCCACGGCGACGGTCGTCGACTCGACCGGGGCGAAGCTCGTGCGCACGGTGCCGCTCACCTTTTCCACCGCGGCACGGGCGGCGGCCCCGTCGACGAGCCTCGACGGCTCGACCTCCGCCTACACGGCCTGTCCCAGCGGCAAGGGGGTGCTCACGACGCGGGTCCTCGACACGACCACCCAGAAGCCGGTCCAGGGACTCGGCGTCGCGTGGTTCCGGCAGGTCGGTGCGGCCAAGGCGGTCCAGGTCGCGACGGCGACGACGGATGCCACCGGAGTCGGCGTCTCGGCGCCGGTGGCCATGACCGCCGGCACCTACTCGGCCAAGACCATCGGCACGGTCGCGTTCCCGGCGGTCGCGTCCAGCACCATCGACGTGACCGTGGCCTCGGGCACCTGCACCACGGCCCTGAGCGGCTCGGTCAGCGACGACGAGGTGCACGCCGGCGACCCGGTGACCGTGTCCGGGGAGCTCACCCGCGACACCGGCGACGGCACGGACCTCCCGGCCGC
Source organism: Nocardioides pollutisoli (assembly GCF_040045055.1). Lineage (NCBI taxonomy): Bacteria > Bacillati > Actinomycetota > Actinomycetes > Propionibacteriales > Nocardioidaceae > Nocardioides > Nocardioides pollutisoli. The sequence goes on from NZ_JBDZDU010000001.1 coordinate 1,008,300, forward strand.
CGGCGAGAAGGTGTCGATCTACGCCCTCGCCGACGGCAAGACCACGTGGGCCCTGGCGGCCTCCGCGACGACCGCAGCGGACGGCTCGTACACCACGACCGTCAAGCCACTCGGGTCGGAGAAGCTGCAGGCCCGCTTCGCGGCCCACACCGGGTTCGCGGCGGCGAACGCGTCCGAGGAGGCCGTGACGGTCACCCCGTGGACGACCGACATCACGGTGTCCTCGGCGCCGGCCGCGGTGATGGCCGGTGACTCGGTCACGCTGACCGGCACCCTGACCCAGTCGGCCGACAGCGTCTCCGCCGTGATGCCGTCCAGCCCGGTCAAGGTCACCTACCCGATGGCGGACGGCAAGACGGCCACGGCATCGGCCACCACCAACGCCTCGGGCACCTACACCGTGGTCGCGAAGCCCACCGGCTCGGGCACGGTCACCGTCGCGTACGCCGGCAAGCCGGGCTGGGCCGCGGACACGGCGACCCGGGCGCTGACGGTCAAGGAATGGTCGACCGCGCTGACGACGACGACCTCGGCGACCGAGGTCATGGCCGGGACCCCCCTCACCCTGACGGGCTCGCTGACCCAGACCGGCGACCCCGGCCAGTCGGCGATGAAGTCGGCCGCGATCAAGGTGACCTACCCGCTGGCCGGTGGCAAGACCGCCACCGCGACGACCACCACGAACGTGTCGGGCGGCTACACGGTGACCGTCAAGCCCACCGGTTCGGGCACCGTCACGGTCACCTACGCCGGCAAGGTCGGCTGGGCTGCGGACACCGAGACCCGCACGTTGACCGTCCACGAGTGGTCGAGCCACCTGACCCTGGCATCGACGCGGAACGCCACCACCGGCTACGTCACGTCGACCGGCATCCTCACGGTCACGAACAGCTCCGGGGTCAGCACGCCGCTCGCGTCGGCCAGTGTCGTGGTGACCTACCCGACCTCGGCGACCAGGACCGCGTCGACCACCGTGCGGACCAACGCATCCGGCGTGTTCACGGCCTCGGTCAAGCAGCTCGTCAGTGGCACCGTCTCCGCGAGGTACGCAGGGCTCCCGGGCTGGGCGGCAGCCGAGGCCACCCCGGTCACCGTGACGTGGTGAGGCGGACCAGCTCGTAGGTCGGTTCGTCGAAGGCGACGATCCGGGCCTCGGCGACCGACGTCGTCGCGGCCCGGAAGACCTCGAGCGCGCACGCGATCGCGTCCTCCTTCGGCCAGCCGTAGACGCCGGCGGAGACCAACGGGAACGCGACGGTCGAGGCGCCGAGCTCGTCGGCGACCGCCAGGGCCCGCGCGTAGCAGGACAGCAGCAGCGCCCGGTCGGTCTCGCCCGCGTGCCGATTGGGACCGACCACGTGGATCACCCACCGCGCGGGCAGCAGCCCGCCGGTCGTCCAGCCTGCGTCGCCGGTCGCGAGTCCGTCGGGGAACCGCGCGATGCAGTCCTCCAGGATCGCCGGACCCCCGGCGCGGTGGATCGCCCCGTCGACGCCGCCGCCTCCGCGCATGGCGTTGTTGGCGGCGTTGACCACCGCATCGACCTGCTGCGCGGTGATGTCTCCCTGCACGACGGTGACGTCCATGTCGCCAGTCTCGCCGATCAGAGCGCGTCGAGCTTGCGCGCCAGCACGATGCGCTCGGGCTCGCTCGGGCACAGGCGTACGGCGGACTCCAGCTCGGTCCGGGCCTCCTCTGCGCGGCCGAGCCGGACCAGCAGCTCACCGCGGACGGTGGGCAGCAGGTGGGAGCCAGCTAGCGCCCCCGTGGCGACCAGCTCGTCGACGATCTCCAGCGCGGCGGCCGGCCCGTCCTCCATCGACACGGCCACGGCGTGGTTGAGGGACACGATCGGCGACGGTGCGAGCCGCGACAGCGCTTCGTACAGCACCACGATCCGGCCCCAGTCGGTCTCAGCCACCGACGGCGCGACCGCGTGGCACTCGGCGATGGCCGCCTGGACGCCGTACGCCCCGAGGCCGCGCCCGACCCGACCGGCCTGCTGGAGCGCGGCACGTCCGCGACGGATGGCGGCTCGGTCCCACCGCCTGCGGTCCTGGTCCTCGAGGAGCACCGGCACACCGTCGGCGTCCGTGCGCGCCGGGAACCTCGCGGCCGTGAGCTCGAGCAGCGCGAGCAGTCCGTGCACCTCCGGCTCGTCGGGCACCAGGTGGGACAGCATCCGCGCCTCGCGCACGGCCTCGCGCGCCAGGTCCGTGCGGATCAGCGCGCTGCCGGTGGTCGCGGACGAGCCCTCCGTGAAGATCAGGTAGACGACGCTGAGCACGGACCCCAGCCGCTCACGGCGCTCCTGGGGCGGCGGCACCTCGAACGGCACCCGGGCCGCCGCCAGCGTCTTCTTGGCCCGGGTGATCCGGGCCTGCACGGTCGCGGTCGGCACCAGGAAGCCTCGAGCGATCTCGTCACTGGTCAGGCCGCCGACCACGCGGAGCGTGAGCGCCACCTGCGACTCCCGCGACAGGGCCGGGTGGCAGGAGATGAACATCAGTGCGAGCACGTCGTCCTCGATCCGGTCCGGGTCCCAGTCCGGCTCCTCGCTCTCGTCGGCCTGGTGCGCCAGCGCGGCGTACCTCTCGTCGAGCGCCGACCGCCGCCGGAACGCGTCGATCGCGCGCCGGCGGGCGGTCGTCAGCAGCCACCCGGCAGGGTTGACGGGTACGCCGTCACGCGGCCAGGTCACCAGCGCGACGGCGAGTGCCTCCTGGGCGACGTCCTCGGCCATCGCGAAGTCACCGGTGTAGCGGGCGAGGGTCGCGACGATGTGGGCGGACTCGATCCGCCACACCGCCTCGACGGCCTCCCGGGTCGACCGGTTCACAGCTGGCCGTTGGCCTCCCGCCAGGCCCGCTCCCGCTGGACGTACGGGTTGTCCTGCGGGAACTCGTCGATGCTCGGCACCCGGCGGATCTCGGTCTTGATGCCGGGCCGCGTCATCGGGAGCCGCTTGGCCCACTCGACGGCCTCCTCCTTCGAGGCGACGTCGAGGATGTAGTAGCCGCCGAAGAGCTCCTTGGTCTCGCCGTACGGGCCGTCGGTGACGACCGGCGGCGTCGACGAGTAGTCCACGACGACGCTCTCCTCGGCCGGATCGAGCCCCTCGGCCGCGACCAGGACCCCCGCTGCGATCAGCTCGTCGTTGAACTTCCCCATGCCCTCGAGCATGTCCTCGAACGCGACGTCGGCGTAGGACGCGACGGCCTCGTCGGTGCCCCGCATGATCAGCATGTACTTCATCGTTCTGCTCCGTTTCCAGGGTCGTCCTCCGACCCTCTCACCCAGCAGACGAACGGGACCCACGTGCGATCGACACGGGTCCGAGAATTTTCTCAGCCCTCGCGGATCAGCTTCAGCGTGGCTCGCTCGAGCGCGGCCTGGCGCTCGTCGGGCGTGTCGAACGTACGCCGCGTGGTGCGCGAGATCGTCCGCCCCTGCTCGTAGGCCTCGATGACCCGCGGATCGACGTACGACGAGCGCGCGAGCGTCGGGGTGTTGCCGAGGAAGGAGGAGACCTCCTTCATCGCCCCCGCGACCGCCCGCTTGCGCGACGCCTTCGTCTCGCCGGGCTCGGGCGTCTCGGCCAGCGCGGCCGCGGCCAGCACCGTCGCGTGCCAGGTGCGGAAGTCCTTGGCTGTGGCCTCGAGCCCGGTGGACGCGCGGACGTACTCGTTGACCAGCGCCGGGAGGACCGATCGCCAGGAGCGGCCCTCCTTGTAGGACAGCAGCCGGAGGTCCTTCCCGCGTCGGCGCCGCATGATGTCGACCGCCTCGATGACGACCGCGTCGTCGATCTCGATCTCGTGCTCCACCCCGGACTTGCCGACGAACGCGAAGACCAGGCGCGCCTGGTGGCGTCGGACGTGCCGCCGTTCGAGGGTGGTCAGCCCGAAGGAGCCGTTCTCGTCGGCGTAGACGTCGTTGCCGATCCGGAAGTAGCCGAGGTCGAGCAGGCGTACGGCGACCGCGCAGGCCCGTTCGAGCGGCATCCCCTCGCGACCGAGGTCGGTGATCACCAGCTCACGCGCCTTGGTGAGCGCCTTGCCGAACTCCAGCATCCGGTCGAACTTCTCGGCGTCGCGCCGGGTCCGCCAGTCGGGGTGGTAGAGGTACTGCCGCCGGCCGGCGTCGTCGGTGCCGACCGCCTGCAGGTGCCCGTTGGCGTACGGCGTGACCCACACGTCCTTCCACGCCGGCGGGATCACCAGGTCCCGCACCCGCTGGGCGTCCTCGTCGCTCAAGCGAGCTCCGGACTCGTCGACGTAGACGAACCCTCGACCGGCCCGCCGCCGGCTCCACCCGGGCTGGTCGGGAGACGTCCTGCGCAGCCTCACCATGCCCGGGTCAGTAGCCACGTCAGCGGAGCGACAAACGTGGCCAGCAGAGATGACTGCACCACCGGCGCCCGGACGCGGCGTACGGCGGAGAACTGGCCCTCGGTGCTCACGTGCATCGACCCGTCGGGAGCGATCGCGAGGCCCTCGCCCTGGCGCTGGGCCGGCAGCGGGAACGAGTCGACCTGCTCGTGTCCGGGGAACGTGTAGACGTCCGCCTGGGTGTAGTTGCGCACCACGTAGTGGCGACCGTCGGGATAGAACGACCCGTCGGTGGCGACGGGGATCGAGTCGGCGACGGCCTTCAGAACGTTGTCGTGGTCAGCCGAGAGCGTCGTCGGGGCGGCGTAGACGGTCCCGCCGAAGATGCCCTTGCTGACGATGAGGAGCCGGCCGGTGCGCGGGTCGGCGAGCAGGGTCTCGGCGTCCTGGGGACCGTCCGGGTAGACCAGGGAGTACGCCGTCGGCGTGACGGTCCGGTCGCCACGACCGACCGGCACCCGGAACACCGAGACCGACGAGCGTGAGCCGGTGTTGTCTCCGGTGTCCCCCACCCAGACCGCGCCCGGCCCGGCCGGGGCCAGCGCCTCGATGTCGGTGGGGTCGGCGGCCCAGGACGTCACGCCGACCGTGTCGCCCGAGCCGTCGACGACGAAGACGCGACCCGAGTCGCCGGAGTCGTTGACGGTGACGAAGAGCCCACCGGGCAGGGCGACCAGCCCGCTCGACTCGACGATCGCCGGGTCGGTGAACGTGAAGTCGACCGTCGAGGGCGGCGCCGGCGAGCCGACCACCGCACCGATCACCAGGGACGCGACCGACGCGACGCCCAGCACGCGGTCGAGCATCAGACCCCGAGCAGCTCGGCCAGCTTGGGGTTGATCGCCCAGGTGTCCACGAGCTCGTCGTACTCCTTGCGCACCGAGCCGCCCTTGACCGGGCCGCCCGTCCGCACAGCCCGGAGCATCGTGTTGCGCGGGGTGTGCTGGCTCTCGACGAACTGCACCACGTCGACGCGGTAGCCCTGCTGCCGCATCAGCGACGCACGCAGCGCATCGGTCAGCGTGTCCGCGAGGCGCTCGCGCAGGATGCCGTGCCGGGTGACCATGGCGTACGGCGAGGGGGTCGGCGACTTGCGCAGCTGGGCCGCGATGTCGTGGTGGCAGCAGGGTGCGGCGAGCACCAGCTGCGCGCCCCACGACACGGCCTGGGCGAGCGCCTCGTCGGTGGCGGTGTCGCAGGCGTGCAGCGCGAGGACCACCTCGGGCGCCGGGTCGAGGACGACCCCGCCGATGGTCCCGACGACGAACTCCGCAGCGACCCCGAGCTCGGCGGCGACCGCCGAGTTGTGCTCGCGCGACTGCTCCTTCACGTCCACGCCGGTCAGCTGGACGGGCAGCTTGCGGACGCCGACGAGGTAGCGCTGGGCGGCGAAGGTCAGGTAGGCGTTGCCGCAGCCGAGGTCGACGATCCGGAGCGGCTCCTCGGCCGTCGGCTTGCGCAGCTTGCCGCTCGCCAGCGCGTCGGTGATCGACGAGTCGAGCAGGCGCAGGAACTCCTCGACCTGCCGGTACTTCGCCTGCCGGCTCGGCTTCAGCCTGCCGTCGGCGTCGGCGATGCCGAGGGCCACGAAGACCGGGTCGTCCTCGGGCAGCAGGCGCTGCTTCGGCTTGTCGTGTCCGCGCTCGACCTCCACGTCGGTCGCCCGATCGGTCGTGTGCACGATCGCCTCGAGCTTCTTGGTCACCCGCACCTGGTGGCTCTGCGTCGTGGTGTCGACGTGCCAGTTGCCGTAGGCCTCGTCGAGCAGCGCGTCGACCGCGTCCCGCGCGTCGTCGCCGAGCGAGTGGTTGGCGGTGAACGCCTGGGTGTCGTCGTAGGAGGTGACCTGGAGGTGGCGGCCGGCCTTGAGGTCGACGTACCGCAGCTCCACGCGTCGGTAGGCAGGCGGCTCCTCGCCCTTCTGCCGGCCCGACGCGACCGCCTTGACCAGCACGTCGGGGTCGAGGATCAACCCGCGCATCCGGTTCAGCGCACGGAGCAGGGGCTCGCTCATCGGTTCATCACCGATGCGATCACCACGATTAGGAGCAGCCCCACCAGGGCGACGGGGATGACGAGTCTGCGGTGGCGGGGATTCACGCCTTCACTTTAGAGGCGAGCAGTTCGGCGAGGTGCATCGTCGGGGTCTGCGTGAGGTCGTCGAGCTGCACCCGGCAGGACATGCCGTCGGCGAGCACGACCGCGCCGGGGTTGGCGCGTACGGCGGGGAGCAGGTGCGTCTCCGCCACGGCGACGGACACCTCGTAGTGGCCCTTCTCCATGCCGAAGTTGCCGGCGAGGCCGCAGCAGCCCGCCACCTGGGTGACGGTCGCACCGGCCTTCTCGAGCAGCCGCTTGTCGGCGGCCCAGCCGAGGATCGAGGCCTGGTGGCAGTGCGGCTGCGCGACGACCTCGACCCCGTCGAGCGAGGGCAGCGGGACGTCGAGCCGCTCCAGCAGCTCGGCGAAGGTCAGCACGTCGAGGTGCTCGCCGAGCATCTCGGGAAGGTCGCTGCGCAGCGTCGCGAGGCACGACGGCTCGAGCCCGACGACCGGCACCCCGGAGTCGACGTACGGCTTCAACGTCGTGACGGTGCGCGCCATGATCGCCCGCGCCTCGTCGAGCTGACCGGTCGTGACCCAGGTGAGTCCGCAGCAGGCGTCGTCGGCGATCACCCGCGCGGTCACGCCGACCGAGGCGAGGAAGTCGATCGCGGCGAGCGCGTTGACCGGGAAGAAGTGGTCGGTGAAGGAGTCGGCCCAGATCCACACGTCCGGCACGACCTCGGGCACGCCCGTCGTACGACGCAGCGTCCTGGGCGCGAACGCCGGGATCGAGCGCCGCTGGTCGATGCCGGCCGTGGCCTTGGCGAGCCGGGCGACGGGGCCGAGCTTCATCATCCGGTTGGCGACGGGTGCCACCGGCGCCGCGAGCCGTGCCCACTTCGGCAGCCGGCCGAGCAGCAGATGGCTGCGTGGTCGGCGCTTCGCGTCGGGTCCAGAGTAGGTCGCGTGCAGGGCCTCGGCCTTGTACGTCGCCATGTCCACGCCGGTCGGGCAGTCGGACGCGCAGCCCTTGCAGGCCAGGCAGAGGTCGAGCGCCTCGTGCACCGCGGGGTCGGCGAAGCCGTGCACCAGCTCGCCGTCCAGCGCCTCCTGCAGCACCCGCGACCGGCCGCGGGTCGAGTCCTTCTCGTCGCGGGTCGCGAGGTAGGACGGGCACATCACGTTGTTGGTCTTCGGGGCCACGCACTTGCCGACGCCCGTGCACCGGTGGATCGCGTCCGCCAGCGGGATCAGCGGCCGCGGTCGCGCGGGGCGCAGGTCGGCGTCGAGAGGTGCCGGGTCGACGATGTTGCCGGGGTTGAGCAGGTTGCCGGGGTCGCAGATCGCCTTGGCTGCGGCGAAGAGCCGCAGCGACTCCGCGTCGTACATCAGCGGCAGCAGCTCGGAGCGGGCTCGGCCGTCGCCGTGCTCGCCGGACAGCGACCCGCCGTGCTCGCGCAGCTTGAGGGCGCACTGGGTGAGGAAGTCGCGGAAGCGCTTGCCCCCGTCGCCGAACTCGAAGTCGATCCGCACGTGCACGCAGCCGTCGCCGAAGTGGCCGTAGGGCACCCCGTCGAGGTCGTGCTCCTGGAGCAGCTCGTCGAAGTCACGCAGCCAGGCGCCGAGGCGCTCGGGCGGCACGGCGGCGTCCTCCCAGCCGGAGTACGCCGGGCGCGACAGCGACCGGGCCGCGAGGCCCGCGCCGTCCTCCCGGATCCGCCACAGCGCTGCGGCCTCGGGGCCGTCCGGCACCACGCGGTGACCGAGGGCACCCGACGCGGCGATGACCGCGCCGGTCTCGGCGGCCGACACCTCGGCGAACAACCAGCCCGTGCCGCGCGGCAGGTCCGGTGCGCCCGGGACGAGGTCGACGATCCGCGAGTCCAGGCCCTCGCAGGCCGTCATGCTCGGCGCCGCCGCCAGCAGGGCGGGGACCGCGTCGGCCGCCTCCGCCATCGAGGGGTAGCCGAGCACGACCAGGTGCCGGTCAGGGTCGTCCTCGACCAACCGCACGGTCGCGCCGAGCACCACGCCGAGGGTGCCCTCGGACCCCACGAGGAAGCGGTCGACGTTGCGACCGTTCTCCGGCAGCAGGTGCTCCATCGAGTAGCCGCTGACCTGCCGGCCGAACTGGCCGAAGCTGGTGCGGATGTGCGCGAGGTGCTGGTCGGCGAGCGCCGCCAGCTCGGCGGCCACGTCCCCAGCACCGGGCCCGTAGGCGACGTCCAGGCCCATCACGTTGTCGACGGTCCGGCCGTAGCCGAGCGCCCGTGAGCCGCAGGCGTTGTTGCCGATCATCCCGCCGATCGTGCAGCGGGTGTGGGTCGACGGGTCGGGCCCGAAGCGCAGTCCGTACGGCGCCGCCGCGCGCTGCAGGTCGGCGTGCACGACGCCGGGCTGGACGACCGCGGTCCGGGCCTCGGGGTCGACCGAGACGACCCGGTTGAGGTGCTTGAGGGTGTCGACCACGATCCCGGTGCCGACCGCATTGCCCGCGATCGACGTCCCGGCCCCGCGCATCGTGACCGGTGCGCCGGTCGCGTGCGACGCCTCGAGGATCGCGTGCAGCTCGTCGGGGTGCCGCGGCCGGACCACGACCTGCGGCACCACGCGGTAGAGCGAGGCGTCGGAGGAGTAGAGCGCCCGGGTCAGCGTCGAGTCGTCGACGTCGGACACGCCCCGGCGGCGCAGCTCTGCGACCAGCGCGGGGTGGGTGTCGGTCACGTCACCAGTGTTCCATCGACCCGCGGAAGACCCGCGCCAGGTCCTCGTCCGTGGGACTCCTCGGCGCCGTCGCGAGCAGCCGCTGCTGCTTGAGCGAGCCGGCCACCAGGTCGTCGACGTCATCCTCGCCGTACCCCACCTCGGCGAGGCCGTTCGGGATCCCGACGTCGCGCATCAGCGCGGTGAGCACGTCCGGCAGGGCCTCCGGACCCGAGCCTGCGGCGGGATCGAGCAGCCGGGCTGCGTGCAGGTGCCGCTCGGGCGCGGCCTCGAAGGTGAAGCGGAAGGCCTCGGGCGCGGTGAGCGACACGGCCATGCCGTGCGGGACGAGCACGCCGGGATAGCCCTCGGGCGAGTAGTCGCGCACCCGGCCGGCGATCGGGTAGGCGTTGGCGTGCGGGATGTGCACGCCGGCGTTGCCGAAGCCGAGGCCGGCGAAGGTCGCGGCCATCGCCATCTGCTCCCGGGCGACGCCGTCGGAGCCGTCGCGTACGGCGGCCCGGAAGGCGCCCGCGAGCAGCGTCATCGCCTTCTCGGACCACATGTCGGCGATCGGGTTGGCCCCGCAGTAGGGCACCCGCTGCTCGGGCTGCTTGGCGTCGAAGTCGGCGTACCACCGCGCGGTGTAGCTCTCCAGCGCGTGGCAGAGGATGTCGAGGCCGGCCGACGCGGTCACCATCGCGGGCTGGCTCATCGTGAGGTCGGGGTCGACCACCGCCAGGGTCGGCCGGAGCGCGGGGTGGCTGATGCCCGTCTTCACCTGCAGCGAGAGGACGTCGAGGACGCAGATGGTGGTGCTCTCGGCGCCGGTGCCGGTGGTGGTCGGGATCGCGACGAGCGGGAGCAGACGGTGGGCCGGCGCCTGCGCCTTGCCGACCGGGGCGTTGATGTAGTCGAGCAGCTCGCCCGGGTTGGTGGTGAGCAGGTTGACCGCCTTGGCGGTGTCGATCGCGGACCCGCCACCGACCGCGAGGATCGCGTCGAAGGGACCCGCGTCGCGGGCGAAGTCGATCGCCGCCGCCATCGACTCGTCGGTCGGCTCGACGTGGACGCCGTCGTACGTCGTGACGTCGATGCCGCGGGCGGCCACCTGCTCCGCGATCCGGGCCGGGTGCCCGGTCGCCGCGACTCCGGGATCGGTCACGAGCAGCACCCGGCGAGCTCCGTAACCCGCCAGGTCGAAGCCGACCTCGGCCGAGGCGCCGGACCCGAACTTGAGCGCAGGAGCGGCGTACGTGAAGACGGTCTCGCTCATTCGGCCAACATAGCCAATGGGCCGGGCCGTACCATTCCTGCAGTGAGGAGGGGGGCTTCCATGCGTTATGTGCGTTGGATCGCGCTGGCCGCAGTGCTGGTGCTGGTGTCCAGCGGTGCGATCTATGCCCAGATGCGCGAGCCCACCCCGACCGGCGGCGTAGTCGACACGGGCGCACCGCGCCCGGTCGTCGACGGCAACCGGATCGTCGATGCCCGCGACGGCCTCCCGTGGGTTCCGCGTGGCGTCAACTGGAGCAGCTTCGAGTACGCCTGCGCCCAGGGCTGGGGCATGTCCGCGCTGGACACGACGGGCGACCAGGACCAGTACGACCGCGAGGCCGAGGTGATCGCCGACTGGGGCGTCAACACGGTCCGCCTGCCGCTCAACCAGGACTGCTGGCTCGGGACCCGTGGCGCCCCGGTCAGCGACCAGTTCGACGAGCGGACGCCCAGCGACTACCGCGCCGACGTCGCGGACTTCGTGTCCTCGCTCAACCGGGCCGGCATCGTGGTCGTCCTCGACCTGCACAGCCGCAAGCGGATGGGCCAGCCCGAGTTCGGCAACGTCGCGATGCCCGACTCGCAGTCCCTGACCTTCTGGCGCTCGGTCGCCCGCGACTACGCCCACAACCCGTCGGTGATGTTCGACGCGTTCAACGAGCCCTACTCCCGCTACAACCCAACCGGCAGCAAGCTGGTCTTCGACCTGACCTGGAAGTGCTGGCGCGACGGCGGCTGCCAGGCTCCGGTCGAGGACGACCAGACGGCGACCCAGGGCCGGGTGACCTACACCGTCCAGGGCATGGCCTCCGTGGTCGCCGAGATCCGCGACGCCGGCGCTGCGCAGCCGATCCTGCTCGGGGGCCTCGACTACTCCAACGACCTGTCGCACTGGCTCCAATTCGCGCCCGACGACGACCAGCTGGTGGCGTCGTTCCACAGCTACGACTTCAAGGACTGCGCGAGCCAGAAGTGCTGGGACGAGGTGATCGCCCCGATCGCGGACCGGGTGCCGGTGCTGACCGGCGAGCTCGGGGCCGACGACCCGACCGGCGGCTACGTCAGCGACTACCTCGCCTGGGCCGACGCCCACGACATCGGCTCGCTCTTCTGGGTGTGGGCGGACCACCCGAGCGACCCCATGGCGCTGGTGCGCAACGAGTCCGGGTCGCCGACGGCGTACGGCGCGCTCGCCCGGCGCTACCTCCGCGAGGCCGCGAACTCCTAGGCCGTGCCCACAACGGTCGTTTCCCGCCTGAAACGTCTTGTTACCCCTTTGTGGATCCAATGTGGCCACAGCGAAGAACGGGTCGGTTTAGCCTGACATGAATCTCGGGGGAGATTTGCCGGGCTGAGCGCCCGGACCGGGACACCGGGCAACAGGGGGAAGTAATGACGATCCAGGCCAACTCGCCGCGCCCACAGCGGACGTCGGCGGCCGCAGCCATGCTGCGGGTGATCGTCACGCTCGCGATGTTCCTCATCGTCTTCATCACCTTCCTGATCGCTCCCCTCGTCGCACTCGGCCTCGCCTTCCTCGTCTACCTGGTCGCTCGCTCGCGTGGTTCGCGTTCGAGGCCCGTCGACGGCGTGGCGACCACGCCCCAGGCTTCGGCCACCGGATTCGGAGCAGGCGCCGCATGACCACCACCGTCTCCACCGCACGCGTCCGGCTCACCGACGGGGTCAGCCCCGAGCTCGGTCGGCTGCTGCCCGAGGGCATCTGCCGCACCTTCCGGGTGATGCCGTACGCCGTCGCCGACGGCGTCGTCCTCGTGGCCGTCGCCGACGTCGACGACCCGATCACCCTGCAGGTGGTCGAGGAGCGCATCGACCGCCCGGTCCAGCTGGTCCGGCACACCACCAACGAGATCACCGCCGCGATCGACGCGGTCTACCCGCCGGCCGAGGGCCAGGTCGAGTCCGCCGACGAGCGCCGGGCCCGGGTGCAGATGGCCCGGATGCTCACCAACAGCGGGCTGGTCACCAACGAGCAGCTCCAGGTCGCGATGCTCGAGTACGCCCGCACCGGCGACCCGCTCGGCGACATCCTGGTCGCCCACGAGGCGATCTCCGAGGACGTCCTCGTCGCGGCGCTGTCCGAGATGTACCAGATGCAGCGCGTCGGCCTGTCCGACTTCGTGCCCGACCTCGAGGTCGCCCGCCGGCTGCCCGAGCCGCTGGCCCTGCGGCTCCAGGCCATCCCGGTCGCGGCCACCGACGAGCTCGTGCTGCTCGCCGTCGCCCGTCCCCTGGACGCCGACGACACCGCCGACGTGGAGGAGGCGCTCGGCTCGCCGTTCCGCCAGCTCCTGGCCAACCGCACCGAGCTCGACCAGCTGATCCAGCACGTCCACAGCGCTCACTACGCCGAGATCTCGACCGTCTCCCTCATGGAGACGCAGCCCGAGGCGTCCGCCCACATCGTGTTCACGGGCGGCCAGAAGGCGCTCGCCGTCTGCGCCGCGATCGTGGTCCTGCTCTGCGGCGTCGTCTGGCCGATGGAGACCCTGATCGGCGCGGTCGCGACCTGCTCGGTGATCTACCTGCTCGTCTCGGTCTACAAGTTCCAGCTGACGTTCCGGGCGCTCGGCACGCACCTCGAGACCGACGTCACCGACGAGATGATCGCGGCCATCGACGAGCGGACGCTCCCGACGTACACGATCCTGGTCCCGCTCTACAAGGAGGCCGGCATCGTCCGCCGCCTGGTCCGCGGCATCAACGACCTCGACTACCCCCGCACGCGGCTCGACGTGAAGCTGCTGTGCGAGGAGGACGACGTCGAGACGATCGAGGCGATCCGCGCGCTGCAGCTGCCGCCGCACTTCCACCTCGTGGTCGTCCCCGACTCCCTGCCCAAGACGAAGCCGAAGGCGTGCAACTACGGCCTCCAGCTCGCGACCGGCTCGTTCTGCGTCATCTTCGACGCCGAGGACCGCCCCGACCCGGACCAGCTCAAGAAGGCCTTCCTCGCCTTCCAGCTGGTCGCCGGCAACGTGGCGTGCGTCCAGGCCAAGCTCAACCACTTCAACCAGGACCAGAACCTCCTGACCGCGTGGTTCGCCAACGAGTACTCCATGCACTTCGAGCTGGTGCTGCCGGCGATGGGTGCGGCCGGGTCCCCGATCCCGCTGGGCGGCACCTCCAACCACTTCATCACCTCGGTGCTGCGCGAGCTCGGTGCCTGGGACCCCTTCAACGTGACGGAGGACGCCGACCTTGGCATCCGTCTGCACCGCCAGGGCTACCGCACGGCGATGATCGACTCGACCACGCTCGAGGAGGCCAACTCCAACGTCCCGAACTGGATCCGCCAGCGCAGCCGCTGGATCAAGGGCTACCTGCAGACCTGGCTCGTGCACATGCGGAACCCGGGCTCGCTGCTGGCCGAGACCGGCTTCCGCGGGTTCGTCAGCTTCAACCTGACCATGGCCAGCGCGTTCGTGCTGCTCCTCAACCCGATCTTCTGGGCCCTCACGACGCTCTACGTCTTCAGCCAGTGGGGCTTCATCCAGCAGCTGTTCCCGGGCTTCGTCTTCTACGCCGCGAGCGCCCTGCTCTTCGTCGGCAACTTCGTGTTCGTCTACCTCAACGTCGCGGGCAGCCTGCAGCGCGGTGAGTTCGGACTGACCCGGACCGCTCTGCTCTCGCCGCTCTACTGGGGCCTGATGAGCTGGGCCGCCTGGAAGGGCGCGATCCAGCTCTTCACCAACCCGTTCTACTGGGAGAAGACCGAGCACGGGCTGGACGGGGGTCACTGATGACCACGTTCTCGCAGCCGGCACCCGCGGCCCCGGGCGCGGAGCCGATCGACCCCGCCCTCGACCACATCATCTCGACGCGCGAGCGCCTCGCCGGCGTCGTCCAGGCCGTCCACCAGCGCCCGCACGACATCGCGAAGCGCCGCTGGGAGAGCCTGGCCGTGTTCGTCGCCTTCACCGGCGCCTACATCTGGTTCGGCTACTGGCTCGTCGTCAAGATGCACGTCGTCGGCTTCGAGACCCTCGACCGGCTCAACCGTGCGCTGATGATCTGGCACAACGACCCGGCCAAGCTCTCGGCACTCGGCTTCGACTACCCGCCGCTGGCCACCCTGCTGATCGCACCCCTGGCGATCTCGCAGACGGTCGCGTCCTCGCTGTGGGTCATCCCGGTGACGTCCGCGGTCTTCGCCGGACTCATGTTCGTCTCGCTCAACACCATGTGCCGGCGCGCCCAGATCGCCGCGCCCCTGCGCTACGGCATCCTGATCTCGCTGGCGGCCAACCCGCTCGTCGCGCTCTACGCCGCGGGCGGCGCCCGCCAGTTCATCTGGATCTCGTTCGTCGTCCTGGGCATGGGCTGCCTGGTCGCGTGGTTCGTCACGGCCGACGTGCGGTTCGTGATGCTCGGCGGCATCGCCTACAGCGTCGCCGCCCTGGCCGGCTACAGCAGCCTGCTCTGGTTCGTGCTCTCGGCGCTGATGATCGGCGCGATCCTGGCCCGGCTCGGTGCCGGCGGCCACGAGGTCGAGGGCACCACCGTGGGCTTCGCCGCGCCGACGGCGTACGTCGTCGCGCTGTGGACCGTCTTCAACCTGATCCTGCTGTCCCGGCCCTTCGAGTGGGTGAGCAGCGCGAGCGACGCCGGCGGCGGCGACCCGGGCAGCTTCTCCGGGGTCGAGCTGCTCCAGGACACCTGGTCGCTGGTGCTCTACGGCGCTCCGATCGCGATCATCGTCCTGCCGGCGCTCATCTTCGTCGGCATCTCGCGCAACAACCCGCTCGCACTCTGGCTCGGCATCATGGTCGGCGCCGCGATCGCCGCACCCGCCATGTCGGTCGTCCTCGACCTCACCGACTCGCCGATGCAGATGCGCAACGCGCTGCCGATCCTGATCTTCTCGGTCATCGGGGTGATCTGGCTGGCCCGGTCCGGCGACAACAGCAACACGCTGATCAGCGCGGTCCTCGTCGTGCTGCTGCTCCTGAGCATCCCGTGGACCTTCCACGCCATGAAGAGCTACCGCTACCAGAACCTCGAGGCGTCGTTCGCCGCCGCGGTCTCCACGCGCGAGTCGCAGGAGGGTGCGACCACCCTGAGCGGTGCGCGGCTCGGGATCGTGGACGAGCAGGCGATGGCCGACTACATCACCGACAACATCACCGACCGCAACTCGATCCTCACCGACAACTCGGCGACGTACGCCGTGATGCTGCTGACCGGCCGCCCCGACCTGTTCTTCGACCGTGTCGACAAGAGCGACGGCCCGTGGAAGACGGCTGCCCGCAACCCGGCGAAGTACGTCGACTACATGCTGATCTCGACCGACACCTCGTCCGACCTGCTCAGCCAGCTCTACCCGGACGCCGCCAGCGACTCCGACCCCCGCCTTCCCGTCGTCTACAGCACCGACCGCTACAAGCTCATCGGCGTGCCCGCCGGTTTCAACCCTGAGACCCCCACCGACGCGGCGTCGGTCCCGTCCACCGACGGGGGTCAGCAGTGATGGAACAGCGCAACCCGATCCAGCCGCCGCCGTCGGTCGACGACCTGCTCGGCCTGGGCTCCAGCAGTCGGCTCGGTCAGGTCGACTTCGCCAACCGCCTGGTCCCGGAGGCCGCACCGGCCGAGACGCCGGCCGCCGAGGAGCGCCCGCCCGCCCCGACCACGCTCGCCTCGCGTCGCCGCCCCGTGCCGGTCCCGGTGATCGAGGACGAGCCCGAGGACGAGGACGAGGCGACCGCCGAGCCCGAGCCCGAGCCGGCCCCCGCGCCGGTCGCGACCGCACCGCGCCCGCGGCCCAAGTCCCGTCGTCAGCCCGCCCCGGTGGTCGAGGACGACCTGGACGACGAGGACGACGTGGACGACGAGGAGGAGGTCGAGGAGCCGAAGCCTGCGCCTCGCGCCCGGCCCAAGTCCGTGTCCAAGGCGCCCCGCAAGCCTGCCAAGCCGAAGCGCAAGCCCGAGCCCGAGCCCGACCACGAGCCCGAGGCGGACCACGAGCCCGAGGCGGACCACGAGCCCGAGCCTGTCCGCGCGCCGGCTCGCTCCGCTCGCGCGGCCGCGCCGGCCGAGGCCTCCGCGGTGCCGGTGATCCTGCCCGTCGCCCGCCTGGACCCGTACGCCGACGTCCTGCCGTCGGAGGTCATGCCTCCCGAGGTGCTGGCTCCCGAGGTCCTGGCTCCGACGATGCGGATCCCGGTCGAGGCCCCGCCGACGCCCGCACCCGCCCCCGCCCCGCCGACAGCGGCCGCGCAGCTCGGCTCGCGGATCGAGGCCGCCCGCTCGGGCCGGTCGCCCGAGGACCTCGGCTACCTCAGCCTCACCGTCCAGGAGGTCGCCGACTCGGCGATCGAGCGGCTGCGCGACGCCGAGAACGCCACCCTCCAGCACCTCGCCGCGCTCGAGGCCGAGGCCGCGCGCCGCGCCGAGCTGCTGACCGCCCAGGCCGAGCTCGACGCCGAGCTGATCCGGATCACCGCGCGCCGCGAGGCGCACGCGATCATCTCCGCGGCCCGGGTCCAGGCCGGCGCCGCCACCACGAGCACCCGCGACGCCCGTCAGCTCAGCGAGATCAGTGACGCCGTGTCCCGCTTCGCGGAGTCGATCGAGGCCAGCATCGAGCCGATGCGGCCGACCCACCACCCTGTGGAGCAGTCATGAACACCCGTCGTACCCGTGCCGCCGCCGTCCTGGTCGCGCTGAGCGTCCTGGCGTTGGCCGGCTGCGGCGGTGACGACAACGACAAGAGCTCCAAGTCCGACCTCGAGGTCGTGGTCAACCCGAACGACGCGGCGACCGGTGTGCCGGTCCCGGAGCGTCGGTTCTTCGCCGAGGACTCGCCGTGGAACACCCGGATCGACGACGAGGGGGTCGACCCGAAGTCGTCGCAGATGATCAACCTGGCCCGGGAGCGGGTCGGCGTCGTCCAGCACGTCGGCGGCGGCCAGTTCTACCGTGACCGCCGCATCGTCGACAAGGGCGTCTACATCAACACCGAACGGTGGACGACCGCGGTCGTGGCCGGCGGCACGCCCACCAAGCTGGTGTGTCGCCAGCTGGTCTGCGGCGACGGCGCCAAGACGACCGTCCTGAGCATCCCGTCCGACGTCGACCCCGACCCGCGCTACGACGGCTGGTTCACGGTCTTCGACGTGAGCGAGCCCGTCGCCTACGACCTGTGGCGGGCGCGGCGCGAGGACGACGGCTCGATCTCCTACAACTACATGCGCAAGTGGGACCTCAACGGCCCGGGCTACCAGGCCCCGCAGATGAACAGCGCACGCGGCTCCGGGCTGCCGCTCTTCGCCGGCCTGATCCGGCCCAACGAGCTGCGGGCCGGGCTGATCAGCCACGCGCTGGCGATCAGTGTGCCGGGCCCGGCGCAAAGCGTCTTCGTGCAGCCCGCCTCGGCGACCGACGGCAACGGCCGGGTCAACTCGCTGCCGGAGGGCGCCCGGATCCGGCTCAAGGCCAACGTCACGGTGCCGACCCCGATCGACCCGATCACCCACAAGCGGATCAAGCTGACCGCCCAGCAGAAGCGGATGTCCGACGCGATCGTCGCCGCGCTGCGCACGTACGGCGCGATCGTGGTCGACCGGGCCGCGGTCCCGACGCTCTACGCCCAGCGCGACGTCACCAACGACATGATCTCCGGCAACGAGCTGCTCGGTCTCCACCTCGAGGACTTCGAGGTCATCAAGCTCGGCCAGCGCTACCGCTTCCCTCCCGAGGACGAAGCCTCGCTCGGCCTGCTGACGACGCCGTCCTCGTCCGCCAGCCCGACCAGCTCCCCCTCGTCCAGTGCAGGAGCGGGCCAGTGACGAACGTGTCGATGACGAGGCGCGCGCGCCGCAACGGCGCGGTGGCCCTGGCTCTCGCCGGGGTGCTGCTGCTGCCGGCCTGCTCCCACGACAACAACCGGGGCGCCACCGACCTGGTCGCCGACGCCCAGGCCCGGGAGTACGACGCCGAGCTCGCGACCCAGCGTCAGGTCCAGCAGGCGAACGAGGCCCTGCCGGACCGGCCCAGCGGCCAGCTCGACATCGACGGCTCCAGCACGATCTCGCTGACGCCGGCCGAGGTCGACGCCTACCAGGACACCGGCACCAACACGACGATCAACCTGAACGAGAACGGCGAGGACAAGGCCTTCCAGGAGCTCTGCGCCGGCAAGATCGACCTGGTCAGCTCGCTGCGCCCGATCTCGCGCAGCGAGTGGGACGCCTGCCAGTCCGTGGGCCTGGACGTCGTCCAGTTCCAGATCGCGTCGGACGCCATCGTGATCGCCATCAAGTCGGAGTCCGACGTCGGCGGCGACTGCCTCACCACCGACCAGGTCCAGGACATCTGGCGCGCGGGTTCGCCGATCACGAACTGGAGCCAGGTCGGCCTCGACGACGTCCCGCTGCGCGTCGGCGGCCCGCAGCTGAGCTCCACGGACTTCCAGGTGTTCGGCAAGTCGGTGCTCGGCTCGTTGGCGCCGGCCCTCACCGACGTCCGCTCCGACTACTTCACCTACGACAACTTCGACCAGGCCCGTCGGTTCATCAACGGCGGCCCGCGCTACATCCGGCGTGCGTTGAAGTACCCCGAGCTGGCCCGCGAGCGCGGTGTCTTCAAGTCCGAGCTGACCACGGCCCGGCAGGTCCTCGCCGACGCGCGCGACGAGCTCCACGCCGCTCTGGCCGAGCGGGCCAAGGGCTTCCGCGACAAGCGCAGCCCCGCCGACAAGGCCAAGGACGAGGCCCGTGTGCAGGCGGCGTACGTCGCCCGCACCAAGGCGCGCCAGAAGGTCCACGACGCCAAGCTGGTGCTGCGCCACGCCGAGGACCGGTTGGGGGTCTCGACCACCGCGAAGCGGTTCGTCGACCGGACCCTGGGCCACGTCATCTACGCGCGCTTCAGCGACTATGAGCTCTTCGAGGACCAGCTGCGGCCCTTCGAGATCAGCCTGCCGGACGGCCAGCGCAACTGCGTGTTCCCGAGCCAGGCCACCATCACCGGCGGCGACTACCCGTTCTCCTCGCAGATGCTGATCACGACCACGACCCGGTCGCTCGACCGGAGCGAGGTCAAGGACTTCATCCGCCACTACCTGAACGCCTCGCAGGCCGCGGCCGCTGACGCCAGCCTGGTGTCGCTGCCCGACCAGACCCTGCGCGCCGAGCTCGCCTGGCTCGACGGCACCCGCCAGCCGGTGCTGGTCGTCCCGGCGTCGAACGGTGCCACGACCACGACCGACGACCCGGAGGCGAGCGACACCGCCACGCCGGACACCGCACAGCCAGCACGATGACCTCTCGCACCACCCGGTTCCTCGCCCTGGTCGCCGCGCTGCCGCTCGTCCTGTCGACGGCGGGCGTCGTCACAGCGACGGGTGACGCGGCTCCCGGCAGCGCCCGCAAGGGCGTGACCCAGTCCAAGCGGATCGTCGTCAAGTGGAACGCCGCCAAGCACAAGAGGCACCCCGTCTACCAGAAGACCGCCGACGTCCCCGGCATCGGCCAGGTCGACCTGATCTGCCAGCCCGACACGACGATGATCAAGCTCCACGCCAACGACCGTCGCGCCGAGACCCAGATGTGGTTGGCGAAGTTCGAGACCAAGGACGGCACCGACCGGGTCGCGGTCAAGAACGTGCGGATCTACACCTACGCCACCGCGTCCGACGACGGCAAGGGCGGCACCGGTCCGCAGGCACACGAGGGCCTGAACCAGGGCGCCCACGGCATCGAGGACTTCCAGAAGGGCTCGGCGTACGGCGTGATCAGCCAGCGCCCCGGCCGCGACCGCGACGCCGGCGGCTCGCTCGCGGTGCCCGCCACCGCGTTCAAGCTCACCTGGTACTGGGAGCGGTTCGCCTACCCCGGCAGCCAGTACTGCAAGATGACGCTCGCGCTGAAGACCGACACCGACCAGCAGTTCGGGCTCAACTGGCACGGCACGCCCGAGGCCACGAGCCACACCACGAGCAGCACGACGATCCCCGGCTTCGGCAAGGCGGAGCTGACGTGCGAGCCGGACACCGGTGACACCGAGGGACGGCAGTCGGTCGCGCTCCGGCTCGACAGTCCCGATCCCGACGCCTACATGGACTACACCTACCTCCAGAGCGAGGGCAGCACCAACGACCCGAAGCACTACGAGGTCCACACCGACCTGCAGTACGACCCGGTCACGGGCCTGCTCGGGCCGGTCGACCTCCCCCGCAACGGGATGATGCGGATCAAGTGGCACGTCAACGGCGTCAGCAGGACCTGGGTGCTGTCGTCCTACATGGTGACGAACAACGACGAACGACCGTGGCTCAACGTGTGCGAGGTCGCGGCAGCACCGCTTCCCTGACGACATCGAGGACGGGCACGGCCCCGGACTCGATGTCGGCGAGCTTCACCCACCCGACGGCGTCGGTGGTGCCACCGTCCTCCGCGAGCCAGGGCTCGACGTCGTCGGCGACCGTCACCTCGAAGACCATGGCGACCGCGTGGAAGTCCTCGTAGCGTCCCGAAGGTGCGGTCCCGCTGAAGTGGTCGTCGTGCACCGCGACCAGCTCGCCGATCCGGCCCTCGATGCCGCATTCCTCGCGCAGCTCGCGGGCCACGGCGGAACGCGGCGGTTCGCCGTGGTCGACGCCGCCGCCGGGCAGCGTCCAGGAGCCGGTGTGGAAGCCGCTCGCCGAGATCCGGGTCAGCAGCACGCTGTCGCCGCGCCGCACGAGCGCGTAGGCGCCGAGACGCTGGTGCCGGTAGGGGCGGTGGTCGGCCAGCGCCTCGAGCACCAGCGGGACCACGGGCACGGTTCCGTCGAGGACGTCGGCGACGGGCTTCCAGGCGGCCTCCATCGTCGAGCCGTCAACCTCCATGACGGACGGAGCAGGCGCGTCGAGCGGCACCCAGCCGTCGTAGACGATGCGCAGCGCGTGGGCATCGACCCGCCTACCCTCGCGCCAGACAGCCGGCAGGTGGGCGGAGTAGACCCGGGCGGTCTCGCCGACCTCGGCGTCCAGTCCGGTCTCCTCGAAGACCTCCCGGACCACGGCATCACGCGGGTCCTCCCCGTGGTCGAGGCCACCGCCCGGCAGTGTCCACAGCTCCTCCGTCGTCACCTGGGCCGAGAGCCGGCTGAGCAGGATCCCGCCGTCACGCAGGATCACGGCGTACGCCGCGACCCGCTGCCGCTTCGGCAGTGCGTTCATCGCGGCCGGCCCATCAGGCGAACGGCGGACGGTGGTCGAGGGAGATCGAGCGTCGACCGGCCCAGCGCCACACCCGCGCGGCCCGGTCGCGGTCCTCGTCGTCGACGAGGTTGCCCATCCAGCGCAGGGCGAGGGTCATCAGCCAGTCGGAACGCATCCCGACCGGACCGAGCGACGCCACGACCTTGGGGCGGGTGGCGATCCCCGCGAGGCGGCGGGCGATCGAGAAGGCCTCGCCGTAGTGCTCGACGAGGGTGGAGCGCCAGGCCTCGCCGAGCTGTCCGCCGGAGGCGATCTGCTCGGCGACCAGGCGCCCGGTCTCGAGGCCGTAGTCGATGCCCTCGCCGTTGAGCGGGTTGACGCAGGCCGCGGCGTCGCCGATCAGCGCCCAGTTGGCGCCGGCGACGTGCGAGACCGCGCCGCCCATGGGCAGCAGCGCTGACGTGGGCTGCCGCAGCGGCCCGGACAGACCGAACTCCGCGCCGATCGTGTCGGCGTAGGTCTGCATGAGGGGCTTGATCGCGATGTCCGCGGGCCGCTTGTCGGTGGCCAGGGTCCCGGCCCCCAGGTTGATCGAGCCGTTGCCGAGCGGGAAGACCCACCCGTAGCCGCTGACCAGCTCGCCCTGCTCGTCGCGCAGCTCGAGGTGAGAGCTGATCCAGGGGTCGTCGGACCGGGTCGAGTCCACGTAGGAACGCCCGGCCACCGCGTAGACGGTGTCCCGGTGCCAGACGCGGCCGAGCACCTTGCCGAGGGGGCTCCGCACCCCGTCGGCGACGACGAGACGACGGCAGCCGATCTCGACGGGCCCGGACTCGGTCCGGAAGACCACGGCCGTGACCCGGTCGCCGTCGCGGCGTACGTCGACCGCCCGGAGCCCGTCGACGGCGACCGCACCCGCCTTGATCGCGGTGGTGCGCAGGTGGTCGTCGAGCTCGGTGCGGGCGACGGCGCTCCCCCAGTCAGGGAGCGATCCTCCCGGGACGCCCCACGGCAGGTGCAGGGTCTGCCCGAATCCGTGGGCCCGGAGCCCCTTGCTGACCGTGTGAGCGCGCAGCCAGTCCTCGAGGCCGAGGCGCTGGAGCTCGCCGATCGCGCGCGGGGTGAGCCCGTCACCACAGGTCTTGTCGCGGGGGAAGACCGCCGCATCGGCGAGCACCACGTCGACACCGGCGCGGGCCAGCCACGCCGCGGCGGCCGACCCCGCGGGGCCGGCGCCGACGACCAGGACGTCGGTCTGCGCGGGTGTGCTCACCCGCCCATCTTCTCAGGCCTGGTAGGCCCGGTGTGCAAGCAGGTGGACATGGCGGTTTCGGCAGCCCACGGTCGGGTGCTTCACGAACTGCGAGCGGGTCTCGTCAGGCAGGTAGACCCGGAACCCGTCCACGTGCGCGCGGTGGCAGCGACCGGCGTACGGGCCCCACGAGGTCTCGACCACGCGGCTGCGCACCCGCTCCCCCGGGTCGACCACGATCGACCGCACCGGACCCTTGGTCCGCCGGGCGGCGGAACCGATCTGCGTGCCGTCACCGCCACCGACGTAGGACAGTCCGCCGTAGCCCCGGATCGAGCACGCGTGGTCCGAGACGTTCTTCAGCACGATCCGGCCGTAGACGTGGCTCATCGCGGCTCCGCCACCGTGGTAGGACGCCACCAGCTCGGCGTTGGTGCACTCCTCCACGCCCTGCGCCTGCGTCGCCGGGGACACCAGACCGGTGAGCCCGAGCGACAGCAGCGCGATCATCAGCATTCTTCTCATGCCGGTGAGACTCCTCCTCGTGGACAAGAGTTGTCTCGGGACGCGACTGGATCTCGATACGCCGAACGCCCCACCGCGCTTGCGCGCGATGGGGCGTTCGTCTACTCGATCTGGCTCGTCTCACCAGACCTGACGGCGAAGCCGTCAGTTCTGATAAGACCCAAAGTCGAAGTCGTCGAGAGCGACGGCCTGACCGGTTCCGTTGCCGAACTCGTAGTCGTAGGAGTCGTAACCGGTGACGGAGTACGCCGCGGCGCGGGCCTCCTCGGTCGGCTCCACCCGGATGTTGCGGTAGCGCTCGAGGCCGGTACCAGCCGGGATCAGCTTGCCGATGATCACGTTCTCCTTCAGGCCACGCAGCGAGTCGCTGCGCCCGTGGATCGCCGCGTCGGTGAGCACGCGGGTGGTCTCCTGGAAGGAGGCCGCCGAGAGCCACGACTCGGTCGCCAGCGAGGCCTTCGTGATGCCCATGAGCACCGGACGACCCGAGGCGGGCTTGGAGCCCTCGGAGACCACGCGACGGTTCTCCTCCTCGAACCGGGCCCGGTCGACCAGGTCGGACGGGAGCAGGTTGGTGTCACCGGACTCGATCACCGTGACCCGGCGCAGCATCTGCCGCACGATGATCTCGATGTGCTTGTCGTGGATCGACACACCCTGCGACCGGTAGACGGCCTGGACCTCGTCGACGAGGTGCTCCTGCGCCCGACGGACACCCAGGATCCGCAGGACGTCCTGCGGGTCGGGGGTACCGACGGTCAGCATCTGACCGACCTCGATGTGCTCGCCGTCGGCGACCAGCAGACGCGACCGCTTCGAGACGGGGTACTCCTGGACCTCGGAGCCGTCGTCCGGCGTGATCAGGATCTTGCGAGCCTTGTCGGTCTCGTCGATCTCCACCCGGCCAGCGGCCTCGGCGATCGGCGAGCGACCCTTGGGCGAGCGGGCCTCGAAGAGCTCGACCACACGGGGCAGACCCTGCGTGATGTCGTCAGCGGAGGCCACACCACCGGTGTGGAAGGTACGCATCGTCAGCTGCGTGCCGGGCTCACCGATCGACTGGGCCGCGATGATGCCGACGGCCTCGCCGATGTCGACGAGCTTGCCGGTCGCCAGCGAGCGGCCGTAGCACTTCGCGCACGTGCCGGTCTTGGCGTCACAGGTCAGCACGGAGCGGACCTTGACCTCCTCGATGCCAGCAGCGATGAGCTCGCCGATCTTGACGTCGCCGAGGTCCTCGCCCGCACCGGCGAGCACGTCGCCGGTCTTCGGGTGGACGACCTCGGTGGCCGCCGAACGGGCGTAGGCCGCGGTCTCGGCGTTCTCCGCCTTGATGACCGTGCCGTCCTCGAGCCGCTCGCCGATCCGCTTGGGCAGACCGCGCTCGGTGCCACAGTCGTCCTCACGGATGATGACGTCCTGCGAGACGTCCACCAGACGACGGGTCAGGTAACCCGAGTCGGCGGTACGCAGCGCGGTGTCGGCGAGACCCTTGCGGGCACCGTGGGTGGCGATGAAGTACTCGAGAACCGTGAGGCCCTCACGGAAGTTGGACTTGATCGGGCGCGGGATGATCTCGCCCTTCGGGTTGGCCACGAGACCACGCATGGCCGCGACCTGCCGGATCTGGTTCATGTTTCCGGAGGCGCCCGACTCGACCATCATGTAGATCGGGTTCGCGCGGTCGAACGTCAGCTCCATCGCCTTGCCGACCTCGTTGGCCGCCTGCGTCCAGATCTCGATGAGCTCCTGACGACGCTCCTCGTCGGTGACCAGACCACGCTCGAACTGGGTCTGCACCTTCGCGGCCTGAGCCTCGAAGCCCGACAGGATCTGGGCCTTCTCCGGCGGCGTCGTGACGTCGTCGATGGAGACCGTGACACCCGAGAAGGTCGCCCAGCGGAAGCCGGTGTCCTTCAGGGCGTCGAGCGACGCCGCGACCTCGACCTTGGTGTAGCGCTCGGCCAGGTCGTTGACGATCGCGCCCAGGGCCTTCTTGCCCACCTCGTAGTTCACGAAGGGGTAGTCGGCCGGCAGGGTCTCGTTGAACAGCGCGCGACCGAGGGTGGTCTCCAGGGTGATCGCCTGGCCGGCCTCCCAGTCGGCACCGAGCTCGAGCGGCGGCACGATGTCGGTGAAGCGGATCTTGACCACGCTCTGCAGCGAGATCTCGCCCTGGTCGAACGCCATGATCGCCTCGCCGACGGACGTGAACGCCCGACCCTCGCCGGGCTGCTCGGCCCGGTCGGTGGTGAGGAAGAACAGGCCGATGATCATGTCCTGGGTGGGCATGGTCACGGGGCGACCGTCGGACGGCTTCAAGATGTTGTTGGTCGACAGCATCAGGATCCGCGCCTCGGCCTGGGCCTCGGCGGACAGCGGCAGGTGCACGGCCATCTGGTCACCGTCGAAGTCGGCGTTGAACGCCGAGCAGACGAGCGGGTGGATCTGGATGGCCTTGCCCTCGATCAGCTGGGGCTCGAAGGCCTGGATGCCGAGGCGGTGCAGCGTGGGCGCACGGTTGAGCAGCACGGGGTGCTCGGCGATGACCTCTTCGAGGACGTCCCACACCATGGCGTAGCGGTTCTGACCCGACGTGGCGCGCTCGACCATCCGCTTGGCGGACTTGATGTTCTGCGCGTGAGACAGGTCGACCAGGCGCTTCATCACGAACGGCTTGAAGAGCTCGAGCGCCATCTGCTTGGGCAGACCGCACTGGTGCAGCTTCAGCTGCGGACCCGACACGATGACCGAACGGCCCGAGTAGTCCACGCGCTTGCCGAGCAGGTTCTGACGGAAACGACCCTGCTTGCCCTTGAGCATGTCGGACAGCGACTTCAGCGGCCGGTTGCCCGGGCCGGTGACGGGACGACCACGGCGACCGTTGTCGAACAGCGAGTCGACGGCCTCCTGCAGCATCCGCTTCTCGTTGTTGACGATGATCTCGGGCGCGCCCAGGTCGAGCAGCCGCTTGAGGCGGTTGTTCCGGTTGATGACGCGGCGGTAGAGGTCGTTCAGGTCGGAGGTCGCGAAGCGACCACCGTCGAGCTGCACCATCGGGCGCAGGTCCGGCGGGATGACCGGGACGGCGTCCAGCACCATGCCCTGGGGCTTGTTGCCGGTCTTGCGGAACGCGTCGACGACCTTGAGCCGCTTGAGCGCGCGCACCTTCCGCTGGCCCTTGCCGTTGAGGATCGTGTCGCGCAGCGACTCGACCTCGGCCTCGACGTCGAACGACTCCAGGCGCTTCTGGATCGCCGTGGCGCCCATGTAGCCCTCGAAGTACTTGCCGAACCAGTTCTTCATCTCGCGGTAGAGCATCTCGTCGCCCATCAGGTCCTGGACCTTGAGGGACTTGAAGGTGTTCCACACCTCGTCGAGGCGGTCGATCTCGCGCTGGGCGCGGTCGCGGATCTGCTTCATCTCGCGCTCGGCGCCGTCCTTCACCTTGCGGCGCTGGTCGGCCTTGGCACCCTCGGCCTCGAGGGCCGCGAGGTCCTCCTCGAACTTCTTGGCACGGTCGTCGATGGCACCGTCACGGCGCTTCTCGAGACGCTCGCGCTCCAGGCCGACCTTGCCCTCGAGGGAGGACAGGTCGCGGTGGCGCGCGTCCTCGTCGACGGCGGTGATCATGTACGCCGCGAAGTAGATGACCTTCTCGAGGTCCTTCGGGGCGAGGTCGAGCAGGTAGCCGAGGCGGCTGGGGACACCCTTGAAGTACCAGATGTGGGTGACCGGCGCGGCCAGCTCGATGTGGCCCATGCGCTCACGGCGCACCTTGGACCGGGTCACCTCGACGCCGCAGCGCTCGCAGATGATGCCCTTGAAGCGGACTCGCTTGTACTTGCCGCAGTAGCACTCCCAGTCCCGGGTGGGACCGAAGATCTTCTCGCAGAAGAGGCCGTCACGCTCGGGCTTGAGCGTGCGGTAGTTGATGGTCTCCGGCTTCTTGACCTCACCGTGGCTCCACGTGCGGATGTCGTCCGCAGTGGCCAGGCCGATCTTGAGCTGGTCGAAGAAGTTCACATCAAGCACGGTGGCTGTTGTCCTTCGTTAGTACTTGTGGATCAAGGCTGTGGACTGAGGGCCGGCCGGCGCGCACCTGGGGCGCGCGCCGACCGGACGGCTCAGACTTCTTCGACGCTGCTGGGCTCGCGACGAGACAGGTCGATACCGAGCTCCTCGGCGGCACGGAAGACGTCCTCTTCCGCGTCGCGGAGCTCGATCTGCGAACCGTCCTGGCTGAGCACCTCGACGTTCAGGCAGAGCGACTGCATCTCCTTGACGAGAACCTTGAACGACTCCGGGATGCCCGAGTCGGGGATGTTCTCGCCCTTCACGATCGCCTCGTAGACCTTGACGCGACCAGGCACGTCGTCGGACTTGATCGTGAGCAGCTCCTGCAGGGCGTAGGCGGCGCCGTACGCCTCCATCGCCCAGACCTCCATCTCGCCGAACCGCTGGCCACCGAACTGGGCCTTACCGCCCAGGGGCTGCTGCGTGATCATCGAGTAGGGGCCAGTGCTGCGCGCGTGGATCTTGTCGTCCACGAGGTGGTGCAGCTTGAGGATGTACATGTAGCCGACGGAGACGGGCTCGGGGAACGGCTCGCCGGAGCGACCGTCGAAGAGGCTCGCCTTGCCGGTTGCGTCGATCATCCGCACGCCGTCCCGGTTGGGGTTCGTCGCACCGAGCAGGCCGGTGATCTCGTCCTCGCGGGCGCCGTCGAAGACGGGCGTCGCGACGCGCGTGTTCGGCTCGGCCTTGTCCGCGTGGATCTTGATCAGGCGCTGCTTCCAGTCGGCGTCGTCCTTGTCCTCGTGCAGCTTGAGGTCCCAGCCCTGGTTGGCGAGCCAACCGAGGTGGAGCTCGAGGATCTGGCCGATGTTCATCCGTCGCGGCACGCCGAGCGGGTTGAGCACGACGTCGACCGGGGTGCCGTCCTCCATGAACGGCATGTCCTCGATCGGCAGGATCTTCGCGATGACGCCCTTGTTGCCGTGGCGACCGGCGAGCTTGTCGCCGACGGAGATCTTGCGCTTCTGGGCGACGTAGACGCGGACCAGCTGGTTGACGCCCGGGGGCAGCTCGTCGCCGTCCTCGCGGTCGAAGACGCGGACGCCGATGACCGTGCCGGACTCACCGTGCGGCACCTTCATCGAGGTGTCGCGCACCTCGCGCGCCTTCTCACCGAAGATCGCGCGGAGCAGCCGCTCCTCCGGCGTCAGCTCGGTCTCACCCTTGGGCGTGACCTTGCCGACCAGCACGTCACCGGTCTGAACCTCGGCGCCGATCCGGATGATGCCGCGCTCGTCGAGGTCGGCGAGCATCTCCTCGGAGACGTTCGGGATGTCCCGCGTGATCTCCTCCGGGCCGAGCTTGGTGTCGCGGGCGTCGACCTCGTGCTCCTCGATGTGGATCGAGGTGAGGATGTCCTCCTGGACCAGGCGCTGGCTCAGGATGATGGCGTCCTCGTAGTTGTGGCCCTGCCACGGCATGAAGGCCACGAGGAGGTTGGTGCCCAGCGCCATCTCGGCGTCGTCGGTGCACGGACCGTCGGCGATCGGCGAACCGATCTCGACCCGGGCGCCCTCACTGACCAGCGGACGCTGGTTGATGCAGGTGCCCTGGTTGGACCGCTTGAACTTCGCCAGCTTGTACGTGGTGTACGTGCCGTCGTCGTTCATCGTCTCGATGAGGTCGGCGGACACGGACTTGACCACACCGGCGTCCGTCGCGACGACCACGTCGCCGGCGTCGACCGCGGCGCGGTACTCGATGCCGGTGCCGACCAGGGGCGAGTCGCTGCGGATGAGCGGCACGGCCTGGCGCTGCATGTTGGCACCCATGAGCGCGCGGTTGGCGTCGTCGTGCTCGAGGAACGGGATGAGGGCGGTCGCGACCGACACCATCTGGCGCGGCGAGACGTCCATGTAGTCGACCTCGTCGGCGAGGATCTCGGAGACCTCACCGTCGCGCTGGCGGACCAGGACGCGCTCCTCGGTGAACCGACCCTTGTCGTCGATGACCGCGTTGGCCTGCGCGATGACGAACTTGTCCTCGTCGTCGGCGGTCAGGTAGTCGATCTTGTCGGTGACCCGACCCTTCTCGACCTTGCGGTACGGCGTCTCGACGAACCCGAACGGGTTGATCCGACCGTAGGACGCGAGCGAGCCGATCAGACCGATGTTCGGGCCTTCCGGGGTCTCGATCGGGCACATGCGGCCGTAGTGCGACGGGTGGACGTCACGGACCTCCATGCCGGCGCGGTCACGGGACAGACCGCCCGGACCGAGCGCGGACAGACGACGCTTGTGCGTCAGGCCCGCGATCGGGTTGGTCTGGTCCATGAACTGCGACAGCTGCGAGGTGCCGAAGAACTCCTTCAGCGCCGCCACCACGGGGCGGATGTTGATCAGCGACTGCGGCGTGATCGCCTCGACGTCCTGGGTCGTCATCCGCTCGCGGACCACGCGCTCCATGCGGGCCAGGCCCGTGCGGAGCTGGTTCTGGATCAGCTCGCCGACCGTGCGCATCCGGCGGTTGCCGAAGTGGTCGATGTCGTCCGGGGTGATGTCGAGCGTGCCCTGGGGCGACTCGAGCTGCTCCTGGCCGTCGTGCAGCGCCACGATGTAGCGGATGGCGGCGACGACGTCGTCGGTGGTCAGCGTCTGCTGGTCGAACGCCTCGGTGAGACCCAGCTTCTTGTTGACCTTGTAGCGGCCGACCTTCGCGAGGTCGTAGCGCTTCGGGTTGAAGTAGTAGTTGTTCAGCAGCGTCTGCGCAGCCTCACGCGTGGGCGGCTCGCCCGGACGCAGCTTGCGGTAGATGTCGAGAAGAGCGTCGTCCTGGGTCTCGGTGTGGTCCTTCTCCAGGGTGAGCATCATCGACTCGTACTGGCCGAACTCCTCGCGGATCTGCTCGTTGGTCCACCCGAGGGCCTTGAGCAGCACGGTGACGTTCTGCTTGCGCTTGCGGTCGAGGCGGACGCCGACCATGTCGCGCTTGTCGATCTCGAACTCGAGCCACGCACCGCGCGACGGGATGAGCTTCGCGGTGTAGATGTCCTTGTCGGACGTCTTGTCGGCGCTGCGCTCGAAGTAGACGCCCGGCGAGCGGACGAGCTGCGAGACGACGACGCGCTCGGTGCCGTTGATGACGAAGGTGCCCTTGGGCGTCATGAGCGGGAAATCGCCCATGAAGACCGTCTGGCCCTTGATCTCACCGGTGTCGTTGTTGGTGAACTCCGCAGAGACGTAGAGCGGAGCGGAGTAGGTGAAGTCCTTCTCCTTGCACTCGTCCACGGTGTACTTCGGGTCGTAGAAGACCGGGTTCTCGAAGGAGAGCGACATCGTCTCCGAGAAGTCCTCGATCGGCGAGATCTCCTCGAAGATCTCGGTCAGACCGGACTTCCGAGAGACGTCCTCGCCTGCCTCGATGCGACGCTCCACGACGGCCTGCCAGGCGTCGTTGCCGACCAGCCAGTCGAAGCTGTCGGTCTGCAGGGAGAGGAGCTTCGGGATTTCGAGAGGTTCGGAGATCTTTGCGAAAGAGATGCGGCGGGGGTTACCAGAGGTGGTGCGCGCGGCCAAGAGGTGTCCTTCGACGAAACGCTGAGAGATCGGCGCTAGCCCACCACAAAATCAGCCACCGGGCAGGCTGAGAAGCATTTGAGGGCAGACGCAAAGGAACAGGCTACCCCACGAGGGCGCACGTCACAAACCCGCCTGACGAGCTCCGGGGCGGTGTTGGCGACGATCATGAACGCCGGACCCCGTCAGGTCAAGGACGCTCGCCGTACGAGGACGCTCAGGTCTCCATCCCGGAGACCAGCCAGTCGCCGTCGACCTTCTCCATCGTGACCGTCACCCAGTTCTTGTAGACCTCGGGGGTGGAGACCTTCTTGTTGGTCCGGGACTGGTTGACCAGCATGAACACCTGGACCCGGTCGTCCCCGGAACGCACGACGCTGGAGCGCACCAGGTCGGCCTTCACCACGGTCCCGGTCGCGGGAGCGTTCTGGGCGATGATCCCGTCGAAGAGCTTGTCGTACTCCTTGCGGTAGTCGCCGGTGAGGTAGGGCTCAGCCGCCGCCTTCGACTCGTCGAGGTGGGCGGCGTCGTAGGACAGGATCGGGACGACGGCCCGCTCGGCGGCCGCGCGAGCCGCGTCGGT
Organism: Nocardioides pollutisoli; assembly: GCF_040045055.1. NCBI lineage: Bacteria > Bacillati > Actinomycetota > Actinomycetes > Propionibacteriales > Nocardioidaceae > Nocardioides > Nocardioides pollutisoli. Next base: position 1,039,836 of record NZ_JBDZDU010000001.1, read on the forward strand.
GCCGTCCTCGACCGAGCGGTCGGAGGGCATCGTCGCGCCGACGGCGACCGCGGCCCCGGCGACGAGCAGGGCGAGCACACCCAGGCCGACCAGCAGCCAGCCGGGCACCAGCCGGCGGCCGGCGGGCGCTGCCGCGACGGTGGTGACGACCTGCGGCTCGGGGGTGGTCGCGACGGTGGTCGCAGGGGCGAGCTCGGCGTCGTACGCCGCCCGCGCGGCCGGGTCGAGCAGCACCTCGGCCGCCTGGTTCAGGACCGCGAAGCGGCGGTCGGTCGGGTCGAGGTCGGCGATGGCGGTGCGCCACGCGGTCCGGATCTCGGCGTCGGAGGCGGTGGGGGCAACGTCCAGGACGTCGTACCAGCTCGGCGTGGGCGCGCTCACTGGCCGTCCTCTCCGGTGACCGGGGTGTAGTCGTCGACCAACCACTTCCCGTCGACCTTGACCAGGGAGACCGACCAGCGGAGCACGGCGGGGTCCAGCGGGATCCGCTTGCTCGGGTCGTCCGGGTGCTTGGGATCGGGCGAGCTGCCGCTGAGGCCGGCGGCCACGATCGCCGTGGCGGAGTCGCCGTCGATCGAGTCGACGCCCACGCCGTAGATCTTGGCGGTCCGGCCGAGGCCGGCCTTGTCGACGGTCTGCTCCGCGATCGGGAGGCCGGACTTCTCGAAGTCGGTGGCGAACTTCGGCGTGATGACGGCGGTGACCTGCTTCTCGTACTCCGGCATGTGTCCCTGGTCGTCGAGCTGGTCGGGACCGTAGGTGTTGAGTCGGAGCACGAACTGCTCGACCTGCGACATCACGGCCTCGCGGTCGGACTGCACGCCGTCGGCCTCGCCGCGTCGGTCGGCGAGCAGCCAGACGAGCACGCCGCCCGAGACGAGCAGCGCGAGCACGAGCAGGACGAGCAGCACGACCCGGAACCGCCCGTTCGGCGCACCCGAGGACGGTCCTGCCGGCGTCGTGGGCGGCGGCGGGACGGACTCGGTCTCGGCGCTGTTGGTCACGGGTGGATCTTGGTCAACGGCTGGAGAAATAGCCACTTCCAGGAGTCCTCTCCGAAGGTCGTGGGGGCCAGGGTGCCGGGCTGCGCCTCGCTCGCGGGGACCCGGGGACCCCAGTGGAGGCGCCCGGTGCCGGGGTCGTAGGAGGCGACCGGCGCGCGGTAGGCCGCACCGGTGCGGGGCAGGTTCTGCGGGCCGCGCGGGTTGCTCATCGTGGGGGGCTCGGTGCAGCCGGCCTTGGTGTTCATCGGACGGTTGCTGCCGTCCTGCGGCGGGCGGGTGTCGGTGCTCTCGTAGCCGTGGTGGCAGACCGGCGTGGTGGTCAGGATCAGCCCGAAGTGGGCGTCGTACAGACCGGTGTCGGGTGACTTCGAGACGACCGAGAAGCCGCCCTCCACGACGTACGGGTAGATCACCAGGATCTGACGCACGCCGGGCAGGTGGTCGACGATCACCTGGCCGGTGGTCACCAGGTTGTTGATCAGCTCACCGAGGTCGACGCGGTTGTCCTCGAGGAAGGTGCGGAGCTGGGTGGCGGTCGCGGACCCGTCGTCGATCACCTGGCGCAGGGCGTCGTCGGAGCCGGCGAGCGAGTCGCTGAAGAGGCTGAGCTGGCTCGCGAAGGTGCGGATCGAGCTCTCCGAGGCGACCTGGGTCTTCAGGACCGTGTTGCTGTCGCGGATCAGCGCCGTCGTGGTGTCGAAGTTGGCGTCGGCCTCGTTGATAAACGAGTTGCCGGTGTCGATGATCCGCTGCAGGTCCTCGCCCGTGCCGGCGAACGCCGCGCCCAGCTCGCCGACGGTCGTGCTCAGGGCCTGCTTGTCGACGGAGTTGACCGTGGTGGAGATGTCGGAGAGGAACTTCTCCGTGGCGATCGGCGTGCGCGTGTCGGCCATCGCGATCTGGGAGTCCTCGCCGAGGTACGGCGCCTTGTCGGTCTGCGGCTCGAGCTCGACGTACTGCTCACCGACCGCGGAGCGGTTGCCGACCACGGCCAGCGAGTCGGAGGGGATGTCGTCGTGGGAGTTGTCGATGTCGAGGTAGACGTCGACCCCGTCGTCGGTGAGCACGAGCTTGCCGACCCGGCCGACCTCGACACCGCGGTAGTTGACCTCGCCACCGGCGAAGATGCCGCCGGACGTCGAGAAGTGCGCGACCACCGTGTAGTGGTCGTCGAAGAAGACCCGGTCGAGCCGGGCGTAGCGAGCTCCGACGTAGCTCACGCCGAGCAACGTGATCAGCACGAAGACGAGCAGCTGGAGCCGGGTGCGGCGGGTGATCATCGGGTCACCATCCCGGGGACGAGGAGCTTGACGAGGGCGGGGTCGAAGAGCCGGGTGAGCTGCCGCAAGGTCGGTCCCCTGGTCGTCGAGTAGGTCGCCCCCGCACCCGGCCGGTTGAGACCGGGCAGGCCGGGCAGGCCCGGGATCGAGGGCAGACCGCTGCTGTCGCCACCAGGCACGCCGGGCACGCCGGGGATCTGGGCCAGCGCCCGGCAGAGCGCGGTGTCGCGGTTCTTCGGCTTGAGGCAGGCCTCGCGGAGCTTGGCCAGGCCCTGGACGGTGCCGAGGAGCTTGCGGCACGGCTTGCTGGTCAGGTCACCGCTGCGCAGGCACCGGGTGAGCCGGTCGAGGATCACCGTGGGGTCGATGTCCGACGGGAGCACGGTCGGCAGGCCGGTCGGGCCGGTGATGCCGCCGGAGGCGTCGAGGTCGAGCTCGATGGAGAGGTTGGTGTAGTCACCCATGTGCAGGTTGCGAGCGACCTGCGGGTCGCGACCGACGACCTCGTCGACGAAGGGGTAGGTGAGGAAGACGTTGAACGACTTCACCAGCGCGTCGCCGGAGTTGGCCAGCTCGGTCAGCACCGGGTTGAGCTGACGCAGCGACTCGATGGTCGCGTCCTTCGACGCCTTGATCACGCGTACGCCGACCCCGCTGAGCCGGTCGAGCGACTGCAGCATCTTCACGAGGTCGCCGCGCTGCTTGTCGAGCGAGGTGAGCGCGCTCGGCAGCTCCTCGAGGGCGGAGTCGATCGAGCCCTGCTGGGCGCGGACCGACTTCGCCAGCCGGTTGACCGACTCGATGGCGTCGACGATGTCGGCCTTGTTGTCGTCGAGCTGGGTCATGAAGATCTTGATCTGCTCGAGCGCGGAGCGGGTCGCGTCCTCGCGTCCACCGAGGGCCTTGTTGACCTCGGTGGCGATGGTCTTGAGCTGGGCGACCCCACCGCCGTTGAGGAGCAGGCTCAGCGCACCGAGCACCTCCTCGACCTCGGGGTTGCGGCCCGTCTGGTCGAGCGTGATCACGGCACCGTCGGCGAGCTGACCCGTGGGGGCGACGTCCGACGGCGGCGAGAGCGCCACGAACTTCTCGCCGAGCAGGCTGGTCTGGCGGATCTCGGCGATCGCGTTGGCCGGCAGCTCCGTGTCGTGGGGCAGCTGCATCGTCACGACGGCGTGGTCGCCGTCGAGGCTGACGTCGGTCACCTGGCCGACGCTGACGTCGTTGACCTTGACCGACGACTTCGGCACCAGGTCCAGCACGTCGCGGAACTCCGCCTTGACGGTGATCGGGTCACTGCCCACGTCGGTGCCGCCGGGCAGGGGCAGCTTGTAGACGTCGAAGTCGCAGCCGGTCAGCAGGACCATGCCGACGACGACGGCCACCAGGGCCCGCAGGGCCGTGAGGCGGGTGGTGTCGAGGCGCTTCATCGGTCCCCCTCCACGAAGCCGGCGAGGGTCGGGTCGAAGGGGTCGGCCGAGGTGGTGCTGAGACCGCCCTTGCCGAGCGTCGCCGGACGTGGCAGCGCCTGCTTCACCAGGTCGCAGAGCTTCCCGGACGTGTCGGCCTGGCTGAGGAAGGTGCAGATCAGCAGAGACGGGTCGGACTGGATCTGGTCGATCACGTTGCCGAGGTTGGCGTTGGTGTCGAGCGTGCCGGCCTCGGGGTTGTAGGTGAGCGCGAGGTTGTTGAGAGCCAGCGGCGCGGTGTCGAGGATCTGGTCGAGCTCACCGCGGCGCTTGACGAGAACCTTGGACACCCGGTTGAGGCCGGAGATGTTGCGACCCAGGGCGTCGCGGTTCTCCTTCACGAACGACGACACCTGGCCGAGCGCGGTCGCGAGGTTGCGCAAGGAGGCCGACAGCTCCTGGCGCTCGCCGGACAGCATCGACGACACGTCACCGAGCGAGGTGTTGAAGCGACGTACGGTCGAGTCGTTCTTGGCGAGCGTGTTGATGAAGCCCTCCAGCTTGCGGGCGGAGCCGAAGAGCTCCTCCTTGTTGTCGTCGAGGGTCTGGCTCAGCTTGCTGAAGTCCTGGATCGTCTGGTGGAACTTGGCTCCCTGGCCACCGAAGTTGGCGGCCGTCGACTCGAGCAGGTCGGAGAGCGCACCGTCCTTGTTGGCGCCGGTCGGCCCCAGCGCGACGGTCAGGTCGTCGATGCTGGAGTAGATCTGGTCCAGCTCGAGCGGCACCGCGGTGCGGTCCTCGTCGAGGTTGACGCCGTCGGCCATCACCGCGCCGCCGTCGTAGACGGGCGTGAGCTGGATGAACCGGTCGCCCACGATGGACGGAGCCACGATCACGGCCTTGGCGTCGGCAGGGATCTTCACGTCGGCGTCGTAGGACATCGTCACGACGACGTCGGTGCCCGACGGGGTCACCGTGTCGACGGTGCCCACCGGGACGCCGAGGACGCGGACGTCGCTGCCCTCGTAGATCGAGATGGTCCGCGGGAAGTGTGCGGTCAGGGTCTTGGTGTCCGGGCCGCGGAACATCGCGAAGGCGCCGACGACGAGCGCCAGCACGATCACCGCGGGGATGACGAACCGCTTCACTGCGCCCATGTCAGCCACCCACCTGAGGAGCCGGGGGGAAGTTCTGGATGTAGGTGTCGAACCAGGGGCCGTTGCCGAGCGTGCTCGCGAAGACCCGGTAGAACGGCGCCATCAGCCGCAGGCTGTTGTCGAGGTTGTCCTCGTTCTTGTTGAGGACGGTCACGACGTTCTCCAGGTGGTCGAGCGCGGGCTTCAGGTCGTCGCGACTCTGCTGGATCAGGCTCGTCAGCTCGCTCGACAGCCGGCTCGTGGAGACCAGCAGGTTGTGGACGGCGTCGCGACGGGCGACCAGTGCGCGGAAGAGGACGTCGGAGTCCTTCATCAGCCCGACGATGTCCTGGTCACGGTCGTCGAGGACGGTCGAGACCCGGTCGAGGTTCTTGAGCAGCGAGTTGATCTGGTCGTCGCGGGCCGCGATGTTCGAGGAGAGCGCCGAGACGCCGGTGAGGGCGTTGCGGAACTCCTCGGGAGTGTTGCGGGTCAGGTCGGCCAGCGTGGTCAGCGACTTGGCGAGCTGGTCGGTGTCGATCCGTTCCGAGGTGTCCGCCAGGCCGGAGAACGCGTCGACGACGTCGTACGGCGAGGAGGTGTGGTCGACCGGGATCTCGGCGCCCTTCGCGAGCTGGCCGTCGCCGGCCGGCTCGAGCGAGAGGTACATGGCGCCGAGCAGCGTCTTCACCTTGATCGCGGCGCGGGTGTCGGTGCCGAACGAGGAGTCGGTGCTGACCTTGAAGGTGACCTTGACGTGGTCACCGTCGAGGGCGACGCTCTCGACCTTGCCGACGCGCACACCGGCGATCCGGACCTCGTCGTTGGCCTTGAGCCCGCCCGACTCGGAGAACGCGGCGTAGTAGGTGTCGCCGCCCCCGATCAGCGGCAGGTCCTGCGCACGGAACGCGGTCAGGATCAGCAGGGCGATGACGGCGAGGCTCACCGCCCCGATCACCACGGGGTTGCGCTCGCGGAAGGGTTTGCTCATCCGAGATCACACCTGTCGCCGACCGTCGTACCGGCCGGGGGGTAGTCCACGTGCACGGACTTGCCGCCCGGGACGCGGATGCGTCCCTGGAAGTGGCAGAGGTAGAAGTTGAACCAGGAGCCGTAGGCCGCGGTGCGACCCACCTTGTTCAGCTTGATGGGGAGCACCTGCAGCGCACGGTCGATCTCGGCCTTCCCGTCGTCCAGGTTGCCGGCGAGCCGGCGCAGCTGGTGGATGTCGCTGACGAACGGCTCGTGGATGCCGGAGACGAGGTCGGCGGTCTGCACGGAGAGCTCCGAGATGTTGTCGAGGGAGCCGAGGATCGCCTCGCGGTCGTCCTTCAGGCCGCCCACGAAGGTCCGGAACGTCGTGATCAGCTGGCTGAGCTGGTCGTCGCGGTCACCGATGTGGTCGAGCACCTCGTTGAGGTTGTCGATCAGCGCGCCGATCACCTCGTCGCGGCTCGCGAGGGTCTGGGTCACCGAGGCGGTGTGGGCGAGCAGGCCCTCGAGCGTGCCGCCCTCTCCCTGGAACACCTGGATGACCTCGTAGGACAGCTTGTTGATGTCGGCGGGCGACAGGGCCTGGAAGAGCGGCTTGAAGCCGTTGAACAGGACCGTCAGGTCGAGGGCCGGCGAGGTCTGGCTGACCGGGATCGTGTCACCTGCCTCGAGCTCGGAGGAGTCACCGATCTCGTTGGTCAGGGAAATGTAGCGCTGCCCGACCAGGTTGCGGTAGCGGATCGACGCGTGCGTCGCCTTGCTGAGCGTGGTGCTGTCCTCGACGCTGAAGGTCACCAGGGCGCGGGTCCGGTCGACGACCTGGATGTCCTTGACGCTGCCGACCTTGACGCCCGCGATCCGGACGTCGTCGCCCTTCACGACACCGGTCGCGTCGACGAACTCGGCCTTGTAGACGGTCTTGGGCGAGAACGAGATGTTGCCGATCGTGATCACGAGGACCGACGTCGCGAGCGTGGTGACCACGATGAAGATGACCAGCTTGACCAGGTCGACGGAGGTGCGCTTGTCGAGGAGCTTCATCGCAGCGACACCTCCGCTCCGCGGGCCATCGGGCCCATCAGGAGGAGGCCGAGGTCGGGGACGTCGGCATCGCTGACACCCAGCAGCGGACCGAGCACCGACCGCAGCAGCTTGGTCTCGGCGGGGCTCCCGGCCAGCCCGGCGCGGAAGTACTGGTTGGGGGCGACCCGCGAGGTGCCCTTGCCCGTCGGCTCGTCGACCCCGTCGTCGAAGTTCGGCTGGTGGCGAACCGGGTTGTCGGAGTTCCACGGCGGGTTGGGCAGGTGGAGGCAGGCAGGTCCGCGGTCCTCGCCGAAGTGGGGCGAGTCGTTGGGCGTGTAGGCGCGGGGCTGGTTCGGCAGCGTCTCCAGCACGATGTGGAGCTCGAAGCCGCGGAACGCCTCGGCCTGGAGCTTGCCGGCGTTGACGATGCCGCGGGTCAGGCAGGAGAACTCCGGGGCGTACTTCGCGAAGACGGCCAGCTGCTGCTGGCTCACGTCGCCCAGTCGGATCAGGTTGTCGCCGTTCTCGTCGAGGAAGGACTTGGCCGTGTCGGAGAAGGACGCGACGTCCTGGAACAGCGCGTGCAGCTTGGCCTCGCGGTCCTCGAGCGTGCCGGTGGTCGTCACCGTGTTGTCGATGATGTCGGCGATCTGGGGCATCACGTCGGCGTAGTTGTCGGAGACCTTCGCGGTGAGCCTCAGGTCGTCGATCAGCTGCGGGATCTGGGGGTTGATCCGCTTGAGGTAGCTGTCGACGGTCTCGATGTTCTCGCCGATCTGGTCGCCGCGACCCTCGAGCGCGGTCGACAGCGCGTTGAGGGTCTGGTTGATCTCCGCGGGCTGGACGGTCCGCAGCAGCGGGTAGAGGTCGGACAGCACCTTCTCGACCTCGATCGAGACCTCGGTCCTGGGGATCGTCGCACCCGCCTCGATGTGGTCTCCCCCGGAGACGTCGGCGTCGTCAGGCACGACGAGGGCGACATACTTCTCGCCGAAGAGGGTCTTGGGGACGATCGAGCCGGTGACGTCGGCAGGGATCGTGTCGATCTGGCTCGGGTAGATGCCGAGAGTGACCTCGGCGCCGTCGGACGTCGCCTTGAAGTCCAGCACCTCGCCGACGATCACGCCTCGGATCTTCACGTCGGCGCGGGTCGGCAGCTGCAGCCCGATCGTCGAGGTCTCGAGCTTGACCTCGTCGTAGTCGACGAACTTCTTCGAGAAGATCGCGTACGTGAGGTAGACGCCCGCGAGGACGAGGCAGAGGAACACCACCCCGAGGACCTTGTGCCACGCCAACACCCGCATGGCCTAACCCGCCAGCCGGACGGTCGTGCTCGTGCCCCAGATCGCCATCGACAGGAACAGGTCGATGACGTTGATGGCGACGATGCTCGTGCGGATCGCGCGGCCGACCGCGACACCGACCCCGGCGGGACCGCCGGAGGCGTTGTAGCCGTGGTAGCAGTGGATCAGGATCACGACGACGGCGAAGACCAGCACCTTGCCGAAGGACCACAGCACGTCACCGGGCGGCAGGAACTGGTTGAAGTAGTGGTCGTAGGTGCCGGTGCTCTGGCCGAAGAACTGGGTCACGGTGAGCCGGGTCGCGAAGTAGGACGAGAGCAGCCCCACGACGTACAGCGGGATGATCGCGATGAGTCCGCCGATGATCCGGGTGGTCACCAGGAACGGGAGCGACGGGATCGCCATCACCTCGAGCGCGTCGATCTCCTCGGAGATCCGCATCGCGCCCAGCTGGGCGGTGAACCCGCAGCCGACCGTCGCCGCCAGCGCGATCGCCGCGACCAGCGGGGCGATCTCGCGGGTGTTGAAGTAGGCCGAGACGAAGCCGGAGAACGCGGCGGTGCCGAGCTGGTTGAGCGCGGCGTAGCCCTGCAGGCCGACCTCGGTGCCGGTGAAGAAGCACATCGCCGTGATGACGCCGACGGTGCCACCGATGACGGCGAGCGCTCCGGAGCCGAGGGTGACCTCGGCGAGGATCCGGAGGATCTCCTTCTTGTAGCGACGGATCGTGCGCGGGGTCCAGGCGAGCGCCCGGATGAAGAACGCGAGCTCGGCGCCGAGGTCGTCGATGAACCGGGCGGGCCGGTCGTAGACAGCGCGGATGTTGGCCATGGCGTCGCTAACCCGTCTTCGGTGGCACGAGCTGGATGTAGATCGCGCTCATCACGAAGTTGACGACGAACAGGAGCATGAAGGTGATGACGACGGACTCGTTGACGGCGTCGCCCACGCCCTTGGGCCCACCGGCGGCGTTCATGCCCTTGTAGCAGGCGACGACTGCGGCGATGAGGCCGAAGACCAGCGCCTTGGCCATGCCTTGCCAGAGGTCCGGTAGCTGAGCGAGCGCGGTGAAGCTTGCTATGTAGGCACCTGGGGTGCCGTCTTGGAGCACCACGTTGAAGATGTAGCCCCCGGCGACGCCGACGACGCTCACCAGGCCGTTGAGGAAGACCGCGACGAGCATGCAGGCCAGCACGCGGGGGACCACGAGGCGCTGGATCGGGTCGATCCCGAGCACCATCATCGCGTCGAGCTCCTCGCGGATCTTGCGAGCGCCGAGGTCGGCGGCGATCGCTGATCCGCCGGCGCCGGCGATCAGCAGCGAGGTGGCGATCGGTCCCGCCTCGCGGACCACGGCGAGCACCGCGGCCGAGCCGGTGAAGGACTGGGCGCCGAACTGCTTGACCAGCCCACCGACCTGGAGCGCGATGACCGCGCCGAAGGGGATCGCGACGAGTGCGGTCGGAATGATGGTCACGGACGCGATGAACCAGGCCTGCTGGATGAACTCCCGCATCTGGAACGGCCGCCGGAACAGTCCACGACCGACGTCGAGACCGAAGGCGAAGAGCTTGCCTGCGGTGCCGACGGGCGCGAGGACACGGCTCGCGGTCAGGGATGACATGTGGTCAGAGTCCGATCAGCTGCCGGTGACCATGGACATGTTCGCCTCGAAGGAACCGGGAGGCGGGGTGACGCTGTTGTCGCGGCACCACGCGCCCGGCTCGCGCTGGCTGCGACGCGGGATGCCGTTGGAGGGCTCGAGCTGCAGCGGGATCGGCGGCAGCGGCGGCATGTCGATGCCCTTCTCCGCCTCGAGCTCGTCGGCGTCCTTCTCCTCGGACATGCCGATCGGGCCGACCGTCTGGGCGTTGAGGAACTGCCGGACGACCGGCTCCTCGGAGCTGAGCAGCATCTCGCGCGGCCCGAACATCGCCAGGTGCTTGTGGTAGAGCAGGCCGATGTTGTCGGGCACGGTGCGAGCCGTGTTGATGTCGTGGGTGACGATCAGGAAGGTCGCGTCGATCTGGGCGTTGAGATCGATGAAGAGCTGGTTGATGAACGACGTGCGGACGGGGTCGAGGCCCGAGTCGGGCTCGTCGATGAGCAGGATCTCGGGGTCGAGGACCAGGGCCCGAGCCAGGCCGGCGCGCTTGCGCATACCGCCGGAGATCTCACCGGGGAGCTTGTCCTCCGCGCCGAGGAGACCGACCAGGTCCATCTTCTCCATCACGACGTCGCGGATGTCGGACTCGGACTTCTTGGTGTGCTCGCGCAGCGGGAAGGCCACGTTGTCGTAGAGCGTCATCGAGCCGAACATGGCGCCGTCCTGGAAGAGGACGCCGAAGAGCTTGCGGATCTCGTAGAGGTCCTTCTCGGAGCAGCTCGCGATGTCGGTGCCCTCGATGAGGATCGAGCCCTCGTCAGGCTTGAGGAGGCCGATCAGCGCCTTGAGGAAGACCGACTTGCCAGTGCCGGAGGGGCCGAGCATGACCGACACCTCGCCCGCGGGGATCGACAGCGAGACGCCGCCCCAGATGAGCTGCTTGCCGAACGACTTGCTGAGGTTGTCGACCTTGATCTCCACACCCATGAGCGCTCCCGTCCCTCCTCGTCGTTGCACGCACCCGTTGCCGGTCGGGCGCGCCCGAACACACTCCCCCGTCTCCCACTGCCGGTACCAACGCTGGGCGGCGGCCGAAGTTACGCGCGGGTTTCCTTCCCCGTCACTGCGGCGCTACACCTCCGGACGGACACGTCTGGACCGATGAGCCGAACTGTGACCTGAGCCCGGGCCCGGAACACTCCGGACACGGATCGGAAATGCCACGAGGGGCGACCACCCGTCCGGGTGGTCGCCCCTCGTGAGGAACTGCGTGGTGTCAGAACGTCACTTGACGGTGACGGTGGCGCCGGCGCCCTCCAGGGCCTCCTTGGCCTTGTCGGCAGCGTCCTTGGCAACCTTCTCGAGGATCGCCTTGGGGGCGGACTCGACCAGGTCCTTGGCCTCCTTCAGGCCGAGGGACGTGAGCGCGCGCACCTCCTTGATGACGTTGATCTTCTTGTCGCCGGCCGACTCCAGGATGACGTCGAACTCGTCCTGGTCGGCAGCGTCGTCGCCAGCAGCGGCGCCGCCGCCAGCGGCGGGGGCGGCAGCAACGGCGACGGGGGCCGCGGCGGTGACGCCGAAGGTCTCCTCGAACTGCTTCACGAACTCGCTCAGCTCAATGAGGGTCATCTCCTTGAACGCGTCGAGCAGCTCGTCGGTGGTGAGCTTCGCCATGATGGCGGTTCCTTCCGTTCGGTGGCCCCGACGCAGTCGCGTCCGGGCCGGGTTTCAGGTGGTTGGGTACGTCGGTCCGAGCGTGAGCTCAGGCCTCGGTGGCTTCGCCCTCATCGGAGGTCTCGGCCTCGGCAGCGGGGGTCTCCTCAGCGGAGGCCTCCTCGGCCGCGGGAGCCTCGTCAGCGGGGGCCTCGGTCTCGGCGGCTGCCTCCGGGGCAGCCTCCTCGGCCGGAGCCTCCTCGGCGGCGACCGGCGTACCGGCACCACCTGCGAGGATCGAGGGGTCCTGCTCGGCCTTCGCCTGGAGCGCACCCGCGAGACGGGCGGCCTGGGCGAGGGGGGCGTTGAGCAGGTAGACGGCCTGGCTGAGCGACGCGAGCATCGCGCCGGCCAGCTTGCCCATGAGCACCTCGCGCGACTCGAGGTCGGCCAGCTTGGCGACCTCCTTCGCGTCGAGGATCTTGCCGTCCAGGACGCCACCCTTGATCACAAGGGTGGGGTTCGCCTTGGCAAAATCACGCAGACCCTTGGCCGCCTCGACCACGTCGCCATTGATGAAGGCGATAGCGGTCGGACCGGTCAGCAGGTCGTCGAAGCCGGAGATGCCCACCTCATTGGCGGCGATCTTGGCCAGCGTGTTCTTGACCACGGCGTAGTCCGCGTTCTCGCCGAGGGAGCGCCGCAAGTCCTGCAGCTGCTTCACGGTGAGCCCGCGGTACTCGGTCAGCACGGCGCCAGCGGAGTCGTTGAACGACTCAACGATCTCCGCGACGGCTGCCTGCTTGTCTGCCCGCGCCATGGGTCTCCTTCCGGTGGTGACCACCGCGGAGTCCCGGGGAAAGACGAACGCCCCGAGCACAGGCTCAGGGCGTTGAATGCTTGCTCTGACACCTGCGCAGGTCGTCCGCATTGCTACGGGCCTTCGATCCTCCTGCGTGCGCAGGACGACAACCGGCGGTCTTTGGTTTCAGGAGGAACAGTACGCGGCGTTGCACACCCGGTCCAAATTGACGACGACCCGCCCGAAAGCTTCGGGCGGGTCGACGTGCAGAGCGGGGTGGATCAGGCCTGAGCGGCCTCGTCCTCAGCCGCGACGTTCTTGGTGCGGTTGGGGTCGACCTGGACACCGGGGCCCATGGTCGTCGAGACGGTGACCTTCTTGATGTAGCGGCCCTTGGAGCTGGCGGGCTTGAGCCGCAGCACCTCCTCGAGCGCCGAGGCGTAGTTCTCCGCGAGCTGCGTCTCGGAGAACGACGCCTTGCCGATGATGAAGTGCAGGTTGGCGTGACGGTCCACGCGGAACTCGATCTTGCCGCCCTTGATGTCGGTCACGGCCTTGGCCGGGTCCGGGGTGACGGTGCCGGTCTTCGGGTTCGGCATCAGGCCACGGGGACCGAGCACGCGGCCGAGACGACCGACCTTGCCCATCAGGTCCGGCGTCGCGACGACGGCGTCGAAGTCGAGGTAGCCACCGGCCACCTTGTCGACGAGCTCGTCGCCACCGACCTCGTCGGCACCGGCGTCCAGGGCGGCCTGCGCCTTGTCACCGACGGCGAACACGAGGACGCGGGCGGTCTTGCCCGTGCCGTGGGGCAGGTTGACGGTGCCGCGCACCATCTGGTCCGCCTTGCGGGGGTCGACGCCGAGACGCATGACGACGTCCACGGTCTCGTCGAACTTCTTCTTGCTGGCGGTCTTCGCGATCTTGATCGCGGCCAGCGGGGCGTAGAGCTCGTCCTTGTCGAACGTGTCTGCCGCCGCGCGGTAGGTCTTGCTGCGCTGCATGGTGTTCTCGTTTCTACGAAAGATGTGGTCTTCAGTGGGCCAGCGCGGCCCTGCCACGGGGTGTTGGCTGGATCAGTCGGTGGTGACGCCCATGGAACGGGCGGTGCCCTCGACGATCTTCATCGCGGCGTCGATGTCGTTCGCGTTGAGGTCGGGGAGCTTCGTCGTGGCGATCTCGCGGACCTGGTCCTTGGTCAGCTTGCCGACCTTGACCGAGTGCGGGGTGCCCGAGCCGGACTTCAGTCCGGCGGCCTTCTTGATGAGCTCAGCGGCCGGCGGCGTCTTGGTGATGAACGAGAACGAGCGGTCCTCGTAGATCGTGATCTCGACCGGGATGACGTTGCCGCGCATGGACTCGGTCTGGGCGTTGTACGCCTTGCAGAACTCCATGATGTTCACGCCGTGCGGACCGAGAGCGGTACCGACCGGCGGAGCCGGCGTCGCGGCACCAGCCTGGAGCTGCACCTTGACCAGTGCGGCGATCTTCTTCTTGGGAGGCATGTGCTTGGTTCTCTTTCTGTCTCGTGGTCATGACGAGGAGTACGTCGTACTCCTCTGCCACCTATGCGTGTTGCCCTCGGGCAACCGAACTATTGTGCTGCGGATTCGCCGAGAGGGCGAATCGCGGTCACACCGCTGCTTCTCGGCTCACCGGGTTTCGAGACACGTCACGCAGTCCCTCGCTTCGCTCGGGTCTGCGTCGACGCCCTCAACCTTTGAGCCGGATCCTGCCCAGAGCAAGCTCTGGGCAGGGGCTCAAACCTTCTGAATCTGGCTGAAGCTGAGCTCGACCGGGGTCTCGCGGCCGAAGATCTCGACGAGCGCCTTGACCCGCTGGGACTCGGCGTTGATCTCGGTGATCGTGGCGTGGAGCGTGGCGAACGGGCCGTCGACGACCATGACGGAGTCGGAGACGTCGAAGTCGGCCACCTCGACCGGCTTCTTCGCGGCGGCGCTCGACGCGGCGGCCGGGGAGCCGGAGGCGATGGCCTCGGCCTCGGCGCGGGCCACGACGGCGGGAGCGAGCATGCTCTCGACCTCGGACATCGACAGCGGCACCGGCTGGTGGCTGTGACCGACGAAGCCGGTGACGGACGGGGTGTGGCGCACGGCCGACCAGGACTCGTCGGTGAGGTCCATCCGGACCAGCACGTAGCCGGGCAGGACGGTCCGGCGGACCATCTTGCGCTGGCCGTTCTTGATCTCCGCGACCTCCTCGGTGGGGACCACGATCTCGTGGATGTAGTCCTCCATGTTGAGGGAGATGATGCGGTTCTCCAGGTTGGACTTCACCCGGTTCTCCATGCCGGAGTAGGTGTGCACGACGAACCAGTCGCCGGGCTTCGCCCACAGCTCACGGCGGAAGACCTCGAGCGGGTCGTTCTCGTCGAGCTCGTCCGCGTCGCCGGAGGGACCCTCGTCGCCCTCGGCCTCGGACAGGTCGGCGCTGGTCGCGCCGTCGGCTGCCACGTGGTCGTCGAGACCCAGGTCCTCGTCGCTGGCCTCGTCGGTGCCCTCGGCGTCGAGGCGCGGGTCGTCCTCGACCTCGGGACCGTCGTTGGGCTCGCCGTACTGGTCCTCGAGGGTCGCGTCGACCTCGGTCACCGAGTCCTGCTCCTGCTCAGACACGTACTGCTCCATCACATTCGGGTGCTGCTCTGGTCATCCGACCGGAGGGCCGGATCACGGGTGGACTAACCGGCGAAGATCGCGAAGACGAGCTTGCCGAAGCCCAGGTCGAGGAGCGAGACCAGCGTCATCATGAAGACCACGAAGACCATCACCACGATGAAGTAGGTGACGAGCTGCTCCTGGGTCGGGTAGACCACCTTGCGGAGCTCAGCCACGACCTGGCGGTAGAACGTGGGGATGCTGGTCCGCTTGTGAGCAGACCCTCCGCGCGATCCCTGGACTGCCTTGCTGTCCGGCACGTCCTTCACCTTTCCTTCGTTCGACCTGGTTCGTCCTTGCAGGGCACGAGGGACTTGAACCCCCAACCTTCGGTTTTGGAGACCGATGCTCTGCCAGTTGAGCTAGTGCCCTTCGCAGACTTCTGCGAGGCGGGACTCACACCGACCCGACCGCCTCGAGGGCATGGCTGAGCCTGTGGGAATCCACCAAACGGGAGTCTACGGTGCCACTGCGCGCAGCACCAATCAGGTCTGACACGATGGAGCCGTGAGCCAGCACCTGCCTCTGTCCGACCTGTCCCGCGCCGACCTGGAGACCTTCCGGGCCGCCCAGCAGACGGCGTACGACGCCCTTGTGGCCTCCGGTCTCAAGCTCGACCTGACCCGTGGCAAGCCGTCGGCCGAGCAGCTCGACCTCGCCGACGGGCTGCTGAAGCTCCCCACGACGACCACCACGCCCGACGGCGTCGACACCCGCAACTACGGCGGTCTGGCCGGCGTCACGGCCCTGCGGGAGATGTTCGCGGAGCTGCTCGGCGTCGAGGTCGGCCAGCTGTCGGCCCAGGGCACCTCGAGCCTGACCCTGATGAAGGACGTGCTGTCCTACCTGTGGCTCAAGGGCGGTGTCGACTCCGAGCGCCCGTGGGGCCAGGAGGAGAAGGTCCGCTTCGTCTGCCCGGTGCCCGGCTACGACCGGCACTTCGCGCTCTTGGAGTGGTTCGGCATCGAGATGGTGCCCGTGCCGATGACCGACGACGGCCCGGACGTCGACGCGGTCATCGCGCTCGTCGCCGACGACCCGTCCTTCAAGGGGATGTGGTTGGTCCCGACCTACGCCAACCCGACCGGCCAGGTCACCACCCAGGAGGTGGCCGAGCGCCTGGCGTCGATGCCGACCGCGGCCCCCGACTTCAAGATCTTCTGGGACAACGCCTACGCGCTGCACCACCTGACTCGGGAGGAGACCAAGACCGCCGACATCCTGTCGCTGGCCGCGGTCTCCGGTCACCCGCACCGGCCGGTCATCTTCGCGTCGACCTCCAAGATCACGTACGCCGGAGCTGGCGTCGCGTTCGTGGGCGGCTCGAAGGAGACGGTGGCCTGGTTCCACGACAACCTCGGGCTCGGCTCGATCGGTCCCGACAAGGTCAACCACCTGCGCCACCTCGAGTTCTTCGGGACCCCGCAGGGTGTGCGCGACCACATGGCCAAGCACCGCGAGCTGCTCGCCCCGAAGTTCGACGAGGTGGAGCGCATCCTCACCGAGCGGCTCGGCGGCCTCGGGATCGCGACCTGGACCCACCCGCGCGGTGGCTACTTCGTCAGCCTCGACGTGCTGCCCGGGACCGCCAGCCGGGTCATCGAGCTGGCCAAGGCGGCCGGCGTCGCGCTGACGCCCGGAGGCTCGGCGTACCCCTACCGCAACGACCCGGACGACAAGAACATCCGGCTCGCGCCGTCCTTCCCCGTGCTCGGCGAGGTGACCGGTGCCATGGAGGCAGTGGCCACGTGCGTCCAGCTCGCGGCCGCGGAGAAGCTGCTCGCGTGACCCATGCGTGAGCTCCTCGAGCTGCCGAAGGCCCACCTGCACCTCCACTTCACGGGGTCGATGCGGCACGCCACGCTGCTCGAGCTCGCGCAGCGGGACGGGATCGTGCTGCCCGACCAGCTCGTGGAGGAGTGGCCGCCGACGCTGTCGGCGGCCGACGAGAAGGGCTGGTTCCGGTTCCAGCGGCTCTACGACGTCGCGCGGTCGGTGCTGCGCACCGAGGACGACGTACGCCGCCTGGTGCGGGAGGCCGCGGAGGACGACGTCCGCGACGGCGGTCGGTGGCTGGAGATCCAGGTCGACCCGAGCGGCTACGGCGCGCGCTTCGGCGGGATCACCGCCTTCACCGACCTGGTCCTCGACGCCGTCCGGGACGCGTCGGAGACGACCGGGCTCGGGATGGCCGTGGTCATCGCCGCCAACCGCACCCGGCACCCCCTCGACGCCCGCACCCTGGCCCGGCTGGCCGGGCAGTACGCCGGTCGCGGCGTCGTCGGCTTCGGGCTGTCCAACGACGAGCGACGCGGTCGCACGGACGACTTCGCCGGCGCCTTCCAGATCGCCGAGCGGGCCGGCCTCACGCTGGTGCCGCACGGCGGCGAGCTCCGCGGCCCCGAGCACATCCAGGTCTGCCTCGACTCGCTGCACGCCGACCGGCTCGGCCACGGCGTCCGCGCGGCGGAGGACCCCGTGCTGCTGGACCGGATCATCGAGGCCGGCGTCGCCCTCGAGGTCTGCCCCGTCTCCAACGTCGCCCTCGGCGTCTACTCCGACCTCACGTCGGTGCCGCTGCCGACGCTGATGGCCGCCGGCGCCACGATCGCCCTGGGAGCCGACGACCCGCTGCTCTTCGGGTCGCAGCTGGCCGGGCAGTACGCCACGATGCGCGCGGCGCACGACCTGACCGACGCCCAGCTCGCCGAGCTGGCACGGATGTCGGTGCGCGCCTCGCGGGCGCCGGACTCGACCAAGACCGAGATCCTCGGTGACATCGACCGCTGGCTGACATGATCGCTCCATGAGCTCGAACGATCCCGCCGCCCCCGGACCCGAGCAGCAGAACCCGTACGGCGCGCCGCCGCAGCAACCGGCGCAGCCGCCGTACCAGCAGAACCCCTACGGCCAGCCCCAGCAGCCGCCGTACGGCCAGCCCTACCAGCAGCCCTACCAGCAGCCGTACGCCGCGCAGGGCTATCCGCAGCAGCAGTACCAGCAGCCCTACGGCTTCCACCCGGTGGCGCCGAAGCATCCGTCGGCGACGACCGCGCTGGTGCTCGGGATCATCGGCCTGGCGGGCATCGCCACGTGTGGCGGCATCACGCTGATCCTGTCGCCGTTCGCGTGGGGCATCGGCGGACGCGCGGTGAAGGAGATCGACCAGGCGCCGCCCGGCACCTACAGCGGGCGCGACCTCGCGAACGCCGGCCGGATCACCGGCATCATCGGCACCGTCTTCCTGATCCTGGGCATCCTCGCGGTGGTGGCGATCATCGTGATCGCGATCGCCAGCGACCCGACGTTCACGAGCGAGACGAACTCCTAGAGGGAGCAGCCCATCAGCACCGGCTCGTTGACGAGCCGGATGCCGTAGGCGAGCTCGACGCCGTCGCGCACCTCGAGGGCGAGCCGGAGCAGGTCGGCGGTCGTCGCGCCGCCCCGGTTGGTCAGCGCAAGGGTGTGCTTGCCGGAGAGTGCCACGCGCTCGTTGCCGTGGCCCTTGGCGAAGCCCGCGTGCTCGATGAGCCACGCGGCGCTGGTCTTGACCCGGCCGTCGGGCTGCGGCCAGGACGGCGCGCCCTCGGGAGCGGCGTCCACGATCGGGTTGGTGAAGAAGGACCCGGCGCTCCACGTGTCGTGGTCGTCGGGGTCGAGGACCATGCCCTTGCCGCGGCGCAGGTCGAGCACGGCACGGCGTACGTCGACCAGGGGGGCGCGCTGGCCGGGCTCGACGCCCAGGGTGCGTGCCAGCTCGGCGTACTCCACCGGGGCGCCGAGGTCGCCCTGGCGGAACTGGAAGGTCACCGACAGCACCACGTGGCGCAGCGGGTCGGCCTTGAAGCGCGACGTGCGGTAGCCGAAGCCGCAGTCGGCGTTGGCGAAGGTGCGGACACCGCGCAGCCGCCGGTCCCAGACCCGCACGCTGGCGATGGTCTGGCTGACCTCCTGGCCGTAGGCGCCGACGTTCTGGATCGGGGTGGCACCCACCGAGCCGGGGATGCCGGAGAGCGCCTCGACACCCACCCAGCCGCGCTCGACCGCGGTGGCGACGAGGTCGTCCCAGCTCTCGCCGGCGGCGACCGTGACCATCGCGCCGCCGCAGGTCGGGTCGTCGTCCTCGACGTCGCTGACGACACCGGTGGTCGCGACCTCGACCACGGTGCCGGGGAAGCCGGCGTCGGCGACCACCAGGTTGCTGCCGCCGCCGAGCACGAGGAGGGGCTCGCCGGCGGCGTCCGTCGCGGTCACGGCATCGATCAGCTCGGCCTCGGTGGTCGCGCGCACCCAGCGGTCGGCGGGACCGCCGAGCCGGAGCGTCGTGTGGTCGGCCAGCACCTCAGGCACGGAGCACGGCCTTGGGCATGCCGAGCACCTTCTGGCCGTCGCACGTGACGGTCAGCGCGACCGTCGTGAGGCCGTCGACGGTGTCCCTGACCTCGCCGGCGACCTCGACGTCGACGCCGCCCTCGGCGGGGACGACGACCGGGTTGGTGAACTTGCAGCCGAAGCTGACCACCTCGGCCCCCGGGAACCAGCCCTCGACCGCGCGCGCCGCCAGGGCCATCGTGAGCATGCCGTGGGCGATCACGCCCGGCAGCCCGACGCCCAGCGCGACCGCCTCGTCCTGGTGGATCGGGTTCGGGTCACCCGCGGCCTCGGCGTACGCGACCAGGTCGGCGCGGGTGATCGTGAAGGTGCGGCTCTCGAGCGTCATGCCTCGCCCCGGTGGACGAGGGTGGCGCTGGTCGAGCAGACCAGCGCGCCGGACGCGTCGGTGATCTCGCTGGTGGTGCCGATGATGTCGTTGCCGGCGATCTGGCGCAGGCTCGCGACGGTGAGGGTGGCGGTGAGGACGTCGCCCGGCACCACCGGCCGCTCGTAGGCGAACTTCTGGTCGCCGTGGATGATCCGGAACAGGTCGATCGACTCGGCCGCCAGGAACGCGTTCATCGCCTCGAAGGCGAGCACGATCGGGAAGGTCGCGGGAGCCGGCCCCCCGGCGTACTCCCCTCCCGTGGCGGAGACGAAGGCACGCACCTTGTCGACCGACACCTCGTAGGGCTCGGTCGGCGGGAACGCGCGCCCGATCAGGGTCGAGTCGACTGGCATGGAGCCAAAATAGACGTTGACCCGCCCGAAAGTTTCGGGCGGGTCAACGAGAAGACGGTGTGGCAGCCGTGCTCAGCGCTCAGCGCGTCTCGCGGTGCACGGTGTGCTTGCGGTCGCGCGGGCAGAACTTCTTCATCTCGAGCCGGTCGGGGTCGTTGCGCCGGTTCTTCTTGGTGATGTAGTTGCGCTCCTTGCACTCAGTGCACGCGAGCGTGATCTTGGGGCGAACGTCGGAGCTCTTGCTTGCCACGGGAAGTCCTTTAGTCGGTACGGGTGTCGCTGGTCGTTGTGAGTAGCGGGGGCGGGACTCGAACCCGCGACACCACGATTATGAGCCGTGTGCTCTAACCACCTGAGCTACCCCGCCACGGGCCACGACTGTGCGATTCCAGGGTATCGGGATCACGCAATTCGGCCCAGAGCCCCTTTACGGAATCGAACCGTAGACCTTCTCCTTACCATGGAGACGCTCTGCCGACTGAGCTAAAGGGGCAACGACGGAGAACTGTACACAGAGGTTCCGGGGAACGAGAAATCGGCCCCGCGCCCCTCTGCCGGGGCCCGTTTTCAGGCCCCGATCCGACCCCACGGACGAGCCTCCTCGAGCTCGAACGCGAGCTCCAGCAGGGTGCTCTCCCGACCCGCTCCGGCAGCGAACTGCATGCCCAGCGGCATGCCCTCCGCGGTGGTCGCGAGCGGCAGCGAGATGGCCGGGTCGCCGGTCGCGTTCTGCCAGGGCGTGAAGACCACCCAGTCGAGGATCCGGTCCATCACAGTCTCGAAGTCGTTGGTCGGGTCGAGGTGTCCGACCAGGGGCGTCGCGTGGGCCAGCGTGGGCGACAGTGCGACGTCGTACGTCGCGTGGAACTCGGCCGAGGTGTGGGCCGTGCGCTGCAGCCGGCGGATCGCGCCGGGCAGCCGGTGGAGCCGACGGCGGCAGTGCCGGTCGAGGCCGAGGGTGAGGTTGTCGAGCCTGCTGCGGTCCCAGCTCGAGCCGGCCTGCAGGCGACCGGTGCGCACGATCATCATCGCGAGCATCGACCAGTAGAGGAGGAAGTCGTCCGCCGTCGAGTCCGGCGCGGGGTGCGCGACCTCCTCGACCTGGTGCCCGAGCTCCTCGAGGAGCTGCGCGGTCTTGAGGGTCAGCTCGACGACCTCGGGGCTGCAGCCGCGGCCGATGCCGCGGGTGTGCACGGCGACGCGGAGCCGCTTGCGCCCGGACCGGGAGACGTCACCGATCGGCGGGAGCGGCAGCGCGCGGTAGACCTGCTCGGCCTCGCGCAGGAACGCCGCGGTGTCGCGGACCGACCGGGTCAGGACGCCGTCGGAGACGATCCGGACCGGCATCTGCCGGTTGATCTTGTCCTGGGCGAGACGGTCGCGGGTCGGCTTGAGGCCGACCAGCCCGTTGACCGAGGCCGGGATCCGGATGGAGCCGCCGCCGTCGTTGCCGTGGGCGAGAGGTACGGCGCCCGCGGCGACCAGCGCCGCCGTACCGGCCGACGACGCACCCGCGGTGCGCGTCGTGTCCCAGGGCGAGCGGACCGGTCCGAGGCGCGGGTGCTCGGCCGACGGGCTGAAGCCGAACTCGGAGAGCTGGGTCTTGCCGAGCGGGACCAGACCGGTGGCGACGTACATCCGGGCGAAGTCGCCGTGCTCCTCCGGCGGCTTGGCGCGGTAGGCGTCGCAGCCCTGCTGGGTCGGCATGCCGGCGACGTCCACGTTGTCCTTGAGGAAGGACGGGACGCCGGCGAAGAAGCCGCCGCGCGGGTCACGGGCCTCGGCACGGGCCCGGTCGAAGGCGACGTACGAGACGGCGTTGAGGTCGGGCTGGAGACGCTCGGTGCGGGCGATCGCGGCGTCCACCACGTCGGGGATCGCCACCTCGCCGTCCTGGATGGCCTGGACCAGACCGACCGCGTCCAGGTCGCCGAGGGCGTCGTCTCCGAAGGCGTGTACTCGGGTCACGAGGACACGCTAGACCCGCGGAGGCGGGTCAGAAGGCCTGTGGGCCGAACCGGTAGACCGCGACCACGACGCTCAGCACGATCAGGGCGAGGGTGCGGAGGGCGTCGGGGAGGATCTCGCCGCGGCGTACGTGGACCGCGGTCGCGGCCACCATCAGCACCGCGAGGCAGCTGGCGGCGACCGGCGCGAGGATCGGGGCGACGCCGAGCAGCGGGGGCACCACCAGGCCGACGGCACCGAGCACCTCGGCGAGACCGACGACCCGGATCGTCTGCTGGCTGAAGTCGTCGGCCCAGCCGAGGCCGGCCTCGATCAGCCGCTCGCGCGGGGTCGTCAGCTTGAGCAGTCCGGTGCCGAGGAAGATCGCCGCCAGGAAGCTCGCGCCGATCCAGAGCCAGGTGTTCGCATCCACGCGAACAACCTAGAGCGTCAGGACGCCGTCGCCAGCCTCGCGTCGACGGCACTGGGGCTGAGGACGTGGTCGAGGGCGAGCGCCGCGCAGCCGACGAGGCCGGCGCGGTCGCCGTGGGTGGCTGCCACGAACTGGAGGTCGCGGGTCGCCAGCGGAGCAGCCCGGGCGTAGACGCTCTCGCGCACGCCCGCGACGTGGAAGTCGAAGGCCGCGGCCATGTCGCCCCCGATCACGACCGTGCCGGGGTTGAGCAGGTTGATCGCGATGGCCAGCACCTCGCCGAGGTCGCGGCCGCTGTCGCGCAGCAGCCCGCGGGCGACGGCGTCGCCCTGCAGGGCCAGGGCGACCAGGTCGCGCACGTGACCGACCTCGTGACCGGCCTCGCGGGCGCGGGCCACCAGGGCCCAGCCGCCGGCGAGGGTCTCGAGACACCCGGTCGCGCCGCAGCGGCAGGGCATCCCCTCCGCCGCGTCGACCTTCGTGTGCCCGATCTCGCCGGCGGCACCGAGGTGGCCGCTGAGGACCCGACCGTCGGCGATGATCCCGAGACCCAGACCGGTCGACGCCTTCACGACGAGGACGTCGTCGGTCTCGCCGGTGCCGGCGAGCAGCTCGGCCCGGGCGAGCACGTCGGCGTCGTTGCCGACGAACAGCGGGGCGTGGCCGACGCTCTCGAGGTACGGCGCGAGCTCGACGCCGTCCCAGCCCGACATCACCGGTGAGCCGATGCTGAGGCCGCGGACGGGGTCGAGCGTGCCGGGCAGGCTCAGCCCGATGCCGAGCACCGGCGGCGAGCCGACCTCGGGCAGCGCAGCGTCGAGCAGGGCGCGCAACCGGTCGGCGACCTGGGGCATCAGCTCGTCGGGACCGACACCGACCTCGTGGTCGCGCGAGTCGGAGGCCAGCTCCTGGCCGTCGAGGTCGAGCACGGCGAGCTGGCTGCGGGAGCGCCCGATGGCCACGGCGAGGACGACGCCGGCGTGCTGGTTGAAGACCAGGGCGCCGGGCGGGCGGCCACCGGTCGAGGCAAGCTCCTCGCCGAGCAGCAGCAGCCCGGCCGACGTGAGCGAGCTGACCCGCGTCGTGATCGCGGTCCGGGACAGGCCGGTGAGGGCACGCAGCTGCGAGCGGGTGCTGGCCCGGCCGGTCCGGACCAGGTCGAGCAGCTCACCGGCGGTCGCCGGCGCTGCGCTCTCGCGGACCTCGAGGCGCGGCACGGCCACGCGAGCGGAGGGCCGGGTGGAGGTCTCGGTCACGTGGCGAGCATAAACCCACCTACTTTGATCCTGAAAAAACCTATCTGTGCTTGCTATCCGACCTAACTCTTCCTACCGTGGAGATATGGATGTCGCCCCCAACCCCACCGTGATGCCCGATTCGTGCGACTTCACGGTCTTCGGAGGCACCGGCGACCTGGCGCTCCGCAAGCTGCTGCCGTCGCTCTACCACCGCGACCTCGAGGGCCAGCTGCCCGCCGACTACCGGATCCTCGGCGTCTCCCGCTCCGACCTGGACGACGCCGGCTGGCGCGACGAGGTGCGGACGGCGCTCGAGACGTTCGTCGACGCCGCCGACCTGTACGACGGCGCGCTGGACCGCTTCCTCGCCCGGCTGCACCACCTGATGCTCGACGCCGAGAACCCCGAGGACTGGGACCGGTTCCACTCCCTGCTCAAGGACCGGCCGCACCCCGAGCACGCCGTCCGCGTCTTCTACCTGGCCGTCGCCCCCCAGCTCTTCGGCGCGATCTGCCAGCGGCTCGACGAGATCGGCGTCGTCGACGAGCGCGCCCGGGTCGTCATCGAGAAGCCGATCGGCCACGACCTCGCCTCGGCCCGCGAGGTCAACGACGCGGTCGGCCAGGTCTTCGACGAGTCGCAGATCTTCCGGATCGACCACTACCTCGGCAAGGAGAGCGTCCAGAACCTCCTCGTCACCCGCTTCGCCAATGCCTTCCTCGAGCCGCTGTGGAACTCGCACTGGGTCGACCACGTGCAGATCACCGTCGCCGAGACCGTCGGCGTCGGCGGCCGCGGCGGCTACTACGACAACGCCGGCGCGCTGCGGGATATGGTCCAGAACCACCTGCTGCAGCTGCTCTGCCTCGTCGCCATGGAGCCGCCGACGTACGTCGGCCGCGAGACCGTCCGCGACGAGAAGCTCAAGGTCCTCCAGGCGCTCAAGCCGATGACCGCGGACGACGTCGACCGCGACATCATCCGCGGGCGCTACGTCGAGGGCCTGGTCGACGGCGCGCCCGTGCCGTCGTACGCCACCGACCTGGGCCACGGCGGCTCCTTCACGGAGACCTTCGTGGCGCTGAAGGCCGAGGTGCAGAACTGGCGCTGGGCCGGCGTGCCCTTCTACCTGCGCACCGGCAAGCGGATGGACCGTCGGGCCTCGGAGATCGTGGTCGTCTTCAAGAAGCCGCCGCACCCGATGTTCCCGGGAGCCGAGGGCGTCACCACGCCCAACCGGCTGCACATCCAGGTCCAGCCCGACGAGGGCATGCGCCTGCACCTCACCGCCAAGGAGCCGGGACCGGGTGGGATCCGCCTGCGCCCGGTCTCCTTGGACCTCAGCTACGCGACCACCTTCGAGCAGCGTCTCCCCGACGCCTACGAGCGGTTGCTGATGGACGTCATCAAGGGGAACCCGACCCTGTTCATGCGCCGCGACGAGGTCGAGGCCGCATGGACGTGGGCCGAGCCGATCCTCCAGCGGTGGGCGGCGACGCCCGAGCGCCCGAAGCGCTACCCCGCAGGCACCACCGGTCCGACCGCCGCCGTGACGCTCCTCGAGCGCGACGGCCGATCCTGGCAGGAGCCCGACCAGTGACCCACTCCCTCCACCCCACCGTCGCCGCCGTCACCGAGCGGATCGTCGAGCGCAGCACCGACAGCCGCGCCGAGTACCTCCGCCGGATCCGCCTGGCCGGCCAGTCCGGGCCCGCTCGCGGTCGCCTCGCCTGCGCCAACCTCGCCCACGGCTTCGCGGCCTCCGAGCCCGCCGACAAGGCCGCGCTGCGCGGCACCGTCAAGCCCAACATCGCCCTGGTGTCGAGCTACAACGACATGCTCTCGGCGCACCAGCCCTACCGCGACTACCCCGAGGCGCTGAAGAAGGCCGTGATCCGGGCCGGCGGCATCGCGCAGTTCGCCGGTGGCGTGCCCGCGATGTGCGACGGCATCACCCAGGGCCGCGACGGCATGCAGCTCTCGCTCTACAGCCGCGACGTCATCGCGATGTCGACCGCGATCGCCCTGTCGCACGACATGTTCGACGGCGCCCTGATGCTCGGCGTCTGCGACAAGATCACGCCCGGCCTGCTGATCGGCGCCCTCTCCTTCGGTCACCTCCCGACGGTCTTCGTGCCCGCGGGGCCGATGGCGTCGGGCCTGCCGAACTCCGAGAAGGCGCGCGTCCGGCAGCTGTACGCCGAGGGCAAGGTCGGTCGCGAGGAGCTGCTCGACGCCGAGGCCGCGTCGTACCACTCCGTCGGCACCTGCACGTTCTACGGCACCGCCAACTCCAACCAGCTGCTGATGGAGGTGCTCGGGCTGCACCTGCCCGGGTCGTCCTTCGTCAACCCCGGTACGCCGCTGCGGGACGCGCTCACGCGTGCCGCCGGCCACCGGGTCACCGAGCTGACGCTCGAGGAGGACGGTGCCCCGATCGGCGAGATCGTCGACGAGAAGGCGATCGTCAACGCCTGCGTCGCGCTGCTGGCCAGCGGCGGCTCCACCAACCACACGCTGCACCTCCCCGCGATCGCGCGAGCGGCCGGCATCGAGCTGACGTGGGACGACCTGTCCGACCTGTCGGCCGTCGTACCGCTGATCAGCAGGATGTACCCGAACGGCGAGGCGGACGTGAACCACTTCCACGCCGCCGGCGGGATCGCGTTCCTGGTGCACACCCTGCTCGAGGCGGGCCTGCTCCACGAGGACGTGCGGACCGTGGCCGGCGACGGCCTGCGGCGCTACACGCAGGAGCCCGTGCTGCGCGGTGACGAGCTGACCTGGGAGGAGGGCCCGAGGGCCTCCCTCGACCACGCGGTGCTGCGCCCGGCGAGCGAGCCGTTCTCCTCCGACGGCGGGCTGCGGATGCTGACCGGCCCCCTGGGCCGCGCGGTCATCAAGACCTCCGCCGTGAAGCCCGAGCACCGGCTGGTGTCGGCGCCCGCGGTCGTCTTCGACGACCAGCACGACTTCCTCGCCGCCTTCGCCGAGGGCGCGCTCGACGGGCGCGACTTCGTGGCCGTGATCCGCTACCAGGGTCCGGCCGCCAACGGGATGCCCGAGCTGCACAAGCTCACCCCGGCGCTCGGCGTGCTGCAGGACCGTGGGCAGAAGGTCGCGATCGTGACCGACGGCCGGATGTCCGGTGCCTCCGGCAAGGTGCCCGCCGCCATCCACGTGACACCCGAGGCCGCCCTGGGTGGCCCGCTGTCGCGGATCCAGGACGGCGACCTGGTCACCGTCGACGCCGACGGGGGTCGGCTCGACCTGCACGTCGAGCACGACGCCTTCGCCCGCCGCCCGATCACCGGGCGCGCACCCCAGGGCCCCGAGTGGGCCGGCACCGGTCGCGAGCTGTTCGCGGCCTTCCGCGCCACCGTCGGATCCGCCGACACCGGCGCCAGCGTCTTCCCGGGCGTCGTCGCGCCGGGTCAGGAGGTCCGCGTTGTCCAGACTGTCTGAGTCGATCCTCGACGTCGTCCCGGTGATGCCGGTCGTCGCCGTCGACACCGTGGAGACCGGCGTCCAGGTCGCCCGCGCCCTGGTTGCCGGCGGGCTGCCCGCGATCGAGCTGACGCTGCGCACCCCGGTGGCGCTCGACGCGATCCGCGCGATCGCCGACGAGGTCCCCGAGATCCTGGTCGGCGCCGGCACCATCGTGACGCCGTCCCAGGCGAAGCAGGCGATGGACGCGGGCGCGCAGTTCCTGGTCTCCCCCGGCACCACCCGGCAGCTGCTGCACGCGATGCAGGACACCGGTCTGCCGTTCCTCCCGGGTACGGCGACGGTCTCCGAGGTGCTGGCCGCGCTCGAGGCCGGCTGCACCGAGATGAAGTTCTTCCCGGCCGAGGCGGCCGGCGGTGCGCCGTACCTCAAGTCGGTCGCAGCGCCCGTCCCCGCGGCCCGCTTCTGCCCGACCGGCGGGATCACGCTCGCCTCGGCGCCGACGTACCTCGCGCTCCCGAACGTCGGCTGCGTCGGCGGCTCGTGGCTGACCCCGGCCGAGGCGCTCGCGACCGGCGACTGGGACCGGGTCGCCCGGCTCGCCGCGGAGGCCGCGGCGCTGCGCTGACTACCTGTCGGCGGGCGCTACTAAGGTCTCGGCCGTGGACCCACGGACCCAGGAGCTGCGCGACTCGCACGACGTCCTCGCGGAGTTCTACGCCGAACGCCTCGCCGGGATCCTCGACCGGATGCCGGTCGAGCGGGCGGTGCTGGGCCTCTTCTCCGAGCTCGTGCACGCAGCCGGGACCGGCACCGAGGTCGGCGACATCGGCTGCGGCACCGGCCGCCTGGCGCCGTACCTCGTCGCCCAGGGCTTCACGCCCCACGGCGTGGACCTCTCCCCCGAGATGATCCGGGTCGCGCGGCGCGACCAGCCCGGCCACGACTTCGAGGTGGCCGACCTGCGCGACCTGCCGTTCGCCGACGCCTCCCTCGACGGCGCGCTCGGGTGGTACTCCCTCATGTACCTCACGCCCGAGGACCGCACGATCGCGTTCGGCGAGCTCGCGCGGGTGGTCAAGCCGGGCGGCCACGTGGCGGCGGCGTACAAGGTCGGCGACGACACCGTCCGCCGTGGCGCCCAGACCCTCGACCTCGGCATCGGCTTCGACATCTGGTGGATGTCACCCGCTGAGGTCGCGCGGCGCTTCGAGGAGGCCGGCTTCGAGGTCGTCGTCTCCGTGACGAAGCCCGCCGACCCCGACGAGCAGCAGCCCCAGGGCTACCTCGTCGCGCGCCGAGGGACGCTCGGGCTCAGTAGCCCGAGCCCTGCTTGACCTGCTCGCGCTCGACCGGGTGCGTCGCCCCCTTCTTGTCGAGCGTCGTGCACGCGTCCTCGATGTCCTGGGTCAGGCGGTCGACCTGTGCCCGGCTCATCGTCTCCTTGACGAGGGCCCGCAGGATCTTCACGTCCTGCGCATCGGGCGGCAGCGTGTACGCCGGCACCATCCAGCCCCGCTCGGCGGACAGCTGCCAGGCGACGTCGGACTCGTCGTACGACGCGTGGTCGCCCTTGAGCCGGAAGGCCACCAGCGGCAGCTGCTCCTGGTCGTCGCCGATCACCTCGAAGCGCCCGCTGGCGCGCAGGTTGTCGGCGAGCGCGGTGGCGTTCTCCTGCATCTGGCGCATCACGTAGGTGTAGCCCTCGCGGCCGAGGCGGACGAACATGTAGTACTGCGCGAGCACCATCGAGGCACCGGTCGAGAAGTTGAGCGTGAAGGTGGCGTCGGTCTTGCCGAGGTAGTTCTCGTAGAAGACGAGGCCCTCCGCGAGGTCGCTCTTCTCCCGGAAGACGAGCCAGCCGATGCCGGGGTAGACCAGCCCGTACTTGTGGCCGGAGACGTTGATCGAGCGGACCTGCTCGAGCCGGAAGTCCCAGGCGGAGTCCGGGTAGAGGAACGGCCACACGAATCCGCCACTGGCGCCGTCGATGTGCATCGGGATGTCGAGACCACCGTCATTCTTGAGACCGACCAGGAGGTCGTTGATGCCCCGGATGTCGTCCATGTGACCGGTGAAGGTGGTGCCGAGCACCCCCACGACGCCGATGGTGTTCTCGTCGAGGTGGGGTCGGACGTCGTCCGGGCCGATCGTGTACTTGTCCTCGGACAGCGGCACGATCCGCGGTTCGACGTCGAAGTAACGGCAGAACTTCTCCCACACGACGTGCACGTCGCCGCCGAACACCAGGTTGGGCTTGACGGTGGACAGGCCGGCCGCCTCCCGGCGCTCCTTCCACTTCCACTTGAGCGACAGGGCGCCGAGCATGATCGCCTCGGACGACCCCTGGGTGCGACAGCCCGTCGTCTCGCCGGGCGCGTGGAAGAGGTCGGCGAGCATCCGTACGCAGCGCTGCTCGATCTCGGCGGAGATGGGGTACTCCGCGTGGTCGATGAAGTTGCGGTGCAGGTTCTCCGCGATGATCCGCTGCGCCTCCGGCTCCATCCAGGTCGTCACGAAGGTGGCGAGGTTGCGTTGCGGGTCGCCCTCCATCGCCAGGTCCTCACCCAGCAGGCGCATCGCCTCGACGGGCACCATGCCGCTCGCGGGGAAGTGGTCCGACGGAGCGGCCTCGGTGAGGAAGCGGTTGCCGAACAGTGCGGTCTCGCGGTCGTCGGAGGCGCTGGAGGTCATGATCGGAGTCAAGCCCTCTCGGGCCGGCGCGTCCTCACCCCATACGGGCGGTTTGCGGATGAGGCGGGCCGCCGTCTCCCGATCAGCTGGCGCCGCGGCGGTGGCAGCCCACGAGGTGCGGGTCGAAGACGCCGATCGCCTCCATCAGGGCGTACATCGTCGTCGGACCGACGAAGGCGAAGCCGCGCTTCTTGAGCCCCTTGGACAGTGCGATCGACTCGGGTGAGGTGGTGGCCATCTCGGTCGTGTCGGCCCAGGCCGGCGGGTCGTCGGGCGCGAACGACAGCACGTAGGCCTCCAGGCCCTCCTGCTCGCGCAGGGCGACGGTGGCGCGGGCGTTGGTGATCGCCGCCTCGATCTTCATCCGGTTGCGGACGATCCGCGCCTCCTGCATGAGGCGGTCGGCGTCGGCGGGCGTGAAGGCAGCGATCGCCTCGGCGTCGAAGTCGTGGAAGACCTCGCGGAACGCCGGGCGCTTGTTGAGGATCGTCGACCAGGACAGCCCGGACTGGAACGCCTCCAGCGTCAGCCGCTCGAGGTAGGCCGCCTCGCCGTGGACGCGGTTGCCCCACTCCGTGTCGTGGTAGTCGCGCATCACCCCCGGGCCGCCCGCCCACGGGCAGCGCTGGACGCCGTCCTCACCGGTCAGTGGTCCCATGCGCTCATCCTTGCGCAGCCTGCCGACAGTGGTTCGAGGCTCGCTCCGCTCGCACCTCGACCACCGTGGGTCAGCGGCGTTCCTTGAGGCGGGCGTTGGGGAGGGGCGGGGCCGGGATGGGCGCGCGCTCGTCACCGACGGGGACGCCGTACCAGCCGTCGACCAGGGTGCTGTCGACGACCTGGTCCTGCCACGCGGTGCGCCACTCGACGACCTCCTCGTGGGAGCGGGCGACCAGGTTCCACCACATGACAATGGCTTCGCCGAACGGCGGTCCGCCGAGGAGCAGCAGGCGGACCGGCTCGTCGTGGGCGGTGAGCCCGAGGGTCGCGGACCCCGGAGGCACGAAGGCCAGGTCGGACGGCTTCGCCTCGGTGCCGGAGACCGACACCACGCCGGCGTCGACGAGCACGCCGAGCTCGAAGGTCGGGTCGACGTCGAGGACGAGCGAGGTCCCGGGCTCGAGGAGCAGCTCGGCGCCGAGCAGGGGTGTGTACGTCGCGACCGGCGACGTCGACCCGAGCAACGAGCCGAGGAAGACCCGCGCCTCGTAGCCCTCGCCCGTGACGGGCGACGGAGCGTGGTGCGCGAAGTCGGGGTCGGTGTGCCGCGCCGAGTCGGGCAGCGCCACCCACAGCTGGGCGCCGTGCAAGGTGGTCGTCGACGGCGGGGAGAACTCGGAGTGGCTGATGCCGCGGCCGGCCGTCATCAGGTTGACCTCGCCCGGTCGCACCATCGCGTGGTGGCCGGCGCTGTCGCGGTGCTCGACCTCCCCGGTGAAGAGCCAGCTCACCGTCTGGAGCCCGGTGTGCGGGTGTGGCGGCACGACCATCCCGCCGGTGTCCGCGACCTCGTCGGGCCCGTAGTGGTCGACGAAGCACCACGCACCGATCAGCGAGCGCTCGCGCTGCGGCAACGTACGGCGCACCCGCATCGCCCGCGGCCCACCGAGCGGGACGTCGCGCGGCGTCATGATCTCGACGCCGGTGGCCGGCGTGGCGACGCAGTCGACCTCGGCCGGCTTCTCCTCGAGGTTGCTCACGAGAGGTGCTCCGGCTCGGTGGTGCGCTTCCGGTCACCCGCCGTCACGGTGCCGGCGTCGCTCGCCTCGGTGACGCCCGCGGCGCCACCCGGCGGCTCGAGCCGCACGATGACCGACTTCGACGTCGGGCAGTTGCTGCCGATCGCCGTCGATCCCAGCGGGATCAGGGGGTTCGTCTCCGGGTAGTACGCCGCAGCGCAGCCCCGCGGCTGGTCGTAGGGAACCACCCGGAACTCCGGCGCGCGGCGCTCCGAGCCGTCGGACCACTCGCTCACCAGGTCGACCATCGAGCCGTCCTCGAGGCCCATCGCGGCGATGTCGTCCGGGTGGACGAAGACCACGCGACGCCCGCCCTTGATGCCGCGGTAGCGGTCGTCGAGGCCGTAGATCGTGGTGTTGAACTGGTCGTGCGAGCGCAGCGTCTGCAGCAGCAGCCGGCCCTCCGGGACGTGCAGCACGTCGGTCGGGCTGGTCGTGAACATCGCCTTGCCGGCCTCGGTCGTGAACGTGCGGGAGTCGCGCGGCGGGTGGGGCAGCACGAACCCGCCCGGCTGGCTGACCTTCTCGTCGTACGCCGCACAGCCGGGCACCACGCGCGCGATCCGGTGCCGGATCTCGGTGTAGTCGGCGCGGAAGTCCGACCACGGGATGCCGTGCCGGTCGCCGAGCGTCGCGATGGCCAGGGAGCAGACGATGTCGACCTCCGACCTGAGGTACGGCGAGGCCGGCTTGAGCGGGCCGTGCGAGGCGTGCACCGCCGACATCGAGTCCTCGACGGTGACCCGCTGGAGCCGACCGCCGGTCAGGTCGCGCTCGCTGCGGCCCATGGCCGGGAGGATCAGCGCCTCGCTGCCGGTCACGACGTGGGAGCGGTTGAGCTTGGTGGAGACGTGGACGGTGAGGTCCGCGTTGCGGAAGGCCTTCTCGGTCACCTCGGTGTCGGGGGCAGCCGAGACGAAGTTGCCGCCCATGCCGACGAAGACCTTGGCGTCGCCGTCACGCAGCGCCTCGATCGCCTTCACCGTGTCGTAGCCGTGCTCCCGCGGAGGATCGAAGCCGAACTCGTCGCGCAGCGCGTCGAGGAAGTGGTCGGGCACCCGCTCCCAGATGCCCATGGTGCGGTCGCCCTGGACGTTGGAGTGGCCGCGGACCGGGCACAGGCCGGCGCCCGGCTTGCCGATGTTGCCCTGCGCCAGGGCGACGTTGACGATCTCCTTGACCGTCGCGACGGCGTTGCGGTGCTGGGTGATCCCCATCGCCCAGCAGACGACGGTCGCGTCGGACTCCTGGAACATCCGCGCGGCCGCCTCGATCTCGCTGCGGTCGAGGCCGGTCGCACGGCGTACGGCGTCCCAGTCGAGCTCGCGCAGGTGAGCCACCCACTCGTCGAAGCCCTGGGTGTACTGGGCGACGAAGTCGTGGTCGACCGCGTCCCACTCGACCAGCAGCGCACCGATCGCCTGGAAGAGCGCGAGGTCGCCGTTGATCCGGACCGGCAGGTGCAGGTCGGAGAGGGCCGTCCCGTTGCCGGCGATCCCCCGCACCTTCTGGGGGTTCTTGAAGCGGACCATCCCGGCCTCGCGCAGCGGGTTGATCGAGATGATCTTCGCCCCGCGCTCCTTGGCGATCTCGAGAGCGCTCAGCATGCGCGGGTGGTTGGTGCCCGGGTTCTGCCCGGCGACCACGATCAGCCGTGCCTCGTGGATGTCGTCGAGGCTGACCGATCCCTTGCCGATGCCGATCGCCTCGGCGAGCGCCACCGAGGTCGACTCGTGGCACATGTTGGAGCAGTCGGGCAGGTTGTTGGTGCCGTAGGCACGGGCGAAGAGCTGGTAGGCGAAGGCAGCCTCGTTCGAGACCTTGCCGGAGGTGTAGAACACCGCCTCGTCGGGCGAGGACAGGCCGTTCAGGTGGCGCGCCATCAGGGCGTAGGCGTCGTCCCACGTGATCGGCGTGTAGTGCGTGGCGCCGGCCCGCTTGACCATCGGCTCGACGATGCGGCCCTGCTGGCCCAGCCAGTAGTCGGTCTTCCCCTCGAGCTCCGCGAGCGAGTGCTCGACGAAGAAGTCGCGCGTCACCCGGCGCTTGGTGGCCTCCTCGGTGACGGCCTTGGCGCCGTTCTCGCAGAACTCGGCCGTGTGCCGGTGGTCGGGATCCGGGTCCGGCCACGCGCAGCCCTGGCAGTCGAAGCCGTCGGCCTGGTTGAGCCGGAGCAGCGTCTGCGCCGTACGCCGGACACCCATCTGCTCGACCGCGCGCTTCATGGTCACGGCGACCGCTGTGGGACCGGCCGCGTGGTGCTTGGGCCCGTCGACCTCGAGGTCCTGCTCGTCGATGTCGCTCTGTGGCGGCCGCCTGCTCATGCCTCCATCCTGTCCCGTCGGGCAAGGACCCGTCACCCGCCCGTGTGAATAGCCCGTTTCGCCCCTGTCCAGGGCCGGTCGAGTGCCACTAGGTTTCGAACTGCCTTCCCGCGGACCGAGCCCCAGGAGCACCTGATGTCGACGAACGAGCCTCCCGTCACCCCGCCTCCTCCGAGCGAGCCGCCGACCGGCGGCTACGGCCAGGCGCCGCCCCCGCCGCCGCCCGCTCCTCCGGTCGGCGGCAACGGCTACAACCTCGGCGACGCCCTGTCCTACGGCTGGAAGAAGTTCCAGGCGAATGCCGGCCAGATCATCATCGCGGCTCTGGTGCTGGTCGTCGTCTACATCATCGCGGGCGCGATCGCCTTCGGCTTCCAGGCGCTGCTGACCACCAACGCGGAGTGCCACGTCAACTCGGCCGACACCCTCGTGTGCCAGGACGGGTCCGGTTTCGTGTGGCGGATGATCGTCGGCGCGATCGCGGCCGGCTTCCTCTTCATCGTCGCCCAGATCGTCGGCGCCGGGATCATCCGGGGAGCACTCGGCATCACCGAGGGCCGCGACTTCCAGACCTCCGAGATCTTCAAGACCGAGCGGCTCGGTCCGGTCGTGATCGCGAGCCTGCTCGTCGGTCTCGCGACGACCGTCGGCTACGCCCTCTGCTACGTGCCCGGGATCGTGGTCGCCTTCCTGACGTCGTACACGCTCTTCTTCGTCATCGACAAGGGCATGGCGCCGATCGACGCGATCAAGGCGAGCTTCGACTTCACCACCAAGAACCTCGGCAACACGATCGTCTGGTACATCGTCGGCGGCCTCGTCGCGGTCGCCGGGATCATCGTCTGCTTCGTCGGCCTGATCGTCACGATCCCGCTGGTGATCATCGGCACGGCGTACACCTACAAGGTGCTCAACAACGAGCCGGTCGCCCCGTAGACCGCCTCGACCGGACCGCCCGGGCCAGGGCGGTGCCGGCTGCCACGGCCGACAGGAGGGCCGCGACGACGAACGGCGCTGCCGCGCCGACCACGAGCAGGAGACCGGCGAGCGCGGTCCCCGCGGCGTTGCCCCCGTTGAGCGCCGTGCTCACCCAGGTCGACGCCTCCGTGCGCTGCTCGGGGTCGACCAGGCTGTCAGCGCCGGTGAAGGCGACGACGTAGACCGGGGCGGCCGCTGCACCCACGGCGACGAGAAGGACGCTGACGAGCACGAGGTGAGGCGCGGCCACCGCCGCGCCGGCCTGGGCGAGGCACGAGACCGTCAGGAGGAGGCCCAGCGCGGCCGGCCAGGCGAGGTCTCGTCGGAGCCGGGCCCAGGCGAGCCCCGCCAGGATCGCGCCGACCGCCATCCCTGCCTCGACCGCCCCGACGGCGCCCGGTACGCCCGCGTCGTCCGCGATCGCCGCGACGCCGATGAGGCAGGTCGCGCCGGACGCTCCGGCCGCCACCATCACCAGGAGCAGGACGCCCAGCCCGGGCTGGCGCAGCACCCCGAGGCCGCGGGTCCGCGGCACGGAGGCCGGGGCTGCGGGCGCGGGGACGTACGGCGAGGTCACGAGTCCCGCGGTCCCGACGAGGATGAGTCCCGCCGCCAGGAACAGCCCGACCCGCGCCGGGCCGGTCGCGAGCACGACCCCGGCGGCCAGCGGACCCACGAGGTAGAGCGACTCCTCGGCGACCGAGTCGATCGAGTAGGCGATCCGTCGAGGTGGACCCTCGGGGGCGATCTCGCGCCACTGGGCCCGCATCGCCGGCCCGAGCGCTGGGGCGCACAGGCCGAGGAACAGGCCCGTCGCGACCCAGACGGCGTCCGGTGGCGTGGTCCCCGCGAGGAGCGCGGCGGCACCCAGGAGCGCGGCGTAGAGGAGGGCGTACCAGGGCAGGACCCGTCGTTGACCCCAACGGTCGACCAGCCGGGCCTGGACGGGCATGGCGAGGGTCGCGATGCCGACGGCCGCCGATGATGCGGCGGCCACCGCGAAGGAGCCGGACGAGTCGCGGACGGTGAAGAGCAGGCAGAGCGGGAGCAGCCCGTAGGACAGCCGACCGACCAGGGCGAGCGCGAAGGTCCGCGCTACGTCGGGGCCGGCGATGACCTCGCGGATGCTCCCGGCGTGGGCAACGCCGGGCATGAGGATGTCTCCGAATCAGGATCGCCCGACCGAGTCGGCGGGCGAGGAAATGGGTCGCGAGGAGGCGCGGCGCCTCAGGCGCCGCGTCGCGACCTAGTGATTCCGACGAGTCATGCGGCCAGCGTAGTGATGCGTCAGCTGTTCGAGAAGACCGCCGCGCCGTCCCCGTCGTCCCCGCCCCGGCCCGCCCAGGTCCAGGCGTACGCCGGGTCCTCGACGGCGAGCCCGCCCTCGCCGAGGTCGAGCGGGGCGAAGGTGTCGACCATGACCGCCGACTCGTCGAAGTACTCGGCGCCCAGCGACGCCTCGATCGCCGACGGCTGCGGGCCGTGGGCGTAGCCACCCGGGTGCAGCGAGATCGAGCCGAGGCCGATGCCCGAGCCCTTGCGTGCCTCGTAGTCGCCGCCGACGTAGAACATGACCTCGTCGCTGTCGACGTTGGAGTGGTAGTAGGGCACCGGGATCGCCAGCGGGTGGTAGTCGACCTTGCGCGGCAGGAAGTTGCAGACCACGAAGTTGTGGCCCTCGAAGACCTGGTGCACCGGCGGCGGCTGGTGGATCTTGCCGGTGATCGGCATGTAGTCGTCGATGTTGAACGTGTAGGGGTAGAGGCAGCCGTCCCAGCCGACGACGTCGAACGGGTGCGTCGCGTAGGTCATCCGGGTCCCGACGATGCCGGCGCTGGTGCGGTGCTTGACCAGCACCTCGACGTCCGTGCCCTCCTGGGTGAACGGCTGCTCCGGTCCGTAGAGGTCGCGCTCGCAGTACGGCGCATGCTCGAGCAGCTGGCCGTAGCGGGAGAGGTAGCGCTTCGGCGGCGCGATGTGGCTGTTGGCCTCGATCGCGTAGAGACGGCTCGGCTCGGCCGGGACCCAGCGGTGGGTGGTCGCCCGCGGGATCACGACGTAGTCGCCGGCGCGGTAGCCGATCACCCCGAAGACCGACTCGACCACGCCGGTCCCGGACTCGACGTAGACGCACTCGTCGCCGATCGCGTTGCGGTAGTACGGCGAGGGGCCGGTCGACGTCACGACGTACGAGATCCGGACGTCGTTGTTGCCGAGCACCAGCCGCCGGTCATTGACCGCGTCGCCGCCGGTCTCGAGGTCGTGCAGCTTGAGGTGCCGCGGCTTGAGCGGGTGGTTGGGGGTGCGGCTCTGGTCGGGCAGCTCCCACACCTCGGAGGCGACGATCGCCGACGGCACGCCCCGGTGGTAGAGCAGCGAGGAGTCGGAGGAGAAGCCCTCCTCGCCCATCAGCTCCTCGTAGTAGAGCCGACCCTCCGGGTCGCGGTGCTGGGTGTGCCGCTTCGGCGGCACGGTGCCGATCCGTCGGTAGTGAGCCATGGTCGTCTCCGCATGTCCGTTAATCGAACGCATTCGTTCGCTATCTGCGTCCTGGTTAGGATAGCCAGCGTGTCAACGCACCCGCTCCCTGCTGCCTGGCGCGGCCTGGTCGACGACGCGGCGATCTTCCCGCCCGGCGACGCCCCGCTGGACGCCGCGGCCGCCGACCACCAGGCCCGACGCTCGCAGCCGCACGCCGACCTGGTCGGCACCTTCGTCGTCCGCGACTCCGACCTCCCGGCGCTCAAGGCGACCCCGCTCGCGCTGTCCGTGGTGGTGACCGGGGGCGCCGGGCAGATCGCGGGCCCTGCGTCGCTGGCCCGCAAGCTGCACGTCGCGCTCGAGGGGCTCGAGGTCGCCCTGCGCGACCCGGACGACCTGGTCGGCAACGCCCGGCGCGTCGTCGCGGCCGTCGACGCCGCGATCGCCGAGGGCCAGCTCGACGACCACGTGCCGGTCTACGTCGAGCTCCCGCACGTCGCTTCGACCGCGAGCTGGTTCGCCGCCGCCGACGTGGTGGCCGAGGCCGAGCTGCGCCTGAAGTTCCGCACCGGCGGCCTGGACGCGTCCGCCTTCCCCGCCAGCCACGCGCTCGCGCGGTGGATCGACGCGGCGCTCGACCGCGAGACACCGTTCAAGTGCACGGCGGGCCTGCACCACGCGGTCCGGCACACGGGTGACGACGGCTTCGAGCACCACGGCTTCCTCAACGTCCTGGTCGCGACCCGCCAGGCCTTCGACGGGTCCTCCATCGACGAGGTCGTCGAGATCCTCGACCGACGCAACGGATCCGCGCTCGCGGGCGAGGCGGCCGAACTCGACCTGGGCGGCGCGCGACGCTGGTTCACGTCGTTCGGGTCCTGCGACGTCGAGCAGCCGCTCGCCGACCTGCTCGAGCTCGGACTGGTCTCATGACCACCCCGACCACCTGGGTCCCCGGGGCCGCCGGCTCCCTCTTCGACACCGACAACCTGCCGTACGGCGTCTTCTCCCACGGCGGCGAGGACCCACGGGTCGGGGTGCGCATCGGCGAGCACGTCCTCGACCTGTCGCCGGTCGCGGCTGCCGAGATGCTCGACGTGCACCACGTCTTCCAGGAGTCGTCGCTCAACGCGCTGATGGCCGAGGGTCGCCAGGTCCGCGAGTCCGTACGCCGCTGGGTCACCGGACTGCTCACCGACGAGACCGAGCGCGACCTGGTCGAGCCCCACCTGGTGCCGGTCGACGAGGTGACGCTGCACCTGCCGGTCGAGGTCGCCGACTACGTCGACTTCTACGCCTCGCTCGACCACGCCTCCAACGTCGGCAGGATCTTCCGGCCCGACCAGGAGCCGCTGCTGCCCAACTGGCGTCACCTCCCGGTCGGCTACCACGGTCGCGCCGGGACGGTCGTGCCGTCGGGCACCCCCGTCATCCGACCGATCGGGCAACAGCGGGACGCGGCGTTCGGCCCGAGCGCCCGCCTCGACATCGAGGCCGAGCTCGGCTTCGTCGTCGGCACTCCGTCGGAGCAGGGCAGCCGGGTCTCGTACGACGCGTTCGCCGACCACGTCTTCGGGGTGGTCGGCCTCAACGACTGGTCCGCGCGCGACATCCAGGCCTGGGAGTACGTCCCGCTCGGCCCGTTCCTCGGCAAGTCCTTCGCGACCTCGATCTCGCAGTGGGTGACGCCCCTCGAGGCCCTCGACGCAGCCTGGGTCGACCTGCCCGGCCAGGAGCCGGAACCCCTGCCCTACCTGGGTCCTGGCGCGACGAGGGGTCTCGACATCGAGGTCGAGGTGCTGCTCAACGGCGAGGTCGTCAGCCGTCCGGCGTACCGCACGATGTACTGGTCCCCCGCCCAGATGCTCGCCCACCTGACCGTCAACGGCGCATCGCTGCGCACGGGTGACCTCTACGGGTCGGGCACGATCAGCGGCCCCGACCCCGGCCAACGCGGCTCCTTCCTGGAGATCGGCTGGGGCGAGCAGTCGGCCTTCCTCGACGACGGTGACGAGGTCGTGCTCCGCTACACCGCACCCGGCACCGGCGGCGGCCGGATCGCCCTCGGCGAGGTCACCGGAGTCATCGAGCCCGCGCGGGTCTAGCCTCCGACCATGGACACGCGTCCGGTGGTCGTGATCGGCAACGGCCCGGTCGGCCAGACGACCGCGTTGCTGCTCGCCCGCTGGGGCGTGCCGGTGCTCCTGCTCGACGCGCTCACCCGACGCGAGCTCGTCGGCTCGCGCTCGATCTGCCAGCAGCGCGAGGCCCTCGACGTCTGGGCGAGCGTCGGCGGGGGCCACCGGATCGCCGACGAGGGCGTGACCTGGCGGGTCGCGCGCACCTACTTCCGCGAGCACGAGCTCTTCGCGCTGACCTTCGCCGACCCGGGGCGATCGCCGTTCCCGCCGTGGGTCAACATCGGGCAGGCGCGGGTCGAGGCGCTCCTCGACGAGCGGATCGCCGAGGCGCCCGAGATCGAGGTGCGGTGGGGGCATCGCGTCACCGGGCTGACCCAGGGCGAGGACGGCGTCGAGCTCGCCGTCGAGACGCCTGACGGACCGGCGCGGATCGCGACGCCGTACGTCGTGGCCTGCGCGGGCGCCCATGCTGACGGCATCCGGGGCGCCCTGGGGCTGGACTTCGCCGGCACGTCCTTCGACGACCGGTTCCTCATCTGCGACATCCGCACCGACCTGCCTGACCGTGAGCTGGAGCGGCGCTTCCACTTCGATCCGGAGTGGAACCCCGGCCGCCAGGTGCTCATCCACCCGTGTCCCGACTCGGTCTACCGGATCGACTGGCAGGTGCCGGCCGACTTCGACCTGGCGGCCGAGGAGACCAGCGGCGCACTCGACGAGCGGATCCGCGCGGTGGTCGGCGACCGGCCCTACGAGGTGGTGTGGCGCACCGTCTACCGCTTCCACGCGCGCCGCGCGAGCCGGATGCGGGCCGGCCGCGTGCTCCTCGCCGGCGACTGCGCGCACCTGATGGCGCCGTTCGGCGCGCGCGGCCTCAACTCCGGTGTCGCCGACGCCGACAACGCCGCGTGGCGGATCGCCTTCGCACTGCACGGGTGGGGTGAGGGCGAGCGGCTCCTCGAGGGCTACGACACCGAACGCCGCGCGGCCGCTGCCGAGAACCTCGCCGTCACGACCCGGACCATGGACTTCCTGGTGCCGCAGACCGCCGAGGGCCGCGCCCACCGGCTCGACGTCCTCGAACGCGCGGTCACCGACCCGGAGGCTCGCGCGGAGATCGACTCGGGACGGCTCTACGCGCCCGTCCGGTACGGCGCCGACGCCCACCCGGCCGTCGGCGCGATCCTCCCGGACCACCCCGTCGGCGACAGCCGGCTCCGCGAGCTCGCCCGGCGCGGGCTGCTGCTCCTCGCGACCGACCCGGTCGAGCCGCCCGAGACGGACCTGCCCCTGACGACCCTGGTCCTCCCACCGGATCTCGCCGACGAGCTGGGCGTGCGACCGGGCGAGGTCTGGGTGGTGCGACCGGACGCGTACGTCGCAGCCGTGATGTCCCGCGACGGTGTCGTCAGGGCGATCGAGCAGCTGTTGCGAGGTCGTTGATCTCGGGTCGCAGCAGCCGAAAGGCCTGGCGGTGTCCGAACCAGCCGACGACCTCGGTCCGGCCTTCGGCGAGCACCGGGAGTCGCTGGACGTCCTCCCGGTCGAGGACCATGAGCGCCTCGGAGACCGTCTGGTCCACGGACAACGCAGGTCCGTCGACGACCTCGGGGTGAGTCGTCGGCGTCATCACGTCACCGACGGTCGTCGTGCTCAGCGCGGCCTCGTGGGCGGGCTGGCTCAGGTCGATGCCGCGCCGCCGGAGCTTGAGGGTGTAGATGCTGTCCGGCGACACGAGGTGGCTGAGACCGGTGGCGAGGACGATCGCGGCCATCAGCGGCAGGATGATCGAGTACTCGCCCGTGAGCTCGAACATGATCACGACAGCCGTGATCGGAGCACGGGCCGCTCCGGCGAAGACGGCGCCCATACCGATCAGACCGTAGGCACCCGCCGCGCCCACCAGACCAGGCACCACCGCGTGCGCCGCCTGACCGAAGGCCGATC
This sequence comes from Nocardioides pollutisoli, assembly GCF_040045055.1. Taxonomy (NCBI): domain Bacteria; kingdom Bacillati; phylum Actinomycetota; class Actinomycetes; order Propionibacteriales; family Nocardioidaceae; genus Nocardioides; species Nocardioides pollutisoli. The sequence continues at coordinate 1,081,208 of NZ_JBDZDU010000001.1, forward strand.
CGAGCATCGCGCCGATGAACAGGCTGGGCGCGAAGACGCCACCGGAGCCGCCGATCCCGATGGTGAGGCTGGTGGCGATCATCTTGCCGACCAGGAGGACCAGGAGGAAGCCCACGCCGTACGCCCCGGCCACACCGTTGCCGAGCACCGGATAGCCCACGCCGTACATCTCGGGGAGCACCAGCAGGACCAGGCCGAGCAGCAGTCCACCGACGGCGGGACGCAGCCACTCCGGCCAGCGCCACGCCCAGTCGCACGCGTCCTCCACGGCGTACAGCACCCGGGTGAAGGCGACCCCGACCACGCCGGCGATCGCGCCGAGCAGGGCGAAGAGGAGGTACTCCTCGGGGTGTTCCACCCGGAACGCCGGCAGCGTGAGGAAGGGATCGTCACCCAGCGCCGCTCGTCCGATCACGCTCGCCGTCACGGAGGCCAGAACGACCATGCCGAAGCTGCGAGCGGCGAAGTCGGTGAGGATCAGCTCCATGGCGAAGAAGACGCCTGCGAGCGGGGCGTTGAACGTGGCGGCGATACCGCCGGCAGCGCCGCACGCGACCATCAGACGCATCCGCTCCTCGTCGGCGCGGACGACCCGACCGAGCGTCGAACCGAGTGCCGAACCGATCTGGACGATCGGTCCCTCGCGGCCGACGGAGCCGCCCCCGCCGATGCAGAGCGCGGAGGCGAGCGCCTTGACCAGTGCCACCTGCGGGCGGATCCGTCCACCACGGCGGGCCACGGCGTACATCACCTCGGGTACGCCGTGGCCGCGCGCCTCCCGCGCGAAGCCGTGGACCAGCGGCCCGTAGATCAGGCCGGCGACCACCGGCGTGAGGAGGACGAACCACGGCCCCAGGGCCGGGAGCCAGCCGTGCGCGGAGTGCCCGACGTCGCTGTAGTCGTCGTAGCCGGTGAAGACCCGGGTGAAGGAGATGACCAGCCAGCGGAAGGCGATCGCACCCAACCCGGACCCGGCGCCCACGACCAGCGCCAGCGTCAGGAGTCCGAGGTCGGACGACCGCAGTGAACGGAGGGACAGCATTCGTGCAGTATGCAATAGTTGCACTATGCACGACAAAGCGAGCTCCGAGGACCTGGTCACCTCTCTCCTGGGCGCGTCCCGGGTCCTGGTCGGAGTCGCAGCTCGTTCGCTCGTCGAGGTCGAGGACCGGGTGACCGTCACCCAGTTCCGGACGCTCGTCGTGCTCTCGGGTCGCGGTCCGCTGAAGCAGGGCGCTCTCGCCGAGCACGTCGGGGTCAATGCATCGACCACGCAGCGGATGGTCGATCGACTGGAAGGAGCGGGCCTGGTGGCCCGTCACCCCAACCCCGAGAGCCGGCGAGAGGTCCTGCTGACGCTCACGCCTGACGGTGAGCAGGTGGTGGACGAGGTGACCCGTCGTCGGCGCCGCGAGATCGGCACCATCGTCCGGCGGATGCCCGTCGAGCAGCGCGCGGCCGCGGTCGACGCGCTCCGCGCGTTCGCGGACGCGGCCGGCGAGCAGGACGTCACCCTCGGCAACCTGTGGGGCTGGTCGCTCGTCGACAGCTAGGGTTCCGGCCATGGGCCTCTTGACACCAGTGGCGATCCGGATCGGTGCCATCTCCTGGATGCCGAAGCTGCTCCCCCAGGTCGTGTGGACCGACCGCAACCTGCAGCGGCTGACCGGCGGCCGGGTCACGATCCTCGACATCGCGGGACTGCCGAACCTCGTGCTGACGGTCGTGGGCCGCAAGAGCGGCATCCCCCGCAGCACGCCCCTGCTGTGCGTGCCCGACGGCAACACCTGGCTGATCGCCGGCTCCTACTTCGGTGGTCCGAACATGCCGGTGTGGGTCGGCAACATCCGCGCCGCGGGCGAGGCCGAGGTCACCGTCAACCGCACGACCACACCGGTCACGTCCGAGGAGCTCGCCGACGACGCTCGCGCAGACGCCTGGCAGGTCATGCTGCGCACCTGGCCCAACTTCGCGAAGTACGAGGAGCGCACCGACCGGCTGATCCCGGTCTTCCGGCTGACGCCCCGGTAGCGTGCGACCGTGCCCTTCGGTCAGTACCCCGCGCCGAGACACGTGGTCGCACACCTCAGCGACCCGCACCTGCTGGCCGGCAACGCCCAGCAGTACGGCGTGATCGACACCGAGGCCGGCCTCGAGCTGGCGCTGGCCCGGCTGCGTCGGCTCGACCCGCTCCCCCAGGTGCTGGTCTTCACCGGCGACCTCGCCGACAAGGCACAGCCGGAGGCCTACGCCCGGCTCCGCGAGATCGTCGAGCCGGCGGCCGAGGCGATGGGCGCCCAGGTCGTGTGGGTGATGGGCAACCACGATGAGCGGCCGGCGTACTCCGCAGCACTCTTCGGTGAGGCCAGCGACGCGACCCAGGACCGGGTGCACGACGTGGCCGGGCTGCGCGTCGTCGCGCTCGACACCACCGTGCCGGGCTACCACCACGGTGAGCTCCGCGACGAGCAGCTCGCCTGGCTGGCCGACGTGCTGGCGACCCCCGCGCCGTACGGCACCCTGCTCGCGCTCCACCACCCGCCGATCCCGGTCCCGATGATGCCTGCCGCGGAGGTGATCGAGCTCGACGACCAGCACCGGCTGGCCGAGGTCATCCTCGGCACCGACGTGCGCGGGATCATCGGCGGGCACTTCCACTTCTCGACCTACGGGACCTTCGCGGGCGTGCCGGTCTCGGTGGCCTCCGCGACCTGCTACACCGGCGACCCGGCGCCGCTGGACCGCTTCGTCTCGGGCGTCGACGGTCACCAGGCGATCACGATGATGCATCTCTACGACGACCGGGTCGTGCACACGATCGTGCCCGTCGTCGAGGCACCCGAGGTGAGCGGCTACCACTCCGACGTACGCGCCCAGGTCGAGGCGCTGACGGCGGACGAGCGGCGCGACCTGCTCTCGCGCAAGGACTCCCCGCTCTACACCGGCGAGCTCCAGATCCCCGGCCAGGTCTGAGCTCCGTGGGCGCAGCACTCTTCTGGGGCCTGGCGTCGTCGGCCGCGCTCTTCCTGGGCCAGTGGCTCGCCAAGCCGCTGGGGACGTCGGAGCGCGCGATCGGCCTGATGATGGGCTTCGGCGGCGGGACGCTCCTCGCGGCGGTCGCCTACGAGCTGATCCCCGAGAGCCACATCTCGGACGGCTGGCAGATCATCGCGTTCGCGCTGATCGGCGCTCTCACCTACTACGCAGGCGACCGGATCATCGACAGCCGCGGCGGTGCGGCGCGAGCCGCCGTCGCCGCCGGCAAGGGCGAGGGCGGCTCCGGGATGGCGATGTTCCTGGGCGCCCTCCTCGACGGCATCCCCGAGGCGTTCATCCTCGGCCTGGGTCTCGCGCTCGGCGGCTCGATCAGCGTCGCCTTCGTCGCGGCGATCTTCGTGTCCAACATCCCGCAGGGCCTGGCCGGCACCACCAGCCTGCAGGAGGCCGGGACGCCCGACCGCCGGATCGCGATCATGTGGGGCCTGCTGACCGTCGCTTGCGGTGCGGCGTCGCTGGCGGGCTACCTGATGGCCGACCACCTCAGCCACCTCGGCACCTACGCGAGCGCCTTCGCGGGAGGGGCGGTGCTGATGATGCTGGCGGACTCGATGATCCCCGAGTCCTACCGCCACGGCGGCCGGCTGGTCGGCCTGCTCACCGTCGTCGGCTTCCTGGTCGCCGGGGTGCTGACGGTCCTGCAGTAGCGCCTCAGTCGCACGCCGTCACGACCACCTGGCCGTCGGCGGCGAGGTCGGCGGTGAACCGCAGGACGTCGCGGTCGGCGTCGTACTGGAACGGGACGGACTCCCCACCGGTCTCGACGGTGCAGGGCGTCCACCCGGCGTCGAGCCCGGCGAGGGTCGCGCGCACGTCGTACGAGCGCGCCCGGCTGGCCGAGACCTGCAGGGTCCACGTCGGGCCGACGACCGAGGAGCTCAGCGTCTCGCCGGTCCCGAGGGTGCCGTCGGACGTGCCCGTCTGCGGCACCGCCAGGAGGGTACGGCGACCCGACGCGTCGGCGAGGTCGGCGCCGTAGTCGCTGAGCGTGTCGACCGTCCTCGGCAGCATCGGGAGCACGGACCCGGCGCGCACGAAGAGCGGGATGGTGGCGAGCGGCGCCGTCGCGGTGACCGTCCGGCCGCCCTGCAGGACGTGGGTACGACGGAGGCTGAAGCTGCCGGTGTCCTGGAACTTCCACGAGCGCGCGAGCTCGATCCACCGCCCCTTCGGGAGGTAGACCTGCCGCGAGGTCGCACCCTTGCTGACAACCGGGGCGACGAGCAGGTCGTCGCCGAACATGTACTCGTCGTTGGTGCGCAGGGCGGTGCTGTCACCCGGATACATCAGCGCGAGGTGGCGCATCAGCGGCAACCCGCTCGCCAGGTAGGCGTCCTGGCTGCCCGCGACGTACGGGTAGAGCATGGTGCGGAGCCGGGTGTAGCGCGTCCACACGGGGAGCACGTCCGGGTCCGTGACCGACGGCCGCTCGCTGGAGACGCCGACGATGATGGCCCCGGACTGGAGGCGCATCACGCCGGTGAAGGCGCCGTACTCGATCCAGCGGTTGAGCAGCTCCGGGGTCTGCAGGGGGTCGGTGAACATCGTCATGTAGCCGCCGATGTCCGGGCCCCAGACGGACACCCCGGACGTGCCCATGGTCAGGCCCTCGCGGACCGAGGACGCGAGGCCGTCGAAGGCCCAGCTCGTCGTCGGGTCGCCGCCCCAGACGATCGGCGAGTCCTTGATCGCGCCGGTCCAGCCGGACCGGCTGTAGCGGATCAGTGGACGCGGCGCCTGGACCTCGTACTCGCGCGCTGCGGCGTGGTACTCCTCGACGTAGCGGTTGTGCATCTGCGTCCCGGGCGTGCCGTCGGCGGAGAGCGCGTCGTCGGGCATGTACTCGCCGAAGTCCTCCATCCAGCCGTCGTAGCCGTCGTCGACGGCCTCACCCAGGAGGCCCTTGAACAGGTCGCGGCCCGCGGTCTTCGTGAAGTCGATCTGCGACACCAGGAAGTGGCTCGCGGTGTTGTAGGGGAAGACGAGGGTCGAGCCGTCGGCGTTCTTCGTCAGCCCGTCGGCCGCGAGGAACTGGTCGTACACGGGTTGGTAGTTGGTGCAGACCATCGGGTTGAAGTAGGCCGTCACCGCGACGCCCTTCCCGTGGAGGGCGGCCGTCATCGCCCGCTCGCGGTCGCTGTCCTGCGCACCGCACGGCAGGTAGTGCATGTAGGTCTGTGCCACCGAGATCGCGATGTCGCTGCTCCGCTGGTCGGCGACACCCGCGATCGCGTCGCCGCGCGGCTGGAACCACGCGCCGTAGACGGCGGGGGTCGACGGGGCGGGCTGGCGACCGATCGCCGCCGTCATCCGGGACAGCGCCTCGGCCGGCGTCGGTCCGCCGAAGACCCGCAGGGCGAGGTGGTCGGCCTCGACGACGAGGCGGTTCACGCCCGGGTGCTCGGCGGTGGCGAGCTCGAACGAGCTGTCCTCGTGGTTGTCGACCAGGACGCCGTAGCCGGACGTGGACAGGATCCACGGGATCGGGAAGTACGTCGCGTCGCGACGGTCGCTGTAGCCCGGGGCAGGGATGAAGTTCTTGATGAGCCGGGCCTGCGTCGCGGTGTAGGGACCGTCGACGACGCGGTTGACGACCTCGTGCCCACGGTGGTCGACCGCGTCGGAGCGCTCTCCGAGGCCGAGGTAGTGCTCGTCGGCCCCGGCGCGGAAGTCGGTCGACACCGCGGTGATCCCCGGACCGTGGCCGGTCACCGTGACGGCGTACACGCCGTCGCCCGCGGCGGCGACCTGCACGCTCGCGGTCACCGCTCCCCTGCTCGTGCCGAGCTCGACGACGTCACCGTCCACCGAGAGCACCCGGTCAGCGGGCAGTCGGCCCGCCGTCGTCGTGAGGGCGATCGCGTCGTGCTTGACCGAGGTGAGGACGGTGCCCGAGGCGTCGACGAACCGCACCGACCAGTCGCCGCCCACGGGCGAGCTGACGACCGCGCTGAGCGCGCCGGCATCGCTGCGGAGCGACGCCGCCGGGACCGCGGAGGCGGTCGTCGTGGGGGCGGCGGTCGCGAGGAGGCCGGCGGCGAGGGTCACGGCGCCGAGGGTCGCCATCAGCGGACGCGGGAGCGAGCGGGAGGACATGGCCGGGATGCTCGCACGCGAGAACACGTTCTCGCACCGATTTCCGACTGTCGGCGCCCCTCCTCACCCGACGTGGCGGACGCCACGCCGACTCGCCCGCGTATATGGGTCAGGTCACGTCCGAATCGGGATAACGGGGAGCTCCCACGTCGTTGGACCCACTAGCGCCTGTGGTGGCTCATGACCTGCCGCGCGCCCTCCCTCCGCCAGGACCGCACGATCAGGTGTGCCGTCGGGCCGCCACCTCTGGCCGCCGCTGGCTCGTGATCGAAGGAGCCAACCCATGTCATCGTCCCCGTCCGTGCTCGACCGCGCCGCGAGCGCGCCCCGGTGGCTCGTCGTCGCCCTCTCGCTCGTCGCGATCGCCGTCCTGGTGACCGTCGCCGGTCACCGCCACCTCGCGCCGGTGACCACCGCTGCCGAGGACGCCGACGCGGTCATCGAGCCCGCTGCCGCCGCCACCGTCGAGCGGGCGCCGATCGTCTCGCGCTCCGCCCCGCTGACCCGCAAGCCGACCCTGCGGGGCCCGATCGCCAACAGCGACGCGGCCCAGACCGTGGCGGCCGCGAAGGCGTCGGCGTACAACGTGCCCGGGCAGTGCCTCGGCTGGTCGCGCGAGCAGGCGGACATCCCGTCGCGCTACCAGTCGGCGGCCGACTCGTGGGAGCACGCCACCGGCCGCCACCGCGGCGACATGACCCCACCGAAGGGGGCGGCCGTCTACTGGCTCGGTGGCAGCTACGGCTACGGGCACGTCGCCATCTCGGTCGGTCACGGGATGGTGCGCTCCTCCGACGCCGGAGGCGCCGGGGTCGTCGCGACGATCTCGGTGCGCAGGCTGACCCGCGAGTGGCACCTGACGTACGCCGGCTGGGCGCCCTCGATCAACGGCTACCGGATCCCGGGCGTGGCCAGCACCTGAGCCTCGCTGCTTGGATGAGCGGCATGGCGAACTACTCCGACTTCCAGCTCGGTCTCTACTTCGCAGGCCTCGGCGGCGACCTCCCGCCGTACCCGCTCACCTTCGCGGGCCTCGAGACCGCGGCCCAGCGGAAGATGGAGCACCGGCTCTGGGACTACGTCTCCGGCGGCGCCGGTGACGAGCACACCCAGCGGGCCAACGTCGCGGCGTTCGAGCGGTGGGGCATCCTGCCGCGGATGCTGTCCGGTGCTGCCGAGCGCGACCTGTCCGTCGAGCTGTTCGGCCACACGTACGCCGCACCGATCTTCCTGGCGCCGATCGGCGTGCTCGGCGTGATGACCGACGACGAGCACGGCGACGTCGCGACCGCGGCTGCGGCGGCCGCGTCCGGCATCCCGATGGTCGCGTCGACGCTGATGCAGGACCCGATGGAGGACGTTGCCGCGGCGCTCGGCGACACCCCCGGCTTCTTCCAGCTCTACACCCCCAACGACCGCGAGCTGGCCGAGAGCTTCGTCCGTCGCGCCGAGGTCGCCGGCTTCCAGGGGATCGTGGTCACCCTCGACACCTGGACGCTGGGCTACCGCCCCCGCGACCTGCAGCACGCGACCTTCCCGCAGCTGCGTGGCTACTGCCTCGCCAACTACTTCTCCGACCCGGTCTTCCGGTCCAAGCTCGCCGTGTCCCCGGAGGAGGACCCGGGGGCGGCCGCGATCCAGTGGGCGTTCACGTTCGGCAACCCCAGCCTCACGTGGGACGACCTCGCGTGGCTGCGCGAGCTGACCGACCTGCCGCTGCTGCTCAAGGGCATCTGCCACCCCGACGACGTACGCCGCGCCAAGGACTCGGGCGTCGACGGCATCTACTGCTCCAACCACGGCGGCCGCCAGGCGGCGTCCGCTCCGGCGCTCGAGCTGCTGCCGGCCGTCGTCGACGCGGCCGAGGGGATGCCGGTGCTCTTCGACTCGGGCGTGCGCTCCGGCGCCGACGTGGTGAAGGCGCTCGCGCTCGGCGCGACCGCCGTCGGCATCGGCCGCCCGTACGGCTACGGCGCGGTGCTCGGCGGCACCGCCGGCATCGAGTTCGTCCTCTCCTGCCTGCTCGCCGAGGCCGACCTGACGATGGGACTCAACGGCTACGCGTCGATCGCCGAGCTCACCCGCGACGTGCTCATCCGTCTGTAGGCACCCTGACCCTGCAAGGATGACGGCGTGCGTCGTGCCGCGGCTCTGCTCCTGACGGTCACCGTGGCGATGGTGCTCGCGGACTCCGCCGTGGTGACGCTCGCGCTCCCCGACATCCTGGTCCACCTCGACACGACGGTCGCGCAGGTCGCCTGGGTGCTGATCTCCTTCAACCTCGTGCTCGGTCTCGTCTCCGTCCCGACCGCCGTGGGCTTCGCCCGCACCGACCCCCGCATCGTCAGCGCGGTGGGCATCGCCGTGTTCGCCGGGTCCTCCGCCTGGTGTGCGGTGGCCCAGTCGATCGAGGTGCTGATCGGGGCCCGCTGCCTCCAGGCCGTGGGCGGAGCACTGACGCTCGTCGGTTGCCTCGAGCTCCTGGTCGCGGTGTACGGCGAGCGTCGCGGGATCACCACCTGGATCGCGGCCGGCGTGGTCGGCACGGCGACCGGACCGGTCGCGGGCGGCCTGCTGACCGAGGCGTTCTCGTGGCAGGCGATCTTCGTCGTCCAGGTGCCGATCGCCGTGCTGGCGGTGCCCGCGGCGCTCCTCGTGCGTGCCGGTCCGCCACCGGCTCCGACGGCAGCCAGGCACCGTCCGGCACTGCGGCCCAACCTGACCCTCGCCCTGCTGTCGGCCGCGCTGACCGCCGCACTGTTCCTGCTGGTCCTGCTCCTGGTCGACGGCTGGCGGCAGTCCCCGGCGACCGCGGCGATCACGGTGTCCGTCGTACCTCTGGCAGCTCTCGCCGCGCGACCGTTCGCCCGTCTCTTCACGCCGTCCGACGAGGTGGAGGTGGCCGTCGGCTGCTTCCTCATCGCGGGCGGGCTGGCTGCTCTCGGGCTCCTCCCGTCGGCCGACCTGGTCTGGACGATCGCGCCCCAGGCGCTGATCGGTCTCGGGCTCGGCCTCACGGTCGACCGGCTCACCGCCCAGGCGATGCACCTGCGCATCCCGCGCGTCGAGCACGCGAGCTGGACGATCAGCGCACGCCACCTGGGCGTGGTGGTCGGGCTCGCGATCCTGACGCCGATCTTCACGGCCGACCTCCAGGACGCCCAGGTGCCGGCGCAGGAGGCGATCACCGCGCTGGTGCTCGACGCCCCGCTGACCGCGCAGGACAAGGTCGCCCTGGCCCAGTCGCTCGGCGGCGAGCTGACGGCGCAACAGGGCCAGGTGCCGGACCTGCACCACGCCTTCGCCTCGACCGACTTCGCACCCGAGGCCGAGCCCGCTGCGGCCCAGCTCGAGAAGGACCTCGACGACCAGCTGGAGCGGGCGGCCACGTTCGCCTTCCGCGACTCGTTCCTCGTCGGCGCCGGCCTCGCGCTCCTCGCGCTCCTCACCGTGGTCGTGCCGCGCCGCCGGGAGACCACGTGAGCCGCCTGCGCGCCGCCAGCCTGCCGGCGGCCGCGCTGGTCCTCGTCGGCGCGGTGCTCGGCGTCCAGGTCGCGTACGGCGGTGGCTCGTTCGAGCCGCTCCAGCCGGCCGATCCGTGTGCCGCCCGCACCGTCACGTCGCAGTCCGACGGCATCGACGGCCTCACCGAGCGCCTGGTCCTGCTCGGTCTCGACAACGCAGGCTGCACCCTGGGCGTCAGCCGCGAGGCGCTCACCCTCGAGCTCGCCCAGACGGGCACCCCGACCGACGCCCAGATCGACGCGCTGCACCAGGGACTGCTCCAGGCGGTGGACGAGATGGCCGCCGACGGGACCCTCCCGCCTGCCTCGGCCCTCGTCGACGAGGCCCTCGACTCCGCGGACCTCCCTGACTTCGTGAAGACCGTCATCCGCGCACTCCCCGACTCCGTGATCGACGCCGCCCTCAAGACCGACGACGTCCTCACCCGCTCGATCGACGGCCTCGACATCCGGGCGCTCCTCACCGACATCGACGACCAGGACGAGCTGAACGACCAGGTCGACGCCGCCGTTACCCAGGCCGTCAAGGACTCCCTGGTGGCCCGGGTGCGCGACCTGGTCTGAGAGGTACGCTCTCGCGGCGGGATCTGTCATCCCGACTGTCACTAGCCAGAAGCGAGATCCCGCATGACCTACGCCCGTCGCGTCCTCGGCGCGCTCGTTGCCGTGACCCTCGTCGGCACCCTGGCCGCCCTCGCGCCGTCAGCCGATGCCGGCGCCCCTGCGACCGCGGCGTACACGAAGAAGACCCTGCACCTGAAGGTGCACGTCGGACCTCGGCCGTCGCAGGTGTGCGACGTCGTGTTCGACCTCTACCGCCCCCACGGTGTGGACAAGAAGCACCGCGCCCCGGCCGTGCTGACCACCAACGGGTTCGGCGGCTCGAAGGACGACCAGGCGTCGACCGCCCAGCACCTCGTCGAGCAGGGCTACGTGGTGCTCTCCTACTCCGGTCTCGGCTTCGGCGGGTCCAGCTGTCGGATCGAGCTCGACTCCTTCGCGTGGGACGGCCGGGCAGCCAAGCAGCTGGTCACCTTCCTCGGCGGCGGCTCCGCGGCCACGGATGGCACCACGGTCGACTACGTCCGGCGCAACGCCCACGCCCAGAACGGCAAGACCTACGACCACGACCCGGTGGTCGGCATGATCGGCGGCTCGTACGGCGGGGGCGCGCAGCTCGCCGGCGCAGCGGTCGACCCGCGGATCGACGCGATCATCCCCATCATCACGTGGAACAACCTGGCCTACAGCCTGGCGCCCAACAACGCCACGCTGTCCGGCACCTCGCTGCAGTACACGACTCCCGGCATCACCAAGGCGAACGAGCACCCGTCGAGCACGTTCGGCTCCCTGGCCGGTTGGCTGAACCTGCTGTGGTTCGCCGGCACGACCTCGACCCGCACCGAGCCGTTGCCGCCGAGCACCTGCCCCAACTACGACCAGCTCATGTGCTCGTTGCACGACCAGCTCGTCACCGACGGCTATCCCGACGCCGCGACCCTGGCCCAGTTCCGCACCAACTCGATCTCGTCGCGGATGCCGCATCTCCGGGCCCCCGTGCTCCTCGAGCAGGGCGAGAACGACTCCCTCTTCAACCTCCAGGAAGCGGTCGCGACCTACTCCGCGCTGCGCGCGCAGCAGACCCCGGTCCGGATGGTGTGGCAGTCGTGGGGCCACTCGGGCTCCGGCGACTCGGCGGCCGAGGGCCCTGCCCTCACCGAGATCAACGACAACTGGTTCCGCTACTACCTCAAGGGCGAGGGGCCGGCGCCGGCGCTCAACTTCAGCTTCTACCGTCCGTGGATGGCCGCGACCGACCAGCCGTTCGCGAGCACCGACTCCTACCCGCTCACCGGCGAGCAGACCTTCGACCTGTCCGGCACCCGGTCGTTCACCACCCCGGCCGCCGGGGCCCCCACCTCGGTGACGCAGCTCGTCAGCATCCGGGCCGGCACGCAGGGCATGAACAGCGTCGACGTCTCCGACCCCGACGGCACCTACGCGTCGTACGAGACCCCACCGCTGAGCGACGACCTGGACGTCGTGGGCGTCCCGTCGGTCACGGTCCACGTCGCGGCTCCGTCCAAGGAGCTGACGGCCGGACCGGACGGAACGCTGGGCCTCTTCTTCCGCATCGAGGACATCGCCCCGGACGGCACCGTCACCCTGCCCGACCGTCTGGTCTCGGCGGCCCGCTTCCCGACCTCGGACGCGGGGCAGGACGTCACGGTCAAGCTGCCCGGCATCGCCTACCGGTTCCCGGCCGGGCACACCATCCGGCTCGTGATCGCGGGCAGCGACAGTGCCTACTCGCTGCCCAACCCCGACGTCTCCGTCACCATCGGCGCCCCCGGCGACCACCCGGGCGTGCTGAGCCTGCCGGTCGCCTCGACGGGCAGCTTCACCGACCTGAAGGTCACCGAGTAGCGACCGACCACCGCGACCGCAACGCAGAAGGCCCCGCACAGCACGCTGTGCGGGGCCTTCTGTCCCGTGTGGCAGATGAAGGATTCGAACCTTCGAAGGCTACGCCGACGGATTTACAGTCCGCTCCCATTGGCCGCTCGGGCAATCTGCCGGGATGTGTCGCCCCGTGCCGTTTGGCCCGGAGACAACAAGGCGAAAGAATAGCGCAGCCCTCGCGGCACACGAAAACCACCGCACCCCTTCCGGGGTGCCGCAGACGGAGGAGTGAAGATGGCCGACTCGTCGTTCGACATCGTCAGCAAGATCGACCGGCAGGAGGTCGACAACGCCCTCGGTCAGACCGCTCGCGAGATCGCCACGCGGTTCGACTTCAAGGGCACCGGAGCCACGATCACCTGGCAGGGCGACGACGCGATCGAGATCTCCGCGTCCGCCGACGACCGCGCGACGGCCGTCCTCGACGTCTTCAAGGACAAGCTGATCAAGCGCCAGCAGAGCCTCAAGATCCTCGACGCCTCGGAGCCGCGTCAGTCGGGCCAGGTGTCGAAGATCGGGATCGCGCTCAAGGAGGGCATCACCTCCGAGGACGCCAAGAAGATCTCCAAGCTCATCCGTGACGAGGGCCCCAAGGGCGTCAAGGCACAGATCCAGGGCGACGAGCTGCGCATCTCCTCGAAGAAGCGCGACGACCTCCAGGCCGTGCAGGCCCTCGTGAAGCAGCAGGACTACGAGTTCGCGGTGCAGTTCACCAACTACCGGTGACCCGCGTCGCCGCCCTGTTCCTCGTGGTCGCACTCGCGGCCGCGGGGTGCTCGAGCGGCCGCAGCAGCACGGACCCCACCTCGGACCCGACCCCGACGACGGGCATCCCCACTCCGCCTCCAGCGCCGTTCCGGGCTGCGTCGACCGAGGTCCCGGGCGGCTACACGTTCACGCGGTGCTCCGACCTGCGGCGTACGCCGAGGAACACCGGCCTGGCCGTGCGAGTGAGCGTCCCTCCCGGCTACTTCTCGACCTCGCGCGGCGGGTCGGGCTGCGGGTTCAGCGGCCCCGGGTTCGGGCGTGACCTGAGCGTCTCGGTCGGGCCGATGTCGTCCCTGCTCAAGGTCAAGGAGCGGCAGGTCGACCCGTTCGAGGACGAGGGCGGCGACGACTCCGTCAGCGACATCTCGTACACCGACGACGTGCCGGTCTTCGGGCGTCACCGCGGCGAGCGGTTGACCTACTACTGCTACTGCGACGGCCAGGACCTCGACGTGTGGGACGTCCAGGCCCGCGGCGTACGCCTCAGCTGGACGACGCCGCACCAGAAGGGTCCGGACGCCGCCACCCGGCGCGCCGTGCAGCGGAGCATCGGGCTGGTGCGCAGCGACGAGAGCACCTGCACCTCGCGGGGCCGGACCGTGACCTTCCGGCCGCCGGTCCCGCAGACCGAGTCGATCGACTTCTACGCCGACCGGTGCCACCTCTACCTGCGCCCGGGCCGGGCCTCGTTGCACAGGTACGCCGAGATCGAACGCCGACCGGCCGGCGCGCTCGCCCAGCGGGCGGAGCGGCTGCGTCACTCCGAGCACGTCAGCCGGGTGCAGTACGAGCCCGGTCGGCTGACGTGGGTGCTGACCCGCGAGAAGGCAGGCGAGTACGGCGCACCGGCCGGCACCTGGCGGGCGGTCACCGTGGCCACCCACGGAATGTGGGTCACCTGGACGGCGCACCCGCGCCAGTGGCGGACCGAGGCCGACGACGCGCGTCGGTTCTTCGCGTCGGTCCGGCCCCTGATCCGGGGATCGGCCGCGAACGTTCGCTAGAACGTGTTCCATTACCCCATGACGTACGCCGGACGACGGACCGTGCTCGGTCTCGCAGCTGCCGCCACCGTGGGCGGTCGAGCCCTCGTCGCACCCGCCGCAGCGGCGACCAGCGACGACAACCCACTCTTCACAGTGCCGCAGCGCCGGCTCGACGCCCGGGCCCTGCGCCTGTGGCAGAGCGCCGACCTCGCCGACGCGATGGCCACCGCACGTGCGTCCTACGTGGCCGGACACGGTCCCGTCGTCTCGGACGAGGCGCTCGCCCGCCTCGACAACGCGATCGCCGAGCTCGCCGTCGGGATGCTGCTCACCGCCCTCAATGACGACCCGTTCCGCCCAGCGACCTACTGGCTCGGCGCCGCCGAGCACTCGTGGGGTGGCCTCGACCTGCCCGGGAGCCGCTGGGCCTACGACAACCCCGACACGTTCTATCGCACGATCCCGATCGACCCGGACTCGACGTACGAGGTCGTCGGTCAGCTGCGCGGCCAGGGCACCGCCGACCTGGCGTTCTCGTTGGTCAACGACCTGATCACCCAGACGACGGTCGGCTACGTCGACGGTCAGACGCTGCGATCCAGGCGTCGCCCGTCGTACCGCCTCACCATCGGCCCCCGCACCGCCAAGGGCCGCTCCCACCACCTGCAGACGACGTCCGATGCCAAGCAGCTCTTCGTCCGCAGCATCACGGCGAACTGGGCCGGTCAGCGCCCGGACCACCTGTGGGTACGCCGCACCGCCGGACCGGTTGCGCCGCCGGCGCGCAGCGACGAGGAGATCGTGGAGCAGACGCGGGCCCTGCTGGTGCGGGGCGGAGCGGTCTTCGGCGGCGCCCTGCTCGGCTACAAGACGATGAGCAACCCCGCCAACACGATGAGCACCCCGGGCATCACCCCGGGCGCTCTGGTCAGTCAGGCGAACTCGTTCGGCCACGTCGAGCTGAGCGACGACCAGGCCTTGGTCGTCCGCCTCGATCCCGCCGGGGCCGACTACGTGACGCTACCCGTCACCGACCCCTGGATGGTGGGCGTCGACCCCGGGCGTCACCAGTCCAGCCTCAACGGCCGACAGGCCAGCCCGGACCGCGACGGCACCTACACGTTCGTCGTGTCACCGACTGATCCCGGCGTCGCCAACTGGGTGTCGACGGCCGGCGCTCACGAAGCCACGATCATGGCGCGGTGGCAGCGCCTCGGCTCCGGGAAGCCGGCCATCAGCACGGAGCTGGTCCAACGTGCCGACCTTCCGGCCGCGCTGCCCGGTGGCACCCGGCTCGTGACGCCGGGCGAGCGTGTCGCCACGCTCGCCCGGCGTCTGCGGTTGTACGGACGCCGCTTCGAGACGTCCTGACCCCTCCGCGCGTGGTCGATCAGATCGCTGCGGCCCTCGACGACGGCATGGTCAGGGCGCCGGACGCCGCCGTGATCCACACGCGGGAGTCGGTCTCGAGGCCGAGCTGGCGAGCGTGCGTCCGGGTGAGGACCACGGTCACCTCCTCGCCGTCGTCGGTCAGCACCGTGGCGCGGACCTCGAAGCCGACCCGGAGCAGCCGGTGGACGGTGCCCTCGGCCGCGCCCGCGAGCTGGGGCGTGAGCGAGATGTGCACGTCGTGCGGGCGCACCATCGCGCCGTTCAACGTGGTGATCTCCCCGAGGAAGCCCATGACGAAGTCGTTGGCCGGCTCGTCGTAGAGCTGGTCGGGCGTGCCGACCTGCTCGACGCGACCCTCGTTGATCACCACGATCTCGTCGGCGACCTCGAGGGCCTCCTCCTGGTCGTGGGTCACGAAGACGGTCGTCACGTGCACCTCGTCGTGCAGCCGACGCAGCCAGTCACGCAGCTCCTTGCGGACCTTCGCGTCCAGGGCACCGAACGGCTCGTCGAGCAGCAGCACCGTCGGCTCGACGGCGAGCGCACGCGCGAGCGCCATCCGCTGACGCTGACCACCCGAGAGCTGCGAGGGCAGCCGGTGGGCGAACTGCGACAGGTGGACCAGCTTGAGCAGCTCGTCGACCTTCTCGGCGATCTCCGCCTTCGGACGCTTGCGGATCTCCAGGCCGAAGGCGACGTTCTTCGCGACCGTCATGTGCTTGAAGACGGCGTAGTGCTGGAAGACGAAGCCGACGTTGCGCTTCTGCGGGGGCAGCGCCGTGGCGTTGGTCCCCTCGATGGTGATCGTGCCGGAGTCGGCGCTGTCCAGCCCGGCGATGATCCGCAGGAGCGTGGACTTGCCGCCACCCGACGGCCCGAGGAGGGCGGTCAGCTGGCCGGTGGGCAGCGACACGTTGACGTCGTCGAGCGCGACGAAGTCTCCGAACTTCTTGTTGACACCCTTGATCTCGATACTCACGACTTGTGCTCCTTGGGACGCAGCAGGGCGACGACGATGAGGCACAGCACGGCCGCGAAGACCAGCATGAATGCCACGGAGTACGCCGTGTCCTGCTCGAAGTTCTGGTACTTCTGCTGGACGAGGACGGTGGCCACCTGGGTCTCGCCGCCGACGTTGCCGGCGACGACCTTGACGGCTCCGAACTCACCCAGGGCACGGGCGAGGCTCAGCACTACGCCGTAGACGACCGCCCACTTGATGCCGGGCAGGGTGATCCGCCAGAAGGTCTGGCGGCCGTTGGCGCCCAGGCTGCGCGCAGCCTGTTCCTGGTCGTCGCCGAGCTCCTCGAGCACCGGCACGATCTCGCGGATGACCAGCGGCAGGATCACGAAGCAGGTCGCCATGATCATGCCGGGCTTGGCGAAGATGACCTGCAGCCCGTTGTCCTCGAGCCAAGGCCCGAACCACCCGAAGCGGCCGTTGTAGACCAGCACCAGCGCGAGACCGACGACGACCGGCGAAACAGACAGCGGGAGGTCGATCAGCACCGAGAGCGCCCGTCGGCCGATGAAGGTGTGGCGCACCAGCAGGAGCGACATGCCGACACCGAAGACGGTGTTGATGATGACGGAGATGACCGCGATCTCGGCGGTCAGCTTGAGCGCGTGGATGACGTCGGGGTCGGAGAGAGCCTCGTGGATCCCGGTGAAGCCGTCCGCGAACGTGTGCTTGACGACGTACGCCGTCGGCCAGATCACCAGCATGAGGAGGTAGCCGACCACGACGATCCGCAGCACCCACTTCACGACCTGGGACTGGTTGCCCACGGCACTGCTCTGCGAGCTAGCCACGACGCGCCACCCTTCGCTGGATGATGTCGAGCGTCACGATCGCGATGAGCGCCACCAGGAGCATGATCGTGGCGACCGCGGCGGCCGACTGGGTGTTGCCGCCCTCGAGGAACGAGAACAGCCGCACCGAGACGACCTCGGTCTTGCGGGGCAGGTTGCCGCTGATCAGGACGAGCGCGCCGTACTCGCTGATGCCGCGAGCGAACGACAGCGCCGCGCCGGCGAAGATCGCCGGAACCAGCGACGGGAGCACCACGCGGCGGAACGTCGTGAAGCGGTTGGCGCCGAGGGACGCTGCCGCGTCCTCGACGTCGGTGTCCAGCTCCTCGAGCACCGGCTGCACCGTGCGCACGACGAACGGCAGCGTGACGAACGCGATCGCGAGCAGCACGGACCACCGGGTGCCGTTGATCTCGACGCCGATCGGGCTCTCGGGACCGTAGAGCGACAGCAGGGTCAGGCCGGCGACGATCGTGGGCATCGCGAACGGGATGTCGATGACCAGGTCGAGGACCGCCTTGCCGGGGAACCGGTCACGGACCAGCACCCAGGCGATCACGGTGCCCATCACCATGTTGATCGCGGTGATGATCAGCGAGGACACCACGGTGAGCTGCAGCGCAGCCCGGGTGTTCTCGTTCGTGAGGACGGACTCGAACGTGGACCAGCCGCCACCGGTGGCCTTGACCACGATGGCGGACAGGGGGATCAGGACCAGCAGGCTGAACCAGATCATGGCGACGCCGAGCCCGAGGCCCGACGCAGCAGTCAGAGTAGAACCAGACGTTGCCGGCCGACGCTTGCGCGTCGACCGGCCCGCCACCGTTGCGGTAGCTGTCGCCATTACTGGCCTGCGTCGGCCTGGAGCTGAGTGAGGATGCCCATCGGTGCGCCGTCCTCGCCGTCACCGAAGTACTTGTCGTTGGCCTCGCCCCAACCACCGAAGTCGTCGTCGATGGTCTGCAGGGTGGCCGGCTCCGGGAACGGGTCGCTCTCGTCGTTGGCGCCCTTGACCTCGACGTCGCCGACGTCCATGAGCGGGCGGTAGCCGGTCTCGGCGTACAGCTTCTGGCCGGCCTCGGACTTCTGGAAGTCCATGAACGCCTGGGCGTCCTTCGACGCGTCGGTCGTCAGGGCGCAGGGGTTCTGGATGAGGAGGCTCGTGTCGGGGATGACGTAGTCGAAGTCCGTGCCGCTCTGACGGGCCAGGATCGCCTCGTTCTCGTAGGAGAGCAGGACGTCGCCGGTGCCGCCGGTGAAGGCGGTGGTGGCGTCGCGGCCGCTGTCGGGCAGCGCGACGACGTTGGCGAAGAACTTCTTCATGTAGGCGGCGGCGTCGTCAGGGGAGCCGCCGCCGGCGAGGACCGAGCCGTACGCCGCGAGGAGGTTCCACTTCGCCGAGCCGGAGGACGCGGGGTTGGGGGTGACGATGCCGACGCCCGGCTTGGCCAGGTCGGCCCAGGTCTGGATGTTGTCGGGGTTGCCGCTCTTCACGACGATCACCACGATCGACTGCGTGCAGATGCCCTCGGTGTCGTTGTCCTTCCAGTCCTTTGAGACCAGGCCTTCGTCCACCAGCCGGGTGACGTCGGGCTCGAGGGACAGGTGGACCTCGTCTGCGTCCTGGCCGGCGGCAACCGCGCGACTCTGGTCGCCGGACGCGCCGTACGAACCCTTGATGTCGACGCCCTTGCCGGCGTCGGTGTCGTTGAAGGCGTCGATGACGCCCTCGTTGGCCTGCTGAAGAACGGAGTAACCGACAACGTTGACTGCCTTGCTGTCGGACGAATCGCTGGAGCACCCCGTCAAGGCCAGCACCCCGGCGACCGCGAGGGCCCCCGCAACCTTGATCGTCTTGTTCATCGCCATCTCTTTCGTCAGTCCCCGCACCCGGGGCCGTTTCTAGTGAATGACGAGCAGAGTAGTGGACTTACTCAGAGATACTGGCATTGAGGTCATTGAAAACGAGAAATATATGATGTGCGATGGATCACGATCCATCAGGGGAGATGCGTACGGCGCGGCGCGGGGCCCGACTATCGTGGACAGCCGTGCCGGTCGCTCGGGCGACGAACTGGAACGTGTTCCAGTTTTGGTGATACTCCCGGTACGATCGGCGCGTGCCGGCTCCCGGGTCGGTGCGTGCACCGCAGAGCAGCAGAGCAACGAGGGAAGTGGGCCCCAGGTGTCCAAGCAGGTCAAGCAGCTCGATCGGGTGATCATCCGGTTCGCGGGCGACTCCGGTGACGGCATGCAGCTGACCGGGGACCGGTTCACGCAGGAGTCGGCCGTGTTCGGCAACGACCTGGTGACGCTGCCCAACTTCCCCGCCGAGATCCGGGCCCCTCAGGGCACGCTGCCGGGCGTCTCGTCGTTCCAGGTCCACTTCGCCGACCACGACATCCTCACCGCGGGCGACGCCCCGGACGTGCTGGTCGCGATGAACCCTGCTGCGCTCAAGGCCAACCTGGGCGACTTGCCCAAGGGCGCGACGATCATCGTCGACACCCACGACTTCACCGGTCGCAACCTCACCAAGGCCGGCTACGAGACCAACCCGCTCGACACCCTGGGTGAGGTCAACGACCCGCTCGGCGAGTTCTCGGTGCAGCCGGTCGACCTGACCGGGATGACCGTCGAGGCGGTCAAGGAGTTCGGCCTGTCCCGCAAGGACGCCGCCCGCGCGAAGAACATGTTCGCGCTGGGCCTGCTGTCCTGGATGTACGGCCGCCCCATCGAGTCGACCATCGCGTTCCTCGAGAAGCGCTTCGCCAAGGTCGCCGACATCCGCGACGCCAACATCACGGCGTTCAAGGCCGGCTGGAACTTCGGCGAGACGACCGAGACCTTCGTGGTCCAGTACGAGATCAAGCCGGCCCCGATGTCCGCGGGCACCTACCGCAACATCACCGGCAACCTGGCTCTCTCCTACGGCCTGGTCGCCGCCGGCGTGCAGTCCGGGCTCCCGGTGTTCCTGGGGTCCTACCCGATCACGCCGGCGTCCGACATCCTCCACGAGCTCAGCAAGCACAAGGCGTTCGGCATCACGACCCTGCAGGCCGAGGACGAGATCGCGGGCGTCGGTGCCGCGATCGGCGCGTCGTTCGCCGGCTCGCTCGGGGTCACCACGACCTCCGGCCCGGGCATCGCGCTCAAGTCCGAGGCGATCGGCCTGGCCGTGATGACCGAGCTGCCGCTGATCGTCGTCGACGTCCAGCGCGGCGGTCCCTCGACCGGTCTGCCGACCAAGACCGAGCAGGCCGACCTGCTCCAGGCCATGTTCGGGCGCAACGGCGAGGCGCCGGTCCCGATCGTCGCCCCGCAGTCGCCCGGCGACTGCTTCGACGCCGCGATCGAGGCCGCCCGGATCGCGGTCACCTACCGCACCCCCGTGATGCTGCTCTCCGACGGCTACCTCGCCAACGGCTCCGAGCCGTGGCGGATCCCCGAGCTCGCCGACCTCCCGGTCATCGACCCGAACTTCGCCACCGAGCGCAACAAGACGGTCGTGGCCAAGGACGGCACCGAGTCCGAGGAGTACTGGCCCTACCTGCGCGACGAGGAGACCCTCGCGCGCCCGTGGGCCGTGCCCGGCACGCCCGGCCTCGAGCACCGCATCGGCGGGCTCGAGAAGGGCGAGGGCCACGGCAACATCTCCTACGACCCGGCCAACCACGACTTCATGGTCCGCACCCGCCAGGCCAAGGTGGACCGCATCGCCGAGTCCCTGCCGCCGCTCGTGGTCGACGACCCGTCAGGCGAGGCGAAGGTGCTCGTGATCGGCTGGGGCTCGACGTACGGCCCGATCGGCGCCGGCTGCCGCCGGGTCCGCAAGGCCGGCTACCACGTCGCCCAGGTGCACCTGCGCCACCTCAACCCCTTCCCGAAGGATCTCGGCGACATCCTCAAGCGCTACGACAAGGTGCTCTGCCCCGAGATGAACCTCGGCCAGCTCAGCCTGCTGCTGCGCGGCAAGTACCTCGTCGACGCGATCGGCTACAACCAGGTCAACGGGATGCCCATCAAGGCAGCGGCCCTGGCCGAGGCCATCGGCGGCCTCGTCGCCGAGGCCGAGGGCATCACCGTCGACCTCACCCCGCAGGAGGTAACCAAGTGACTGCGACCGAGAACCTCCCCTTCCCCGGCCTGCGCTCCGGTGTCGAGCTGGTCCCGACCAACGACGAGCCGCAGACCGGCAAGGAGTACACCTCCGACCAGGAGGTCCGCTGGTGCCCCGGCTGCGGCGACTACGCCGTGCTGAAGGCCGTCCAGGGCTTCCTGCCCGAGCTGGGCCTGCGCCGCGAGAACATCGTCTTCGTCTCCGGCATCGGCTGCTCGTCGCGGTTCCCCTACTACCTCGACACCTACGGCATGCACTCGATCCACGGCCGCGCGCCGTCGATCGCGACCGGCATCGCCACCGCCCGCGAGGACCTCTCGGTCTGGGTGGTCACCGGCGACGGCGACGCGCTCTCGATCGGTGGCAACCACCTGATCCACGCGCTGCGCCGCAACGTGAACATGACGATCCTGCTCTTCAACAACCGGATCTACGGACTGACCAAGGGGCAGTACTCCCCCACGTCCGAGGCCGGCAAGATCACCAAGTCGACCCCGATGGGCTCGCTGGACCACCCGTTCAACCCGGTCTCGCTCGCGCTCGGCGCCGAGGGATCCTTCGTGGCCCGCACCATCGACTCCGACCGCAAGCACCTCACCTCGGTGCTGTCCGCGGCCGCCGCCCACCGCGGCACGTCGTTCGTCGAGATCTACCAGAACTGCCCGATCTTCAACGACGGCGCGTTCGACGCGATCAAGAACGCCGACACCAAGGCCGACGCGATCATCCCGCTCGTCCACGGCGAGCCGATCCTGTTCGGCAACGGCTCCAAGGGCCTGGTCCGCGACACCGAGACCGGCGGCGTCAAGGTCGCGCTGGTGGCCGACGTCGGTGCGGACGCGATCATGGTCCACGACGCCTACAACGCCGACCCGACCACGGCGTTCGCGATCTCGCGGCTGACCGACTCCGGCTACCTCAACCAGTCGCCGATCGGCATCTTCCGCCAGGTCGAGCGCCCGACGTACGACGACGGTGCGCGCGGCCAGATCGCCTCGGCGCAGCAGGCCGCCCCCGGCGACCCGAGCGATCGGCTGGCCAAGCTCATCGGCGGTGGCGACACCTGGACAGTGGTGTGACCTGAGGACTGGAAGTGTCCCCGCCCGAGCGCGGGGACCAATTCCGGCCATTCTCAGTCCGACTGCGTTCTACCCGCGGCGCGCTCATGCCTAACCTGCGGTCTAGAGGTTTTCGTACGCCCTCTTATGCTGGGCCGGTGACTGTCCGTGCTTGATCAGCGCCGCGGCCTGCTCTTCGGGGTCGCCGCCTACGTCATGTGGGGCGCCTTCCCGCTCTACTGGCCGTTGCTGGAGCCGGCCGGCGCCCTCGAGATCCTCGCCCACCGGGTGCTGTGGTCCTGCCTGACCATGGGCGTCGTCATCCTCGCCCTGCGGCGCACCCCGCAGCTGCGCGACATCGTCCGCACCCCGCGGGTCCGGCTGCTGCTGACCGTCGCCGCTGCGGTCATCAGCGTCAACTGGGCCGTCTACATCTGGGGCGTCAACAACGGCCGCGTCGTCGAGACGTCGCTCGGCTACTTCATCAACCCGCTGGTGACCGTGCTGATGGGCGTGGTGATCCTCCACGAGCGGCTCCGGGCCATGCAGTGGGTCGCGATGGGCATCGCGACCACCGCGGTGGTCGTGCTGACCCTCGACTACGGGCGGCTGCCGTACGTTGCCCTCGTGCTGGCCTTCAGCTTCGGCAGCTACGGGCTCTGCAAGAAGACCGCGAACGTCGGCGCGACCGAGAGCCTCGCCTACGAGACGGCCGTCATCGCGCCGTTCGCCGTCGGCTACCTCGCCTGGCTGGGCGCCACGGGCGGATCGAGCTTCGCCCACCACGGGACCGGCCACACGCTGCTCTTCATGACCACCGGCATCATCACCGCCGTGCCGCTGATCTGCTTCGGGGCGGCGGCCACCCGGGTGTCGATGGTGTCGCTGGGGCTCCTCCAGTACCTCGCGCCCATCCTGCAGTTCGCTCTCGGCGTCCTCTACTTCCACGAGGACATGCCCGCCGGCCGCTGGGCCGGGTTCGTCCTGGTCTGGATCGCGCTGGCGATCTTCACCGTCGAGGCGATCAGCCACCGCCGCTCGCAGCTGCGCCTCACCGTCGAGGCGACGACCGCGGCCTAGGCAGACCGGGTGGCGACGATGTCGGCGAACGCCTCGAGGGCGTCGCGGACCGGGCCCTCGGGGACGGCGGCGAGGTGCCGCTTCGCCTCCTGCGCCTGACCGATGACGTAGGCGCGGGCCTCGTCAAGGGACGGGTGCTTGCGGAGCAGGTCGAGCGCTTCGGCGTGCAGCTCGTCGTCGTCCAGGTCGCCGTCGAGGAGCTCGTGGAGCCGCGCGTCGGCGGGGTCGGTCGAGGCGCGGGCCATGAGCACCGGGAGCGTCGGGACGCCCTCGCGCAGGTCGGTGCCCGGGGTCTTGCCGGACTCGACCGAGTCGGAGGCGATGTCGAGGATGTCGTCGGAGAGCTGGAAGGCCGAGCCGACGATCTCGCCGTACGCCGTGAGCGCCTCCTCGACCTCGGGGCTGGCGCCGCCGAAGCGGGCGCCGTAGCGCGCGGACGTGGCGATCAGCGACCCGGTCTTGCCGGCGACGACATCGAGGTAGTGCTCGAGGGGGTCCTCGCCCTCCTGCGGGGCGACGGTCTCGAGGATCTGGCCCTCGACGAGACGAGTGAACGTCTTCGCCTGGATCCGGACCGCGTCGGGGCCGAGCTCGGCGGTCAGCTCGGAGGACTTCGAGAAGAGGAAGTCGCCGGTGAGGATCGCGACGTGGTTGCCCCAGATGGAGTGGGCGCTGACGGCGCCGCGGCGCAGGTCGGCCTCGTCCATCACGTCGTCGTGGTAGAGCGACGCGAGGTGGGTGAGCTCGACGACGCAGGCGGCGGTGACGACCTCGTCGGAGCCCGCGCGGTCGCCGGTCTCGGCGGCGAGGAGGACCAGCAGCGGCCGGAACCTCTTGCCGCCGGCCTCCATCAGGTGGCTCGCGGTCTGGGTCACGAAGCCGGCGCGGCTGCGCACGTGACGGGCCAACGCCTCCTCGACGACGGCCAGCCGCTCATTGAGGCGGGACGCGAGCGCGTCGTCCGTCACCGGGAGGGCAAGACCTGCCGAACCTGTCGTCACCTGACGAATTGTCCAGCATGGGCCGCCAAGGTGAGAACCGGGCCAGGAACGACGCCCAGGACGAGGGTCGCAGCGACCCCGACCAGGATCGTCGCCGACGTCAGGACCGACGGCCGCGTCACGCTGGCGACCTCGCCATCGAGGTCACCCTCGACGAAGAACATCAGCACGATCACGCGCACGTAGA
Source organism: Nocardioides pollutisoli (assembly GCF_040045055.1). Lineage (NCBI taxonomy): Bacteria > Bacillati > Actinomycetota > Actinomycetes > Propionibacteriales > Nocardioidaceae > Nocardioides > Nocardioides pollutisoli. Next base: position 1,105,752 of record NZ_JBDZDU010000001.1, read on the forward strand.
AGAAGACGGCGACGATGCTGCAGAGGATCGCCGAGATCACCACGGGCCAGGCGCCGGCGGACAGCGCGACGCTGAAGACCGCCCACTTGCCGATGAACCCGGCGGTCAGCGGGATGCCGGCCATCGAGAGCAGGAAGAACGCGAAGAGACCGGCGACCAGGGGCGAACGACGCCCCAGCCCGGCCCAGCGGGAGAACGACGACGCCTCACCGCTGGAGTCGCGGACCAGCGTGACGACGGCGAAGGCGCCGATCATCGCGAAGCCGTACGTCGTCAGGTAGAAGAGGACCGCCTGCATCGAGGTGACCTGACCGTCGGAGAGGTCCGAGGCCTGCTGCACACCGAGCACGCCGGTGAGCAGGAAGCCCGTGTGGGCGATCGACGAGTAGGCGAGCATCCGCTTCATGTCGGTCTGCACGACCGCGAGGACCGCACCGACGACCATGGTCAGGATCGCGATCACCCAGAGCATCGGCTGCCAGGTCCAGCGCTCGGAGCCGAACGCGACGTAGTAGAGCCGCAGGATCGCTCCGAACGCCGCGATCTTGGTGCAGGCCGCCATGAAGGCGGTCACCGGCGTGGGCGCACCCTGGTAGACGTCGGGGGTCCACGCGTGGAACGGCGCGGCGCCGACCTTGAAGAGCAGGCCGACGGAGACCATGCCGATGCCGATCAGCAGCAGCGTCTGGTTGCCGAGGTCGTCGCGGACCGCCTCGTTGATCCCGGCGTACGACATCGTCCCGGCGAAGCCGTAGACGAGCGCGGCGCCGTAGATGAAGAACGCCGAGGAGAAGGCGCCGAGGAGGAAGTACTTCATCGCGGCTTCCTGGCTCAGCAGGCGGCGACGACGGGCCAGGCCGCAGAGCAGGTAGAGCGGCAGCGACAGGACCTCGAGGGCGACGAACAGGGTCAGCAGGTCGTTGGCCGCCGGGAAGAGCATCATGCCCGCGACCGCGAACATCATCAGCGGGTAGACCTCGGTGTGCTCGAGCCCGCGGGTCGAGGCCTGGCGCTCGGCCTCGGTGCCGGGCAGCGCGGCTGCCTGGCCGGCGAACGCCGAGACGCCACCCTCGAGGCGGCGCTCCGCGAAGAGGAGGACCCCGCCCAGGGAGAAGAGCAGGATGATGCCCCAGAGGAAGACCGTGGGGCCGTCGATGACGATGGTGCCCTCGACGTCGACCGTTCCGCGGGCGACTCCCCCGCCGAGCTTGTCGAGGCCGGTCGCGACGTAGATCGTGCCGCCGAGCGCGACCAGCAGGCCGAGCGCGGCGAGGACGGTCTGCGCGACGAAGCGCCGCTCACGCGGGAGGAACGCCTCGAGCACGACGCCGAGGCAGGCGACGCCGAAGATCACGAGCATCGGCCACAGGACGGCGTACTCGATGGTGGGCTTGGTGAAGTCCATCAGTTGTCGCCTTCCTCAGCGGCAGGGACGACGGGCGGATCATCCGTCACGCCGACGTGGTGGAGCAGCGAGTCGACGGTCGGGTTGACCGCGTCGAGCAGCGGCATCGGGTAGAAGCCGAACAGCACGAGCGCCGCCATCAGCGGCACGACCGCGATCAGCTCACGTCGGTTGAGATCCGGGATCGCCGCGTCACCGGGAGCGGGCGGACCGGTCATCGTGCGCTGGTAGAGCCACAGCACGTAGATCGCGGCCAGCACGATGCCGGTCACGGCGACCACGCCGACCCACCAGTGGTAGTCGAAGGCCGCGATCATCACCAGGATCTCGGAGACGAACTGGCTCAGGCCGGGCAGGCCGAGCGTCGCCAGGCCCGCGATCAGGAACAGCCCGGCGAGGACCGGCGCGGTGCTCTCGACGCCGGTGATCTCGCTGATCTTCGAGGTGCCCTTGCGACGGATCAGGAAGCCGGCCAGCAGGAACAGCGCAGCCGTGCCGACCCCGTGGTTGACCATGTAGAGGATCGAGCCCGAGCCGCCCTGGCTGGTCAGCGCGAAGATGCCGAGCGTGATGAAGCCGAAGTGGCTCAGCGACGTCAGACCGATCAGGCGCAGGATGTCGTCCTGGCCGATCGCGAGGAACGCGCCGTACACGATCGAGATCAGCGCGAGCGTGATCACCACCGGCGTCGCCCACTGCGAGGCGCCCGGGAAGAGACCGAGGCAGAAGCGCAGCATCCCGAAGGTGCCGATCTTGTCGAGCACGCAGACCAGCAGCACGCTGGTGCCGGGGGTCGCCTTCTCGGTCGTGTCGGCGAGCCAGGTGTGCAGCGGGAAGAGCGGCGCCTTCACCGCGAAGGCGATCATGAAGCCGACGAAGATCCAGCGCTCGGCCGTGGTGCTCATGTCGACCTGCTGGAGGTCCGAGAGCAGGTACGACGCGTGGCCGGCGTCCGCGGACACGACGTACAGCCCGATCACGGCCGCGAGGAGCACCAGGCCGCCGCCGAGCTGGTACATGAGGAACTTCAGGGCGGCGTACGCGCGGCCCTCGCGACCGAAGCCGCCGATGAGGAAGTACGCCGGGATCAGCGTGGCCTCGAAGACGACGTAGAAGAGGAACACGTCGGTCGCGGCGAAGACGATCAGCGCGAACGCCTCGAGCGCGAGCGCCCAGGCGAAGAACGCCGCCGGGTTGCGGTCGTCGGCCTCGTGCCAGGACGCCACGAAGACGATCGGGACGAGCGCCACGGTCAGCAGGATCATCAGCAGGCCGAGGCCGTCGACGCCGAGCGCGTAGTGGACGCCGAACGCCTTGATCCAGGTGTGGGTCTCGGTGAGCTGCATGCCGTCGCCGGCGTCGTACTGCGTGGCGATCACGATGCCGACGACCAGCGTCAGCAGCGAGAAGCCGAGGGCGACCTGCTTGGCCAGCACGGAGCCGGACGACTTGGGCAGGAAGGGGACCAGGAGCGCGCCCACCAACGGGACGACCCACAGGATGGTCAGGAGGGGCATGTCACTCATACGACGTTCACCGCCAGGAGGACGAGGACGACCACGAGGGCGCCGCCGAGGAGGGACAGGGCATAGGAGCGGACGAAGCCGTTCTGCGCACGTCGCGCGACCGTGGCGACCGCACCGATGGCGACCGGGCCGCCGGTGAGCGTGCCGTCGACGGCGTAGTGGTCGACGGCCAGCGAGGCAGCCACGACGTGGCGTCCGGGGTTGACGACGAGGGTGTCGTTGATGCGGTTGCCGTAGACCTCCTCACGTCCCGCGCGGGTGACGAACGAGACGTCCTGCGGAGCCTCGCGAGGCACCTCGCGGCGACCGAAGATCATCCAGGCGATCGCGACGCCGGCGGCGACCACGAGCACGGCGATCAGGCTGATCGCGATGGCGGGGATCGGCGGATCCTCGTGCGGCGCGGTCCCGGTGACCGGCGAGAGGAAGTCGACGATCCAGTCGTTGATCAGCACCACTCCACCGAAGATCGACAGCGCGGCGAGCACGACCAGCGGTCCGGTCATCACCGACGGCGACTCGTGCGGGTGCACGTCCTTCTCCCACCGCTTCTCGGTGAAGAAGGTCATCAGCATCATCCGGGTCATGTAGAAGCCGGTGACACCGGCGCCGGCGAGGGCACAGAGACCGACGACCCAGTTGTCGGCGAGCGCGGTCTCGATGATCTTGTCCTTCGACCAGAAGCCGGAGAAGCCCGGGAACCCGATGATCGCGAGGTAGCCCATCGCGAAGGTCAGGAACGTCACCGGCATCATCTTGCGCAGCGCGCCGTAGTGGCGCATGTCGACGTCGTCGTCCATGCCGTGCATGACCGAGCCGGCGCCGAGGAACATGTTGGCCTTGAAGAAGCCGTGCATCAGCAGGTGCATGATCGCGAACGCGTAGCCCGCGACGCCCAGCCCGGCGGCGAGCATCATGTAGCCGATCTGGCTCATCGTGGAACCGGCCAGACCCTTCTTGATGTCGTCCTTCGCACAGCCGATCCAGGCACCCCAGAAGATCGAGATCACCGCGACGATGACGACGACGGTCTGCGCGTGGGGCGCGAGCTCGAAGATGAAGTTGGACCGGACGATCAGGTAGACGCCCGCGGTCACCATCGTCGCCGCGTGGATGAGCGCCGACACCGGGGTCGGGCCCTCCATCGCGTCGAGCAGCCAGGCCTGCAGCGGGAACTGCGCGGACTTGCCGCACGCGCCGAGCAGGAGCAGCAGGCCGAGGATCGTCAGCGTCGTGTCGGTCGCCTCGCCGGCGTGCGCGCTGATCACCGTGAAGCTGGTGGAGCCGAAGGTGATGAAGAAGAGCATGATCGCGAGCGACAGGCCCATGTCACCGACGCGGTTGATCACGAAGGCCTTCTTGGCCGCCGCGGCCGCGGTCGGCTTGTGCTGCCAGAAGCCGATCAGCAGGTACGACGCGAGGCCGACGCCCTCCCAGCCGAGGAACAGGCCGAGGTAGTTCTCCGACAGGACCAGCACCAGCATCGCCGCGACGAAGAGGTTGAGGTAGCCGAAGAAGCGGCGCCGGCGCGGGTCGTGCGCCATGTAGCCGATCGAGTAGACGTGGATCAGCGAGCCGACGCCGGTGATCAGCAGCAGGAACAGCGCCGACAGCGGGTCGTAGAGCAGGTCCATGCCGACGTCGAGGTGGCCGACCTGGATCCAGTCGTAGAGGTGCTGGCTGATCTGGCGGTCCGTGTCGTCGCGACCGGTCACGCTGATGAACATCAGCAGCGAGATCACGAACGAGCCGATCGGCAGCAGGGTGCCGAGCAGGTGACCCCACTTGTCGGTGTACTTCCCACCGATGAGCAGGACCGCGGCGCCGGCGAGCGGCAGCGCGATCACCAGCCACAGCAGGGAGAAGACCCCGTCAGCGGAGGTCGGGTCGACCACCGGGATGGCGCCACCCTCGTGGAGTGCAAACATCAGGGTGCTCTCCTAGTACTTCAGCAGGCTGGCGTCGTCGACCGAGGCCGAGCGACGGGTGCGGAAGATGGTCATGATGATCGCGAGCCCGACGACGACCTCGGCCGCGGCCACCACCATCACGAAGAAGGCGGCGATCTGACCGTCGAGGTTGCCGTGCTGGTGGGCGAAGGCGACCAGCGCGAGGTTCGAGGCGTTCAGCATCAGCTCGATGCACATGAACACCACGATCGCGTTGCGGCGCGTGAGCACCCCGACACAGCCGATCGTGAAGAGGATCGACGACAAGATGATGTACGGCGTCACGTCGTTCACGGCGTCGCCTCCTCGTCACGCACACCGTCGATCGAGCGCTGGACCTCGTCGATCGGCTCTGCCATCGCCGGAGCCGACCGGATCGTGCCACGCGCGATGAGCACCCGCGAGACCGAGGACTTCGCGGCGGTGCCGTCGGGCAGCAGGGCCGGGGTGTCGACCGCGTTGTGGCGGGCGTAGACACCCGGTGGAGGCAGCGGACCGAGGTGCTTGCCGGACTCGGCGTAGTCCTTGACCCGCTGCGCGGCCTGCATCGGCTGGGTCGACTTCGGCGTGAGCCGCTCGCGGTGGGCGAGCACCATCGCGCCGACGGCTGCGGTGATGAGCAGGGCACTCGTGGTCTCGAAGGCGAAGACGTAGCGCGAGAACATCAGGTTGGCGAGCGCCTGGATGTTGCCGCCCTCGTTGGCCTTGTCGAGGCCGACGGCCGTGCCGAGCGAGATCTGGCCGAGACCGGCCACCAGGACCAGGCCGAGCAGCAGCCCGCCGATCATCGCCATCAGGCGCTGACCGCGGATGGTCTCGACGACGGAGTCGGACGCGTCGACACCCACGAGCATCAGGACGAAGAGGAACAGCATCAGGATCGCGCCGGTGTAGACGATGATCTGCACCGCGAAGAGGAAGGGCGCGTCGAGCGACGCGTAGAGGATGGCGAGGCTGATCATCACGACGGCCAGCAGCAGCGCGGCGTGGACGGCCTTGCGGACGAACAGGATGCCGAGGGCGGCGATCGTCATGATCGGCGCCAGGATCCAGAACGTGACGGTCATGCCTTGTCTCCCGTCCTCTCGGCCGGAGCGGGCGCGGAGAACTCACCGCGGTAGTAGGCGCCCTCGTCGTCGCCGAGCAGCATCGCGTGGGGAGGCTGCTCCATGCCGGGCAGCAGCGGCGCGAGCAGGTCGGACTTCTCGTAGATCAGGTCGGCGCGGTTGTTGTCGGCCAGCTCGTACTCGTTGGTCATCGTGAGGGCGCGCGTCGGGCAGGCCTCGATGCACAGGCCGCAGAGGATGCAGCGCAGGTAGTTGATCTGGTAGACGCGGCCGTAGCGCTCGCCGGGGCTGAAGCGGCCCTCGCCGTTGGCGCTGTCGTCGTTCGACGCACCCTCGACGTAGATCGCGTCGGCCGGGCAGGCCCAGGCGCAGAGCTCGCACCCGATGCACTTCTCGAGCCCGTCGGGCCAGCGGTTGAGCTGGTGACGGCCGTGGAAGCGCGGGGCGGTCGGCTCCTTCACGAAGGGGTACTGCTCGGTGACGACCTTCTTGAACATGGTCCGGAAGGTGACGCCGAACCCCGCGATCGGGTCCCAGAACTGCTCGCGCAGGCCCTTGGAGGTGGAGTCGGACATCAGATCTCCTCGGCTGCGCTGCGGGTGGCAGCGCTCGGTTCGGTGATCGGCGATCGGGAGTCGAAGGTCAGCGTGCGGGCCGCACCGCGGACCGCACCGCCCACGGGCATCGGCGGGACCGGGAAGCCACCCGGGTGCGTCGCCGCCTCGGCCGGCTGCTCGTCGTCCTGGTCCTGCTCACCGACGAAGAAGAGCACCAGGAAGAGCACCGCGAGGACGCCGACACCGATCAGGACGTAGCGGCGGTCGAGGCCACCCTCCAGCGAGACCGAGCGGATCGTCGCGACCGCCACGATCCACACGAGCGCGATGGGGATGAGCCGCTTCCAGCCGAACGCCATGAACTGGTCGTAGCGCAGCCGGGGCAGCGACCCACGCAGCCAGATGAAGATGAAGATGAAGAAGAGGACCTTGCCGAAGAACCACAGCACCGGCCAGTAGCCCTGGTTGGCACCGGCCCACACGTGGTCGATCCAGAACGGCGCGTGCCAGCCGCCGAGGAAGAGGGTCGTCGCCAACGCGGACACCGTCGCCATGTTGATGTACTCGGCGAGGAAGAAGAGCGCGAACTTCAGGGAGCTGTACTCCGTGTGGAAGCCACCGACCAGCTCACCCTCGGCCTCGGGCAGGTCGAACGGCGCCCGGTTGGTCTCACCGACCATCGCGATGCAGTAGATCGCGAATGACGGCAGCAGGATCAGGCCGAACCACAGGTCGCCCTGCGCGGCCACGATCTCGGACGTCGACATCGAGCCGGCGTACAGGAACACCGCGACCAGCGCGAGACCCATCGCGACCTCGTACGAGATCATCTGGGCGCTCGATCGCAGGCCGCCGAGCAGGGAGTACGTCGACCCGCTGGACCAGCCGCCGAGCACGATGCCGTAGATGCCGATCGAGGCGACCGCCATCACGAACAGCACGGCCACCGGCATGTCGGTGAGCTGGAGCGGGGTCTCGGTGCCGAAGAAGTTCACCACGGGCCCGAACGGGATCACGCTGAACGTGACGAAGGCGGGCACGGTCGCGATGACCGGTGCGAGCAGGAAGACCCACTTGTCCGCGGCCTTCGGGATGATGTCTTCCTTCAGCGCGAGCTTGACGCCGTCGGCGAGCGACTGCAGCAGACCGAACGGACCGTTCACGTTGGGACCGATGCGGTGCTGCATCCGGGCCACGACGCGGCGCTCCCACCAGATGTTGAAGAGCGTCAGGAGCACCAGGATCACGAAGATCAGCAGCGTCTTGATCAGGATGATCCACCACGGGTCGTGGCCGAAGGCCGACAGGTCGTCGGCCTCCATCGGCACCAGGCTCGCGATCGCCATCGGGTTCACGAGGACGCTCCCTTCACGGTGACCCGGCTGCCGGGTGAGGCCAGGTCGGCCAGCACGCCGTTGCCGAACGAGTTGGCCGGGACCCACACCACGCCGTCGTCGAGGTCGGCGGGCTCGGCCGGCAGGGTCACCGATCCGCGGTCACCGGTGAGGGTGACCGTCGCGCCGAGGGCGTCGTACGTCGCCCGGCTGAGCCGGACCACCGGCGCTCGTCCGGTGGCGCGGTAGGCCTTGTCGCCGTCCTGCATGGAGCCGTTGTCGACCAGCAGCTTCCAGGTCGCCAGCGCGAACGTCCCGTCCCCTGGTTTCGCGACAGGCGCCGGAGCGCCTTCCTCGACCAACGGGGAGCGCGCGCCGTCCCAGGGGCCCATCTCCTCCATCTGCGCCCGCGCCTCGGCGACGGTGCGGAAGCCGAGGGACGACCCCAGCTCCTCGGCGATGCCGGCGAGGATGCGGAGGTCGGGCAGGGAGGTCGGGCTGCTGAAGACCGCGTCGAAGCTCCGCGGACGGCCCTCCCACGTGACGAACATGCCGGCCTTGTCGATGACCGGGGCGACCGGGAAGACCACGTCGGCGACCTGCGTCACCTCGGTCTCGCGGATCTCGAGGGCGACCACGAACGACGCGGCCTCGATCGCGGCGCGGGTCGCGGCCGGGTCTGCGGTGTCGTCGGGGTCGACGCCGCCGATGACCAGGCCGCCGACCTCGCCGGATACGAGCGCGGCGACGATCGCGTCGGCGTCGCGACCGGGAGCGTCCGGCAGTCCGGCGACGCCCCAGGCAGTGGCGGCGTCGACGCGGGCGGCCGGGTCGGCGACCGGACGGCCACCGGGCAGCAGGTTGGGCAGGCAGCCGGTCTCGACGGCACCACGGTCACCGGCACGGCGCGGCACCCAGGCCAGCCGGGCACCGGTCTTCGCGGCCAGGCCGGCCGCAGCGCTCAGCGCGCCCGGGACCGTCGCGAGCCGCTCGCCGACGAGGATCACGGCGTTCTTGTCCACGCCGTACTCACCCTGCTCGACGAGCGCGTCGATCGCCGCAGCCTCGTCGCCGGGCGCCGTCTGGATCAGGTGGCCGGACAGCTTGGCGAGGCCTCGGGTGGCGTACGGCGCGATCGCCACGACGCGCGTGCCGTGCTGCATCGAGGCCTTGCGGAGCCGCAGGAAGATCGTGGCCGCCTCCTCCTCGGGCTCGAGGCCCGCGAGGACGACGGTGCTGGCCGACTCGAGGTCGGCGTACGTCACGGGGGTGCGGAGCACGACCTCGGACGCGAGGAACGAGGCCTCCTCGGCGGACAGCGGGCGCGAGCGGAAGTCGATGTCGTTGGTGCCGAGGGCGACCCGCGCGAACTTGCTGTAGGCGTAGGCGTCCTCGGCGGTCACCCGGCCGCCGGTCAGGACCGCGGACGCGCCGGCCGCCTGCAGGCCGCGCGCCGCGACGGCGAAGGCCTCGGGCCAGGACGCGGGCCTCAGCTCGCCGTCCTCGCGGACCCGCGGGTAGGTCAGCCGGTCGGCCTCGGTCGCGTAGTGGAACGCGAACCGGTCCTTGTCGGTGATCCACTCCTCGTTGACCTCGGGGTCGTTGCCGGAGAGACGGCGCATCACCTTGCCGCGCCGGTGGTCGACGCGGATCGCGGAACCGCAGGCGTCGTGCTCGGCGATGCTCGGCGTCGAGACCAGGTCGAAGGGCCGGGAGCGGAAGCGGTAGTCGGCGCTCGTCAGCGCGCCGACCGGGCAGATCTGGATCGTGTTGCCGGAGAAGTAGGACTCGAACGGCTGGTGCTCGTAGATGCCGACCTGCTGGAGAGCGCCGCGCTCGATCAGCGCGATGAACGGGTCACCGGCGATCTGCTCGGAGAAGCGGGTGCAGCGCGCGCACAGGACGCAGCGCTCACGGTCGAGGAGGACCTGCGCGGAGATGTTGATCGGCTTGGGGTAGGTGCGCTTCACGCCGCCGCTGGCCGCGAAGCGGGACTCGCCGCGACCATTGGACATCGCCTGGTTCTGCAGCGGGCACTCGCCGCCCTTGTCGCAGACCGGGCAGTCGAGCGGGTGGTTGATCAGCAGGAACTCCATGATCCCCTGCTGGGCCTTGTCCGCGACGGCGCTCGTGGCCTGGGTGTTGACGACCATGCCCTCGGCGACCGGCAGCGTGCAGGAGGCCTGCGGCTTCGGGAAGCCGCGGCCGTTGCCTGCGTCGGGGATGTCGACCAGGCACTGCCGGCAGGCACCGACCGGCGCGAGCAGCGGGTGGTCGCAGAAGCGCGGGATCTGGACGCCGACCTGCTCGGCGGCCCGGATCACCAGGGTGTCCTTGGGGACGTCGACCTGGATGCCGTCGATGGTCACCGAGACCGTCTCGACGGCGGCTTCCTGGGAGGTCTTCTCCGGGGTGGTCGTCATGCGTTGACCTCCTGTCCGGCCCAGGCGGTCGACCGGGCCGGGTCGAACGGACAGCCGCCCTGGGTGAGGTGGGCGACGTACTCGTCACGGAAGTACTTGATCGAGCTCATGATCGGGCTGACCGCACCGTCGGCGAGGGCGCAGAACGACCGGCCGAGGATGTTGTCGCACTGGTCGAGGAGCAGGTCGAGGTCGGCCTCGCTGCCCTGGCCCTTCTCCAGCGCGGACAGGGTCTGCACCAGCCACCAGGTGCCTTCACGGCAGGGCGTGCACTTGCCGCAGGACTCGTGCTTGTAGAACTCGGTCCACCGCAGCGTCGCGCGGACCACGCAGGTGGTCTCGTCGAAGATCTGCAGCGCACGCGTGCCGAGCATCGAGCCGGCCGAACCGACGCCCTCGAAGTCGAGGGGTACGTCGAGGTGCTCGGCGGTCAGGAGCGGGGTGCTGGAGCCACCGGGCGTCCAGAACTTCAGCTCATGACCCTCGCGGACACCGCCCGCGAGGTCGATGAGGGTGCGCAGCGTGATGCCGAGCGGGGCCTCGTACTGGCCCGGGTTGGCGACGTGGCCGGACAGCGAGAAGATCCCGTAGCCCTTGGACTTCTCGGTGCCCATCGAGGCGAACCACTGGTGGCCGTTGGCGATGATGCTCGGCACCGACGCGATCGACTCGACGTTGTTGATGACCGTCGGGCTGGCGTAGAGGCCGGCGACCGCGGGGAACGGCGGGCGGAGCCGCGGTTGGCCGCGGCGGCCCTCGAGTCCCTCGAGCAGGGCGGTCTCCTCGCCACAGATGTAGGCGCCGGCGCCGGCGTGGACGACCACGTCGAGGTCGAAGCCCGAGCCGTGGATGTTCGTGCCGAGGTGGCCGGCCAGGTAGGCCTCCTGGACGGCGCGCTGCACGCGTCGTACGACGTGGAGGACCTCGCCGCGGATGTAGATGAACGCCTTGTTGGCGCGGATGGCGTAGCTGCTGATGATGACGCCTTCGACCAGCGTGTGGGGGCTGGCCATCATCAGGGGGATGTCCTTGCAGGTGCCCGGCTCCGACTCGTCGGCGTTGACGACGAGGTACTTCGGCTTCGGGTTGTCCTGCGGGATGAAGCCCCACTTCATGCCGGTGGGGAAGCCGGCGCCGCCGCGACCGCGCAGACCGGAGTCCTTGACCGACTCGATGACCGCGTCGGGCGCCATGCCGAACGCCGTGTCGAGCGCGGCGTAGCCACCACGCGCGGTGTAGGCGTCGAGGGTCCAGGCCCGGTCGTCGCCCCAGTTGTCGGTGAGGACCGGGGTCAATGTGTCAGCCACGAAGTGCCCCATCTCGGTTGTCGAGTAGCGAGCGCCAGCGAGCGTATCGAGACACGGTCACTTGCCCTCCTCCTGCTTCGTCTCGGACTCCGCGCGGCTGGTGTCGGCCTGCTCGACCGCCTCTTCCTTGGTGTCGGCCGTGCGGCCGCTCCCCGAGCCGGCGTCGGACGACGGTGCCGTCCAGCCGCGCTCGCGGGCGATGCCGAGGCCGACCAGGCTGGCGGGTCCGGCGGCCGGGCCCTCGTCGGCGAGGTCGTCGGGGAAGCCGGCGAGCACGCGCTCGGCCTCGCGCCAGGTGACGACGCGCGGGCCGCGGGTCGAGTGGACCTCACGACCGTCGCGGAGCGCCTCGACCAGGCCGACGGCCGCCTCCGGGTTCATGTTGTCCATGAACTCCCAGTTGACCATCATCACCGGCGCGTAGTCGCAGGCCGCGTTGCACTCGATGTGCTCGAGGGTGATCTTGCCGTCGTCGGTCGTCTCGTCGTTGCCGACGTCGAGGTGGCCCTTGAGCCGCTCGAAGATCAGGTCGCCGCCCATGACCGCGCACAGCGTGTTGGTGCAGACGCCGACGTGGTAGTCGCCGACGGGGCGGCGCTTGTACATCGTGTAGAACGTCGCGACGCCGCTGACGTCGGCGGCGGAGATGTCGAGGATCTCGGCGCAGGCCTCGATCCCCTCGGGCGTGATCCGGCCCTCCGCCGACTGCACGAGGTGGAGCATCGGCAGCAGTCCGGAGCGGGCCTCGGGGTAGCGCGCGGCGATCTCCTGGAGCTCGCCGTACGTCTCCTGCGACAGCGTCATCTGTCGACGCCTCCCATCACGGGGTCGATGGATGCGATCGCGACGATGACGTCGGCGACCATGCCGCCCTCGCTCATCACGCTCGTGGCCTGGAGGTTCGTGAACGACGGGTCGCGGAAGTGCGCCCGGAAGGGACGCGTGCCGCCGTCGGAGACGACGTGGGCGCCGAGCTCGCCGCGGGGCGACTCGATCGGCACGTAGGCCTGGCCGGCCGGGACCCGGAAGCCCTCGGTCACCAGCTTGAAGTGGTGGATCAGGGCCTCCATCGACTCACCCATGATGTGGCGGATGTGGTCGAGGCTGTTGCCCATGCCGTCGCTGCCGATCGCGAGCTGGCTGGGCCAGGCGATCTTCTTGTCGGCGACCATGACCGGCGCCCCGTCGAGCTTGGCGAGCCGTTCGGCGGCCTGCTCGACGATCTTGAGCGACTCCCACATCTCGGCGAGGCGGACGCGGAACCGGCCGTACGAGTCGGCGGTGTCCCAGGTCTGCACGTCGAAGTCGTAGGTCTCGTAGCCGCAGTAGGGCTGGGTCTTGCGGAGGTCCCACGGGTAGCCGGTGCTGCGCAGCACCGGGCCGGTGAGGCCGAGCGCCAGGCAGCCGGCGAGGTCGAGGTGACCGACGTTCTCCAGGCGGGCCTTGAAGATCGGGTTGGCGTTGCAGAGGTCGGCGTACTCCGGCAGGCGCTTGCGCATCAGGGCGACGAAGCTGCGGATCTCGTCGAGGGCGCCCGGGGGGAGGTCCTGGGCGACACCGCCGGGACGGATGAACGCGTGGTTCATCCGCAGGCCGGTGATCAGCTCGAAGAGGTCGAGCACCAGCTCACGCTCACGGAAGCCGATCGTCATCACGGTCAGCGCACCGATCTCCATGCCGCCGGTGGCGATGCAGACCAGGTGGGAGGAGATCCGGTTGAGCTCCATGAGCAGGACCCGCATCACCGAGGCCTTCTCGGGGATCTGGTCCTCGATCTCCAGGAGCCGCTCGACACCGAGGACGTAGGTCATCTCGTTGAAGAACGGCGAGAGGTAGTCCATGCGGGTGCAGAACGTGACGCCCTGGACCCAGGAGCGGTACTCCATGTTCTTCTCGATGCCGGTGTGCAGGTAGCCGATGCCGCAGCGGGCCTCGGTGACCGTCTCGCCCTCGAGCTCGAGGATCAGCCGGAGCACGCCGTGGGTCGACGGGTGCTGGGGGCCCATGTTGACGACGACGCGCTCGTCGGCCTCCTCGGCCAGGCCCTCGGCGATCGAGTCCCAGTCCTGGCCGGTGACCGTGAAGACCCGGCCCTCCGACGTCTCGCTGGTGCCTGCGTAGAGATCTTCCTGGGTGCTCATTAGTTGTACGACCTCCGCTCGTCGGGCGGCGGAACCGTCGCGCCCTTGTACTCCACGGGAATGCCACCCAGCGGGTAGTCCTTGCGCTGGGGGTGGCCCGGCCAGTCGTCGGGCATGAGGATGCGCGTGAGGTCGGGGTGGCCGTCGAAGACGACCCCGAACATGTCGAAGGTCTCGCGCTCGTGCCAGTCGGCGGTGGGGTAGGTCGCCACGACCGACGGCACGTGCGGGTCGGCGTCGGGTGCGGTGACCTCGACGCGGATCCGGCGGTTGTGGGTCATCGAGAGCAGGTGGTAGACGACGTGCAGCTCGCGGCCCGCGTCGGCCGGGTAGTGGACGCCGCTCACGCCGGACAGCAGCTCGAAGCGCAGCCGGGCGTCGTCGCGGAGCACCTGGACCACGGCGGGGAGGTCCTCGCGGCGGACGTGGAAGGTGATCTCGTGGCGGTCGATGACGACCCGGGGCGCAGCCACCTCGGCGCCGGCCGCGCGGGTGGCCTCCTCGAGAGCGTCGGCCACCTCGTCGTACCAGCCACCGAACGGCCGCTGCGCGTCACCGGGGTAGGTGATGGCCTGCGTCAGGCCGCCGTACCCGCTGGTGTCGCCACTGCCGCGGACACCGAACATGCCGTGCCGCTCGCCGACCTGGCGGACCTCGCCCGCGGGTGCCGGGACGTTCTCCGGGGTGACGTCGGTGTGGTCGTTCTCCGTCATCGCAGCTGCCCCTTCATCTCCGAGGTGGGCAGCGCGCGGAGGGCGGCGGTCTCGAGCTCGACGATCTCGCGCTCGCGGTTGGCGCCGAGCTTGGTGTGCTGGACCTGGTCGTGGAGCTTGAGGATCGCGTCGATCAGCATCTCCGGACGCGGCGGGCAGCCGGGGAGGTACATGTCGACGGGGACGACGTGGTCGACGCCCTGCACCACGGCGTAGTTGTTGAACATGCCGCCGCTGCTCGCGCAGACACCCATCGCGAGCACCCACTTGGGCTCGGGCATCTGGTCGTAGATCTGGCGCAGGACCGGGGCCATCTTCTGGCTCACCCGGCCGGCCACGATCATCAGGTCGGCCTGGCGCGGGCTGGCGCGGAAGACCTCCATGCCAAAGCGGGCCAGGTCGTACTTCGGGCCGCCCGACGTCATCATCTCGATGGCGCAGCAGGCCAGCCCGAAGGTCGCGGGCCAGAACGACGCCTTGCGCATGTAGCCGGCGACGCCCTCGACAGTGGTGAGGAGTACGCCGCTGGGGAGCTTCTCTTCGATACCCATCTACCGGTCCTCCCTCAGTCCCACTCGAGCCCGCCCCTACGCCACACGTAGGCGTAGGCGACGAACACGGTGGCGATGAAAATGACCATCTCGACCAGCCCGAAGACCTTCAGGGCGTCGAACTGGACCGCCCAGGGGTAGAGGAAGATGATCTCGATGTCGAAGACGATGAAGAGCATCGCGGTGATGTAGTACTTCACCGGGAACCGCCCGCCGCCGACCGGCTGAGGGGTGGGTTCGATGCCGCACTCGTAGGAGTCCAGCTTCGCTCGGTTGTAGCGCTTGGGGCCCACCTGGCTGCTCATCACCACGGAGCCGGCCGCGAACAACGTCGCGAGGAGGGCCAGCGCCAGCACCGGCGTGTAGAGCTCCATGCGTCGCCTCTCTTCCTCTGCCGCTGCGCCTGGATTGTGACTTTGTGAAAACAATCACTAAGTGGCGCGGAACACAGTTAACCACTCCGGAAACGGGTCCGCATCCAGGGGTCGCAAAAGGGGCCGAAGGTCCTGAAATGCACGCTGACCTGCGCATTTAGGCAACGAGAACGTGTCCTAATTGGCGGCCGTCACACGGCGCGGGCTACTTCGTCGCGCGGTGCAGGGCGACGATGCCGCCCGAGAGGTTGCGCCACACCGGCGCGTCCCAGCCGGCCTCGGCGACCATCGCGGCGAGCCCTTCCTGGTCGGGCCAGGCGCGGATCGACTCGGCGAGGTAGACGTAGGCGTCCGGGGCCGACGACACCGCACGGGCGATCGGCGGGAGCGCCTTCATGAGGTACTCGAGGTAGACCGTGCGGAACGGCGCCCAGGTGGGGTGGCTGAACTCGCAGACGACGAGACGGCCGCCGGGGCGGGTGACCCGGCGCAGCTCGCGCAGTCCCTGGAGCGGGTCGACGATGTTGCGCAGCCCGAAGGAGATGGTGACCGCGTCGAAGGTGTCGTCGGCGAAGGGCAGCCTGGTGCCGTCGCCCGCGGTGAACGGCAGGTGCGGCTTGGCCCTCTTGCCCACCTGGAGCATGCCGAGCGAGAAGTCGCAGGGCACGACGGTCGCGCCGCGGTCGGCGAACGGCTGGCTCGACGTACCGGTGCCGGCCGCGAGGTCGAGGACCCGCTCCCCCGGCCGGGGGTCGACCGCGGCGATCACCTCGTGCCGCCAGCGGCGGTCCTGGCCGAGCGACAGCACGTCGTTGGTGACGTCGTAGCGACGGGCGACGGCGTCGAACATCCGGCGGACGTCGGTCGGCTGCTTGTCGAGCTCTGCGCGGGGCACGCGCCGAGGATACGGGGCGCTTTCGGGCCATCTCGCACCGGATAACAGGTTGGTATCGGCGCCGGGAACTCGCCGACGGGATGCAACCAACGAGACGAACGGGGCGTCATCCTCGTGTCCGGCTCACTTACCTTCCCCGGGAGAGCTCATGTTGCTCGTACGCCGCTTGCTGCTGGCCACCGCGATCGCCGCGCTGCTGTGCTCGACCGCCTTCGTCGCGGGCTACGCCCTCAAGGACGGGCCGTCCCCGACGCCCACCGCGTCGGGCACCGGCGGCGTCGCCACCGACGAGTCGTCACCCACGGTGAGCGCCACGCCGACGGTGACGCCCTCGGCGACCCCGGTCACCGAGGACCCGACCCCGAGCGAGACCCCGACGACGCCCACCCGCACGCCGAAGCCGACCCTCGAGCCCGGTCCGGCACTGCTCTCCCCCGGCGACGAGGGCGACCAGGTCCGCGACCTGCAGGCCCGGTTGAAGCAGATCTCCTGGTTCAACACCGACGTGAGCGGCACCTACGGCGACGTCACCGAGGCCGCCGTACGCGGGTTCCAGGCGAAGCGGGAGATCCCGGTGACCGGAGAGGTCGACCAGCGCACGCTGGACCGGCTGAATGCGATGACCACGAAGCCGACCGAGGCCGAGCTGCACAACCGCGGCAACACCCCGGGCGCGCTGGACCCGCGCTGCAAGGTCGGGCGGGTGCTGTGCATCGACAAGACGAGCTCGACGCTGCGCTTCGTCGTGGACGGCGAGGTCGTGCAGACCCTGGACGCGCGGTTCGGCGCCTCCACCACGCCGACCCGCGAGGGCGTGTTCCACGTCTACCTCAAGGACGCCGACCACGTGTCGCACCTCTACGGCTCGTCGATGCCGTACTCGATGTTCTTCGACCGCGGGCAGGCGGTGCACTACTCGTCGGACTTCGCGACGGTGGGGTACGCCGGGGCGTCACACGGCTGCGTGAACATCCGTGACTACGACGGCGTCGCGCACCTGTACGACCAGGTGCGCGACGGCGACACGGTCATCGTCTACTGGTCCTGATCCTCGGTGAGGTCGGTCAGCAGGTCGTCGGCGACGGACACCAGGTCCTCGGCGGTGACCTTCGAGGAACCGATCTGCACGGTGAGCTCGCCGCTGGTGACCTGGCACTGGCTGAACGCGATGGGAGGCGCCTGACCCTGGGCGGTGGCCTGGCCGTAGCTGAGGATGCAGGCGCCGTCACCGACCGCCTTCATCTCGGTGGCCGCCTGGCCGCCGGTGTTGGCCGGGTCCGGGATGCTGTTGGGCGCGAACGCCCCGCCGGTCGACTGGAACACCTGGACGAAGACCGCGTCGGTGCCGTTGGCGACGTACGTCCGCGTCGAGGCCGAGGTGCCGAGCACGTCGGGGAGCACGTTGTTGCCGTAGGTGTGGTTGGCGCTCTCCTGCTTGGCGATGTCGTCGGCCTGGGCCGCGAGCTGGCCGCCGGCGAAGGCCTTCGCGTCGTCCGACGCGGTGTAGCCGCCTGGCAGCGTGTCCGGGAGGGACAGGTCGATGACCGCGTCCGTCGAGTCCTCGTCGCCGTTCGCCTCGGGCAGGGCGATCGAGAAGGCTGCCAGCAGACCGAGGATGACGATGCCGAGGGCGATGCCGACCCAGGTCGACGTCCGGCTGGAAGTGGGGGTGCTCACGACCCGCGACGCTACCCGCCCGCCCGAGAGCGCTCGGGAGAGGGTCCCTGGGTACTCTCGGGGCGTGACGAGCAGCGTGACCCCGGACGAACCCGCGTCGGCGACCCTCGGCGCCCTCGTCGTCCGCACCGTCCGGCTCGACCTCGACGCCGCGACCGCACTCCTCGACCTGCTGCCCGCTGACCGGCCGGTCACCTGGCTCCGCCGCGGCGACGGCCTGGTCGGCTGGGGCGTGGCCGCCGAGGTGCGGACGAACGGCGCCACCCGCTTCTCCGACGCCGGCAAGTGGTGGAGCGAGGTGACCGCACGGGCGATCGTCCGCGACGAGGTCAACGAGCCCGGCACCGGCCTGGTGTCCTTCGGCTCCTTCGCGTTCGCCGACCGGCCCGGTGACTCCGTCCTCGTCGTGCCCGAGATCGTCGTCGGCCGTCGCGGCGACACCGCGTGGCTCACCACGGTCGGCGCCGGCGCCATCGCGATCGCTCCCGAGCTCCGCCCGACCGACGAGCCTGCGGCCCCGGCCGGCGTCAGCTTCGCCGACGGCGGCCTCAACGGCGACGAGTGGATGTCGGTCGTCGCCGACGCGGTCGCCCGGATCAGCCGCGGCGACCTGGAGAAGGTCGTCCTCGCGCGCGACCTGCTCGCCACCTCGGACGAGCCGATCGACGTCCGCTGGCCGTTGCGACGGCTCACCGAGACCTACCCGATGTGCTGGACCTTCCACGTCGACGGGATGTTCGGCGCGACCCCCGAGATGCTCGTGCGCCGCGACCACGGCCTGGTCACCTCCCGCGTGCTCGCCGGCACGATCCGGCGTACCGGCGACGACGAGCGCGACATCGCCCTCGCCGCCACGCTGGCCCGCTCGTCGAAGGACCTCGAGGAGCACGAGTACGCCGTGCGCTCGGTCGCCGACGCGCTCGAGCCGCACTGCTCGTCGATGAACGTGCCCGAGGCGCCGTTCGTCCTGCACCTGCCCAACGTCATGCACCTCGCGACCGACGTCGCCGGGGTCGTGCACGACGCGGCCACGGTCTCGTCGCTCCAGCTCGCCGAGGCGCTGCACCCGTCGGCCGCGGTCGGCGGCACGCCCACCACGGTGGCCGTCGACCTGATCGCCGAGATCGAGGGCATGGACCGCGGCCGCTACGCCGGTCCGGTCGGCTGGATGGACGCCAGCGGCGACGGCGAGTGGGGCATCGCCCTGCGCTCCGCACACATCGAGGGCAGCAGCGTGCGGCTCTACGCCGGCTGCGGCATCGTCGCCGACTCCGACCCGGAGGCCGAGCTGGCCGAGGCGCAGGCGAAGTTCGTGCCGGTGCGGGACGCGCTCACCACGGACTGAGCCGTGTGGGAATCCCCGGTGAACCGGGGATTCATGCGCTTGTCGGCCTTTGCAACAGCCGAGAAGCGCATGAAGTCCCCTACAAGTCCTGACCGTCGGCGCGGCGGATGTACTCCTGGCCGGCGTCGGGCAGGAAGAGGTTCATCTGCATCTCGAGGAAGCCGTGGCCGGCGTCGCTGTAGATGCGGTCGTGGATCGCGAGGTTGCGCGGCGCCTTGACGGCGCGGGCGAAGTCGATCGCCTCGGACGCCTTCAGCCACGGTGCCGACGACGGCACCAGAAGTACGTCGACCTCCTCCTCGGGCTCGATCAGCGAGTCACCCGGGTGGTAGATCTTCGCGTCGCCGGCGGTCACGACGTACCCGCTGTTGAAGAGCCTCGGGAACTCGGGGTGGATGATCGCGTGCATCTCTCCGACCGCGCGGACGGGCAGACCGCCGACGTCGAAGGACTCCCCCGGCGCGACCACGGTGAGGCGCTCGGCCAAGCTGGGCGCGTCCTCGCGGATCTTCGCGGCGACCGCGTCGATCGTGAACACCGGCGCATCGGCGGCGAGCAGGTTGTCGGGCAGGTAGTGGTCGGCGTGCTCGTGGGTGATCAGCACGGCGTCGGCGCCGTCGACGGCCTCGGCATCGGTGAAGACACCGGGGTCGACGACGATCGTGGTTCCGTCGTGCTCGATCCGGACGCAGGCATGGCCGAACTTCGTAATCCGCATGCGTTCCAAGGTAGCCCGCTGCGAACATCGCCCCGTGCTCGAGGTGGTGCTGTCCGGTCTCGTCACCGGCTGGGCGATCGCGATCCCGATCGGCGCGGTCGGGGCGTTCCTCGTCACGGTCTCGTCGCGTACGTCGTTCCGGGTCGGCGCCGCCGGAGCCCTGGGGATCGCGACGGTCGACGGTGCCTACGCGATGCTCGCGGTCGTCGCCGGAGCAGCGATCGCCGCGGCCCTCGACCCCGTCGCGCACGCGCTCACGATCGCGTCGGGGATCGTGCTGCTGGTCATCGCGGTGCTGACCGCCGCCCACGCGATCGGCACCGCCGGCAAGGTCCGCGAGGTCCGTCCGATGCGCCCGGCCGCGGCGTACGCGCTCTTCGTGGGCATCACCGCCGTCAACCCGACCACGGTCGTCTACTTCGCCGCGGTGGTGCTCGGCAACCAGCACCTGGTCGACGGTGCGACCGAGGGGGTCGTCTTCGTGGCCGCGGCGTTCCTCGCGAGCGCGTCCTGGCAGCTGGTGCTGGCCGGCGGCGGGGCCGCCCTCGGGATGGTCGCGACCGGCCACCGGGCACACCTGGTCACCGGCCTGGTGTCGGCCGCCGTCATCGCAGCACTCGCCCTCCATACGATGCTCCGGTGACCGTCCTCCTCCGTCCGGCCGTCCCGGCCGACGCCGCCGCCTGCGCCGTGATGCACGCCGAGTGCTGGCGCGAGGCCTACGGGCCGTACGCCGTCCCCGCACTGCTCGCCGAGCGCCTCGCCGACACCGAGGGCTGGCTGGCGGCGTGGACCCGGCACCTGACCGAGGGCCCGCCGCGGGTGCTGGCCGAGGAGGACGGCGAGCTGGTCGGCTTCTCCGTCGTCGGTCCCAACCGCGACCCGGACGCCCCCTGCCCGACCGAGCTCTACGCGATCTACACCCGCGCGGCGTACTGGGGCACCGGTCTGGGCCAACAGCTGTGGGACGCGGTACGCCCAGATCTTCCGTGCTCGTTGTGGGTGCTCGAGGACAACGAGCGGGCGCTGGGGTTCTACCGCCGCAACGGGTTCGTCGCCGACGGCGCCCGCGAGCTCTACGACGGCCTCGGCACCTGGGAGATCAGGATGATCAGACCATGACCTACTTCGACCTGTCGGACCCGGCGTTCGACGTCACCTCGGCGCAGGTGCACGCAGCCCGCGACGAGAGCTGGTACGTCGAGACCAACTGGGGCTGGGCGGTGCTGCGGTATGCCGAGGTCAGCGCGCTGCTGCGCGACCGGCGCTTCCGGCAGGGCAACGCCCGGTGGCCGGCGCAGAACGGCATTCACTCCGGGCTCTTCTCCGACTGGTGGCAGGAGACGCTGCTCAGCCTGGAGGGCGACGACCACGCGCGGATCCGCCGACTGATGGTGCCGGCCTTCCGCAACAAGACCATCGCGGCGATGCGGCCACGCTTCCGGGCGCTGGCCAACGAGCTGATCGACGGCTTCGCCGACCGCGGGTCGGTCGAGTTCATCTCCGAGTTCGCCGAGCCGTACGCCGCCCGCATCATCTGCGTCCTGCTCGGGCTGCCCGAGGACAACTGGCTCCAAGTCGCCCACTGGGCCGACGACCTCGGCGCGTCGTTCTCGATCGACGTCGGCAACCAGGTGCCCCGGATCGAGGCAGCGCTGAACGGGCTCTACGGCTACGTCGACGAGATTGTCGCCGACCGGCAGGCCCACCCGCAGGACGACCTGGTGACGACCCTGGTGCAGGCCTCCGACGACGGCGACCGGCTGTCGCGGCACGAGCTCGGCGTGGCACTCGTGTTCCTGGCGTTCGCCGGCATGGAGACGACCCGCAACCAGCTCGGTCTCGCGCTCCAGACGATGCTCGCCCACCCCGACCAGTGGCGCCTCCTCGGTGAGCGGCCGGAGCTGGGCGAGCAG
Source organism: Nocardioides pollutisoli (assembly GCF_040045055.1). NCBI lineage: Bacteria > Bacillati > Actinomycetota > Actinomycetes > Propionibacteriales > Nocardioidaceae > Nocardioides > Nocardioides pollutisoli. Next base: position 1,127,650 of record NZ_JBDZDU010000001.1, read on the forward strand.
GCGGTCGAGGAGGTCATGCGGGTCAACCCGACCGTCACCTGGGTGACCCGGGAGGCGCTCGAGGACGTGGAGTTCCAGGGCCTCCACATCCCGCGGGGCGGCATCGTGCAGATGCTGTCGCACAGCGCCGGCACCGACCCGAGCGCGATGCCGGACCCGGCGTTCGACATCACCCAGCAACGGCCGCCGCACCACGGCTTCGGCGCCGGGGTGCACCACTGCCTCGGACACTTCGTCGCCCGCACCGACATGGCCGTGGCCCTGCCGCTGCTCGCCCGCAGGATGCCGGACGCCGTGCCGGACGGCCCGGGCGAGTGGCTACCGGTGTCGGGCAACACCGGAGCGCTGAGGTTCCCCATCACCTTCACGGCAGGAGTGCGCGCATGACCGTCGCTGTCACCGGATCCACCGGAGCCGTGGGCGGCCGGGTCGCCCGAGCACTCGCCGACCTGTCGCCCCGACTGGTCGTGCGCGACGCGTCCCGCGCACCCGCGGGCGACGTCCGGGTCTGCGAGTACGCCGACGAGGCGGCCGCCGTCGCGGCGCTCGAGGGGGTCGAGACGCTCTTCATGGTCTCGGCGGCCGAGGCCGTCGACCGGCGCGACCAGCACCGCACCTTCATCCGGGCCGCAGCGACGGCGGGGGTCGGCCACATCGTCTACACGTCCTTCGCCGGAGCGGCCCCGGACGCGACCTTCACGCTCGGCCGCGACCACTTCGATGCCGAGGCCGCGATCCGCGAGTCCGGCATGGCCTACACGCTCCTGCGCGACAACTTCTACAGCGACCTGCTGCCCTACTTCGCCGACGCGTCCGGTGTGATCCGCGGTCCGGCCGGTCACGGCCGGGTCGCGGCCGTCGCGCGCGCCGACGTCGCCGACGTGGCGGTCGCGGTGCTGCGCGACCCGGCCGGCCACGCGGGGGCGGCGTACACGCTGAGCGGACCGGAGGCCCTGACGATGGCCGAGATCGCGGCCCGTGCCGGTGCCGTCGTCGGACGCGAGCTGCGCTTCGAGGACGAGACGGTCGACGAGGCCTACGCGTCCCGGCGAGCGGCGTACGACGCCGAGCAGTGGCAGCTCGACGCCTGGGTCAGCACCTACACGGCGATCGCCGACGGCTCGGTCGGCACGGTCACCGACGACGTCGAGCGGGTCACCGGCCACCCGGCCCGGACGCTGGAGGAAGCGCTCACGCAGTGAGGTGGTGCACGTAGCACCAGCGCCAGTCCTCGCCCGCCTCGGCGGACTGCATGACCGGGTGCTGGGTCTCGTGGAAGTGCCGGGTCGCGTGCTGCTTCGGTGAGGAGTCGCAGCAGGCGACGTTGCCGCACTCGAGGCAGCGCCGCAGCGCCACCCACTGGGTGCCCTCGTCGAGACAGGCCTGGCAGTACGTCGCCGGCTCGTCGTCGACCTTGTCGTAGCGCCCGAGGTCGTCGCAGAGGTCGCCGGTCGTCCAGCGCCGGCTGGCGTAGGCGACGGTCTCGTCGCGCTCCTGCTCCGCACTGTCGAGCATCGACTCCTCGACGTCGAGCATGGCGAGCACGTCCGCGATCACCTCGGACGGGACCGTGCCGGACTTGCGGATGTCGAGGATCCGGCGCCGCTCGGCGTCGATCATCGCGGTCCGGACCCGGAAGTAGAGCGCGGCCGGCGACTCCTGGTCGGCCGTCGTGCTGAGCCGCTCCCAGGCCGCGAAGTTGCGCTGGTCGAGCCGCTGGCGCACCAGGTCGACGACACCGGCGTGGTCGTCGTACTCGAGCTCGTCGAGCTCGTCGAGCGCGGCCTTGGACGCCTGCTGGAGCAGCGTGGCGCGGGCGAGCGCGTCGTCGAGGGGGTCCGGAGCGGGGACGCGCAGGATCCGTGCGAACCACGGCAGCGTGAGGCCCTGGATCAGCAGGGTGCCGGCCACGACCGTGAACGCGATCATCAGGAGCACCTCGTGGTGCTCGGTCTTGGTCGGGATGATGAACGCAGCGGCCAGGGTGACCACGCCACGCATCCCGGCCCAGCCGACCAGGAAGGTCTGACTGAGCGGCGGCCGCTTGCCGGTGAGCGGGTCCGGACCGGGCCGGACCAGGATCCACCGCGACGCGAAGACGCAGACCAGCCGCAGCACGATGCAGGCGACCAGCGTGGCGGCGCAGACGGCGGCGATCCGGCCGCCGCTCATCGTGCTGTCGGCGAGGTCCTGGAAGAGCCACTGGGCCTGGAGCCCGATGAGCGCGAAGACGGCGTTCTCGAGGAGGAACGCGATCGTCTTCCAGTTGGTCCGCTCGGCGATCCGCGACTGTGCGGTCTGGAGGATCGGCGCCTTGTGCCCGAGCAGCAGACCCGCGACGACGACCGCGACCACGCCGGAGGAGTGCAGCTCCTCGGCGACCAGGAAGCACGCGAACGGGATCACGAACGAGAGCCCGACGTCGAGCACCGGGTCCTTGATGCGGCGGCGCATCCGGGCCACGATCAGGAAGGCCGCGATGCCGAGGAGCACGCCGCCGACCGAGGCCACCAGGAAGTCGACACCCACCCGCCACAGCGCAACGCCGCCGGCTGCCGCAGCGAGCGCCGTACGCAGCGTGACGAGCGCCGTGGCGTCGTTGAAGAGCGACTCGCCCTCGAGGATCGTGACGACCCGCCGCGGCAGGCCGATCGTGCGACCGATCGCGGTCGCGGCCACTGCATCGGGCGGCGCCACGACGGCACCGAGGGCGAAGGCGATGGCCCACGAGACACCCGGGACCATCATGTGCACGACCCAACCGACGCCCAGGGTGGTGACCAGCACCGCCCCCACCGACAGGGTCAGGATCACCCGCCGGTGGGCGTTGAAGTCCACCAGCGACGACGTGACGGCGGCCGAGTAGAGCAGCGGCGGCAGCAGGCCGAGCAGGACGACCTCGGGCTCGAGGTGCACCTGCGGCACGAACGGCAGGAACGACGCCGCGGCCCCGACCACCACGAGCAGCAGGGGGGCCGGGACACGGAGATAGGGCGCGACCACGACGCCGGCCAGGACGCCGACAGCGAGGGTGACCAGGAAAAGAGCGACGTCCACACACCCATCTTCCCGGATGGATGAGTCAGGCGGGTTGCGCGACCCAGCGCATGGGGTCGCCCCAGCCGAGCTCGTCGACGCCGTGGGCACCGAGCGCGAGCGCCACGAGGGTGCGCCGGTGAGCCGCGAAGGTCAGTACGTGGGCGATCATCCCGCCGTAGGTGAAGACCTCCGCGGGCTCGCAGAGCGCGTCCACGAAGGTGTCGTCGAGGCGGCCCTGGTCGACGACCTCGCGGACGTGGGAGAGGTACGTCGGGCCCTCGACGGCCAGCCGTCCGCGCAGCGAGGTGAGGGACTCGTGCTCCTCGACCGACCAGTCGTAGTCGCGGTGGGCGAGGGCGGCGTTCCACATGCCCATCTGCCCGACCAGCCGGGACAGCAGGGAGCGGATCGTCTGGCGGTCCTCGTCGACGTCGAGCTCGATCGGCTGGTCCAGCTGGTCGTCGCTGAGGGTGCCGGCGACCCGGACCATCTCACCGGTCAGCCAGACGTGGTGCTCGACCATCTTGGTCATCAGTTCCATAGCAGTCACCTTGTCTCGTGCGCGCAGCCGCAGGCTGCCTGGTGGGTGGAAGTGGACGCCGCTCGGTGCCTCGACCTGGAGGTGCCCGGGATTGCGGCGCCAGGCGGACGGCGCGACGCCGTACGCCCTGGTGAAGGCGCGCGTGAACGCCTCGTGGGACCCGTAGCCCGCGTCGGCGGCGATGTCGATCAGCGACGCGGAGGTCGTGATCATCCGGTAGGCCGCGCGCTCGAGCAGGAGGCGTCGGCGGAGGGCATCGGGCGGCTCTCCCGCGATCGACCGGATGACCCGGTCGAGGTGGTAGCGGGAGAAGTGCAGCCGCGCGGCCCGCGCGTCGGCGGTCAGCTCGTGGTCGTCGAGCGCCTCGGCGAGGTGGTCGACGAACCGGGCGAACAGGTCCGGGGCGGTGGTCATGTCCCGATCATGCGCGGTTCGTCACCGGCTCCGCTTGATCGTCCTTGCGTAGCCTGCGCGTGTGGTCGACCTGCTGCTCGTGCCGAGCCCGCTGCTCGGTCCTGCCGCGTGGGCACCGGTCGCCGAGCTGCTCGACGCCCGGGTGGCCACGGTCGACGAGGCGGCCGACGCCGCAGCCGGGCGGCCCGACGTCGTGCTCGTGCCGCACAGCAACGCCGGGCTCTACGCCCCCGACCTCGCCGAGCGGACGCGAGCGCGGGCGACCGTCTACGTCGACGCTGCGCTGGCGGGCGAGGGGCCGGACGCGGCGCTGGCGCCGCCACGCTTCCTCGACTTCCTCGCGGGGCTGGCCGACCAGGACGGCCTGCTGCCGCCGTGGACGCAGTGGTGGGGTGAGGAGGTCGACGACCTCTTCCCCGATGCCGCCGCACGGGCAGCCGTCGAGGCCGAGCAACCCCGGCTGCCGCTGTCCTACTTCACCTCGCGGGTCCCGGTGCCGCTCGGCTGGGCCGACCGGGCGTGCGCCTACCTCTCCTTCGGCGAGACGTACGCCGAGGAGGTGACGTTCGCCCGGGCGCACGACTGGCCCGTGACGACGCTGCCCGGCCGGCACCTGCACCAGCTCGTCGATCCGGCCGCGGTGGCCGCCGCCGTCACCGACCTCGTCGCTAGGGCGTGAGCGCGCGGATCCGCAGGTCGAGGTCGCGCCGGTTGTCGCGTCGTACGACGACCTCGACGACCTCGACGCCGCCGTTGGGCGAGGCGAGCGCCTGCTCGAGCTCGGGCAGGCTCGTGACCCGCAGGTGCGGGGTGCGCGTGGCGGCGCAGAGGCTGGCCAGGTCGACGTGGTGCGGGGTGCCGAAGAGCTTCTCGTAGCGGTCGGCGTACGCCGCGTCGCCCTGCTCGAGCATGGTGAAGATCGAGCCGCCGTCGTCGTTGACGACCACGATCGTCAGGTCGGGCACGGGCTCGCCGGGTCCGATGACGAGCCCGTTGGCGTCGTGGAGGAAGGTGACGTCGCCCATCAGCGCGATCGCACGGGTGCTGCCCGCCCGGGCGAGGGTGGCGCCGATCGCGGTGGAGACCGTGCCGTCGATGCCGGACAGACCGCGGTTGGCGATCACCTTGCGGCGCCCGCCGACGACGTAGCGCGGCACCATCAGGTCCAGGTCGCGGATCGGGCTCGACGCGCCGACCACCAGCAGGCCGCCCTCGGGCAGCGCGCGGGCGACGGCGCCGGCGACCTCGTGAGGAGTCAGGTCCGGCTCGGCCGCGAGCAGCGCGTCGAGCTGCCGGCCGACCGCCGCGTCGGCCGCCTTCCACTCGGCCAGCCAGGCCGGGTCGCCGGGCTCACCGGCGTGCGGGACCACGGGCAGGGCCTGGTCGACGGCGAACGGTCGCTCGGTCCACACGCCCCAGATGGGCGCGCTCACCACCTCGACGTCGTCACGGCCGAGCAGCCGGCTGACCGGCCGCGACAGGGTCGGACGTCCGCAGACGACGACCCGCTCGATCCGGTGGCCCAGCTCGCCGTCGAGCAGCAGCCGGTAGCAGCGCAGCGCGTTGTCGCCGGTGCGCGAACCGCTGCTGGGCTCGGCGAGCAGCGGCCAGTTCCCGCTCTCGGCCAGCTGACGTGCCTGAGGGCCGGCGTCGTCGCCGGCGACGACGACCGTGCGGGGGCCGGCGGGCAGGGTGACGTGGACCGCGGGCACCGCGCGCTGGACGGGCCGGCCCGGCGTCACGTCCGGGATCCAGGAGTCCTCGGGCAGGAGCGGCTCGTCGAGCGGGACGTTGAGGTGGATCGGCCCGACCTGCTGGAGGTCGACGGCCTCGCTGGCGTCCTGCGTCGGGACGAGCGGCCCGAAGATCCCGACCTGGTCGGTGGTCTGGTTGGCGGTGGTGCCGCGCAGCCGCGCCGGCCGGTCGGCGGTGACGACGACGAGGTCGATGCCGCTGTGGGCGGCCTCGAGGACCGCCGGGTGCAGGTTGGCGACGCCGGTGCCGGAGGTGCACATGACCGCGGCCCGGTTGCCGTTCTTGGTCAGCCCCAGCGCGAGGAACCCCGCACTGCGCTCGTCGATCCGGGTGTGCAGCCGCACCAGTCCGGCCGCGGCGGCGTCGTACGACGCGAAGGAGAGCGGCGCGTTGCGCGAGCCCGGCGCGACCACGATCTCGGTGACCCCGGCCTCGATCAGCGCGGTGACGACGGCGCGGGCGGTCTCGGTCGAGCTCACGGTCGTCGATCCTGCCGCACGGCCCGCACCTCGGCGAGCCGGGCCTCCCAGTGCGCCACCCGGTCGGGCTGGGCGTGCACCAGTGACTCGTCGACGGCGGGCACCCGCACCGGGAGTGCACCGTCGACCGGCAGCAGCGGCTCCGTGACGATGTCGCGCTCGAGCAGCTGGACCGTCGCGAGACCGCAGGCGTAGGGCAGCTCGGGCAGCGCCGCGGCGAGGGCCACCCCCGCGGCGATGCCGAGGCTGGTCTCCAGCGCGGAGGAGACGACGACCGGCAGCCCGATGTCCTCGGCGATCCGTAGGCAGGCCCGCACTCCCCCGAGCGGCTGCACCTTGAGCACCGCCACGTCGGCGGCCTCGAGGTCGCGGACCCGGTAGGGGTCGGCGGCTCGGCGGATCGACTCGTCGGCCGCGATCGGCACACCGACGGCGCGGCGTACGGCGGCCAGGTCCTCGACGCTCAGGCACGGCTGCTCGACGTACTCCAGCCCGCCGGCCGCCCGGTCGAGCACCGGGATCGACGCGACCGCGGTGTCGAGGTCCCACAGGCCGTTGACGTCGATCCGGACCCGGCCGTCGGGGCCGATCGCGTCGCGCACGGCCTCGAGCCGGGCCTGGTCGTCGGCGAGCGTCTGGCCGGGTTCGGCGACCTTGACCTTGGCGGTGCGGCACCCGCCGCGCAGCACGACGGCGTGAGCCTCCTCGGGACCGACCGCGGGCACCGTGACGTTGACGGGCACGCTCGACCGCAGTGGAGCCGGCCAGTCGCCGGCCGCGGCCTCCTCGGCACAGCGCAGCCACGGCTCGGCCACCTCGGCGTCGTACTCCAGGAAGGGGCTCCACTCGCCCCAGCCCGCCGCGCCGCGGATCAGCACGCCCTCGCGGACGTTGATGCCGCGGAACTTCGTCCGCATCGGCAGGCTGTAGACCCTCACGCCAGGCCTCGCAGGGTGAGCCGGTCGGGCTTGCCGTTGGGGAGCAGCGGGATCTCGTCGAGCACGACGACCTGGCGCGGCGCCCACGACCGCTGGTGCTTCTCGCCGACCCAGGCCCGGGCCTCGTCCAGCGAGATCGCCCCGACGACGAAGGCCACCACCCGGTTGCCCCACTCCTCGTCCGGTACGCCGAGCACCTCGACGGCCGCGACGTCCGGGTGCTCGCGAAGTCTCGCCGCGACCGCCGGGGCCGGGATGTTGACGCCCCCACTGACGACCACGTCGTCGACCCGGCCGAGCACGTGCAGCCGACCGTCCTCGTCGAGGCGGCCGGCGTCCGAGGTCAGGAACCAGCCGTCGACCAGCACCTCGGCGGTCCGCTCGGGCTCCCCGTCGTACCTCTCGAAGAGGGTCGGTCCGCCGATCCGGATCCGTCCGTCGCGGTCGAGCGCGACCGCGACACCGTCGAGCGCGTAGCCGTCGTAGACGCAGCCGCCGGCGGTCTCCGCCGAGCCGTACGTCGCGACCACGCGGACCCCCTCCGCCTCGGCGCGGGCGCGCAGCGCAGGATCGATCGGTCCGCCGCCGAGCAGCACGGTGCGGAAGCCCCGCAGGGCGTCCGCGTCGGTGTCGAGCAGCCGGTGCAGCTGGGTCGGGACGAGCGAGACGTAGTCCGCGTCCCGGGCCGCCTCGGCGAACGACGCGTGGTCCTCGAGCACGACCGGCTCGTGGCCCGCGACCAGCGACCGGCAGATCACCTGCACGCCGGCGACGTATGACGCGGGCAGCGCGAGCAGCCACCTGCCGGAGCCGCCCAGCCGACGTGCGGAGGCGTCCACGGACGCGAGCACGGCCGCCCGCGGGAGCACCACCCGCTTGGGAGCGCCGGTCGACCCGGAGGTCTCCACGACCCACGGCATGGGGTCGTCGGCGGCCAGCCAGGCGTCGAGCTCGCGGACCGCGGAAATCACGTGACCGACCCTAGCCGTGGGTGATGGGATGCCTCGGTGCCCTCCCGTCTCGACCGCTTCCTGCCGCCGACGCCGCTGGCACGCCGGCTCTCGATGCAGTCGATCCTCTTCGCCTTCGGCGAGGGGGCGTTCCTCACCGGCAGCGCGGTCTTCTTCACCCAGGTGGTCGGCCTCAGCGCCGCGCAGGTGGGCCTCGGCCTGACGGCGTCCGGCGTCGCGTCGTTCACGCTCGCCGTCCCGCTCGGCAAGCTGACCGACCGGATCGGTCCGCGGCAGATGTGGGCGCTCGCCGCCGGCTGCGAGGCCGCCCTCTACGCCGTCTGGCCCTTCATCGGTGGCTTCGCCACCTTCGTCGCGATGATGGTGCTGCTCGGGTTGGTGGACACGGGCGGTCGGTCCGGCCGGGGCGCCTACACGATCGACGTGTTCCCTCGCGAGGAGCGGGTCCAGTCCCTCGCGTTCATGCGCGCGGCGCTCAACATCGGGTTCACCTTCGGCGCGCTCCTCGGTGGCCTCGCGCTCGCCTTCGACAGCGACACCGTCATCCGCGCCGTCCCGTGGCTCACCGCCGCGATCCTGGCGTGCAACGCCGTGCTGATCTGGCGGCTGCCGAGCGTCGGGCACGCGAAGGTCGACGAGAGCGCCGCCGAGAAGGCGCTCAGCCCCGCCGCCCTGCGCAACAAGGGCTTCCTCGCCCTGATGACCTTCAACGGCGTCCTCGGCACCAACCAGGTGCTGCTCAACGTCGTCATCCCGCTCTGGCTGGTCCAGGAGACCGACGCACCCCGGGTGCTGCTGGCCTGGCTGTTCGGCACCAACACCGTGATGGCCGTGCTGCTCCAGGTGCCGGCGGCGCGTGGCGTGAACTCGGTGCCGACGTCGCTGCGCGCGGCCCGCATCAGTGCCGCCTTCTTCACCCTCTCCTGCGTGATCGTGCTGGCGACCCACGACACCCTCGGCTGGGCCACGATCCTCCTGGTCTGGCTGGGTCACGTGACCGTCACGGGCGCCGAGCTCTTCCAGTCCGCCGCGCAGTGGGGCTTCCTCTCGGAGCTGTCCGACCCGGAGCGCCGCGGCGAGTACCAGGGCGCCGCGCAGCTCGGCGGCACCCTCGGCGGGGTCTGGGCGCCGGCGGCGTTCACGTTCCTCGCGATCCACTGGGGTACGCCGGGCTGGTTGCTGATCGCCACGGTCATCGTGGTCGCCGTGCTCGGCATGGGACCGGCGTCGAGGGCCGCCGAGCGCTACCTGGCGCGCGCCGAGCAGCCGACGGCTGCTTGAATCCTCCGTTGTGGCAACTCCCGCTGACTGGCTCGCCGGTGCGCGACCCCGCACCCTGCCCGCCGCTGTCTCCCCCGTCGTCGCCGGCACCGGCGTCGCGGCGTACGTCGACGGCTCCGTGTGGTGGAAGGCCCTGCTCGCCCTCGTGGTGAGCCTCGCCCTCCAGGTCGCGGTCAACTACGCCAACGACTACTCCGACGGCGTGCGCGGGACCGACGCCGACCGGGTCGGCCCGATGCGGCTCGTCGGCTCCGGCACCGCCTCGCCGAGCGCCGTGAAGCGGGCGGCCTTCCTCGCCTTCGGCGTCGCCGGCGTCGCCGGGCTGGTGCTCGCTGCGACGACCGCGTGGTGGCTGGTGGCCGTGGGCGTCGTCTGCGTGCTGGCCGCGTGGTTCTACACGGGCGGCTCGAAGCCCTACGGCTACCTCGGCCTCGGCGAGGTCATGGTGTTCGTCTTCTTCGGGCTGGTCGCCGTCATCGGGACGACGTACGTCCAGACCGAGACCTGGGAGTGGGCCGCGCTCTACGCCGCCGTCGGCGTGGGCGCGCTCGCCTGCGCGATCCTGGTCGCCAACAACCTGCGCGACATCCCGACCGACACGATCGCCGGCAAGCGCACCCTCGCGGTGGTGCTCGGCGACCGGCGCACGCGTCTCCTGTACGCCGCCCTCGTGGTGCTCGCGGCCGCCGCGGTCGGCGCTCTCGCGGTCGTCACGTCCTGGTGGGTGCTGGTCGGACTCGGGTTCCTGGTGCTGGGGGTCCCCGCCATGCGCACGGTCCTCGGTGGAGCCACCGGGCCGGGGCTGATCCCCGTGCTCCAGCGGACCGGCCTCGCCGAGCTGCTCTGGGCGGTGCTGGTCGCCGCCGCGCTCGTCGCGTGTGGCTGAGGCCCCGACAGGGCAGGCTCCACCCATGAGCAAAGACTTCGCCGGGTGGGCCACGGTCACCGGCCTCCTGATCAGCCTGCTGCTGCTCGGCGTCGGATTCGGGATGTGGCACGACGCCCCCACCCCCGCCGACTCCGCGGTCGGCAAGGCCCTGCTGACCTTCGGCGCGTGCGCCGCGATCATCACCGTGGTGCTGCTGGCCATCGCGGTCAGCACCGCACCCAAGTCCGTCAGCGCGGCGAACCCGGGTCGCAGCGACCGGGAGTGAGCCTCGCGGCGTACGCTCGCAGCATGCTGTGGTTCATCCTGCTGGTCGTGGTCCTGGGCGTGCTGGCCTACCGGTTCCGGGTGCCGCTGCTCGCCAAGATCCTCGGCCAGGACCAGAGCCGGATCGAACGTCGGCTCAACAAGCCGAAGGACTGACCCGCACCGGCCAGCGGTGCCTCATCCACCTTCCAGGTCGGCCCATTCGGTGGAGGATCCACCGCCGACCCGACCCGCACCGGCTAGCGGTGCCTCATCCACCTTCAGGTCGGCTCGTTCGGTGGAGCACCCACCGCCGACCCGTGTCGCACCGGCCAGCGGTGCCTCATCCACCTTCCAGGTCGGCCCATTCGGTAGAGCACCCACCGCCGACCCGTGTCGCACCGGCCAGCGGTGCCTCATCCACCTTCCAGGTCGCCCCGTTCGGTGGAGCACCCACCGCCGACCCGTGTCGCACCGACGGCTCAGACGTCGTCGACGTCTTCCTTGGCGCGCATCTCCTCGACCTTGGCGGTCATCGCCTCGGCGCGGGTCTGCACCCGGCGGGCCAGCGCCTCGCGCTGCCGGTTGAGCAGGAAGTAGGAGCCCACCCCGCTCACGACGAACGCGATCACCACGGCCCAGAAGATCGGCGCCTGGCCGGTGATCGCGAACCACAGGCCCACCACGATCCCGAAGGATCCGAGGAAGAGCGCGATGCGCAGGCCGGTGTAGATGTAGAACTCCTTCACGGGTTCAGGGTAGGCCGTGACCAACAGGGTCCTACGCTGGAGGGGTGCTGAAGTTCCTCCTCGTGGTGATCCTGGTCGCGGTCGCGGTCTACCTGACCACCCGCGCGATCCAACGACGTGGCGTCGCGCCGGCACCGAAGCGGAAGCGGCCGGAGCCGCCCCGGTTCGTCGGACCCGACGACGACCCCGACTTCCTCCGCGATCTCGACCGCAAGCGCAAGCATCCGGAGGACCCGGACCTCTAGCTGTCCGCTAGGGCCGGTCGACCTGGATCACGCGCGCGCCGCCGGCGTACGAGTGCTGCGACGTGGTCGAGAAGTAGTTGATCCCGATGAAGTTGAACCACAGCGTGGCGACGCCGACCAGGGCGAGGATCGCGGCGTTGCGGCCCTTCCAGCCGGCCGTCGTCCGCGCGTGGAGGTAGGCCGCGTAGACCACCCAGGTGATGAACGCCCACACCTCCTTCGGGTCCCAGTTCCAGTACGACGACCAGGCCTGGTGCGCCCAGATCGGACCGGTGATGAGCACCGCGAAGGTCCACACGGGAAAGCCGAACGCGTGCATCCGGTAGGCGACCCGGTCGAGCACCTCGGGCTTCGGGAGCCGGGCGACGTAGCCCTTCTCGGTCGACCCGCCCTTGGCGATCGCGCGCGCCTTGACGAGGTAGAGCGCCGAGGTGATGCCGCCGAGGGTGAAGGCGCCGGTGGCGATGATCGCCGAGACGACGTGGATCACGAGCCAGTACGACGAGAGCGCCTCGGTCAGCGGCGCGACCGGGGCGTAGAGCCAGATCACCGCGACCATCAGGATCGTGAGCACGAAGGCCACCACGATCGGCGCCATCCAGGCGAGCCGGAACCTGCGGTAGAGCACGACGTAGAGGAACGCGACCACGAAGGTGCCGGTCAGCGTGAACTCGTACATGTTGCCCCACGGCACCCGGTTGGGGTCCGCGGCCATGCCGCGCGCGACGAGCCCCAGCCCGTGCACCGCGACGGCGAGGCAGGTCAGCAGGTAGCCGAGCCGGCCGAAGAGCGCCGTACGCCGGACACGCTCCTCGTTCTCGGCGTCCTCCGGCCCGGGGCCGGTGGTCACCGCGACGCCGCCCGGGATGTCGGCGGACAGCACGCTGTCGGCGGTCGCCGCGACCGGGACCTTGCGCAGCGCGGCCCACTCGACCAAGTGCGCGAGCAGGGCGAGGAAGTAGACCAGCCCGCAGACCGCCACGGCCTGGTTGCTGAGGCTCTCCCACTGCATGTCGGTCACGAGTCGTCCTTCCTCTTGCTCTTCCGGTCGGCGGTTGGTGCTCCGCCGAGGGCGCCGACCAGCTCGTCGACCAGGGCGGCCATGTCGCCGCCGCCGGAGCGGTCGAGGGCGGCCACCTCGACCAGTGTGCCGTCACCCTCGCGACGGGCGCGAACCCAGACCCGTCGCGGGCGGATGAAGAGCGACCCGAGCAGCCCGACCAGCGCCATCACGACGCCCGTCAGGGCGATCCACTTGCCCGGGGTCTGGCTGATCTGGATCTTGTTCCACTGCGCGAGCCCGTCGAAGCTCACGGTGCCGATGCCGTTGGGCAGCTTGACGGTGTCGCCCGGGCGGAGGTCGATGCGGTACGGCGCGCCGTTCTTCTTCGTCAGCATGGTCGCGTCGGACTTGTCGAGGGCGTAGTAGGACTGCGGCGTGCCGTCGTCCATGTGGAGGTCGCCGGTGTAGACGAGCATCGACACCAGGGGGTCGACCGCCTGGCCGAACACCGAGCTGTAGCTGCCGGTGTGCTTGTCGAACGCGACCGTCGGGTAGAACTCGCCCTCGAGGCCGATCTGCGTGGGATCGGCGTCCGGGGCCTTCACGACCCCGATGGACTGGAAGGTCTGGCTGGTCGGGAGGAAGATCGTCGGCCCGCTGGTGACCTTGTCGCCGTCGGCGTCGCGGATCGTGATGATCGGCGCGTAGCCGTGACCGATCAGGAAGAGCTCGGTGCTGCCGATGCTGAGCGGGTGGTTGACCCGCAGGTCGTAGGTCTTCTCCGGGCTGTCGAGCGACTCCCGGTAGGTCAGCTCGGACTCGAAGCCGCGGGCCATCCCGGCGCGCGGGCCCTTCGTCAGCCAGTCGACGTTGAACTTGTCGATCGAGAAGGAGAACGGCTCCATGCTGTCGGCGTCGAAGAGGCTGCCGGGCTTGAGCTCGTCGTACTGGTCGGGGGTGTTGGAGAAGCCGTACTGGTCGCCGACCAGCAGGATCACGCCGCCCTTGTAGCCGAACAGGCCGCCGAGGGCGAAGCCGACGAGGACCACCAGCACCGACAGGTGGAAGACCAGGTTGCCGACCTCGCGCAGGTAGCCGCGCTCGGCGGACACCGCGCCGTCGGCGACGACCAGCCGGTAGCGCCGCTTGCGCAGCAGCGCCCGGGCCTGCTCGAGGACGACCTCGGGCTCCTCGGCCACGTCGTACGACGCGTGGTCGGGCATCCGGGACAGGTTGCGCGGCGCGGTCGGCGGCTTGGCACGGATGCCGCGCGCGTAGTGGAACATCCGCGGCACGATGCAGCCGACCAGCGAGATCATCAACAGGATGTAGATCGCCGAGAACCACACCGAGTCGTAGACCGAGAAGAGCCCCATCCGGTCGTAGATCGGTGTCAGCGTGGGGTGGGCCGCCTGCCAGTTCGACGTCTTGAGGGAGTCGACGCCGGTCTGCGGGATGATCGAGCCGGGTACGGCGGCGAGCGCGAGCAGCAGGAGCAGGATCAGCGCGGTGCGCATCGAGGTGACCTGGCGCCACACCCAGCGCAGCAGCTCGCGGATCCCGAGCTCGCCCGGCCGCCGGTCGTCCTCGGGGGGCTTGGTGCTCAGGGACGTCTGGACGTTCGTCATACGGAGACCTCGCTGGAGTTCACGAGGTGGATCTGCAGCCAGGTGACGGCCTGGTCCCACCAGCCGGTGAGCAGCAGGACGCCGACGGCGACGAGCATCAGGCCGCCCGCGCGCATCACCCACACCTGGTGGCGGCGGACCCAGCCCACCGTGACGAGCGCCTTCTCGTAGGCGAGCCCGGCTGCGATGAAGGGCAGTCCCAGACCGATCGCGTAGACCGCCGACAGGACCGCACCGCGCGCGGCGGTGGACTCGTTGAAGGACAGGGTCGTGATGGCCGCGAGGGTCGGCCCGATGCAGGGCGTCCAGCCCAGCCCGAACAGGAAGCCGAGCAGCGGCGCGGCCGCCAGACCGACCGCGGGCACCGCGTGCACGCGCAGGTCGCGCTGGAACCACGGCAGCCAGCCGGCGAAGGCCAGGCCGAGCAGGATCGTGAGGATGCCGAGGACGACGGTCAGCTGGTCCTTCCAGGTGACCAGCCACTCGCCGGCCGCACCGGACAGGGTCCCGAGGATGACGAAGACGGTCGCGAACCCCGCGACGAAGAGCAGCGAGCCGGCGAACATCCGGCCGCGCCGGGTGCCGGCGACGCCGTTCGCCAGGTCAGCGCCGGAGAGCCCGGTGGCGTAGGACAGGTAGCCGGGCAGCAGCGGGATCACGCACGGCGAGAAGAACGAGACCAGGCCGGCGACCAGCGCCACCGGCAGGGCCAGGAGGAGGGATCCGGAGAGCGCCTGCTCCTGGAACCAGTCACCCATCCGCGGTCCCGTTGGTGGTCCCGCTCGCGACGTCGTCGACCACGTCGAGCAGGGTCTGCTTGCTCGGGATCGGTCCGGCGATCGTCGCCGCGACCCGCCCGTCCTCGTCGAGCACGATCGTGTTCGGGGTGGAGGCCAGCGGCGCCTTGCCGGCGAAGGCCAGGCCGACCTGGCCCTTTGGGTCGTAGATCGACGGGTAGTCGGCGCCGACGTTCTTCACGAACGACAGGCCGTTGTCCGGGCTCGAGTCGCGGACGTTGACGCCGAGCACGGCTGCGTCGGGCCCGAGCGCCTTGTCGGCCTCGGCGAGCATCGGCATCTCGGTGCGGCACGGACCGCAGCCCGACCACCAGAGGTTCACGACCAGCACCTTGCCGAGGTAGTCCTTCGACGAGATCGCCGTCCCCGTCAGCGACTGACCGTCGAACGAGACCGGATCCTGGCGGTCGGCGACGTCGATGACCTGCACGGTGCCGTCACCGCTGATGTAGCCCTTGCTGCCGGTGCTGCCGAGGGAGGTGCAGCCGGTCAGGAGCAGCACGCAGCCGAGGACCGCACCCAGGAGCTTCGTCACGTCAGGGCCTGCTGCTCTCGGGGGCGCCACCGGCCGAGAACGGCGCCTTCTTGTCCTTGACCGGGATCAGGTCGCCGGCCGGCTCGGAGTAGCTGACCTGGGTGATCCGGTCACCGACGAAGTGCAGCGACGTCAGCGAGCAGAGCGTGCACTCGCGGCGACGCGGGTCGTGCAGCTGGCGACGACCCTCGACGTGCAGGCGCGTCGTCCAGATCGGCAGCTGGTGGGAGACGATCACGGCCTCGTGGCCGGCGGCCGCGACCCGGGCGTCCTCGATGGCCGCCATCATCCGGGCGATGATCACCTTGTGCGGCTCGCCCCAGGACGGCCGTGCCGGGTTGTAGAAGTGGCGCCAGATCCGCGGCCGCTTGATGATCGACCAGGCACCCTGGCCGAAGTCCAGCCCCTCGAGCTTGTTGGCCGACTCGATGACCCGCTCGTCGGTGACGATCTCGAGACCCCGCGCCTCCGCGAGCGGCCGTGCGGTCTCCTGCGCGCGCTCCAGGGGCGACACCCGCAGGTGGACGATGTCGCGGTCGCCGATGGACTCCGCGATCCGCTGCGCCATCTTGGTGCCGAGGTCGGAGAGGTGGAAGCCGTCACGGCGGCCGTAGAGGATGCCCTCGGGGTTGTAGACCTCGCCGTGGCGCAGCAGGTGGACGATCGTGTCGGGGGTCTGACTCACGTATCTCTCCTACGCCTGCGCTGCGGCGGCAGCACGGGCGGCGTCGGGCAGGGCGTCGAGCACGGTCTGGACGGCACGGTCGTCGTGGGCCGAGGACAGGAACCACGCTTCGTACGCCGATGGCGGCAGGTAGACCTGCCGGTCCAGCATCGCGTGGAAGAACGCGGCGTACGCCGCCGAGTCGGTGGTCGACGCGTCCTCGAAGTCGCGGATCCGCCCGGTGTCGGTGAAGAAGATCGAGAACATCGTCCCGGTCGACTGCACGAGGTGGGCGACGCCGGCCTTGCTCAGGGCGTCGGAGGCCGCGGTCTTGATGGTGTCCGCGGCGGCGCCGATGTGGGCGTAGACCTCGTCGGTGGCCAGGCGCAGGGTCGTGAGACCGGCGGTGGTCGCGATCGGGTTCCCGGACAGGGTGCCGGCCTGGTAGACGGGGCCCTCGGGCGAGAGCCGCGACATCACGTCGGCCCGGCCGCCGAAGGCCGCAGCGGGGAAGCCACCGCCCATCACCTTGCCGAAGGTCATCAGGTCGGGCGCCCAGCCCTCGCCCGCGCCGTCCAGGCCCCACTGGCCCTGCTTGCTGGCACGGAAGCCGGTCATCACCTCGTCGCTGATGAAGAGCGCACCGTTGCGTCGGCAGGTCTCCGCGAGGAAGCCGTTGAACCCGGGCTCGGGCGGGACGACGCCCATGTTGCCGGGCGCGGCCTCGGTGATCAGGCAGGCGATCCGGTGGGGGTACTCCGCGAAGACCTTCTCGACGGCGGCCCGGTCGTTGTAGGGCAGCACCACGGTCAGCTCGGTGGAGGAGACCGGGACGCCGGGGGTGCCGGGCACGGCGAAGGTCGCGAGTCCCGACCCCGCGGAGGCCAGCAGCGAGTCGACGTGGCCGTGGTAGCAACCGGCGAACTTCACGATGACGTCGCGACCGGTGAAGCCGCGCGCGAGCCGGATGGCCGACATGGTGGCCTCGGTGCCGGAGGAGACGAAGCGGACCCGCTCGATCGGCGTACGCGCGACGATCTCCTCGGCGAGGTCGACCTCCGGCTCCGTCGGGGTGCCGTACGACGTCCCGCGCGCGACGGCCTCGGCGACCCGGGCCTGCACCTCGGGGTGGGCGTGGCCGAGCAGCATCGGGCCCCACGAGCAGATGAGGTCGACGTACTCGTTGCCGTCGACGTCGGTCAGCCAGGCGCCGGCCGCGGAGCGGATGAAGCGCGGCGTGCCGCCGACGGCGTTGAACGCACGGACCGGCGAGTTCACCCCGCCCGGCGTCACTGCGCGAGCGCGCTCGAAGAGGGCGTCGGAGGCAGGCGTTCCGGAGGTCACCGGCCCATTGTCCCCGAGCCTGCCAACCCGCCCCAGTCGGGGACGACCCACGCCTGCGCGAAGGTGGGCCAGACCACTTCGTGGGAGCCGGCGGCCGCGCACTGAATTCCGGGTTTCACCGTCATGACCTGCGGGAATGGTCGTCTCGATGATGGCGGGTCACCGCCGATCTGGGCCGGCGTACCGTAACTGGTGGTGGAGCTCGTCGTTACTACCGTCACACCGCCGTGCCGAGGGAGCACGTCGAGTTCCACGGGAGCAGGGGAGCATCACGATGTCCAGAAGTCGGTTCGGTCGCGGCCAGAAGGCCATGGCGCTGGTGCCGTTGGCAGTGCTGTCGGCAGCCTGGACGGCCAGCCTCGCCTCGACCGGCGCAGGCACGGCTCTCGCGGACGCATCGACGCAGAGCCCGCTCCCCGACGGCAGCACCGTCCCCACCCAGGCGATCGAGGCCCCGGCCAGCGTCTCCGACGCCGGCGGCACCGCCGGTGGCATCGCCCCCGGCATCGAGGGTGACACCGAGCAGGTCGTCGCCACCACGTCGACCTCCGGCATCCCCGCCGCGGCCCTCGCCGCCTACCAGCGCGCCGAGACCGTCATCAACGCGGCCGACAAGGGCTGCCACCTGTCGTGGCAGCTGGTCGCCGCCATCGGCCGGGTCGAGTCCGACCACGGCCGCACCAACGGCAACTCCCTCGACTCCGACGGCGTGGCCGAGCCGGGCATCTTCGGACTGGCCCTCGACGGCACCCACGGCACCTCGACGATCACCGACACCGACGCCGGCCAGTACGACGCCGACTCGAAGTACGACCGGGCCGTCGGCCCGATGCAGTTCATCCCGTCCACCTGGTCGGTGGTCGGCGTCGACGCCGACGGCGACGGCCAGCGCAACCCTCAGGACATCGACGACGCGGCGCTCGCGACCGCGGTCTACCTCTGCTCGGGTGACGACGACCTCTCCTCGACCGCGGGCCAGCGCTCGGCGGTCTTCCGCTACAACCACAGCGCGGCGTACGTCGACCTGGTGCTCTCGATCATGAACGCCTACCTCGACGGCGACTACACGTCGGTGCCCAACGGCACCACCTCCGCCGGCTACCTCGTCCCGCAGCCCGCCGGGTTCGGCGGCGGCCAGCCGGCCCACCACGGCCCGAAGCACCACCACCCGAGCCACCACCAGGACACCCCGTCCTCCGAGCCGACCACCGAGCCGACCACCGAGCCGAGCGACGAGCCGTCGAGCTCGCCGACGTCGCACCCCTCCCACACCGGTGGCCCGCTGCCCCACGTGCCGTCGGTCAGCGTCCCGCCGCTGCCGTCCACCTCGGTCAAGCCCGTCGACGAGCTGCTCACCAAGGTCCAGGCGATCGCCCAGTGCACGCTCGAGGGCTACGTCGACAACATCCTCAAGAGCGACGACGACTTCGACGTCTGCGTCTACGACTACACGCATCGGGACAAGAAGTAGGGCTGGTTCGTCGGTCGAGTAGCGAGCGCCAGCGAGCGTATCGAGACCACACCAGGCCGACTGTCGTCTGACCGTGATCTCGATACGCCGGTCGCGACCTCCTTCGTCGGTCGCGCGGCTACTCGATCCAGCGCGTGCTTCTCAGTCCTCGCGAGCTCGGACTGAGCGCCCTAGAGCAGGCGGGCGGCCTCGGCGGCCCAGTAGGTCAGCACGATGTCGGCGCCGGCGCGCCGGATCGAGGTGAGCGTCTCGAGGATCGCGGGCTCGCGGTCGATCCAGCCGTTGGCGGCCGCGGCCTCGAGCATGGCGTACTCCCCCGACACGTTGTACGCCGCGACCGGCACGTCGACCGCGTCACGCACGCGTCGTACGACGTCGAGGTAGGCGAGCGCCGGCTTGACCATCACGATGTCGGCACCCTGCTCGACGTCGAGCAGCGCCTCACGGACGCCCTCGACCGCGTTGGCGGAGTCCTGCTGGTAGGTGCGCCGATCGCCCTGGAGGGACGACCCGACGGCCTCGCGGAAGGGGCCGAAGTAGGCCGAGGCGTACTTCGCGGAGTAGGCCAGGATCGAGACGTCGGTGTGCTCGGCGGCATCCAGGGCAGCCCGGACCACCGCGACCTGGCCGTCCATCATCCCGCTCGGTCCGACCATGTCGACGCCGGCGTGGGCCTGGGCGAGCGCCATCTCGGCGTACGCCGCCAGGGTGCGGTCGTTGTCGACCTTGCCGTCGGGCGTGAGCACGCCGCAGTGGCCGTGGTCGGTGAACTCGTCGAGGCACAGGTCGCTCATCACGGTCAGCGCGTCGCCGACCTCGGCGACCACGTCGGTGATCGCGAGGTTGAGGATGCCGGCCGGGTCGAGGGCGCCCGAGCCGGTCGCGTCCTTGTGCTCCGGGATCCCGAAGAGCATGACGCCGCCGAGGCCCAGGTCGGCCGCCTCGGCGACCGCCTTGAGCAGCGTTCCGCGGGTGTGCTGGACGACGCCGGGCATCGAGCTGATCGGCTGCGGCTCGTCGATGCCCTCACGCACGAAGAGGGGTAGCACCAGCTGGCGCGGCTCGACCGAGGTCTCCGCGACCATCCGCCGCAGGGCGGGGGTGGTGCGCAGCCGGCGTGGCCGGACCGTCGGTCCGACCACCCCTGGAAGGTTGATGTCC
The DNA here is from genome assembly GCF_040045055.1 of Nocardioides pollutisoli. Classification (NCBI taxonomy): domain Bacteria; kingdom Bacillati; phylum Actinomycetota; class Actinomycetes; order Propionibacteriales; family Nocardioidaceae; genus Nocardioides; species Nocardioides pollutisoli. The sequence goes on from NZ_JBDZDU010000001.1 coordinate 1,147,797, forward strand.
ACGTCGCTGTCCTCCACTTGCCGTTGCCCTTCGGCTCACCGGGTCTCGATACGGCCCGTCGCTCCTTCGTTCCTCAGGAGCGGGCCCACTCGACCCTTCCGCTTTACTGCGACGCCCCCGCTTCGCGGGTGCGTCGCCGAGCGGAAGGCTTGCGCTCCGACGGCTTGGTGACCGGCTGACCGGCGTCCACCATCGCGATCCGGCGGGTGGCGCCGAAGTCGGCGAGCGCGTCGACGAGCTCCTCGACGTCGGGCTTCGAGGCCAGCACGTCGACCCGGAGGCCGTGCTCCTCGGCGGTCTTGGCCGTCGCCGGCCCGATCACGGCGATGATCGTCGACGGGTGCGGCTTGCCGGCGATGCCGACCAGGTTGCGCACCGTCGAGGACGACGTGAAGACGACCGCGTCGAACTTGCCGGTCTTGATCGCGTCGCGGGTCTCGGGTGCGGGAGGAGCGGCACGGACGGTGCGGTACGCCGTGACGTCGTCGCACTCCCAGCCCAGGTCGATCAGCCCGGCCACGAGGTTCTCGGTCGCGATGTCGGCGCGCGGCAGGAAGACCCGGTTGATCGGGTCGAGCAGCTCGTCGTACTCCGGCCAGTCCTCGAGCAGGCCGGCGGCGGACTGCTCACCGGACGGCATCAGGTCGGCACGCAGGCCCCAGTGGGCGATGGCCTCGGCGGTCTTCTCACCGACCGCGGCGATCTTGAGGCCCGAGAAGGCGCGGGCGTCGAGGCCGTACTCCTCGAACTTCTCGCGCACGGCCTTGACCGCGTTGACGGAGGTGAAGGCGATCCACTCGTAGCGGCCCTCGACCAGGCCACGCACGGCCTTGTCCATCTGCAGCGGGTTGCGGGGCGGCTCGACGGAGATGGTGGGCACCTCGTCGGGGACTGCGCCGTAGCCGCGCAGGCGCTCGGACACCGCGCCGGCCTGCTCCTTGGTGCGGGGCACCAGGACACGCCAGCCGAAGAGCGGCTTGGTTTCGAACCAGGAGAGCGTCTCGCGCAGGTCGACGACGCGACCGACGACGGTCACCGCGGGCGGCGTCATCCGGGCGGCCCGGGCGTCGGCGGCGATCTGGTCGAGCGTCGAGGTGACGGTCGCCTGCTCGGTGGTGGTGCCGACGCGGGTCATGGCGACCGGCGTCTGCGGGTCACGACCAGCAGCCACGAGGGCCTTGCTGATGTCACCGATCTGGCCGACCGCCGACAGCAGGACGAGCGTGCGGGAGTCGGCGTACTGCGACCAGTCGACCTTGTCGCCACAGGTGACGACGGCGATCTCGCGGTTGTCCTTGGTGGTGAGCGGGATGCCGGCGTACGCCGGGACCGCGCTGACCGACGAGACACCGGGGACGATCTCGAAGCCGAGGCCGGCCTTGACGCAGGCCTGCGCCTCCTCGGGACCCGAGGCGTAGAGGAACGGGTCGCCCGCCATCAGCCGCACGACACGCAGGCCGCGCTTGGCGTGCTTGACGACCACCTTGGCGCGGGCAGCGTGGGTGAGCGGCTGGCCGTCCTCACCGAAGCCACCGTCGACGATCTCGGGGCCGGCCGGCTCGACGGGCGTCGCCGCCTCGGCGGTCTCGGCGTTGGCCACGGGCGTCGTGAGGCCGAGCAACTGGCGCACCAGGCCGGCGTGCTCGGGCACCTCGGTGACCACCACGTCGGCGCGGTGCAGCAGCTCCGCCGCGCGCACGGTGAGCAGGCCGGGATCGCCGGGGCCACTGCCCACGAACGACACCCAGCCGCGGCCCTGGTTCGGGTTGGTCTTGGTCATGCGTTCTGCCTCTTGTCTGCTGTGTCCGTCAGTCGTGCTGCACCGTCGGCGAGCATCTCGCTCGCCAGCCGGGTCCCGACACCTTCGGCATCGGCAGGGTCTCCGGTCGCGGACATCCGCACCGTGAGCCCCCCATCGGGAGACAGGGCCACCGCCCGCACCCAGAGTTCTTCGTCGTCCTCCCCCTCGGCCACCTCGGCCAGTGCACCGATGGGGGCCGAACATCCACCCTCGAGCGTCGCGAGCACCGCTCGCTCCGCCGTCACCGTGGCCCGGGCGTGCCGGTCGTCGAGCGCCCCGGCCAGCGCCGCAGCGAGGTCTCCCTCGGTGCGGCACTCCACCGCGAGAGCACCCTGCCCGGGGGCGGGGAGCATCTGCAGCGGGTCGAGCACCTCGGTCGCCTCGTCGAGCCGACCCAGTCGCGCCAGCCCGGCGCGAGCGAGCACGACGGCGTCGTACTCACCCGATCGGACCTTGGCGATGCGGGTGTCGACGTTGCCACGAACGCCGACCACGTCCAAACCGAGACCGAGCGCGTGCAGCTGGGCGACCCGGCGCGGGGAGCCCGTGCCGACCCGGCTGCCGACCGGCAGCTCGCCGAGCGTCAGGCCGTCGCGGGCGACGACCACGTCGCGCGGGTCCTCGCGCTGCGGGATGGCGGCGAGCGTGATGCCGTCAGCGGCGTACGTCGGGAGGTCCTTCAGCGAGTGGACGGCGACGTCGATGTCGCCACGGAGCAGCGCGTCGCGCAGCGCGCTCACGAAGATGCCCGTGCTGGCGGACCCGGCGATCGGCGTGCCCGCGGCCTGGCTGCGGTCGCCGGCGGTGGAGATCTCCACCAGCTCGACGTCCCAGCCGAGGTGGTCGTGGATGAGCGCGGCGATGTGTCGCGACTGCGTCGTCGCGAGCGCCGAGGCACGGGTGCCGATCCTGATCACCGTCATGCCAGATCACCTGGTCGGGTGACCGCCTCGACGGCCTCGGAGTCGAGGGCGAAGAGCTCGGCGAGGGCCGCGGCGTAGGACACGGCGCCGGTCTCGTTGGCGAGCTCCTTGACCCGGACCGTCGGCTGGTGGAGCAGCTTGTCGGCGACCCGGCGGACGGTGTGGAGGACCTCGGCACGGGCGGCGTCGTCGAGGTCGGGCAGCCGGCCGACCAGCCGCTCCATCTCCGCGTCGACCACCGAGGTGGCCATCGACCGGAGCGCGACCACGGTGGGCGTGACGCTCGACTGGCGACGGGCGGACAGGAACGCCGCGACCTCCTGGGTCACGATGCTGCGGACCGCCTCGACCTCCTGGCCGGCCTCCGAGTCGCGCAGCTCGTCGGCGAGCTCCGCGAGGTTGATCAGGGTGACGCCCGGGAGCTCACCGACCGACGGCTCGACGTCGTGTGGAAGAGCGAGGTCGATGATCGCGAGCTCGCGGCCGTCCGCGGTCGCGGCGACGACGTCCTCGGCGAGGACGATGACCCCGCTGGAGCCGGTGCAGGAGACGACCACGTCGGCCTGGGCCAGCTCGGCACGCAGGTCCGAGAGCGGGGCCGAGCGGGCGCCGTACTCGGCGGCGAGCCGGTTGGCGTTGTCGGACGTCCGGTTGGTCACCACGATGCTGGCGGCGCCGCGGCGCGAGACCGTCGCGGTCGCGAGACCGGCCATCGCACCGGCGCCGACGACGAGCACTCGCTTGCCGGTGAGGTCGCCGACGGCGGTGTGGCTGCGGTCGAGGGCGGCGGTCACGAGCGTCGGGGCGGCGCGGTCGATGTCGGTCTCGGCACGGGCCCGCTTGCCGACGCGCAGCGCCTGCTGGAAGAAGACGTTGAGCGCCGGGCCGACGGTGCCGATCTCCTGGCCGATGCTGAGGGCGTCGCGGGTCTGGCCGAGGATCTGGCCCTCGCCGAGCGCCATCGAGTCGAGGCCGGCGACCACCTTGAAGAGGTGGGAGACAGCCGCGTCGTCGTAGTGGACGTAGAGGTGCGGGAGCATCGCCTCGGTGGTCTCGCCGGCGCGCTCGATCAGCAGCCGGGAGACGTCCTCGACGCTGCCGTGGAAGCGGTCGACGTCGGCGTAGATCTCCACCCGGTTGCAGGTCGCGATGACCGTGACCTCGGTGACGTGCTCGCAGGCGTGGACGTCGTCGATCAGCTTGCGGACACCGTCGCCGTCGAGGGCGACCCGCTCCAGCAGCGAGACCGGTGCCGACTTGTGGGACATCCCGACCACCAGGACACTCATGCGCGTACTCGCTTCGCTCCGTGCGCGCATGAGGCACCGGACACACAGCTTTGAATGATTCGCTCGCTCCGCTCGCTCATGCGCTCGCCGCCCCCTGCGTCTTGCGCTGCTCGTGGTAGGCCAGGATCTGCAGCTCGATGGAGAGGTCGACCTTGCGGACGTCGACCTGCTCGGGGACGTTGAGCACCGTCGGCGCGAAGTTGAGGATGCTGGTGATGCCGCAGGCGACCATCCGGTCGGCGACGTCCTGGGCCGCGAGCGCCGGCGTCGCGATCACGCCGATCGCGACGGCGTGGTCGGCGGCGATCTGCTCGAGGTCGGCGAAGGGGCGTACGTCGATCCCGGCGACGACCTCCTCGTGGCGGGCCGGGTCGGCGTCGAGGAGGGCGACCACGCGGAAGCCGCGGCTGCGGAAGCCCGAGTAGTTGGCCAGCGCCTGCCCCAGGTTGCCGATGCCGACGATGACGACCGGGAGGTCCTGGGTCACGCCGATCTCGCGGGCGATCTGGTAGCGGAGGTAGTCGACGTCGTAGCCGACGCCGCGGGTGCCGTAGCTGCCGAGGTAGGACAGGTCCTTGCGGAGCTTGGCGCTGTTGACGCCCGCCGCGACCGCGAGCTCTTCGCTGGAGCAGGTGCTGGTGCCCTGCTCGGAGAGCGTCGTGAGTGCCCGGAGGTAGACGGGCAGTCGCGCGACGGTCGCCTCGGGGATGTCCCGAGCGTTCTCGGAGGAAGTCCGTGCGGTCACTGCTCTCGTCTCCATAGCCATGGAATGGGCCGTCGTCGAGCACGGGAAGGCGAGCCGTTCCTCGCACCCGGCGGCCCGATCACTGTAGGAGTTTGTGAACGGGAGAACAAAACGAGACGGGGCCGAAACGGCGCTGGGACTAGCACATGTGAGATGGCCCACGCCGCGCGGGGTGGATCAGCCGGTCAGGGCCGTGCGCAGCCGCTGCTCGTCGACGCGCCAGAAGTCGTGCTGGCGGCCGTCGACGAACGTCACCGGCACCTCGTCGGTGAACCGCTCCTGCAGGGCGGGGTCGTCGTCGATCGACACCTCGTCGTACGACTTCCCGAGCTCGGCGCAGACCCGCTCGATCACCGCACGAGCCTCGTCGCAGAGGTGGCAGCCGGGCCTCGAGTAGAGGGTGACGCGCGCATTCACTCGAGCAGGTCCAGGTTCCGGCGCCGTTCGAGCCCGCGAAGGCGGCCCTTCTGCACCTTGCCGGTCACCGTGCGCGGCAGCTCGTCGACGATCTCGATCCGGGACGGCTGCTTGAACCGCGCGAGGCGCTCGGCGCAGTGGGCGCGTACGGCGTCGGCGACCGTCGCCGGGTCGGCGCCCGGTGCGCGCACGTAGGCGACCACGGCCTCGCCCGTGTCGGGGTCCTCAGCGCCGATGACGGCCACCTCGGCCACCCCGGCGACCTCCTTGATCACGTCCTCGACCTCGACCGGGTAGACGTTGAACCCCGAGACGATGACCAGCTCCTTGAGCCGGTCGACGAGGAACAGGTCGCCCGTGTCGTCGAGGAAGCCCACGTCGCCGGTCGCCCACCAGCCGTCAGCGTCGGGTCCGCCGCTGCCGTCGGGCCAGTAGCCGCTGAACAGGTTGTCGCCCCGGATCTCGATCTCCCCCGGGTCCACGCCCTCCGGCGGCCGGCCGCTCTCGTCGACGAGCCGGATGTCGATCCCCGGGAGCGCGGCACCCACGGAACCGAGCTGGTTGACCTCGCTGCAGAGGGTGCTGGTGACGACCGGGGACGCCTCGGTCAGGCCATAGCCCTGGTGGACGGGGATGCCGGTGCGAGCGGTGAACCTCTCCACCACGTCCGGGGACAGGGGCGCCGACCCGGACAGGATCAGCCGCACGGGTCCGAGGTGCTCCTCGAGGTGCTCCTCGGGCAGCCAGTAGGCGAAGACGGGTGGCGCCACGGGCACCACGCTGCAGGCCTCGTCGTCGATGATCGCCAGCGTCTCCTGGGGATCGAACCGGTCGACGAGGACCAGCTTGGCCCGGTGCCGCAGGACGCCACCGAGGACGGCGTTGAGGCCGTAGACGTGGAAGAGCGGCAGGACTGCGAGGACGACGTCGTCGCCGTGGATCATCGGCGGGTCCACCTGGGCGACCTGGTCGATGTTGGCGAGCAGCGCCCGGTGCGTCAGCATCGCGGCCCGCGGCAGGCCCGACGTACCGCTCGTGTAGAGGAGCACCGCCAGCTTCTCCGGGTCCTGGAGCTGCGGCACGGGCCGGGCCGGCTGCGCCCGGAGCTGGTCGTAGCCGCGCTCGCCCGGCTGCAGGGTGGCGCCGACCACCACGAGTCGCGGCGCCTGCTCGAGCGTCGCGAGCGCCGCGCGCACGGAGGTCACCGTGTCGGCGTCGGCGACGACCATCCGGGATCCGGAGTCCTCGACCATCCGGGCGAGCTCGCTGACGGTGGACCGCGGGTTGACCGGTACGGCGACCGCCTGCGCGCGCAGGACGCCGAGGTACGTCGTCACGAACTCGATCCGGTTGCCGATCGCGATCAGGACCCGGTGCCCGCCGACGATGCCGGCCGCGCCGAGACCGGTCGCCAGCCGACCGACCTCGTCGTCGAGCTCGGCCCAGGTGAGGCTGCGCCCGCCGGCCTCCACGACAGCGAGCCGCTCCGGGCTCTCGGCGGCCGCTCGGCTCGCCAGCTCGGCCACGTCCCGCATCCCAGGCATGGAGGGGATACTTCCACACCGCTCGCGCGCCACCGTCGCGTCCGATCGGGGTCTACCCTGCCGGTGTGACGCCGCCCAACAAGTCGCCCCGGCCGCGCAACCTCCAGCTGCGTTCGACGCTCGCCGGCGAGGCGGCCGCCGCGTCCGCCGAGGTGGAGTCCGCGCTGACGCTCTCGCTGGACCGCGAGGCAGCGGCCTTCTTCGACGTCGACAACACCGTGATGCAGGGCGCGAGCATCTTCCACCTGGCCCGCGGCCTGCACCGCCGCAAGTTCTTCACGACCCGCGACATCCTCGGGGCCGCGTGGAAGCAGGCCTACTTCCGGATCGTCGGCGTCGAGGATCCCGAGCACGTCGCGGAGGCACGGTCCTCGGCGCTGAGCTTCATCGCCGGCCACACGGTCGCCGAGCTCGAGGAGCTGGGCGAGGAGATCTTCGACGAGGGCATGGCGCACCGGATCTGGCCCGGCACCCGCGCTCTCGCCCAGCTGCACCTCGACGAGGGCCAGCGGGTGTGGCTGGTGACGGCCGCCCCGATCGAGATCGCCACGATCATCGCCCGCCGGCTCGGCCTGACCGGCGCGATGGGCACCGTCGCCGAGCACGTCGACGGCGTCTACACCGGCCACCTGGTCGGCGACATGCTGCACGGCCCGGCCAAGGGCGAGGCCGTCAAGGCACTCGCCGCCCGTGAAGGACTGGACCTGCGCCGGTGCTCGGCGTACTCCGACTCCTACAACGACCTGCCGATGCTGTCCCTGGTCGGCGACCCGTGCGCGATCAACCCCGACGCCAGGCTGCGCGCCCACGCCCGCGAGAACGGCTGGCGGATCCGCGACTACCGCACCGGTCGCAAGGCGCTGCGCGCCGGTGTCCTCGTCGGCGCGGCGGCCGGCGCCGTCACCGGCACGGTGGCCGCGGGAGTCGCGCTGCGCGGCCGTCGCCGCTGACACCGCCCGTGTCCACCGAAATCTCAGTCCTCGGGTCTTTGCCTTCTGGTCTGGTCCAGAAGGAGTAACTCGCGTTTACTGGGGAATGGCTTCGGGGGAAGCATCCGGGAGGGGTTCCAGCACCATGCCGTACGACGGGGACATCGCACGCGGGCTCGACGCCCTGCGGCTCCTCGTTGCCCAGATCCTGCTCGCCGAGCAGCCGGTCCTCGCGGGCGGCGCCCCTCTCGACCGGCCGTCGCTCGGCCGGCCCGGCCTGCTCGCGACCGAGGCGGTCACCAGCAGCCACGCCCGCACCGCCTCCGGTGGACCGGGGGGCTACGGCGACGCCGACCTGGCCGCGTCCTCTGAAGAGGACGAGGGCGACCGGACCCGGCTCATCGCGCTCGTCGAGCTCGCCCGGCAGGGTGACGCCGACGCCTTCGGGCTCCTCTACGACCACTACCAGGGCTCGGTCTACCGGTTCCTTTTCTACCGCACCCGCTCGAGCACGCTGGCCGAGGACCTCACCTCGGAGACGTTCTTCCGCGCGCTGCGGAGCATGAACAACTTCCGGTGGCAGGGCAAGGACTTCGGCGCCTGGCTGATGACGATCGCCCGCAACCTGGCCACCGACCACTTCAAGGCCGGCCGGACCCGTCTCGAGCTCACCACCGAGGACATGGGCCTGCACGACGACGCCACCGAGGGTCCCGAGGGCATGGTGCTCGCCGGCCTCACCAACGAGATCCTGATGAAGGCCCTCACCGAGCTGCCCGCCGAGCAGCGCGACTGCCTGGTGATGCGGTTCCTGCAGGGGATGAGCATCGCCGAGACCGCCGCGGTCCTGGGCCGCAGCGACGGTGCCGTCAAGCAGCTCCAGCTGCGCGGCGTACGCAACCTGGCGAAGCTGATGCCGGACGGGATCCGGGACTGATGGCCGCCGTCGCCGAAATCGTTTACGTCGAGCCCCTCGCGCCCGTAACCTCGCCTCCGCTCACCTCGTTGAGATCGACATGACATGGGGTCTGACGGCGCAGCGTCGCGCCGACCAATTCAACGCGATGGTGGAGGACTCCTCCGCCGTCGCCCGGGGTGACGCCCGCGATGCCGAGCTCCTCGAGCTCGTCGGCGCGCTGCGCACCGTCCCGGAGATCAACGCCCGCCCGGAGTTCGTGACCGATCTCCGGGCCCTGCTCATGGCCGAGGCGCAAACCGCACTGGTCCCCGCCGACGTCTCGAAGCTCAGGCTCCCGCCGCGCAAGACCACCCGCGAGCGCCGTCTCGCCGCGGTGGTCGGCGGCATCGCGATCGTCGGCGCCTCCACGTCGGTCGCGCTGGCCGCCCAGTCCGCCGTGCCCGGTGAGTCGCTCTACCCGATCAAGCGGGTCATCGAGTCCGCCCACACCGGCCTCTCGGTCGGCGACGCGCACAAGGGCAGCACCATGCTCGGCAACGCCTCGAGCCGTCTCGACGAGGTCGACGCGCTCTCGCAGGACCCCGGCTTCGGTGACGACGTCCGGATCGCCAGCACCCTCGGCACCTTCGCGTCGCAGACCACGACCGCGGCCGACCTGCTCTTCGCCGACTACGCCGACCACGGCAACGAGGACTCCATCGTCGAGCTGCGTGACTTCGTGGCCTCCAGCCTCGACCAGCTCGAGGCCCTCGAGCCCACCATCCCCTACGCGGCCCGCGACGACCTGATCCGCGCCGCGGCCGTGCTCGGCCAGATCAACGCGGAGGCCGTCCAGCGGTGCCCGTCGTGCGGCGGTACGCCCGTCGGGTCCTTCCCGACGACGCTGCTGTCGAGCCCGGCGATCGTCGTGCCCGCCACCCCGGTCACGTCCCAGGTCGCCGCCACGACCAAGAAGCACGACGGCGCCAAGAAGCACGGTCACCAGCACGGTCACCAGCACGGCGACAAGGGCGGCTCGTCCGAGCTGCCCGACGTCGGTCAGGGCACGCCCCCGGGCAGCGTCCTCAGCCCGCCCGACCTGCTCCCCGACACCAGCGGCACCGACGGTGGCTCCAACCCGCTCCAGACCCTGACCGACGGACTGAGCGGTCGTGGCTCCGACCCGACCTCGACTCCGTCGGTGCCCTCGGTGGGCGACGTCGTGGACGGCGTCACCAAGCTCCTGCACGGTGTCGTCGACCCGATCACGGGCGAGACGATCGAGAAGTAGCTCGGCTACCGGAAGACGGACGTGCGCTGCATCAGCAGCGAGTAGAGCGTCTGCTGGATCGACTCACGCACCTGGTCGGTCACGTTGAACACCAGCATCGGGTCGTCGGCCGCGCCCGCGTCGAACTCGTCGGCGCGGATCGGCTCGCCGAACTCCAGCAGCCACTTCGACGGGAGCGGGACGAGGCCCAGCGGCCCGAGCAGCGGGAAGAACGGCGTGATCGGGATGTAGGGGAGACCCAGCAGCCGGGCCAGCGACGGGATGTTGCCGACCAGGGGGTAGATCTCCTCGGCCCCGACGACCGAGAGCGGGATGATCGGGACGCCGGCGCGCACGGCGGCTGACACGAACCCGCCGCGGCCGAACCGCTGCAGCTTGTAGCGCTCGGAGTAGGGCTTGCCGATGCCCTTGAAACCCTCCGGCCACACGCCGACGAGCTCACCGCCGGTGAGCATCCGCTCGGCGTCCTCGCCGCAGGCCAGGGTGGCGCCACCCTTGCGGGCCATCGCGCTCACGAACGGGAGCCGGAAGACCAGGTCCGCACCCAGGGGGCGCAGGAACCGGCCGGTGTGGTCGTGGATCGACACCATCGTCATCAGGCCGTCGATCGGGATCGTGCCCGAGTGGTTGGACACGACGAGCGCACCGCCCTCGGTGGGGATGTTCTCGATGCCCCGGACCTCGATCCGGAACCACTTCTGCGCGATCGGGCGCAGCGTGGCCATGAAGAAGCGCTCGGTGATCTCCTGGTCGAAGCCGTACTCGTCGACGACGTAGTCGCCGGACACGCGGCGACGCAGGAAGGCCAGGAAGCGAGCCAGCTGCGGCTCCCACTCGTCGCCGAAGACCTCGGCGGCACCGTGCTGGATGGCCGCGAGCCAGTCGGCGACGGGGATGCCGCCGGTCGGCGTGCGGTCGCGGGTCGTGGCCGCCGGGCGGGTCTCCTCGACGGGCGGGGCGGCGACCTCCTCGACGGGCTTCGGCTTGGGCTTGGGCTTGGGCTTCGGCTTCGGAGCGGACTTGGTGGCTGCCCGGGGCGCGGCTGACTTCGCGGGCGCGGTCTTCGCGCCCGCGGCGAGGCCGCGCGCGGCGGACGACGGCTGCGTGCCGGTGCCGCGACCGGGTCGGCCGCGGGTGCCGATCGGGATGATCTCGGCGTCACCCATGCTCGGGGCCTCCTGCCGCGACGGCGTAGCGGTCCGGGTCGGGCAGGCTGTCCGCGACGCGGCCGAGCAGCCGCTCGGTGCGACCACCGGTGGGCGTGAGCGGCGCTCCGAAGTCGGCGAACGCCTCCGCGGTGGTGAAGGAGGGCTCGAAGCCGAGCTCGCTGCGCATCCGGGTGGTGTCGACGCCGCGCCCGTAGGTGAGCAGGCCCAGCTGTTCGGGCGAGAAGTCCGCGACCCGGGCGGAGCGCAGCAGCGAGCCGACGTTGCCGACCGCGAACGACGGCAGCGCGACGGTCGGCCGCTGCAGCCGACGTACGGCCTGGGAGAGCATCATGATGCCGTCGCCGGCCACGTTGAACGTGCCGGCGACGTCGGTGAGCGTGGCGTGCCGCAGCACGTCGAGCAGGTCCTGCTCGTGCAGGAACTGCAGCCGTGGGTCGTGGCCGAAGACGGTCGGGATGACCGGCAGCCGGAAGTACGACGTGAGCGGGCTGGTCACGTTCGGCCCGATCACGTTGGCGCCGCGGATCATCGCGACCCGGACGTCGGGCCGGCGGCGCGCGAAACCACGGACGTAGCCCTCGATCTCGGCGACGTCCTTCGCGTAGCCCGCGCGCGGGGCGCGCCGAGGCTCCATGTCCTCGGTGAACATCGCAGGATCGCGGCTGCTCGCGCCGTAGACCGTGGTCGTCGACTTCACGACGAGGGCCCGCAGCCCTGGCGCCTTCTGACAGGCGGCCAGGAGCTGCATCGTCCCGATGACGTTGAGCTCCTTCATCGTGTTCCGCCCGCCGGCACTGCCGGGGGTGGCGATGACGCTCATGTGGACGACGGTGTCGACGTCCTCCTTGACGATGATCTTCGCGATCACCGGGTTGCGGATGTCTGCCCGCACGAAGGAGACGTCGCCGATGTCCCCGCGAGGCGGGATGGCGTCGACACCGATGACCCGCCCGATCGAGGGGTCAGCCGCAGCAGCGCGCGCGAACCGGCGCCCGAGGTCTCGAGAGACCCCGGTGACAAGGACGACCCTGCCGGCGCTGCTCATGCGGCGGACGGAGGGCTTACTTGCCGAGCTTGCGACGCTGGACGCGCGTCTTCTTCAGCAGCTTGCGGTGCTTCTTCTTGGCCATGCGCTTGCGCCGCTTCTTGATGACAGAACCCACAGGGAAACCTTTCAACAGCCGTACAGCTGCCCCCGGGATCTGCCCGGAGGACCGGCCCAGCCTATCCGTCGCCGGGCGCCGGGCAGAATCGGCCGGTCAAACTGGACGGTGCCCGCCTGAGGGACAACGAGCGGAGCGTCTACGGGGTACGTCGGGCCCGAGCCCGGCGACACCTCGTCCAGCGTTCAGCCGGCGTTGTAGAAGCTCTTGCGGAGGTACTCGTCCACATCGGACTCGAGCACCCGGAAGGAGCGGCCGACCCGGACGGCAGGAACCTCGCCGTTGTGGACGAGGCGGTAGACCGTCATCTTGGAAACGCGCATCATCCCTGCCACTTCGGCAACGGTGAGGAACTTCGACTCGGAGTTGTCCCCAGAGGTGGTAGCCATCGTGCACCGATACTTTCTGTCTGACGCGCCACCGGCTTCCCCACCGGTGAGTGCACGCGTCGCGCTCAGTGAGAATAGGGCCTGATGTGACTCGTGGGGAAGAGGATCACCAAAGTAACTCCAGGGGTACGGCGTGTCCCCTTGCGCGAGCGCGCGGAACCACTCTCGTGTAACCCGCATACGCGCAGGTCAGGGCATCGGGTCCAGGCCGTGGAGCGGGAAGACAGCCATCCGGGTCGCGTGGATCTCCCGGTCCAGCCAGGTGTCGGGGTCGTAGCCGTCGCGCCAGTCGCGGTAGGTCGGCGTCCGGCCGTCGGTGAGCCGGACCGGGGCGACCCGGCCGAGCGACGTACGCACGTGGTCGCGCCAGCCGCCCGGGGTCTCGGTCATGGGGTCGAGCGGCTGGCCGGCGACGATCGCGAGCAGGTGGGTCCAGGCGCGGGGCACGACGTCGACGACGGCGTAGCCGCCGCCTCCGGTCGCGACCCAGCGCCCCTCGCAGAGCTCGTGCGCGAGGTCGTGCAGGGCGAGGTAGGCCTCGCGCTGGCCGTCGACGGTCAGCATCAGGTGTGCGAGCGGGTCCTCGACGTGCGAGTCGCAGCCGTGCTGGGTGACCAGGACCTGGGGCTTGAACTCGCGGAGCAGCGGCGGCACCACCGCGTGGAAGGCGCGCAGCCAGCCCGCGTCGCTGGTGCCGGGAGGCAGGGCGACGTTGACGGCCGAGCCGGGCGCCTCCGGCCCGCCGTGGTCGGCCGCGAAGCCGGTGCCGGGGAAGAGCATCTGCCCGGTCTCGTGCAGCGAGATCGTCAGCACCCGCGGGTCGTCCCAGAAGATCTTCTCGACGCCGTCGCCGTGGTGCACGTCGACGTCGACGTACGCGACCCGCTCGGCCCCCTGGTCCAGCAGGCTCTGGATGCCGACGGCGACGTCGTTGTAGATGCAGAAGCCGCTGGCCCGGCCGGGCATCGCGTGGTGGAGCCCGCCGGTGATGTTGGCGGAGTGCAGCGACTCCCCCGACCAGACCTGCCGGAAGGCCTCGACGCTGGCGCCGACGATGTGCGCGGACGCCTGGTGCATCTCGGGGAAGACGGGGTTGTCGTCGGTGCCGAGCCCGTGGGCGAGGTCGTACGTCGAGGAGTCGCGGCCGGCCCGGATCACGGCCTCGATCAGGTCGGGCTCGTGCACGGATGCGATCAGGTCGTCCGACGCCATCGGTGCCGCGACGGTGCGCAGCCGGCTGCCGACGACGCCGAGCTCGTCGGCGAGTCGCATGGTGAGGTCGACGCGCAGCGGGGACATCGGGTGCGAGGGCCCGAAGTTGTAGCCGGTCAGGCTCGGGTCGAAGACGACCGTGGCCGGTCCCTGACAAGCGGGCATGGCGGCGACGCTACCGGTAGCCTGTCCGGGTGCTGACGACCCGTTCCACCCAGTGGTGGCCCGCCTGACCGGCGGACCACGCTCTGAAGCACACCCACTTCACACCACGGCCGCCCACGGGCGGCCGTCTCTCGTTGGTCGAGCTTGTCGAGACCGCCGACCCGTGGGCTCTCACACCAGGAGCACACGATGACCACTCTCTCCCTGCTGACCCCCTCGGGCCGACTCACCCTCGGCAACCTGCTCGGCGCGCTGCGCCCGATGAGCGAGCGCCAGGACGACGCCTACTACGGACTCTCCGACCTCCACGCGCTCACGACTCCGCACGACCCGGCGCTGCTGCGCGAGCGGGTGGCCGAGATGGCGACGCTCATGCTCGCGGTCGGGCTCGACCGGGCGACACTCTTCCGGCAGAGCCGGGTGCCGGCCCACGCCGAGCTCGCCTACCTGCTGGAGTGCACGGCCTACACCGGCGAGCTCAACCGGATGATCCAGTTCAAGGAGAAGGGCCGCGGGGTCGACTCGACCCGGGTCTCGCTCTTCACGTACCCGGTCCTGATGGCGGCCGACATCCTGCTCTACCGCCCGAGCGTCGTGCCGGTCGGCGCGGACCAGCGCCAGCACGTCGAGCTGACCCGCGACCTCGCGATCCGCTTCAACAACACCTACGGCCCGGTCTTCACCGTGCCGGAGATCGCGACTCCCCCGGCCGGCGCCCGGGTCATGGACCTCGCCTACCCGACCCGGAAGATGAGCAAGTCGGCCGACGCGGCCGGGTCGGTCTTCCTGCTGGACCCGCCGGACGTCGTACGCCGCAAGGTCGCGCGAGCCGTCACCGACTCGGACACCGGACCCGATGCGGTGCGCGCCGGCGCCGCCAAGCCCGGCGTCACCAACCTGCTCGAGATCCTGGCCGCCTGCGGCGGCTCGGCCGAGGGCATCACGACGTACGGCGCCCTCAAGAAGGCCGTCACCGAGACGGTCATCGCCGAGCTCGAGCCGATCCAGAAGAGGTACGCCGAGCTCGCCGCGGACCCGGCGTACGTCGAGTCGGTCTTCGCCGCCGGGGCAGCCCGCTGCCGCGAGGTGACCGCTCCGGTGCTCGCCGCAGCCAGCGCCGCGATCGGGCTCTGAGCAAGACTTGAACATGTTCAAAAACTGTCGTACGGTCTCCCCACCTACTGAATTGAACGTGTTCAAGAATGGAGATCCCGATGACCTGGACCGTTGGCACCTACGTCGTCTACCTGCTCGTCACCGTCCCCCTCACGATCTGGGTGGCCACCACGCTGTCGCGCAACGGCAAGGTCTTCCTGGAGGACGTCTTCGCCGGGAACGACGCGCTCGCCGGAGCCGTGAACAAGTTGCTCGTGGTCGGCTTCTACCTGCTCAACCTCGGCTTCGTCGTGCTCTTCCTGCGGATCGACGACCCGGTCTCCGACCTGGCGGGCCTCTTCGACCGGTTGAGCGTGAAGGTCGGTGTCGTGATGCTGACGCTGGGCGTCCTGCACTTCATCAACGTCTACGTCTTCAACTCGATCCGCCGCCGGAGCCGGATGGAGAACCTGCGATCTGCGCCGGTCCCGCCCCAGGGATACGTCCCGATGGCGCCCTACCCGGCCCCGTGACCGACCCTGTGACCGGCGTCCGGCTCACCGTCCTGACCGACCCCGGGTGCCCGCTCTGCTCGCGGTTCGCCGCGTGGCTCGACCGGCAGCCGCTGCTCGTGCCGCTCGACCTCGTGCCGGCGGGGTCGGCGGAGGCCCGGCGGAGGTTCCCGACGCTCGACCACGGCCGCACGCTCGAGGAGATCACCGTGGTCGGCGACGACGGGGCGGTCTGGGTCAACGAGTACGCGTGGGTGATGTGCCTGTGGGCGACCCGCTCGCACCGCGCGCTGGCGGAGCGGCTGTCGCGCAAGCACCTGCTCCCGCTGGCCAAGGGCGCGGCGTACACCGCGGCGGGCATCCGGCACCTGATGGCGCCGAACCTGGGCCCGAACCCCAGCCGAGGAGGTGACTACGCTGATGACTGTGCCGGAACCTGCCGCCCGATCCCCCAAGGCTGAGCAGACCCGGCAGTCGATCGCGGAGTCGGCGATGCGGCTGTTCCGGACCAAGGGCTACGACAAGACGACGATGCGGGCGATCGCGTCGGAGGCCGGGGTCTCGCTCGGCAACGCCTACTACTACTTCGGGTCCAAGGAACACCTGATCCAGGCGTTCTACGACCAGATGCAGGAGCAGCACGCGGCGGCCGCGGCCGCCGTGCTCGAGCGGGAGACCTCATTCGCGGCACGCCTCGAGGGCGTCCTGCTCGCCTGGCTCGACGTCGCGGAACCGAGCCACGAGTTCGCCGGCCAGTTCTTCAAGAACGCCGCCGACCCGGCCAGCCCGCTGTCGCCGTTCAGCCCCGAGTCGGCCCCCGCGCGGGACGCGAGCATCGAGCTCTTCCGCACGCTGGTCGAGGGCTCGGACGTGAAGCTGGCGACCGCTCTGCGTCGGGACCTGCCCGACCTGCTGTGGCTGCTCCAGATGGGCGTCGTGCTCTTCTGGGTCTACGACGCCAGCGACGGCCAGCAGCGGAGCCGGATGCTGGTCACGCGGGTCGTGCCGATCGTCGACCGGCTCACCCGGCTCTCCCGGCTGCCGGTCGTCCGCGGCGTCGTCGACGACGTGCTCGGCCTGATGGCTGCGCTGAGGTCATGACCGCGGATCGACCCCGAGCATGAGGCCGTACCTCTACGCCTTCGCCTCCATCTGGGGCACGTGGTTCGCCTGCCTCGTGGCCGCCTCGGTCCACGCCGACGCGTCGACGGACGCCACCGCGCTCGATGCGCCGTACCTCGTGTGGTTCCTCGGCGTCGCGGCGTCGGTGCTCCTCACGGTGGTGGCGTTCCTGGCGATCGCGGGCGCGCAGTGCCTCGAGGCCGCGGAGCGGCGACGCACCTGATCGTCAGCCGGCCTCGGCGAGCGCCTTCAACGTGCGCAGCTGCTTGCGCATCATCACCAGGTCACCCCAGGCGAGCAGCCGGGACCGGGTCCAACCGACGGGCCCGTCCTGGGCGACGGCCAACCGGCAGATGATCCGCGTGCCGGCGCCGGCGGGCTCGGCGGCGTACGTCATCGCGACCGGCCCGAACAGCTGCCGGCCGCGCTCGGTCGTCAGGGCGGTCCAGTGGTGCGGCGCGTCGTACGCGACCAGCTCGAAGACCACCGCCATCGGCTGGCCGAGCACCAGCTGGTCGGCTCCCGGGGTCAGCGAGCGGGGACTGCGACGGCCGCGGTTGTCGATCCAGTCGTAGGAGTACGGCGCGACCGCGATCTGGCAGAGCCAGCGCCAGGTCAGCTCCTGCGGGGCGGAGACGCCGATGCCGCGGGTCATCGTCAGCATGGTCCCGTCGACGAGGTGGTCGGCGGCGTACGGTCGGCGCGCCTCCGCCGGGGTCACACCCCAGGTCAGCGGCAGCACCATCGTCGTCAGCTGCCTTCGGCGAGTTCCCGGGAGCGGTCGCGCGCGGCTTCCATGGCCGCCAGGAACGCCGCCCGGACCTTGTGGATCTCGAGCTCGCGCAGAGCGGCCGCGGTGGTGCCGGCCGGCGAGGTGACCTGCTCGCGGAGCACGGTCGGGTGGGTGCCGGTCTCGCGCAGCATCTTGGCCGAGCCGACGAGGGTCTGGACGACGAGCTCGGTCGCGGTCGAGCGCGGCAGGCCGAGGTGGACGCCGGCCTCGATCATCGACTCGACGACGAAGAAGATGTAGGCCGGGCCCGAGCCGGAGATCGCCGTGACGGCGTCCTGCTGGCGCTCCGGGATGCGGAGCACCTTGCCGGTCGAGGCCATCAGCGCCTCGGCCTCGGCGAGGTGCTCGTCGCTGCAGTGGGAGCCGGGCGAGATCGCCGACATGCCCTCGTCGACGAGCGCCGGGGTGTTGGGCATGACCCGGACGACCGCGACGCCCTCGGGCACGCGCGCCTCGATGAAGGCGGTCGTGATGCCGGCGGCGAGCGAGACGACCAGCTGGCCGGGACGCAGCTCGGAGGCGATCTCGTCGAGGAGGTCGCCCATGTCCTGGGGCTTCACGACGAGGGCGAGGGTGTCGGCCTTGCGGGCGGCCTCGCGGTTGGAGACGACGGCGACGCCGTACCTGTCCTCGAGCTCCTTCGCGCGCTCGGCGCGCTTCTCGCCGACGAGGAGGTTGTCGACGCGGCGGCCCGCGCGGACCAGGCCGGAGAGCAGGGTCTCGCCCATGACTCCGGCGCCGAGGATCGCGGTCTGCGCCATGAATTGCACCTAGCTCTTCGAGATCAGGGACCGCAGGAAGAATGTCAGGTTCTGCGGGCGCTCGGCGAGCCTTCTCATCAGGTAGCCGTACCACTCGGTGCCGTAGGGGACGTAGACGCGCATCGTCTCGCCGCGCTCCGCCAGCTTGCGCTGCTCCTCGGGGCGGATGCCGTAGAGCATCTGGAACTCGTAGGTGCCGGGTGCCCGGCCGAAGCGGCTCGCGAGCGAGGTCGCGATCTCGACCATCCGCGGGTCGTGGGTGGCGATCATCGGGTAGCCCTCGCCAGCGAGCAGCACCTTGAGGCAGCGGACGTAGGACTTGTCGATGTCGATCCGGTCCTGGAACGCGACGCCCTCGGGCTCGAGGTAGGCGCCCTTGCAGAGACGGACCCGTGAGCCCTCGTGGGCGAGCGTGCGGCAGTCGGCCTCCGTGCGGTGGAGCGCGGCCTGCAGCACCGCACCCGTCTCCGGGAAGTCCTTGCGCAGCTCGCGCAGCGTCGCGAGCGTCGCGTCGGTGGTGGTGTGGTCCTCCATGTCGAGAGTGACCGTCGTCCCCGCGTTGCGCGCCGCCCGGCAGATGGTGCGGGCGTTCTCGAGGGCGATCTTGTGACCGCTCTCGGGGAGGTACTGGCCGATGGCGCTCAGCTTGACCGACACCTCGGCGTGGCGGGTCAGGCCGCGGGCGCTGAGCTGCTGGAGGAGGTCGAGGTACGCCGTGACCGTGGCGTCGGCCTGCTCGACGTCCAGGGTGTCCTCACCGAGGAAGTCGAGGGTGATCCGCAGACCGTCGTCGACCAGGCCGGCGGTGGCCTCGACGGCGGCCTCGGTGGTCTCACCGGGGACGTAGCTGCGGACGATCCCGGCGGACACCGGCATGGTGCTGACGAGCTTCTTGACCTGCGCGCTGCGGGCAAGCAGCAGGAGCGGCTGACGGAGGAGCGACATGCCGTTCAGGCTACGTCGTCCTCCTGCGAAGAGTCACAGCGCCGAGGGCCAACCCGGCGGCCGCGAAGCCCGCGACGACCGCGAGATCGGCCCACACGTCGGCGGTGGCGGTCGTGGTGGTGAGGGTCTGCATCGCGTCGACCGCGTAGCTCAGCGGGAGCAGGTCGCTGACGGTGCTGAGCACGTCGGGGAGCTGGTCGCGGGGGACGAACAAGCCGCACAGCAGGATCTGCGGGATGACCACCGCCGGCATGAACTGCACGGCCTGGAACTCGGTCCGGGCGAAGGCGCTGACGAAGAGGCCGAGCGCCGTCCCGAGGACCGCGTCGACGATCGCGACCACGAGCAGCAGCCACACCGGTCCTTGGACGTCGAGGCCGAGCAGCCCGACGCTGAGCGCCACCGCGAGGGCCGACTGCACCGCTGCGACGATCCCGAACGCGATGCCGTAGCCGAGCAGGAAGTCGAGCTTGCCCATCGGCATCGCGAGCAGGCGCTCGAGCGTGCCGCTGGAGCGCTCACGCAGCGTCGTCACGCTGGTCACCAGGAACATCACGATGAACGGGAACATCGCGAGCAGCGCCGGTCCGACCTGGTCGAAGACCGGGGTGTCCTTGAACATCCACCAGAGCAGGGTGATCAGCGCGCAGGGCAGGACCAGGAGGAGCGCGAGGGTACGACGGTCGCGGCGGAGCTGGATCAGGACGCGGGAGGCGACGGCCCCGGTGATCCGGGGAGTCATGCGGAGTCCTGGCGGACGATCGCGAGGAACGCGTCCTCGATGTTGTCGGCAAAGGCCTCCTGCTTGATCTCGGCCGGGCGGCCGTCGGCGATGATCCGGCCCTCCCGCACCAGCAGGAGCCGGTCGCAGCGCTCGGCCTCGTCCATGACGTGACTGGAGACGAACACCGCGGTCCCCGCGTCGGCGAGCTCGTGGAAGAGCGCCCAGAGGTCCTGACGCAGCACCGGGTCGAGGCCGACCGTGGGCTCGTCGAGCACGAGCAGGTCGGGGCTGCCGAGCAGCGCGACGGCCAGGCTGGCGCGGCTCCGCTGACCGCCGCTGAGCCGTCCGACCACCTGGTCGCGGTGGGCGGTCAGGTCGACGGCCGTCACGACCCGGTCGACCTCGTCGCGACCGACGCCGAGCACCTGCGCGAAGAACCGGAGGTTCTCGGCGATCGTCAGGTCGTCGTACACGCTGGCGGCCTGGGTGACGTAGCCGACCCGGTCACGCAAGGGCTTGCTGCCGGCCGCGTGGTCGAAGACCGTGACCGTGCCGCTCTCGACCAGCTGTACGCCGACCAGGCAGCGCATCAGCGTGGACTTGCCGCAGCCCGAGGGGCCGAGCAGTCCGGTCACGCCGCCGCCGATCGTGATGTCCAGGTGCTCGAGAACCGTCCGGCCACCCCGCACGACGTGGAGGTCCCGGATCCGGATCGGGTCGTTCACGGCGTGGGCACTGCCAGGTGCTCGCGGGCGAACTCCAGCGACTCGCGCAGGTCGGCCTCGCGCTCGTCGCGGTCGGCGCACTTGCGGGTGTTGATCTCGAGCACGATCTCGCCGTCGAAGCCGGTGCTGGCCAGGTGCTGCAGGAACCGGTCGGCGCCCATCACGCCGCGGCCCGGCACCAGGTGCTCGTCCTTGGGCGACCCGGTGCCGTCGGTCAGGTGGATGTGGCGCAGCCGGCTCCCGAGCCGCTCGGCCATCTCGACCACGTCGGACTTCGCGATGGCCGCGTGGGAGAGGTCGATGGTCGTGTTGGCGTAGGGCTCCTCCGACGGGTCCCACCCGGGGAGGTACATCTCCATGCCGCGGCTGGAGGCGCGCCACGGGTACATGTTCTCGACGGCGTACGCGAGACCGGTCGAGGCCTCCAGGGCAGCGATGCCGTCGACGAACTCGCGGGCATAGCTCTTCTGCCAGCGGAAGGGCGGGTGCACGACGACCACCTCGGCGCCCACCGCGTGGGCCATCTCGGCCGACCGCTCGAGCTTGCCCCACGGCTCGGTCCCCCAGACCCGCTGGGTGAAGAGGAGGCACGGCGCGTGCACCGCGCACACCGGCATCTCGTGGTGGTCGGACAGCTGCTTGATCGCGGAGGTCTGCTGGCTGAGCGCGTCGATGCCGACCATCACCTCGACCGCGTCGTAGCCGACCGACGAGGCGTAGGCGAAGGCATGGGCCGTCGACTCGGGATAGACCGAGACGGTGGAGAGGCCGATCCGGGGCATCCGACTCACCCGAGCTCGCTGATCTGGTCGAGGCGCTCGAGGATCACGCCCTCGCGCAGGGCCCAGGGGCAGATCTCGAGCTCGGTGATCTCGAAGATGTCCATCACGGCCTCGGCGACCAGCGCGCCCGGCACGATCTGGTGGCTGCGGCTCGGCGACACCCCGGGCAGCCGCGCCAGCTCGTCGCCGGTCATCGTGACCAGCTTGGGGATCCACTCGAGCAGGGAGTCCTGGGGCAACGTCCGCGGGACGAGCGGCCCCTCACCGGACGGCGCGGCACCACAGATCCGGGCCAGCGACCGGAAGGTCTTCGAGGTCGCGGCCGCGAGGTCCGGGGTGCCGGCGCGCAGCAGCCGCCCCGCGTCGCGGGCGACCTCGGCGCGGATCTGCTTGCGGAGCAGGCGGACGGCCTCGTCGTCGGGGACCGTGCCGCCGAAGTGCAGCCGCGCCAGGCGGGCGGCTCCGAGGGGCAGCGACCAGGCGACGTCGGGGGTCTCGTCGTCGCCGCCGGCGATCTCGAGCGAGCCACCGCCGATGTCGAAGACGGACAGGCGGCCGGCGGACCAGCCGAACCACCGGCGTACGGCGAGGAAGGTCAGCCGTGCCTCGTCCTCACCGGAGAGGACCGCGATCTCCTGGCCGGTGCGCTCGCGCACCTCGCCGAGGACCGCGTCGCAGTTGACGGCGTCGCGGACCGCCGAGGTGGCGAACGCCAGGATGCCCTCGCTGCCCTTGTCCTCCGCCACCCGGAGGGCGGAGGCGGTGAAGTCGGCGAGGGCGTCGATCCCCTGCTGGGACACGGCTCCTGCCTCGTCGAGGTGCTCGGCGAGACGCAGCGGCTCCTTGTGGGAGAAGGCCGGGAGCGGCGCAGCGCCACGGTGCGCGTCCACCACGAGCAGGTGCCCGGTGTTGGAGCCGATGTCGAGGACGCCCAAGCGCATGGGTCAAACGTACTAGGCCCGATTCTGGGGGCACGTAGGGTTGAGCCCGTGCCCGAAGTCGATCTGGTGTTTCCCCGCGCGTTCGTCGAGTTCGTCAATCCCGCGGACGAGACCGAGGTGATGCGCTGCGACCTCACCTGGCTGACGTCGAGCTACACCTGCATCTTCGGCCAGGGCTGCCAGGGCATCTACGCCGATGCGCCGGACGTCGGCTGCTGCACGCTGGGCGCGCACTTCGCCGACAAGGACGACGAGAAGCGGGTGGCGGCGTACGTCGACATGCTCGACGACACGCTGTGGCAGCAGAAGCCGCAGGGTCGCGCGGTCAGGAAGAAGGACTGGATCGAGCTCGACGAGGACGGCGAGCGCAAGACCCGCACCAGCGTGGTCGACGGCCAGCAGGCATGCGTCTTCCAGAACCGTCCCGGCTTCGAGGCCGGCGCGGGCTGCGCCCTGCACGCACTGGCGTTCGTGCTCGAGAAGAACCCGCTCGAGACCAAGCCGGACGTGTGCTGGCAGCTGCCGATCCGACGTACGTTCCGCAACGTCGAGCGGCAGGACGGCTCGACGTACACCGAGGTCTCGATCGGTGAGTACGACCGCCGCGGCTGGGGCCCGGGCGGCCACGACCTCGACTGGTACTGCTCCGGCAACACCGAGGCGCACGTCGGCGTCGAGCCCGTCTACGTCTCCAACGAGGCCGAGCTGACCGAGCTGATGGGCAAGGCGGCGTACGACGAGCTGGTCCGTCACTGCGAGGCGCACGTGCGTTCCCGGTCGGCCCTCGCGCTGCACCCTGCTGACACGTTCTAGCCACTCCCGGGGAACGTCTCGACGTCAAGAGACCCCGACCCCGGTGTCAGGTGTTCCTGAGAGAACGCACAGAATCACTGCATGCGCCTGGACCATCTTTCTTTCGCAGCAGGACCGGATGGCCTCGCCAGCACCGCCCAGCGCATCGGGGGACTGCTCGGCAAGGACTTCGTGGACGGTGGCGTCCACCCACGGTTCGGCACCCGCAACATGATCATGCCGCTCGCCGGCCACACCTACCTCGAGGTCGTCGAGGTGCTCGACCACCCGGCGTCCGACAAGGCCCCGTTCGGGCAGGCAGTGCGTGCGCGCTCCCTCCTCGGAGGCGGCTGGCTCGGCTGGGTCGTCGCCGTGCAGGACATCAAGGTCGTCGAGACCCGTCTCGGCCGTGAGGCCGCCAACGGCAACCGGCACCGTCCCGACGGCACCGAGCTGCGGTGGAAGCAGATCGGCATCAACGGCCTGATCGCCGACCCGCAGCTGCCGTTCTTCATCGAGTGGGACAGCACCTCGCACCTGCACCCGAGCGATGGCGCCGACGAGGCGTTCTCCCTTGCCTGCTTGGAGATCGCGGGCGACCCGCAGCGCGTGAGCGAGTGGCTCGGCGAGAGCGTCGAAGCTCCTCTCGAGGACGTGAAGGTCGAGTGGGTCGCGCCGAACGGCACGCCCGGCATCCTCGCCGCGCAGTTCCTCACGCCCAACGGGCTCGTCCGCATCTGACGGCCTGACCGAGCAGCAGACCGCGAGGCACGAGCGGACTGCGTCGTGAGGCAGATTGAGCAAGCCCCGCGACCGAGGAACGAGGTCGCGATGGGCGGGTCGAAATCGAACGTCTCGCCCGGGGCGCGACCGAGCCCCAACATCTGGAACGACCCGGCGACGTACGAGACCGAGAACCGCGCCGTCGACCCCGACGGTGCCATCGAGGCCGCGATGCGGTCCGTGGCGTCCTGGGACGGCCGGGCCGTGCTCGACGTCGGGTGCGGCACGGGGTTCCACCTGCCGTGGTTCGCGTCGACCGCGTCGTCGGTGGTCGGCGTCGAGCCGCACGCCGACCTGGTCGCGCTGGCCCGGCGGCGTACGCGGCGGCTCGCCAACGTCACGGTGCACCAGGGCGCGGCCCAGTCACTGCCGCTGCCCGATGCGTCCGTCGACGTCGTGCACGCACGCTGGGCCTACTTCTTCGGGCCGGGCTGCGAGCCCGGGCTGGCCGAGCTGGACCGCGTCGTACGTCGCGGCGGCACGGCGTACGTCATCGACAACGACCCGACCCGCTCGACCTTCGGGTCGTGGTTCCGCCGGGGCTACCCCGACGTCGATCCCCGGGTGGTCGAGCGGTTCTGGTCGACGCGGGGGTGGACCCGGATCCCGGTCGACATGCGCTGGTCCTTCACGTCGCGGGCCGACCTGGAGAGCGTCGTCCGCATCGAGTTCACCCGCGCAGTGGCCGACAGCGTCCTGGCGGAGCACGAGGGCACGGAGGTCGACTACGCGGTCAACGTGTGGTGGAAGGGCTTCTAGCTCGAGCCGCGCATCGCCAGGGTCGGGGGCAGCAGGACACCGGGACCGACAGCCGGCGGATGACCGAGGAGACCCTCGAGCGCCTTGACGACCTCGACGGCGACGTCCTCGAGCGGCTGGCGCACCGAGGTCAGGCCGGGCGGCACGACCTGGGCGACCTGGGAGTCGTCGAAGCCCACGACGGCGATGTTCTCGCCCGCACGCAGGCCCCGGTCGCGCAGCGTGTGGAGCACGCCCATCGCGAGGGTGTCGGACGCGCAGACGAAGGCCGAGGGGTGCGCCTGGTCGAGCAGGACGGCGCTCGCCTCGCGGCCGCTGGCGACGGTGTCCTCGACCCGGCAGGCCATGCCGGTGGTCGACAGGTCCCGGGCGTGCATCGCCCGGCTCCAGCCGGAGCGGCGGTCCTCGCCGATGAAGGAGTCCTTGCGCCAGCCGATCCAGGCGATCCGCTGGTGGCCGCGGTCGAGCAGGTGGTTGGTCGCGAGCTCCGTGCCGGCCGCCCCGTCGACGTCGACCCAGGGGTGCCGGGCCTCGGGGTGGTTCCACGGCCGGCCGAAGGCGACGAACGGCGCACGCCGGGCCTCGAGCCACGACGACTGCGGGTTGCCGAGGTAGGTGTCGGTGACCACGAACGCGTCGACGGCGGTCGAGCGGAGGAGGTCGTCGTACCCCACGATCGGGTCGACGGCGTCGCCCGCGAAGAGCAGGACGTGGTAGCCCGCCTCGCGCGAGGTCTCGACGAGCGAGTGGACGAACCGGTCCATCGTCGCGTTGGCGGTGCCCTCCTGCGCCGGGCCGATCCGCATGCCGATCAGGTGCGAGGCGCGGGTGCGGAGGTTGCGCGCGGCCCGGTTGGGCGAGTAGCCGAGGGCGTCGATCGCCTCCTGCACCCGGGCCAACGTGTCGGGGCGCAGCAGGTCGGGGTTGTTGATCGCGTTGGACACGGTCTGGCGCGAGACGCCAGCGCGCTCGGCGACGTCGGCCAGCGTCGGCGGAGTCGCCGGAAGCTTCGGCGAGAACCGGGCCGAGGCTCGGCCCAGCGCATCGTCAGTACGACGGGACACCCCCACCTCCTCGACAACGCGGGGTCGCCTTGATCGTTCCAATGACACCACATGGCGGGCCGATCCAGAAGGTCCGGTGCGCCAGTGGGACGAGTGTCGGCGCCGACGCCTAGCGTTCGGGCATGCCCAAGACGACGCGCCCCGCCTTCCGCTGCTCCGAGTGCGGGTGGGAGACCGCGAAGTGGGTCGGTCGCTGCGGCGAGTGCCAGGCGTGGGGGTCGGTCGCCGAGGCGGCCGTGGTGCCGGCCGGACGGACGGTGGCCAGCGCGGTCACGACCCCGGCGGTGCCGATCGGTCAGGTGTCGGTGGAGGAGTCGGCCTTCCGCACCAGCGGGGTGCCCGAGCTCGACCGGGTCCTCGGGGGCGGGCTGGTGCCGGGTGCCGCGATCCTGCTGGCCGGCGAGCCGGGCGTCGGCAAGAGCACCCTCCTGCTCGAGGTCGCGGCCCAGACCGCGCGCTACCAGCGCCGCACCCTCTACGTCACCGGCGAGGAGTCCGCCTCCCAGGTGCGGCTGCGTGCCGACCGCACCGGCGGCGTGCACGACGAGCTCTACCTCGCCGCCGAGACCGACCTCGGCGCGGTGCTCACCCACATCGAGCAGGTCCGCCCCGAGCTGATCGTCGTCGACTCCGTCCAGACCATCGGCGCCGCCGGCATCGAGGGCACGCCCGGCGGGGTCACCCAGGTGCGCGAGGTCGCGGCCGCGCTGATCCGGGTCGCGAAGACGCGCAACATCACCACCGTCCTCGTCGGCCACGTCACCAAGGACGGCGCGATCGCCGGCCCGCGGGTGCTCGAGCACCTCGTCGACGTGGTGCTCCACTTCGAGGGCGACCGCAACTCCCGCTTCCGGATGGTCCGCGCGATGAAGAACCGCTTCGGGCCGGTCGACGAGGTCGGCTGCTTCGACCTCTCCGCCGAGGGCATCACGGCGGTGACCGACCCGACCGGGCTCTTCGTCGAGAACCACCACGCGATGGTGCCCGGCACCTGCGTCGCGGTGACCATGGAGGGCCGACGTCCGATGCTCGCCGAGGTCCAGGCGCTGGTCACCCACAGCGCCGCCGAGCGCCCGCGCCGCACGACCTCGGGGCTCGACTCCTCCCGGATCGCCATGGTGATGGCGGTGCTCCAGCAGCACTGCCGGATCAGGCTGCAGAGCTTCGACGTGTTCGCGTCGACCGTCGGCGGGGCCAGGGTCGTCGAGCCGGCCAGCGACCTCGCGGTCGCCGTCGCGCTGGCGTCCGCCACCCGCGGGGTGGCAGCACCGCGAGGCGTGGTGGCGATGGGCGAGATCGGCCTGGCCGGCGAGCTGCGCCGGGTGCGCGACCTGCCCCAGCGGCTGTCCGAGGCGGCGCGACTCGGGTTCCAGCTCGCGGTGGTGCCGAGCGAGCCGGGCCGAGCGCCGGCCCGCTCCCCCGAGTCCTGGACGGTCGACGGGATGAAGGTGCTCGACGTCGCCGACGTCCACTCCGCGCTCCGGCTGCTCAACGTCGTCGAGGCCGAGCGCCAGAAGCCGCGCGCCGTCGACGGGATCTAGCGCGCGTCCCCGACGTGCACGCCCTAGACTGACCGCGCGCGGCCGTCGTACGCCGCCACGTTGTCCCAGGGAGGGATCGTCGAGGTGCCCACCGACCGCTCGGACGAGCAGCTGCGCCTGCGCGCCACCCTCGCCTCGATCGCGCCCGGCACGCCGCTGCGCGACGGGCTCGAGCGGATCCTGCGCGGCCGTACCGGCGCCCTGATCGTGATGGGCTCCGACAAGGTCGTCGACTCGATCGCGACCGGTGGCTTCACCCTCGACGTGCCGTTCACCGCGACCGGCCTGCGCGAGCTGGCCAAGATGGACGGCGCGATCATCGTCGACAAGGACGTCACGCGGATCCTGCGCGCGGCCGTCCACCTGATGCCCGACCACACCATCCCGTCCGAGGAGACCGGCACCCGGCACCGCACCGCCGACCGCGTCGCCCGGCAGACCGGCTTCCCGGTCATCTCGGTGTCGCAGTCGATGCAGATCATCGCGGCGTACGTCGGGGAGACCCGCCACGTCCTCGAGGACTCCGGCCAGATCCTGTCTCGCGCCAACCAGGCGCTGGCGACCCTGGAGCGCTACAAGCTGCGCCTCGACGAGGTGTCCAGCACCCTGTCCGCGCTGGAGATCGAGGACCTGGTCACCGTGCGCGACGTCGCCGTCGTCGCCCAGCGCCTGGAGATGGTCACCCGGATCGCCAGCGAGATCGAGGACTACGTGCTCGAGCTCGGCACCGACGGCCGCCTGCTCTCCCTGCAGCTCGAGGAGCTGATCACCGGCGTCGACACCGAGCGCGAGCTGGTGATCCGCGACTACCTCCCGGTCGGTCGCCGGTCCAAGACCCCCGAGTCGGTGCTCAACCGGCTCGAGTCGCTCTCCTCGACCGAGCTGGTCGACCCGGCGGCCGCCGCTCGCGCCCTCGGTCTCGGCACCGGCGAGCACCTCGACGGCGCGGTCGCCCCGCGCGGCTACCGGCTCCTGGCCAAGGTCCCGCGGCTGCCCAGCGCCGTCGTCGACCGGCTGGTCGAGCACTTCGGCACGCTGCAGAAGCTGCTCTCCGCCGGCGTCGACGACCTCCAGGCCGTCGAGGGCGTCGGCGAGCTGCGCGCCCGCAGCGTCCGCGAGGGCCTGTCCCGCCTCGCCGAGTCGACGATCCTCGAGCGCTACGTCTAGGTCGAATCGAGACTTCCGTCAGTCGAGTCGAGAGTTCCGTCCGTCAGAAGTCTCGATTGGACGAACGGAAGTCTCGACTCAACCTTGGGGCGACTGGGTCGGGTCGGCGGTCCTGGTGACCGTCCCGGCGACCGGGGTCGTCAGCTCGAACTGCAGGTCCGACGGCTCACCGCCGAGCGACGAGGCGGCGACGTGGTACCAGCCCGGCATCGGCCAGCCAGCGAGCGGCGTGCACTGGGCGTCGGACCGCATCGCCTGCTTCCACACGATGCCGACGTTGGTCGTGACCGCCTGACGGACCACGACGTCGCGCACCGGGATCGCCTTCGGGCAGTCGTTGCTCGACCAGATGTCGTCGGCGCCGGACGTGATCTTCACCGTCAGGGCGTCGTTCGAGACGCGCCACGTGCACGCGGGCGACTGGAGGGTGCGCAGCTGGAGGACGATCAGGACGTCGCGGCCGGCGACCGCGTTGGTCACCTTCGGCGTGACCGCGATGTCCGATCCCCTGCACTGTCCGACGGGATCGGCGAGGACCGGCGCCTCGCTGGTCTGCTGCGTGCCGGGCTGCTTGGTCGTGTGGTGCTTCTTGGGACCCTTGGAGGTGTCCGTGGTCGTCGGCTCCACCGGCAGGCTCGACGACTCGGCGGTGGTGCTGGGGGTGGTGCCGGCGGCGACCTGGGCCGCCTTGTCCTCACCCGACGACGCGTCGCTGCCGCCACCGAGCAGGCGGGCGATGCCGACGACGAGCAGCAGCGCCACACTGAGCACCGCGAGTCGGCGCACCCAGTAGACGCGCGCCGGAAGCGGGCCTCGGGTCATGGCGGGCATGCCGCAACGCTAGTCAGTACCGCCGTCGGGATCGTGCTGCCACACCGGCGAGAATGGTGGCGATGAGTCATCTCCACGAGCCGGTCCTCGATTGGTACGACGAGCACGCGCGCGAGCTGCCGTGGCGCGGCCCCGACGCGTCCGCGTGGTCGGTCATGGTCTCGGAGTTCATGCTGCAGCAGACACCCGTCGCCCGGGTGCTGCCCGTGCACGAGCAGTGGCTCGAGCGCTGGCCGACTCCGGCCGACCTGGCCGCCGAGCCGAGCGGCGAGGCGGTCCGCGCCTGGGGCCGGCTCGGCTACCCGCGCCGGGCGCTGCGGCTGCACGCCGCGGCGACCGCGATCGTCGAGCGGCACGGCGGCGAGGTGCCGGCGTCGTACGACGAGCTGAAGGCGCTGCCCGGCATCGGGGACTACACGGCGGCCGCGATCGCGTCGTTCGCCTACGGCCGGCGCCACGTCGTGCTCGACACCAACGTGCGCCGGGTCTTCGCCCGAGCCGTCCAGGGAGTGGAGTTCCCGGCGGCGGCGGTCACGAAGGCGGAGCGCGAGGTGGCGTCCGAGCTGCTGCCCGACGACGACCACACCGCGGCGACCTGGGCGGTGGCGGTCATGGAGCTGGGGGCGCTCGTGTGCACGGCCGCCAACCCGCGCTGCGCGGACTGTCCGATCCGTGACGCGTGCGCCTGGCGGGCGGCGGGCCACCCGGCGTACGACGGTCCTCCGCGCAAGGTGCAGACCTGGGCCGGGACCGATCGTCAGTGCCGCGGCCGCCTGCTGGCGGTCCTCCGCGACAGCGACGGCCCGGTGCACCGCAGCCTCCTCGACGCCGTCTGGACCGAGGAGTCGCAGCGGATCCGCTGCCTGGCCTCGCTCTGCGCGGACGGCCTGGTCGTCAGCAGCGGGGCGGACACCTACCGACTGCCCTGATCCCGCACCCGCGCGAGCGCCCGCCGTAGGACGCCTGGTCGACCGGAGCTCGGCTGGGCTCGGGTGCGGGCGCGCTTCCGGCCGGCCTGCTCGATCCGGTCGCTGAGGACCTGGGCGAGCGCCTGCTCCGCGGCGGCCAGCAGCGCGGCGCCGTCCAGCACGACGGGCTCGTCGGCGAAGGCGTCGTCACGTGGCAGCAGGTCCGTGAGGTCGCCGGTGACCGCATAGCCGCGCTGCTCCAGGATGGCGATGGTGCGCTCAGCGGTCGCCCGGCACCACTCCTGGCGCTCGCGGGGCAGCCGGGGCGGCTCACCCTGCTGGGCGCCGAGGACCCGCTCGGCGAAGTAGCGCTTGCCCACCTCGCCGTACGGCGCCCGGCGCAGGGCCTCCTCCGGGAGGATCGCGTTGATCCGGGCGAGCAGCTCGGCCTGGACACGTCCGATCGAGGCGTTGACCGACGACACCTCGGTGGTCAACCCGTCGGCATCCACGCCGAGCAGTCCGAAGAAGCGGTGGGCGAGCACGGTCGAGGGGGTCCCCCGCGGCGGGACGGTGACGACGTGGACCCGGTCCGCCGGCAGGGTTGGCGCCCACCTGTCGGTGACGCCGACGACGTCCTGCGAGAGCCGGAACCCCCGGGCGCCCGTCCCCTTGCCCTTCCCTGCCACCACGGCCTCGACGAAGTCGTCGAAGGGCACCGTGCTGCGCGCCTTCACCGCCTGCTGCCACGCCGACGGCACCTGGCGGCCCAGGTCGCGCACGGTCAGCACCACGTGGACGTCGTGGTCGCTGAGGGTCTCGAGCACGCGGGCCACCGTCGTCGGCGACGCCACCGACAGGGACTCCTGAGTGAGCAGCGCCCGGGTCGCCCCCTGCTCGGCGGCCCGGCGCAGCACCTCGGGCAGCCGCGCCAGCGAGCCACCGATCTGGGCCGCGTCGGCGTCGTCGTCGTAGCGCCCCCGGGCGTCTCGCACCAGCTCGAAGGCCTCGTGCTGGGAACCCGGCACGACGGCCAGTCCCTGGCGGATGAGCTCGTCGTACGACGCCCAGGCGACGCCTTGGAGGTAGGACGTCCCGGTCTTCTTCAGGCCGATGTGGAGATAGACGGGGAGCGGCCGCACGGCGTCATCATGGCACGCCCGAAATGCCGAGTCGGCGCAGTGTCAGGTGACACTGCGCCGACTCGGGTGTGGCTCATTCGGACTTCGGGACGTCCGCGCCGCTGTCGCTGTCGTCGGGGCCCTCAAGCAGGGTGCCCTCGGCGGCCGCCACCTCGGCGGTCTCGAACGGCGGGAGGTCGGGCAGCTCGCCCATCTTCTGCCCGGAGAAGGTGAACGAGGCCGTGGGGCCCTCACCCTCGACGTCGACGAGCACGATCTGGCCGGGGCCGACGTCACCGAAGAGCATCTTCTCGGACAGGACGTCCTCGATCTCGCGCTGGATCGTGCGACGCAGCGGCCGCGCACCGAGCACCGGGTCGAAGCCCCGCTCGGCGAGCAGGTTCTTGGCCGCCTGGGTCAGCTCGATCTTCATGTCGCGATCGCGCATCCGCAGCTCCACCGACGCGATCATGTTGTCGACCATGTGGACGATCTGGTCCTGCGTCAGCGGCGGGAACACGATGATCTCGTCGACACGGTTGAGGAACTCGGGCCGGAAGTGCTGCTTGAGCTCCTCCTGCACCTTGCCCTTCATCCGCTCGTACGACCCCGCAGCGTCGCCGGACGCCTGGAAGCCCAGGTTGATGCCCTTCGCGATGTCGCGGGTACCGAGGTTGGTGGTCATGATGATGACGGTGTTCTTGAAGTCGACCACCCGGCCCTGCGAGTCGGTCAGGCGACCTTCCTCGAGGATCTGCAGCAGGCTGTTGAAGATGTCCGGGTGGGCCTTCTCGACCTCGTCGAAGAGCACGACGGAGAACGGCTTGCGGCGCACCTTCTCGGTGAGCTGGCCACCCTCTTCGTAGCCGACGTAGCCCGGAGGCGAGCCGAAGAGCCGCGAGACGGTGTGCTTCTCGCCGAACTCCGACATGTCGAGCTGGATCAGGGAGTCCTCGTCGCCGAAGAGGAACTCGGCGAGCGTCTTGGACAGCCAGGTCTTACCGACACCGGACGGACCGGCGAAGATGAACGAGCCGCCGGGACGCTTCGGGTCCTTGAGGCCGGCGCGCGTACGACGGATCGCCCGCGAGATCGCCTTGACCGCCTCGTCCTGACCGATGACGCGCTTGTGGAGCTCGTCCTCCATGTTGAGCAGCCGGGTCGACTCCTCCTCGGAGAGCTTGACGATCGGGATGCCGGTGGCGACCGCGAGGACCTCGGCGATCAGCTCCTCGTCGACCTCCGCGACCTCGTCCATGTCGCCCGCGCGCCACTGCTTCTCGCGCTCGGACTTCTTGAGGATGAGCTGCTTCTCCTCGTCGCGCAGGCGTGCGGCGGCCTCGAAGTCCTGGCCGTCGATCGCGGCTTCCTTGCGCTGGCGGACCTCGCCGATCTTGTCGTCGTACTCACGCAGGTCGGCGGGCGCCGTCATCCGGCGGATCCGCAGGCGCGAGCCGGCCTCGTCGATCAGGTCGATGGCCTTGTCCGGCAGGAACCGGTCGGAGATGTAGCGGTCGGCCAGCGTCGCGGCCGAGACCAGTGCCTCGTCGGTGATCGTCACCCGGTGGTGCGCCTCGTAGCGGTCGCGCAGGCCCTTGAGCATCTCGATCGTGTGAGCGATCGACGGCTCGGCGACCTGGATCGGCTGGAACCGACGCTCGAGCGCGGCGTCCTTCTCGAGGTACTTGCGGTACTCGTCCAGGGTGGTCGCACCGATCGTCTGCAGCTCGCCGCGGGCCAGCATCGGCTTGAGGATGCTGGCGGCGTCGATCGCGCCCTCGGCCGCACCGGCACCCACGAGGGTGTGGATCTCGTCGATGAACAGCACGATGTCGCCGCGGGTGCGGATCTCCTTGAGCACCTTCTTCAGGCGCTCCTCGAAGTCACCGCGGTAGCGCGAACCGGCCACCAGGGCGCCCAGGTCGAGCGTGTAGATCTGCTTGTCCTTGAGCGTCTCGGGGACGTTGCCCTTGACGATGTCCTGGGCCAGGCCCTCGACGATCGTCGTCTTGCCGACGCCGGGCTCACCGATGAGGACCGGGTTGTTCTTCGTACGGCGGGACAGGATCTGCATGACCCGCTCGATCTCCTGCTCCCGGCCGATGACCGGGTCCAGCTTGCCCTCGCGGGCGTCCTGGGTGAGGTTGCGACCGAATTGGTCGAGCACCAGGGACGACGACGGGGCGTCGCTGCCGGCGGCACCGGCCGCGGCGGCGGAGCCGGACGACTCCTTGCCCTGGAAGCCGGAGAGTAGCTGGATGACCTGCTGGCGGACCCGGTTGAGGTCGGCGCCGAGCTTCTGCAGCACCTGGGCGGCGACGCCCTCACCCTCGCGGATCAGGCCGAGCAGGATGTGCTCGGTGCCGATGTAGGAGTGGCCGAGCTGCAGCGCCTCGCGCAGGGACAGTTCGAGCACCTTCTTGGCGCGCGGGGTGAAGGGGATGTGGCCGCTGGGCGCCTGCTGGCCCTGGCCGATGATCTCCTCGACCTGGGCGCGCACGGCCTCCAACGAGATGTCCAGGCTCTCGAGCGCCTTCGCAGCGACACCCTCGCCCTCGTGGATGAGGCCGAGCAGGATGTGCTCGGTACCGATGTAGTTGTGGGAGAGCATGCGGGCCTCTTCTTGGGCCAGCACGACAACCCGCCGGGCTCGGTCTGTGAACCGCTCGAACATGCGCATCGCTCCTGAAGCTTTGAAGGGGGTACGAGACAACTAACCCCACGAACAGCCTACGCGTTCCCCCACACAGACCTAGAGCGGTCCGCTGAGAGCGAACATGAAGCGAGCAGCGGCGCGTGAGGCACGAACGCGGCGCGTGGGCGAGACCAGATCGAGTAGGCACGCGACCGACGGTAGGAGGTCGCGACCGGCCGTATCGAGATCCCGGTGAGATGCGTCAGGGCGGTGACCCGGAGGTCACCGCCATGTTCGTGTTGCCGGATCTCGATACGCGCGTCGCGTCCTCGTGCCTCGGCCGCGGCTACTCGATCTCCCGCCCTGAGCCGCGAGTTCGCACGCTCACTCGCGGAGGCGTGATCAGTGGGCCTGGTCGTACGCCGCGCGCACGTCGGCCGACACCCGGCCGCGGTCGGGGACGTCGTGGCCGTTGGAGCGGGCCCAGTCGCGGATCTCGGCGGCGCTCGGGCCGCTGCTCGACGCCGCGGCCTTGCGACCACGCCGCGGGCCGGAGCCGACCTTGCGGCCGTGACCGATGTAGCCGGCCAGCGCCTCACGCAGCGCGGCGGCGTTCTTGTCGTTCAGGTCGATCTCGTACGTCGTGCCGTCCAGACCGAACGTCACGGTCTCGGCAGCTTCGCTGCCGTCGAGATCGTCGACCAGGACGATGCTGACTTTCTGGGCCATTCGAATTACCTCATCCGTGAATTCACAACGACAATTCCGCATTCATCATGCCACGCGTTATGAGATTCACCGAAAACGACGTCGGAGGGTGAGGTCGAATTCGTCGTCAGCGTTGTTCGAAGGTGTAACCGAACTCCTCGATGTCGGGCGCATAGAGCTCCGCGACCCGCTCACGGGTCTCGTCGGTGTAATACGTGCTGTAGTGGCGGTGCTTGCTCTTGTTGCGTCGGGGCAGCTCGGCCACCGGCTCCAGACCCAGACGCTCGCGGGCGACGTTCATGTCGGCGACGAGGTTCTCGGTGCGCCCGATGAAGTCGACGCCGATGCCGCCGCCCTTGGCGGTGAGCATGTTGATCTGCGGGCGCCCCAGGCGCGGGTGACCTTCGGGACCCTCGAGCACGAACTTCTCGAAGGTGTCGTTGTACTCCACCAGCGGAGCCCATATCCGCCGCTGCTTCTCCCACTTGCGGGTGGTCTCCTCCTTGCCGCGCTCGAGGCGACGCTCGAAGTCGACCGCCATCGACCACCACGAGACCATCCGCGCCCAGGGGTTGCGGACGAAACCGAACGACCAGTAGTCCTCGAGCTCCGGCTCGGCCTTCACGATCTTGGCGTACGGCGCGTGGCGGAGCAGGCCCTTGCCCTTGCGGGCGTCGGGTACCTCGTCGTCCCACATCGCATCGATGGTGGAACCGCCCGTCTTCTGGACATGGACGAAGAGCACCCGACGAGAATCACTGACACGCACCGCGTGAAGGTACCAGTCGGCGGGTCAGCGGCCGCTGTTGCGGAGGAAGGTCAGCTCGAGGCCGCGCAGGGTGAGCCACGGCGAGTGGTGGGTGAAGCAGCGGCACTCGTCGATCACGAGGCCGGCGAGATATCCGGTCGCGATCACCTGCACGTCGGCCGGGTCCGCACCGAGATCGACGATCATCCGGGAGACAATTCCCTCGACCTGGCTGGCGACTCCGAAAACCATTCCGGACTGCAACGCCTCGACCGTGTTCTTCGCGATCACAGAACGCGGACGCAGCAATTCGACTTTGCGCAGCTGAGCGCCGCGGCGACCGAGCGCCTCGAGCGAGATCTCGATTCCCGGGGCGATCGCTCCGCCGATGTACTGGCCCTTCTCGGAGATCACGTCGAACGTCGTCGCCGTACCGCCGAAGTCGACCACGATCGCCGGACCGCCGTACTCGTGGACGGCGGCGAGAGCGTTGAGGATCCGGTCGCTGCCGACCTCGCGCGGGTTGTCCATCAGCACCGGGATGCCGGTCCGCACCCCGGGCTCGACGACGACCTGGGGGACGTCGGAGAAGTGCCGGCCGAGCATGTTGCGCCACTCGTGCAGGACGGCGGGCACGGTCGAGCAGACCGCGATCCCGGAGATCTCGTCGAGCGCCGACCCCACGAGCCCGCGCAGGAGGACCGCCCACTCGTCGGCGGTACGCCGCTCGTCGGTGGCGACCCGCCAGTCGGCGGTGACCTGGCCGTCGTCGAGCAGGCCGAGCACCGTGTGGCTGTTGCCGATGTCGGCGGCGAGGAGCGCCATCAGCCGAGGTCCAGCCCGAGGTCGAAGACCTTGACCGAGTGGGTCAGGGCGCCGACGGAGATGAAGTCGACCCCGGTCTCGGCGACCTCGCGGGCCCGCTCGAAGGTCAGCCCGCCGGACGCCTCGAGGGTCGCGCGGCCGGCCGTGATCTCGACGGCCCTGGCCATCGTGGGCGAGTCCATGTTGTCGAGCAGGATCTCGGTGCAGCCGACGTCGAGCAGCTCGACGAGCTGGTCGAGGTCGGTGACCTCCACCTCGACCCGCAGGTCCGGGTAGGCCTCGCGCACCGCGCGGTAGGCCGGCACCACTCCTCCGGCCGCGACCACGTGGTTGTCCTTGACCATCGCCCGGTCGCTGAGGCTGAAGCGGTGGTTGACGCCGCCGCCGCAGCGCACGGCGTACTTCTGCAGGGCGCGGAAGGTCGGGAGCGTCTTGCGGGTGTCGAGCACCCGGGCGCGGGTGCCCTCGAGCGCCGTCACCCAGGCCGCGGTCGCGGTGGCGATCCCGGAGAGGTGGCTGGCGTAGTTGAGCGCGGTGCGCTCGGCGGTGAGCAGGCCGCGGGTCGGGCCGGACACCCGCATCACCACGTCACCGGGCTCGACCCGGGTCCCGTCGGGCACCCGGTCGGTGACCTTCACCGTGTCGCCCATGACCTCATGGAAGACCAGCGCGGCCACGCCGAGCCCGGCGACGACGCCGGCCTCGCGGGCACCGAACACCGCCGTGCCGTGGGCGTCCGGCGCGATCGTCGCCACCGAGGTGACGTCCTCTCCGGGGAGGTCCTCCGCCAGCGCGAGCCGCACCTGGGCGAGCAGGGCCTCCGGGTCGAGCCCGGCAGCCCTGAGCTCCGCGTCGTACGGCGTCATGTCAGCTCCACCGTGGTGACGCCGTCGGCCATGCGTACGTCGAAGTGGCCGGAGAAGTGGTCGTCGTCGCGCTCGGGGAAGTCCTCGCGCCAGTGGGAGCCGCGGGTCTCCTCGCGCAGCGTCGCGGCGTCGGCGAGCGCCAGGCTGATGGTGAGCAGGTTGGTGGTCTCCCACGACTCCTGGTCGATCACCTCGGCGACGCCGGCAGCCAGCTTGTCGAGGAGCTCGGTCGCGCCGCCGAGGCCGTCGGCGTTGCGGAGCACGCCGGCCCGCGCCGTCATCACCTCCTGCAGCTCACGGCGTACGGCGCCGGGCACGAGCCCCGCGGTCCGCGCGTCGACCACGGGGTCGAGCTGGGGGCGCAGCTCACCGGGGAGCACCTGCGCGATCCGGCGGGAGAAGACGAGGCCCTCGAGCAGCGAGTTGGACGCCAGACGGTTGGCGCCGTGGACGCCCGAGCAGGCGACCTCGCCGGTGGCGTAGAGCCCGGGCACGCTCGAGCGTCCCCACAGGTCGGTGCGCACCCCGCCGGAGGCGTAGTGGCAGGCCGGCGAGACCGGGATCAGGTCGGTGACCGGGTCGACGCCGTGGCTGCGGCAGGTCGCCAGGATGGTCGGGAACCGGCGCTCCCAGAACGCCGCGCCCAGGTGGGTCGCGTCGAGCCACATGTGCGGCTTGCCGGTCTCGTTCATGCGGCGGGTGATCGCCTTCGCGACCACGTCGCGCGGCGCCAGGTCGGCCAGCTCGTGGACGCCTTGCATGAAGCGGTTGCCCTCCCAGTCGACGAGGAACGCACCCTCGCCGCGGACGGCCTCCGAGATCAGCGGCTGCTGGCCGCGCGAGTCGGGTCCGAGGTACATCACCGTCGGGTGGAACTGCACGAACTCGAGGTCACGCAGGACCGCGCCGGCCCGGAGCGCGACCGCCATCCCGTCGCCGGTCGAGACCGCCGGGTTGGTGGTCTGCGAGAAGACCTGGCCGAGCCCGCCGCTGGCGAGCACGACCGCCCGGCAGCGCACGGCGCCGACCCCGTCGCGCTGGCCCTCGCCCATCACGTGCAGGGTCAGCCCGGCGACGCCGCCGTCCTCGGCGAGCAGCAGGTCGACGGCGAGCGCGTGCTGGATCACCTCGATCTCGGGCGCCTGCTCGATCGCCGCGATCAGGGCTCGTTGGATCTCGGCACCCGTGGCGTCGCCGCCTGCGTGCGCGATCCGGTCACGGTGGTGTCCGCCCTCGCGGGTCAGCGAGAGCTCACCGTCGGGGTCGTGGTCGAAGTTGGTGCCGAGCGCGATCAGCTCGCGGACCGCTTCGGGTCCCTCCGTCACCAGCACGCGGACGGCGTCCTGGTCGCACGCCCCGGCACCGGCCACGAGGGTGTCGAGCTCGTGCTCGGCCGGGGTGTCGCCGGGTCCGAGCGCGGCCGCGATCCCGCCCTGCGCCCACTGGGTCGAGCCCGCGGCGAGGACGTCCTTGGTGACGACGAGGATCTTGTCGACGTGTCCGCGCAGTCGCAGCGCGGCGGTCAGGCCGGCGATGCCGGAACCGACCACCACCACGTCGGCGGTGGTGGTCCACCCGGGATCGGGAGCGACCAACCGGCCAGGGACGCGACGTACGGAGGCAGACACCTGTGAAGGCTAGCGCTGTGCCAGCTGGTCACCGCGGACCAGTCCGGAGCCGACCGGCGCCTCGGCCGGGTCGAACCCGGTCGCCAGGATCTTGTTGTCCGCGTCGACGAAGACGACGTGCGGGTGGAACTCGCGGGCCTCGGCGGTCTCCATCTGGCCGTAGGCGATGAGGATGACCAGGTCGCCCGGGTGCACCAGACGGGCCGCGGCTCCGTTGATGCCGATCACGCCCGACCCCCGCTCGCCGGCGATCGTGTAGGTCTCGAGCCGGGCGCCGTTGGTGATGTCGACGATGTGCACGAGCTCGCCGGACAGCAGGTCGGCCGCGTCGAGGAGGTCCTCGTCGACGGTCACCGAGCCCACGTAGTGGAGGTCGGCCTGCGTGACCGTCGCCCGGTGGATCTTGCTCTTCATCATGGTGCGGAGCATCAGCGCTCTCCATCGTTGCGGCCGAGGACCAGGGGCAGGTTGTCGATCAGGCGGGTGGTGCCGACCCGGGCGGCGACGAGGATCCTCGCCTCGGTGCCGGGAGGGACCTCCTCGGGGAGCTCGCCGAGGTCGGGGTCGGTGACGACGAGGTAGTCGAGGTTGACCTCGTGCTCGGTGCGCAGCTCCGCGCGCGCCTCGTCGAGCGCCACGTCGACGCCGTACGACGCGTTCTCCTGGGCCGCTCGCAGCGCGCGGTTGAGGACGGTGGCGGCGACCCGCTGCTCGGGGTCGAGGTAGCGGTTGCGGCTGGAGAGCGCGAGGCCGTCCTCCTCGCGCACGGTCTCGGCGCCGACGATCTCGACGCCCATGTTGAGGTCGAGCGCCATCCGGCGGATGAGCACCAGCTGCTGGTAGTCCTTCTGCCCGAAGACGGCGACGTCCGGACGGACCAGGCCAAAGAGCTTGGCGACCACGGTCAGCACGCCGCGGAAGTGACCGGGCCGGGTCTTGCCCTCGAGGATCTCTGCGACCGGTCCCGGGTGGACCGTCACCTGGGGCGGACCGCCGGGGTATACCTCGTCGACGCTCGGCGCGAAGACGATGTCGACACCCTCGCGGGCACAGAGATCGAGGTCGTCGTCGAGGGTGCGCGGATAGCGGTCGAGGTCCTCGCCGGCGCCGAACTGCAGCGGGTTGACGAAGATCGAGGTCACGAGTGGGCCGTCGCCGATGCGGTCGCGGGCCGTGCGGAGCAGGCTCGCGTGGCCGTCGTGGAGCGCGCCCATGGTCGGGACCATGCCCACGGGGCCGGGGCGCGCGTCGGCGAGCAACGTCGCCAGCTCAGCACGACTGGAGGCGAGCACGGGGGTCTGGCTCATCGACGGCGGGACGTGCTGGGCCGTGCGGCGCGCTCGGCCTCGTCGAGCGCCCGGACGATCGCGGCGGCCCGGATCGGCAGCACGCGGCCGTCGGTGACGACGCGGTCGAGGGTGTCGCGGGCCATGGCGACGTACGGCGCCAGCGTGTGCGGCGCGTTGGCCGCGATGTCGGCGAGGTGTGCGCGGACGGTGTTGACGTCGCCGCGCACGATCGGGCCGGTGAGAGCGGCGTCGCCCTGGTCGAGGGCGTTGTCGAGGGCGGCGGTGAGCAGCGGGCGCAGCGTCCCGGCGGGGTCGTCGGCGCCGGCGGCGGTCAACAGCTCCATCGCCTGGGTGACCAGGGTGACGAGGTGGTTGGCGCCGTGGGCGAGACCGGCGTGGTAGAGCGTGCGCATCTCCTCCGGCACCCACATGGGGCTGCCGCCGAGGTCGGCGACCAGGCCCTCGGCGAAGGCACGCTCCCCGGGGCCGGCGGTGAGGCCGAAGACGCACCCCGGCAGGCGGTCGAGGTCGACGGCCGTGCCGGTGAAGGTCATCGCGGGGTGCAGGGCGACCACGCGGGCGCCGAGGGCGGCGGCCGGGGCGAGGACGGCGAGCCCGTGGCGGCCGGAGGTGTGGACGACGTACTGGCCCTCGCGGATCGCGCCCGCGTCGCTCAGCGTGGTCACGACGTTGCCGAGCATGTCGTCGGGGACCGTCAGCAGCAGGACGTCGCAGGCGCGGGCGACCGCGGTCGGCTTCAGCGTGGCGACACCCGGCAGGAGCTCGGCGATCCGGGACCGTGAGGCGTCGGACTCACCGGCGGCGGCCACGACCTGGTGACCGGCGGTCTCGAGCGCGGCGGCCAGTACGGCGCCGACTCGGCCGGCTCCGACCACGCCGATGCGCAGGACGGTCGCCGAGGACGGGTGCGTCATGAAAGAACCTTCCGTTCCAGTCCCTCCGACCACTCGCATCCTGAGCCTCCAGGAGCGAGCCGGTGTGGGTACCGGACGTTGTAGATGCAGACGCTGTGAGGTTACGCCCGCGGTCACGCGCTCGAAACACCTCGGTTCCGTGGACTGGGTCACACCGGGTGCCGCAAGGACACGTCAGCCGCGCGAGAGCCGCCGTCGCTGCCGGCGTGCGATCTCGCGCAGGAGGTCCTTGCTCGAGGTCGAGGCGAGGCGAGGTCCGGAGGGCCGGGGGGACGGCCGGGGCGGGCGTGCCTGGAGTGCCTTCTCCCGGCGCAGGGCCGCGGCGACGACGCCCTCGATCGCGCGGGCCGCGCTCTCGATCGACACCATCGTCGGCTGGTCGCCGATCTCCTCCTCGTGCTCGTCGGGCACGAACCGCAACCTGCTGGGGTCACCGACGACGCGAGCGCCCGACTCCACGACGGCGCGCGACCGGTAGTCGCTCATCTCGGCCACCTTCTCGGCCGCCCAGCGCGGCAGGAGCGGGATGGCGATGTCGGTGGCGGCCGCAGGCGCCTTCCGCAGAGCAGGGAGGACTCCGGTGTACATCATCCGGCGCCACTCGGCGTCGCTCAGGCCGAGCTCGCTGCTCGCCAGGTTGAGCCGACGGTAGAGCTCGACGCGGTCGTAGCTGAGCGAGGTGTTCTTCCACGGGCCCGGCTTGAGCAGGTGCTCGGGCAGGCCGAGCAGCTGCTCGAAGGTCCGGTGGAGCTGCTCGCGGTCCCTCTCGTCGGCGACCACGACCGTGACCTGCTCGGGCGCGATGGCATGGCACCACCGGTTCACGGTGCCCTCGAGCCCTTGGTTGCGCCAGAACGTCCGTGCGGCCTCGCTCCCCTTCTCGCGGTGGAGCACCTCGTGCAGCCACTGGTCGTAGGTGCGGACCTCGCGGCGCGACTTCACGCGTTCCTGCCACGCCGACGGCAGCAGGCGATCCAGCGGGCGCACGGTCGCGACCATGTGGACCCGGTCCGCACCGAGGTCGTCGACCAGCTTCTGGATCTTCGCCGCACTCAGGGTCGCGAACGACTCGGTGCTGATGCACGCGCGGCGTGCCCCGCTCTCCCGGATCTCCTTGGCGGCGGCATCCCACTCGGCGATCGGGACGACCGGGATCCCGGGCGGCGACTTGCCGATGAGGGCCCACCCGGGTCGGGCGAAGCGATGGGTCGGCCCGGGGTAGAGGACGCCGTGCTCGGCCAGCTCCTCGCGGTGGAGGTGCAGCGACGCCTGCAGGGCCGTGGTCCCGGTCTTGGGCGGACCGATGTGCACGAGCACCGACCCGTCAGGGAGCAGCAGGTCCTGGTCTGGCACGAAGGTTGCCTCGAACACGTCATCGGGGGCGGGTCGCCCGCACTCTAACCCGTCGAGCGGGGACCTCGCCGCGTGACCCGAGCCCACTGGCGGCGCCCGATCTCGCGGAGCATGGCGCGGCTCGACGTGTGCGCAACGGCCGGGCCACCCGGCGCGCTGACCTGGGCGTCGGCGGCCCTACGCGCGCGGTCGGCCTTGTCGCGCTGCCGTTCCTCCTCGCGCAACGAGGCGGTCACCACGCCGACGACTGCCCGGGAGGCGGTGTCGAGCGAGACCAGGTCGACCTCGACGGGCCGGTCGGCGCCACCGGACGAGACCGGCGTGGCGAGGGTGTCGAGATCCCCGACGACGTTGAGCCCGAGCGACCGGATGGCGTCGATCCGTCCCTGGCTGCGGGCAGCGACGTGCTCGGCTGCCCAGGCAGGCACGGGCGGGATGCGCTCGTCGAGCTCCGACCGGTCGCCCTCCTGGAGCGACGCCACGAGACCGCGCTGCACCAGCTCGGCGTAGGCGCGATCGTCCCACCCGCGCTCCTCGAAGACGCCGTTGAGGCGCCGGAGCAGCTCGGTGGCGTTGTAGCTCAACGACGCGTTGGAGTTGGTGTCGAGCGTCAGGAAGCCGTCCGGCAGTCCCAGCATCGACTCGAAGACGCGGAGCAGGAGGGCGCGGTCCGAGTCGTCGGTCGTGATCACGGTGAACCGCTCGGCCGGCACGAAGTCCAGCCAGAGCGAGGCCACCCGGTTGATGTCGTTGGAGGACCAGAAGCTGCGGTGCGCCTCGTCCTTGTCGTCGCCGAGCAGCACGGCCTGCAGCCACTCGTCGTAGCTGCGGGTGTCGTGGCTCTTGATCCGCTCCTGCCAGTGCGAGGGCAGCAGGCGGTCGAAGCGGCGCGCGACGTAGACGATGTGCAACCGGTCGGCCCCCAGGTCCTCGGCGATCTTGCGGCTGCGCTCGATCTTCTGCAGCCGACCGAAGTCCTCGGTGCTCAGGCAGACCCGGACGTCGTCCAGCGCCCGGACCTGCGCAGCGAACTCGTCCCAGACGCTCACGTCGGGGACCGCGTGACCGCGCGGCGCCCAGCGCATCAGCGCGTGACCGACCCCGAACAGGCGACGCCACCGACCGGGGTAGGCGACACCGTACGGCGCCATCTCGTCGCGCCGGGCCCACAGCGCCGACTGCAGCGCGGTCGAGCCGGTCTTGAAGGGGCCGATGTGGAGCAGGACGGCGTTCTCCGGCAGCAGGAGGTCCTGGTCAGACACGGGTGAGGGCGCCTTCGTGGGTGTGGCGAACGGGCTGGCCCGGTCGGGCGAGCGCTGGGGCGCACCGACTCTAGCCGACCTCGACCGCCCTCCGAGGCGGCCGCTGAGGCGGAGACCAGGCGGGCGCCCGCCGTATGCGAAGGTTCTCCCATGCACGATCCGACCGACCCCTCGTCCACGAGCGACCGCCAGGTCCTGGTCGTCGCCGGCTCCGGACGCAGCGGGACAAGCCTCTTCACCGGCCTGACCGGACGGCTCGGGTTCCACATCCCCAAGCCGGAGGTCGCGGCCAACAAGTCGAACCCGCGCGGCTTCGGCGAGCCCCGCTGGGCCGTCGACTTCCACAACGAGCTGCTCGCGTCCG
The DNA here is from genome assembly GCF_040045055.1 of Nocardioides pollutisoli. NCBI lineage: Bacteria > Bacillati > Actinomycetota > Actinomycetes > Propionibacteriales > Nocardioidaceae > Nocardioides > Nocardioides pollutisoli. The sequence goes on from NZ_JBDZDU010000001.1 coordinate 1,191,711, forward strand.
CCGACGTCGTGGTCGAGGACGGTCGCCCGGAGGCCTGGGACGCCACCAGCGAGCTGGCCAAGCGCCCCGAGGTGGTCGCTCGACTGCAGGAATGGCTCGAGGAGCAGTTCGCCGAGTCCGACCGCGTCGTCGTGAAGGACCCTCGGCTGGCGTGGTTCTTCGAGCTCTACCGGGTGACCGCAGCCGAGCTCGGCGCCGACCTGCACGTCGCGACGATGCTGCGCGACCCGGCCGAGGTGCTGAAGTCGCGGGAGATCGCCTACGGCACCCGCACGGTCAACACCACGCGGACCATCGGCTGGATCAACATGATGCTCGGCATCGAGCGACGTACCCGGGACCTGCCGCGGGCCACGATCCGCTACACCGACCTCCTGGACGACTGGCACACGGCGTTCGCCACCGCCGACCGCACCCTCGGGACGGGCCTGATCGAGCGGGCGACGCCCGAGCAGATCGCCGAGGCCGGTGAGCTGGTCGACCCCAACCTCCGCCGCTCGGTGACCAGCCTGGACGACCTCGGGCTCGGCTCGATGACCCGCGACCTCACGACCCGGGTCTACGACGCCTACGGGCGCCTCGTCGGCGCGGAGGGCGAGGCGCAGACCGCCGTACGCGCGGAACTCGACGCCCTCACCGACGAGTTCACCGCGTTCTACGACGAGTGCTTCGACGTCGCACGCAACCGCACCGGGGCGACGGCCCGTCGCGAGCGCCGCAAGGGCGTCCGCAAGGTGCGCGAGGAGCTCACCGCCGCCCACGCCGCAGAGCTGGAGGCGGCCCGGGAAGCCCAGCCGTCGGGCCTGCGCGGACGGATCGGCTCGATCGTGCGCGGAGGCCGTGACTCGTGACCGCACCCAGAGTCGCGGTCCTGCTCGCGGGGGGCGTCGGCACGCGCGTCGGCCTGGACATCCCCAAGCAGCTGATCAAGATCGCCGGCAAGACGATCCTCGAGCACACCCTCTTCGCGGTGCAGCAGCACCCGATGGTCGACGAGATCATCGTGATGATGGCGCCCGGGCACCTCGACGCGGTGCACGCCATCCTGCGCAGCGGTCAGTACGACAAGGTCACCGCGGTCCTCGAGGGTGCGGACACCCGCAACGGCACGACGCTGCGCGCGCTCGACGCGATCGGTGACCGCGACTGCAAGCTGCTCCTCCACGACGCCGTGCGCCCCATGGTCAGCGCCCGGATCATCAGCGACTGCTTCGACGCCCTCGACACGTACGACGCCGTCGACGTCGCCATCCCGTCGGCCGACACGATCATCGAGGTCACGCCGGAGAACACCATCCGGCAGATCCCGGTGCGCGACAACCTCCGTCGCGGCCAGACCCCGCAGGCCTTCCGTGCCTCTGTGCTGCGCCAGGCGTACGACGTCGCCGCGGGCGACCCCGACTTCCGGGCCACCGACGACTGCGGCGTCGTCCTGCGCTACCTGCCCGACGTCCCGATCTGGGTCGTCGCCGGCGAGGAGCGCAACATGAAGGTCACCGACCCGATCGACGTGTTCATCGCCGACAAGCTCTTCCAGCTCACCGCCGACTCGGTGCCGACGCCCCAGACCGAGGACGGCCTGCGCGCCGCGCTCGAGGGCAAGGTGCTGGTCATCCTCGGCGGCAGCTACGGCATCGGCGCCGACATCGCGGCCCTGGCCAAGCAGCACGGTGCCACGGTCTGCTCCTTCAGCCGGTCGAGCACCGGCACCCACGTCGAGCGACGCGAGGACCTGGTCGAGGTGGCCGAGCAGGTCGCGGCCGAGCACGGCCGGATCGACTACGTCGTCAACACCGCCGGCATCCTGCCGCGCGGCTCGCTGCTGGAGTCGACCGAGGAGACCATCTACGCCTCGACCGACGTCAACTACCTCGCGCCGATCCTGATCAGCCAGGTCTTCCACCCGCACCTCGCCCGCACCCAGGGGAGCCTGCTGCTCTTCACCTCCAGCTCCTACACGCGGGGGCGCAGCGGCTACAGCCTCTACTCGTCGGCCAAGGCCGCGGTGGTCAACCTGACCCAGGCGCTCGCTGACGAGTGGGCCGAGGACGGGGTCCGGGTCAACTGCGTCAACCCCGAGCGCACCGGCACCCCGATGCGCACCCAGGCCTTCGGTGTCGAGGACCCCGACCTGCTGCTGACCTCCGGCTCGGTCGCCGCCTCGTCCCTCGACGTCCTCGTCTCCGGGGGCACCGGGCACATCCTCGACCTGCGCAAGCTCGACCCGCTCTCCGGTTCCGCCTTGCTCGAAGGCTCCTGACATGGCCGGCACCCCCCGCAGGATCGCGCGACGGATCGCCACGCGACTCCCGGACTCCGTCGTCGACCGGGCCGGCTCCGCCGCCGGCCGGGCCGCTCGCACCGGATCGGGCGTCGGCACGCGCGTACGCCGTACGTGGCACCGCTCCACGCCGGTGCCCGGGCTGCTCAGCGTCGTGGTGCCCTGCTACCAGGTCGAGGACTACCTCGACGAGTGCCTGATCTCCGTGCGCTTCCAGCACTACCGGCAGGTCGAGATCATCGTGGTCGACGACGGCAGCCCGGACCGCAGCGGCGAGATCGCGCGGGCCCATGCGCGGCGCGACCCCCGCGTCCGCGTCGTACGACGCCCGAACGGCGGCCTGAGCGCGGCCCGCAACACCGGCATCGAGCACGCACGCGGCGAGTTCATCACCTTCCTCGACTCCGACGACACCGTGCCGCCGGACGCCTTCACCAACGCGGTCGGTGCGCTCCAGCAGTCCGGGTCGGACTTCGCCGTGAGCTACTACGACCGGCTCAAGGAGGACCGCTACCACCCGGCGGGCCGCTGGATCCGCGACGCCCACCGGAAGCGTCGCCTCGCGACCACGCTGGACGAGTTCCCCGAGGCGATGGTCAACGCCGTCGCGTGGGGCAAGGTCTACCGCCGGGAGTTCTGGGACCGCGCCGGGCTGGTCTTCCCCGAGGGCCGTCTCTACGAGGACCAGCCGGTGTCGATGTCGGCGTTCGCGCTGGCCCGCTCCTTCGACGTGCTACCCGAGGTCGGGGTCCACTGGCGGATCCGCGCCGACCAGTCGTCGATCTCCCAGCGCTCGGGCTCGGTCACGAACCTCGCCGAGCACAACGCGACCGTGCGCGACTCGCTGGCCAACCTCGTCGCCGCGGGCAAGAGCGAGGCCGCCGGCATCCGCGCGGCCCAGCTGCTCGCCAACAACATGCCCTACTTCACCCGTCACCTGATCACCGGTGGCGACGAGTTCTGGCAGCTGCTCCGCGAGGGCATCGGTGACCTGCTCGAGGTCGCACCCCGCGAGCTCTTCCAGCGCTGGGTCACGGCGTCCGACAAGATGATCGACGAGCTGATCGTCGCCGACCGACGCGCCGACGCCGAGGAGTTCCTCGAGCAGTTCGGCCAGGAGCTGCAGCGGTTCCGGACGCACGCGCGTGAGGACGGCGTCCACGCCGACCTGCCCTTCGCCGACACGCTCCCCGACTACGCCAACATGCTCGCCGAGACCCAGGTCGAGCTCGCGGCCCGGATCCTCCGCGTGGCCTGGGCGGACGACGGCTCGCTCCACCTCGACGGCTGGGCCTACCTGCGCAACCTCGACCTGGCCGAGTCACCGCCGGTCACCGGTCTCGAGCTGGTCTCCCCCGACGGCTCCGAGCGCCACCGCTTCGAGGTCGAGTCCCGCGAGGAGCCGCGCCTCGACGTGGTCGGGAGCCACTGGTACGCCAACTACCGCCCGGGCGGCTTCCAGGCGACCCTGCCCGCCGGCACGCTGCCGGCCCGTGCCGTCGACTGGCACGTCGAGGTGACGATCACCGCGGCCGGTGTCACGCGGGTCGGATCCATCAACGAGATCGCGCTCGGCGGCTCGGGCGGCGTGGTCCAGGCCCACCCGATCGCCCCCGGCTACGTCGCGAAGGTCGCGAGCCGGCTGCGACAGCTGCTGGTCAGCGTCACCGCCGGGCCGTACGTCGTCCGCACCGAGGTCTCGCCCGAGGGCCGCGCCACGGTCCTCTTCTCCGGCGACGACCTGACCGTCCGCGAGGTCGTCCTGGCCCACCACGACCGCCGCCGGCCGCTGCTGACTGCCACGCCGAGGCGCACCGCCGACGGCTGGACCGTCGAGCTCGACCTCACCGCCATCCCCGCCTCCGCCCAGAGCGGCGCGCGGGCGACCGTGCCGGTGTGGGTCTGCGTCGACGGACCCGACGGCACCCGCACCCCGCTGCTCGCCCCGGCCGACCTGCCGCGCTCCCCCGGCGTCGTCACCGACCCGACGGACACCACCGGCCACGTGCTCACGCGCGGCCGGCACGGTGAGCTCGAGGTCCTCGACCGCGTCCCGGTGGCGACCACCCCGACCGTGACCGACGACGAGTTCGTCATCACCGTCGCCGGTCCGGCTGCGATGACGACGTGGGCGCCGGTGCTCGAGACGAGCAAGGATCGCATCGCCGGCACCTGGGACGAGAGCGGCCCGCGGCCGCGGATCGTCTTCGCGCTGACCCGCACCCGCTGGGCCCGGGAGGGCCTGGCCCTGTCGCCGGGCAAGTACACCGTCTCGCTGGTCGACGGCTCCGGCACCCGGATCCCGGTGACGCCCGCGGCCGATCTGGTCGACGTGCTGCCGTACGACGTCGGCCTCACCCGCTACCGCGGGATCGTCGAGCTCCAGGTCGCCCGGGTCCCCACCCTCGCCATCACGCTCGCGCCGCCCCTCGCGGACGACGAGCGCGGCGCCCGCAACCAGCGTCGCCTGCGCGAGGAGGCCCAGGCGGCGGTGGCCGACGAGGACAGCGTCTTCTTCCGCGCCCTGTACGGCGATGCCGCCAACTGCAACGGCCTCGGCGTGCACCGCGAGCTGCGTCGTCGCGGATCCGACCTGACGCTCTACTGGTCGATCGCCGACCGCTCGGTGCCCGTGCCCGAGGGCGGGATCGGCCTGGTCCAGGAGACCCGTGCGTGGCACTACGCGCTCGCCCGGTCGCGCTACCACATGATCAACGTCCACCAGATCGGTTGGTTCACCAAGCCCGAGGGCCAGGTGATGATCCAGACGATGCACGGCTACCCCTACAAGGTGATGGGCCACGAGTGGTGGTCGAAGGGCGGCTTCCTCGGCAGCCAGATCCTCAACTTCGACCGTCGCGCCCGGGAGTGGGACTACTTCGTCTCGCCCGCGTCGTACGCCACTCCCCTGCTGCGCAAGGCGTTCCTCGAGCCGGCCGGCGCCACCTGCGAGGTGCTCGAGATCGGCTACCCGCGCAACGACGTGCTCGTCTCCGAGGAGGGCGCCAGGATCCGCGAGCGGACCCGCGACGACCTCGGCATCCGGCCCGACCAGGTCGCGGTCATGTACGCCCCGACGTTCCGCGACTACATGTCGCTCGACGACATGTCCGCGAAGCGGGTCGACTTCCTCGACGTCGAGCGGGCCTCCGAGATGCTCGGCGACGGCTTCGTCCTGCTGGTGCGCGGGCACGCGTTCAACGCCCGGTCGCAGACCCGGCTCTTCAGCGAGCGGGTGATCGACGTGACCGACCACCCGGACATCAACGACCTGATCCTCGCCTCCGACGTCGCGGTCCTCGACTACTCGTCCCTGCGCTTCGACTACGGCATCACCGACAAGCCGATGATCTTCCTGGTCCCCGACCTCGAGAGGTACGACGCAGCGCGCGGCGGCGTGATCGACTACCTGCCCACCGCACCGGGGCCGCGGGTCACCACCACCGCCGAGGTGGTCGGTCTGCTGCAGGACATGGACGGGCTGCGCGCGACCTCCGCTCCGCTCGTCGAGCAGTTCCGCCGCGACTACGTCGACCTCGACGACGGGCACGCGTCGGCGCGACTGGTCGACGCGGTGTTCGTGCCGCGCGGCGACGCCCCGTCAGCCTGACGAGCGCTCCACGAGCTCCAGCAGCGCATCGACGACCCGCTCGCTGGCCCGGCCGTCCTGGTAGGGCTGGTAGCGCGCGTTGAACGCCGCGATCCGCGGACCCCACTCCGCGGCCAGGCCCGGATCGCGCAGTGCGGCCACCACGCCGGCGGTGTCGTCGACGAACGGGCCGGGCGCCGAGTCCTCGAACGGGAAGAGGAACTGCCGGCTGCCGGCGCCGTACTCCTCGAGGTCGGGCACCAGGAAGACCATCGGCCGTCCGGTGAGCGCGAAGTCGAAGCGCAGGGACGAGTAGTCGAGCACCGCGGCGTCGGACGCCAGGATCAGGTCGTTGATCTCGGGGTACGCCGTGACGTCGACGACCCGCGCCGCACCCCTGACCGGGGGCGGCCGGTGGAACCGGTGGCCGCGCAGCAGCACCACGAAGCCGGGTCCGAGCTCGGTCGCCGCCTGCGCCAGGTCGAGGTGCTCGGTCATCGCAGCGAGACGTGGCCGGCTCGCCAGGTGGTCGCGCCAGGTGGGTGCGTAGAGGACGGCCGTCTGGTCGGCGCCGATGCCGAGCAGCGACCGGACGAGATCGCGCCGGGCGTCCGCACCGGGGGCCGTGAGGTCGTCGTCGCGCGGGTAGCCCTGCTCGAAGGCCGGACCGTCGTAGTCGTACTGCTCGCGGTAGTGCCGGGTCATCTCCGGCGTCGGGGTGAGGATCGCGCTCCAGGTGTCGACGCCGCGCGCGCGGAACTCGCGGACCAGAGACGGCGGGTAGTCCTTGGCCTCCCACTGGCTGCGCCCCATCGCCTTGGAGGGGTAGCCGTGGAAGGTCTGCAGCAGCACCTGCCCGGGACGCCGCCGGAACCACACCTCGGTGTCCGTGTTCATCACGATCACGCCGGCACCGGCCAGCACGTCGTACCACTCGCGGCTGCGGATGAGCACCGGCGTCGCACCGTCGGGCGCCCGCTGTCCCGCGTCGGCGATCCCCCACCGCACGCGGACGTCGGGCCGCCGACGACGCAGCTCCTCGAAGATCGCGCGGGGGCTGTCGGTGGCGGTGCGACCGGCATAGCTCTCGAAGTAGAAGAGGTCCGGGTCGACGGGGCGGTCGGTGACGGCGTACGCCGACTGCAGCCGCTGCTGGGCGTACGGCCCGAGCTCGTCGTCGGTGAGCGGCGCGCCGAGCTCGATGACGAGGCCGCCGCGCGGGCCGAGGTGGGCGCGGACCCGGTGCCGCGACCCGAGCTGGACCTCGGGCAGCCGCCCGCGGAGCTGCTCGGTCACGGCGACGTTGTCGGCCCCGGCGACCACGCGGTAGCTGCCCGGCGCGAGGGCGGCCAGCTCGCCGAACAGGTCGGCGGAGAGGTCGATGCGGACCTGACCGTCACCGAGCTCGGTCGGTGTCGCCACGACGACGTCGCCACGGCCGAGCACCCGGACCAGGCCGAGGTCACCGGTGCCGGTCACCACCAGCGCACCGCCGTCGACGCTCAGGTCCTCGACGACGACCCGGCTGGTCAGGCGCGGCACCCGCGCAGGCAGGTGTGCCCGGCCGCTGCGCGTCAGCTCGCCGACGGACACCGTGATCTGCAACCGCGTCGCTCGGGCACCCGGGACCCGCACCGACACCGCGGTGGCGGCCTGGAAGCGGCGGCCGAACCACCGGCTCGCCTCCGCCGGATCGATCGGCTCGAGGTCGACGGCCTCGCCGCGCGCGTCGCGCACGACGATCCGGGTCTGCGGGTCAGCGAGGTCGACGTGGTCGATGGCCAGCAGCAGCTCGGCCCGACGGTCCGGACCGGGCGGACCGACGCGGGACACGCGGGTCAGCAGCCCGGTCTCGGTGCGCGGCAGCTCCCGGATCTCCTCGGGCAGGTCGGTGACCGGCCACTCGGCGAGCACCGCTGCGCCCCGCCGGACCGTGCGCAGGTCCTCCCCGAGCGCGGCGATCTCGGCGGCCACCAGCTCGAGGTCGGCGCGACGGTCCTCGGTCGCGAGCCACAGCAAGGCGCGGGCTGCGGCGCCCACGCCGACCCACCACCGGTCCTGGCCGGTGACCGCGGTCGTCACCTCGCGGAGCCGGCGCCACTCGTCGGCGTCCGCGCGCTCGGCGTCCTGCAGCAGCCGCGGCACCTCGAAGCCGGCCACGGTCCGTCGCCAGCGTTCGGCGAGCCGGCCCTCTCCGAGGAGGTCGCGGATCCGCTCCATCCGGGCAGCCCGGTCGTCGAGCTCCGGCAACGCGCTCGGCGTGGCGCCGTACGCACGGGTGCCGTGGTCGGGGAACCAGGTGTACGTCGGCTCCACGAGCAGGTCAGCAGTGCCGGGCCCGGCCAGCAGCCGGGCGACCCCGGTGGAGAGCAGCCAGTCCTCGTCGGGCTCGAGCGCCGTCCAGGCGGACCGACGGATCATCGTCCCGCCGAGGGTGAGGTCGAGCGGCAGGTGCACCCCACCACCGCTCGGGTGCGCCGTGCGGGCGACCGCGTGACCGCGTCCCTGCGCACGCAGCAACCACGGCTCGGGAGCACCGGCCTGGTCGAGGCGGCCGGAGCAGAGCACGCTGCCCGAGGCGGTCAGCGACTCGACCATGAGCCGGATCGCGTCCGGCGCGAGCAGGTCGCACCCGCGGAGCAGGACGACGAAGTCGCCACGCCCGGCGGCGACGCCGGTGTTGGCTGCGGCCTGCCAGGTCGGCTCGGCGTCGGTCACCGGAGAGACCCGCACCGTGACGTGGGCGTAGCCCTGCCCGCTGACCGAGCGAAGTGCCGCGTCGAGGCGCGGTCGGTCCACCGGCTCCACGACGACCACCACGTCGACCGTCGGCAGCGAGACGGTGCGGGCCCGCCGTACGACCGCACCCATCCGGGAGCGCAGGGTCCGGACAGGCAGGGACCGGGCGGACATGGGCTCACCCTAGGCCGTCCGGGGCCTCGGGCGACCGCACCCCCAATGGACGGTGAACAGTGGTCGAGCACCTGCTGTCCGGCCCCGGCCCGGCCGGATTCCGCTGTTAGCGTCGCGCTCGACCGCCCACCTACTGGAGGAGCCCTCGTTGCCGCGCGCTCTCGAGCCGATGCGTTTCGGCTTCCTGATCGCCGGCACGCAGAAGGCCGCGACCAGCTCGCTCTCCGGGCTCCTCAACCAGCACCCGCAGGTGCAGCGGGCCCCGCTGAAGGAGATGCACTTCTTCGACGTCGAGCGGCGTGGCTGGCCGCACGTCGACTACTCGACGTACGAGGTCGTGCCCGACGACCCGCGCCGCCGGATCGTCGGCGACGCCACCCCGCTCTACCTCTGGTGGCCGCGGGCGATGGTGCGGATCCAGCGCTACAACCCGGACATGAAGTTCATCGTGGTCTTCCGAGACCCCCTCGAGCGGTTGTTCTCGCAGTGGTCGATGGTCGTCAACCGGTGGCCCGACCACGCGCCGACCTGGTCCGCCTTCCTCACCGAGCTCGCCCCGGACACGCTGGAGGACCGGATCCCCGAGGGGACGAACCCCAGCACCTACCGGATGCGGTCCGGGATCGTGCGCGGCTACTACGGCGCGCAGCTCGCGCGCGGCTTCGAGATGTTCGGGCGCGAGCGGTTCCACCTGGTGGAGTTCCGCGCCTTCGTCGGTCGCCCGGAGCCGGCGGTCGACGCGATCACGGACTTCCTCGGGCTGGACCGGTTCGTGCGCCAGCCGCGGCTGCCCCACGCGCTGCCCGGACGACCGGCGACCACCGACGACGTACCGACCGGGTCGGACATCACCGGCCTGGTCGAGGTCTACCGGGCCGACTTCGAGCTGTTCAAGCAGCTCTCCGGCCTCGACGTGGCGCACTGGCCGATCCAGCGGCTGATCGACGGCCGGCTCGACCCGGCCGAGCTGGCCGACCAGTTCGCAGCGAAGCTCATCCAGCCGGCGCGAGGCTGACCTCCCGCTGGTCCAGCGGCACCGTGATCGGCCGGGACTGCTCCGGCAACCAACGCTGGGTCGTGTAGGTGATCACGTGGTCGTACTCCGGCGGCGCCTCGATCCGGACCAGGCCCGCGATCTCCGCAGCCCGGCCGTCGCGCAACGCGTGGAAGACCTCCCACTCGCGCAGCTTGCGCATCGTGCGCTGGGTGGCGCCGAAGGCGTCCGGGGCGACCCAGTGGTCGAACTCGTCGCTGTCGAGGTACTTCAGCTCGACGCAGAGACCCTCGGGCAGCCGCATCCGCTCGGCGTGGCCGGGGACCATCCGCAGCTCCCACTCGTAGGCCTTCACGTGGCGGTAGTGCTCGCCCATCGGGAAGACGTACTCCTCGACGTTGACCATGTGCACGTCGAGGTAGGCGACCCGGTCGCTCTCGACGAAGAGCGGGTGGCGCGGCATGGAGACCACGGCCTCGACGTTCTCGAGCTGCCAGGCCAGGTCCGCGAAGGTGTCGACGCCCTCGACGGTGAGGACCATGTCGCCGTCCCACTTCATGGAGTACGACGTCGCGACGTGGGAGAAGGACCAGTTGTAGAAGTAGGCGAGGTTGTGGACCGACCGCTCGGGTGTCTCGAGGTGCTCGGCGCCGCAGCGGCTGACGACGAACGGGTAGTCCGTCACCACCAGTCGGTCGGCGGCGCCGACGTGGGCGGCCACCGCGCGGGCGACCGCGGCGGTGTCGTCGGTGGACTGGTTGTCGACGACGACCACGCTCTGCACCGCTCGGAAGAGCGGGGGCAGCACCCACGGCAGGCTGCGCGCCTCGTTGCGCACGCGCAGCACCGCGGTCAGCCCCGGGTCCAGCTCCCGGAAGTCGCGGGGCCAGTGGATGCGGTAGTCCTCGAGCTCCTCGAGGTTCTCGAGCCGGAGGTACTGGCTGGGCACCTCAGACCTCCTTCGGACCGGCCAGCCGGTCGATCCGACGCACGACCCGACCCACGAACCGGCGGGTGCGCAGGTAGAGGCGGCGCATGGGCGACGATGCGTCGTACGCCGCCTGCGCGGCCGCCTCGGCCTCCTCGGCCCGGGCTCGTCGGGTGGACCGGAGGAACGCCGGCCCGGCGGCCTCGATGCTCGAGCCGGCGAGCGCCTCGGCCTGCGCGTAGAGGTCGCCGTACGCGCGGCGCAGCTCGTCGAGCGAGGCGTGGACCGCGGCCTGCTCGGTCTCGCCCGGCTCGACGAGCAGGTTGAGCTGGGACCAGGTCTCCTCGGCGATCTCGCGCAGGGCGGGCGGCACGGCGAGGTCCATCCAGGACGCGCGGACCCGGTGCAGCTGGGGATCCACGAACTGGTGGATCTCCTGCATCGCCCGGGTGCCAGCGTGCTGGATCGGTTCGATGTCCAGCTCCTCGCCGACCCGCACCACGCTGCTCGTCCAGTCGGCGAGCAGGTCGTGGTAGCGCACGTAGCTGCGCGGCGAGCTGCGCGTCGCGCGCTCGGTGAAGAGCATCATGTTGGTCCAGCCCGCCAGCCGGCTGATGTCGCCCAGCTTGCCGCCGTAGTAGGTGTTCTTGCTGCCCACCACCTCGGCGGGGTGGCGCAGCATCGTGATCGTCGAGGTCGATGCTCCGCAGCGCACCGCGGCCACCCGCCACATGCCCAGGAACCACGAGATCCGCGGGTCCTTGACCACGAGCGAGTCCGAGACCGCGAACTGCTGCTGGAGCCACGCCGCGAGGTCCGAGCGGTTCCACTCACGGGTGCCGGCCCGGCCGGCGTCGAACCAGGCACCGGGGCGCGCGTCGCCGGCGTGCACGTTGACCCGGTGCAGCAGCGTGTCGTGGAAGTCCACGACCCACTGCGGCTCGCCGAAGCCCTTCGGGTTGGAGCGGTCGGCCACCACCTCGGGCTCCGGGACGTGCAGTCCCATGTGCCGCAGGATGCCGGACATCAGGCTGGTCCCACTGCGCCCGGACCCCGCCACGATCACGAGGTTGCGCGTCGGCGCGACGGGGTTCGGCGTGGCCGCCATCGCCAGGAGCTCCTCGGTGAGGGGCGGGTCGTCGACGACGGCAACGGGCCGGTGGGTGAGCATGCGGCGACCGTAGGGGTGCCGGGCGAACAGTTCCCGACCAGAGCACAAAGGGCAGGTGGCCACCGTTTCGAAGCGGTCCAGACCGGCCTACTGTCCTACGCCGTGACCTCCTCGACAGACACACGTCGTCTGACCCTCGTCGTCGGCGCGGGCCGCTCCGGGACCAGCACGGTCGCCGGGGTGCTGCGCCGGCTCGGCCTGCACGTCCCCGGGCCCGAGGTCACCACCGACCCCACCAACCCGAAGGGCTTCGCCGAGCCGCAGTGGGTCGTGGACTTCCACGACGACCTGCTCCGCCAGGCCCGGGTCGAGGTCTCGGACGCCCGCCCGGAGGCGTGGGTGCACGCGGCGGCGGTCGGCCGGGACGCCGAGGTCGCCGACCGGCTGCGCGAGTGGCTGGCAGAGCAGCTGACCGACGCCGACCACCTGCTGGTGAAGGACCCGCGGCTGCTGTGGTTCATCCCGCTGTGGACCACGACCGCGCGAGAGCTGGGCGTCGAGCCGTCGTTCGTGACGATGCTGCGACCGCCGGCCGAGGTCGTGGGCAGCAAGCGGGCGTCGTACAACCGCTGCCTCGACGACGCGCACGGCGTCGCCTCGTGGCTCAACCTGATGCTCGGCACCGAGCGGGCGACCCGGGGCGCGGACCGCGCCTTCGTCCGCTACCACGACCTGCTCGACGACTGGGTCGCGACGACCGACCACCTCGCCGCCAACCTCGGGCTCGTGCTCGACCTCGACCGGGCGCGCTCGACCCGCGAGATCGACCGGTTCGTCGACCCGGGGCTGCGCCGGGTCCGGCTCACGTGGTCCGACCTCGACCTTCCGGCGGCGGTCGCCGAGCAGGCGCGCGAGACCTGGACCCTGCTCGACCGGCTGGCGGAGTCCGGATCGCCGGCCGACCCGGGCACGGTCGAGCGGCTCGACCTGGTCCACGCCGCGCACGCCCACGGCTACCGACAGGCGGAGGCGACCGTGCGGTCGTCCCTCCGGGCGGTGCGACGCGAGTCGGCGCAGCCCGCCCCGGACGCCCCCGGGGTCCGTGAGTCGGTGCGGTTGCTGGGCGCGGCGCTGACGCGTCGTCTGCGCCCAGTTGTCACCCAGCAGTCGGCCGCGCGGCCACCGCGCTTCACCCACGCGCCCTAGCGTCCGGAGCATGCCCCGGAGCACGTTGAGCGTCGTCGTCCCGGCGTACAACGTCGAGGACTACCTCGACGAGTGTCTCGTCAGCATCCTCACCCAGTCGTACGCCGACCTCGAGGTGATCGTCGTCGACGACGGTTCCACCGACTCGACGGCCGAGGTCGCGGCCCGCTACGCCGCCACCGACGCGCGCGTGCGGCTGCACCGGCAGGACAACGTCGGGCTGGGTGCGACCCGCAACGTCGGGATCGAGCTCGCGCGCGGCGACCTGCTCGCCTTCGCGGACAGCGACGACGTCGTCTTCCCGGGCGCCTACCGGGCCCTGGTCGACAGCCTGGACGCGAGCGGCTCGGACCTCGCGATCGGGTCCGCGCACCGGCTCCGGGGCGAGAAGGCGTCCATGACGCCACTGATGCGGGAGAACCACCAGCGCCGCGTCAGCGGGGTGAACGTCGACGAGCGGCCGCTGCTGCTCGCGGACTGCTTCGCCTGGAACAAGGTCTTCCGCCGATCGTTCTGGGACCGGGCCGCGCTGCGGTTCCCGGTCGACGTCCGCTACGAGGACCAGCCCACGATCACCCGTGCCCTGGTCGAGGCGTCGCGCTTCGACTCGCTGCCGGACCCGGTCTACGGCTGGCGGGTGCGCGACGACGGCTCGTCGATCAGCCAGCAGCGCGGCGACGTCGCCGACCTCGCGGACCGGATCCGGACCAAGCGCTGGGCGACCAGCATCGTGCGTCAGCGCACGGCGCCTCTGACCCAGTTCACGTGGTACGCCCGGGTCCTGCCGGTCGACCTGTGGGAGTACTTCCGCTGCGCGCCCGATGCGTCGGAGGAGTACTGGGAGCTGCTGCGCGGCTGCCTGGCGGAGTTCTGGGGGCCGGAGACGGTCCCGCTGGCGCAGGCCGACCTGCCGGCCAGGCAACGTCGGATGGCCGAGCTGGTGGTCGCCGATCGGCGTGACGACCTGCGGGACGTCATACGGTCAGAGCATGGGGACGCACTGACCGTATGACGTCCGCGCGAGAGGTCAGAGCAGTCCGGCCTCGGTGAGGAAGTCGTGGGCGACGTCCTCGGGCTTGGCGCGGTCGACCGCCACCTTGGCGTTGAGCTCGGTGAGCTTCTCGGTCGTGAGCGCGGCCATCAGCGAGTTGAGCAGGTCGGCCACGTCGTCGTGGTCGGCCAGGAACGTGCTGCTGACCGCCGGGACGAGGTTCTGCGCCGGCTGGATCTGCTTGTCGTCCTCGAGGACCACCAGGCCCTGGGAGTCCAGGGTGCCGTCGGTCGTGCTGGTCTCGCCCAGCTCGGACTCGCCGTTGATCACCGACTGGTAGGTCTGGTCGCTGGCGTAGCCCAGCGGCAGCACCTTGGTGATGTCGATGCCGTACTGGTCGGAGAGCCCGCCCTCGCAGTCGAGACGCCCCTCGCAGTCGGGAGCCGCGGCCAGCGTGACGGACTTGCCGGAGAGGTCGGAGAGCTTGGTGACGCCCTCGGACTCGGAGTAGTCCTTGGTCACGAAGAACGCGTTGGTGTCCGTGGCCGGGGACTGGTCGAGCAGCGTGATCCCGGCGTCGTCGAGCAGGGACTTGCCCTGGTCGGCGAGCTCGGCGCCGTCACCAGCGGTGAACGGCTCGGCCTTCGCGCCGTTGGCCTTGGCGTTGAGGAAGTTGACGATGCCGCCGACGTACTCGGGCACCACGTCGATGCTCTTCGGGAACGTCGCCATGTAGGCGTCGCGGGTGTCGACGAGCTTGACGTCGGTGTCGTAACCGGCGTTGGTGAGCAGCTCGTCGTACATGGCGGCGACCAGGGCCGCCTCCGGGAAGGACTGGCCGGAGATCCGGACCGGGCCCTTGTCGGCCGAGCCCGACGAGGAGGTGCCGGTGCTCGGGTCGCTCGATGAGTCGCTCAGGTCGGAGCCGGCGCACGCGCCGACGAGGAGGAGGGAGCCGACGGCCAGGGCCGCGGCGAGGGAACGTCGTACGTGCATGGTGCTGTCACCTTCTGTGTCCCGCGGGGTTGGAGCCGCGCGTGTCCGGTCGAGCTAGTGACCAACGGCGTCGGTCTCCTCGGCAACCATAGAGCGGGTCACCGACATTCCCCGATGACGATTTGATGACGGTCCCGGGATCGGGTTGAGGGCGCGCTGGACGACGCTGGCGAGCAGCTCGAGCACCAGCGCGACCGCGGCCACGACGATCGCACCGGCGATGCCCTTGCCGTAGTTGGTGCGGTAGAAGCCGTCGGTGATGATCCGGCCCAGGCCCGGGCCGGCGACCAGGGCGGCGATGGTCGCGGTCGCCCAGACCTGCACGAGCGCCAGGCGGATGCCGGACATGATGAGCGGGGACGCGAGCGGCAGCTCGACCCGGAAGAACTTCTGCCGCCCGGTCATGCCCATCCCGTCGGCAGCCTGCTTCACGGGCGCCGAGACCTCACGGACCGCCACGTTGGCGTTGGTGATGATCGGGGGCAGCGCGAAGAGCGTGAGCGCGATGATCGTCGCGAGCCCGGCCCGGCCGTAGGGCCCGAACTCCTGCGTGCCCGGCCAGTCGGCGGTGACGAGCACCGCCAGGAGGGCGAACGTCGGCACCGCGCGGCCGATGTTGGAGACGTTGATGGCGAGCAGCCCGCCACGGCCCCGGTGGCCGAGCCACAGCGCGATCGGCAGCCCGATCAGCATCGCGACCAGCAGCGCCGTGACGCTGATCAGGAGCTGCTCGACGAGCAGCTGGAGCATCCCGCCGTCACCGGTCCAGTTGGACGCGGTGGTCAGGTAGTCCCAGGTGTCGGAGAGGACCGTCATGACCGAGCTCCTCTCGTCCAGGGGGTCACGAGCCACTGGGCACCGACGATCAGCAGGTCCAGGACGACCGCGATCAGCACGCAGAGGACCGACGCGGTCAGCAGCTCGGCGCGGAAGTTGGTCAGGACGCCGTCCGAGATCAGGTTGCCGAGCCCGCCGTACGACACGATCGTCCCGACGGTCGTGAGCGCGACGGTCGACACGGTCGCGACCCGGAGGCCGGCCATGATGACCGGCAGGGCGAGCGGCAGTTCGACCCGGAAGAGCAGCCGGGTCGGTCCGTAGCCCAGGCCCCGGGCGGACTC
The DNA here is from genome assembly GCF_040045055.1 of Nocardioides pollutisoli. Lineage (NCBI taxonomy): Bacteria > Bacillati > Actinomycetota > Actinomycetes > Propionibacteriales > Nocardioidaceae > Nocardioides > Nocardioides pollutisoli. Next base: position 1,207,841 of record NZ_JBDZDU010000001.1, read on the forward strand.
GCGGACGTCGTCCGGCACGCTGCGCAGGCCCTCGAGCATGCTGCGCACCAGGATCGTCAGCGAGTAGAGACCGAGCCCGATCACGACCGTGGTCATGCTCAGCCCGGTGAAGGGCACCAGCAACGGAAGCAGCGCCAGCGACGGGATCGTGTAGACCGCCGTCGCCGCGCCGACGATCCCGGCCTCGATCCGCGGCAGCCGCCGGGCGACCAGCGCCAGCGGGAAGGCGATCACCACCCCGAGCAGCACCGCGGCGAGCGTGATCTGGAGGTGCTCGACGGTCGCGTCCACCAGCTCGCTCTGCCGGTCCTGGACGTACTGCCAGCAGAACCACTCGTTGGTCAGCCGGCTGTAGCAACTCGGTTCGACAGCACTGGCTGCGGCCACGAGTAAGGTCACCGCATGGACGCTACCCCCTCGGCGGGCTCGACTCCGATGATCCGTCTCAGCGGCGTCGGCAAGACCTACGACGACGGGACGGTCGCCGTGCAGGAGCTCGACCTCGTCGTCGAGCGCGGCGAGCTGGTCTGCCTGGTCGGGCCGTCGGGCTGCGGCAAGTCGACGACGCTGAAGATGATCAACCGCCTGATCGAGCCGACCAGCGGCCGGATCGAGATCGACGGCGTCGACGTGACCGAGCAGGACCCGGTCGAGCTGCGGCGCGGCATCGGCTACGTCATCCAGCAGGTGGGGCTCTTCCCGCACCAGAAGATCATCACCAACGTGATGACGGTGCCGCTGCTGTACGGCGAGTCGAAGGCGACCGCCCGCACGCGGGCCATGGAGCTGCTCGAGCTCGTCGGGCTCGACCCCGCGACGTACGCCGACCGCTACCCGCACCAGCTCTCCGGCGGTCAGCAGCAGCGGGTCGGGGTGGCCCGCGCCCTGGCGGCGAACCCGCCCGTGCTCCTGATGGACGAGCCCTTCGGCGCCGTCGACCCGCTGGTGCGGCTGCGGCTGCAGGACGAGTTCCTGCGGCTCCACGACGACCTCGGCGTGACGGTCGTCTTCGTGACCCACGACATCGACGAGGCGGTCCGGCTCGGCGACCGGGTCGCGGTGTTCGCGACCGGGGGTCGGCTCGCGCAGTACGACCCGCCCTCGCGGCTCCTGGGCCGACCGTCCGACGACTTCGTCTCGGAGTTCGTGGGCTCCACCAGCAGCCTGCGGCGGCTCGCGGTGATCCCGCTCGACCCTGCCCACGTCGAACCGCTCGACGGCGTGCAGCTCGGCGACTTGGACGCCGCGATCGACGTCGACGCGAGCCTGGGTGACGCGCTCGCCGTGCTGCTCCGCGAGGACCGCGGGATGATCGGCGTCAAGGACGGCGCCCAGTTCGTCGGCGTGCTCACTCCCAACGGCGTGCACCGCGCGCTGCGCGCAGCCCTCGCCGACATGGCTGACGCCTAGTCGACCTGCACGTCCCGATGCCAGGACTCGGTGACGTACTTCGTCGCCCAGCCCATCGACGTGTAGAGGCCGGCAGCCCCGGTCGGTGAGTCGGCGTCGACCTCGAGGCCCACGCGGTCGCGGCCGCGCGCGGCGGCGTCGGCGATGATCGTGCGCAGCAGGCCCTTGGCCACGCCGCGGCCTCGGGCGGCCTCGAGCACGCCGAGGTAGGACACGTAGGAACCGTCCGGGCCGGTGGAGCTCTCGGAGACCGTGCCGATCAGCGCACCGACCGGCTGGGGTCCGTCGTCGCCCTCGAGCTCGGCCAGCCACCAGTGGTCCCAGCGGTGGCCCGGGTCCTCCCGGAGCCGGTGCACGAACTCCTCGAAGGTCTCCTCGCTGGAGTTGAAGTGGTCGACGAAGGCGCCCTCCAGCACCTCGTGCACCTCGCGGAGGTCGTCCTCGTCGGGCATCCCGCCGCCGGTACGCCGTACGGTCCGGAAGACCACGCCGTCGGCCTCCCAGTGCTCCGAGGACTCCACCAGCTCGGCCTCGTCGGCGACCACCGGCCGGCTCATCTGCCACCAGGTCCGGACCCGCTCGAAGCCGGACTCCGTCAGCCAGCGCGCCTGGCGCTCGTCGCCCTCGAAGGCGCCGGTGTCGATCTGCTGGGTCTCGAGCCCGCGGGCGGCGCCGACCGCGCGCGCCTGGCCCTCGGCCCACTCGACGAGCAGCTCGGAGCACTTGTCGGCGATGTCGTCGGGGAGGTCGCGCTGGACCACGTGCACGAAGAGCATCCGGCCGACCGAGCGGTCGTGCACGCTGCCCCACGCGTGGATGTCGCCCTCGCCGTCGCGCACCACGATGTTCTCGCGCATGAGCAGGCCGTGCTCCGAGACCTCGACCAGCACGTCGTCGACCCCCGACGCGGCCCAGCCGCGTCCCTCGCGCTCGTGGCCGCGCAGCAGGTGGGTCAGGCGGGCGACGTCGAACCGGTCGGTGGGGTCGGGAGTCCCGACGGTCCAGCCAGACGGAAGACCTGGGATGTCACCGAGCACGCGCTCGGGGTCGCTCTCGAACCGGTTCTCGTCAGGGATCACGATTCGTGATCATGCCGCACCGGTGCGGTGCGGAAACGTGGCACGCGACTCACGCCCGCTTGCGCAGGCCCGCCTCGGCGCTGTGCCAGGCCTGCGTGACGACGTCGAGCTCGGCGCGTACGACGTCCAGCTCCTGCTCCAGCTCGGCGACCCGGACCACGGCCTCGGCGGCCCGCTCCTCCGCCTCGGCGAGGCGGCCCTCGAGTCGCTCGGTCGAGTCGCGGCTGTCGCGCTCGGCGGCGTCGGCCCGGCGCGCCTCCTGGTTGAGCTTGCGGGTCGCCTCGGCCGCGCGGCTCTGGGCGGCGGTCAACGCGTCCTCGAGCTGGTGGACGGCGACCTCCTGGCGAGCGGCCCGCTCCTGCATGGTGTCGACGAAGGCCGCGTGCTCGGTGGTGCGCACCTCGGTCAGGCGGCGGTACTCCTTCGCCTGCTCGGCACGGTCACGCGCCGCCTCGCGACGCGCCTCGGCCAGCTCGGCGTTGGTGATCCGGGTGGCGGCGGCGCCCAGGGCGACACCGAGGACGGCGGCGGTGGTGACGAGCAGCCACGACCCGCTCACGATCGCGCCGACCACCAGGAGGGCGGCGACGGCGAGGAGGACGGCGGCGACGGTCAGCCGGGTGCTGCGCTGGCGCCGACGGCTGGACCGAGCAGTGGCCGCTGGGGCCAGTGGTGCCTGAGGGGAAGCCATGACTAGGAGGTTACGAGTCGTCAGGGTCGGATCTCACGCGACACGCACGCTCGAGCAGCATCGCTGTGACCATGATCGCCACCCCGGCCAGGCCTGCGGCGACCGACCGCCAGGCACGCTGGTTGGCGAGCTCGGCCTCGACGCCGACCCAGCTCAGGGCGTAGCCGAAGTAGCCACCGGCCATGAGCGCGCCGACGAGGGCGCAGGCACGGGCGAGCACCAGCCGGTTGACGGCCCGATGCGGATCGAGGCGTTGCTGGTGGACGTGCACGGTGCGCCAGGTGGCGTACGCCGTCGCGCCGAGGATCGCGGCGACCAGCACCAGCGCGAGCGGCTGGGCCCAGGTGATGATCGGGGCGCTGCCCCGGATCCGTTGCGAGACCGGGTGCAGCAGCCAACCACCGACCAGACCGATCAGCCCCCACGCGGTCAGCACCGCAGCGGACGTCGGCCGCAGCCGCCCGCCCGGAGACTCGTCGCCGGGCCGGCCGGCGCTCACGGCAGGGTCACTCGACTTCGAGGACCAGGTCGTCGCGGAGCTTGATGCCGCTCGAGTCGGCCTTCTCCAGCAGCTCGGCGACCGGGCCCAGGTCGGGGAACTCCGCCCCGGGGTCGACGTCGAGCCACGGGCGGAGCACGAACGCGCGCTCGGCGGCCCGCGGGTGCGGGAGCCGCAGGAAGTCCTCGTCGCTGCGACGGTCGCCAACGACGATCAGGTCGACGTCGAGCGTGCGCGGGGCGTTCTTCACGTCGCTGCGCTCGCGGTCGAAGGCGTCCTCGATCGCCAGGGCGCGATCCATCAGCCGGCTCGCTGCCAGCGTGGTGTCGATCAGGACGACGGCGTTGAGGTAGTTCTTCGCGTCGGGCGGGCAGTCGACCGGCTCGGTCTCGTAGACCGGGGAGACCCCGGTGACCCACACGTCGGGAGTGTCGGCGATCGCGTTGACGGCGCCCTGGAGGCTGGCCATCCGCTCCCCGAGGTTCGACCCCAGCGCCAGCACGGCGCGACGGATCGGACGCATCTCGCCGGTCAACGTGTCGGCGTCGATGATGTTCGGGTTGGGGGTCTCAGTCACGGGCGGCCTCACGGTTGCGGGTGATCGTCAGCGCCACGTCCGAGAACGTCGCGTCGATGGGTGCGTCCGGCTTGTGAACGGTGACCCGAGCCCATTCAACACGGTCGCCCAAGAGGCAGACATCCGCGATCCGCTGGGCCAGGGTCTCGATCAGGTCGACCGGATCCTTCTCCACGGCGGCTTTCACCGAGGTCACGAGACTCCCGTAGTCGACCGTGTCTTGCAAGTCGTCGGAAGCCGCCGCCGGGGCGGTGTCCATGCCGAGCACGAGGTCGATGACGAAGGTCTGTCCCTCCCGCTTCTCGAACTCGAACACCCCGTGGTGGCCGTAGCACTCGATCCCCAAGACAGCGAGCTCGTCCTGAGTAGCCCGCGAGGAACGAGCGGGCATATCGAAGGGCTCATCGGTCATCTGGGGCCTCCTGGTCCAGCCGCTCGAGGACCCTCAGGGCGTCCCGCGCGGCGCGTACGTCGTGCACCCGCAGGCCCCACACCCCTTGCTGGGCGAGCAGGACGGTGAGGGCGGTGTTCGCGTGCTCCCGCAACTCGACCGGCCGGGGCGTGCCACCGGTCGCGAGGAGCCTACCGAGGAACGACTTGCGGCTCGCACCGACCAGGAGCGGGTAGCCGAGGTCCTGGATGACGCTCAGCCCGTGGAGCAGCGTCCAGCTGTGCTCGCTGTGCTTGGCGAACCCGAGGCCGGGGTCGAGGACGACCCGGTCGGGCGCGATCCCCGCCGCGAGCAGCACGTCCACGCGCGCGGCGAGCTCGTCGCGCACGGCGGCGACCACACCGCCGGGGCCGTCGTAGACCGCGAAGTCGCGCATGTGGTCGGCGTGCGCGCGCCAGTGCATGGCGACGTACGTCGCTCCCGCCTCCGCGACGACCGACGGCATCCGCGCGTCGGCGAGTCCGCCCGAGACGTCGTTGACGATCGTGGCCCCGGCGGCGAGCGCCGCCTCGGCGACCTCGGCGCGCATGGTGTCGACGGACACGACCGCTCCCCCCGCGGCGAGCTCGGTGATCACCGGGATCACCCGGCCCAGCTCCTCCTCGACCAGGGGGCGGGTCGCCCCGGGACGGGTGGACTCACCGCCGATGTCGAGGATGTCGGCCCCGTCGGCGATCAGCTCACGACCGTGCGCGATCGCCGCGTCCGGCTCCAGCCAGCGACCGCCGTCGGAGAACGAGTCGGGCGTGACGTTGACGACGCCCATGAGCACCGGGATCGCCGTCATGCCCCAACGCTAGTGGTCGCCCTCGTCGCACCTCGACCAGACCATCTGGACGAGGGACTAAGACCCCGTATTATCCGTGTGACCACCGTCACCCTGCCGCCCCGAGCTCGAGGAGCCGCGATGTCCACCACCTCCATCGGCGAGACCACCGCCCAGCGTCGCGACCGGCTGGTCGCGGCAGCCATCGAGGCGGCCGGGTCCGACGACTTCGGCTCCGACAGCTGGCAGCCGGGGCTCGAGATCTACCTGCAGTCGCTCACCGAGACCGCCCAGCTCAACGAGGTCGGCGTCGGCGTCGCCGAGGACGGCGTCGTGACCGACCTGTCCAACCGCCTCCGGATTGAGGCCTGGCGCAAGGACCACCCGGCGGTGGCGGCGCAGGAGATCGTCCGGCCGATCATCATCGTCGGCCAGCCCCGCACGGGCACCACGATCCTGCACGACCTGATGGCGCAGGACCCGGCCAACCGGGCACCGCTGAGCTGGGAGATGGAGCGGCCCGTCCCCGCACCGCAGACCGCGACCTTTGAGACCGACCCCCGGATCGCCGAGGCCCAGGCGGGCTTCGACCTGGTCGACATGTTCATCCCCGGCTTCGCCGCCTTCCACGAGCTCGGTGCGCAGCTCGCCCAGGAGGACGTGCGGATCTTCACCAGCGACTTCCGGTCGATGCAGCACTCCCTTCAGTTCGAGGTCACGGCGTACAACCACTGGCTGCTGCACGAGGCCGACATGGCCCCGGCGTACGCCTGGCACCGGCGCTTCCTCCAGCACCTGCAGTCCGAGCACCACTCGGAGCGCTGGCTGCTGAAGTCGCCGGCCCACCTGTGGTGCCTGCCCGCGCTGCTGGCGGAGTACCCCGACGCCGTCGTGATCCAGACCCACCGCGACCCCCTCAAGGTGATCGCCTCGATCAGCGCCCTCGGCGCGAGCCTGCGCGAGATGACCACCGACCACTTCGAGGTCACCAGCCTGGCCGCGCAGTACGGCGAGGACATCCCGCTCGGGCTCGAGCGCGCTCTCCAGGCCCGCCACGACGGCATCTTCGCGCCGGGCCAGGTCGTCGACGTCCGCTACCAGGACATCCGCCACGACCTGATCGGCGCGGTCGCCCGGATCTACGACGAGATCGGGCTCGAGCTGACGACCGAGGCCGAGGGCCGGATGCGCGCCTTCCTCGCCGCCCACCCGGGCGACCAGGGCGGCACCCTGAAGCGCTACTCGTTCGCCGAGACCGGCCTCGACGAGGGCGCGCTGCGCGAGCGGGTCCGCGACTACCAGGAGTTCTTCGACGTGGAGTCGGAGGAGCTGGGCTGAGCGCGTCGAGCGCCGCTTGGTCGAGCTCGGGGTGGCGGCGTCCGGTCTCGGCGGCCGTGGCCGAGGAAGGCGACGACCGCTGCGCTCAGCTCCGGGCTGGGCACAGCAGGCGTCAGCGTCTGCTGTTGATGAGCGCGAACGCCTCGGCGCGGGTCGTGGCGTTGGAGCGCATGGTGCCGCGTACGGCGGACGTGATCGTCCGGGCGCCGGCCTTCTTGACCCCGCGCATCGTCATGCACAGGTGCTCCGCCTCGATCACGACGATCACGCCGCGCGCCTCGAGCAGCTCCACCAGTGCGTCGGCCACCTGGGTCGTCAGCCGCTCCTGCACCTGGGGGCGCTTGGCGTAGACGTCGACCAGTCGCGCGAGCTTGGAGATGCCGGTGATCTTGCCGGACGACGCCGGGATGTAGCCGACGTGCGCCACGCCCGTGAACGGCACGAGATGGTGCTCGCACATCGACCAGAGCTCGATGTCGCGGACCAGGACCATCTCGTCGTGCCCGATGTCGAACGTCGTGGTGAGGACGTCGGACGGGGTCATCCGCAGCCCCGCCGTGACCTCGGCGTACGCCCGCGCGACCCGGGCGGGGGTGTCGTGCAGCCCCTCGCGGTCGGGGTCCTCGCCGATCGCGATCAGCAGCTCGCGTACGGCGGCCTCCGCGCGGGCGTGGTCGAACGGAGGGATGTCTGCAGGATCCCGGTCATCGGGTCGGATCGAGTCGGTCATCCGGTCAGTGTGGCGGAAGCTGCGAGTCGGGACCCTGCGGTCCGGGGCCACCGTGGACATCGCCGCCGGACCCCGGAGGCGTCAGGATCGCTCCGGACTCCTCCTCGCCCTCGGCCGCGGGGGGTGCGTCACCGTTGGACGCGGCGAAGGCGGCGGCGTTGGCGGTGGCGCGGTCCTTGATCCACTGCGGGATCTCGACCGGCGGGATCGCCGACGGGATGCGTCGGTCGGAGCCGGTCCACGCGGGGCGCTCCGGGCGACGGCGCAGCGGCTCGAAGATGCGTGCGACCTGCTCCTTGTCGAGCGTCTCCTTGTCGAAGAGCTCGAGCACGAGCGTGTCGAGCACGTCGCGGTTCTCCTCGAGGATCTCGAACGCCTCCTGGTGGGCGACGGCGAGGAACTTCTTGGTCTCCTCGTCGATCTTCGCCGCGACGTCCTCGGAGTAGTTGCGCTGGTGGCCCATGTCGCGACCCAGGAACGGCTCGGAGTTGGAGTCGCCGAGCTTGATCGCGCCGAGCGACTCGGTCATGCCGTACTGCGTGACCATTGCCCGGGCCAGGCTCGTGGCCTTCTCGATGTCGTTGCCGGCACCCGTGGTCGGGTCGTGGAAGACCATCTCCTCCGCGGCCCGGCCGCCGAGCATGTAGGCCAGCGAGTCGAGCATCTGCGAACGGGTCTGGCTGTACTTGTCCTCGTCGGGCAGCACCATCGTGTAGCCGAGCGCACGACCGCGCGGGAGGATCGTGATCTTGTGCACCGGGTCGGTGCCGGGCAGCGCCGCTGCCACCAGGGCGTGGCCGCCCTCGTGGTAGGCCGTGATCAGCTTCTCCTTCTCGCTCATCAGGCGGGTGCGCCGCTGCGGACCTGCGATCACGCGGTCGATCGCCTCGTCCATGCTCTGCGGGGTGATCAGCTTCTCGTTGCCGCGGGCGGTCAGCAGCGCGGCCTCGTTGAGCACGTTGGCCAGGTCGGCGCCGGTGAAGCCGGGCGTACGACGGGCGACCGACAGGAGGTCGATCTCGGGGGACATCGGCTTGCCCCGCGAGTGGACCTTGAGGATCTGGTGGCGGCCCGACAGGTCGGGGGCGTCGACCGCGATCTGGCGGTCGAAGCGGCCCGGGCGCAGCAGCGCGGGGTCGAGCACGTCGGGCCGGTTGGTCGCGGCGATCAGGATGACGCCACCGCGGACGTCGAAGCCGTCCATCTCGACGAGCAGCTGGTTGAGCGTCTGCTCGCGCTCGTCGTGACCGCCGCCCATGCCGGCGCCACGGTGGCGGCCGACGGCGTCGATCTCGTCGATGAAGACGATCGCCGGGGCGTTCTCCTTGGCCTGCTCGAACAGGTCGCGCACGCGGGACGCACCGACACCGACGAACATCTCGACGAAGTCGGAGCCGGAGATGGAGTAGAAGGGGACGCCCGCCTCGCCGGCGACGGCGCGCGCGAGCAGGGTCTTGCCGGTGCCGGGAGGTCCGTAGAGCAGCACGCCCTTGGGGATCTTGGCTCCGACGGCCTGGAACTTGGCGGGCTCCTGGAGGAACTCCTTGATCTCGCCGAGCTCCTCGATGGCCTCCTCGCAGCCGGCGACGTCGGTGAACGTCGTCTTCGGCATGTCCTTGGAGATCAGCTTGGCCTTGGACTTGGCGAACTGCATGACACCGCGGCCGCCACCGCCCTGGACCTGGTTCATCAGGAAGAGGAAGAGCAGGATGATCAGCGCGAAGGGCAGCAACGTGGCCAGGATCGAGCCGAGCAGGCTCGGCTTCGGCACCTCGACGGTGTACTTCTCGATCGCGCCCTTGTCGACCTGGGCCTGGACCTCGTCCTTGATCGCGTCCTGGGTGCCGTCGAGCCAGAACGTCGTGACCTTGTCGCCGTCGTCGAGGGTCGCCTGGATCTGCTGGTCACCGTCGACGAAGGTCAGCTCCTTGATCTCGCCGGAGCTGATGTACTCCTGCATCTTCGAGGAGTCGACCTCTTTGTACCCGCCGTTGGGGGCGAGGTACTGCAGGGCGAGCAGGACTCCCACGACGGCGAGCACGATCCACAGCCATGGACCCTTGAATATGCGCTTCACAGGCTTCTCTCGGACGAACTGATCTGAACGGTCGACGGTACACGGGGACCAACGGCCGCTCCCATTGTCTCAGGTGGGGCCAGAGAGGACCCGGTCACGAGTAGACGTGGGGTGCCAGGGTGCCGATGTCCCGGAGGTTGCGGTAGCGCTCCTTGTAGTCGAGCCCGTAGCCGACGACGAACTCGTTGGGGATGTCCCAGCCGACGTACTTCACGTCGACCGGCATCGTCAGCGCCTCGGGCTTGCGCAGGAGGGTGCAGATCTCGACGCTCGCGGGGTTGCGCGACGCGAGGTTCGCGGTCAGCCAGGACAGCGTCAGGCCGGTGTCGATGATCTCGTCGACGATGACCACGTGGCGCCCGGAGATGTCGGTGTCGAGGTCCTTGAGGATGCGTACGACGCCGCTGGACTTGGTGCCGGAGCCGTACGACGACACCGCCATCCAGTCCATCTCGAGGTGCCGGCTGAAACTGCGGGCGAGGTCGGCCATCACCATCACGGCCCCGCGGAGGATGCCGACGATGAGGAGGTCCTTGCCGGCGTAGTCGCCGTCGATCTCGGCGGCGAGCTCACGCAGTCGGGCCTGGATCTGGTCCTCCGTGAAGAGCACGTTGACCAGGTCGTTCTCCACGTCCGATGCGTCCATGGGCTTGAGCCTAGGACAGGCGTGGGATCAGCGACCGGTCCGGGTGACGTAGAACGGCAACGAGACGGGCCTCTTGGTCTTCAGGACCGCGTCGTTGCCTCCGAAGTAGACCGTCACCGTGTGGTCCCCGAGCTTCTGCTTGGGCAGCTTGACGGTGACGTGCCCGTCGTTCTCGTCCTTGATCGGCGTCTTCCAGGCGGCGTCCTTGTCGACCTTGACGTAGAGGTCGCCGGCGATCGGGCGCACCTCCTTGCTCGTGAGCGAGATCTTGAGCAGTGCCTGCTTCGACGGCTTGACGCTGCTGTCCACGAACTCGAGCGACAGGTTGGCGTTGACCTTGCGAGCGAGGGTCAGAGTCTCGGTGGAGACCGTGTAGACCTGCTTCTTCTTCACGGTGATGGTCGACGACCACTCGGTGTCGAAGGGGTCCTTGGACTTCTTGAGGCTCGAGTAGCGCAGCTTGTAGTCGCCGGGCTTGAGGTCGTAGAGCCGGAACCAGCCGTGGCCGTCCTGGTAGTCGGGCGCGTAGGTCAGCGCCGAGGCGACCGGGTCGCCCTTGGTGTCCGAGGCGGGGAACGCCGCGACCTCGACGCCGTCGACGTAGCGCTTGCCCCGGTCCTGCACCGAGCCCTGGATCCAGGCTTTGTTCTTGGGCGGCTTGGTGGGCACCAGGGCGCGGTCGGAGCCCGCAGCCCCCGCCTGGGGTGCCGCGTCAGCCGGCAGGGCGTGCGGAGCGAGTCCGACACCGATGAGCACGGCGAGGGCGGCGATGAGTCGGCGGGACATACGGGTTCTCCTCCAGCGGTCGGACCGAGCGCTCGGTCCAGCGTCAAGTCTGACCTCTCAGTCGGCCGCCCGCGGCCGATTCCGAGGGATTTGTCCGTCGGCGCGGTCGAGGTGCAGTCGACCGTCTCGCCGCGAGCAGCGCAGCGAACCGGGCAGGTCGACCCACTTCTGACCGTGCCAGCCGGTGAGCAGGGCGTCCACGGCGAGCACGTGCTCGTGGAAGAGCTCGGCGGGCGGAGCGCCGGCCTCGACCGCGGCCAGGCGCAGGACGCGGCGACGGATCGAGGTGGGTTGGGCGAGGAGTCCGTCGACGGGGAGGTCGCGGAGGTCGCCGTACGCCGCCTCGGCGACGGCGTCGAGGAGGTCCATGTCGTCGCGCAGCTGGTCGGCGGTGCGGGCGAGGGTCGCGGCGATGCCGGGCCCGAGCTGGTCCTCCAGCACCGGGAGGACCGTGCGCCGGACCCGGACGCGGGTGAAGCCGGGGTCGGCGTTGTGCGGGTCGTCCCAGGTGGCGATGCCCTCGACCTGGCAGGCGGTGACGGTGTCGTCGCGCGACACGTCGAGCAGCGGGCGCACGAAGGGGCCGAAGGCCCGGCGCATCCCGGCCAGGCTCCGGCCGCCGGAGCCGCGGGCCAGGCCGAGCAGCACGGTCTCGGCCTGGTCGTCGCGGGTGTGGCCGAGGACGACGGCGGCCGCGTCGAAGCGCTCGGCGACCTCCTCGAGCACGGCGTACCTCGCCTGCCGGGCGGCGGCCTCGGGGCCGAGCCCCGCGCTCTCGACCTCCACCCGTGCGGTGATCGTCTCGTCGACACCGAGCTCCACCATCTGGCCGACCACCCGGTCGGCCTGCGCGGCGGAGCCGTCCTGCAGTCCGTGGTCGACCGTCGCGCCCACGACGTGCCAGCCCGCCTTGCGGCCCTCGAACACCGTCGCCGCGAGCAGGGCGAGCGAGTCCGGTCCGCCGGAGCAGGCGACGACGACGGTCCGGCCCGCGTCGACGTCGGCGAGCGCGCGGCGTACGCCGAGACGGACGGCGGCGACGGCCGGGTGGAGGCTCATGCCCTACAGGACTCGGGTGACCCAGGCAGCGGGGTCGGCGATCTCGGCCTTGGTCGGCAGGTTCTCCGCGCGCTCCCAGACCGCGTTGAACTCGGTCATCCCGGCCTTGTCGACGACCGCGCGGACGAACTTCGCGCCGTCGCGGTACTGCGCCATCTTCGCGTCGAGGCCGAGCACGCGGCGCAGCACCCGGTCGAGGACGCCGACACCCTTGCGACGGCGGTTGAAGCTCGTGCGGATGTCACCGACGGTGGGGATGACGCTCGGCCCGACGCCGTCCATGACGACGTCGGCGTGGCCCTCGAGCAGCGACATGACACCGGTGACCCGGTCGACGATCTCCTTCTGCTCGGGGCTGCCGATCATCTCGATCAGGTTGCCGCCGCGGTTGCCACCCTTGAGCGCCTCCGTGATCCGGGACAGACCGTCGTCGAGGAAGCCGGAGGGCTCGAGGGTGTCGGCGATGGCGTGCATCTCGCCGAGCAGGTGGTCGGAGAGCCACGGGGTCGCGGTGAACTGGACCCGGTGGGTCTCCTCGTGGAGGCAGACCCACAGCCGGAAGTCGTGCGGGTCGGCGTCGAGCTCGCGCTCGACGTGGACGATGTTGGGGGCGACCAGCAGCAGCCGGCCGTCGGCGCCGTAGAACGGGTCGAACTGGCCCAGCACCTTGCCGGCCAGGAAGCCCAGCAGCGCACCGACCTCGGCGCCGGTGACCCGTGAGCCGATCGCGTGGGTGAGGCGACCCGGGGCGCCCTTGTCACCGGAGATCTTGTCGACGACGGGCGCGAGCACGGTCGCGAAGCCGTCTGCGTTGGCCTGCACCCAGCCCGGCCGGTCGACCACGAGGACCGGGGCGGTGTGCTCGGCGGCGACCAGCCCGGTGAACTCGCGGACCAACCCGGTCGACCGGTCGGCGTCGGCCCTCAGCTCGGCGACGACGGCGTCGGCGTCCTCGCGGGTGATCTCCGGACCGTCGCCGGCCAGGCGGGAGCCCAGCGAGACGGCCAGGTCCCAGTCGACCATGCTGGGGCGTTCGCTGCTCATGCGGCGACCGTACCCGGACGATCCATGCTCAACTCCCGCAGCGGCAGGCGGCGAGAGCGGTCGCGACCTCGTCCAGGGCCTCGCGCGCATCGAGGGTGTCGAGGACGTCGACCCGGTCGGCGATCAGGGCGAAGACGATCGGCGTGCCGTCGCGGTCGGTGACGATCCCGGCCAGCCCGCTGGTCCCGGTGAGGGTCCCGGTCTTGGCGCGGACGACGCCGCGGCCGGCCAGGTCGCCCTGCCCGAACCGGTCGACCAGCGACCCGGTGAACCCGGCGACCGGCAGGCCGGTCACCACGCTCCGCAGCTCGGGGTGGTCGGCCGACGCCGCGACCTCGAGCACCGACGCCAGGGTGTCGGAGCCGACGAGGTCGTCGCGGGACAGCCCGCTGCCGTCGTACACCTTCGCACCGGAGGTGGGTACGCCGAGGTCGTCGACCGACTGGACGACGGCCTTGGCGCCGGCCGCGAAGCTGCCGACCCCCGAGACCGCGAGACCGACCTGGTGGCTGAGCACCTCGGCGGCCTCGTTGTCGCTGGTCGTGAGGGTGTGCTCGACGATCTGGGAGAGCGGGCGGCTGCTGATCCGCGCGACCTCGGTGCCGTCGGCGACGGTCCGCTCGTCCGGCGTGCCACGGACGGTGAGGCCGGCCCGGACGAGGTCGTCGGCGAACACCTGCGCGGCAGCCGCAGCGGGGTCGTCCACGCGACCGAAGCCCGTCGCCGCCCGGCCCTCGTCGACCCAGAGGGCCTGGATCGGTGAGACCACGCCCTCGGGCACGTAGGTCGCCGGCCAGTGCGGGTTGATCGCCGGGCCGCTGAAGAGGCTGATGTCGTAGGAGACCTTGACCGTGCCGGTGACCTTGGCCGCGGTGGCGCGGGCGAGCTTCTTCAGGTCCTGCGGGGACAGGAGCGGGTCGCCGCCACCGACGAGCACGACGCGGCGCGGTCCGTCGGTGACCACGGTGGTGTCGAAGGTGTGGTCCGGACCGAGCGTGTCGAGCGCGGCCGTCGTGGTCAGCAGCTTGAGCGTCGACGCCGGCATCGCCGTGCCGCTGCCGGCGGAGTAGAGCTGCGACCCGTCCAGGCCGGCGATCGTGGCGAGCACGTGCGGGCCGAGGTCGGCGTCGTCGAGGACCTGCTCGACGGCACGGCGTACGGCGCCGGGGTCGGCGCTGCCGGTGGCCCCCGTCGCCACCGGCGACGGGGTCGTGAGGGCCGGGAGGGTCAGTCCGGCGGGCGGCGGGATCGCGGCCGGGTCGTCGGACGGGGCGGCCCGGTCGACCTCGACGTACGCGATCCCGGCGGCCGCGAGCAACCCCAGAACGAGCACCACCGGCAGCCAGAAGGCGAGGCGAGAACCGTGGCGTGCGTCACGTCGCCCCACAGTTCACCTCTTCCGACTCCACGTTTGCGGCCATTGTGCGGGAGACTGTGCGGTGCCCGCCGCGCGGGCCTACAAGTTTCGATGACGATGGCGGAGGAAGACGTGCTCGAGTTCGACGTGCTGGTGGAGATCCCCAAGGGTGAGCGCAACAAGTACGAGGTCGACCACGAGTCCGGCCGGATCCGGCTCGACCGGACGCTCTTCACCTCGACGGCGTACCCGGCCGACTACGGCTACATCGAGAACACGCTCGGCCAGGACGGCGACCCGCTCGACGCGATGGTGATCCTCCAGCAGCCGACGTTCCCCGGCTGCCTGATCCGCTGCCGCGCGATCGGCATGTTCCGGATGACCGACGAGGCCGGCGGCGACGACAAGGTCCTCTGCGTGCCCGCGAGCGACCCGCGCCTCGAGCACCTGCGCGACATCAGCCACGTCTCGAAGTTCGACCGCCTCGAGATCCAGCACTTCTTCGAGGTCTACAAGGACCTCGAGCCTGGCAAGTCCGTCGAAGGCGCCGAGTGGGTCGGCCGCACCGAGGCCGAGGCCGAGGTCCACGCGTCCTTCGCCCGCCTCAAGGAGTCCGGCGACCAGCACTGACCTCGGCTGGCGGGTCGCTAGCCCGCGGAATACCCGGTTCACCGGGTATTCCTGACGTTCTTGGGTGTTGCAACGCCCCAGAACATCAGGAACTGCCCGAGAAGCAGGGCATGGATCCGTTCTCCACAGCCGCCAGAACCGCACGCGTCGAGTACGGCGCGCACGGGCATGCGTTTTCGCATGATGGTTCCTCCCGCACGTCCCGCCGACGACCCGCGCAACGCGCCTGTCTACCTGCGCAAGACCCTGATCGCCCAGGGTCACGACGACCGTTCGATCGCCCGTCTCGTCGCTGACGGCGTCCTCGTGAAGGTCCGCAGGGGCGCGTACGCCGACCGAGCACCGTTTCTGCAGCTGGACGAGGCCGGCCGGCACGGGGTCCGTGGCCGAGCCGTCCTGCAGCAGGCGAAGACCAGGGTCGTGCTCTCGCACGTGTCCGGCGTACCGGAGTACGACGGACCCACCTGGGGACTGGACCTGAGCGATGTCCACGTCACGCGCTCCGACGGCTGCGCCGGACGGCACGAGGCGGGCGTCCACCAGCACTGCGGGACCATCCTTCCCGGCGACGTCCGCCGACGAAACGGCGTCGAGGTGATGAGCCCAACCCGAGTCGCACTCGAGGTGTCGACGCTCGCGAGCGTCGAGGCGAGCCTGGTGGTCGTGAACCACTTCCTCCACTGCGGCGCGACGACCGAGTCCGCTCTGGCCGAGCGCTACGCACTCATGGGCCAGTGGCCGAAGACTCTGAGCACGGACCTGATCCTCAGGCTGGCCGATCGGCGTATCGAGTCCGTAGGCGAGTCCCGCACCTTCTTCCTGTGCTTCCGCCAGGGCTTGCCGATGCCTCAGCCGCAGTACCCCATCGAAGACCACGACGGACGGGTCTTCGCCTACGTCGACTTCGCGTGGCCGCAGCTCGGGGTGTTCCTGGAGTTCGACGGTCTGGTGAAGTACGAACGACTCCGGCGCCCCGGCCAGAGCGCGTCCGAAGTCGTCGTCGCGGAGAAGCGACGCGAGGAGCGGATCTGCCGGCTCACGGGATGGCGATGCATTCGCATCGTGTGGTCGGACCTGTCTCGACCCCAGGCCACCGCGGCCGCGATCCGAGCGATGTTGTTCCCGGCCGTCGACGCGGCCTGACCCCTCGACTTCTCGGCCACTTCATGGACTTCTGGGGCGTTGCAACCCCCCAGAACTCCATGAATACCCGGTTCACCGGGTATCCCGCGGGCACCTAGCCCAGCAGCGCCGGCGAGCGCAGCATCTCGGTGGGGACGCCCCACGCGTCGACGTAGTCGACGGCGAGCGGGCGCACCTTGCGGCAGAGGCTGCCGATCTCGCGGCTGATCGCCTTGGAGCGCTGGACGGACAGCCGGCCGTGCTCCATGAACCACGCCCGGTCGGCCTCGATGGTCGAGAGCGCGAACAGGTCGCACAGAAGGTTGAGCGCGACCTTCTGGTCGCCGTCCGGCAGCGCGGCCGTCTTGTCGACGAACGCCTCGAGGACCAGCCGCTCGACGTGGGCGTTGGCCGCCGCGATCACGTGGTCCTGGACCCGCGAGAAGACGACGCCCGGGTTCATCTTCTGGTCGATGCCCCGCTTCAGCCGGCGGGCCACCCCCGCGAGCATGTGCTCCTCGCGGAAGCGCAGCATCGCGAGCTGGTACGACGGGTCGAGCAGGCCGGCGTCCTGGTCCCACTGGTCGCCCCCGGGCATCAGGTCCTTGACCCGCTCCAGCAGCTTGTGGGCCGAGGTCTTCTCGATGACCGTCTCGACGGCGAGGTTGGTGACGAAGCGGACCATGCCGAGCTGGTCCATGTCCTCGAACTCGCTCGCGTAGTCGGTCAGCAGGCCCTTCGCGACGAGCTGCAGCAGCACGTGGTTGTCGCCCTCGAACGTCGTGAAGACGTCGGTGTCGGCCTTGAGCGCGGCGAACCGGTTCTCGGCCAGGTAGCCCGCTCCCCCGCAGGCCTCGCGGCACTCCTGGATGGTGCGGGTCGCGTGCCAGGTGCCGAGCGCCTTGGTGCCGGCCGCGCGCGACTCGAGCTCGCGCCGCGTGTGGTCGTCGTCCTTGATGCCGGAGAAGACGTCGTGCAGCTGCGCGGCGACGACCTCCTGGGCAAAGTGCAGCGCGTAGGTGCGCGCGATCAGCGGGAAGAGGCGCCGCTGGTGCATGCCGTAGTCGAGGAGCAGCTCCTCCTCGGTGTCCGAGGTGGCCTCGAACTGCCGGCGGCGTGCGGCGTACTTCGTCGCGATCGCCAGCGCGACCTTGCTCGCGTTGATGCCGGCGCCGCCGACGCAGACCCGGCCCTGCACGAGCGTGCCGAGCATCGTGAAGAAGCGGCGGTTGGGGTTGTCGATCTCGCTCTCGTAGACACCCGCGGGCGTGACATCGGCGAAGCGGTTGAGCAGCGCCTCGCGCGGGACCCGCACCTCGGTGAAGCGGATCCGGCCGTTGTCGACGCCGTTCAGGCCCATCTTGCGGCCGTCGTCCTCGATCTCGACGCCTGCGCAGGGCTTGCCGCCCTCACGGATCGGTACGACGAAAGCGTGCACGCCCTCCGAGGCGCCGCCGACCTCGAGCTGCGCGAAGACGACCGCTACCTCGGCGTGCTTCGCGGCGTTGCCGATGTAGTCCTTGCGCGCCCCGTCGCCGTGCGTGGTGATCACGAACTCCTGGGTCGCCACGTCGTACGTCGCGACGGTGCCGAGCGCCTGGACGTTGGAGCCGTGTCCGGTCTCGGTCATCGCGAAGCAGCCCATCAGCTTCCCGGTGATCAGGTCGGCGAGGTAGGCGTCGTGGTGGCGCTGGGTGCCGAGCTGCAGGATCGCGCCGCCGAAGAGACCGAACTGCACGCCGACCTTCACGAGCACCGACAGGTCGCCGTACGCGAGCGTCTCGAACGCCGCGATCGAGGCGCCGATGTCGCCGCCCCCGCCGTACTCCTGGGGGAAGCCCATGCCGGTCTGACCGGTCGCCGCCATCTCGACGACGACCTCCTTGACCCGCTCGCGGAAGTCGTCGACGGACAGGTCCTCGGCGTCCTCGAGGATCGAGGAGTACTCCGCGAGGTTCGTGCGGACCAGGTTGCGGACCTCGGCGTACTTCCCGTCGAGCAGCGCGGTGAGCGCGGGTACGTCGATCTCGGGCTGGACGTAGCCGTTCGTGGTCGGGGGCGCGGCGGTGTCGGTGGCCATGCCTCGACGCTACCCACGGCGCCTGCGGCCCAAGCAGTGCTCTGGACCGGCCTACGTCACATCAGGGACGGGCGTAGAAGTTCGGCGCGGTCCAGGAGTACATCGAGCTCTCGCGGACCGGGACACCCGTGCGCGGGGCCTCGATGATCATGCCGCCGCCGACGTAGAGGGCGACGTGGTAGATCGAGCTCGGGTCGCTCGACGACCCCCAGAACACCAGGTCACCGGGCTGCAGGGTGCTCGCGGCGATCGGGGTCGACTGCTCGTACTGCGCGACGGAGTAGTGCGGGAGGGAGGTCCCACCGGCCCGCCAGGCGCCCATGGTCAGACCGGAGCAGTCCCAGGCGCTGGGGCCCGATGCTCCCCAGCGATAGGGCTCGCCGATCTGGGCGCGTGCGAAGGCGATCGCCGCCCCGGCGCCGGCTGCGGGTCCCGAGGGGGCGGGAGGCGCGGGGGGTGCCGGCGGGGTCGAGGGCGTCGTGGGCTTCGGCTCTGGCGGGTCGGTGGGGTCGGGGGACTGCGTCGGCTCCGGGTCGGAGCTGGGATGGGGGTCGGGGGTCGGCTGGGGAGTCGGGCTCGACACCGGCTCCGGTGCCTGCTGCTCCTGCTCCTGCTCGGCCGCGGCGGCCGCTGCCGCGGCGGCCTGCTGCTCGAGGTGGGACTGGCGGCGCTGGGCGAGCTTGACGCTGATGTGCTGGAGGTCGGCGAGCTGCGCGATCAGCGCGGCCTTCTCGTCGGCGATCGCGGTGGCCTGCGCGGCGGCGGCGTCAGCCGCGTCCTGGGCCTGCTGCTTCGCGTCGAGCGCGTCCTGCTGCGCCTTCACCGCGGCGTCCTCGGCGTCGTCGGCCTGGTCGCTCGCGACGTCGGCGAGGGTGGCGGCCGCCCGGAACTCGTCGTAGTTGCCGTCCAGGGCGTCCTCGGCGTTGCCCATCGACACCGTCCGCTGGATCACCGTGTCGATGCCGTCGGACCGCACGATCGCGGAGAGCGCCGTCAGCCCGGGAGCCATCTCGTACGACGTGACGATCGCGTCGCCGTACGCCTCCCGCTGACGCTGGACGTCGCTCTCCGCGATCGCCGATCGCCGCTGCGCTGCCGCGGCCGCCTTGCGGGCCTCCGCGGCGCGCCACCGGGCTCCGTTGTAGGCCTCGGACGCCTGGGCGGCGACGACGGCCGACTGCTGGAGCCGCTGGTTGGCCAGCACGAGACGGGCGCGGACCGAGTCGACGTCGTCGGCCTTGGCCTGGACGGCGACGCGGGCTTCCTGGACGTCGTGGCGCGACGGGGTGTGGTCGTCGGCGACGGCCACTCCGGTCGCGACGCCACCGATCCCGAGGGACAGCGCGAGGACCGCGGTCAGACCGAGCGCACGCACGTGATTCCCCCTGGTGGAAAGGCCGCCCCATGCGGCACTCGCAGCACGCTAGACAACTTTCGTCACAAAAGGAACAAAAACCTCAACTTTTTCTTCAGTCCCCGGCGTGTCGGCTTGACGAACTACACCGGTGTAACTTTCGCGCGCGTTGGCGTAGTCACGGACGTTGTGGTGGTCCCAGGGCCGAAATAGCCACCACAACGTCCGTGACAACCTCGCCAGATCGGCAGGGAGATCAGGACCGGGTCAGCGGTCGACGGGGACGGCCGAGGTGGTCGTCGTCGGGTGCGAGGCGAGCCCGTGGTGGTCGAACTTCTGACCGCTGGCGATGCCGCCGACGTAGAAGGAGACGAAGGCGATCATCACGCCGGCGATGTCGTCGGCGATGTAGTGCCAGCCGAAGTAGAGGGTGGCGATCATGGTGACGCCGAAGTTCACCCAGAAGACGATCCGGAGCACCCGGTTCTGGACGGTGTACTGGATCATCAGCGCGACCAGCAGCGTGATCGCGCAGTGCAGGCTGGCGAACCCGGCGACCGACTGCACCGCGTTGGTGCTGACGCCCTGGATCACCAGGGCGCGGCCGTTGACGAGCGACTCCATCAGCTGGCTCGCCGGGGTGTCGGGAAGGCCCTGGTAGAGCCAGACGTACTTGAGGCCGGGGCCGAGCGTCGGGAGCGCGTAGTACGACGCGGTGCCGAGCGTCCACGCCACGCACTGCGACGTCACGAACCAGTAGCCGTAGGACAGGTTGCGCGACCAGACGACCCAGGCCGTGACGGCGATCGGGACGAGCGGCAGGAACCACAGGTAGACGTAGGAGAAGCCGTACGCCATGAAGCCCTCGCCGAAGATCCCGTGCAGGATCAGCGCCGGGTCGTGGCCGAAGAGGAGCAGCCGGTCGAGCATGTGGAGCTCGCGGTCGTACTTCACCTCGCGGACGAACGGGAGGAACGACTTCAGGTTCCGGTAGCTCACGTAGACGATGTAGAAGCAGATGATGCCCATCGCGACGAGGGTCCAGCGCTCGCGGGTCCAGTGCGTCTTCCACCGGGTCCGGACGATCGCGGGCATCGCCTTCGGGTTCATCTTGGAGTACCAGAGCGTGCGGGGCAGCAGGTCGAGCAGCAGCGCACCGAAGAGCAGCAGCGGCAGGCGCAGCCACGACGGACCCAGGAAGCTGCCCTCCGGGTCGATCAGCCGCTTGTCGTAGACGACCGCCACCAGGATCGCCAGACCCCCCATGAGGATGGCGTTGGCCACGAGGAGGGTCCAGGCACGGCGATACACGGAGGTCAGTGTAGAGAAGGTTGCCAGTCAGCAACCTTCAGGTATCGGGGCGAGCCTGCTCCGGTCCACCCCCAGGGTCACCCGCTCCCCCGGCGCGGCGTGCGCGTCGAGCCTGGCCACGGCGTCCAGCTCGCCGATCCCGTCGACGTCGACGACCAGCCGGACCTGCTCCGGCGTCGCCCGCCCCGAGCGCACGACGCCGTGCAGCGGACCGGCGTCGTCGAGGGTCAGCGCAGAGCGTCGTACGGCGACCGCGTCGGCCTCCGGCAGACCCGCCGCCGCGAGCAGCGTCGACCCGGCGGGGCCGTCGAGCACGCGGGCGTAGCCGAGGAACAGCGCCGTCTCCGGGTCGACCGGCGCCCGCCACACCTCGGCGATCTCACCCTGCTGGACGATCCGCCCCGCGCGCATCACCGCGAGCCGGTCCGCGACCGCGAACGCCTCGTCGTGGTCGTGGGTCACCATCAGCGCGGTCGTGCCGGCCTCGCGCAGGATCGTGCGCAGGTCGGCGGCGAGGCGCTCGCGCAGACCGGCGTCGAGCGCCGAGAGCGGCTCGTCGAGCAGCAGCAGCCGAGGGCGTACGGCGAGCGAGCGGGCCAGCGCGACCCGCTGACGTTCACCGCCCGAGAGAGTGGCGGGCAGCCGGTCGCCGTACCCCTCGAGACCGACGAGCGCGAGCAGCTCGCGGACCCTCTCGGCGGCGTGAGGCGTACGCCGGATGCGCAGCGCGTAGCCGACGTTGCGCGCCACCGTGAGGTGGTTGAAGAGCTGGCCGTCCTGGAACATCAGCGCGAAGCCGCGCTTGTGGGTCGGCACCCCGGCCAGGTCGGACCCGTCCCACGAGATCCGCCCGCCGGTGGTCGGCTCGAGACCCGCGACCGCGCGCAGCAGGGTCGACTTGCCGGAGCCGGACGGGCCGAGCACGGCCAGCACCTGGCCGTCGGTGAGCTCGAGGGAGGCGTCGACGACGGCGGGCTCGCCGTCGTACGCCACACCGACGTGGTCGAGGGTGAGGGTCACAGCGCACCCACCGACGGGACCCGGAGCCGCTCGACGACCAGCATCACCAGGGCGGTGGTGGCGGCGAGGACGACCGATGCGGCGAGGGCCATGCCGTAGTTCATCGCACCCGGGTGCCCGATGAGCCGGAAGATCACGATCGGCATCGTCGGGTGGTCGTCGCGCGCGAGGAACGACGTCGCACCGAACTCCCCGAGCGACACCGCGAAGGCGAACCCGGCGGCGGCGAGCAGCGGCTTCCACATCGCCGGGAGGTCGACGGTCAGGAACACCCGCAGCGGACCCGCGCCGAGCGACGCGGCCGCCTGGCGCTGCCGGTCCTCGATGCCGCCCAGCACCGGCACGAGGGTGCGTACGACGAGCGGCAGCGCCACCAGGGCCTGGGCGATCGGCACGAGGAGCAACGAGTCGCGGAAGTCCACCGGCGGCTTGTCGAGCGTGATCAGGAACCCGAAGCCGAGGGTCACCGCGGACACGCCGAGCGGCAGCATGAAGAGCCCGTCGAGCGCGCCGCGGGTGCGGCGCTCGGCGCGCGAGTGCGAGCGTCGGGTCACCACGATCGCGACCAGGACGCCGAGGCTGAGCGACATCCAGGTCGCGTCGACCGCCGTACGCAGCGAGGTCACGAGCGCATCGGTCGCCGGCACCAGCAGCGCGTCGTGCGAGCCGTGGCCGCTCAGCGCCCGGTAGTTGCCGAGGCTCCACGAGTCGCGCACCCGCAGCGATCCGACGACGAGGGCGAGCAGCGGCGCACCGACCAGCACCAGCACCAGGCCGGTCGAGAGCAGCCCGGGCCAGTCGCCGGGCGACGGCCGCGGCATCCGCTGCGTGGTGCGGACGACACCTGCGTCAGGTACGGCGCGCAGGCGGCCGGCGACGACGAGCAGCGCGGTGATCGCGAGCAGCTGCACGATCGAGAGCGCCGCCGCAGCCTGGAGGTCGAGCAGGTTGGTGGTCAGCAGGTAGATCTCGGTCTCGACCGACGAGTAGCGCAGCCCGCCGAGGGTCAGCACCACGCCGAACGCCGTCGCGCAGAAGAGGAAGACCACGCTCGCCGCCGAGATGATCGCGGGCCGCAGCGTCGGGAGCGTGACGGTCCGGAAGACGTGCACCGGTCCGGCTCCCAGTGCTGCCGCGGCCTGCGCCGGCCGCGGGTCGAGCGACTCCCAGCTCGCGCCGACCGCCCGCACCACGACCGCGACGTTGAAGAAGACCAGCCCGGCGATGATCGCCCCGGCCGAGCCGTCGAAGCCGAGGAAGCCCAGCGGCCCCGCCTCCCCGATCAGCTCACGGAACGCGACGCCGACGACGACGGTCGGCAGCACGAACGGCACCACCAGCAGCGCCCGCAGCAGCCGTCGCCCGCGGAAGCGTCGGCGGTAGAGCAGGTGGGCGGTCGGCAGCCCGAGGAGCACGGCGAACGCCGTGCCCAGCAGCGAGGACCACAGGGTGAACCAGACGACCCGGTGCACCCGCGGCCGCGCCAGCACCTCCAAGACCGCCCCCGGGTCGAACGTGCCGTCGACCCAGAAGCCCTCCGAGATCATCCCGCTCACCGGGAGCACGAAGAAGAGACCCAGCACCGTCAGCGGGACGGCGGCCAGGGCTGCGAGGGCGAGGGCCCGCCTCATCGCGAGGTGACGTCGCTCCACTCGCGCAGCCACTCGTCACGGTGCGCGGTGATGTCGGCGGGGTCGACCTGCCAGGGGTCGGTGGGCTTCTTCGCGAACTCGGCCCACTCCTGCGGCAGCTCCACCGAGGAGTCGACCGGGAAGACGTACATGCTCTCCGGCAGTGCCGCCTGCACCTCGGGCGTCAGCAGGAAGTCGACCAGCGCCTCGGCGCCCTTCGGGTTCTCGGCGCCGGCCAGCACCCCGGCGTACTCCACCTGGCGGAAGCAGGTGTCGAGCAGCGCGCTCGTCGAGGACCTCCCACCGGACACGGTGAAGGCCGGCGACGAGTCGTAGGACAGCACGATCGGCCGGTCACCCTTGCCGCCGCCCTGGGTGAAGTCGACCTCGTAGGCGTCCGACCAGCCGGCGTCGAGCTTGGCGCCGTTGGCCATTAGCCTGGTCCAGTAGTCCTGCCACCCGTCGTCGCCGTACGCCGCGATCGTCGAGAGCAGGAAGGCCATCCCGGGCGAGCTCGTGGTCGCGCCGGGCGTCACGAAGAGGTCCTTGTAGTCCGGCTTCACCAGGTCGTCGAGCGTCGTCGGCGGCGCCAGGTCGTGGTCGGTGAACCAGGTGTCGTCGACGTTGACGCAGACGCTCGCGTTGTCGATCGGCGTGAGGTCGTGGTCGTCGTCGCCGGGCAGGGCGTACTCCTCCGCACCCGCCGGCAGCGTGGCGTCGTACGGCGCGAGGACGCCCTCGTCGATCGCGCGGGACGCGAAGGTGTTGTCGATGCCGAAGGTGACGTCGCCGAGCGGGTCGTCCTTCGTGAGCACCAGCTTGTTGGTCAGGGCGCCGGCGTCGCCGGACGCGCGGACGACGAGCTGGTAGCCCGACTCCTGCTCGAACTGCTTCTCGAGCTTCTTCGGCAGCACGAACGAGTCGTGCGTGACCAGGACGACGCGCTTCGAGGCGGGCTCGTCGTCGGCTGAGTCCTGCCCCATCGTGGAGCAGGCGCTCATCGTCAGGGCGAGGACCACGGCAGGCGCCATGGCACGGATGACCTTCAACTCGGACTCCCTATCGCCGGTACTAACCGGATCAGGTTCGTAGGGTCTGCGGCTGGTCCGCACTCTCAGCACGTTGATGGCGTGCTCCCCTGTCTTGTGGAGTCGACTGTAGACCCCTGCCCCGCCGTTGGTTGAGGAGGTCGCGCAGCGACCGTCTCGAAACCCCCGCAGCCGACGCACCTACGTCGGTTTCCGGGGTTTCGAGACAGGACTTCGTCCTTCCTCAACCACCGGGAGCTCAGCGGGTCAGCACCACCACGGCGTCCAGGCGAGCCAGCTTCGCCGGGTTGCGTACGACGTAGAGGCCGGTCACCGCACCGTCCTCGACCACCATCGTGGCGATCGTGTCGATCTCGCCGTCGATGACGATGCGGAGGGCGGCGGCGCCGTTGACGACCACCACATCTGCCACGGCGTTGAGGCCCGAGCCGACCGCGTCGAGGAAGCGCACCACCTTGTCGCGACCGAGGATCGGCCGCAGGGCCGCCTTCTTCACGCCGCCGCCGTCGGTCACCAGCACGACGTCGGGCGCGAGCACGTCCATCAGGCTCTGGATGTCACCGGTCGCGACCGCGCTCATGAAGGTCGCGAGCACCCGGTCCCGCTCGACCTGCGACGCCTCCCCGCGCGGGCGACGCTCCTCGACGTGGGCCCGCGCCCGATGGGCGATCTGGCGGACCGCGGCCGGCGACTTGTCGACGGCGACCGCGATCTCGTCGTAGCCGAAGTCGAAGACCTCACGCAGCACGAACACCGCCCGCTCGGTCGGCGCGAGGGTCTCCAGCACCGTCAGCATCGCCAGCGAGACGGAGTCCGCGAGCTCGACGTCCTCGGCCACGTCGGGTGCCGTGAGCAACGGCTCCGGCAGCCACGGCCCGACGTACGACTCACGCCGCCGGGCGTTGGTGCGCATCCGGTTGAGCGCGAGCCGCGCGGTGATCCGCACCAGGTAGGCCCGGTCGTCGTGGACGGTCGGCAGGTCGACGTCGACCCACCGCAGCCAGGTCTCCTGGAGCACGTCCTCCGCGTCGGCCGCGGAGCCGAGCATCTCGTAGGCGACCGTGAAGAGCAGGTTGCGGTGCCGGACGAAGACCTCCGTCGCGTCGGCATTCATGCCGTCTCCATGGACCCAGACGCTACGGCGAGGGGCAGCTCGCACACATCCGAGTAACCCTGGCTCTGCAGCCCGGCCGCGGAGTTGAAGCGCGAGCGCATGTTCTCCAGGGCGATCATCTGGGTGAGCTCGACGACGGCCGCCTCACCGAGCTGGGAGATCAGCCCGGCGACCATCTCGTCGGTGACCGTCAGCGGTGTCGTGCTCATCGCCTCGGCGTACTCCAGCACGTCGCGCTCCAGCTGGCTGAAGACGTCGGACTCGCGCCACCGCGGCACCTCGCGCACCTTGGCGAGGTCGAGGCCGTCGTTGTGCGCCAGGAAGTAGCCGAAGTCGAGGCACCAGCTGCAGCCGATGACGCCCGCGCTCGCGAGCTGCGCGTAGGACTTCAGCGTCGGGTCGAGCTCGTCCCACTTCGACACCTTGCCCTCGAAGCCGAGGACCGCCTTGAGCACCGGCTTGTGGTGGAAGTAGACGTAGGCGTTGTCCGGGATCGCGCCGTAGGTGCGGCGGGCGTAGACGGACATGACCCGCCCGTACAGGCAGGTGATCGGGGCCTTCGGGATGCGGAACGTGCTGGGCATCGGACTCTCCTTCTGTCGTTTGCCCACCAGACACCGACCACCGCCGATCTGTGACAACCTGCCGCTCATGATCACCAGCGCCCGCTCGTTCGCGGACCTCGAGCCCGCGATCGCGTACGCCGCGTGGCGACTGCGCCAGGACGTGTTCGTGATCGAGCAGGACTGTCCCTACCCCGACCTCGACGGCCGCGACGTCGAGCCCGGCACCCGCCACGTGCTGCTCCTCGAGGGCGACGACCTCCTCGGCTACGCGCGGGTGCTCGACGACGTGGACACGTGGCGGATCGGCCGCGTCGTGCTGGCCCGGTCCGCGCGCGGCCAGGGTCTCGCCGACCACGTCATGACCACCGCCCTCGAGGTCTGCCCCGGCCGCGACGTCGTCCTCGACGCCCAGTCGCCGCTGGTGGGCTGGTACGCCGGGTTCGGCTTCGCCCCCGACGGCGACGAGTTCCTCGAGGACGGCATCCCGCACACGCCGATGCGCCGCGCAACGAGCGCGTAACCCGCGACCGGCACACTCGGCGGATGCTTCCCGTCGCCGAGCTCCACCTCCACCTCGAGGGGACCATCGAGTCCGACCTCCTGGTCACCCTGGCCCGCCGCAACGACATCGCGCTGCCGACGTACGACCCGGTCGAGCTCACCGCCCGCTACGACCACTTCGCGGACCTGCAGTCCTTCCTCGACATCCACTACGCCAACCTCACGGTGCTGCGGACCGAGCAGGACTTCTACGACCTGGCCAGCGGCTACCTCGCGCGTGCCGCGGCCGCGGGCGTACGCCGCGCCGAGATGTTCTGCGACCCGCAGACGCACCTCGGGCACGGCGTCCCGCTGGCCGCCGTCTTCGACGGGTTCTCCGCCGCGATCGCGGACGCCGAGTCGGCGACCGGCATCTCCGCCGACCTGATCGTCTGCTTCCTGCGCGACCTCGGTGGCGACGCCGCCGAGGAGCTGATCCGCGCGGCGCTCCCCTTCCGCGACCGGTTCATCGGCGTCGGCCTCGACTCCACCGAGATCGGCTACCCGCCGCGGCTCTTCGAGACGGCCTACTCCATCGCGGCGTCCGAGGGTCTCCACCGGGTCGCGCACGCCGGCGAGGAGGCCGGGCCCGACTACGTGTGGGAGGCGCTCGACGTCCTCGGCGTCGAGCGGATCGACCACGGCAACCGGGCGCTCGAGGACCCGGTCCTGGTGCAGCGGCTGGTCGACGAGCAGATCCCGCTGACGACCTGCCCGCTGTCCAACGTCTACCTCAAGGTCGTCGACGACCTGGCCGACCACCCGTTGCCGCGGATGCTCGAGCTCGGGCTGCGCGCGACGGTCAGCAGCGACGACCCGGCCTACTTCGGCGGCGGGGTGGACGACAACTTCGCCGCCCTGCGCAACGACCTGGGCATGAGCGAGACCGACCTGGCGACGCTGGCGCGCAACTCGTTCGAGGCGGCGTTCGTCGACGACACCACCCGCGCCGGATGGATCAGCGAGCTGGAGGGCTGACCTCGGCATCGAGCGGGCCGTCCGCAGGCTGGGTCACCAGCGACGGACGGGCGTCATCGCTCTTGCCGAGGCCGGCGTACGCACGGGCCATCCGGCTGACGAACTGGTAGACGCCGTCCTCCTCGGGCGCGAGGGGTCCGGGCACCGACTGCGGCGACGCGAGGCCACGCTGCACCGACTCGCAGGCCGCCCAGTCCTGACGGTTGGTCAGGTCCCAGAAGTCCACGGCGTACGCCGGGTCGAAGCCCTCCCGCTCCGCGACCTCCTTCGGGAAGGCCCACGAGCACTCGACGAACGTGCGGCCGGCGTCGATCGGACGCAGCAGGTGGGTCATCACGTAGTCGGGGTGAAGGCTGACCAGCAGGTTGGGGAAGCCGACGAGGTACATCACCGTGCGCAGCTCGGTGTCGTTGAGCCCCTCGATCGGGGTGCCGCCGCTGCGACCGTCGAGCGACATCGTGTCGGCCTCGGGGATGAGGGCCATCCAGCCACCGATCCACTCACCCTCGAAGTCGAGGTTGTCGCCGCTCTGCGGCGGGCTGATCCGCGTGAGCTCGGGGTGGATCGAGGAGCAGTGGTAGCACTCCTGGTAGTTCTCGACGATCACCTTCCAGTTCGCCGTGAGCTCGTAGGAGTGGCTCGCCACGGTGACCAGGTCCTCGGGGCGGTAGCGACCGACGATCTCCTCCATGCCGGCGACGTGGTCCTCGAAGGGACCGCTGCTCGCCGAGGGGTCGATGAAGAGCCAGCCGTGCCAGTCGACGACCGGGATCGGGAGCAGCCCGAACTCGCCCTTGTCGAAGCCCTCGAGGCTGCGGAAGCCACCGGGTGCGTTGCGCAGGCTGCCGTCGAGCTTGTACGACCACGCGTGGTAGGGACACACGATGCTGCGCCGGTTGGTGCTCGAGCCGCAGGGCAGCAGCTCGTGGCCGCGGTGCCGACAGGTGTTGGCGAAGGCGCGGAGCTCGCCGTCCTCGCCGCGGACCAGCAGCACGCCACCGGCTCCCGTCTCGACGGACCTCTGGGCGCCGGGCTCGGCCAGGGTGGCGGCGGATCCGACGCACTGCCAGCCGGAGAAGACGTTGGCCTGCTCCCAGTCGTGGACCGCGGGATCGAGGTAGGCGGCCGCCGGCAGCATCCGCGAGGTGCCGAACTCGGCGTACGACCGGGCGACCTCCGCCTCTGGGAGCGGAGCCAACGTTCCACGCAGCTGATCCATCACCTGGTCAGTGTCGCCCACCACCAGCCGCGCGATCCAGAGCTGGACCACATCGGGCTCGCGCGGGTCTGCTGGCCGCTAGTCTCGCGGCGTGAACCCCGCCACCCGCGTCGCCAACCGAGGGATCCTCGCCGCTCGGCGATGGCTCGACCGGACCGGTTCGATCGTCCCCGGCACCCACGCGGCCAAGGCCTTCGGCACGTTCGGCGAGGGCAGCTGCATCGACTTCCCGCCCGCCACGCTGCTCAACACCGGGTCGATCCACATCGGCCAGGACACCTTGGTCGGCAAGCAGGCGACTCTGTCGGTCGGCTACGGCGTGGGGCAGACCAACCTGCCCGACCGCGGGCTCGTCGTCGGCGACGACTGCGTGCTCGGCGCGCGGATCAGCATCACCGCCCACGAGTCGATCGTGATCGGCGACGGCGTCTTCTTCGGCCAGAGCGTCTTCGTCACGGACGCCAGCCACGGCTACCAGGACCCGACCCGACCGATCGGCGACCAGTTCGGCGCCCACCAGCCGGTGTCGATCGGCTCCGGGAGCTGGATCGGCCACGGCGCCGTGATCCTCCCCGGCGCCCAGATCGGCCGCAACGTCGTGGTCGCGGCCGGCGCCATCGTGCGCGGCACGGTCGAGGACTTCGCGATCGTCGGCGGCAACCCGGCCAAGGTCATCCGGCGCCACGAGCCCGGCATCGGCTGGGTGGGTTCCAAGGGCGACGTACGTCCCGTGCTCACCACGGAGTTCGGCATCGAGCGCACCCCTCCGTTGGAAGAGGCGCTCTAGCGCTTGCGGCGCGCCCCCGCCGACCGCGGCGGCGCCGACCGCATGTGGTCGCGCACCGGCGCCAGCAGGTCGCCGAGCTCCTGGACCTTGGCACCCGACAACGGGGCGAAGAGCTGCTGCCGCAGGACCTCCACGTGGCCGGGGATCACCCGCGCGATCACCGCGCGACCGGCGTCGGTGACGGTCACCGTCACGCTGCGCTCGTCGTCGGGCGAGGGCGCGCGCACCACCAGCCCGGCCTTCTCGAGCAGGCCCGCCTGGTAGGTCAGGCCGCTGCGGCTGTAGACGACACCGTCGGCCAGGTCGGTCATCCGCTCGCTGCCGGTGGGTGAGTCGAGAGCCAGGCGCGCCAGGAGCTGGAACTGCACGTAGCTCAGGTCGCCCTCGTCCCGCAGCTGCTGCTCGACCGCGTGGCGCAGCAGGCCGGCCACGTCCATCAGGGCGAAGTAGGCGCCGAGCTGCACGGAGTCGAGGGCGTCGGACGCGGGAGTCGGCTTCGGCATGCCCCCACGCTACCAATTACTTCACGTTCGAAACAGTTGCTTCACATTCGAAGCACTGCTACCGTCGTCATCATGCTTCGAATTCGAAGCACTCACGTCACTCAGGAGGTAAAGCCATGAAGGCCATCCGTTTCCACCAGTACGGCGACGCCGACGTCCTGCGCTACGAGGACGTCGCGACCCCCACCCCCGGCGCCGGCGAGGTGCGCATCAAGGTCGCCGGGACGTCGTTCAACGGCGTCGACGGCAACATCCGGGCCGGGAACATGCAGGGTCCGATGCCGCTGACGCTCCCCCACGTCCCCGGCCTCGACGTCGCAGGCACCGTCGACGAGGTCGGCGACGACGTCACCGGCCTGCGGGTCGGCGACCGGGTCGTCGGCTTCCTGCCGTTCGTCGTCGACGGCGCCTCCGCCGACTACGTGGTCGCACCCGCCCAGGCGCTCGCGAGCGCGCCGACCAGCATCCCGCTCAGCGACGCAGCGGCACTCCCGATCGTCGGCCTGACCGCGTGGCAGGCGCTCTTCGAGCACGCCGACCTCCGACCGGGTCAGCGCATCCTGGTCAACGGCGCGAGCGGCGCGGTGGGCGGGTACGCCGTCCAGCTGGCCAAGACCACCGGCGCCCACGTCATCGCCACCGGCAGCGCGCGCAGCGCCGCCCACCTCGCGTCGCTCGGCGTCGACGAGGTCGTCGACCACACCACGACCGACGTGGCCGCGGCCGTCACCGAGCCCGTCGACGTGCTGCTCAACCTCGCTCCGGTCACTCCTGAGCAGCTCACGGCCCTGGCCGGGCGGGTCGCCGACGGCGGGGTCGTGGTCAACACGACCGTGTGGATGCCGGCCCCGAGCGACGAGGCGCGCGGCGTACGCGGGATCGACCTCTACGTCCGCAGCGACGCGCAGCAGCTCTCCGAGCTGGTCGCGCGCGTCGACCGCGGCGAGCTCGTCGTCGACGTCGCCGAGCGGGTGCCGCTCGCAGACCTCGCGTCCGTCCACGCGCGTGCGGCGTCGGGCTCGCTCACCGGCAAGGTCGTGGTGGTGCCCGGCGTGGACCAGCGCTGAGTCAGGCCTTCTTCGTGGCCCGCTTCTTCTTCGCAGGCTTCTTCGGCTTCGACCGCCGCGGCATCGGGTCGAGGCCGAGCTTCTCCTCGGCGTACTCGATCGCGATGTCGTAGGCCAGGTCGGCGTTGATGTCCGGGTCCTCGAGCGCGACCTGGGTCGCGATGCCGTCGAGCAGCATGGTGAAGGTCAGCGCGAAGCGCCGTACGTCGAGCTCGGCAGCCACCTCGCCGGAGGACTGGCCGTCGCGCAGGACGCCCTCGACCAGGTCGCGCCACTTGCGGTCCTGCTCGACGCGCGCCTCGCCGACCTCCTCGTGGCGGAAGGCCGTGGCCCACAGGTCGAGCCACAGGCCCCAGGCGCCGCTGACCTCACCGTCGGTCTGCGGCACGCAGCACCACTCGACGATCGTCGAGAGCCGCTCGCGGAAGCCGGTGACCTCGGCGAGCGTCTTCGCTGCGGTGTCGTAGAAGCTCTCCTCGGAGTAGCGCAGGGCGTCGACGAGCAGCCGGTCGCGGGTGCCGAAGTAGTAGATGACGAGCGCCGAGCTCGCGCCCGCACGCTTGGCGACGTCGGCGATCCGCGTTTCCCCGAAGCCGCGCTCGCTGATCAGCTCGGCGGCTGCCTCGAGCATCGCGCGGCGGCGCGCCTCGTTGCCCTCCGTCGCGGGCGCGGCCTCAGCCATCGGACCAGCCTCTCGCAGGAGTCGTTCTCGGGCTCCGAGGCTAGCACTGGATTGGATTGATCAGTCAGTCAAACGACAGCGTGACCCACCGCAGGCACCGCGTGCGAAGCGGCGAAGAACTGACCGCGCAGCAGCGCGATGACGGTGCGCACGGCGATGCCGCCGATCAGCAGGGAGATCGCCGCGACCACGGCGTACTCGTAGGCGACGTAGCCCGCCGGCCGGAGCGCGTCGAGCCAGTGCAGCCCCACGGTGGCGACCGCCGCCCAGCTGAAGGTGAAGGCCCAGAAGCTGGGCAGGAAGGTCAGCCGGGCGAACAACGGGACCAGCCGCACCTGTGCGAGCACCATCAGCGCGCCGTAGCCCGCCAGGAACGCCGCGACCGCGTCGACGTGGCCGCCGTTCATGGCGAAGTACGCCGTGCTGGCGACCGCCGCAGGGGCCACCTCGATCGCGAGCGTCGGGACCAGCGGCGTCGGCAGCGCTGGTGCGAAGAAGAGACGGGCCAGGATCATCGAGCCGACCACCAGCCAGGAGACGACACCGAGGCCGAACATCGCCTCGGCCAGGCGCGGCTGCCCGACGGCGGACGCACCGATCGAGGCGACCAGGCCGCCGCCGACCGTCGGCAGGAAGTAGCCCGGGTGGATCGTGGCGAACTCGAGCGGGCCGTAGATCCACTGGCCGGTGAACCACGAGCCGAGCAGCACGATGCCGACGACGAACACGTCGACCAGCACGCGGCCGGTCGTCGCCGCGTGCGGATGAACGCCCTGGGCGGCCAGGAGTACCGGGGTGATGAACACCAGCGACGCGAAGGGGCTCGCGATCGGGTCGAGCAGGTCCGCGCGGAGCCGCCCCTTCTCAGCCACCGCGTGCCGGAGGTAGGCGACGACGAGCACGACCCACACCCCCGCCGCCAGGACGAGCAGGACGTCGCCGACCGCGACCGGCGCCCGTCCG
Organism: Nocardioides pollutisoli; assembly: GCF_040045055.1. Taxonomy (NCBI): domain Bacteria; kingdom Bacillati; phylum Actinomycetota; class Actinomycetes; order Propionibacteriales; family Nocardioidaceae; genus Nocardioides; species Nocardioides pollutisoli. The sequence continues at coordinate 1,240,967 of NZ_JBDZDU010000001.1, forward strand.
TGGTCGGCCAGGACGAGCCAGCTGCCGGCGAGGCCGGCCAGCCCGAACGGGATGCCGAAGAAGTTGAGCGGGATGCGAGGAGCGGCCATGCCTCCACCATGGGCGGCCCGCGCGAGCCGAAAAAGAGGCACTTCCGGAACGCATTCATCGGCGGGACCGATCAATCCGCCCTACGGTTCCGGTGTGGAGCTGCGCCAGCTGGAGGCCTTCGTCGCGGTCGCCGACGAGCTGCACTTCGGTCGCGCCGCCCAGCGGGTCCAGATCGGCCAGCCCGCGCTCAGCGAGCTGATCCAGCGGCTCGAGCGCGAGCTGGGCGCACGCCTCTTCGTGCGCACGACGCGGAAGGTGTCGCTGACCGGCGCCGGAGACGAGCTCCTCCCCCGCGCCCGCGACATCCTCGACCGGGCCGAAGCAGCCAAGAGCGCCGTACGCCGCGTGGCGGCCGGGGCCGCCGGCTCCCTGCGGATCGGGATCACCCCACCGGCCGCTCCGGTCCTGGTGCCCTACCTCGTCGAGCGGTTCGCGGAGCTGGCTCCGCTGGTCGAGGTCACCGTCGAGCAGCTGTGGCTCCCCGCGCTCTCCCAGAAGCTCGACGCGGGCGAGATCGACGTCGGCGTGACCTGCGCGATCACCGTGGCGAGACCGGGCACCCGCCACGAGGTCTTCTGCGCCGAACGACTCCTCGTGGCCCTGCGTCCGACGCACCCCCACGCCGCCGACGCGACGGTGGAGCTGTCCGACCTCGCTGGTGACACCCTCGGGATGTCGCGCGAGAGCCTGTTCCCTGCGTGGGCGCTCAGTCAGCAGCAGGTGCTCACGATGGCCGGCATCTCACCGCCGATGCTGCCGCTGGTCGACACCGACATCTCGGCCCGGCGGTGGCAGGAGCAGGACGGCGTCGACTGGGTGATGCTGATCGGCTCGTTCACTCCGGGACACGACCCGGCGAGCGTCAAGGTCGTGCAGCCCGAGCTGACCGTCCCCTTCGTCCTGCAGTGGGCACCCGAGCGGACGACGAGCGCCGCGGTCGTCAACTTCGTCGAGATGGCGCTCAGCATGGATCCGCCGCCCGGGTGGTCCACCGCTCCGGCACACCGACGTCACCGCAAGCTCGCCTGATCCAGCCGAGCTGTCTCAGTGCTGCTCTTCGCCGCCGTCGACGAAGAGCTCGCTGCCGGTCATGAAGCTGCTCTCGTCCGAGGCGAGGAAGAGCACGGCCGCCGCGATCTCCGACGGCAGACCGGGTCGACCGATCGGCAGGGCGCTGGCCAGCTGGTCCACCAGCGCGTCGGCCGCACCGGCGTCGGGTGCGAGGCCGCGGAGGCCCTCGGTCTCCGTCGGCCCCGGGATGACGGCGTTGACCCGCACCCCGCGGCCGGCGAGCTCGACCGCCCAGGTCCGGGCGAACGCGCGCACCGCGGCCTTGCTGGCGCCGTACACCCCGAAGGCGGGCACCCCGCTGGTCGCCGCGGTCGACCCGGTCAGCACGACCGACGCACCCCGGTTCAGCAGGGGCAGCGCCTTCTGCACCGTGAACAACGTCCCGCGCACGTTGGTCGAGAAGGTCTCGTCGAAGTGCTCCGGGGTGACGTCCTCGAGCGCGGCGAACGATCCACCGCCGGCGTTGGCGACCAGGATGTCGAGCCCTGCGCCGCGCTCGGCGATCGCTTCGTAGACCCGGTCGAGGTCGTCGAGGTCCGAGACGTCCCCGCGCACCCCACGTGCGTGGGCGCCGAGCTGGGCGATCGTGGCGTCGAGCGCCTCCTGGCGGCGCCCGGTCACGAAGACGAACGCTCCCTCGTCGACGAATCGCTGCGCGGTGGCGCGGCCGATCCCCGAGGTCGCTCCGGTGACGAGCGCAGTCTTGCCGTCGAGCTGTCCCATGGTGGTCTCCTGTCCCGGGCGATGAGGCCCATTACGTGATATGTCATGCTTAACCGCGATGGACCGGCCGGCATTCCCGGGGGTCGTCAGCACGAGGAGGCACGGTGCCTGGCAGGGCGAGAGACACCAGTACGACGCTGCAGGCGGAGCAGGCAGAGACCTGGTTCGCCTACATGCGCGTCGTGCTCCGCATGGACTACGAGGTGAACCGCGAGCTGCAGGCCGACACAGGCCTCTCGCACCAGGACTTCCACGTCCTCAATGCCCTGGCGGACTCACCGGGGCAGCGCCTCCGGCTCAGCGACCTCGCGATCCGGATCGGGTGGGAGCGCAGCCGAGTCTCGCACCACGTGCTGCGCATGGAGGGTCGCGGGCTCGTCGACCGCTCCCCGTCGGCCACCGACCGTAGGGCGACCGACGCGGTGCTGACGGACGAGGGCCGTGCTGCGTTGGGTCGAGCCATCCCGGGCCACGTGGCGCTCGTGAAGACGTTGTTCTTCGACGGCCTCGACCCCGAGCTGCTGGGGCCGCTGCGCCAGGCGCTGGAGCAGATCTACGCGCAGGTCGTGACCCACGGGTCGCTGCCCGCACCGCCGTCCCACCAGGTCGACTGGACCGAGGCCTGACCTGTCGGCGCCCGCCCCTACGGTCGGCCCATGGACATCGGTGTGGTCGAGCTGCGTCAGTACACCCTGCGTCCCGGGACCCGTGACGGGCTGATCGAGCTCTTCGACCGTGAGCTCGTGGAGACCCAGGAGGCCTGCGGGATGACGGTGATCGGCCAGTTCCGCGACCTCGACCGTCCGGACCGGTTCGTGTGGCTCCGCGGCTTCGCCGACATGGAAGGCCGCCGCCGCGCACTCGAGGCCTTCTACGGCGGGCCGGTCTGGGCCGAGCACGGTCCGGCCGCCAACGTCACGATGATCGACTTCGACGACGTACGCCTCCTCGCCCCCGTCGTCGCGCCAGAGCTGACCGGGACCCGCCCGACCGGCGCCGAGCCGACGCAGTTGGCGATCACCGTCCACGACGTCTCCTACTCCGAGCAGGTGGCGCCCGACGCGATCGGTCTCTTCGAGACCCTCGACGCCGTCAACACCTACCCCGGACTGCCGATCCGGGGTGGCGACCCTGTCGTGGTCCGGATCGGCCCAACGCCGCGGGTCGGCGTCCCCGCGCTCCAGGAGATCCGGGCCGAGACCACCGGGCGGTCCTGGCTGAGGTGAGTACCGCTCCGCCCGTCAGGCCACGTGGAGCAACAGCGCCAGCGCGAGCACGGCCAGCCCGAGGACGAGCAGTCCCAGGTGGATCAGCTTGACGAGGCGCACACCGCGAGCGGCTCGGGTCATCGCCGCGGCGGTCACCGGGTCGGTCAGGTCAGGCTCGGGAGGATCCTCGTCGTCCCAGTCATGGTGCAGCCTCACTCAGTCAGTGTCGCCCGCGCGGCGCCGCGTGACGAGGGAGGCGACGGCGCGCCAGCCCACCATCGTCACCACGAGGAAGATGGCGGCCACGACCAGGAAGCCGGGCGCCATGCCGCGGCCGGAGAGCGCGCGCAGGAGCATGCCGAGCACGTAGGTGACGGCGACGACCGTCGCACCCTCGGGCCAGATCCGCAGGGACTGGCGACCACGCCGAGCCAGCAGCAGGTGCGCCAGCACGGCGGCCGCCGCGAACGGCCAGGCGATGGTGAGCAGGATCCAGTCGGACTCACCGGGTTCGTGCGAGCTCTTCCCGCCGAGTGCCAGCGCTAGCACGCAGACGAGGTCGGCGACGAGCGGCCAGAGACGTCGGGCGTTCACACGACCTCGTCGTCGTCGACGACGTCGCGACCGTCGGCGGTCACCGGGTTGTCGTCGATCGCCTCGACGGCCTCCGTGATCTCGGGCTCGGCGGCGGGACGCTTGTCGAGGTGGACGCCGGCGATCATGCAGCGCACGGAGCCGCCAGCCAGCTCGATGGTCGGGATGTCGACCGAGAGGATCGTGCAGGACTTCTCGATCTCGTCGATCTGGTCCTGGCGCAGGCTGCGGTGGGCCTCGGCCGACATCGCCATGATGTAGTTGCGGCGGCCGTCCGGCGTACGACCACAGAGCTCGACAGCGTTGCCCGCGAAGTGGCGGACCTGCTCCTCGGTGAGCTCGACGACCGTGCGCCCGTTGACCGTCAGCCGCTCGCGGACCTGCTCGCGGCGCTGCTTGTCGGGGATCAGGTCGAGCGCGAAGAGCGCGACGTCCGTGCCGACGCAGCCCATGACGTTGGTGTGGTAGACCGGCACGCCGTCGTGGTCGACCGCGTCGAACGCCATCGGCTCGTAGCCGAAGTCGGTGCAGAAGCGCTCCAACACGTGGGTGTCCGCGCGGTGGCTGCGCGCGGCATACGCGACCCGGGAGACGTGGTCGAGCACCATCGCGCCCGTGCCCTCGAGGAAGATGCCGTCCGGCTCCAGGCCGGAGTAGTCGATGATCGTCTGCACGCGGTACTCGGACTTGAGCATCTCGAGCACGTCGGCGCGGCGCTCGTGGCGGCGGTTGGACGCGTACATCGGGTAGACCGCGACGTTGCCGCCGGCGTGCGTGGAGAGCCAGTTGTTCGGGAAGACGCTGTCCGGTCGGGTGTGGTCCTCGTCGGAGAAAACATGCACGCGTACGCCGGCCGCGCGGAGCGCCTCGGCGAGCGCGTCCATCTCGGCCAGCGCCTTGAGGGCGGTCTCGTCGTCGTCCTGACCCGCCGGCACGTCGTGCTGGAAGGCGTTGTCGGCGGCGGTCGCCGGGTTGGGCTTGAACCGCTCGGCGCGGATCAGGATCACAGCGGATGGGGCTTGAGCACTCACAACAGACGAATGTAAGCCCTCACCGGTCGACGCTCCGAACCGCCGACGGCGACGTCAGGTGCCGATCAAAGGGCACGTCGATGGGCGTCCGTGCGACTCGGCCGGTACCTGCTCATCTCACACCTGCGTCGCCGAGGACTCGCTTGCTGATCTCACGACGACCGACACGCCCTCAGTCGACCGCGACGTCACTCCGCCGCCTGTTGGACGAGTCGGTCGACGGAGCTGGGACCGCCAGAGAATGGGCGGGTGGTCCACAAGCCGTCTCGAGTGTTGCTCGACGTCGACACGGGAATCGACGACGCGCTCGCCCTGCTCTACGCCGCCACCGAGACGCGCCTGGATCTGGTGGGCGTCACTGCGGTGGTCGGCAACGTTCCGGTCGACGTCGCCGCGCGCAACTCCGCGGCCGTCCTTGCGGTGGCTCGCGCATCACAGGTCCCGGTGGTGGTCGGAGCGGCGCGCACCGTTGGTGGGTCCGGTCACCGCAGCGGAGAGACAAACCACGGCAGCGGCGGTCTGGGCGGGGTGGTGCTGCCAGCGCCCGCCACGGGGGCGGTCAGAGACGAGGATCCGTCGGAGCTCGTCGGCCTACTGTCGCGCGCTGCACCTCTGGCGGTTGCCGCATGCGCTCCGCTGACCAACGTCGCGCGGTACGTCTCCCAGCCCGGTGTCGATCACGTCGTCATGGTCGGGGGCGAGCTGGCGGCCGCATCAGAGCCAGAGTTCAACGTCGCCCACGACGCCGCTTCGGCCGCGACGGTGCTCTCCGCGGGAACGCCGCTCACCGTCTACACCGCCGACGTGTTCGAGACCATTGCCGTCCCACCCCTGCTGGTCACCAAGCTACGAGGCTCGCGCGACCCGGCGGCCCGACTGGCGGGCGAGTTACTGGCCGTTTGACGTCGCCATCTACTCGGGGACGCCGGCGCCCTCGTGCTCATGGCACATCCCGACCTGTTCGACGTCCGACCAAAGCACATGGCCCTGGACGGAGACCAACTGGTGCCGCACCCGTCCCGAGATGTCGGACGCGAGGTCAACGTCGTGATTGCCGCCGACGTGCCCGGGGTGATCAACGCCTTCATCTCTGCCCTGGACGACTCGGTCATCTCGCGGCCCGACTGAGCCGCGCGAGCGCGACCTGCGCCACCAGCAGCTCCAGGTGCGCCTTCGTCTCCATGGCCGCCATGCCCTGGCTGAACTCGTCGAGCTCGTCGAAGGCCTTCTCGTGGCGGGTCCAGCCGAGGGTGTGGGCGACGGAGAAGCCGGTGGCCGGGCCGTCGGCGAGCGCCGCGAGGCTGAGGTCGAGGCGGCGGTCGTGGAAGGCGAGCAGCTCGTCGACGCGCTGGTGCGAGGACGGGGCGACCGGGCCGTGGGCCGGGAGGATCTGGAGGTCGGGGAGCGAGCGGACCTTGGTCAGCGAGGCCATGAAGTCGCCGAGCGGGTCGGGGGTCGGGGGGACCGTGAAGCCGATCGAAGGGGTGATCGTCGGGAGCACGTGGTCGCCGGCGAAGAGCAGGCCGGCGGCCTGGTCGGCGTAGACGAAGTGGCCGGGTGTGTGCCCCGGCGTGTGTACGGCGTCGAGGGTGCGCGCCCCGACGGCGATCTGCTGGTCACCGTCGAGCCAGGTGTGGGGGTACATCCAGATCGACGGGCTCGGCTCGTCCGACGAGCCGGCTGCCCAGATCTCCGCGATCTCGTGGGCGCCGGCGGTGCGGAGCACGTCGAGGAAGGGGTTGTGGCTGAGGTCCGGGTCGTTGAGCAGGTCGAGCGCGGGCTTCTCGCCGAGGCCGAGGGCGACGTCCGCGCCGTACTCGTGGCCCAGCACCGTCGCCAGGGTGAAGTGGTCGCGGTGGACGTGGGTGACGAGGAAGCGCTTGATGTCGCCGAAGCCGTAGCCGACGTCGCGCAGGCAGCTCTCGAGCAGGTCGCGGGCGACCTGGATCGACCAGCCGCCGTCGATCAGCGTGAGCCCGTCGTCGGTCTCGATGACGTAGACGTTGATGGCCTTGAGGCCGTCCATCGGGAGCGGCAACGGGATCCGGTGGATCCCCTCGGTCACCTTCCAGGCGCCCTCCTTGCTCCAGTGCTCGCCGGAGTCCGGCGAGACGGCAAGGGCAGTGGGCGTGTTGGAGGTCGTCACTTCCCGGACCCTACGAGGTCACGTCGGGGAAGCCGAGGTCGAGGGTGGGCTGCTGGATGCCGCCGTCGATCTCGATCAGCTTGCCGGTGACGTACTGCCCCGCCTTCGAGGAGAGGTAGAGGACGCCAGCCGCGATGTCCTCCGGCTCGCCGACCCGGCCGAGCGGCGTCTTGCCCTCGAGCTGACCCATCAGCTCGGGCTGGCCTGCGACGAACTCCAGCGCGCTGGTGAGGATCGAGCCGACGTAGATGCCGTTGACCCGGATCCGCGGCGAGAGGTCCTGCGCGGCCATCTTGGTCCAGTGCGCGAGCGCGGCCTTGGCGGTGCCGTAGGCGACGAACCCGCGGTCCGCCGTACGCCCCATCATCGAGCTGATCGTGACGACGCTCTTCTGCTGGCCGTCGTCGTCCTTGAGCATGAGCGGTACGGCGGCGCGGGTGAGCGCGTGCGCGGTGGCGACGTTGAAGCTGAAGGCCTCGTTGAGGAAGCGCGGGCTGGTCTTCAGGAACTCCTTCGGGAAGGTGCCCCCGACGTTGTTGACGATCGTGTCGAGACGACCGAGCTCGTCGTACGCCGTCTGCGCGAGGCCGGCGACGGCGTCGAGGTCGCTGAGGTCGGCGGGTACGACGACGCAGCGACGTCCCGTTGCGCGGACCTGCTCGGCGACGACCTCGAGCTGGTCGGGGGTGCGCGCGGAGATGAGGACGTCGGCGCCCGCCTCGGCCAGCGCGACGGCGGTGGCGGCACCCAGGCCGCGGCCGGCGCCGGTGACGATGGCGACCTGACCCTCGATGGAGAAACGGTCCAGGATGCTCATGCCTTGCTCACCAGGCCCCTTCCGGTGACGAGTGGGAGGTCGAGCGCGGTGATGAGACCGCCCTTCGCCTCGACGACGGCGGGCAGCGCGTTGACCAGGCGCTGCGCGGTGGTGATCATCCCGGAGACGTTGTGGTCGCCGTGCTCACCGTGGTGGGTCAGGTCGAGCTGCATCATCGGCTCGCCGGTGATGATCACCCGGTAGCCACCGCCGCCCTCGGCCGGCTGCGCCCACTCGGGCACCTGGTCCTCGGCCGTACGGGTGACGTGCTCGAGCACGACGCGCGGGATGCCGTCGACGTTGCCGATCAGCTCGAAGCGGACCGCGCCCATGGTCCCGGCCTTCACGTCGCCGGAGACGCTGGGGGTGTCGACCTCGGCGGCGCGGCGCTCGACCTTCTCGATGAGCGGCTCGTCGAGCACGATGTCGAGACCGGCCGCGATCTGGCGGACCACGCTGCCCCACGCCATGGTGAGGATGCCGGGCTGCCAGAGCAGCGGCTCGAAGTCCATCGGCCGCCCGAAGCCGAACATGTCGCCCATGACGACGGGCTGGTAGTACGTCGAGTAGTCGGCGATCTCCATCACGCGCACCTCGTCGATGCGCTGGCTCAGGCTGGTCAGCGCGAGCGGCAGGAGGTCGTTGGCATAGCCCGGGTCGATGCCGTTGACGTGCAGGCTCGCGCCCGTACGACGTCCCGCCTCCTGGAGCCGGTCGAGCATCGTGTCGGGGAGGATCTTCTCGGGCCACTGCAGCAGCACCGGACCGCTGGACACGACGTTGATGCCGGCCTCGACGAAGCCGAAGAGGTCCTCGATGCACTCGAAGACCCGGTCGTCGGCCATCGCGGTGTGCACGATCGCGTCCGGCTTCAGCGCGATCAGCGCGTCCCGGTCGGTGGTGGCCAGGACGCCCAGGGTGCGGCCGAGGTCCGCCAGGATCCCGGCGTCCTTGCCGTCCTTCTCGGGGTTGGACACCCAGACGCCCACCAGCTCCATGCGCGGGTGCGCGTCGATCCCGGCGATCGCGTGGCGACCGATGGTCCCGGTCGACCAGACGACGACTCTCAGCTTGTCTCCCATGGCGGCCAACCTAGAACACGTTCTAGTTCTTTGGGAAGGGTCGCTTTTTGGCTTCCGGGGTTTCGAGACGGTTGCTGCGCAACCTCCTCAACCAACGGCGGGGGTTGCTGCGCAACCTCCTCAACCACCGGCGGGGGTGATCACCGGGCAGCGGGTGCCGGAGTAGATGGTCGGCATGCAGCGGTTGCAGTGGATGCAGACGCCGGCGGTGGCCTCGGCCGACTGCAGGCGGTTGACCAGGTCGGGCTCGCGGAGCAGCGCGCGGCCCATGGCGACGAAGTCGAAGCCGTCGGCCATCGCCTGGTCCATCGTGTCCTTGCGGTTGATGCCGCCGAGCTGCATCAGCGGCATCGTGAGCGCCGCGCGGAAGCGCAGCTGCTTCTCGCGGAAGTAGGCCTCCTCGAAAGGGTAGGACTTGAGGAAGCCCTTGCCCACCGGCGTCTTCATGCCGAGGCGTACGACGAGGGGCATCGTCTCCGCGAACTCCTTGAGCGGAGCGTCGCCCCGGAAGAGGTACATCGGGTTCATCAGCGACGACCCGCCGCTGAGCTGGAGCGCGTCGAGGGTGCCGTCGGACTCGAGCAGCTGCGCATACTCCAGCCCCTCGTCGGTCGACACCCCACCCTTGAAGCCGTCGCCGACCGACACCTTCGCGGTGAGCGCGACCTCGTTGCCGACCTCGTCGCGTACGGCGCGCGCGACCTGCCGACCGAGCCGGGCACGGTTTTCGAGCGAGCCGCCCCAGCCGTCCTTGCGGCGGTTGAGCCCGGGGGCGAGGAACGACGAGATCAGGTAGCTGTGGGCCATGTGCAGCTCGAGCACGTCGAACCCGGCGCCGACCAGGGTCCGCGCGGCGGCGACGTACGCCTTGGTGACGCGGGTCAGGTCGGCCTCGGTCGCCGCGCGGATCATCTGCATCGACAGCGGGCTCGGCATCCGCGAGGAGCTGATCGCCTTCACGCCGTTGGACCGGCCGTTGGCGACCGGGCCCGCGTGGCCGACCTGGCCGGCGATGGCGGCGCCCTCGTGGTGGATGGCGTCGACCAACCGGGCCAGCCCGTCGCGGGTGTCGGGCCCGACGACGATCTGCTCGCGGTGGGTCCGGCCTTCCGGCGCGACGGCGAGGTAGGCGACCGTCGTCAACCCGACCCCGCCGGTCGCGACGGCCAGGTGGTAGTCGATCAACGCGTCCGTCACCTGACCGTCGGGCGCCCGGCCCTCGAACGTCGCGGCCTTCACGGTCCGGTTGCGCAGTCGCACGGGACCGAGCTGGACAGGGGCGAAGACGTCGGCAGTCACCCCGGCAATCTAGAACACGTTCCAGATTTCAGCGAGGGGTCAGAGGGCCGCGAGGTCGAACAGCTCCGGCTGGCTGAGCTCGGCGAGCAGCCGCGCCTCGGTCGCGTCGTACGCCTTGTCGCCGCGCAGGATCCGCAGCAGGCCCGCGTAGCCGTCGCCGGCGGCGAGGCTCAGCACCAGGGCGTCCGCGCCGAACCGGTCGAGCCAGGTCCAGAGCGTCGCCGCGTCGATGCGGTGCCGGGCGACCCGCTCGACGACGAAGTCGGCGTGCGCGCCGGACAGGTCCGCGTCGAGGCGGCGCTGGACGTCGCCGAGGTTGGCGAGAGCGGGGTGCCGGACCACCCGACGGCGACGGCGGTCGGCCTCGCGTCGACGAGCGGTGGGGGTGGCGGTCGCGGTGGCCAGCCACCCGATCAGGGCGGAGGCCAGGACGGCGATGACGATGACGGTGTTCATGGTGGTTTCCTGTGTGGGGGTCGTTGACAGGAACACCGTGCCGCTCAGCGCTTGGTGGGCGCTGGGGCTCCGCTGGGGGTGACTGGGAGCGCTACTGGGAGTCGGCTGGGAGCCGCTTCTGCCGGCGCAGCCAGAAGAGCCCGGCGATGGGCAGGGCGGCGGGCACGAACCCGTAGCCGATGCCGTAGTCGGACCACACCGACGGGTCCGGGAACCACCGCTCCACCACGAGGCTGAGCGTGCCGACGGTGAGGACGCCGCCGAGCTCGACCCACAGCATCACGCTGGCGAAGCCGGTCTTCCCGTACGACGCCTGGCGGATCGCATACCAACCCAGCGCGTAGGTCACCGCTGCGGCGGCAGAGAGCCAGTAGGCGACCGGCGCGTCGTCGTACTGCGTGGTCAGCTGCACCAGCGCGCGGGCGCCGGCGGCCAGGGTGAAGAGCGCGTAGAAGGCGAGCAGGACCTTGTGCGGTCCCGAGCGGGGGGTGTCGGTCACGTCAGGTCCCTCAGGTCCAGGTCATCTGCAGGCGTACGGCGATCACGCCGACCGCGATCGCGGCGACCGCGACGACGGCCGACGACCACACCCCGCGGTCCTCGGTGATCGACGCCATCGCGATCGGCAGGATGCAGACCGACGCCGCGAGGTAGCCGATGTGCGCGGACATCTCGGCCGGCCGCGAGCCGCCGAGCATGCTGCCGAGACCGGCGACGGCGCGGATCACGTTGAGCACCTCGAGCAGCCAGACCATGCTGTCCAGCCACGGCGGCCGCTGCCGTCGGGTGAGCGCGATGGCCAGGGCAGCGACGGCGACGATGGCGGCGTACCCGACCACGAAGACGCTGATCTGGGCCAGCCCGCTCGACATGCCACCATCATCGACCATGGCGTACGACGATCTGGTGGCCACCCTCCGCGCGGCCGGCTGCGTCTTCGCCGAGGACGAGGCGCGGCTGCTGCTCGATGCAGCCGCCGACGACGACCACCTCGAGCGGATGGTCGCCGAGCGGGTGAGCGGCACCCCGCTCGAGCTCGTGATCGGCTACGCCGAGTTCTGCGGGCTGCGGATCGCGGTCGCACCGGGGGTGTTCGTGCCCCGGCAGCGCACCGCCGATCTCGTACGCCGCGCTGCCGACGGTCTCCGTGCGGGGGACGTCGCGGTCGACCTGTGCTGCGGGACCGGCGCGCTCGGGGCGGCGCTGCTGGACGCCGTCCCGGGGATCGAGCTGCACGCCGCCGACGTCGACCCGGCCGCCGTCGCCTGCGCCCGGCGCAACCTGGACCCCGAGCGCGTGCACGAGGGCGACCTCTACACGGCGCTGCCGACCGCGCTCCGGGGCCGGGTCGCGGTGATCCTGGCCAACGCGCCGTACGTGCCCACCGAGGCGATCGCCCTGATGCCGCCCGAGGCCCGCGACCACGAGCACCGGGTCGCCCTCGACGGCGGCGCCGACGGGCTCGACGTCCAGCGCCGGGTGATCGCCGAGGCGCCCGAGTGGCTCCGGCCCCGCGGCCTGCTCCTGGTCGAGTCGAGCGAGGAGCAGGGCCCCGTCAGCGCTGACCTGATGGAGGCTTCCGGTCTCGCCGCCGAGGTCGACGGCACCGTGGTGATCGGGACCCTAGGCTGACCTCATGGGCGAGCTGGCCGTCACCTGGTGGGGACACGCCTCCGCCACGGTCGAGATCGACGGCGCCCAGGTGGCGCTCGACCCGCTCTTCAGCGACCAGCTCTTCCACCTGCGCCGCTACACCGCGCACCCCACCGACGAGGCCACCGACGCCGACGTCGTGCTGATCTCCCACCTCCACCACGACCACCTGCACCTGCCGTCGCTGCGCCGCTTCGCGCGCGACACCCCGATCCTGGTGCCGCGCGGCGGGGAGTCCCTGCTCCGCGACCTCGGGTCCGACCGGGTGCTGCCGGTCGGCCCCGGCGAGGTGCACGAGATCGCCGGCGTGACGATCCGCGTCCTGGCCGCCACCCACGACGGCGGTCGCGGCCCGCACACCAAGATCACCGGGCCGCCGCTGGGCTTCCGGGTCGACGGCGGTGGCCGCTCCTTCTGGTTCCCCGGTGACACCGAGCTGCGTGACGACATGGCCGAGGTCGGCCACGTCGACCTCGCGCTGATCCCCATCGGCGGCTGGGGTCCGACCCTCGACGACGGCCACATGGACCCGGTGCACGGCGCCGAGGCGGTCGAGCGCGTGGGAGCCGACGTGGCGATCCCCGTGCACTGGGGGACGTTCTGGCCGCTGGGCCTGCGCCGGGTCGCGAAGGCCAACCACCGGCACCTCTTCGTGACGCCGGGCGACCGGTTCCTCGAGGCGCTCGCCCGGACCACCAGCACCGCCGAGCCGCTGCTCGTCGAGCCCGGTCAGACGGTCAGGCTCTGACTAGCGGAGCACCAGCCGGGTCAGCAGCGGCCGGTGGTCGCTGTTGTAGCCGCTGAGCACCCACTGCCCGTCGAACTGGATCCGGCCGGACCGGTAGGCGCCCTTGTCGGCCCAGACGTAGTCGATGTTGCGGCCGTTCTCGGGGAAGGTCGTCGCGACGTCCAGGCCCAGCTCCTCGTACGACGAGACGGCGGTCCTGCGCAGCGCGCGGGTCGGACCACCGGCCGGGAGGTAGGCGGCGTCGGCGCGGGCGTCGAAGTTGAAGTCGCCGGTCCCGATCACCCAGCGGCCCTGCGCCTGCGCCCAGATCGCCGCGAGCCGCTGCAGCTGGATGCGCGCGCGGAACGCGTTCTTCGTGTCGGTCCAGTGGCCGGGGTGGTGGTCGAAGTCCTCGATCTTCTGCGGCAGGTGCACGTTGATCACGGTCAGCTGCCGGCCGGACTGGCGGTCCTGGAGAGTCACCTGGGCGACCAAGCGGTTGCCGAACGGGTAGCGGCCCTCGTAGGAGCTGACGCCGTACGCCACCCGCTTCTGGTCCGCCGCGACCAGGCGGAACCGCGAGCTGCGCCAGGAGATCGCGAGCTCGGAGCTGCCGCCGCTGTAGGGGAACGTCTTGGTCGCGAAGCCGGGCAGGCGGTGCAGGACCGCCCCGAAGTCTTCCGCCTCCTGCCAGCCGACCACGTCGACACCGGGCCGCGACGTCAGCCGGCGGGCGTCGTGCAGCGCGTGGGCGGAGGAGAGCTGACGGAACATGTTCATGCTCGCCACCCCGACGTCGAGCGGGGCGAGGCGCAGCGGCTTGAGGCCGGCGGTCAGCTGGCCGCCCTGGCTGGACGGCACGACCTGGGGCCGCACGATCCGGGGCTCGATCGAGCGCGGCGTGGCGGCCACGCTGACGATCGCGGCCTGCGGAGCCGGCTCGTCCGGGGCGTCGTGGTCGACGAGCGGAGCGACGAGGAATCCGAGCACGGTCGCCAACAGCAGCAGCGGCGGCGGACCTGTCCACCTGCTGGGGTGTCGGCGCGCCTCACGGCGGTCGCGTCGCACCACGCGGCGTATCCCCTCGGCTCGATCGTCGGCCCAGTGACCGATTGAGCGATCACGCTAGCCTCGCGAGTCCCTCCGGCCCCGTAGGCCACGCCGACCGGCCCGCCGAAGAGATCCCCGAGCACGGCAAGTAACGTCACGGTGTGACCACCGCGCATCCGACGTACGAGCAGCTCGTGGACCTTCCCGCCTACTCCTCGCAGCCCGTCCCGGCGGCGTTCGAGGACATCAACGGCCACCTGAACATCCGCCACTACCTCGGCATCGCCAGCGAGGGACTCGACGAGTCCCTCGAAGCGGTCGGCATCCCGCAGAACTGGCCGACCCTCGCCGGTCAGGCCGTCTTCAGCGCCGAGCACCACCTCACCTACCTCGCCGAGCTGCACACCGGCGACCGGGTCTCGGCCCGGGTGCTGCTGATCGGCCGCGCCGCGCGCGCCGCGCACGCGGTCGTCTACCTGCTCGACGACACCCACCAGCGGCTGAGCTACGTCATGGAGGAGGTCTTCCTCCACATCGACATGGGCACGCGGCGTACGTCGGAGTGGCCGGCCGACGTGGCCGCCGCGCTCGACAAGCGGATCGAGACGGACGGCGCGCTGCCCTGGCAGCCGACGCTCTCCGGGTCGATCTCGCTGCGCTGACCTCAGGACCGACGTGTCCGCCGCGCCGACCGACCTGCTCGGCACGTGGAGCCTGGTGCGGGTGGTCGACGACCGGCTCGCCGGTGAGCGCCGCGACGTGCGCGGCACGGCCACGCTCGCGCTCGAGTCGCCCGACCGGGTCCGCTGGAGCGAGGAGGGCGTGATGACGTGGGGCGACCACTCGGTGCCTGTCGAGCGCACGCTCTACGTCGACCGGGGCGACGACGGCTGGTTCGTGCACTTCTCCGACGGGCGGCCCTTCCACCCGTGGACGACCGGCGCGTCCGTGACGCACCCGTGCGCGCCGGACACCTACACCGGCCGCATCGACGTGACCGGCGACCCGGTGAGCCACTGGGACGTGGAGTGGCAGGCGACCGGTCCGCAGAAGGACTACGTGATGACCACGAGGCACGCCGACCGGCGCTGAGCCCTCAGCCGAGGTCGTTCTGGAGGCACCAGGCGACCGCCTGGGTACGGCTGTGCACGCCGATCTTGCGGTAGGCCGAGCGGATGTAGGTCTTCACCGAGTTGATGCTGACGAAGACCTGGTCCGCGATCGCCTGGTTGCTCAGGCCGCGCGCGATCAGACGCAGCACCTCGAGCTCGCGCGGGGTCAGGGCAGCGAGCGGCCCCGGAGTGCCGATCTCTCCTGCAGCCGCGGCTTCGACGACCCGGAGGATCTCCGTGACGTCGGCACCCACCGAGACCCACGCGACCGGCTCAGCCGGGTCGAGGCGGTCGTGGATCACGACGTCCGGCGTCACGGACTCGTCGCGGTGGTCGACCACGACGACGCGGTCCGCGTGGTCGGCGAGCATCGATCGGAGGCCCTGCGAGACGATCTGGTTCGTGCTGGCGATGGCCAGGCGCACTGGTTGACCTGACATGGTCAGAATCCTGTCGATCCGACCGGATCGCACGCGAGTCGGACTCGCCACCCGAAGGGGTGAAAGTTGAACGACCGGTGTCCGTCAGTGGTCGCGCAGCGCCGAGATCAGCTCGTCCTTGGACATCGACGAGCGGCCCTCGATGTCCAGCTCCGCTGCCCGCTTGCGCAGGTCGTCGACCGTCCAGTCGTCGTACGCCGGGGACGACCCGCCCTTCTTGCCGACCGCGCTGCGCGAGGTGTTGGCCGCGGCGTTCGCGATGGCCGCGGACTTCTGCTTGCTGTTGCCCTCGTCCCGGAGCTTCTCGTAGAGCTCGTCGTCCTTGACGCTCGGGCCGGGCTTCTTGCTGCTGGGCACGATGACCTCCTCGGTTGACGGTCCTCGTCCCGTACCCACCCCTCGTGCGCACATGCGAGAGCCCCTCTCCACCACGGTGAAGAGGGGCTCAGGCGTGGGGGGTCACGCCGCGCGACGTACGTCGGACTTGGCGGCCACGCGACCACCGAAGGCGACCACGGGCTGCGAGGCGAAGAGGCGGCTGTCGCGAGCAGCGATGACGAGGCCGACGACCGCGGCGGCGATGGCGCACGCGGCGAAGACGAAGAAGGCGATGACAGCGGGCTGGTAGGCGTCGAACATGGGAATCTCCTGGGTGTGTGACTCGGTGGGGGTGTCGGGCTGTTTGTCCGACGGGTAGACCATGTCGCGACCCGCTTGGGACCCACTGGGAGCCGACTGGGAAGTATTTGCCAGGCCCATGACAACCCGCCCGAACCGTTCGGAGTTCTTCTCGGTGTGACGATCTGGAGCAGGAGTTGATCCCCGCCGCCGACCGGCGCGCCTTCGAGCAGTTCGTGGCCGCGTCCTCGGACCGGCTGGTGCGCACGGCGTACCTCCTGTGCGGCGACCGCGGCCACGCCGAGGACCTCGTGCAGACCGCGCTGCTGCGCACGGCCCGCCGCTGGCGGACCGCGCGTGAGCAGCCGGACGCCTACGCCCGCCGGGTGGTGGTCAACCTCGCGAAGGACCGGTGGCGGATGCTCGGCCGCCGGCCCAGCGAGACGCCGATCGAGGCGGACGTCGCGATCCCGGTGACCGACGGGGTCGCCGACCGCGACGAGCTCCTGCGCGCTGCCCGGCAGCTGCCGGCGGGGCAACGGGCCGTGCTCGTGCTGCGCTACTTCGACGACCTCTCGGTCGAGGAGACCGCGGCCGCGCTCGGCTGCTCCACCGGCACCGTCAAGTCACAGACCGCCCGCGCCCTGGAACGCCTCCGGGCCGCGCTCGTCCCCGAGAAGGAGAACGTCGATGTTGACCGATGAGGACCTCACCCGCCAGCTGAGCGCTGGTTACCGCGACACCACCGACCACCTGTCGTACGCCGGCAAGGTGCCCGCCCCGCGGAGCATCCCGCGCCTCGCCGTACCCGTCGGCGCGACCGTCGCCGCCGCTGCCGTGCTGACCGTCGTCGCGACGACCGCCACCGACGACAGCCCGGCCCCGACACCCCCGCCCTCAGCCGCCCCGTCGGTGAGCGCGCACCCCAAGCTCGTGACCAGCACGATCAAGGTCGCCGGCTACACCTTCACCTATCGCCACGCGGTCGGCGACGAGCGCGCCGACGACCTCTACGCCGTGATGAACCCGGGCTCCGTACCCGATGACGCCACGCCGATCTCGGCACCTTCTCCCGCGAAGGCATGGGTCGGCACCGACCCGGAGTCCGGCGATCACGCGCTCTGGGTCGATGCACCGACGCGCAACGACGGTCAGCTCTTCGAGATGCTCTCGCCGACCTGGACGACCGACCAGCTTGCGGACCTCTTCCACAACGGTGACCGGGAGCCCCTCGCGATCCCGGCGATCACCCGCTGACGCTGGAACACGTTCCAGTTCTGGCCCTATGTTGTCGCCATGACCTGGTCCCGTAGCGAGCTCGAGTCCGCCTTCCAGCACTACCAGGACGAGGTGGAGAAGGCCTGCGCCACCCGCGACTGGGACCTCTTCGCGGCGCTCTTCACCGAGGACGCGACGTACGTCGAGCACGCCTACGGCAACTTCGAGGGCCGCGAGGCGATCCGCACCTGGATCACCCGCACCATGACCGAGGAGTTCCCGGGCACCGAGATGCCGCACTTCCCGATCGACTGGTACGTCGTCGACGAGGAGCGGGGCCGGATCGTCTGCGAGGTCTTCAACCAGCTCGCCGACGTCGGCGACGGCTTGCGCCACGGCGCCAGCAACATCACGATCCTCACCTACGCCGGCGACAACCAGTGGTCGTGCGAGGAGGACGTCTACAACCCGGCGACCTTCCTGCGCGCCGTACGCCGCTACTGCAAGGCCGCCCGCGAGCACGGCACGCTCTCGGCCGAGGGCGAGGCCTGGATGGCCGCCTTCGGAGGTTGAGGAAGGACGAAGTCCTGTCTCGAAACCCCGGAAACCAAGGCTCCTACGTCAGCTGCGGGGGTTTCGAGACAGGCGCTAGCGCGCCTTCCTCAACCACCGACACCCGGAGGTTGAGGAGGTTGCGCAGCAACCGTCTCGAAACCCCGGAAACCAACGTACCTACGTCAGCTGCAGGGGTTTCGAGACAGGCGCTAGCGCGCCTTCCTCAACCACCGACACCCGGCGGTTGAGGAGGTTGCGCAGCGCCTTCCTCAACCCCCGACGCCCGGTGGTTGAGCAGGTTGCGCAGCGCCTTCCTCAACCACCGACACCCGGCGGTTGAGGAGGTTGCGCAGCAACCGTCTCGAAACCCCGGAAACCAACGCACCCACGTCAGCTGCGGGGGTTTCGAGACAGGCGCTAGCGCGCCTTCCTCAACCACCGACACCCCGAGGTTGAGGAGGTTGCGCAGCAACCGTCTCGAAACCCCGGAAACCAACGCACCTACGTCGGGTGCAGGGGTTTCGAGACGGTTGCTAGCGCAACCTCCTCAACCACCGCGTGGCTACTTCACCTTCAGCCGGACCGACCCCGCGCCGTAGCCGGACTTCGACGCCTTCGCGACGAGCGGGCCGGCCTTGGTCGACTTCGGGAAGGTGATCGCGCACGTGCCGCTGGCTGCGGTGGTGCAGGACTTCGAGCCGGCCTTGACCTTCGCGCCGGCGACGGCGTCACCGGCGTCGCTGACGGTGAAGGTGACCTTCTTCTTGTGGCCGTGCGGCCAGGACGTCGGCTTCGCCTTCACGGTCAGGCCGGGCGCCACCTGGGTGTGCCAGTAGCCGTCGCCGACGTTGACGACGACGTCGCCGCGCGAGGTGGTGCCGTTGATCGCGAGGGAGTACGCCGAGTCCTTGTGCGGCGGCATCCTCAGGTTGCGCGCCGGACCGAAGCCGGTCCCGGCGATGTTGGTGCGCAGGGCGTGCACGACCGGGATGTTGTCGCTCCAGGCGATCCACATCCGGCCCGACGGTCCCGGGCTGATCGCGAGGTTGTCGGCGTACTTGGTCCCGGGGACCTTGTGCACGGTCGAGGTGCCGACCTTCCAGAGGCCGATGTGCCCGCAGTAGGGGTAGCCCGTGCAGTAGGCCAGGTAGACCCCGCCGCCGTCTCGGGCGACGAGCGCGACGCGGTCGGTGGGGATCGAGTCGGCGCCGACGCTCGACTGCGGCGCCTTCGTGATCGGTCCGAGCGTCGGCGCGATCTGGCGGACGAAGGTGCCGTTGCCCGCAGGCGAGTTGCCGTTGGCGTACCACGCGATCCACACGTCGTCGCCGTCGCGGACCATCGTCAGGTTGTAGGCGCAGCAGGAGACAGTGAACGACTGGTCGGGGTCCGAGCCGGTGCCGGTGTGCCAGGTGATGGTGGAGTTCGACGTGAAGGCGGCGACCGGCGTCCCGTCAGCGAGCGTGGTCGCGCCGGTGCCGTAGCTGCCGTAGCCACCCGTGCTGATGCCCACCGCCTCGGCAGGCAGCTCCCAGCTCGCGCCGGACTCCGGTGCCGTCATCGTGTAGATCCGGCCCTGCGACCAGAAGCCGTCGGTGGAGTCCTTGATGCCGCCGGCGATGACCCGGATCCCGTCGGCGCCGTCGCCGACCACGACCGGGGTGCTGTCGATCGAGGCCCAGGACGTCGGGAGGATGTCGTTCTGCACGGCGACGGTCCCGTCCGGGTCGATCGCGGTGTGCCCGAGCTGGGAGTCGGCGTCGCCGACCGACCTCGGGTAGACGACGTGCAGCACGCCGTCCGGCGTCCGGTAGAGGCCCGACTGGCTGGTGATGCCGACGCCTCCGGTGGAGATCTTGGTCCAGGTGCCGGGCGCGCCCCTGAGCTGCGCCGCCGGCCCGTCAGGCGACACCGCGACCGCGGTGCCGTTCCCCGCCGCGCCCAGCCCGGCAGCCACGAGCACCGCCGCGATCGGTGCCATCCAACGCCTCACCCGCATGTCGACCTCCACCTCTGTCCCGGACACGAGCTCCCACCTTCTCCCGCCGTTCGGGCCGACCACCATGGCTCAGACGGGCTAACCTCCGAGCCGACAGACGAGAGGATCCGGATGCGCTTCGCGGTCGTGTCGGCGTTCGTGCCGACCCACGAGATCCCTGCCATCGCGGTCGCGGCCGACGAGCTCGGCTACGAGAGCCTCACCATCGCCGACCACGTCGTCGACCTCGAGCAGCTCGCGACGCCGTATCCCTACGAGGCGAGCGGCAACCGTCGGTGGGACCCGTCCTGCGAGTGGCCCGACCCGTGGGTGCTCGTCGGCTCGCTGGCCGCGGTCACCACGCGCCTGCGCTTCTTCACCTCCATCTACGTGGCGGCCCTGCGCAGTCCCTTCCAGGTCGCGAAGTCGGTGGGTACGGCGGCCGTGCTGTCCGGTGGACGGGTCAGCCTCGGGGTGGGCGTGGGCTGGTGCCGCGAGGAGTTCGAGCTGCTCGGCCAGGGGTTCGGTGACCGCGGACGTCGTACGGACGAGGCGCTGGAGCTGCTCGGCAAGCTCTGGTCGCCGGGGTGGACCGAGCACGACGGCGAGCTCTACCCGACGCCGCGACTGGTGATGCGGCCCGAGCCCGAAACGCCCGTGCCGATCCTGGTCGGTGGCCTGTCCGACGTCGCGCTGCGGCGGGCTGCCCGCCACGACGGCTGGGTCGGCGACGTGTGCACGACCGACGAGGCGATCGCCGTCGCCGCCCGGCTGCGCGCACTTCGCGAGGAGGCCGGTGCCGGTGGACCGTTCGAGGTCATCCCGGCCCTGTCCGACGCGATCCTGCCCGACGACTTCGCCCGCGCCCGCGAGGGCGGCGTCACCCAGGTGATGACCGCGCCGTGGATGTACTACTTCGGCCGCCGCGCCACCCTCGAGCAGAAGCTGGAAGGCATGCAGCGCTTCCACGACGACGTGCTGGCGCACCTGCGATGAGCGGCTTCGAGCACCTCCTGCGTCCCGGGCGGATCGGGACGATGGAGCTGCGCAACCGGATCGTCATGTCGCCGATGGAGACGATGTACGGCACGCCCGAGGGCCTGCCCTCGGACCGGACCGTCGCCTACTTCGCGACCCGCGCAGCCGGTGGCGTCGGGCTGGTCACCGTCGGTGCGACCGGCATCGACCACCTCCACCCCGAGACGCCGGGCGGGCTGCACCTCGGCACCGACGAGTCGGTCGCCGCGCACCGCCGGCTGACCGACGCGGTGCACGCGCACGGCGCCAAGATCCAGCCGCAGATCGTGCACGCCGGCCCCGACGGGCTCGGACCGGAGATGCACGGCGTCACGTCGCTGGGGCCGTCGGTGATCCCGTCGTACCTGACCGGCCGACCGTCGACCGAGGTCACGCCCGACCAGATCGCCGCGATCATGGACCTCTACAAGGCGGCCGTACGACGCGCCCGTGAGGCCGGCTACGACGGCATCGAGCTGCACGCGGCCCACGGCTACATGTTCCTGGGCTCCTTCCTCGCGCCGCAGCGCAACCGGCGCGGTGATCGCTACCGCGGCACCTCCGTCGAGGGCCGGATCCGCGTGGTCCTCGAAGCACTGGCAGCGATCCGCGCCGAGGTCGGGCCCGACTTCCCGGTCACGCTGCGGATCTCGGGCTACGAGCGGGTCGCCGGCGGGCGCCCGTCGTACGAGACCGCCCAGGTGGCGCCACTGCTGGTCGAGGCCGGCGTCGACGCCTTCCACGTCAGCGGCGGGGTCATCGACCGGCTGGTCACCCAGATGGTCAACGGGTCCGACTACGGCGACGGCCTCAACGTCGGCGCGGCCGCGGCGGTGAAGGAGGTGGTCGACGTCCCGGTGATCGCGGTCGGGCGGCTGCACGACCCGGCGTACGCCGAGGCGGTGCTGGCCGACGGCCGCGCCGACTTCGTCGCCCTTGCGCGGCCGCTGCTGGCCGATCCCGACCTGCCCCGCAAGCTCGCCTCCGGAGACGTACGACGCGTGCGTCGCTGCATCTCCTGCGAGAACTGCATCGACTCGCTGGAGCAGCGCTTCTCGACCGACTGCGCGGTCAATCCCCTGACCGGCAAGGAGCACGAGCTCCTCGACCTCCGACCGTCTCCGCGGCACGTCGTCGTGGTCGGCGGTGGTCCCGGCGGCATGGAGGCCGCGCGGCTGTCGGCCGGGCTGGGTCACCGGGTCACGCTGCTGGAGAGGTCCGACCGGCTCGGTGGTGCGCTGGTCTGGGCCTCGGCCGTCCACCCCGAGAACGCGACCTTCCTCGACTGGCTGCGCGCCGAGATCACGGCCAGCCCGGTGGAAGTCCGGCTGGGGGTGACTGCCGACGCCGATGCGATCGCCGACCTCGCGCCCGACGCCGTGGTCGTGGCCACCGGCGGCGACCTGCGGACGCCCGAGCTGCCAGGGGTCGACCTGCCGCACGTGCATCTCGGCGCCGAGGTCTACGAGCTGATCGCTGCCGGGAGCCCGCCGCCGCTGGGCCGTCGGGTCTGCGTGGTGAGCGGTTCGCTGGCGAGCGCGGAGCTCGCCGAGACGCTGGCCCGCGCCGGCCACCTCGTGGCGCTGATGGTCGAAGGGCCGGCCCTGGCGCCGGAGTTCGGGCCGAAGCGGGTCACCGAGCACCTCGACCAGCTGGACCGGCTCGGCGTGACCATCCACGTCACGGCTCCGGTCGAGCGGATCGAGCCCGAGGCCGTCGTCTTCACCCCGTCCGGGGGTACGACGCGGCGGCTGGCCGCCGACAGCGTGGTCCTGGCCGGTGACGTCCAGCCGGACCTGACGCTGCACGACGCGATCGTCGCCCGGCTCCCGGGCATCGAGGTGCACGCGGTCGGCGACTGCACCGGCCTCGGTGTGATCCGGGGCGCGACCGACGACGCCGCGCGGGCGGCGTACGCGATCGGGCTCTAGGCCTGCTGCTTCGCGTCGATCGGGATGGTCAGCGCGAGCGCCGCACCGAGGAATGCCGCGCACGCCGCGACCACGAAGCAGAGCTTGAAGGCGCCTTCGGTCGGCAGCCCGAAGGAGCTCAGCTGGGCGGTGAGCAGGGCGGCCATGACGGCCGCGGCGACCGTGGTGCCGACCGAGCGCATCAGCCCGTTGATGCCGACCGCCGAGCCGGCCTCCTGGCTCGGCACGGCGTCCATGATCAGGGTCGGCATCGCGGCGTAGCCGATGCCGACACCGGCCGAGCAGACCGACGACGCGATCAGGATCTCCCACGGCGCGCTGATCAGGAAGAACGAGACGAGGTAGCCGAGGCCGAGCACCGTCGCGCCGATCGCGAGCGCGAACTTCGCACCGAGAGTGCGGATCAGCCGGCTCGAGACCGGCGCGAAGAAGAGCATCATCAGGCCACCGGGAGCCATCCAGAGGCCGGCGTGGAGCACCGACTGGCCCATGCCGTAGCCGGTCTCCTCCGGGATCTGCAGCAGCTGCGGGAAGACGATGGCCTGCGCCATCATCCCGAAGCCGACCGCGATCGCGGCGACGTTGGTGAGCAGCACCGGACGGCGGGCGGTCACCCGCAGGTCGCAGAGCGGCTGGCTCTGAGCCAGCTCGTAGCGTCCCCAGACCAGGAGCACGACGACGCCGAGGACGAGCGCACCGATCGTCTCCGTCGAGGCCCAGCCCCAGTCGTTGCCCTTCGAGACACCGACCAGCACCGACACGAGCCCGATCGCGAGGCCGATGGCGCCGCCGACGTCGAAGGTCCCCGAGTGGCCGTCGTGGATGTGCGGCAGCAGGAACACGCTCGCGAGCAGGACCAGCACCGCCATCCCGGCCGCGACCCAGAAGAGGGTGTGCCAGTCGTGGGACCCGGCGATCCAAGCGGCGAGCGGGAGGCCGATCGCGCCGCCGACACCAAGGGTCGCGCTCATGGCCGCGATGCCGGTTGCTGCCATCTCGGCCGGGACCGCCTCGCGGATCAGGCTGATGCCGACGGGGATGAACCCCATCGCGAGACCTTGCAGGGTGCGACCCGCGAGGACCGGCAGGAGGCTGCTCGAGAGCGCACACACCACCGAGCCCACGAGCATGAGCACCGCGCTGCCGACGAGCACCCGCTGCTTGCCGAAGAGGTCGGCGAGCCGGCCCGCGATCGGCATCGCGACGGCCGCACCGAGCAGGGTCGCGGTGACGACCCACGACGCGTTGGCCGCCGTGGTGTGCAGGTAGCCCGGCAGCTGGGTCTGGATCGGGATGACCAGCGTCTGCATGAGCGCGACGCTCATGCCGCTGAAGCAGAGCGCGGCGATGACCACGAAACCGGATGCCTTCGGCGGGAGCGCGGCGAGCACTGCGCTCTCGTCGGTCTCCACCGGCACGGTCTCGGTCATCGTCGTCCCCCCCACGTCGGCCGCTGGTCGGCCATCCGCGTGCATCGTACATGTGTACGATGCACATGTGCCCTCCCGGACCGCCAGTGCAGTCGACGTCACACTGCTGCCCGAGCTCGCCGACGAGCTGATGCGGATCGGCCGCCGCCGGCCGGGTTTCGTCGCGGGGACCGAGCTCGACGCCTCGGCGTACAAGCTCCTCTGGATCCTGTCCGACGGCCGCGCCCGCACGCTCAAGGAGCTCGCCGACGAGCTCGACCTCGAGCTCTCGACGATCAACCGCCAGGTCAACGGCGCGGTCCGCGCCGGGCTGCTCGAGCGCTTCGCCGTGCCCGACCACCCGAGCCGGCCGGTGCGTCCGACACCGGAGGGCGCCCGCCTCTACGAGCACGACAGCGCCGTGCGCGCCGCTCACCTCAGCGCCATCCTCGACGAGATGGGTCCGGGTGCCGCACAGGAGTTCATCCGCGGGCTGCGCGCCTACAACGACGCCTACGACCGCACGGTCCCGAGGAAATGACCGTTCTCGCGCTGCGCAGTACCCTGGAGGGGTAGAGGGTTTCACGCGTCTTGGAGGTGGGTTCGGCGCGTCGTTCTGACGCACCCGAAAGGCCCCCTCCGTGTCACCCCTCGCTTCTTACCGGCGACTCTTCGAGCTCGCCGGGACGCCGTACGTCGTCGTCGCGTTCCTGGCCCGGCTGCCGCTCGCGATGAGCCAGCTCGGCACCCTCCTGCTCGTCTCGGGCGCCACCGGCAGCTACGGCCTCGGCGGTCTCGCCGCCGGCGCGCTGGCCGTCGCCAACGCCATCGGCGCACCCTTTGCGGGGGCGCTCGCCGACCGGATCGGTCAGCGCCCCGTCGTGCTCGTCCAGTCGATCGCCGGAGCGCTGTCCCTGACGTTGCTGGTCGCCCTCGTCCACGCGGACGCCCACCACCTGGCCATGGTCGGCGCGGCCGCGCTGGCCGGCCTCACCATGCCCCAGGTCGGCCCGCTCGCCCGGGTGCGGTGGCGTCCGATCACCGCCGGCGCGGGCGCGCAGCAGCGCCGCCTGGTCGACGTCGCGTTCTCCTACGAGGGCGCGGCCGACGAGGCGTCCTTCGCGATCGGCCCGGCCCTGGTGGGCCTCGGTGTCGTCGCGGTGTCGCCCAGCGGCGCCCTGCTGCTCGCGGCCACGCTGCTCGCGGTCTTCGGTACGGCGTTCGCGCTGCACCGCACCGCACGCGTCAGCCGGGGCGGCGGCATCCAGCTCGCCACCGGTCGGCTGCTCACGCCGGTGCTCGTCGTCCTCGTGACCGCCCAGCTGCTCATCGGCACCCTCTTCGGCGCCACCCAGACCGGCACCACCGTGCTCGCGACCGAGGTCGGCCACCCCGGCGCCGCGGGTCTCGTCCACGCCGCCCTCGGTGTCGGCAGCGCCCTGGCCGGGATCGCGACCGCGTTCATCCCCGAGCGGATCGGGCCGGAACGCCGGATCCTCATTGCCGCGAGTGCCCTGCTCCTGCTCTCGCTCCCGCTCCTGATGGCCCACGACCTCGGCACCCTCGCCGCAGTCGTCGCCGTGCTCGGGGTCGCCGTCGCGCCGTTCATGATCGGTGTCTTCACCCTGGCCGAGCGGGTCGTCGCCCCGGCCCGGGTCGCCACCGCCATGACCATGCTCGCCAGCGCGACCGGGGTCGGCTACGCCCTCGGCTCGACCATCGCCGGCCGCCTCGCCGACCACCACGGCTACCCGGCAGCGTTCTGCGTCACGATCGCCGCGATGGCCTGCGCCGTCACGCTGGCCGCCACCAACCAGCGTCGGCTGCGCCGGGCACTGGCCCAGCCGGACGATGAGGTCGCACCGAGGTCGACGCTGGTCACCCACGCACCGGCCTGAGCCGCTGCGCCTTCCGTGCGTCATCATCGAGGGATGCGTGACCAGTGGCGCGGGAGGCTCAGCCGTGAGGTGAGGCGGCTGCGCAACGGCTGGCGCGGCGCCGTGCTCTGGTCGCTGCGCATCACGGTGGCGGCCGTGACCAGCTACGTCGTGGCGACCCTGTTCTTCCCCGGGACCGTGCCCCTGCTCGCACCGCTGACGGCGATGCTGGTCGTCCAGGTCACGCCGGTCTCGCTGCTGGCCAGCGGTGTCGACCGTGTCGTGGCCGTGGTGACCGGCGTGTCACTGGCGGTCGCGTTCGCCGCCGTCGTACCCCTGGAGTGGTGGAGCCTCGGCGCCCTGATCTTCGTCTCGATCACCGTGGGGCAGGCGCTCCGGCTCCAGTCGAACCTGCTCGAGGTCGCGATCAGCGGCATGCTCGTGCTCGGTGTCGGCTCGCTCGGCGTCGAGGCCGCCGCCGGACAGCGGATCGCGGAGACCCTGGTCGGGGCCGCCGTCGGCGTCGCGGCCAACCTGCTCTTCCCGCCGCGCGTCCCCACGTCCGACGCCGGCCGGGAGATCGAGGGTCTCGCCGACTCGATCAGCGACCTCCTGAGGCGCTCGGCCGACGCGCTGGAGCAGCTGGCCGCCGACCCTCGATCGGTCGGCTCGGCCGCGGAGGCCTGGCTCGGGGACGCGCGCCTGATCACCCAGCACGACGTGCCGCGCGTCGGCGCGGCGCTCCTGCGCGCCGAGCAGGGCCGCCGGCTCAACGTCCGGGCGGCAGGCACGCCGGACCTGGGGCCGGGGCTGCGACACGGGCTGGAGTCGCTCGAGCACACCGGGCTGACGGTGCGGTCGATGTACCGAGCGCTCGCCGATGCCACCGCCGGCGATCACGCCTGGCTCGGGGCCGAGGGCGCCACGGACGTGCTCCTCGGCCTGGTGCAGACGTTCCGCGAGATGGCGGCCGCCGTCGACGCCTTCGGTGAGCTGGTGCGGCTCGACGCGGCGCCAGCCGGCCAGGCGAGCTCGGCGGACTTCGAGGCGCTGCGCGAGGCGATGGAGGGGTTGCCGGAGGCACGGGCCCGCCTGGAGGAGATGTCGACGTCGGTAGCCGACGCCGACCTGCGCGAGCTGCACGCGGCCGTGCTGTCGACCGTGAAGCGCGTGCAACGCGAGCTCGACCTCGAGCAGCGGGTCCGACGTCAGCTCCAGCTGCGCCGACCGCTCCGGACCTGGCCGGCGCCGCTGCGTCCGCACCCCTCCCGTCGCCGAGCCACCTCGCTCCCGGCGGCCGGACCCGCGGGCGATGGCGACGCCGAGACCGTGCGGATGCCGCGGCTCTCCGACGGCGATCGGTGACGGCGGGTCCGGGCCGTCGGTGGCTCAGCAGCCGTCAGCTCGACTCACTGCAGGTAGCCCTCGACCGTCGACTCGGGGCGCATCGAGGCTTCGCCGACATCCTGCCCGAACTCGCTTCGAGACCTCCGTTGACGAAGCAGGTCCCACAGCTGGTCCAGCTCCCGTTCGACGGCCGCTAACCGTGAGTGCTCCTCCTCGAGGGTGATCTCGCCTCGGCTCAGCCGCTCGCGCAACGCATGCTCCTCGGCGACCAAGTCACTGATCTGACGTTGCGTAGAAGGTTCGTCGTCCACCTTGCGCTCCACTTCCTCGTACCGGGTCTCAGGCGCAGCGTCGCCAGCCGTCTCGAGGACAGCCTGACCCTGTGGAGGTCGAGAGTCGAGGGCATCGGCGGAACAGGGCACGCCGGGCACGCTGCGGCTGCTGGAGGATGCACCGGATCTGGCACCGGAATCCGGCTGGGCCGACACGCAAAAAAGGGCCCCGACCTGCATCTCTGCAGATCAGGGCCCTCGCCTGAGCCGCCTGTCAGAATCGAACTGACGACCTTCTCATTACGAGTGAGACGCTCTACCGACTGAGCTAAGGCGGCGTGCTGCGGGTCCTGGCGAGCCAGTCTCCGAACAACCTGGAGAAGTATACGGACGCCGGTCCGGTGCGCGAAAACGGCACCAGGACCGGCGTCCAGGGCTCCGATCGGTACGACGAACGCGACTACGCCGGACGTCTCGGAGAGCTTGCGGGGACCCTGCTCGGGTCAGGCGGCGAGGGCGACCTTGCGGGTGCTGGTCGCGCCCTTGCCGGTGACGATCGACTGGTCGGCGCCACACCAGCAGGTGAAGGCGACGACGATGCCGTGGTCGGTGTTGGTCATGGCGGTCACCTGGCTCGGGAAGATCAGCTGACGCTTCTCGCACGCGGTGCACTTGTGGTCGAACATGAGGACCTCCCTCGGAGTGGGCGAACTGCTTACGCCTCTATTGTTCGACATCTGTAGACATAGGGGTAGCCTTGCTTTCCTTCGGAAACCCTAGGTTGGACCTATGCTTTCGCTGCACCAGCTCACCTGCTTCCTCGCGACCTACGAGCACGGCTCGCTGACCGCGGCCGCGGAGGAGCTCGGCTACGCGCAGCCCTCGGTGTCGGAGCAGATCCGGTCGCTGGAGAAGTCGCTCGGCGTCCAGCTCTTCCGGCGCGTGGGGCGCGGCGTCGTACCCACCACCGTCGCCGACACCCTGCGGCCGCACGCCGAGCGCGTGCTCGCGGCCGTCGACGAGGCGCAGCAGTCGGTGCAGCGGGTGAAGAGCTTCGAGACCGGGACGATCCGCTTCGGGATGTTCGGCACCGCACGTCTGTACGCCGGGGCCGGGCTGGTCGCCGACGTGCTCTCGCGTTACCCCGGCGTGCGGGTCGAGCTGATCGGCCAGAACTCCACGGACGTCCAGGAGGACCTGCGCCGAGGGCGGATCGAGGCTGCGATGATCGCGGTGCCGTCGGTCAACAGCGAGGGGTTCGTGGTCCGGCCGGTCGCCCGCGACGAGCTCGTCTACATCAGCGCCGACCCCGCGCGGCTCGAGACGCCGGTCAACGCGCACCGGCTCTCGCTCGCCTCGTTGGTGCTCCCCGAGACCACCTGGCGGGCCGACGACTCGACCCGACGGGTGCTGCGGCAGATGCTCCACGAGACCGGCCGCAACCCGCAGACCCGGATCGAGGTCGAGGACGTCGAGACCGCGGTCGAGCTGGTCGGCATGGGCTATGCCGACTCGGTGATCCCCAAGGGCGCCGCGGTGCAGCTGCTCCCGCGACTGGCGCCGAAGGCCGGATGGGTGTCGCTGCGGCCGCGGACCTACGACATGTTCGCGGTCGTGCACCGGGCCGGCGCGACCCTCTCCCCCGCCGCCCAGCTGATGATCGAGCTGGCCACCCGACGGATCCAGGCCATCGCGGAGCCCCTGTAGCAAGCCTTGGCGATCGGCCTACGCTCGAAGCATGAGCACCCCGGAGTCCGTCGTACGAGACCTGCTCGCGCATCTCGCCGCCCACGAGGTGGAGGAGGCGATCGAGCTGCTGGACGTCGACGTCGTCTGGCGCAACACCTTGATGCCGACCTTCCGCGGGCCGCAGGTCGCGAAGGCGCTGCGCGACATGGTCTCGCGCGGGATCGGCTTCGAGGTGGACTACCACCACGTGGCCACCTCGGGCGACGTCGTGCTGACCGACCGCACCGACGTGTTGTCGTACGGCGCCTGGCGCAGCTCCTTCGCGGTGCGCGGCACCTTCGAGGTCCGTGACGGCAAGGTCGTGCTCTGGGACGACGCCTTCAGCTGGATCGACGCGATCAGCTCCGGCGTGGTGGGACTCGTGAAGGGCATCCTCCCCCGCTAGTTGCCCCTACGATTTGGTGCGTGTGTGACACCTTCGTGATCCGGTCCGACTCGGGAACGGTGCTGGCGAAGAACTCCGACCGCGATCCCAACGAGGCACAGCTCTGGGAGTGGACGCCTGCGGCGGACCACGACCCGGACGCCCGGGCGCTCACGACCTACGTCGACCTGCCGCAGGCCGCCCGCACGCACGCGACCGTCGTGTCGCGGCCGTGGTGGATGTGGGGCGCCGAGATGGGCGCCAACGAGCACGGGGTCGCGATCGGCAACGAGGCGGTCTTCACCAAGGAGTCGACCAGCCTCGAGCCCGGGCTGCTCGGCATGGACCTGCTCCGGCTGGCCCTCGAGCGGGCCGCTTCCGCACGCGACGCGGTCGAGCTGATCGTCGACCTGCTCGAGCAGCACGGGCAGAGCGGGCGGTGCAGCGCCGAGCACCGGCGGTTCACCTACCACAACAGCTTCCTCGTGGCCGACCGCGACCACGCGATCGTGCTGGAGACCGCGGGACGGCAGTGGGCGACCGAGGAGGTCACCGGCCGCGCGCGGAGCATCAGCAACGGCCTGACCATCCCGGCCTTCGCGGAGAAGTACGCCGACCGGCTGCGCGGCCGGGTCGCCAACTGCGCCGTACGCCGTCACCTGACCGAGCAGCGCGCGACGGATGCCCGTGGTGTCTTCGGGTCGATGCGGATCCTGCGCGACAACGGCACCGGCACCGGACCCCGCTGGTCACCCGTCAACGGTTCGATGAGCGGACCGAACATGCACGCCGGCGGGCTGCTCGCCTCGAGCCAGACCGTGTCGTCGTGGGTGAGCGACCTCGGCTCCGGGACGCACTGGGCGACGGGCACGTCCGACCCGGCGCTGTCGCTCTTCGTGCCGCTGCGCGTCGACCAGCCGGTCGGCGAGGCGGCCTACCCGACCGAGGGCGTCGACAACCGGGTCGACGACCGGTCGCTGTGGTGGCGGCACGCGGAGCTGCACCGGCGCGCGCTGCGTGGCTGGACCCGCTCCGAGGGCGTCATATCGGCCGACCGCGACCGGCTGCAGCGGGGGTGGATCGCCTCTCCGCCGAGCACCGAGGACGCGCTCGCCGAGGCGGGTGCGGCGTACGACCGCTGGCTGCCGGCGGTCGCGCGCGTGACGCAGCGCGACACCCGGCCGTGGTGGCTGCAGCGCCGCTGGGCCGGCTTCGAGCGAGCGGCGGGCCGACCACGGCTCGCCGAGGTGAGCGTGTGACGACCCCCGTGACCACCGACGTCGTCGTCATCGGCGCGGGGCTCTCCGGCCTCGCGGCGGCCCGTGCCGTGCAGGCCGCCGGTCGCTCCGTGGTCGTCGTCGAGGCCCGCGACCGCGTCGGCGGGCGGACCGAGGCCGGCGCCCTGGCCGACGGGCAGTGGATCGAGCTCGGCGGGCAGTGGGTCGGACCGACCCAGGACCGGATGTACGAGCTGATCGGCGAGCTCGGCCTGACCACGGTCCCGACGTACAACGACGGCGACATCGTCTTCTCCCTCTGCGGGCGCACCGGGCGGCTGGCCGGCACGAAGGGAGCGATCCCGCGGTTGAACCCGTTCGCGATCGCCGACCTCGCCCAGGGCACGCTGCGTTTCGCGCGGCTCGCGAAGCGGATCGACCTGGACCGGCCGTGGGAGTCGCCGGACGCCGAGCTCCTCGACGGGCAGACCTTCCGGACCTGGGTGCGCCGCAACCTCAAGACCCCGCAGGGGCGGGCCTACTTCGAGCTCTACTGCGAGGCGGTCTTCTCGGCCGGCCTCTCCGACCTGTCGCTGCTGCACGCGCTCTTCTATACGCGGTCCGGCACCGACATGGACACGCTGATGGCCGTCGACCGGGGCGCGCAGCAGGACCGGATCGACGGCGGCTCGATCCTGGTCAGCGAGCGGATGGCGGCCGACCTCGACGTCCGACTGTCGTCGCCGGTGCGCACGGTCGCCCAGACCTCGTCCGGGGTGCGCGTGACGGCCCGCGACGGCACGACGTACGACGCGGCCCGCGCGATCATCACGCTGCCGCCGACACTGGCCGGCCGACTGGAGTACGACCCGCCGCTGCCGAGCTGGCGCGACCAGCTCACCCAGAAGCTCCCCGCGGGCAGCGTCTTCAAGGTCTACGCGGTCTACCCGACACCGTTCTGGCGTGCGGACGGCCTCAACGGTCAGGCGGGGTCGGACCAGGGACCGGTGAAGGTCACCTTCGACAACACCCCGCCCGGCTACGACCGCGGCATCCTGATGGGCTTCATCGAGGCCGACGACGGCCGCGCGTGGGCACGCCGTACGCCGGAGGAGCGGCGGGCCGCGGTGGTCGACTGCTTCGTGCGCTACTTCGGTCCGCAGGCCGCCGAGCCGCTGGAGTACGTCGAGCGCGACTGGATGGCCGAGGAGTTCAGCCGCGGCTGCTACGGCGCGCACTTCGCGCCCGGCGTCTGGACGTCGTACGGCGAGGCGCTCCGCGAGCCCGTCGGACGGCTGCACTGGGCGGGCGCCGAGTGCAGCCCGGTGTGGAACGGCTACATGGAGGGTGCCGTCCGCTCCGGCGAGACGACCGCCCAGGAAGTGCTCGTGTCGCTGGCGTGATCATATGTCTAGTGTTTAACTAGACATATGACAGTTATCGATCGCCCCCAGATCCTGTCCGTCGCGCGGCTCGGCGGGCGGATCGGCGCCCAGATCGACGGCGTCCGCCTCGGCGCCGACCTCGGCGGGGAGACCGTCGCCTCGATCCGCGCCGCGCTGCTCGCGCACAAGGTCGTCTTCTTCCGCGGGCAGGACCACCTCGACGACGCGGGTCAGATCGCCTTCGCCGAGCAGCTCGGCACCCTCACGACCGCGCACCCCACCGTCAACACCGGCAGCGCCCACGTGCTGAGCCTGGCCGCGACGCAGGGCATGGCTGCCAACAGCTGGCACACCGACGTCACGTTCGTCGACCGGCCGCCGGCCTTCAGCGTCCTGCGGGGCGTCACCATCCCGCCGTACGGCGGCACCACCAATTGGGCCAACACGGCTGCGGCGTACGACGCCCTCCCGGCGACGCTGAAGGCGCTGGTCGACGGGCTGTGGGCCTCGCACACGAACACGTTCGACTACGCCCGCGACTCCGAGGACGACAACGAGGGTCAGGACCGCGACGCGCTCGACCGCACGCAGTTCCGCTCGACCTACTACGAGACCGAGCACCCGGTCGTGCGGGTGCACCCCGAGACCGGCGAGCGCAGCCTGCTGCTCGGCCACTTCGTGAAGAAGTTCGTGGGCCTCAACACCTCGGAGTCCTCGGCGATCTTCCAGCTGCTGCAGAACCGCGTCACCAAGCTGGAGAACACCGTGCGCTGGCAGTGGCAGGAGGGCGACGTCGCGGTCTGGGACAACCGAGCCACCCAGCACTACGCGGTCGCGGACTTCGACAACCACCGGCGCGAGGTGCGCCGCGTGACCGTCGCGGGCGACGTACCGGTCGGCATCGACGGGCGCACCAGCCGCGTCGTCGCCGGCGACTCCGACGCCTACACCCGGATCGACG
Source organism: Nocardioides pollutisoli (assembly GCF_040045055.1). NCBI lineage: Bacteria > Bacillati > Actinomycetota > Actinomycetes > Propionibacteriales > Nocardioidaceae > Nocardioides > Nocardioides pollutisoli. Next base: position 1,274,364 of record NZ_JBDZDU010000001.1, read on the forward strand.
AGCTGATCAGCTAGCGGTCCCCCCGTTCGGGAGCCCCTGGGGAACGCACCCTCCCCGGGGGCTCCGTCATGTCGGTCTCGACACGCTCGACCACCATCAGCGGATCCGCTAGCGCGTCTCCGCTAGCAGGACAACCCGTCCTTAGGCACGGTGCCGTCGACCAGGTAGTCCTCGACCGCCGAGTCGATGCACGCGTTGCCCTCGTTGTAGGCCGTGTGACCGTCGCCGTCGCGCGACACGAGGACACCGGAGTCGAGCTGGGCGGCGAGGTGGACGGCCCAGTCGTACGGCGTCGCCGGGTCGCGCGTGGTGCCGATGACGACGATCGGCGCGGCGCCCTTCGCGTCGATGACCCGGTCGTGCTCGGTCGCGCGCACCTGGATGCCGCCGCAGTTGGTCGCACCCCAGGCGAAGCCGCGGCCGAAGGTCGGCGAGGCCGCTTCGTACCTCGCGATCGCGGCCGGCACCTCCGACTCCGAGATCGCGCTCGGGTCGTCGAGGCAGCTGATCGCCGGGAACGCCTCCAGCGAGTTGTCGAGGTAGCCGCTCTGCCCGCGAGAGGAGTAGCTGTCGGCGAGCCTCAGCAGCAGGGTGCCGTCGCCGTCGAAGGCGTCCTGCAGCGCCTGGGTGAGGTAGGGCCAGAAGCTCTTGTTGTAGAGGGTGAAGGCGATGCCGGTCGTCGCGATGCCCTCCGTGAGCACCCGGTCACCGAGGGTCGTCTCGAGCGGCTGCCCGTCGACCTGGTCGAGGAAGTCGGTGATCCGGGCCGAGCCCGCCTCGGCGGTGTCGCCGAGGAAGCAGCTGCCCGCGTCGACGCAGTGCTGGAGATAGCTGGTCAGGGCGGTCTCGAAGCCGGCCGCCTGCTGGAGCCCGAGCTCGAGCGTGCCGAGCGAGAGGTCGATCGCGCCGTCGAGGACGAGCCGTCCGACCTTGTCGGGGAAGAGGTCGGCGTACGTCGCGCCGAGCTGGGTGCCGTACGACGCTCCGAGGTAGTCGAGCTGGGAGTCGCCGAGCGTCGCGCGCAGGACGTCCATGTCGCGGGCGGCCTCGATCGTGGTGATGTGTGCGGCCAGGTTCCCCGACTTCTCTGCGCAGCCGCGCCAGAAGGCCTGGTTGGCGGCGATGTAGTCGTCGGCCTCGGCGGCGGTGTCGGGATCCGGGTCGCGGGCCAGGAAGGTGTCGAGGTCGCCGTCGCTGAGGCAGTCGACCGGACTGCTGCTGCCGGTGCCGCGCGGGTCGAAGCCCACGATGTCGTAGACGTCGAGGAGCGGCGCGCGGAAGACTTTGTCGGCGTTGGCGGCGTAGTCGGTGCCGGGCGCACCGGGCCCGCCGGGGTTGACCACGAGGGAGCCGATCCGGTCGGCGGGGTGGGCCGCCGGGACCTTGAGCAGCGCGAGCTCGATCGTGTCGCCGGTCGGGTGGCGGTAGTCGAGCGGCACGGTGAGCGTCGAGCAGAGGTCGGTCGTGCGGCACTGCGTCCAGGTCAGCTGCTGGGAGTAGAACGGCGCGAGGGCGGGCCTCGGCGGTGTCGTGGCGCCCGGCTCGGGGGTCGTGGTGGGTGCGTCCAGGGGCGCGCCCTGCTCGGACCCCGAACCCAGGGCGACCAGCGCTGCGGTCCCACCCACGGCAAGCAGCATCGCGACCACGAGGAGCACGACGACCAGCCGCTTCACCGGGAGCGGACCTCCGGGGCGACGAGCGCGAGCATCATCGACTCCAGGGCCAGCATCGGCGGCACGTTGAACTCGAGCATCTGCTCGCGGGCCTCGAAGATCGCGGCGATCCGGCGCAGCTGGGTCTCCGGCGTCGACGAGCTGGCGAGCAGCTCGACGTCGCTGCGGATCTCCTCGTTGATGAGCGACCCCTGGGCCCTCGTCGAGACCGCGATCGCGTCGCGGTAGACCGAGACCAGGTCCATCAGGCCACGGTCGATGACGTCGAGGTGGCGGCGCTTGGCTCGGGTGCGCTGGTCCTTCTCGAGGTCACGCAGCGCGGGGGCGTACTCCCGCGGCCGGCGTCCGCGCTCGACCACGCCGTACGCCGAGTCGAGGTCGGCCTTCTCGCGCACGGCGAGCTCGCCGGTGATCAGGTCGGCCTCCTCCTTGGTGACCTCGCTGAGGCTCGACGCAGCGCTCATGCACGCGCCCAACGACGTGAGCCGGGCGGGGATGGCGACGACCTCGCGGCGACGGTTGCGGGTGTCCTCGTCGCGAGCGAGCGCGCGGGCCCGGCCGATGTGGCCCTGGCTGGCGCGGGCGGCGTACGACGCGACCGCAGGCGGCACGCCGTCGCGGCGGACGAGGAACGCGGCGACGTCGTCGGTGGTGGGCGTGGTGAGGGTGACCAGGCGGCAGCGGGACCGGATGGTCGGCAGCACGTCCTCGACCGTGGGCGCGCAGAGGATCCAGACGGTGCGCAGCGTGGGCTCCTCGATCGCCTTGAGCAGCGCGTTGCACGCCTGCTCGGTGAGGCGGTCGGCGTCCTCGACGATCATGATCTGCCAGCGCTTGCCGACCGGGGCGAGGGCCGAGCGGCGGACCAGGTCGCGGGTCTCCTTGACGCCGATCGAGAGGCCCTCGGTGCGGACCATGGCGACGTCGGCGTGGCTGCCGGCGAGGACGGTATGGCACTCGTGGCACTCGCCGCAGCCCGCGCGCTCGCACTGGAGCGCGGCCGCGAAGGCGACCGCGGCGTTGGAGCGGCCCGAGCCCGGAGGACCGACGAACAGGTAGGCGTGGCTCATGCCCTTGCCCTCGGCGGCGGCCGACAGCACCTCGACGACCTTGCGCTGGCCGACCAGCTCGTCCCAGACCGTCATCGGCGCTTCGCCTGGTCGAGGAGAGGGGTGATCCGCTCGCGCACGGCGGCCGCGATCTCGTCGACCTCGGCCCGGGCGTCGAGCACGAGGTAGTGCTCCGGGTCGGCCTCGGCCATCTCGACGAACGCGTCGCGCACCCGCTCGTGGAACTCGATCGACTCGCCCTCGATCCGGTCGCGCCCGGCGAACCGGCTCAGCCCGCGCCGCGGGTCGAGGTCGAGCACGACGGTGACGTGCGGGCGCAGGTCGTGGGTGGCCCAGCGGGCGACCCGCTCGACCTCCTCGACGACCAGCGAGCGGCCGGCGCCCTGGTAGGCGAGCGTGGAGTCGACGTAGCGGTCGGTGATCACGACGTCGCCCCGGTCGAGGGCCGGCTGGACGACGGTGTCGACGTGCTCGGCCTTGTCGGCGGCGTAGAGGAGCGCCTCGGTGCGGTCGGAGAGCTGCCCGGTCTCGGGGCTGAGCACGATCCGCCGCAGCTCGCGCCCGACGACCGTGTCGCCGGGCTCGAAGGTGAGCAGCACGGCGTACCCCTGCTCCTGCAGCCAGTCGCGCAGCATCCCGGACTGGGTCGACTTGCCCGACCCCTCGCCGCCCTCGAAGCAGACGAAGACACCCGTCTCGGCGTAGACCCCGTTGCTCATTCCGGGGTCCCCGCGGAGGCGTGAGCGAAGCGAGCGGCTTCGTGGGGTGAGATCACGACGCACAGCCTAGGTGGGGGTGCCGACCTCGGTCGTCCACAGGTCCACAGGCGTCCGGTTTGGGTCGACTCGGGCGGGGCCGATCCTCGGGTGATGGACCCGCTTGCCGAGACACTCCGCAGCCAGGACGGCGTCATCGCCCGTCGGCAGCTGCTGGAGCACGACATCGGCCTGCCGGCGATCGCTCGCATGGTCCGACGCCGTGAGCTGGCACGGGTCCATCCCGGCGTGTACGCCGAGCACACCGGGCCGTTGACCTGGCACCAGCGGGCGTGGGCGGCGGTGCTGTTCTCCTGGCCCGCGGCCCTGACCCACGAATCCGCACTCCGGGCGGCGGAGGGCCCGGGCCGTCGGGACCGCGACGAGGACGTCATGCATGTCGCGGTCGACCGGGAGCGACGTCTCGTCCAGCCTCCCGGCGTACGCATCCATCGGATCGCAGGCTTCGACGACCGTGTGCGGTGGAACCTCGGACCGCCGCGGGTGCGCTACGAGCACGCGGTGCTCGATGTCGCAGGCGCTGCCGGCTCGGACCTGCGGGCGATCGCGGTGCTCGCGGATGCGTGCGGCTCTCGTCGGTCGACCGCCCAGCGTCTGGTGGCGACGCTCGCCGATCGGCCGCGCCAGGCCCGTCGGGCCTGGATCTCGGGCGTCCTCGACGACGTAGCCGCCGGCACCTGCTCCGTCCTCGAGCAGGGGTACCTGTCCCACGTCCAGCGCGCTCATGGACTCCCAGCGGGCCGGCGCCAGGCAAGCCATCGGCACGCAGGGGTGCTCACGCTCCGCGACGTCGACTACGCGGAGCTCGGGGTCGTCGTCGAGCTCGACGGCCGTCTCTTCCACGATTCCGCGACACGGCGTGACCGCGACATGGACCGCGACCTCGACAGCACGGCAGCCGATGGCTCTTTGACCATCCGGCTCTCGTGGGGCCAGGTCTTCGACCGACCCTGTCGCACCGCTTCCCGGCTCGCCCTGGTCCTCCAGGGACGGGGATGGCTGGGGTCCCTCGCCCACTGCCCGGAGTGTGGTTGATCCGATGCACCTGGTGCATCGGATCAACCACACTTCGACAACGGTGGGTGGCGTCGAGCGAGGCCTGTGGATATCGGCGACGGTCGACCGAGCCACCTCGTTACCGTGCCGACCTCCCGCTTGAAAGGCCGGGACTCAGAGCGACGGGGGCACCATGGGTCACTACCACCGCATCATCAACCTGACGCAGCGCATGGCGATCGAGCCGACGGACGTCGGCGTGCTGGACAAGCTTTGCGAGTTCGGGCAGAGCTCGGGGACCGCGATGGCGGCCGTGTGGCTACTACTCGGCCGTGAAGCATGGTGCGGTGATCGGATCGCCATCTTGGGCTACGAGGGCAGGCCGAACGACCTGCCTCCCGAGGTCGTCTCGGCGACAGGCATCGACGGCACGGCGTTCTACGACTACTTCGACACTGCCGCAGAAGTCGCCCGGTCCGTGCTGGTCGAGCGTGGTGTCAGCACCTTCACAACGAGGATGTCCGGCAACGTCGAGCTGTGGGACGCGCACCCTGTCGACCCAGTCGCCCCTGCAGGCGTTGAGGTCGTGGCTGCCAATCTCGACCGAGAACAGGTCCTCGATCCCGCACAATTCGGCGACAGCCGCGATCTCCATCTAGCCGCCGCCAACGGCGGCCTCGGCGGCGTGACCACGGCGCTGGCCGCCGTACTGGCAGCCTCGAACCGAGGCGGAAGCCGTGGCGGCGGCGACCTGCGAAGCTGGCACCCGCTCGTCGGTTCCTGGGCGGGCGATCGAGTCGGCGTCGTGCCGATCGGCCTCGCAAGTGACTTCACCGACGTGTCCGCGGACGTCCGACAAGTACTCGCGGACGCGGAAGAAGGTGCCTATGAGGTGACGACTCGAGGCGTGATGCGACTGGACCCTCCGTGGTTCGCTCGCGCATTCACCGTCACTGAAGCGGACTAACCCAGGTTCGGGCGAACAAGACCGAGGTCAAGACTTCTTGGTCGCGGCCTTCTTGGTGGTCTTCTTCGCGGTCTTCTTGGCGGCGCGCTTGGCAGGGGCCTTCTTGGTCGCCTTCTTGGCGGCCTTCTTCGCGGGACCCTTGGCGCGGCGCTCGGCGAGCAGCTCGGCGGCGCGCTCGATGGTGATCGACTCGACCGAGTCCTCCTTGCGGAGGGTGGCGTTGTACTCGCCGTCGGTGACGTACTCGCCGAAGCGGCCGGCCTTCACGACGACCGGCTGCTTGGAGACCGGGTCCTCGCCGAGCTCCTTGAGCGGCGCGGCGGCCGCGGCGCGACCGCGCTGCTTGGGCTGGGCGTAGATCCGCAGCGCCTCGTCGAGGGTGATCGTCAGCAGCTGGTCCTCGGAGACCAACGAGCGGGAGTCGGTGCCCTTCTTGAGGTAGGGACCGTAGCGACCGTTCTGCGCGGTGATGTCCTCGCCGTCCTCGGCCTGGCCGACCACGCGCGGCAGCGAGAGCAGCTGCAGGGCGTCGTCGAGGCTGATCGTGTCGAGCGACATCGACTTGAAGAGCGAGCCGGTGCGGGCCTTGGCGTTCTTGGGGGCGTCCTCCGGCAAGACCTCGGTCACGTAGGGACCGAAGCGGCCGTTCTTGGCCACGATCTGCAGCCCGGAGTCGGGGTGGACGCCGAGCTCGATCTCCTCACCCGAGGGGTTGGCCAGCAGCTCCTTGGCCTTCTCGAGGGTGAGCTCGTCGGGCGGCAGGTCGTCGGGCACGTTGGCCCGCTTGCCGATCGGGTTGCCCTCGTCGTCGGGACCCTCGAGGTAGGGGCCGTAGCGGCCGACGCGCAGGTTGATCCCGCTCGAGCCGTCGCCGACCGGGAAGGTCGCCAGCTCGCGGGCGTCGATGTCACCGAGGCCGTCGACGAGGGGCTTGAGCCCGGTCACGGTGTCGGAGCCGTAGTAGAACTCGCCGAGCTCGGTGCTGCGGTCCTTGCGGCCGCCCGCGATCTCGTCGAGGACGTCCTCCATGCCGGCGGTGAACTCGTAGGAGATCTGCCGCGGGAAGTGTTCCTCGAGCAGCCGGGTGACCGAGAAGGCCAGCCAGGCCGGCACCAGGGCGGTGCCCTTCTTGTAGACGTAGCCGCGGTTGAGGATGGTGCCGATGATCGAGGCGTACGTCGAGGGGCGACCGATCTCGCGGTCCTCGAGCTCCTTGATCAGCGTGGCCTCGGTGTAGCGGGCCGGCGGCTTGGTCTCGTGTCCGCTGGCGCTGATCGAGGCAGCGGTGACGGCGTCGCCCTCGTGGAGGTCGGGCAGCGGCACCTGGTCGTCGTCGCTGCGCTTGCCGCCCTCGGTGCCCTCGACGTACGCCCGCAGGAAACCGTGGAACGTGATGACGCGACCGGACGCACCGAAGACGACGTCGCGACCGTCGGCGGACGCGCCACCGATCCGGATCGAGACCGACTGGCCGACGGCGTCCTTCATCTGCGAGGCGACGGTGCGCATCCAGATCAGCTCGTAGAGACGGAACTGCTCGCCGGTGAGGCCGGTCTGCGCCGGGGTGCGGAAGGACTCGCCGGCGGGCCGGATCGCCTCGTGCGCCTCCTGGGCGTTCTTGACCTTGCTGGCGTAGGTGCGCGGGGCGTCGGGGAGGTACTCCGCGCCGTACAGCTCCCGCACCTGGGAGCGCGCGGCGTCGACCGCACCACCGGAGAGGGTGGTGGAGTCGGTGCGCATGTAGGTGATGAAGCCGTTCTCGTAGAGCCGCTGCGCGACCGACATCGCGACCGACGCGCTCATGCCGAGCTTGCGGCTCGCCTCCTGCTGGAGGGTGGTCGTGCGGAACGGGGCGTACGGCGAGCGCCGGTAGGGCTTGGCCTCGACCGAGCGGACGTCGAACGTCGTGTCCTGCAGTGCGGCCGACAGCGCCTCGGCCTCCTGGCGGTCGAGGTGGACGCGCTCGTCCTTCTTCGACTTCAGCAGCCCGTCGGGGCCGAAGTCGGAGCCGCTCGCGACCCGGGCGCCGTCGATCGAGTGGATCTTGGCCGGGAACATCCGGGGGTCCTTGGTCGCACCCGCGTCGAAGGTGCCTTCGAGGTCCCAGTACGACGCGACGCGGAAGGCCATCCGCTCGCGCTCCTTGTCGACGACCAGCCGGGTCGCGACGGACTGCACGCGACCGGCGGACAGGCCGGACATGACCTTCTTCCACAGGACCGGGCTGACCTCGTAGCCGTAGAGACGGTCGAGGATCCGGCGGGCCTCCTGCGCCTCGACCAGGTCCATGTCGAGCTCGCGCGGGTTGTCGGCGGCGTCGAGGATCGCCTGCTTGGTGATCTCGTGGAAGACCATCCGCTTGACCGGGATGCCGGCCTTCGGCTTCAGCTCGTCGAGGAGGTGCCAGGCGATCGCCTCGCCCTCGCGGTCCTCATCGGTGGCGAGGTAGAGCTCGTCGGCGTCCTTCAGCAGGCCCTTGAGCTTGGAGATGTGCGCCTTCTTGTCCCGCGGCACGACGTAGTAGGGCTCGAAGCCGTTCTCGACGTCGACGGCGAGCCGGCCCCACGGCTTGTCCTTGATCTTCGCGGGAGTGTCCGCAGCGTTGTTCGGAAGGTCGCGGATGTGGCCGATGGAGGACTCGACGACGTACCCCTGACCGAGGTACCCGCCGATCGTGCGGGCCTTCGCCGGGGACTCGACGATCACCAACTTGTGTGCCACTGGACCTGTCATTTCCTTCGCTGTGCGGGGGGTGGGCGCCCGATGAGGGAGCCCACGGCCGAACACGGTAGCGCGTACGGCGAACAACACATTCCCGGCGACCCTCAACGTTTCGAGCGGGCCACCCGTCATTGCAGAGTAGGTGAGAGGCGATCACGGTGGCTCGGAGGCCGAATTCATGGACGATGGGAAGCACCAGGACTTCGCGGAGTTCGCAGCGGCGCAGACACGGCCGTTGCTCGGCTTCGCGCACGCCCTGACCGCCAACCCCCACGACGCCTGGGACCTGACCCAGGAGACGCTCGCCCGGTTGGGCGAGCGGTGGGGCCGGATGCGGTTCGACGAGCCGGCGGCGTACGCCCGCACCGTGATGGTGCGGCTCAACATCGACCGGATCCGGCGCCTGCGTCGCGAGCTGCCCCTGCTCGGCCACCCCGCGGAGGACGCCCCGGTCGACGTGACCGGCGAGCTCGAGCCGTGGCTGGTCGAGGCGCTGGCGACGCTCAGCCCGCGCCAGCGGACGGCGCTCGCCCTGCGCTACGTCGAGGACCTCGACGTCCGCGGCATCGCCGAGCGGATGGGCTGCTCGGAAGGAACCGTCAAGAGCCAGCTGTCCCGCGGGACCGAGCGGCTCCGCCAGCACGCACGTGAGCACGCACCCGTGCTCGACCGCCTGATCGACCGAGAGGACGTGAACCGAGCATGAGCATCACCGACCCCTTCCACGACGAGATCCAGGCCGCCTACCGGAGCCTGGACGACAGCCTCGCTCCCCCGATGGACGCCGCCGAGCGGATCGGCCGGCGGATCGTCGTACGACGTCGGCGCCGGCGAGCAGCGACCGCCGGCGCCGGCGGCGTGGCCGCCCTGGCGCTGGTCGGGTCCGTGCTCGTGCTGAGCGGTGGCGACGCCCCCGACGGCAACGACATCGCGACCGACCCGACCGGCGGCCAGGGCAGCACCCTCGTGATGACCCGCCCCGACGGCTCGACGTACGCCTTCGACGACGTGACGGTGAGCTGCAAGCCGGCAGAGGCCTATGGCAAGTCGGTCGTCGACCAGCCCGGGCACATCTACATGTTCAGCCCGATCGAGCTGAGCGGCCCGGTCGACGACAACGGGGACAACAAGGACCTCCGGGCCGTCCAGCCGTTCGTCACCTTCGAAGGCATCATCGACAAGATCCAGGGCGACCAGACCTTCACGTTCCCGAACGCCTGGGAGGAGGGTGCGAACTCCAGCACGGACGACTCCCCCGTGATCCTGTTCATGGCCGACACGGACGGCAACGAGGTCGCCAGCACCGCGGGCGGCGAGTCCGGCACCATCCGGGTGCTGGAGGCGTCCTGCTCGCCGAAGCCGGTGCTGCGCCTCGAGGTCGACATGACCCTCGGCAGCGAGGTCGAGAAGCACACTCTCGACATCGCCGGCTCGCTGGGATAGCGACCCACGCCTGACGACGCGCAGCGACCTCGACATCGCCTTCAGGAAGTAGTGAGGAAGCCCTCGGCCACCAGCTCGCGCACGGCCGGCAGGTAGGTGTCGCGCACCTCGACGGCGTCGAGGTCGAGCAGCTGCGCGAGCGCGTCCAGGATCTGGCCGACGCTGAGCTCGCCGTCGCAGGCGCCGACCAGCGCGGCCTCGACCGTGTCGGCCTGACGGGCACGGCGCAACCCACGCTGCTGGCGCAGGACCACGGCCTCCGGGTCCTCGGCGCCGGGAGCACCGACCGTCTCCTGGCGTACGTCGGAGCGCACGACCAACCGGGAGCCGAGGTCGACCCGCGCGTCGTGCGAGACCGCCCAGTCGCCGATCGCGGGGGCGATCGGCTGCTCGACGTCGTACGGCCACTCGAGGAACTCGCGGGCCGGGTCGGCGACGCCGGAGCGGCGCAGGTTGATCCACCCGAAGCCGATCGCTTCGATGCCCTGGTCCTCGAACCAGGACAGCCAGGTGTCGTAGCGGACCAGGTAGTCGGCGGAGCCGTGCAGGCCGGCGTCCTTCAGCCAGAGCTCGACGTACGACGCCGGGTCGATGACCTCGCGCTGCACCACGAACGCGTCGCAGTCGTCGGCGACCCAGGACCCGAGCCGCTCCTGCCACGACGCCCCCGCCGGGATCACCCAGTTGGCGAGGACCTGGCACCAGCCACCCTCGGTGAGGTGGTCGGGCGCGGCCCGGACGATGTCCTCGACCACGCGGTCGCCCGGCAGGCCGGAGTCGCGGTAGACGAGCCGCTCACCCGTGGCCGGGGAGATCACGAACGGCGGGTTGGTGGCGATCAGGTCGAAGCGCTCACCCGCGACCGGGTCGAAGAACGAGCCGTCGCGGACCTCGACCGGGGTGCGTACGTCGTTGAGCTCGACGTTGAACCGCGCGAGCCGCAGCGCCCGCTGGTTGACGTCGGTCGCGACGACCAGGTCGCTGTGGGCGGCGAGGTGGAGCGCCTGGACGCCGCAGCCGGTGCCGAGGTCGAGCGCCCGGCCGACCGGCTCGCGCAGGGTGAGCTGAGCCAGCGACGTGGAGGCCGAGCTGATCCCGAGCACGTGGTCGGGGCTGACCCGGCTGAGACCGCCGTCGAGTCCTGGCGTGAGGTCGCTGACCACCCAGAGGTGGTCGCGGTCGGCGGCGTACGGGCGGACGTCGAGGCGCGCCGCGACCTCGCCGACGGTCTGCTCGAGGAAGCCCTCGACGGCCAGGCGGTCGACCAGGCCCGGCAGCGCCCGCTCGGCGGCGTCGAGCGCGACCGGGGTCTGGAGCAGGAAGAGGCGGATCAGCGTCTCGACCGGGAAGCCGTCCTGGGTGATCCGCAGGGCCGGCGTGGTCTCGTTGCGCGACAGGGCCGCGTGGGCCTCCGGGCCGAGCACCTCGGCGACGCCGTCGTACGTGAAGCCCGCCATGACCAGCGCAGCCCTGAGTCGCTGCGGCAGGGTCGAGATCGTGGACGGGGTCACGAGTGCGAGCCTAGGACGGTGACGGCTGGGCGTCGCCTCCACCTGTCTAGGCCAGCGGATTCACGGCGCTTCGTGACGGGCATCACAGCGCTCATGCGGACACTCACACGCGCCGTCGGCGCAGTCGTCGTCTCGGCTCTCGTCGCCGGTGGTCTGACCTGGGGATCGTCGCTCGTGCTGCAGGCATCTGCCGCGGCCGGGGCGGGGCTGCCACCGCTCCCGGTCCCCACCATCACGCTGCCGACGATCACCCTGCCGACGCTCCCGACGGCGACGTCCTCGACCACGTCCTCGCCGACCGGGTCGCCGAGCTCGTCCCCGACCTCGGGAGCGACCACCGGGCTGCCGACGCTGCCCACGCTGCCCACCCTGCCGACGGGGACGACCTCACCCACCTCGTCGCCCGGCACGACGCCGACGGAGGTCACCGACGTCCTCACGCTCCTGAGCGGGCTGGGCCTGCCGACCCAGGCCGCGGTCGGCCAGCTGGTCACCGTCACGGCCCCGGTCTGGAGCCTGCCCGGCGTGACCACGACCTACCAGTGGCTGCGCGACGGCACCCCGATCCCCGGCGCCGGCGACCCGACGTACGTCCCGACGCTCGACGACGCGGGCCACGCGCTCGCCGTCCAGGCGACCGGAGCGCTCGCCGGCGTGCCGATGCTCGCCGTGGTCAGCAACGCGCTCAACATCCCGCTGGCCACCGAGCCGGCGCTCACGCCCGCGGGTGACATCACGGTCACCGGCAGCCGCAAGATCGGCACCACGCTCGCCCTGAGCGGCCCGACCTGGGACCCGTCCGACGCGACCAACAGCTACCAGTGGCTGCGAGACGGCGCGCCGATCGGCGGTGCCACGACCACGTCGTACGCGCTGGTCGCCGCCGACTTCGGTCACTCCGTCGCGGTCGCTGTGACCGGCCACAAGCAGGGCTACACCGACAGCACGCTCACGAGCGACCCCGTGACGCCCCTGGTCGGCGACGCGATCCAGTTCGTGATGAAGCCCCGGATCACCGGGACCGGCAAGGTCGGCAAGCTGCTCACCGCCGACCCCGGCCAGTGGACGGGCGGGGCCGAGGGCAGCGGGATGCCGACCTACACCTACCAGTGGTTCCGGGGCACCAGCCCGATCTCCGGTGCGGTCGCCCAGACCTATCAGGTCACCACCGCCGACATCGGCCGGGCGCTCGCGGTGGCCGTGACGGCGACCCGGCCGGCGTACAAGGCGGGGAAGTTCACCACGGCGTCGGTGACCGTGGCCAAGCTGGCCTCGACGGTCGGCGCGACCCTCGCGAAGAAGACCGTGGCCCAGGGGCAGAAGGCCGCGCTCACGATGGTGGTCACGGCGTCTCGCGGCGTGGTGCCGGTCGGCACGATCACGGTCTTCGACGGGAAGAAGAAGCTGAAGACGGTCGCGCTGAAGCCGGGTTCGAAGGGCCGCTCGACCCTGAAGCTGAGCGGACTCAAGCCGGGGGTCCACCAGCTCAAGGCGGTGTACGCCGGGTCGCCGACCGTCGCAGGCGCCAGCTCGAAGGTCGTGAGGCTGACGGTCGTGAAGCCGCCGAAGAAGAAGTGAAATGACGTCGACCCGCCCGAAAGTTTCGGGCGGGTCGACGTCGTCGATCGATCTCTACTGCTGGGTCGGCGCCCCGAACTGCTGCGTCGGCGCCGGGTCCGTCTCCGCGACCGGCGGCGGAGGCGGCGGCGGTGCCGACGACCCGGAGTCGTCGTCACCGAGCATGACCTCGCGCTGCTTGGAGATGTAGACCGCGACGGCGATGATCGCCACGCAGACCAGGGCGATGAGGACCCGGAGCACGTCGTGCTGGTCCTTGCCGACGCTCATCGAGACGACGGCGCTGGCGATCAGCAGCGAGACCAGGTTCATCACCTTGATGAGCGGGTTGATGGCCGGGCCGGCGGTGTCCTTGAACGGGTCGCCGACGGTGTCGCCGATGATCGTGGCCGCGTGGGCGTCCGAGCCCTTGCCGCCGTGGTTGCCGTCCTCGACCAGCTTCTTCGCGTTGTCCCAGGCACCGCCCGAGTTGGCGAGGAAGACGGCCATCAGGGTGCCGGTGCCGATCGCGCCGGCCAGGAAGCCCGCAAGTGCGGTGACGCCGAGGCCGAAGCCGACCGCGACCGGCGCCAGCACCGCCAGGATGCCCGGCGTGATCAGCTCACGCAGGGAGTCCTTGGTGACGATGTCGACGACCTTGCCGTACTCCGGACGACCGGTGCCCTCCATGATCCCGGGGATCTCCCGGAACTGGCGGCGGACCTCGTAGACGACCGCGCCCGCTGCCCGGGCCACGGCGTTGATCGCCAGACCCGAGAACATGAAGACAACGGCCGCACCGAGGAGCACGCCGACCAGGACGGCCGGGTTGAAGACCGCGAAGTCGAGCAGGTTGCTCTCCTTCGCCGACGGCTGTGCCTTGACCAGGGCCTCGGCGACCGAGGTCGCGTAGGAGCCGAACAGCGCGGTGGCTGCGAGGACCGCCGTCGCGATCGCGATGCCCTTGGTGATGGCCTTGGTCGTGTTGCCGACCGCGTCGAGCTCGGTCAGGATCTGCGCGCCCTCCGGGCTCACGTCGCCCGACATCTCCGCGATGCCCTGCGCGTTGTCGGATACCGGGCCGAAGGTGTCCATCGCGACGATGACGCCGACGGTGGTCAGCAGGCCGGTGCCGGCGAGGGCCACCGCGAAGAGCGAGACGGTCAGCGCCGCACCACCCAACAGGTAGGCCCCGAACACGGCCGCTCCGATGACCAGCGTCGTGTAGACGGCGGACTCGAAACCGACCGAGAGGCCGGAGAGGATGACCGTGGCCGCACCGGTGAGCGACGTCTTGCCGACGTCCTTGACCGGTCGGTACTCGGTGCCGGTGTAGTAGCCGGTGAGGGCCAGGATCCCGGCCGACATCACGATGCCGATCACCACCGCGCTCGAGGCGATGATCCGCGGGTCCCCGTCGAAGCGGGCGTAGAGCAGGCCGAAGTCGGCGAAGCTGCTCGGCAGGTATACGAACGACACGATCACGCTCGCCACGGCGGCGATCGCCGAGGACAGGTAGAACGACCGGTTGATGGTCGTGAGGCCGTTCTCGCCGACCCTCGGGTTCGTGAGGTAGACACCGGCGACCGCGGTCAGCGCGCCGATGGCGGGGATCAGCAGCGGGAAGACCAGGCCCTTGTCGCCGAAGACCTGCGAGCCGAGGATCAGCGCGGCGACCAGCGTCACGGCGTACGACTCGAAGAGGTCGGCCGCCATGCCGGCGCAGTCGCCGACGTTGTCGCCCACGTTGTCGGCGATCGTCGCCGCGTTGCGCGGGTCGTCCTCGGGGATGTTCTGCTCGACCTTGCCGACCAGGTCGGCACCGACGTCGGCAGCCTTGGTGAAGATGCCGCCGCCGACGCGCATGAACATGGCGAGCAGCGCGGCGCCGAAGCCGAAGCCCTCGAGCACCTTGGGCGCCTCGTCCTGGAAGCAGATCACCACGATGCTGGCGCCGAGCAGGCCGAGGCCGACGGTGAGCATGCCGACCATCGCGCCGGTCCGCAGACCGATCCGCATGGCGGGTTCGCGGCCCTGCTCGTTGGCGGCCGCAGCCACCCGCAGGTTGGCGCGCACGGCGAGGTTCATGCCGAGGTACCCCACGCTGGCGGAGAAGCCGGCGCCGACGAGGAAGAAGACGGACCGGAAGATCCGGACCGTGGCGTCATCGGCAGGTAGTGCGAGCAACGCGAAGAAGGCGATCGCCGCGAAGATGGCGAGCGTCCGGAACTGTCGCGTCAGGTAGGCGTTGGCGCCTTCCTGCACCGCTTGCGCGATGTTCTTCATGTTGTCGGTGCCTTCACCGGCGGCGAGTACCTCTTGACGGAACATCGCAGCCATCGCAAGCGCGCCCAGCGCGATCAGTGCGACGACGATGACCAGAACGAGGTTGCCTCCGGTGAGGTCCACGACTGCGGGACTGATCCCCGTCATGCGATTCCTCCTGGGAGTGATGCAGATCTCACGGACGGGCCGGAGTCTACGCATGCGCACGCCTGGGAGAGCACGGACATGTGACCCGCGCCACACGGCGAGTCGTCAGTGTGGGCAGGCAGGAGGACGCGCCGGTCCGACGGACCTACGCGTGGGAGGAGCTGCTGGGAGAGGTCAGCTGCTGGCGAGCGCGGCGTCGGCCGACTCGTGGATCACGAAGACCTTCGCGAGTCCGGTGATCCGGAAGATCTTCAGCAGCCGGTCTTGGTTGCAGACCAGCTGCAGCGAACCGTCGTGGGCGCGGACCTTCTTGAGTCCGCCGACCAGGACACCGAGGCCGGTCGAGTCCAGGAACTCGACCTCCTCCATGTCGATCACGATCTCGTAGACGCCAGCGGCCACCAGCTCGGTGATCTTGTCCCGCAGCTTGGGCGCCGTGTAGACGTCGATCTCGCCACCGACGGCAACGATGGTCTTGCCACCGGCGTCGCGCGTCGTCAGAGTCAGATCCACCTAGGTCTCCCGGAGCCGTTCGATCGGTCGGCCGGTCGTCGCGGTCTTCACCCCGACATCAGCCTGGACAATGAAACCACGCTCGCACTGTCCCGCGCACAAAGTAGCCCACAGTCTCGGCTCGTGTGCGCCCCTGGACACTACGACGTGCACCTCCCCCACCGCACGCCTGGGTCCCGCAGCGTCGGTGCGGTCGGCAAGGATGGGACGCGTGAACCCGGCACCCCCCACCCGCTCTCCGGGCGTGTCGGGCCTGGTCGACCGGCTCGCCTCGGTGCCCGGTCGGGAGGACCGGCTGCGCCACCTGGAGGTCCTGCCGCCCCGTCCGGCGGTGCTCGCGAGCTGGCCGGAGTGGGCCGACCCCGCGGTCGTCGCCGCCTTCCGTGAACGCGGCGTCGACCGGCCGTGGGCGCACCAGATCACGGCCGCGGACACGGCCCACCTCGGTCAGCACGTCGTCCTCGCGACCGGCACCGCGTCTGGCAAGAGCCTCGGCTACCAGCTGCCGGCGCTCTCCGCCATCCGCACGTCCCGAGGTCCGCGCGGGCGGCGCGGCGCGACCGTCCTCTACCTCGCGCCGACCAAGGCGCTCGCCCAGGACCAGCTCGCCGGCATCGGTTCCCTGGGTCTCGACGTCCGGGTGACCACCCACGACGGCGACAGCAGCCACGAGCAGCGCGACTGGGCCCGGGCCCACGGCGAGTACGTCCTGACCAATCCCGACATGCTCCACCGCTCGCTGCTCCCCGGCCACGCACGGTGGGCGTCCTTCCTGGGCTCGCTGCAGTACGTCGTGGTCGACGAGTGCCACCACTACCGCGGCGTCTTCGGGGCCCATGTCAGCCACGTGCTCCGCCGGCTGCGACGGGTGTGCGCGGCGTACGGCGCGACGCCGACATTCGTCCTCGCCTCCGCGACCGTCGCCGAGCCCGAGGTCGCCGCCCACCGGCTGACCGGGCTCGACGTCCTCGCGGTGACCCGGGACGGGTCGCCGCGCGGCCAGGTCGCGCTCGCGCTGTGGGAGCCGCCGTTCACGTCGTACGCCGGGGAGAACGGTGCCCCGGTGCGCCGCGCTGCCTCCTCGGAGACCGCCGACCTGCTCGCCGACCTGGTCGCCGAGGACGTCCGCACGCTGGCGTTCATCCGCTCGCGGCGTGGCGCCGAGCAGGTCGCGATGACCACCGCCGAGCTGCTGGCGGAGGTCGACCCGTCCCTGCCGGGGCGGGTGGCGTCCTACCGCGGTGGCTACCTGCCCGAGGAACGCCGCGCGATCGAGGAGCAGCTCCGGCGCGGCGAGCTGATCGGGCTGGCAGCGACCAACGCGCTCGAGCTCGGCATCGACATCAGCGGGCTCGACGCGGTGCTGATGGCGGGCTTCCCGGGCACCCGTGCCGCGTTCTGGCAGCAGATCGGCCGCGCCGGCCGCTCGGGCGGCGATGCCCTCGGCATCCTGGTCGCGCGCGACGACCCGCTCGACACCTACCTCGTGACCCACCCCGAGGCGCTGCTCGGCAAGCCGGTCGAGGCGACCGTCTTCGACCCGTCCAACCCGCACGTGCTCGGTCCGCACCTCTGCGCCGCCGCCCAGGAGCTGCCGCTCACCGACGCCGACCTGCCGCTCTTCGGGCCCACGGCGCGTGAGGTGGTCGACGCGCTGACCGAGGGTGGCCTGCTCCGGCGCCGGCCGCGCGGGTGGTTCTGGACCGACCGCGGTCGAGCCAGCGATCTCGCCGACATCCGCTCGACCGGGGGCGCACCGGTCCAGCTCGTCGAGGCGGACACCGGCCGCGTGATCGGCACGGTCGATGCGTCCAGCGCCCACGGGACGGCCCACCAGGGAGCCGTCTACGTCCACCGCGGCGACACCTGGCTGGTCCAGTCGCTCGACCTCGACGAGCACGTGGCGGTGATCGCCCGGGCCGAGCCCGACTACTCGACGACCGCCCGGGAGATCACGGACATCTCGATCGCGCAGGAGCGTGAGCATGCCCGGTGGGGCGACTGCCGGCTGTCGCTCGGCGAGGTCGAGGTGACCCACCAGGTGGTGTCCTACCTCCGCCGTCGACAGCCCGGAGGAGAGGTGCTCGGCGAGGAGCCGCTCGACCTCCCCGAACGCACCCTGCGCACCACCGCGGTGTGGTGGACCGTGCCCGACCACGTCCTGGCCGAGGCCGGCTTCGCCACCGCCGACCTCCCCGGCGCGGCGCACGCCGCCGAGCACTGCTCGATCGGGCTGCTGCCGCTCTTCGCCACCTGCGACCGCTGGGACATCGGCGGCGTCTCGACCGCCCGGCACGCCGACACCGGCGTGCTCACTGTCTTCGTCTACGACGGCCACCCGGGAGGCGCGGGGTTCTCCGAGCGCGGCTTCCGGGCCGCCCGCGAGTGGCTCACCGCCACCCGCGACACGATCGACTCCTGCGCCTGCGACGACGGCTGCCCGTCGTGCATCCAGTCGCCCAAGTGCGGCAACCAGAACAACCCGCTCGACAAGGCAGGCGCGGTCGGCCTGCTCGACCTGCTGCTCGGCGCGCCCTAGGGTTCCGACATGGTCCTGGGGTTGCTTCTCATGCTGGTCGGTGCGCTCGCCGTCGTCGCGGCGGTCTTCACCTCGCACGGCAGCGCGGAGCTGCTCGGTGTCGACACCAGCGCGTTGGCGCTCTACCTCATCGGTCTGGGCAGCGGCGTCGCGATCCTGTGGGGCTTCAGCCTCACGAAGTGGGGCACGAAGCGGAACCTGCGCCAGCGTCGCGAGTCCAAGCGGCTCGACGACCTCTCGGAGAAGCTCGACAAGCGCGACGCCCACGAGCGCGAGGACAACCAGGAGAACGGCGACCGCTCCCTCTAGGCCGGGCCTGCTCGCGCCTCCGCGGCCAGGTCGGCGACCTGGCCCAGCCAGTGCGGTCCCTCGACCTGCACGGTGACCCTCGCCTCGCGACCGTCCACCGCACAGGTGACCAGCCGCGCCTCGTTGGCGGCGGCGACCGCCGCACCGACAGCGCACGGGTCACTCCCGGAGCCGACGGCGTCGGCGACCGCCAGCGCCGCCAGGTCGGCCGCGGACTGGGCGCTCCGGTGGGCGTGCACCATCGCGGTGACGACGCCCAGCGCCGCGCCGAGCAGCAGGACGAGGCCGATGCAGGCGATCGCGAAAGGCACCGCGGAGCCGCGCTCCCCACGCGGGGTCATGGGCCGGAGTCCTCGGTCGCGGCCACCGCTCGCGCGGAGACCGTCACCCCGGGGAGCGCCCCGAAGAGGCCGCCCGGACCCGTGACCCGCCCGGTCACGACTGCGGTGACCCGACCGCCGGCGTCGGAGACGGTCACCCGGCTCCCGGGTGGTGCGACCTGCTCGCCGCGAGCGACGGCCGCGGAGGTGTCGTCCCCCCGCGCGACCGCCCGTGCGGTCTCCCGGGCTGCGTCGACCGCGCGGACCTGGGCCGCCCCGACCGCGAGCAGCCAGACGAGCCCGATCGTGACGGCGATGAGCAGGGGGAGCACCATCGCCAGCTCGGCGGTCGCGGCACCACGCTGGTCGCGGCGGCGAGCAGGTCGCGGGCTCACCCGATGCCCAGGAGCCCGAGGACGTGGTCGAAGAGCGTCTTGAGCAGCTGGTCGCCGAAGCCGCCGGTCAGCAGCTTGTAGAGCAGACCGGCCAGGCCGGCGCCGGCTGCCGTCCCGACGGCGTACTCCGCGGTCGTGATGCCGCGCTCGTCGCGGGCCGTCCGAGCGATCCGGCGGGACTGGTGAAGCGTTCGCAGTGACATGGGTCCTCCTGGTTGCCGGCCGCCCGATGCGGCCCGTCGGCGACGACCCTCGGCGATCTCGCAGCGACGCGCAGGTCCGGTCTCCGTCGCTGTGGATCCCTGTGCAGCAAGGGGATCCGGTGGATGGTTGGTGGGCCGACGTGCCTAGAGGTCGAGGCTGGCGAGCAGGGCCACGACGAGCGGCACGATGCCGATCAGGACGAAGGCCGGGAGCAGGCACAGACCGAGGGGTACGGCGGCCTTGACGCCGACCGCTCGCGCGCGTTCCTCGGTGTCGGCGCGAGCGGCGCGCTCGAGCTCGACGCCGAGCCGCTCGACGGCGGCGACGACCGGGGCTCCGGAGTGCTGGGCGCGCGCGAGGGCCCGGCCGAGCCGCCCGAGCTGCGGGTCGTCGGCGAGCGACGACCAGACCTGGACCGGGTCGAGACCCAGCGACAGCCGGGCAGCGACGACCGCCAACCGATCGGCGGCGGCGCCCGGCAGGGCAGCACAGACGAGCGCGATGCCGTCGGACGGAGCCGCACCGGCGCGCAGGGTGGCGGCGAACAGCGCGACGACGTGCGGCAGGTCGCGGCGTACGGCGTCGTGGCGGGCGCGCACGTGCGCCGGCTCGGCACGCCCGATCAGCACCCAGGCGGCCACCCCCGCGACCGCCCCCGCGACCGGGCCCGCCCGGCCCTGCACGAAGACCAGCGCGCCGGCTCCGGCCAGCAGGCACCACAGCAGCCGGTGGCGGTGCAGCCAGCCGGGTGCCTCCGTCGCGGGCGCAGCCGTCCGGGGCTCGGTGAGCACCACCCGGACCGGCACCAGCAGGGCGGCGGCGAGGGCTGCACAGCCGACCGGGATCCACGGCGTCATGCGGACTCCTCGGCGGACCGGGCGATCGCCTCGATCCACCAGAGTCCGGCGAACCCGAACGCGAGACCGCCCGCGAGGCAGGCCAACCCGGGCGGTGTGCCGAGCAGGAAGCCCCACGGATTGCCGCCGGCGCCCGAGCCCATGGCGAGGGCGAGCACCGGAAGGCCGGCCACCAGGCGCGCGGTCGCCCGGGCAGACGCGAGCTCGCCGGCCACCACGCGCCGGGTCGCTCCCGCGGCGCGCAGCGACTCCGCGACCCGGTCGACCGCTGCGGCGAGCCCGGCGCCGGTGCGGTGCGCAACCTGCCAGGCGGCCGCGACCACGCGGAGGTCGCGCGCACCGGCCAGATCGTCGGCGAGCTCACGCAGCGCCGTGGGGACGTCGGCTCCGACGCGGAACGCCTCCGCGACGGGACCCAGCGGCGGCCAGGCCGTCGCGGCCCGGTCGAGGCACTGCCCGGGCGGCTGTCCGGCGGACAGCTCGGCAGCGAGCAGCTCACAGGTCTCGAGCACCTGGGCGGAGACGGCGGCGGCCGACCGGCGCGCGAGGCGACGTCGCCACAGTGCGCCCGCCGCGACCAGAGCGCCGCCGGCCACGAGCACCAGCAGCCCGAGCCGCGGGGCCACGACCAAGGCCACGACCACCGGTCCGCTGGCCAGGGCCAGCAGGCCGACCCGGCTCGGCGGCGCACCGCCGGCACGGCCACTCCGGAGCCGCGCCGGCGGACGGACGAGGAGCGCGGCGGCGACCGCCGCGCAGGCGACGGCCACGAGCGTCATCGCGCCAGCCTCGCGGCGAGAGCCGGGCCGCCCGGACCCGGGAACGTGCGTCCGTCGGCATCGACGTCGAGTGCGGACACCATCGCGACGAGGCCGTCGGGCCGGCGTTCGGGCACCGCCACCTGACGGACCCGACGGACGCCGTCGGGTCCACGGGCGAGGTGAACGACCGCGTCGACCGCGGACGCGAGCTGGCTGTGTGCGGCCTCGCGGGCGAGCCCGGCGGCGAGCGCGAGCGCCTCGACCCGGGCCGGCACGTCGACGGCTGAGTTGGCGTGGAGGGTGCCGCAACCACCCTCGTGGCCGGTGTTGAGCGCAGCGAGGAGGTCGACCACCTCCGCTCCCCGCACCTCGCCGACGACCAGCCGGTCGGGCCGCATCCGCAGCGCCTGCCGGACCAGGGTGCGGACCGGCACCTCGCCCGCGCCCTCGATGTTGGCCGGACGGCCCTCGAGCGCGACGACGTGGGGATGGTCGGGGCGGAGCTCGCTCGCGTCCTCGACCAGGACCAGCCGCTCACCGGGATCGGCCCGGGCGAGCAGCGCGGCGAGCAGGGTCGTCTTGCCCGAGCCGGTGCCGCCGCTGACCAGGAAGGCCAGCCGCGCGGCCACGACCGCGTCGAGCAGCGTCGCCGTCTCCTCGCAGAGCGTGCCGCAGGCGACCAGCTCCTCGAGGGTGAAGGCCTGTCGCCGCGGGACGCGCAGCGACACGACGGTGCCGGGTCGAGCGAGCGGCGCCAGCACGCAGTGGAAGCGGGTGCCGTCGGGCAGCCGGAGATCGGCGTACGGCGTCGCGTCGTCGAGGCGGCGCCCACCGAGCGCGGCCAGTCGCTGCGCGAGCCGGCGCACGGCCGCCTCGTCGGGGAAGCGGACCGAGGTGAGCTCGAGGCCGGCGCCGCGATCGAGGTAGACGCGGTCGGGTCCGTTGACGAGCACGTCGGTCACCTGGGGAGTGCGCAGCAACGGCTCGAGGGGTCCCGCTCCGACGACGTCGCGGCGCAGCGTCTCGTAGACCGCGAGGACGGTCGCGTCGCCAACCGGTCGCCCGGTCTCACGCAGGGCCTCGGCCACGCGGTGCGGAGTGATCTCGCCCGGGTTGCGCGCGAGCCGGTCGCGCACGACCTCCAGGTCGGCATCGAGCGGAGACACCGTCATGCGGCCGTGGCGTGCATCAGGGCGAGCTGGTCGAGCACCTCCGTCGCCGCGCGGCCGAGCGCTCCGCGTCGGGACCGGACCGGACCGACCCCGAGGTCGATCGCCTCGGCCAGGCCGCGCTGGTCGGGCATCGTCGCGAGGACCGGGATCCGGGTCGCGCGGGTCACCGCCTGCGGGTCGATGCCGCTGCCGCGCAGCACCAGCCGGACGGCCGCGGGGTCGCGGTGACGGGCACAGATCCGGGCGGCGGACGCCACCCCAGCCACGCTCGGGACCGCCACCACGAGCAGGCGGTCGCACCGGGCGACGACCTCGTCGACCAGGGCGTCGGGCGAGCGGGGCAGGTCGACGATCACGAAGTCGTGGCCGCGCTGGGCGGCCGACAGCACCTCCCGCACTGCGAACGCCTGCAGGCTCCCGGGCAGACCTGCGTGCCAGGTCAGGGCGCCGAGCCCCTCACGTCGAGGCACGGCCTCGCGCAGCGACCGAGCGCTGAGCCGCCCCGTCGTCTGGCACAGGCCGTCCCACCGGACACCGTCGCGGTCCTCGAGGCCCAGGACCCGGTCGACACCAGGCCCCAGGGGGTCGGCGTCGATCACCACGGCCCGGCCCCGCCGCGCGGCGAGCTGCCCGAGCGCACACGCGAACGTGGTCGCGCCCGCACCGCCGCTGCCGCCGACCACCCCGATCACGAGGCCGGCCGAGCGTTGCGGGTCACCGAGATCGGTGAGTCCCTCGGTCAACCAGGCCTCCGACTCGGGCAGCCCGACCACGCTCTCCGCACCCAGGTCGACCGCGATCCGGAACATCTCGTCGGGCGCGCGCCCCCACATCACGACGTGCACGCGCTGGCGTCGGACCGGCGACACGCTCGCCAGCTCGGCGGCCACGTCGGAGCCCACGAGCACCAGCGGCGCGGCCGACCAGCCGCGGAGCGCAGCGCCGATGTCCGCGGCGAGATCGGGGGTGATCCCGGCCGCGGCGGCGAGCCGGAGGAGCTCGTCGAGGAGGGACTGGTCGCGGGTGACGAAGAGAGGTGCGGTCATGGGATCGATGGTTCCCGCAGCATCCGACGACCGCGGCTCTCGCCGACAGCCCTTGTGGACAAGGGGGTTCAAGACGTCCCTGTGGACGCCAGGTGGGCCGGGGAGACGGTCCGTCCACCTACGATGGCTCCATGGCGTCCCGCCCGACCGCGGCCTTCTTCGATCTCGACAAGACGATCATCGCCAAGTCGAGCACGCTCGCCTTCAGCAAGCCCTTCCAGGCGGGCGGCCTGATCTCCCGTCGCGCGGTGCTGCGTTCGGCGTACGCCCAGTTCGTCTACCTCGTCGGCGGCGCGGACCACGACCAGATGGAGAAGATGCGGCAGTTCATGTCGCAGCTCTGCGCCGGGTGGGACGTCGCGACGGTGCGCGAGATCGTCGCCGACACCCTCCACAACGTGGTCGACCCGATCGTGTACGACGAGGCGGTGGGCCTGATCGAGGAGCACCGCCTCGCCGGGCGCGATGTCGTCATCGTGTCGGCGTCGGGTGCCGAGGTCGTCGAGCCGATCGCCGCCATGCTGGGCGCCGACCGGGTGATCGCGACCCGGATGGAGATCGTCGACGGGGCCTACAGCGGCAACATCGAGTACTACGCGTACGCCGAGGAGAAGGCGCGGGCGATCCGCGAGCTGGCCGAGGCCGAGGGCTACGACCTCGAGGGCAGCTACGCCTACAGCGACTCGGTCACCGACGTCCCCATGCTCGAGGCGGTCGGCCACTCCCACGCGGTCAACCCCGACAAGGAGCTGCGCAGGGCCGCAGCCGCGCACGGCTGGCCGGTGCTGGTCTTCACCAAGCCGGTCGCGCTGCGCGCCCGCGTCCCGCTGCCGCCCGCCAAGCCGGCCCTCGCGGCCCTGGCCGTCGGCGGTGTCGTCGCCGTCAGCGGGGTGCTGTGGGCCAACGCCCGGAAGCGTCGCCTCGGCGCCTGATCTGGCGCGCGAGAACCCCAAAAGTCAAGGGTTGTGGGGCGCGTCGAACCGGCGTACACATGAGACAAGAACTGAAGAACCTGCACGTGAGCCGGGTACCCACGCGGCGATCTACCCTTCGTTGAGGGCGCTTGCCATCCGGGACACACCCGGGACAGCAGTTAGAATTTGCACGCTTGGTAGCCCATCAGGTCTCACGTGTCAGCGGCGGCACCCGGCCCACTTAACTCGAGATCCGGGTGCCGTTCGCATCTCCACACCAGGTTGGCTCTCGTCTACCGGGTCTCGAGACGGTTGCTGCGCGACCTCCTCAACCAGCGGGCCGGCGCAAGGGACTCGCCTCGGCTCCCGCGGCGTACGCCTCCGCGGCGTAGAGCAGCCACGACTGCACGCCGGCCTGGCCCCCGTCGCGGTAGCCGCGCAGGTTGGACTCGTACGCCGCGCGCAGGGCCAGGTGCCCCGCCTCGGGGACGACGAGCGACTTCTCGTCCACGCCCCGCGCGACCAGTACCAGCCGTTCGGCGGCGCGGGCGACCAGCCCGTTGTGGGAGGAGAACGGAGCGGCCGTGGCGAGCTCGGCGTGCACGACCGCCGCCTGGAGCAGGGCCGGTGCGGTCGTCGCCCCGGTGATCAGCTCGCCGATGCCCCGCAGGTGGCTGGCCGCGTCGCCGTCGCGCGGACGGCCACGCTGCTCGGCGGGCAGGGACACCGCGGCCAGCGCGTGGATCCGCGCCAGGGCCTGCAGGGGCGAGCGGGTCAGCGTCGGCGCCAACCCGAGCAGCTCGGTCGAGACCCGCACCGCGTCCGAAGCGACCTCGTCGCCGGCGCCGTCGCGGACCTCCGCCAGCGACGACGTCGACCCTTCGAGGACCGCGCTCGCGTGCGCGCCGCGGAGCAGGCTCTCGCCGGTCATCTCGGGGGAGGTACGCCGCAGGCCGCGGTCGCGCAGCATCACGTCGATCCCGTCGCGGGCGGCGGCGTACGCCGAGGGCACGCCCTCCAACGAGGCCAATGCCGACAAGGGATCCGTGGTCACCAGCCGAAGGCTACCCAGCAGGTAGCGTGGCCCCGATGAGTGACCAGCCCTCTCCCGCCCGTTCCTTCGGCGACGTCGCCGACGCCTACGACCGCGCGCGGCCGAGCTACCCCGCCGAGGCCGTGGCCTGGGCGCTCGGCGACCACCCGGTCACCGTCCTCGAGCTGGGAGCCGGCACCGGCAAGCTCACCGAGACCCTGGTCGCGCTCGGCCACGACGTGCACGCCACCGACCCCGACGAGCAGATGCTCGCCGTGCTGCGGGCCAAGCTGCCCGACGTACGCACCAGCTGCTCCACCGCCGAGGAGATCCCCGCACCGGACGCGTCGTACGACGTCGTGGTGGTCGCGCAGGCCTTCCACTGGTTCGACCACGAACGGGCGCTGCCCGAGATCGCGCGCGTCCTCAAGCCCGGGGGGTGGCTGGCCGTGGTCACCAACACCCGCGACGAGCGGATCCCGTGGGTGCGCAAGCTGGGTGTGCTCATCGGCAGCATGACCCAGGTCAGCAGCAGCGAGGTGCTCGGGGCGAGCACGATCTTCGGCGAGGTCGAGGAGGAGCGGTTCAAGAACTGGCAGCAGATCGATCGCACCTCGATCCAGGAGCTGGTGCTGTCGCGCTCCAACGTCGCGATGCTCGACGAGGACGGGCGCCGGGCCAAGCTGGCCGAGGTGCTCGCGTTCTACGACGACTACGGCCGCGGCATGGACGGCATGCAGCTCCCCTACGTCACCGCGTGCCGCCGAGCGGTCGTGGTCGAGCAGGTCAGGTCGGCGCCGCCGGTGACCACCGAGGAGGCCCCGGAGAAGCCGGCACCCCCGGCGGACGACATGCTGCTCATCGACTTCCGCTGACCGGCGGTCCGATCACGTGCGCCTGATCCTGGTCCGCCACGGCGAGACGCCGTCCAACGTCGCTGGCGCGCTCGACACCGCCCACCCGGGTGCGCCCCTGACGGAGCTGGGGCACCGCCAGGCGGCCGCGATCCCGCCGGTCCTGACCACCGAGCCGATCGCGGCCGTCCACGCGTCGCCGTTGCTGCGCACCCAGCTCACGGCCGCGCCGCTCGCCACCGCGCGCGGCCTCGACGTGGTCGTCACCGACGGCCTCGAGGAGATCACCGCCGGGTCGCTGGAGATGCACACCGCGGAGGAGTCCATCGAGGCGTACGCCGACACCGTGACCGCCTGGATCGCCGGCGACCTCGCGACGCGGATGCCGGGCGGCGAGGACGGTCACACGTTCTTCGACCGCTACGAGACCGCCGTACGCACACTCACCGAGCCGCACCACGACGGCGCGACCGTGGTGGTGGTGAGCCACGGCGCCGCGATCCGCACTTTCGCCTCGCGCCACGGCGGCCCGCACGACCAGCGCCTGCTCAACACCGGTGCCGTCCGTCTCGAGGGCTCCCCGCGCCGGGGGTGGGTGGTGACCGGGTGGTCCGGGGACCCGCTCGGCGGGCCGCAGCTCGCCGACCCGGCCGCGGTCGACCCGACGGGCGACCCTGACCCGGTCTAGGAGGAACGGCTTCCGCTGACCGACTCCGGCGATGTGTCACCCGTCACACAAGTGGGTACGGGATTCCCCGGCGCTCGGGCGCCACCGCTCCGGGCTCCCCTGCGCTTCCTGGTAGGCGCAGGACGACTCGCGAACGGAGCAGGCGATGAGCACCGACCAGTCCCCGACCACCACGACCCCAGCGACTCCCGGCAGTCACCTGGCCGACCCGGCACCCCTCGGTCTCGCGGCTTTCGCCCTGACGACCTTCGTGCTGAGCTTCGTCAACACCGGGCTGTTCAAAGCCGAACCAGTCGTCTTCGGACTCGCGCTCGCGTACGGCGGCGCAGCCCAGTTCGCCGCCGGCATGTGGGAGTTCGCCAAGGGCAACACATTCGGCGCGACGGCGTTCACGTCGTACGGCGCGTTCTGGATCTCCTTCTGGTACCTCACCGGGCACACCGATCTCAGCGGGGTGAAGCCCGACGACCTGAGCAACGGCCTGGGCCTGTTCCTCCTCGCATGGTGCATCTTCACGGCCTACATGACCATCGGGGCACTGCGCCTCAGCGGCGCCCTGACCGCGGTGTTCGCGCTGCTGACGCTCACCTTCCTCTTCCTGTCGCTGGGCGACTTCGCGACCTCCGACGGGCTCACCCACATCGGCGGCTGGCTCGGTCTCGCGACGGCGGCGGCCGCGTGGTACGCCTCGCTCGCCGGTGTCACGGCCTTCACCCACAAGCGCCCGGTGTTCCCGGTCGGGCAGCGCTGACTAGTGTGGCGAGTGCCACTCGTTCCTCGACCCAGGAGTGATTCATCGTGAGCGAAGAGACGCTGTCCAACCTCCTCAAGGAGGACCGGCGGTTCGAGCCGCCGGCCGAGATCGCCGACCACGCCAACCTCAAGGCCGAGGCCTACGAGCGGGCTGCCGCCGACCCGGAGGCGTTCTGGGCCGAGCAGGCCGAGCGGCTCGACTGGGACCAGAAGTGGGACCGGGTCCTCGACTGGGACGACCCGCCGTTCGCGAAGTGGTTCGTCGGCGGTCGCCTCAACGCGTCGTACAACTGCGTCGACCGGCACGTCGAGGCCGGCCGTGGTGACAAGGTCGCGCTGCACTGGGTCGGTGAGCCGGTCGAGGACAAGCGCGACATCACCTACGCGCAGCTCAAGGACGAGGTCTCGCAGGCCGCCAACGCGCTGACGGAGCTCGGGGTGCAGACCGGCGACCGGGTCGCGATCTACCTGCCGATGATCCCCGAGGCCGTCGTCGCGATGCTGGCCTGCGCGCGGATCGGCGCTCCCCACACCGTGATCTTCGGCGGGTTCTCCTCCGAGGCGCTCTCGTCACGGCTGGTCGACTGCCAGGCCAAGGTCGTGATCACCTCCGACGGCGGCTACCGGCGCGGCTCCGCGGCCGCCCTGAAGCCGGCGGTCGACGAGGCGCGCGAGAAGAGCGCGGCCCAGGGCCACACGGTCGACAAGGTCCTCGTCGTACGCCGGACCGGGCAGGACGTCGCGTGGGACGACTCGGTCGACGTGTGGTGGCACGACGCCGTCGCCAACGCGTCGACCGACCACACCCCCGAGTTCTTCGACGCCGAGCACCCGCTCTACGTCATGTACACCTCCGGCACGACCGGCAAGCCCAAGGGCATCCTGCACACGACGGGCGGCTACCTGGTCGGTACGTCGTACACGCACTGGGCGGTCTTCGACCTCAAGCCCGAGACCGACGTCTACTGGTGCTCGGCCGACATCGGCTGGGTCACCGGCCACTCGTACATGGTCTACGGACCGCTCGCCAACGGCGCGACCCAGGTGATGTACGAAGGTGTCCCGGACAGCCCCGAGCGCGGGCGTTGGTGGCAGATCATCGAGGACTACCAGGTCACCATCTTCTACACCGCGCCGACCGCGATCCGGTCCTTCATGAAGCAGGGCCGCGAGATCCCGGACCGCTTCGACATGTCGTCGTTGCGGATCCTCGGATCGGTCGGTGAGCCGATCAACCCCGAGGCCTACGTCTGGTACCGCCACGTCATCGGCGGCGACCGCACCCCGGTCGTCGACACCTGGTGGCAGACCGAGACGGGCGCGATCATGATCAGCCCGCTGCCCGGGGTGACCGCCGGCAAGCCGGGCTCGGCCATGACGCCCATCCCGGGCGTGGCGGCCGAGGTCGTCACCGAGCAGGGCGAGGCGGTGCCCAACGGCTCGGGCGGCTACCTCGTGCTGACCAAGCCGTGGCCGTCGATGCTGCGCACCATCTGGGGCGACGACGAGCGCTTCAAGGACACCTACTGGTCGCGCTTCGCCGAGGAGGGCTTCTACTTCGCGGGCGACGGGGCGAAGAAGGACGACGACGGCGACATCTGGGTGCTCGGCCGGGTCGACGACGTCATGAACGTCTCGGGCCACCGCCTCTCCACCACCGAGATCGAGTCGGCGCTCGTGTCCCACCCGAAGGTCGCGGAGGCCGCGGTCGTCGGCGCCAAGGACGAGGACACCGGCCAGGCCGTCTGCGCCTTCGTGATCCTGCGCGAGGAGGCCGGCGACGGGGGCGAGGACATCGTCAAGGAGCTGCGCGACCACGTCCGCAAGGAGATCGGCCCGATCGCGACGCCGCGGCAGATCATGATCGTCCCCGAGCTCCCGAAGACCCGCTCCGGCAAGATCATGCGGCGCCTGCTCAAGGACGTCGCCGAGCACCGCGAGGTCGGTGACGTCACGACCCTGGCCGACTCCACGGTCATGGACCTGATCAAGGACAAGGAGAGCTCGGGCTCCGGCGAGGACTGAGACTCTTTACTTCCCGGGACGCCCCACGCGGGGCGTCCCGGGTGTCTGATGTGCGCATGGACCGTTTCCGTAGCCTCGCCAGCGCGGCCTTCGTCCTGGCCGCCACCGTCGCCGCGCTCCCTGCCAGCGCCACCGCTGCTCCCGCCGAGCCGCAGACCCGCGTCATCGCCGACTGCGTCCACCGCAAGGTCGAGCCGCGCACCGTCGTACCCTTCTGCGCCGACGGCAACGTGTGGGCGGTCATCAAGCGCTACGGGTCGTGGGGCCACCAGGTGGCGTGGGGCAGCGGCCGGCTGCACATGAACGACTGCGACCCCAGCTGCTCCGCGGGCACGGTCCACTCCTACCAGGCGACCTTCCGTCTCTACCGGGTCGTCGAGACCAGGAGCGGCCCGATGTTCACCCGCCTCGGGGTGACCTACGTGAAGGGCGGCGAGCAGAAGAACGTCCACTACTCGCTCCCGAAGAACCCGCTCTGACCCTGCTTGTAGGCTCTCCTCCGGTGCGCCGGGAAGTCTGGTCGGCATTCTTTCGTCGACCCCGAGGAGCGCACGTTGAGCCTGCCGAAGCACCAGAGCCGGCTCTTCGCCCGTGGCTCCTGGCTCGAGACGTCACGGACCGCCGAGATCCTGCGCGCGGAGACGACCGGCGGTCTGCTGCTGATCATGGCCGCCGGGACCGCGCTGGTCTGGGCGAACAGCCCGTGGCGCGACGCCTACTTCACGCTGCGCGACACCGTCGTCGGACCCCATGCCCTCCACCTGGACCTGTCGATCGGTGGATGGGCGGCCGACGGCCTGCTCGCCATCTTCTTCTTCGTGGCCGGTCTCGAGCTCAAGCGTGAGTTCGTCGCCGGCGACCTGCGCGACCCGCGACGGGCGGCGTTGCCGGTCGCCGCTGCGGTCGGCGGCATGGCGATGCCGGCGGTCATCTTCGTGGTGTGGAACCTCGGCACCGACAACCTGATCGGCTGGGCGGTCCCGACCGCGACGGACATCGCCTTCGCCCTCGCGATCCTCGCCGTGATCAGCACGCACCTGCCCGCGGGGCTGCGCACCTTCCTACTCACGCTGGCCGTGGTCGACGACCTCCTCGCGATCACCATCATCGCGATCTTCTACACCGAGGACGTCGACCTCCCCTACCTGCTGCTCGCACTGGTGCCGATCGCGGCGTTCGGGTTCCTGGCGCAGCGCCGCATCTACCGCGCCTGGCTGCTGCTGCCCCTGGCCCTCGTGGCGTGGGACCTGGTGCACGCCTCCGGTGTGCACGCGACGGTCGCTGGTGTGCTGCTGGCCTTCACGGTCCCCGTACGGCGTGCCGACGGTGAGCCGGGGCCTGGCCTCGCCGAGCACCTCGAGCACCTGGTCCGGCCGATCTCTGCCGGCTTCGCCGTACCCGTCTTCGCGTTCTTCGCCGCCGGCGTGTACGTCGGGGGGCTGGACGGGCTGGGCGACGCGCTGAGCGACAAGATCGCGCTCGGCATCATCTGCGGCCTGGTGCTCGGCAAGACGATCGGCATCACCGGGTCGACCTGGCTGCTCGCGACCTTCACCCACGCCGACCTCGACGACGAGCTGAGCTGGGTGGACGTGGTCGGCCTGTCGATCCTGGCCGGGGTCGGCTTCACGGTCTCGCTGCTGATCGGCGAGCTCGCCTTCGGCACCGGCACGACCGCCGACGACCACGCCAAGGTGGGCGTGCTGGTCGGCTCGCTGGTGGCGGCGCTGCTGGCGACCGTCGTGCTGCGACTGCGCAACCGGGACTACCGCCGGATCCGCGAGGTCGAGGAGCGTGACGACGACCAGGACGGGGTACCGGACGTCTACGGCCGCGGCGACAGCCCGGGCTGACGATTCTGTAGGGTGGCGCGCATGTCGAGCAACCAGGTCCGAGACGAAGATCCCACCATCGGCCGCCTGGTCAGTGACGCGAGCCGTGACCTGTCGAGCCTGGTCCAGAAGGAGATCCAGCTCGCGAAGTCCGAGCTGAAGGTCAGCGTCCGGGCCGGCGGCGTCGGCATCGGCCTGTTCGCCGGTGCGGCCTTCATCCTGGTCCTCGCGATCATCATGCTCTCGGTCTCGATCGCCTACTTCATCAACTGGAACGGTGAGGGCCTCGCCCTGCACTGGGCGTTCCTGATCGTCTTCGGCTTCTACGTGCTGCTCGCCGCCCTGATGGTCTACATCGGCATCCGCAAGGTGAAGCAGGTCCGCGCGCCCGAGCGGGCGATCGAGCAGGGCAAGGCCATCCCGCCGGCCCTCAAGGGCAAGCACGCGAGCTAGCCGCGCTCAGCGACGCCTGCTTCTCGGCTCACGGGATCTCGACGCGCGGTCGCGGCTTCGCCGATCTCACCCGGCGCAGTCGCCCGTGTCGACCTGGTCGGAGCTGGTCACGCCCGCTGCGGCGCTGGCCCGGACCTGGTCGGCCGTCAGCGCGTAGCCCGTCTCGCGGTCGGTGACCGACGCGGCGAACACGACGCCGGCGACGTCGCCCGCCGAGGTGAGCAGCGGGCCACCGGAGTTGCCCGGCCGGATCAGGCCACGCAGCGAGAACACCTCGCGGATCACCGCGCCGTCGCCGTAGATGTTGGGCGACCGGAGCCGCTGCTCCGAGCGGATCCGGGCCGGCTGCACGTCGTACGGGCCGTCCTCGGGGTAGCCCAGGACCGCGACCCCGTCGGGCGCCTTGGCCGTCAGGTCGAACTGGAGGGTGGGGCTGTCACCGCTGTCGAAGGACAGCACGGCGACGTCGATGTCGGGGTTGTAGTAGACGACCTCGGCCGGGACCGAGCTGTCGCCGACGATGATCTCGGGGTCCTCGACGCCGGCGACGACGTGGGCGTTGGTCATCAGCCGGTTGTCGGCGTACAGGAAGCCCGAGCCCTCGACCCCCCTGCCGCAGGAGTTGCTGCCGCGGACCTTCATCACGCTCGCGGCCGCGCGCTCGACGTCGGGATCGTGCAGGAGTCGCTTGGGTCCCGGGCCGACCTCGACGATCCGCTCGGGCGCGAACGGCTCGAGGTAGCGCGGGAAGAAGCTGGTGCCGACCACGTCGTTGAAGGCCTGCAGGGCGCCTCCGGCGGAGGCGGGCATCGCCTCGTTGACGTGGGCCAGCACGGTCGAGTTGCGCACCAGCGGGGTGATGCCGCCGATGCGCGAGCCGGAGACCGCGACGCCGAGCGCCCAGGCGACGATCAGCACGGCGAGGGCACTGAGCGCGGCACCGCCGACCGCGTCGAGGGCGCGGACCGGCTGCCAGGTGATCTTCTCGCGGATCCGGGAGCCGGCGAACTGGAAGACCGCCTGCCCGAGCGACGCGGCGAGGATCACGATGAAGAGGGCACCGAGCGAGACGAGCAGCGACGGGTTGGCGTCGCCGAGCGCGATCGGCGCCAGCCACACGCCGAAGAGACCACCGAGCAGCAGCCCGGTGGTCGCGAAGACACCGGTGATGAAGCCCTGCCAGTAGCCCGAGAGGGCGTAGGCGAGGACGAGGACGACGAGCAGCCAGTCGAGGAGGTTCACGTGTCGTCCTCGATGTCGAGCAGGTCGCCGCGGGGCCGGCGCTCCGCGCCGGAGAACATGTAGGCCGGCAGGTCGCGGACCCGCGACTCGTCCCAGGGCTTCGACCAGCCGAGGAAGTCGAGCAGGCGGGCGATGATGCCGCCGGTGAAGCCCCACAGGATCACGTCGCGATCGGGCCCGATCAGGAACCCGGGGCTGCGGTAGGCACCACCGGGCAGCTCGACGGTGACCCGGTTGTCCGGGTCGATCAGGTCGGCGAGAGCGACGTGGTGGATGGCGTGGACCTCCGCACGGCTCACGACCGACACGTCCGCGGGCTCGCGCCACCAGCCGAGCACCGGGGTGACCGCGAAGTTGGACGGCGGCAGCCAGAGCTCGGGCAACCGGCCGAACACCTCGACCGAGCCCGGCTCGACACCGACCTCTTCCTCCGCCTCACGCAGCGCAGCCTCGACCACGTCCTCGCCCTCGTCCAGCGACCCGCCGGGGAAGGAGACCTGTCCCGGGTGGGAACGCATGTCGTGAGCGCGCTCGGTGAGCAGCAGCTCACCCCCGTTCGGGCCCTCGCCGAAGAGCATCAGGACGGCGCCCGGGCGCGCGTCGCCGCCCGGCGGAGGCGTGAAGCGGGTCAGGTCGTCGGCGCGGATGTCGCGGGCCGCCTGCTCGACCGGCTGCAGCCAGTCGGGGATCACAGATCGGTCCCGAGGTGCTCGTTGACCAGGCCGACCAGCTCGTCGTACGACGCCACGCCGCCGAACTTGCGGAAGGTGGCGTCGCCGTCGGCGTCGATGAACATGAGGTAGGGGTAGCCGCGGATGATCGGGAAGGGGTCCTGCGCGCTCAGGTCGCCGCCGGGGTCGGCGAGCAGGGGGTAGGTGACCCCGAGCTTCTTCGCGAACTCCAGCGCCGCCTGCGGCTGCACGTCTGTCGAGTCGATGCCGATGACCGGCACCTGGTCGCCGTACTTCTCGCTGAACTCCTGCAGCGCCGGCATCTCCTTGAGGCAGGGCTTGCAGAAGGACTGCCACAGGTTGACGACCATCGGGCCCTGGAGGGTCGAGAGATCCACGTCGGGACCGCCGCCGAGGCAGGGCAGGGTGACGTCGGGCAGCCCGCCGTCGGTGGCCGTGCCGGGCCGGCAGTCGTCGATGCCGGCGGCCTTCTTGATCTCGCGGAGCGCGGGGGTGTCGACGTCGACCTTCGCCTCGCCGGGGGACGAGACCGGGTCGGAGGTGCAGCCGGACAGGACCAGCAGGGCCACGGCGAGCGCGGCCGGAAGCAGACGCCTCATGCTCTGCCCTCGGTCTTCACCAGCTTGGCCGCGGCCTCGGGGTCGGTCGGCCCCTCGCCGTACGACGGGCACCACTTCGCGACGGGGCAGGCGCCGCACGCGGGCTTCTGCGCGTGGCAGACGCGGCGGCCGTGCCAGATCAGGTGGTGACTGAGCATCGTCCAGTCGCGCTTCTCGAAGAGGGCGCCGACGGCGTGCTCGACCTTGACCGGGTCGGTCTCCTCGGTCCAGCGGAAGCGGCGCGAGAGCCGGCCGAAGTGGGTGTCGACGGTGATGCCGGGGATGTCGAAGGCGTTGCCGAGGACGACGTTGGCGGTCTTGCGGCCGACGCCCGGGAGCTTGACCAGGTCGTCGAGACGGGGCGGCACCTGCCCGCCGTGGTCGGCGACCAGAGCGGCGCTGAGCTTGAGCAGCGACTCGGTCTTGGCGCGGAAGAAGCCGAGCGGACCGATGATGCCCTCGAGCGTGGCGCGGTCGGCGGCGGCCATCGCCGGGGCGTCGGGATAGGCGGCGAAGAGCGTGGGCCGGACCGCGTTGACCCGCTTGTCGGTGGTCTGGGCCGACAGGACGGTCACGACGAGCAGCTGGAACGGGTCGTCGAAGTCGAGCTCGCAGCGCGCATCGGGGTAGGTCTCACCGAGCATCCGGTCGATCTTGCGAGCGCGACGGACGAGCCCGGTGCGGGTCTCCCCGGTGGTGGACCCGGTCGTGGACGCGTCTGGCACGGGCCAAGAGTACGGCGGCTCACCGACACCACCGATTCGGTGTCCGGGGCGACTTGTCGGAGCGTCGTGGGACCTGATGGTGCCTGTGACCTTTCCCACTGGTTAGGATCAGCGCGGAACCCGTGTGCGTGCGGGGACATCTCACGAGGAGGATCCGTGGACAACGACGTACTCCGTCAGGCGCCGCTGTTCAGCGCGCTCGACGACGAAGCGGCCACCGCACTGCGCGCCTCGATGGCCGAGTCGCGGATGCGCCGCGGGGACGTGCTGTTCCACGAGGGCGACTCCGGCGACAAGCTCTACATCGTCCTCGACGGCAAGGTGAAGCTCGGCCGGACCTCGTCCGACGGCCGCGAGAACCTGCTCGCCATCCTCGGCCCCGGCCAGATGTTCGGTGAGCTCTCGCTCTTCGACCCGGGCCCGCGCTCGGCGACGGTGACCGCGGTGACCGACGTGACGTTCGCGTCGCTCTCCCACGAGGACCTGCTGCGCTGGCTCGAGGGCCGCCCGGTCGTCGCCCGCGGCCTGCTCACCCAGCTCGCCGGCCGGCTCCGCAAGGCCAACGACGTGGTCGCCGACCTGGTGTTCTCCGACGTGCCCGGCCGCGTCGCCAAGGCGCTGCTCGACCTCGCCGACCGCTTCGGCCGCACCGCCGACGACGGCGTCCACGTCCACCACGACCTCACCCAGGAGGAGCTCGCCCAGCTGGTCGGCGCCTCCCGCGAGACGGTCAACAAGGCGCTCGCCGACTTCGCGTCGCGCGGCTGGCTGCGCCTCGAGCCCCGCTCGGTCGTGATCATGGACGTCGAACGACTCTCCCGCCGCGCCCGCTAGGTCGAATCGAGACTTCCGTCGTGTGAATCGAGAGTTCCGGCCGACGGAACTCTCGATTCGACCGACGGAACTCTCGACTCAACGAGTGGCGAGGTGGGCGAGCTGGGCGCGGACCGACCACTCGGCGGCACCCCAGAGCGACTCATCGACGTCGGCGTAGACGACCTCGACGACCCGGCGGGGCAGCGTCTCGTCCTCGGCCGACTCGGCGGTCAGCGTGACGCCGAGCTCGCGGACGGCGGACTCCACCTGGGCCAGCCGCTCGCGGCGGTGGGCCAGGTAGAAGTCGAGCACGCCGAGGGCGTCGTCGAGGACCGGGCCGTGCGCCGGCCAGAGCGTGCGCACCTCGCCGGCCAGGACGAGCGCACGCATCCGCTCGATCGAGGCGAAGTACGAGCCGAGCTGCCCGTCCGGGTGGGCGACGACGGTCGTGCCGCGACCGAGCACCATGTCACCGGTCAGCAGCGCCCCGTCGCCGGGGAGCACGAGCGAGAT
The DNA here is from genome assembly GCF_040045055.1 of Nocardioides pollutisoli. Taxonomy (NCBI): domain Bacteria; kingdom Bacillati; phylum Actinomycetota; class Actinomycetes; order Propionibacteriales; family Nocardioidaceae; genus Nocardioides; species Nocardioides pollutisoli. Next base: position 1,310,766 of record NZ_JBDZDU010000001.1, read on the forward strand.
CGAGTCGGCGGTGTGGCCCGGCGTCGTGACGACCCGCACCGACAGCCCGTCGACGTCGAGCAGCTCGCCGTCGACCAGGGGCGGCGCGTCCAGGCAGTACGCCGGGTCCAGGGCGCGTACGGCGCACCCCTTGCGCCGCGCGAACTCCACGGCGACCTCCGCGTGGTCGAAGTGGTGGTGGGTCAGCAGCACCAGCCCGACGTCACCGGTCTCGGCGGTGATCCGCTCCAGGTGACCGTCCTCGATCGGGCCGGGGTCGACCACGATGCTGGCCGAGGCGCCCGGCTCCTGGAGCACCCAGGTGTTGGTACCGTCGAGCGTCATCATCCCGGGGTTGGGGGCGAGCAGGCAGCGTCCGCGCTCGCCGAAGGTCCCCCCGGTCCAGGCGTTCACACCCGCCGCCGTGCGGCGACGAGCGGCCGCAGCCGGTCCGGCATCGACAGCGTCCAGCCCTCGCCGAGCGGCTCCACCGACGGCGTGAACACCTCGACCGAGCGCGATGCGGCCACGGAGAGCACCTCCTCGGGCGAGGAGTGCTCGCCGACCTCCATCGAGGTGAGGTACGTCGGGGGCATCAGCGCCAGCTCGCCGGCGTCGGCCTGCTGGGCGGCGATCCGTGCGGGCAGCCAGCTGACCGACGACGACTCGGACGACACGTCGCGGGTCACCTGCCCGGTCGGCAGCGACGCGACGAAGAACCAGGTGCGGTAGCGCCGCGGCTCGAAGATGGGGGTCAGCCAGGCGTCCCAGACACCGAGCAGGTCGGTGCGCAGCACCAGCCCGCGCCGGTTGAGGAAGTCGGTCAGCGACAGCTCACGCGACTCGAGGGCGGTCCGGTCGGCCTCCCAGTCGTCGGCGGTCGTGTCGGCGACGACGTCCGAGGACGACGTACCGGCGAGCAGGACGCCCGCCTCCTCGAAGGTCTCGCGCACGGCGGCGCACACGAGCGCCCGGGCGGTCTCCTCGTCGCAGCCCAGCCGCGCGGCCCACTCGGCCGGCGACGGACCCGCCCAGGAGACCGTCGAGTCGAAGTCGCGGGGGTCGACGCCACCCCCGGGAAAGACGCACATCCCCCCGGCGAAGTCCATCGAGACCTGGCGGCGCATGTAGTAGACCTCGGGACCGTCAGCGGAGGGCCGCATCAGGATCACGGTGGCGGCGTTGCGGGGCTCGGCCGGCGTTTTGGTGCCGTCGGCGAACTCCCGGGCGGCGTCGACCAGCGACTCCGGCAGCGGCACCGGAGGAAGCGGGATCCTCATGAAGCTGTGCGGACGATCAGCTCGACCTCGACGGGCGCGTCGAGCGGCAGCACGGGTACGCCGACGGCGGACCTCGCGTGCACTCCCGCGTCGCCGAAGACCTTGCCGAGCAGCTCGGAGGCGCCGTTCGCGACCTGCGGCTGCCCGGTGAAGTCGGGGGTCGACGCGATGAAGGCGACCACCTTGACGACCTGCACGACACGGTCGAGGTCACCGACGACGGACTTCACCGCGGCGATCGCGTTGAGCACGCACTGCTGCGCGCACTCCGTCGCCTCCTCGGCACTCACCTCGCCACCGACCTTGCCGGTCACCATGAGCTCGCCGCTGCGCATCGGCAGCTGGCCCGAGGTGAAGACCAGGTCACCCGACACGACGGCCGGGACGTACGCCGCCACCGGCTTGGCCACCTCGGGCACGGACAGCCCGAGCTCGGCCAGCCGATCCTCCGGCGCGCTCACTGGAGGGGTCGCTTGAAGTAGCCGACGAGGTTCTCCGGGTTCATGCCCGGCGCGACCTGCACGAGCTCCCACCCGTCGGCCCCGAAGTTGTCCAGGATCTGCTTGGCCGCATGCGTGAGGATCGGCGCGGTCAGGTACTCCCACTTGGTCATGGCTCGCACCCTACTCGTGAGGCTGGGTCCGCCGACCGGGGCGACCGACGCAGCGGCGTCGCGGCCTCGCCGTCCGGATGCCACGACGCCTCGGGACCTTCCCGGCCGGAGGGGGTACGACGGCGTCGCGGAGCCGCACGAGCGCCTCGGCGCGCAGCTGCACGACCTGGGCGACGGTGGCCCCGAGCTCGGCGGCCAGCTCGGCCACGGACCGGCGTTCGACGAAGTAGCCCTCGACAACGAGCCGCAGCTGCTCGGGGAGCTCGCGGATGGCCTCGACGAGGTGGTGCAGCGGGGAAGGTTCCTCGGACATCACACGAGGGACGGCGATGCGGCGCTCCTATGACGCGAGGAAGGCGCAGAACTCGTTGCCCTCCGGGTCGGCCAGCACGGTCCAGCCGATCTCGTCGTCCTGGGCCCGGAGCACGGTCGCCCCGGCCGCGACGATCGCCTCGAGGTCGCGGGTGGTGACGTCGAGGTGGATCCGGTTCTTGACCGTCTTGGGCTCGGGCACCGGCACGAAGACGAGGTAGGCGAACGGCGCCTCGGGGATCTCCTCGATGCCGGCCCAGCCGTGCTCGGCGTCGTACTCGCACCGCCCGCCGATCAAGCCGGCCCACCAGGTCGCCAGCGACTGCGGGTCGGCGCAGTCGACGACGACCTCGTAGAGGCGGTCCTCCGGCACCTGCTCGCGCTCGAAGGCGCAGAGCTCGCCGCCCTCCGGGTCGCGCAGGACCTTCCACCGGAACGACCGCAGGTCGAGCGGCGTCGCCCCGAGAGCGAGCACGTCCTCGACATCGTCGGTGTGCACGTCGAGGTGCACGCGCTGCTTCACGGTCACCGGCTCCGGCACCGGGTTGACCCAGACCGTGTGGCGCGGGGTCCGGCCGGTGATGAAGGCGACGCCGTCGTTGCGGTGGGTCACCTCACCGCCCAGGACACCCGCCCAGAACCCGGCGATCACCGGGACGTCGAGGGCGTCCACGCAGAGGGAGTGATAGGTCGCGAGGCGGTCGGTCATGCGACTGAGGTTATCGAGGGTTATCGAGTTGACCTCAACCGGAGTTGAAGTCCTACCGTCACCCTCGTGACCCTGACCGCCCCGCCCGTCGAACCGCGCCCCCGGCTGCTCTCGCCGGCGTACGCCGCGACCACGGTCGGCATGTTCGCGCTGGTCGCGTTCTCGGCGTTCGAGGCCACCGCGGTGACGACCGTGATGCCGTCGGTCGCCCGCGAGCTCGACGGGGTCGGGCTCTACGCGCTGTCGTTCGCGGCACCGCTGGCCAGCGGCGTCGTCGGCATGGTCGCGGCCGGGGCTCGCAGCGACCGGCACGGCCCGGTCGGCCCGCTGACCGTGGCCCTCGTGCTCTTCGCGCTCGGCCTGGTCGTCTGCGGCACCGCTCCGTCGATGGAGGTGCTGGTCGCCGGCCGGGTGCTCCAGGGGCTCGGCGGCGGCGCGATGACCGTCTGCCTGTACGTCGTGGTGGGGCTGGTCTTCCCCGCGGTCCTGCAACCCGCCGTGTTCGCCAGCTTCGCCGCGGCCTGGGTGCTCCCGTCGCTGTTCGGGCCGGCGCTGGCGGCGTTCGTGGCGCACGCCCTCGGCTGGCGCTGGGTGTTCCTCGGCGTGGTCCTCCTCGTCGGGGCGGCCACGCTGCTGATCCTGCCCGCGCTGCGCGGGCTCGAGGCCCGCGGCGGGCACGACGAGACCCCGCGCTCGCGACTGGTCTGGGCGGTGATCGGTGCGACCGCCGTCCTCGGCCTGGAGCTCGTCGGCTCGCACCGCGGTGCGATCGGCCTGCTCGCGGTGCTCGCCCTCGGCGTCGTGGTCCTGTCCCTGCGCCGGCTGCTCCCCCAGGGGTCCCTGGTCGCGCGGCGCGGACTGCCCGCCGTGATCGGCACCCGCGGCCTACTGAGCGCGTCCTTCTTCTGCGCCGAGGCCTACATCGTCTTCGTGCTCCAGGACCACTGGGGCCTCTCCCCCGGCACGGCCGGCCTCGCGCTGACCGCGGTCGGCCTCGTCTGGGCGGGCTCCAGCCAGGTCCAGTCCCGGCTCGGGCCCCGGGTCTCCGACGTCGCCGCGATGCGCTGGGGCACGGCGCTCGTCCTCGTCGGCACGGTCGCGCTGACCCTCGTCGTGATCGGCGACGTCTCGCCGGTGCTCGCGATCGCGGCGTACGTCGTCGCCGGCGCCGGGATGGGCTTCGGCTACCCGCGCACCGGCGTCGCGATGCTGGCCGCGTCGACCGACGCCGACCGCGGCTTCAACTCCTCGGCGTTGTCGATCGCCGACTCGCTCGGCGGCGCGCTCTCGCTGTCGCTCTCGGGCATCGTCTTCGGGATCGCGGACCGCTTCGGTGCCGACCCGTTCGTGGCCGTGTTCGTCCTCGCCGCCGGCATCGCCGTGGTCGGCGTGCTCACGGCCTCGCGGACCGGAGCTTCTCCGGCGCGCGGATGATGTCGATGCGCGTGATCAGCTCGCCGTCGACGGTGAACGACAGCACCGAGTCGAGTCGGTCCCCGTCGTAGAACGCGACACCGGTGCGGCCGTTGACGTCCACGATCTCGGCGCGTCCAGGCTTGCGAGTGACGCCAGCCATGAACCGGGCCACCCGGTCCGGCCCGAGGACCGGTCGGCGCGCAGCGTTGACGACGCCGCCGCCGTCGCTGGTGAGCACGACCGCCGGGTCGAGCTGCCGCACCAGGCCGGCCAGGTCGCCGCCGGCGGCAGCGCCGAGGAAGGCACCCACGACCCGGTCGTGGGTGCCCGAATCGACCGAGACCCTCGGCGTCCCCGCGGCGACGTGCTGCCGTGCCCGGCGGGCGAGCTGGCGCACCGCCTCGGGCGTGCGACCGACCGCGTCGGCCACGTCGGCGAAGGGCAGCTCGAAGATGTCGTGCAGGACCCAGGCCGTCCGCTCGGCCGGGGTGAGCCGCTCGAGCGCGACGAGCAGGGCGTAGCGGACCGAGTCGTCGAGGCTCACCCGGTCGGCGGCGTCCGGTACGGCTGCCACGACCGGCTCCGGGAGCCAGGGCCCGACGTACGTCTCGCGCCGCACCCGTGCCGACCGGAGCACGTCGAGCGCCGCCCGGGCGACCGTCACGGTCGCCCAGGCACCGACGTCGCGGACCGGGTCGCGCTCGTCGGCGACGACCAGCCGCAGCCAGCAGTCAGCCACGACGTCCTCGGCCTCGACCTGGCTGCCGAGGATCGCGTAGGCGACCCGGACCAGCCGCGGTCGCTCCGCGTCGTACGCCGTCGCGAGCTCGGTCTCGTCGCTCACGACCCCGCCAGCCACTCCTCGAAGGTGACCTGGCCGCGCGGGCCGTCCACCTCCGGGACGAGGGCACCCGAGCGCATCGCCCTGCCAGCCGCTCCCGGCATCCGCACCGGCACGACCCGGCGACCGAGACCGCGCGCCGAGGACACCCGTCGAGCGAGGTCGACCATCTGCAGCCGCTCCGGTCCGGCGAGGTCGGGCGCACGACCGACGGGCCCTCCCTCGGCGATCTGCACCAGCGCCTGCGCGACCTCGCGCGCTGCCACCGGCTGGCTGAGCATCCGCGGGACCAACGAGAACGGCCCGACCCGCACGAAGCCCAGCGCCTGCTCGGCGAACTCGTGGAACTGCGTCGCCCGCAGCACCGACCACGGGACCGGTCCCTCGGCCACCAGCCGCTCCTGGAGCCGCTTCCCGGCGTAGTAGCCGGTGTCGACGTCGTCGATGCCGACGATCGAGAGGAGGACGTGGTGACCGACGCCCGCCTCGACCTCCGCGGTCAGGAGGGTGCGGGTGACGCCGCCGAAGAACGCCTCGGCGTCCTCGCGCTTCTGGGTCGTCACGTTGGTCGCGTCGATGACCGCACCGACACCGGTCAGCCGCTCGACGAGACCCGTGCCGGTCGTCAGGTCGACGCCCGCCGACCGGGCGAGGACGACGACGTCGTGGCCGCGCTCGCGGGCGGCGTCGACGATCATCGCGCCGACCAGGCCGGTGCCGCCGGCAACGGCGATCCTCATGCCGCCACCTCCGTCCGCCGCTCGGTCCGCGCCGGCACCAGCAGGAGCACGGCGAGGACCAGGGTCCCACCCAGTGCCACCACGTTGCCGACGACGTCGATCGCCTCGAGGTCGGCGAGGTGATGGAGGTGGTAGCCCAGGTGCAGGAACGAGAAGGTCGTCCACGCGGCGCCGAGCAGCAACGTCGTACGCCGCTCGCGCCACGCGACGGCGAGGACACCGGCGACCGCCAGGGCCAGGTAGAGACCGCCGACGTCACGCACGAGGTGCTCGTTGTAGGGGCCGTCACCGCCGACCCACATGCGGTTCAGGCCGGGGAAGCTGTCGTAGAAGGACCGTGGCGCGAGCGCGGCCCACCCGCCGACGTAGAGCGCCGACGCGGTGAGCACCCCCGTCGCCACGGTGTGTGTTGTCGTGTTCATGCCCCTAGGACGAGACAGCCCGTCACGGACGTGACATCGAGCCCGGCGCCCAGCCGAGCGCCGGGCCGAGCCGGGTCGCCAGGTCGGTGAGGATCTGCACGTAGTCGGCGTGCTCGAACGAGAACGGCAGCGCGAAGGCGACCTCGTCGATCTCGCGGTAGGCCGCGTGCGCGTGCAGCTGCTCCGCGAGCTCGGCGGACGTGCCGACCAGGTCGGGGCTGAACACCATCCGGGCCGGGCCCTGCGGCTCGCGGGTGCGCGGCAGGCGGGACTCGACGTACGCCGCGTACTTGGCGCGCTGCTCACTGGTGGCGGTGTCGGTCGGGATGACGACGAGGCCCTGCGAGACCCGGGCGGCGTCGCCGGCCGGGTGGTGGGCGCGGAAGGTGCGCACGTGGCCGAGCTGGATCTCGGCGAAGTCCGTCGGCCCGTCGTCCTCGGCCTTGACGACGCTGCTGGTCAGGAAGTTGAGCCCGTGCTCGCCGGCCCACTGCGCCGACCGGGTGCTCGCGCCGCCGTACCAGAGCCGGGACGCGAGGCCCGGCGAGTGCGGCTCGACCCGGTCCGAGAACTCCTCGATCCCGGCGGTCCCCTTGAACCCCGATGCCGTCTCGCCGCGCACGAAGGACAGCAGCCGCTCGATCCGCGCGTAGGAGAAGTCCTCGGCGTCGGCCGTGTCGGGGTAGAGCGCCTCCTTCACGTCGTCCCACCGCATCGGCGGGCCGACGCTGAGGCCGGGGTTGAGCCGGCCACCGGACAGGACGTCGACGGTTGCCAGGTCCTCGGCGAGACGGAGCGGGTTCTCCCAGCCGACCGGGATTACCGCGGTGCCGAGCTCGATCCGGCTGGTGCGCTGGCTGGCGGCCGCGAGGACCGCGACCGGCGACGAGATGCCGTACTGCAGGTGCCGGTGCCGCAGCCACGCGCTGTCGAAGCCCAGCTGCTCTCCGAGCTCGATGATCGCCAGCGTCGACTCGTGGCCCGGGCCGGGGTCGGCGCCGTCGAACAGCCCGATCGTCAGGAAGCCCAGCTTGCGCAGCACCCGGCTCATGACACCGGGGGCTCGGTCTTCTCGCGGACCTCGTCCTCGGTCACGTCCGGGGCGAGCTCGACGAGCTTCAGTCCCCCACCTTCTGAGGCAGGAAGGATGTCGAGGACGCAGAGGTCAGTGATGATCCGCTGCACGCAGCCGCGGCCGGTGTAGGGCAGCGAGCACTCCTCGACGATCTTGTAGGACCCGTCGCGGGCGACGTGCTCCATGAGGACGATGACCCGCTTGGCGCCGTTGACGAGGTCCATCGCCCCGCCCATGCCCTTGACCATCTTGCCGGGGATCATCCAGTTCGCGATGTCGCCGTCCTTGCTGACCTGCATCGCGCCCAGGATGGCGGCGTCGATCTTGCCGCCGCGGATCATCCCGAAGCTGGTGGCCGAGTCGAAGATCGACGCACCGGGCCGCAGCGTCACGGTCTCCTTGCCGGCGTTGATCAGGTCCGGGTCGACCGCGTCCTCGGTCGGGTAGGCGCCGGTGCCGAGGACGCCGTTCTCCGACTGGAGGACGAGCTCGACACCCTCGGGCACGTAGTTGGGCACCAGCGTCGGCAACCCGATCCCGAGGTTGACGTAGGAGCCGTCGGACAGCTCAGCGGCCGCGCGGGCGGCCATCTCCTCACGCGTCCAGCTCATCGGACCGTCCTCTTCTCGATGCGCTTGTCGGCGGCCTGCTCGGGAGTCAACGCCACCACGCGGTGCACGAACACCCCAGGGGTGTGCACCTGGGCGGGCTCGATCTCGCCGGGCTCGACCAGCTCCTCGACCTCCGCGATCGTGACCCGGCCGCACATCGCGGCCAGGTTGTTGAAGTTGCCCGCGGACTCGCGGTAGACGAGGTTGCCGTGCCGGTCGCCCTTCCAGGCCCGCACCAGCCCGAAGTCGGCCACGATCGCGTGCTCGAGCACGAACTCCTTGTCGCCCTCCGGCGTCGCGAAGACCTGCGTCTGCTTCGCGGGGCTGGACACGACCACGTTGCCCGCGTCGTCGTACTTCCACGGCAGCCCGCCCTCGGCGACCTGGGTGCCGACACCGGTCGCGGTGAAGAAGGCCGCGATCCCGGTGCCACCGGCACGCATCCGCTCGGCCAGGGTGCCCTGCGGCGTCAGCTCGACCTCCAGCTCACCGGAGAGGTACTGCCGGGCGAACTCCTTGTTCTCCCCGACGTACGACGACACCATCCGCCGGATCCGTCGCTGCGCCAGCAGACGGCCCAGGCCCCAGTCGTCGACACCGCAGTTGTTCGACACCGCCTCGAGGTCCGTGGTGCCCGACACCAGCAGCGCCTCGATCAGGACCGACGGGATCCCGCACAACCCGAAGCCGCCCACCGAGAGCCGTGCTCCGTCCGGGATGTCTGCGACCGCTTCCGCGGCGGACGTGACCACTTTGTCCACGTTCTAATCCTCCTCGAGGTGTGACTCTTCCTGTGACCAGAGCCTCATCGATCCTAGGAGGTCTGCGCCTAGGCTCGATCCATGACCGGCCCCACGAGCGCCCCCGACTGGTCACGGGTGCGCCTGCACGTCGTGACCGGCAAGGGCGGGACCGGCAAGTCGACCGTCGCCGCGGCGCTCGCGCTGGGGCTCGCGTCCCAGGGCAAGAACGTGCTGCTCTGCGAGGTCGAGGGCCGCCAGGGCATCGCCCGGATGTTCGACGTCGACCCGTTGCCCTACGAGGAGCGCCGGATCGCGACCGGCCTGCGCCACGACGGCCGCGCACCCGGTGTCGTCCACGCGCTGCACATCGACGCGGAGTCGGCGCTGCTGGAGTACCTCGCGATGTACTACAAGCTCGGCCGCGCCGGACGAGCGCTCGACCGGTTCGGCGTCATCGAGTTCGCCACCACGATCGCCCCGGGCGTGCGCGACGTGCTGCTCACCGGCAAGGTCTTCGAGGCGGTGCAGCGCAACAGCCGCAACAAGAATGCCATCCAGTACGACGCGGTGGTGCTCGACGCCCCGCCGACCGGGCGGATCACGCAGTTCCTCAACGTCAACGAGGAGCTCTCGGGCCTGGCCAAGGTCGGCCCGATCAAGAGCCAGTCCGACACCGTGATGACCCTCTTCCGCTCGCCGCGCACCGTGGTCCACCTGGTGACCGTGCTCGAGGAGATGCCGGTGCAGGAGACCGCCGACGGCATCGCCGAGCTCGAGAAGGCGCGGCTGCCGGTGGGTGCCGTGATCGTCAACCAGGTGCGCCCGCGTGACATCCCCGCCGACCAGCTCGCGCCGGCCCGCGAAGGGCGCCTCGACGCCGCGCAGGTGGCGCGCGAGCTCAAGGAGGCGGGCGTCGACGGCGGCGAGGACCTGGTCGACGGGCTGCTCGCCGAGGCGCACGACCACGCCGAGCGCCGCGCGCTCGAGGACGCGCAACGGGCCGTGGTCGACACGCTCGGCCCCCCGTCGTACGAGCTCCCCCGGCTGGCCGGCGGCATCGACCTCGGCGGGCTCTACGAGCTCGCCGGCGCGCTCAAGAAACAGGGTCTCGGATGAAGAGCCGCACGCGCGTCGGGCCGCTCGCGACCAGCCCGGGACCAGCCCCAGCGATGGACGTCGACGCGCTGATCGACGACCCCGCCACCGGCATCATCGTCTGCTGCGGCTCGGGTGGCGTCGGCAAGACCACCACGTCGGCGGCGCTCGCGCTGCGGGCAGCGGAGCGCGGGCGCAAGGTCGTCGTGCTGACGATCGACCCGGCCCGGCGGCTCGCGCAGTCGATGGGGATCGAGCAGCTCGACAACGTCCCGCGGCCGGTCACGGGCCTGCGCACCAACGCGAAGGGCAACCGCAAGGGCGGCAGCCTCGACGCGATGATGCTGGACATGAAGCGCACCTTCGACGAGGTCGTCGAGGGACAGGCCACTCCCGAGAAGGCCAAGCAGATCCTGGAGAACCCCTTCTACATCGCGCTCTCGAGCTCGTTCGCCGGGACCCAGGAGTACATGGCGATGGAGAAGCTCGGCCAGATCCACGCCGCGGCCCAGCGCGACGGCACCTACGACCTGATCATCGTCGACACCCCGCCGTCGCGGTCGGCGCTGGACTTCCTGGACGCCCCCGAACGGCTCTCGAGCTTCCTCGACGGCCGTTTCATCCGGCTGCTCATCACGCCGGCCAAGGGCCCGGCCCGGATGATGTCGGCCGGCTTCGGGATCATCACCAACGCGCTCAACAAGATCCTCGGCGCGCAGGTGCTGCGCGACATGCAGACCTTCGTCGCGGCGTTCGACACCCTCTTCGGCGGCTTCCGGCAGCGCGCCCAGAAGACCTTCGAGCTGCTCCAGGCCGACGGTACGGCGTTCCTCGTGATCGCCGCGCCGGAGCCGGACGCGCTCCGCGAGGCGGCGTACTTCGTCGAGCGCCTGGGCGAGGACGACATGCCGCTCGTCGGGATGATCGTCAACCGCGCCAGCCCGGTGCCGCAGGGCACCCTGTCGGCCGACGAGGCGATGGCGGCGTCGGCCCGCCTGCGGCAGCACGACCCGGAGTCGCTGACCGCGGGTCTGCTGCGGCTGCACGCCGACCAGACCCGCATCGTCGAGCGCGAGGCCGGGCTGCGCGCGCGGTTCGCCGCCGCGCACCCGCAGGTGCCGACGGCGGTCGTGCCGGCCCTCCCCGGCGACGTCCACGACCTGACGGGTCTCCGCCGGGTGGGCGAGCTACTCGCTGACGGATGAGTCAGGAACGCGACCCGGTCTCGACACGCCGGTCGCGACCTCGCAAGCTCGCTCGCGCGGCTCGCTCGACCACCATCAGAGGATCCGCTGACGCGTCTCCGCTAGACCGAGACGGTCTTCGCCGTCACCGGCGCGCCCTGCTCACGCGCGGTCTCGAGGACCGAGCGCCAGGACGCGTTCGGGCGCCGGCGCAGCAGCGCACGGCGCTCCCGCTCGGTCATGCCGCCCCAGACGCCCCACTCGATCTGGTTGTCGAGCGCCTCAGCGAGGCACTCGGTGCGCACCGGGCAGCCGGCGCACAGCTGCTTGGCCTTGTTCTGCTCCGCACCCCGTACGAAGAGCTGGTCCGGCTGTGTCTGGCGGCACGCGGCGGCGCTCGCCCAATCTTCAACCCACATAGCTGATGTCCCCACATCGCTCCGAGATAGGCGGCGTCCCCATGACGTCTCCCGGGAATAGATCCCCTCGAGTAAAGAAGTTAAGGAATTGTTCAGGATCGAAACAGACCCCAAGGGTCCAAATCCCCTAGTCCATTCGGACTAGTCCGAACGGGTCATCTCCGCCCATTTGGGCCATGCCGACGAATGGGACCTGCTACGACCGGTCCCGTATCCTGGGCGCATGTCCGTCCCGCGCGATGAGCGTCTGTCTGCCAGCCGCGTCTTCTCCCACCTCGTCGTCATGGTGGCAGTGGCCGCGGTGATGGGCGTCCTCGTCGCCGGCCTCGTGATCCCGTTCACCGGCGTGCTCGGCGTCGGCGCCAACAACGTCGCGAAGGCCATGGACAACCTCCCCGCGGAGCTCGAGACCGACCCGCTCCCGCAGAAGACGCGGATGCTCGACTCCGACGGCAACGTCATCGCGACGCTCTTCGACGAGAACCGCGTCAACGTCACCCTCGACCAGATCTCGCGGACCATGGTCAAGGCGATCGTCGCGATCGAGGACTCGCGCTTCTACGAGCACGGCGCCCTCGACCTGCGTGGCACGCTCCGCGCCCTGGTCACCAACCAGGCGAGCAGCGGAACCGTCCAGGGTGGCTCGTCGATCACCCAGCAGATGGTCAAGCTGACCCTGGTCCAGCAGGCCGACACCAAGGCCGAGCGCAAGGCAGCGACCGCCGACACCTACCAGCGCAAGCTCAACGAGCTCCGCTACGCCATCGCCTTCGAGCAGCACCACTCGAAGGACTGGATCCTCGAGCGCTACCTCAACATCGCCTACTTCGGCGACGGCACCTACGGCATCCAGTCGGCCGCCCGCCACTACTTCAACGTCAACGCGAGCAAGCTCAACCTGCGTCAGTCCGCGGTGCTCGCGGGGCTGGTCAAGAACCCCACCGGCTACGACCCGACGAACTCGCCCGACCGGGCCATCGAGCGCCGCAACGTCGTGCTCGACCGGATGGCCCAGCTCGACGTCATCTCCCACCAGAAGGCCGCGAAGACCAAGCGCGAGGGCCTCGGCCTCCACGTGATCCCGGCCAAGAACGGTTGTCTCTACTCCACGGCGCCGTTCTTCTGCGACTACGTCACCAACTACCTGCTCCACGACCCGTCCCTCGGCAAGACCGTCGGGGAGCGCAAGCGGCTGCTCAAGTCGGGCGGTCTGACGATCCACACGACCGTCGACATGACCGACCAGAAGGCCGCCGACGCCGCGGTCTCGAGCCACGTCAACCGCACCGACCAGGCGGTCGGTGCGCTCGCGATGGTCGAGCCCGGCACCGGTGAGGTCCGCGCGCTGGCCCAGTCGCGGCCGATGGGCAACGACGAGGCCGACGGCCAGACCTACCTCAACTACACCGTCCCGACGAAGTACGGCGACTCCGCGGGCTTCCAGGCCGGCTCGACGTTCAAGCCGTTCGTGCTGGCGACCGCGGTGACCGACGGGCTCCCGCTGACCACGACGTTCAACGCGCCGCAGTCGATGGTCCTGCCGCAGGACGAGTTCGCCAACTGCGAGGGAGCACCGAGCTTCGCCGGCGAGTGGGACGTCAGTTCGTCGACCAGCTCGGGCACGATGGACGCCGTCCGCGGCACCCGCGAGTCGGTCAACACCTACTTCGCCCTGCTCGAGCGCGCGACCGGCGTGTGCGACCCGTTCCGCCTCGCCAAGAAGATGGGCGTCGAGCTCGACGACCCCACCGGCGACTCCCAGGGCAACGGCGCCGAGCGCGTGGTCACCTTCACGCTCGGCACCCCCAACGCCAGCCCGCTCGAGATGGCCGAGGCCTACGCGACGTTCGCGGCGCGGGGCAAGCACTGCGACTCCCGCCCGGTGACAGCGATCGACGACCCGACCGGGGCCACGATCAAGGAGTACCCCGCCACCTGCTCGCAGGTGATGCCGCAGAACACCGCCGACTCCGTCAACTACGTCCTGCGCGGCGTGCAGGAGCCGGGCGGCTTCGGCTACGACCTCGGCGGCACGGGCCTCCCGGTGCCGTCCGCGGCCAAGACCGGCACAACCCAGGACGGCAAGTCGGTCTGGTACGTCGGCTACACCCCGCAGCTCGCGACCGCCGCGATGATCGCCGGCGCCAGCAAGGTCGGCAACCGGCCGATCCCGCTGGCCGGTCAGACCATCGGTGGCAACTACATCTCGTCCGTCTCCGGCTCGGGCTTCGCCGGCCCGATGTGGGCGGCCGCGATGCAGGCGATCGAGGGCAACTTCGACGACATCGACTTCGTCGACCCGACGAGCACCACGCCGACCGGTGTGCCGACGCTGGTCCCGAGCACCTCGGGCATGAGCATCGACACCGCGATCGAGACGCTCCAGGCGGCCGGCTTCCGCGGCGTCCGGGCCGGCAGCACCTCGTCGTCGAGCCCGGCCGGCACCGTGGCCTACACGTCGCCGTCCGGCGGCGAGACCGTCCCGGTCGACACCCCGATCCTCGTCTACGAGTCCACCGGCTACACGCCGCCTCCGCCGCGGCAGGGCGGCGGGAACAGTGGCGGCAACGGGGGCGGCGGCCCGGGCAACGGCGGCGGCCGGGGCCACTGACCCCGGGTCACCCGAGCTGGCGGCGTACCTCCGCAGCGACGGCACCGCCGTCGGCACGACCCTTGACCTGCGGGGTCACCACGCCCATCACCTTGCCCATGGCCTTCATGCCCTCGCCGGCGGCGCCGACCTGGGCGATCACGGCGGTGACCAGGTCGGAGATCTCCTCGCTGCTGAGCTGCGCGGGGAGGTAGTCGGCGATCACGGCCGCCTCGGCGGTCTCCTTGGCGGCCATCTCGGCGCGGCCGCCGTCGGCGAAGGCGGTCGCGGCCTCGCGGCGCTTCTTGGCCTCGGTCGACAGGACGCCGATGATGTCGTCGTCGCTGAGCTCGCGGGCCTCCTTGCCGGCGACCTCGGCGTTGGTGATGGCGGTGAGCACCATCCGCAGCGTCGAGGAGCGCACCTCGTCACGGGCCTTGATCGACGTGGTGAGGTCGGCGCGGAGACGGTCCTTCAGCTGGCTCATGTCGCCATTGTGGCAGCCTTGGCGCCGTGACCCTCCCCGCCGCCGTACGCCGTAGCGCGCTGGGCGTCGTCGGCGCCGGAGCGGTCGGCGGCGTCGGGCTCACGGCGTACGCCATGGTCGAGGCGCGTGCCTACACGCTGCGGCGCGTGCGGGTGCCCGTGCTGCCGACCGGGGCACCGGAGCTCCGCGTGCTCCACCTCAGCGACATCCACCTGACACCGGGACAGACGCGCAAGCGGGAGTGGCTGGCCGGGCTGGCCGACCTCGCTCCCGACCTGGTCATCGACACCGGCGACAACCTCGCCCACCGCGACGCCGTGCCGGCCGTGGTCGACTCGCTGGCCGGCCTGCTGGACGTCCCGGGTGCGTTCGTCCTCGGGTCGAACGACTACTTCGAGCCGACCCTGCGCAACCCCTTCCGCTACCTGCTGCCCGACGACGGGAAGCGCCACACCGACGTGCCGCAGCTCCCCTGGCGCGACCTCCGCCGCGACCTCACCGGCGCGGGCTGGCTCGACCTGACGAACACCCGCGGGACGCTCGAGGTGCGCGGGATCCGGATCGCCCTCGCAGGCGTCGACGACCCGCACCTGGGCTACGACCGGCTCGACGAGGTGTCCGGTCCGGCCGACGCCACCGCCGACCTGCGGCTCGGGGTCGCGCACGCGCCGTACCTGCGGGTCCTCGACCAGTTCGCCGCCGACGGGTACGACGCCGTGCTCGCCGGCCACACCCACGGGGGCCAGGTCTGCCTGCCGTTCGTCGGGGCACTCACCACCAACTGCGACCTGGAGCCGGCTCGGGCCAAGGGGCTGCACCGGCATCCGGCGGCCTCGCGGCCCGGTGACCCGGGGTCCTCGTGGCTCCACGTCTCGGCCGGCATCGGCACCAGCCCCTACGCCCGGATCCGGGTCGCGTGCAAGCCGGAGGCGACGCTGCTGACCCTCGTCGCGACCGACGGCTGATCCGATTTCAGGACGCCCGAGGTGCTCGGGTATGGTTGCCCCCGGCCTGCTCCGGTGGGCCGATCGGGCTGTGGCGCAGCTTGGTAGCGCGCTTCGTTCGGGACGAAGAGGCCGCAGGTTCAAATCCTGTCAGCCCGACAGATCAGAGGCTCGGATCCAGCACGGATCCGGGCCTCTTTCTGTTTCCCCGACCGACGCGCGTGGCAGACTCCGGACATGGTGGATGGGGATCAGGAGAGCACCGGGCCGTCGCTCGAGCTCCCGAAGCTGGGCTGGCGTCGCAAGCAGAAGGCGACCGCTCCCGAGCCGGCACCCGCGCCGACGCCAGAGCCCCTTCCCGAGGCACCCGTAGCCGAGGAAACCCCGGCTCCTCCTCCCGCACCCGCGCCACCGGCCCCCGCGCCGGAGCTCGCGGAGACCCGGCCCTTGTACGTCGACGAGGCCGAGACGGCCGTCGCGACCGAGCCGGCTCCGCCCCCTGCACCTGCGCCTGTGCCGGTGGTCGACTCTCCCCCGCGCTCGATCAAGCTCCGCCGCCCCGGCGGCATGCTCGCCGTCGTCGTCACCGGCATCGTGGTCGGCCTCGGCATGGTCGGGCTCACCTGGGCGTCCCTGCAGGCCTGCTCGGCCATCCAGGGCACGTCGTCCTGCGGCAGGACGGGCTACCCGATGCTGATCGTGATCCTGGTCCTCGCGGTGGTCCTCGGCGGACTGCTGCTCCGGGTCGCGCGCGTGCCCGAGCCGGGCAGCACCAGCTTCCTCGCGGTCGGTCTGGCCTCGGTGATCGCGCTGCTGTTCTTCGTCAACTCACTCACCGACCCGGCGATGGTCGCGGTCATCCCGATCGTCTGCGCGGCGACGTACGCCCTCGCTCACTGGGTGACCCGGACCTTCATCGAGCCGGCCAGCCGCTGAGCTGCGCGTCTGCTACCTGCGCAGACCCGCCGCGACCAGCTCCGCAATCTGCACGGTGTTGAGCGCCGCACCCTTGCGCAGGTTGTCGTTGGAGATGAAGAGCGCCAGGCCGCGGTCGCCGTCGACGCCCTCGTCCTGACGGATCCGGCCGACGTACGACGGGTCCTGGCCCGCGGCCTGCAGCGGGTTGGGGATGTCGGACAGCTCGACGCCCGGGGCGTCCGCGAGCAGCTCGGTGGCCCGGGCGGGGGTCAGCGGGCGCTCGAACTCCGCGTTGATCGCCAGCGAGTGCCCGGTGAAGACCGGGACGCGCACGCAGATGCCGGAGACCGGGAGATCGGGGATGCCGAGGATCTTGCGGGACTCGTTGCGGAGCTTCTGCTCCTCGTCGGTCTCGTGGAGGCCGTCGTCGACGATCGAGCCCGCCATCGGGAGCACGTTGTAGGCGATGGTCCGCTCGTACTTCACCGGGTCGGGGAACGTGACCGCGGTGCCGTCGTAGGCGAGCTCGGTGGCCTTGTCACCGGCCGCGGCGACCTGGCCGGCCAGCTCCTCGACGCCGGCGACGCCGGAGCCGGAGACGGCCTGGTAGGTCGACGCGATCAGCCGGACCAGCCCGGC
This sequence comes from Nocardioides pollutisoli, assembly GCF_040045055.1. Classification (NCBI taxonomy): domain Bacteria; kingdom Bacillati; phylum Actinomycetota; class Actinomycetes; order Propionibacteriales; family Nocardioidaceae; genus Nocardioides; species Nocardioides pollutisoli. Next base: position 1,327,783 of record NZ_JBDZDU010000001.1, read on the forward strand.
CTCGTCGTGGAGCACCTTGAGGACCGGCATCGCGGCCATGGTGGTGCAGTTGGGGTTGGCGATGATGCCGCGCCCGGCCTCGATCACCTCGAGCAGCGCCTCGGGGTTGACCTCCGAGACGACCAGCGGGATGGCGGGGTCCTTGCGGAACGCGCTGGAGTTGTCGACGACGATCACCCCGGCCTCGACGAACTTCGGGACCAGCGCGCGCGACGTGGTCGCGCCCGCGGAGAAGAGCGCGATGTCGAGACCTGCCGGGTCGGCGGTGTCGGCGTCCTCGACGACGACGTCGCGGCCCTGGAAGGGCAGCACCTTGCCCGCGGAGCGCGCGGAGGCGAAGAAGCGGACCTGGTCGACCGGGAAGCCACGCTCCTCGAGGATCTGGCGCATGGCGACGCCGACCTGTCCAGTGGCGCCGACGACGCCGAGGTTGATGCCCATGGTTATCGGCCCGTCCCGCCGTACACGACCGCCTCGACCTCGGTGGAGTCCAGGTCGAACGCCGTGTGGGTCGCGCGGACGGCCTCGTCGACCTGCGACTCGGCCACGATCACCGAGATCCGGATCTCCGAGGTGGAGATCATCTCGATGTTGACGCCGGCGGAGGCGAGCGACGCGAAGAACTTGGCCGTGATGCCCGGGTGGGAGCGCATGCCGGCGCCGATCAGCGAGACCTTGCCGATCTGGTCGTCGTAGAGCAGCTTGTCGTAGCCGACCTCGTCCTGGATGCGCGCCAGGGCACCCATCGCCGCCTGGCCGTCGGCGCGGGGCAGCGTGAAGGAGATGTCGGTGAGGGCGGTCGCGGCGGCCGAGACGTTCTGCACGACCATGTCGATGTTGACCTCGGTGGCGGCGAGCGCCTCGAAGATGCGGGCCGCCTCGCCGACCTTGTCGGGGACGCCGACGACGGTGATCTTGGCCTCGCTCCGGTCGTGGGCGACGCCGGCGATGATCGCCTGCTCCATGTCCTCGTCTCCTGACTTGCTGTCCGGGATGACCCAGGTGCCTTCCTTCTGGGAGAAGGAGGAGCGCACGTGGATCGGCATGTTGTAGCGGCGGGCGTACTCGACGCACCGCAGGTGGAGGATCTTGGCGCCCGAGGCGGCCATCTCGAGCATCTCCTCGGTGGAGATGGTGTCGAGCTTGCGCGCGGCCGGGACGATCCGGGGGTCAGCGGTGAAGACGCCGTCGACGTCGCTGTAGATCTCGCAGACCTCGGCGCCGAGCGCTGCGGCCAGGGCCACCGCGGTCGTGTCGGAGGCGCCGCGACCGAGCGTGGTGACGTCCTTGGTGTCCTGCGAGACGCCCTGGAAGCCGGCGACGATCGCGATCGCGCCGTCGGCAATCGCGGCCTCGATCCGACCCGGGGTGATGTCGATGATCTTCGCCTTGCCGTGGGCGGAGTCGGTGATGACGCCCGCCTGCGAACCGGTGAAGGACTGCGCCTTGTGCCCGAGCGCCGCGATCGCCATCGCGACCAGCGCCATCGAGATCCGCTCGCCCGCGGTGAGCAGCATGTCGAGCTCGCGCGGCGGCGGCAGCGGCGTCACCTGCTCGGCGAGGTCGCGGAGGTCGTCGGTGTGGTCGCCCATGGCCGAGACCACGACGACCACGTCGTTGCCCGCCTTGCGCGTGTTGACGATCCGCTGCGCGACGCGCTTGATGCCGGCTGCGTCGGCGACCGACGATCCGCCGTACTTCTGCACGACAATGCCCACGGTAGATCCCTTGTTGCTCGAGGTTGCTCTCGATGCTGAGTTTACCGGGGCGAGAGATCCTCGGATTCGAGCATCTCATCGGCGACGGCGAGCAGCTCCTCCTCCTCGATGGGGGTGTCGGCGTCGAGGCGGTCGTGGGCGACGATCGAGAGCAGCGCGTTGAGCGCGGCGCCGGCGAGGTTGCCCCACGAGGAGACGTAGGAGAACTGCCACCACCACAGCGCCTCGAAGACGTTGCCGAGGCGGTAGTGGCGCAGGCCGTTCTCGAGGTCGGTCGCGATGCTGGTGAGGTCGTCGGAGAGCTGGCTCTCGACCACCTCGGGCACGTAGGGGTCGAAGACGAAACCGTAGGTGTCGACGCTGTCGAGCATCGCGGCGAGCCGGAGCCGCATCTCGTCGATGTCGGGCTCGGGGCCGACGTCGGGCTGGTACTCCGCGATCGGGGTGAAGTCGCGCTGAGCCCCGAGCCGGGCACCGGCGAGCAGCACCTGGCTGATCTCGAGCAGCAGCAGCGAGATGGCGCGGCCTCCGTCGGCCTCGCGGGCGATGGCCTGCAGCGCGAGCAGGAAGCTCTCGACCTGGTCGGCGATCTGCTGCGCGAACTCCTCCGTCTCGGGGTCGAGGAACTCGGGCTCCGTCACGGACGGGGTCGTGTCAGTCATCTGCTGATCGCCTTCCTGCGAACGCGCGGCCCAGGGTCACCTCGTCGGCATACTCCAGATCGCCACCTACAGGCAGTCCACTCGCCAAACGCGTCACACGCAAGCCGATCGGCTTGAGCATCCGGGTGAGATATGTCGCCGTCGCCTCACCCTCGAGGTTGGGATCGGTCGCGAGGATCACCTCGGTGATGGTGCCGTCGGCCAGTCGGACCATCAGCTCGCGGATGCGCAGCTGGTCGGGCCCGATGCCGTCGATCGGCGAGATCGCGCCGCCGAGGACGTGGTAGCGGCCGCGGAACTCACGCGTGCGCTCGATCGCGACGACGTCCTTGTACTCCTCCACCACGCAGAGCACAGCCGGGTCGCGTCGCGGGTCCCGGCAGATCCGGCACTGGTCGTCCTCGGACACGTTGAAGCAGATGCTGCAGAACTTCACCTTGGCCTTGACCTCGATGAGCACGTCGGCGAGGCGGCGTACGTCGGTGGGGTCGGCCTGCAGCAGGTGGAACGCGATCCGCTGCGCGCTCTTGGGACCGACGCCCGGCAACCGGCCGAGCTCGTCGATCAGGTCCTGGACGATGCCTTCGTACAAGTGGGGTCGTCCTGCCTAGAAACCGATTTGGCCGGGCGCGCCCGGCATCGCGCCGCCACCGGCGAGCGGGCCGAGGGCCTCGCTCGCGAGCGCGTCGGCCTGGGCCTTCGCGTCGCGGTAGGCGGCGACGATCATGTCGCCGAGGTCGGCCAGGTCGTCGGGGTCGCTGCCGTCGAAGCCGCCGGCCTTGATCTCGACACCGACCAGCTCGCCGACGCCGTTGACCTTGGCGGTCACGGCGCCGCCGGCGACGGTGCCGTCGACCACGGTCTCGGTGAGGCGCGCCTGGGCGTTCTGCAGCTGTTCCTGCATCTGCTGGGCCTGCTGGAGCAGGGCGTTCATGTCGAAGCCCCCGTCGCCGAGGCCCTCGAAGGGGTTCTGGGTCATCGGTTCGCCTCTCGGTTGGTGCGTACGTTGCTGGGTGGGGTGGTCACTGGTGCTTGATCTCCTCGATCATCTGGGCGCCGAGCTCGCGCTGGAGCAGCTCGGTGGTGCTGATGCCCTGGTGGTCGGCGTCGAGGTCGTCGGGGTGGGCGTCGGCGTCGGCCTCGGCCCACGCGGGGGTGCTCTCCGCCCGGCCCTGGTCGGCCGACCGGGTCTGCTGGATCGCGTCACGAGCCGCTGCCACGGCATCCGGATCGCTCGCACGCTGCTCGGGCTCGGGGGCGGGCGCGGCCTCGGGTGCGGGCTCGGGTGCCATCGACGGTGCCTCGGGTGCGGGATCCGGGGCGGTCGCGGACTTCACCACCGTCGGCGTCCCCTCCGCCTTGGCGCTGGGGTCGACGATCGTGTCGATCTTCCAGTCGGCGCCGACCACGTCGATCGCCGCCTGGCGCAGCACGTCGTCGCAGCCACCGGAGATGAAGGAGTCACGGGCACCGGCGTTGGCGAAGCCCAGGGTGAGGGTCTTCGCGTCGACCGAGACGACCTGGCAGTTCTGGGTGAGGTGCATCCACGCGAGACGGCGGCGGAGCTTGGTGGCGTCGACGATGTCGGGCCACAGCCGGCGTACGTCGACCAGGGTCAGCCCACCGGCGGGCGCGGGTGCCGCCGGGGCAGGCTCGGGCGGGGCGGGCCGCGACTCGGCCACGGGGGCCTCGACGGGCTCGGCCACCGGCACCGGTGTCGGCTCGGGGGTCGGCTCGGGGGTCGGCTCGGCGGCGACCGGCCCGGGAACAGGAGCGGGCGTCGGCGCCGGGGCGGGCTCGGGCCGCGCGGCGGCGGGGTCGGGCGCCTCGGTCCGGCTCGGGACGGGTGCGGGGCGGTCCTGGGCGGGCGCACTGGGGGCCGCGGCGACCGGGGTCGGGACCCCGGTGATGGTGAGCCGCTTCTCGAGCCGGTCGAGGCGGGCGAGCACGCCGTCGGTCGCGTGGTCGGCGCCCGGCAGCAGCACCCGGGCGCAGAGGAGCTCGAGGAGCAGCCGGGGAGCGGTCGCGCCACGCATCTCGGTGAGCCCGGTCGCGACGATGTCGGCGGCCCGGCTGAGCTCGGCCGACCCGAAGCGGGCGGCCTGGGCGACGAGGCGCTCACCCTGGTCCTCGGAGACGTCGATCAGGCCGGTCGCCGGGGCGTCGGGGACCGCGGCCACGATCACCAGGTCGCGCAGCCGGCGCAGGAGGTCCTCGGTGAAGCGGCGCGGGTCCTGGCCGGTCTCGATGACCTTGTCGACGACCCCGAAGACGGCCGCGCCGTCACCGGCCGCGAAGGCGTCGACGACGTCGTCGAGCAGCGTGTCGGGGGTGTAGCCGAGCAGTCCGGTGGCCAGCTCGTAGGTCACCCCCGCCGAGCCCGCACCGCCCAGCAGCTGGTCGAGGACCGAGAGGGTGTCGCGGGCCGAGCCCGCACCGGCCCGGACGACCAGCGGCAGCGCGGCGGCGTCGATGGTGACGCCTTCCTTCTCGCACAGCTCGGAGAGGTACGACGAGAGCAGCCGCGGCGGGATCAGCCGGAACGGGTAGTGGTGGGTGCGCGACCGGATCGTCGGCAGCACCTTGTCGGGCTCGGTCGTGGCGAAGATGAAGCGCAGGTGCGGCGGGGGCTCCTCGACCAGCTTGAGCAGGGCGTTGAAGCCCTGCGTCGTGACCATGTGGGCCTCGTCGATGATGTAGACCTTGTAGCGGCTGCGCACCGGCGCGAAGAACGCCTTCTCGCGCAGGTCGCGGGCGTCGTCGACGCCGCCGTGCGAGGCCGCGTCGATCTCGATCACGTCGATCGATCCCGGGCCGCCGCGCGCGAGGTCCTTGCAGCTGTCGCACTCGCCGCACGGGTCGGCGATCGGCGCCTGCTCGCAGTTGAGCGCCCGGGCCAGGATCCGCGCCGAGGTGGTCTTGCCGCAGCCGCGAGGACCGGAGAAGAGATAGGCGTGGTTGACCCGGTTGTTGGCGAGCGCGGCCCGTAGGGGCTCGGTGACGTGATCCTGGCCGATGACCTCGGCGAAGGTCTCCGGCCGGTAGCGGCGGTACAACGCGAGGGGTGACTCCACGCCTGAACCCTAACCACCGCTCCCGACAGTGGGTAGCGGCGCACTCGCTGGTCGAGTGGCCCGCGAGGAACGAGCGGGCGTATCGAGACCACCTGGGTCTCGATACGCGTCGCGGTCGCCTTCGGCGTCCGCCGACGCCACTCGACCTCCCGCCCCGGATCGAGCTCCTCGCGGGCTCGGAGCTCGGGGCGTGAAAAGGCCCCCCGCGCACCCGACAGAGCTCGCTTACCCTTGCTGCCTTCCGGCCCTGGGGGAGTTCGGCAAGATATCGCCACACGGGGGGTTGGCCAGAGTCTAGGTGAGCGCCCCGGACCACACCAAGACGGCCCCGTTCCCTGTCGCCCGGGCGAGGGTCAGGGCGATTTCACCCCCTCGTCACCCGACAGGTACGCTCCTCCGCGGAGGATTCGCCTAGTGGCCTATGGCGCTCGCTTGGAAAGCGGGTTGGGTTAACGCCCTCAGGGGTTCGAATCCCCTATCCTCCGCCACTCGAACGGCGTCGCACCCTGGTGCGGCGCCGTTCGTGATTTCAGGATCGACGCCGCGCCAGCACCGGCCGGAGCAGCAGCGCGACCACGAGCAGGCCGCCGCCGATGAGGCCCCACCAGACCGCGTCGTCGCGGGTCTCGGCCAGGACGTCGGGCGCGGGCACCGGGGCGGTCGCCTCGGGGTGGACGTCGGCCTGGGTCACGGTCCGCTCCACGTCGCCCTTCGCGCCGGGATCGAGCGGGCGGGTCAGCGCCTCGTAGGGCTGGACGACGCCCGCGCCGGTGAGCGGGGTCGGGTCGTCGGTGGTGCCGTTGGCGGTGTTCACCAGGCGGGCGATGATCTGCTTCGCGGAGTCGTGGCGGTACATCTGCCACAGCAGCGCCACCACGCCACTGACCTCCGCAGCCGCGGCGCCGGTCGAGATCGGGTCGACCGCGCACGAGCTGCCGCTGAGGCCGTACGAGACGCCGTGGTACGTCGGGGCAGCGACCGTCGTCCGCGAGTTGGCGCGCACGATGCTCATCGGGTCGTCCGGGTAGCCGTCACCGGTCGAGTTGACCGCCACCACGTGGGGGAAGGCCGCGGGGTAGGAGTCGGTCGCCGCGTCGTCGGCCCGCAGCTCCTCCGCCGTCGGCTCCGTGCCGTCGGTCGGCGCGACCCGGTCACCCGTCGCCGCGACGACGACGACGTCCTTGGCCTGCGCCTCCTCCACGGCGGCCCGCAGCCCCGGCCCGTTGCTGACCGGGAACGCGATGGTGGCGACCTTGATGTTGAGGTCGCGAGCGTTCTGGGCCACCCACCGGAGCGCGCGGGCGGTGGTGCCGCTCGTCGGCCTCAGCTCCTTGTCGTCGGCCGTCGGGTCGACGTAGGTCCGGACGTCGACGATCTCGGTGCCGGGAGCGAAGCCCACGTGTCGCGAGCCGTCGTCGGCACCGGCGATCAGCCCGGCGACCTCGGTGCCGAGGAAGTAGGAGACGTCGGCGTCGGGCGGCATGTAGCTGACGGTCTTCCTCACCGGGATCGAGTCGGCGTTCGCAGCGCCGACACCCGAGTCGAGCACCGCGACGCGGACCGGCTCTCCGGCCGGGGGCGCGAAGTCGTCGACCTGCTGCTGGGCACGCTCCAGGCCGAGCTGGTCGAACGGCGCGCTGCTGATCCCGGCCTCGCCGCCGCCGTCGGGACTGCTCTCGGCGCACGTGACCGTGACGGCCTGCGCGGGAGCACCGGTCAGACCGACGAGGGCGAACGCCGTCGCCCCCGCGAGCACCGACCTCAGGTGCATGCGTCGCCGTCCTGGGTGGTCGGTCGCATCAGTGCGTCGTTCTGGGAGAGCGTCACTCCGCAGTCGAACAGCTTCACCCAGGTGTCGGGTACGACGACCACGGGGAAGTCCGCGTAGCCCAGCTGGCTCGCGGCGTTGCCGAGGAGCGGGTTGGCCGAGCCGCTCGAGTCGATGGCGAACGGCGAACCGGTGTCGGTCGCGCTCCAGCTGCCCGAGAGGACGTAGGCCCCACGGCCGGTGTCGACGGCCTGCTCCTTGCGGTCCGCGCCGAGTGCACCGACGCCGGCCTCGTCGCCGGGCAGCGCGAGGGTGACCGTCGGGGACTGGTCGTGCTCGGCGACGAGCTGGGCACAGGGGTCGCCGACGAACTCGTCGGTCGGAGGCGCGGCCGGCCAGCCGGTGTCGGTGCCCAGGTCGTCGGCGAACTCGACCCCCGGGGCCGCGTCGAGCCTGTGGACGTCGGGCAGCTTGCCGTTCTCGGTCAGGGAGTTGTCGTAGACCAGCTGCGCGAACCCGGCGAGCGGCGCCGGGCCACCGTTGGTCACGACGTACTGGTCGCCACCGGGAGCGATCAGCACGTCGCCGATCACCGCACCCGTCTGCTCGCTCGCCGCCGGACTCTTCGGAGGATCTCCGAACCCGTCGATCTCGAAGCTCTGCCCGTTGAGCGGGGCGCCGACCGGGAAGAGGTTGAGCCACTCCCGCGGCACGGTGACGGCAGCGCTCTTGGACGGCAGGTTCAGCGCGTGCAGGAGGCTGTCGGTCTGGTCCCGCGTGCCCGTGCCCTGGGGCGGCACGGCGTAGACGGTCGCCGACTCGCGACCCAGGTCGTCGACGGAGTCGATGATCGCGTAGTACTTGCCCTCGCTCTCGACGGTCAGCCCGCGGTCGGGTGTCGGCGTGACGTCGGGCGTCGTCGAGACCCGGACCCGGATCCCGTGGTCGGCGGCCGTGCAGGCGGTCCAGCCGGAGTCGATCAGCTGGGACGACGGCGGCAGGGCGGGTGCACCGAGGATGCCGATGTCGTCGCCGATCTGCTCGCCGGAGATCGTGTCCTGGGAGAGCATCGTGGGATCGGCGTCCGGGCCGAGGATCAGCTGGGCGCTGGTGGGGTTGATGACGGGGCGGAGCTCGGGGTCGTCGCTCTCCTCGAGGATGACGTACGACGCCCCGGTGTCAGCGGAGATGATCAGCCCGGGCTTCTTCCAGTCCGAGGGCGCGGTCGGGGAGAAGACACCGGCGATCGCCGCTCCGGCGGCCAGGAGGACGGCGAGCGCGAGACCGCCCACGATGGTGCGACCGGGCCGCGCGGGCTCGACCTCGCGGCCGCCGGGCGCGCCCGAGACGAACGCCGTGACGAGTCGGCGCCGACTGAACGAGTAGGCCTCGACGAGGTCCTTCTTGGTGGCCACGAGGCCCTATTACCCACGGATCGCTGAGAAGACACCGACCGCGACGACGAGCAGCGGCAGGAGCGACAGCAGGGCGACGCTCTCGGCCACGTCACCGAGGCGACCGCGACGCACCGACGGGGTCGACGGCAGGAGCGTCACGGCCAGCAGCACCGCGCCGGTCGCAGCCAGTGCGACGGCGACGCCGGGCCGCCAGTCGGGGTGGATCCACAGCGCGGCGACCGCGGTCGAGAGCAGCCCGACGATGCCCGACACCAGGCCGACGAGGACCTCGGAGCCGGTGCGGTACTGACGGGTGCGCAGCATCACGACCAGGCAGCACATGACCGCGAGGGCGGCACCGGCGCCACCGAGCGAGACGGCGAGCGGGGCGATCAGCACGAGCAGCAGCCCGACGGTCGCCGAGACGGCGACCAGGATCTCGTGGGCGATCCGGGCGTCGGCGCCGACGCGGACCGGGTCGACGGGTCGTGGCTCGGCCGTGATGTCGGCGACGTTGTAGAGCTGGTCGACCGAGGTGCGGGTGACGCCGAGCGCCAACCACGGGAAGACACTGCCGACGATGACCACCAGGACCAGGGCGATGGTCAGGACGACGGCGGCGTCGAAGTCGGCGGCCTGCAGCAGCAGGCCGGTCGCGAGGAACACCGCACCGACGACGACCGGTGGCAGCACGAGGGTGCGACCCTCGCCGAGTCCGACCAGGCAGACCAGCCCAGCGGCCAGGGCGCCGCCGCCGGCAGCAGCGATGGGCAGACCGAAGAACGGGTCGTCGGTCACGAGCATCAGGCCCGCGACCGCGGCGTACAGCGAACCCATCCAGGCCACGGCGACCGCTGCCTCGGGCTCCTGCTGGGCCCGGGAGAGCACGATCGAGCCGGTGACGAGGGCGGCAGCGACCACGACGGCCGAGACGCCGGCGAGCACCGAGCCACGCTGGATGAGCAGTGCGACGGCGCCGAGGGCCATCAGCAGGCCGGCCGCGCAGAGCGCCGTACGGCGCCCGGACGCGGGTTCCCACGGCTTGAGGTCGTGCTCGACGACGTCGGTCATCGCCTCGACGATGTCGTCGTAGACGCGCGGCGGAGCGTCGTCGACGCCGGCGGCCACGGTGAGCAGCCCGCCGTCCTCGATGCCCTGGATCACCAGGCCCGCATCGATGGCGAGCTCGCGGCCCTCGGCCGTGATCAGCCGGTAGCCGCCGTAGACGGTCGACGGATCGAGGAGGCCGACGCTGCGGGCGAGCTCCGGCACCAGCTCCGCGACGGGCACGGCGCCGGGGAGGACGAGGTCCACCCGGCGGGTGCCCGAAGCGACGGTGACGCGGACCAGGCCCGAGGCGCCGGCTCGTGCCTCAGATGTCGAAGGAGGCAGCGCCACGCTGGTCGGCGGCCTTGTACTCGGCGTTCGACTGGTGCACGGTCGCGCTGGTGTCGGCGAGCAGCCCCTTCATCTCCTGCATGGCGGTGTCCCACTTGGTCTTGGCGACCTGGTAGGACTGCTGGGCGCTACCGGTCCAGTCGCTGCGCAGCGGCGCGAGCTCCTGCTCCAGGCGGTTGAGGCGGTCGTCGATCTGCTTGACCGCGGTGCCGAGGTCCTCGGCCGCAGTGTCGAGGCCGGCGTGGTTGACGCGAAGTCCGTCGAGGGTCATGTCACTCATTCCTTGTCTCGAGTCAGCGTCAGCCGAGGCGGCCGGCGAAACGGTTGTAGGACGACGACTGGGTCTCGTCGGTGTTGAGGTTGTCCTTCTCGGTCGAGGTCAGCGAGGCCTCGAACTCGTTGAGGGCGTTGGTGATCACGCGCTGCTTCTCGGTCCAGGCCTGGTGCAGCGAGAAGAAGGCGGTCCCGCCCGCTCCGGCCCACTTGCCCTGGAGGCCTGCGATCTTGCCCTCCAGAGCCTTGCTCAGTGCTTCGAAATCCTGACGGGCCTCGACCACGAGGCCGGCTGCGCGGGTGAGTGTGTGTTCACCCTGTCCCATCTCCGGTGCGCCTTGCGACATGTCGCCAACTCCTTCCCCCGTGGCGGCCGAGGCCGCTCGAGAACGATGTGTGTGCCTAGCGTTGTCTGCCAGTGATCGACTCGATCCGTTCCCCGAGCCGGACTGTCTTCGGTTACCCGGGCCGATGTGGCGCAAACCTCAAGAACTGAGTTCCCACAGGCTCGCGATCTCCCACAGCTCGCGGAACCATCCGGACGCCACGACCAGGCTGGCGAGGGCCAGTGCACCGCACAGTCCTTCGGCGACCTCGGCTCGTCGCGACCACCAGGCCGAGCGCCAGCCCCGACCGGTGGCGACGGCCACCAGGACCACCACGACGGCGAGCGCAGCGGCGCACGTCGAGACGATCCACCGGCCCTGGTCGTCGAGCAGTCGGAGGAGTACGACGAGCAGCGCGGCCCAGCAGCCGAGGCCGGCCGCGCGCAACAGGGACCGGGCCGCGCGGTGCCGGTAGCTGCGGGCGGCCAGCAGCAGGGCTGCGCCGGCGAAGCCGACCAGGCACCGTGCGCCGATCCGGTCGACGGGCAGGGTCGCGGTCGCGAGCAGCAGCGGAGCGGCGAGCAGGGCGACGACCAGGACGGCGGTCGACGCGGCGGTCACGATGCGGGTCCCCCGGGTGGCGACGGCCGACACCGCGGAGGGCGGTACGACGGAGCGACCGCGCTTGCCGCCGGCCCGCTCGCGGGCGGACCAGGCGGTGACGGCGAGGCGCTCGAGGTCGAGGAGGTACTGGTCGGGGACGTCGATCGCGACGCCCGGGACGAACCGGGCCGCGAGGACGGCGATCACCAGGAGCAGCGACCAGGTCAGGCGTGGCGGTGCACCGCCGAGCGTGCAGAGTCCCGTGATCGCGAATACCCCGGCGCCCGCGACGATCCAGACCTGGAGCGCCTCGTCGGCGCCCTGGTTGAGCGCGCGACCGGTGGCCGCGGCGAGCGCAGCCGCGAGCGCGCAGACCCCGATCACCATCGGCAGCCGCTCGGGCTGCGAATCCCAGGCGACGGCGAACGCGGCACCGGCCGCGAACGCCGGCGCGGCGATGAGCCGGGGCGGCACGAACCTCCCGACGGGCAGGACGCCGATCACGGCACCCGCCACGAGCAGGGCGAGGACCGCTGTGCGCTCGGGTCCGTCGGACATGGTCGAGGCGCACCAACCGGCGACGACGGCACAGACGGCGGCCAGCGTGGCGACCAGGACTGCAGCGGCGCCGGACCGGCGCTCGGGCCGAGGGCCGCGGCGCTCGGCGCGACGACCGGCGACCGGCACGACCGCGCTGGTCGCGACCAGGAGGTCGCCCGAGGCGACACCGGCCCGGGTCAGCGGGAGGTCGGGGGTCAGCACCACGCCGATCCGCGTGCACAGCGTCGGGACCGACGAGAGGCCGGCCTGCCGCGCGTACTCCTCGGCGACGTCGGCGGCGAGCGCCCCCGGAGGGACCACGAGGTCGAGCACGCCGAGCGGGCCGTGGACGCTCACGGCCAGGCTCTCGGCGGTTCCGCTGCTCACGACCCGCTCACCACTTGGTCACCACGACGTGGACCTTCCCCCAGGAAGAGAGGCGTCAACCTCGTCTCAGTGGGGTAGTTCCTCCCCGTGACGACCACGCTGCGAGGCGCGCGCCTCGACGAGCCGGAGCTGCCCACCGGGCAGATCGTTCTCCAGCCACCCCCGCAGATCGAGCCCAACGAGGGCGCGAGCGGGGTGCTCATGAACGCGATTCCGATGCTGGGCAGCCTCGGGTCGATCGTGCTGGTCGCCACGATGGGCAAGACCAACGGCGGCCGTGGCCTGATCGCGGCGGGCATGTTCCTCTTCGCCACGGTCGGCTTCATCATCGTCCAGATCGACCGGCAGCGGAAACAGCGCGCCCAGCAGGTCACCGGCTCCCGCACGGAGTACCTCCGCTACCTCGCCAACGTCCGCAAGATCGCTCGTGACGCCGCCGACCAGCAGCGTCGCGCCCTCACCTGGCACCACCCGGACCCGTCCGCGCTGCCCGCCCTCGCCGAGGAGCGCTCACGGGTCTGGGAGCACGGCTCGGGCGATCCCGGCTTCCTCCAGGTGCGGTACGGCGTGTGCGCCCAGCCGCTCTCGTTGGAGCTGGTCCCTCCCGAGAGCACGCCCATCGACCAGGTCGACCCGGCCGCGGCCTCGGCCCTCCACCGGCTCCTGGTGGTCCACCGCCTCCAGCCCGACCTGCCGGCATCGGTCGACCTGCGCGCCTTCGACCGGCTCGAGGTCTGCGGACCGGAGGAGCCGGCGCGTTCCCTGGCCCGGTCGCTGATCTGCTCCGCAACCGCCTTCCACTCCCCCGAGCACCTCGTGGTCGCCGTGCTCTCGTCGGAGCAGAACCTCGCGCACTGGGACTGGGTGAAGTGGCTGCCGCACGCCCAGAGCGCCCAGCAGTCGGACGCCGTCGGCCCGATGCGGATGGTGTCCACGTCGCTGGCCGACCTGGCCGCACTGCTCCCGCCCGACCTGAGCGAGCGGCCCCGGTTCGGCGCCGACGAGCGCCCCGCAACTCCGCACCTGCTGCTCGTGATCGACGGTGGCGAGCTGCCGCCCGGCAACCACGTCGTCCCACCCGACGGCCTGCACGGCGTGACCCTGCTCGACCTCCCCGCACGCTGGGACGAGCTCGAGGACGCGAGCCGGTTGCGGATCCAGTTCGACGGCGAGCCGGCCACCGACGGCCGCTACCCGGTGCTCGCGCTGCGGCTGCGCGAGGAGCCGATCCGGGCGCGTGCCGACCAGTGCCCGGTCGCGACGGCGGAGGCCTTCGCGCGGCGGCTGACCCCCCTGCACACGATCGCCTCGGGCGTCGTCGACCCGACCAGTGGCGAGATCGCCGGACCGAGCGACTTCATGGAGCTGCTCGCCCTCGGCGACGTGCGCTCCTTCGACCCCGAGCTCGCCTGGCGCCCACGTCCCGCCCGCGACCGCCTCCGGGTGCCGATCGGCCTCGGCGAGGGCGGCTCGCTGGTCCACCTCGACATCAAGGAGTCCGCCCAGCAGGGCATGGGCCCGCACGGTCTGGTGATCGGGGCGACCGGGTCGGGCAAGTCGGAGTTCCTGCGCACCCTGGTGCTCGGCCTGGCGATGACGCACTCCCCTGAGCAGCTCAACATGGTGCTCGTCGACTTCAAGGGCGGCGCGACCTTCGCCGGCATGTCGGAGATGCCGCACGTCTCCGCGGTGATCACCAACCTGGCCCAGGAGCTGACCCTCGTCGACCGCATGCAGGACGCCCTCTCGGGCGAGATGGTGCGCCGCCAGGAGCTGCTCCGCGAGGCCGGCAACTTCGCCTCGATCCGCGACTACGAGAAGGCCCGCGCCGCCGGCGAGGACCTCGCGCCGATGCCGTCGCTCTTCCTGGTCGTCGACGAGTTCTCCGAGATGCTTTCCGCCAAGCCGGAGTTCATCGACCTCTTCGTCGCGATCGGCCGTCTCGGCCGCTCGCTCGGACTCCACCTCCTGCTCGCGTCGCAGCGGCTGGAGGAGGGCCGGCTCCGCGGCCTCGAGTCCCACCTGTCCTACCGGGTCGGCCTGCGCACGTTCAGCGCGTCGGAGTCGCGGTCGGTGCTCGGCGTACCCGATGCCTACGAGCTGCCCGCCGACCCCGGTCTCGGCTACCTCAAGCCCGACCCGTCGACGATGCTGCGCTTCAAGGCGGCGTACGTCTCCGGCCCGCCGACCGGTCGGACCCGCGTCCGCCGCGACGAGGGCGGCCACGTGCGCGGCATCCTCCCCTTCACGATCTCCGAGGTGCAGAGCCTGGAGGTCGTCGAGCCCGAGCCGGAGCCGGTCGTCGTGGAGGCGCCGGACGACACCGACTCCCTCCTCGACATCGCCGTGCAGCACATGACCGGCCAGGGGACACCTGCCCACCAGGTCTGGCTGCCGCCGCTCGACGTGCCCGACACGCTCGACGACCTGATGGCCGACCTGGCCGTCGACCCGCAGCTCGGGCTCGTGTCGGCCCAGTGGCGCGGCCTCGGTGGTCTGGTCGTGCCCCTCGGCACCGTCGACCGCCCGCGCGAGCAGCGCCGCGACACCCTCACCATCGACCTCGGCGGCGCCGGTGGTCACGTGGCGGTCGTCGGTGGTCCGCGCAGCGGCAAGAGCACCCTGCTCCGCACGGTCGTCACGAGCATGTCGTTGACGACCACCCCGTTGGAGTCGCAGTTCTTCGTGCTCGACTTCGGCGGCGGCACGTTCTCGCCGTTCACCGCCCTGCCCCACGTCGCGGGTGTCGGCACCCGCGCCGAGCCCGACGTCGTACGCCGGATCGTCGCGGAGGTGCGCGGGATCGTCGACCGTCGCGAGGCCTACTTCCGCGCGAACGGCATCGACTCGATCGAGACCTACCGGACGCGACGCGCCGGCGGGCTTGTCGACGACGGCTACGGCGACGTCTTCCTCGTCGTCGACGGGTGGAGCACCCTGCGCGCCGACTTCGACGACCTCGAGGCCGAGATCCAGCAGCTCGCCACCCGCGGCCTGACCTTCGGGCTGCACGTCGTGGTCGGCGCCGCGCGCTGGGCGGACTTCCGGGCCGCGATGCGCGACCTGTTCGGCACCCGCCTCGAGATGCGGCTCGGCGACCCGATGGACTCCGAGATCGACCGCAAGATCGCCGCCCTGGTCCCGACCGGTCGCTCGGGCCGCGGCCTGGTGCAGAGCAAGCTGCACTTCCTCTCGGCGCTGCCGCGCATCGACGGGGCGCCTGACACCGAGACCCTCGGCGACGGCGTCGACGACCTGATCAAGCGGATCTCGGCCGCGTGGGAGGGACCGACCGGCCCCAAGCTGCGGCTGCTGCCCGAGCAGATCGACCTGGCCGCCGTACGCGAGCTGGCTCCTGCCGACGACCGCCGGCTCCTCGTCGGCGTCAACGAGAAGGACCTCGGCGCGGTCGGCCTCGACGTCGACGCCGAGCCGCACCTGCTGATCTTCGGCGACGGGCAGTCCGGCAAGAGCGCCGTCCTCCGCGCCTACGCCCAGGAGCTGATGCGGACCCGCTCGCCGAAGGAGGCGCAGCTCGTCGTCGTCGACTACAGGCGCTCGATGCTCGGCGAGGTCCCGGAGGAGTACCTCCTCAACTACCTCACCTCCGCGACCCAGGCGCAGCCCGCCCTCAGCGAGCTGGCGTCCTACCTCGAGGGGCGGATCCCCGGCCCCGACGTGACGCCCGAGCAGCTGCGCAACCGGAGCTGGTGGACCGGCGCCGAGGTGTTCGTGCTCATCGACGACTACGACCTGGTCGCGACCCAGCAGAGCTCGCCCGCCCAGGCGCTGGCACCCCTGCTCGCGCAGGCCCGCGACGTGGGCCTGCACCTCGTCGTGGCGCGCCGCTCCGGCGGTGCGTCGCGGGCCCTCTACGAACCGGTCATCCAGTCGCTGCGCGACCTGGCGATGCCCGGCCTGCTGCTCGCCGGCAGCCCCGACGAGGGTCCGCTGATCGGCAACCAGAAGCCGCAGCCCGGACCCCCCGGACGCGGGCGACTGGTCACCCGCGACCGGGGTGTCGAGGTCGTGCAGGCGGCGTGGAGCGAGCCGACTCTGTAGGTCGACCGTTCGTTCGTTGGTCGAGTAGCGAGCGCCAGCGAGCGTATCGAGACCACGACTGCGGTCTCGATACGTCCGTCGCGGCTTCGTACCTCAGCCGCGGGTCTACTCGACCTGGCACGGACCTCCGCCGCCTCGCAAGCTCGGCAGCGGCGCGCTCAGACGTGCGTGTGCTCGCCCGGGCCGTTGACCTTGGTGCCCGGCAGGTCCTTGAGGTCGTAGGTGATCTCGAAGGTGCGCTGGTAGCCCGTGTGCGCGATCCGCCAGCCGTCCGGCGTACGCACGTAGCGATCGGAGTAGAAGGCCGCGCCCTCGAGCATGAACTGGAAGGCCGGGACGATCACCTTGTCCTGGAGGTACCAGTGCCCGGTGGCGGTGTCGCCGTCCACCTCGATCTCGGGGTGGTGCACCTGGTGCATGGTGAGGAAGCCCTCGCCCAGGTTGGTGCGCATGTAGTCGACCAGGGTGTCGCGGTCCTCGAAGAGCAGACCGTTGTAGTCGCCCGTCGCGTCCTGGAGGAAGCACTCCCGGAACCCGTCCCACGCCTTGGTGTCGAGGGAGCGCAGGTAGCGGTACTTGAGATGGCTGATAGCGGTGATGTCGTCCACAAAACTAGAACGTATTCCAGTTTTCGCCTGAGCGGCAGGAAACGTTTGACGCACTCGTAACGTGGGGTCAATCTCCCCGCGATCTGAACGATCCAATCTTGGTGGTGCGAGGCCGCCCCATCCACCGGTGGCAGCGCGACGAAACCCGACCACACACCGGATCTCGATCTTGGGAGGCACACATGGACGAGCGGAAGACCTTCGACATCGCGTACGACGAGCTGCTGGAGAAGCGGACCCAGCTCCGGCTGCGCCACGCTCAGGCGCTCACCTCGCTCATGGAGGAGCGGACCGACCTCCGGGGCGTCCACGCCCTCGCGGACCACTTCGACGACGCGGTGCGCTGGACCGCCTGACCCACCCGTCGAGGGTGGTCCCGGCCACCCGGGGCGTCGTTATAGTCGCGGCGTGATCTTCAAGCGCGTCGGTGACGGGAGGCCCTATCCCGATCACGGGCTGTCCTCCCGGGCCTGGGCGGCGGTGCCGCCACGTCAGGTTCGCCTCGACCAGCTGGTCACCACCAAGGACACGCTCCAGCTCGCCGCGCTGCTCGACGAGGACTCGACGTTCTACGGCGACCTGTTCGCCCACGTGATCGAGTGGCACGGCGAGCTCTACCTCGAGGACGGACTGCACCGCGCGCTGCGCGCCGCCCTGCAGCAGCGCAACGTGCTGCACGCTCGCGTCCACGTGCTGGAGGTGTGATGACCCGCGGCGCCCGGACGGCCGTGACGATCGCCGTGCTGTGCGTGCTCCTCGCCGTGGCCGCCGTCTGGGGCTGGCACGCCACGACCAAGCCGCTCCCGGGGAAGGTGGACAGCCCGATCTGCGTCGACACCTCCGTCGCCGCAGGGGACAAGGTCTTCCCCGAGCAGGTCACCGTCAGCGTCTACAACGCCGGCGACCGCGAGGGCCTGGCGGGGCGCACCATGCAGCTGCTCACCGACGCCGGCTTCGCCGAGGGCAAGAGCGGCAACGCCCCGGACGGCAAGGTCAGCGACGTCGCGATCTGGACCCAGGAGCCCGACAACCCGGCGGTGCTGCTGGTCGCGAGCCGGCTCGGGCCCGACGTGGACATCGTGGACAAGCCGGGGCAGGGCGCCGGGGTCACCGTCGTCGTCGGCGACGACTTCACCGACCTCGTCAAGGGACGGCGCGCGATCACCGCCGCCGCCGACAGCCAGATCTGCAGCCCACCCGTCGACTGACCGGTCGCTGCTCGGTCAGTGCCGTGGCGGCTCGCCGAGCCACTGGGCGAGCCGGCCGTGGGCGCTCACCTGGCGCAGCCGCTCCTCGGTCTGCTCGCGCTGCTTGCGCGGGGTCACGACCAGGAGGTCGTCGCCGTGGCGCAGGACGGTACGCCGCTCCGGCACCAACGACCTGCCTTCGCGGATCACCATCGACACCGACGAGCCCGCCGGCAGCCGGAGCTCGCCCACCTCGACCCCGTGCATCTGGGAGACGGGGCTGATCGTGACCTGCAGGAGGTCGGCGGCGATCCGCTCGAGCGGGGCAGCCTCCATCTCCAGCCCGCGGGGCTCGGAGCGGCGCGCCACCTTGAGCACGCGCGCGACCATCGGCAGGGTCGGACCGGTCAGCACCGTGTAGATGACGACCATCACGAACACGATGTCGAAGAGCTTGGTCGCGTCCTCGACACCCTCGGCGAGCGGGATCGTCGCCAGCACGATGGGGACCGCGCCCCGGAGTCCGGCCCAGGAGATGAAGCCCAGCTCGCGCCAGGGCAGTGGCTGCACGACCGAGCTGACGAGCACCGACAGCGGTCGCGCGAGCAGGGTGAGGATGAGCCCGGCCGCGATCGCGAGGCCGATCGTCGAGAGCGAGATCCGGCCCGGCGAGAGCAGCAGCCCGAGCATCACGAACAGCCCGATCTGGGCGAGCCAGGCGACGCCCTCCGCGAACGAGCGGGTCGCCGCCCGGTGCGGGAGCTCCTTGTTGCCGAGCACGAGCGCGCAGACGTAGACGGCGGCGAAGCCGGAGCCGTGGACGAACGCGGACGCGCCGTACGCCAGGAAGGCGAGCGTCAGCACGGCCAGCGGGTAGAGGCCGGACGACGGCAGCGCGGCGCGGCGCATCAGCCAGGCGCCACCGAATCCGACCCCGAGCCCGATCACCGTGCCGATCACGAGCTCGTAGGCAATGATCCCGAAGACGGCGAGGACGCCGTGCTCCGTCGCTGCTCCGGAGGACACCAACGTCACCAGCACGACCGTCGGGGCGTCGTTCAGGCCGGACTCGGCCTCGAGGGTGCCGGTGAGCTTGCGCGGCAACGGCACGACGCGCAGCACCGAGAACACCGCTGCGGCGTCGGTCGGCGACGTGAGCGCGCCGAGCAGCACCGAGAGCTCCCACGAGAGCCCGAGCAGGAAGTGCGCGGCGACCGCGACCACGGCGACCGAGACCGCGACGCCGATCGTCGCGAGCGACAGCCCGAGCCGGATCACCGGCCGCATCTCGCGCCACGGCGTCGACAGACCACCCTCGGCCAGGATGATCGCGAGCGCGAGGAAGCCGAGCGAGTGGGCGACCTCGGCGTTCTCGAAGTGGATGCCGAGGCCCTTCTCACCGAGGGCGACACCCATGAGGAGGTAGATCAGCAGGCTCGGCAGTCCCGCGCGGGAGGAGACGCGCACCGCCAAGATGGCGAGGAGGGTGACCGCGGAGCCCACCAGCACGAACGTGTCGAGCTGATGGACGTTGAACGACACGGTTCACCTCGGCGATCGTCGGGGCGGGAACGCAGTCTATCGGTGGCGGGACGGCCCGTTGACCGGGTCGCCTCCCATGGAATTGGAACTTGTTCTAGATTTGCGCCATGAGCTCCAGCGGTACCGCCCACGGCCTGGCCATCCCCGAGGTCCTCGACGCCAGCGTGCTGGCCGACGACACCCCGTCGTACGACGTCGTCGTGGTCGGTTTCGGCATCGCCGGCGGGTGCGCCGCGCTGGAGGCGGCCCGGGCCGGTGCGCGGGTGCTGCTGCTCGAGAAGGCGGCCGTCCACGGCGGCACCTCCTCGATGTCGGGCGGCCACTTCTACCTCGGCGGCGGCACCGCGGTGCAGGTCGCGACCGGCCACGAGGACTCCGCCGACGAGATGTACAAGTACCTCGTCGCGGTCTCGAAGGAGCCCGAGCACGACAAGATCCGCGTCTACTGCGACGACTCGGTCGAGCACTTCGACTGGCTCGAGGCGCTGGGCTTCGAGTTCGAGCGCTCCTACTACCCCGAGAAGGCAGTGATCCAGCCGGGCACCCAGGGGCTGATGTTCACCGGCAACGAGAAGGTGTGGCCGTTCAAGCAGGAGGCGGTGCCCGCGCCGCGGGGCCACAAGGTGCCGGTGCCGGGTGACACCGAGGGCACCAAGATGGTGATGGACCTGCTGCGCGCGCGGGTCGAGGAAGCGGGCGTCGAGGTCCGCTACGAGACCGGGGTGACGAACCTCGTGGTCGCCGACGGCGCTGTCGTCGGCGTGGGGTGGAAGTCCTTCGAGCAGACCGGCCTGATCGCCGCGTCGGCCGTCATCGTCGCTGCGGGCGGCTTCGTGATGAACCCGGACATGGTCGCGGAGTACACGCCGTCGCTGGCCGAGAAGCCCTTCACGCTCGGCTCGACGTACGACGACGGCCTGGGCATCCGGCTCGGTGCGTCGGTCGGCGCGGAGCTCAAGCACATGGAGGAGCCGTTCATCACCGCGCCCTTCTACCCGCCGTCGGCGCTGATGACCGGCTTCCTGGTCAACTCGTCCGGGGAACGGTTCGTGGCCGAGGACTGCTACCACTCGCGGACGTCGCAGTTCGTGATGGAGCAGCCGGACCACACGGCGTACCTCATCGTCGACAGCGAGCACGTGGAGTACCCCAAGTTCCCGCTGGTGCCGCTGATCGACGGCTTCGAGACGATCGAGGAGCTGGAGACCTCGTTGGGGCTGCCGGCAGGATCGGTCGCGAAGACGCTGGAGCGCTACAACGAGATGGCCGCGGCGGGCGAAGACCTCGACTTCCACAAGGGTGCCGAGTGGCTCGCACCCCAGGCCACCGGGCCGTGGGCGGTCTTCGACCTGCGGCTCGGCAAGGCGATCTACGCCGGCTTCACCCTCGGCGGCATCCGCACGTCGGTCGACGCCGAGGCGCTGCGTGCCGACGGCTCGGTCATCCCGGGCCTGTACGCCGCCGGGGCGTGTGCGTCCAACATCGCCCAGGACGGCAAGGGCTACTGCTCCGGCACCCAGCTCGGCGAGGGGTCGTTCTTCGGGCGCCGGGCTGGTCGGCACGCCGCAGGAATACCCGGTTAACCGGGTATTCATGGACTTCTGGGGCGTTGCAACACCCCAGAAGTGCGGCAATACCCGGTGAACCGGGTATTCCGACACCCGTACGCTCGCCCCATGACCGACCGGTTCCAGGTGGCGTCGCGCGCCAACGTCCCGCCGTTTCACGTGATGGACCTGCTGGCGGCGGCGACGACCCGGCAGCGCACGCACGGCGACCTGCTCAACCTGCTGGCCGGCCAGCCCATGACGGGCGCTCCCGGTCCGGTCCGCGAGGAGGCCAAGCGGCTGCTCGACTCGGGTGACGCGCTGGGCTACACGCCGGCTGCGGGCGTGCTCGAGCTCCGCGAGGCGATCGCCACCCATCACAAGCGGATGCACGGGATCGACGTCGACCCGGACGAGGTCGTGGTGACGACCGGCAGCAGCGGCGGGTTCCTGCTCGCGTTCCTCGCGGCGTTCGAGGTCGGCGACCGGGTGGCGATGGCCCGCCCCGGCTACCCCTGCTACCGCAACGTCCTGGCCGCGCTCGGCTGCGAGGTGGTCGAGATCCCGACCGGCCCGGAGACCCGCTTCCAGCCGACCGTCGAGCAGCTGGCCGAGCTGAAGGACATCAAGGGCCTCGTCGTCGCCAGCCCGGCCAACCCCACCGGGACGATGCTGCTCCCGAGCGAGCTGGCCGCGCTCGCGACGTACTGCGAGGAGCAGCAGATCCAGCTGATCTCCGACGAGATCTACCACGGGATCGAGTACGCCCCGTTCTCGACAGGGGAGCCCCACCTCGCCCGCAGTGCCTGGGAGACCAGCCGCGAGGCGGTCGTCTTCTCCAGCTTCAGCAAGTACTTCTCCATGACCGGCTGGCGGATCGGCTGGATGCTCGTCCCCGACCGGCTCCGGCGCGCGGTCGACATCCTCACCGGCAACTTCACGATCTGCCCGCCGGTGCTCGCGCAGTGGGCGAGCATCGCGGCCTTCAGCGACCCGTCGTACGTCGAGCTCGACGGCCACGTCGCGCGCTACGCCGACAACCGGGAGCGACTGCTCGACGGCCTGCCCCGGCTCGGGATCACCGAGCTCGCCCCGGCCGACGGCGCGTTCTACGTGTACGCCGACGTCGGCCACCTGACCGACGACACGATGCGGTTCTGCCACGAGATGCTGGCGACCACCGGGGTCGCGATGGCGCCGGGGATCGACTTCGACACCGTCGACGGCAGCAGGTTCGTCCGGCTCAGCTTCGCGGGCCCCGGTGCCGAGATCGACGAGGCTCTCAGGCGGCTGTCCACAGCCCTCGACCGCTGACGTTTCTCCACAGCCGCTCGTCGGCGACGCTCCTCGGCAACCAACCCGAGGGGGCGACATGTACGGAGATCCGGACGCCATCCGTGGCCTGGCCCGCGCGCTGCGCGACCGCGCCGACGAGATCCGCGACCACGCAGCGCGACTGTCCGCGAGCGCGGTCGAGGTGCCGTGGGAGGGGTGCGCCGCCGACGCGATGCGCCACCACCTCCGGGACCAGGTCGGCGCGCTCTTCCGCACCGCCCGGCTCCACGACGACGCTGCCGAGGCGCTCGACCGGCACGCCCGCGAGGTCGAGCGGCTCCAGGACCTGATCGCGGCGATCGAACGTCGTGCGTTGCACCTGCTCGATGCCGCCCGCGACACGATCACCGGCCTGGTCGACAAGGTCACCGGCGACGACCTGCTCGACCGGTTCGTGCCACCCCCACCCGGCAGCCGCGAGTGGCTCACCGTCGACCTGCAGGCCCTCGCATGAGCGCCGACATCGCCGACGTCCGGGGCGGAGTCGCCGGCGTCGCTGCGACGTACGACGCCGTGCGGGCCCTCGCCGACACCTGCGACGCGGCCGGCAGCGTGCTGCGCGGCTGGGCCGGCCTCGGCGCGCGGGTCATGGCCGACCCCGACCTCGTCGCCTCCGCGATCCTCTCGCCGCTGACCTTCGCCGAGGCGGAGCACGCCGTGGTCGCGGCGACGACCGGACCCGACGGCCTGCTGCCGGAGTCCCTGGGCTGGGAGGCCGATGCGGCGCTGGTGCGTTGCGCGGTCGACCGCCTCCAGCTGGCGGACGCGCTCGTCAGCGCCACGGTCGGCTCGCTCGACCGCGAGGTCTGCCTGGCCGTCGTACCCGCCGCCCTCGGCATCGCAGCCGTCCTCGGGCCCGACGCCCTCGAGGACCAGGTCGTCGCCCATCCCGGCCTCGTCCAGCACGCCGTCCACGGCGCCGGCGCGGGCACGACCGGAGCCCTGCTCGCCCTGGCGTACGGCGACGACGGCACGCCCCGGACCACCGCCCGTCCCGACCTCGTCGTGCCGTCCGGCGGCGAGCAGCCCCACGACCTCACCGGCCTGATCGACCACCTCCACCAGGTCGCACTCTTCTCCCAGGGGCCGGACTCCCCCGACAACGGCACCATCGAGATCCAGTCGTACGACGCCGGGACGGACGGGGCGCGCCACGTCGTCTACCTGCCCGGCACCGACGACCTGGCGACGTTGCCGTGGACCAAGGACGACGACATCCGCGACCTGCCCACCGACCTGCGCTCCGACGCGGGTCTGCCGACCGGCTACCAGCAGGGCATCCTCGACGCGATGCACCAGGCCGGCATCGGACCGCACGAGCCCGTCCTGCTCGTCGGTCACTCGCTCGGCGGCATGGACGCGGCGGCGCTCGCGAGCCACGCGCACGGCTTCGACATCACCAACGTGGTCACGGCGGGATCACCCACCGCACAGGTCCACGGCTTCCCCGAGGGCACCCACGTGCTGTCGCTGGAGCACCAGGGCGACATCGTGCCGACGCTCGACGGCGCACCCAACCCGGACACCGTCGGCCAGGTGACCGTGACCTTCGAGGACGGGGGCACGAGCATCGTCGACCACCACGACTACGGGCACTACCTCGCGGGCGCCGCAGCGGTCGACGCATCGACGGATCCGTCCGTGGTCGAACAGCTCGACAGCCTGTCCACACACGGGTTCCTGGCCACCGACGGACGGCCGCCGAGTGTGACCAGTCACGTCTTCCAGGTCGTCCGCGCACGGTGAGAGCGCGTTTCACGAGGAGTGGTTGGGGGCATGCGACGAGACATGTACGGCGAGACCGAGGTGATGCGCAGGCGCTCGGGAGAGCTCCGCGAGCAGGGTGTCGACCTGCGCGCGCTGGCCGACCGGCTGGTCGCCCAGACCGAGGGCGCTCGGTGGACCGGCCGCGCCGCGGCCGCCCTCGGCGAGCGGATCCGCGAGCGGGCCAGCCGGCTGCGCGACCTCGCCGGTCGACACGACACCGCAGCTGACTCGCTCGACGCGCACGTGGTCGAGGTCGAACGGCTCAAGGACGCGATCGCCGGCATCGAGCGCAAGGCCGACTCCCTCGTCGCCGACGCCCACACCCGCATCGCTCGCACCGACGCCGCCACGCACGACGTACGCATCGCGCCGGCTCCCGAAGACGCACTGCTGGCTGCCTTCACCCGACCGCCCGCGGGCCACCGAGACTGGCTCTCGGTCGAGCTCCCCGGGCTCTGAGGACCCATGCCGACCATCGACCTGGGCGCACCGCCGCCCACCCGCCGTCACGCACCCGGCACGCTTCCGGCCCTCCCCCGGCGGATCACGGTGACGCTGCCCGAGCTGTGCCTGGTCGCCGAGCGCGCCGGCGGCGCTCCCCTGCCCTTCGAGGTCTCCGACCCCACCACTGCCGACGCCACGGGTCTCGGCGGGCGGCTCGGCGTCTCCCCGGCGGCCGTCGACGCCGAGGCGTACGCCGCGGCCCGCAGCGCGCTCCACGACCCGCAGTCGTCGCTCTCGCGCCGTGGCCTGCTCGTCGACACCGTCCTCGACGAGGGCCTGCTCGGCGCGGTCGGGCTGCTCGCGAAGGCAGACGTCGCCGTCGACCTCGACGTCCGAGCCGGCACCTCGCGCGTGGTCGCGTGGCACCGCCAGCGCGGCGGCGCGGTGGCCTCGCTCGCGACCGCCGACGGACTCGTCTACGAGATCGCCTGGTTCGCCAGCGACCAGTGGGCCGGCGAGCTGGCCCGCGTCGCCCGGCTCCCCGAGGACGTCGCGCTCCGCAGCTCCGTCGTCCCCGACCGCGCCGACCTGCCCTACGAGCTGCTCGACGCGGCCGTCGAGGCCGGCCGCACCGGCCGCAGCGACCTGCTCTCCGTGCTGGTCTCCGACCTGAGCGTGATCACCGTGCTCACTGCTCTCACCAGTGAGTCGCAGGGGCGGCTCCGGGCGATGGTCGCCGACGTGTCGGGCGACGACACCTCCGTCGTGGGCGTCGTGTCCTGGGTGCTGCTCGCCGACGGCTGGCGAGCCCTGCGGCCACGACGCGCTGACGGTGTCGACCGCGTGGTCGTCGACCGCGTCGAGCCTGCCGACCTGGCGAGGGAGCTCGCGCCCGTCCTCGCCGAGGTGAAGCGATGACCTCCCTCGACGAGCGCTACGACGAGATGCTCCGACTGGCCGACCTCTTCGACGCGGCCGGTGCTGACATGCGCACGCGCGCCGGGCTCGGGGAGCAGCTGACCCGCGACCCGGCGGTCGCCGAGTCGGCGGAGCTCGCGCCCGCGACCTACGCCCGCTTCGACGACGACGTCCGCGCGGCCACGACCGGACAGGACGGGCTCCTGTCCCGGTCGGCCGAGCTCGACGCCGACGCGCTGGTGGTGCGCGCGACCGTGCTCACCTACCGCTGGATCGACCAGCTGCGGGACGCCGCCTACCGCACCATCGGCTCGGTCGCCGGCCGCGCGCTCGGCTACCTCGCGCCCGAGGTCGCCCTCGGCGGCGCGGTCGTCTCCGCCGGACTGATCGAGACCGACGCGCTCGACCGCGACGGCGTCACGGCCTATCTCGACGAGCTCGCCGCCAACAACCCCGAGCTGATGGAGCACGCCACCAGCGGAGGTGGCCTGCTCGACGGGCTGCAGATGCGCTCGCTGCTCACCTCGCCGGCCCTGGCCGCCGACTCCGGACCGTCGGCAGCGCGCGGCGGGCTGGCGGCGATCGGCGTGCTGCCGTTCACGATCGACCTGGGCGCGGCGTTGCGCGACGTCGCCGGAGGGGTCGTCGACCCACCGCCTCCTGACGGCCCTGACGACCCGGACGGCGGCGACGAGGCCCCCGGCGACCGGCCGCCCGGCCTCGAGGGCCTGATGACCACGCTGTTCTCGCAGACCCGCGCGATCGGCGTCGACCACGTGGCGCCGGGGCGCTACATCGTCTACCTGCCCGGTCCCCACGGTCGGTCGGGCTCCGGCCTGCGCCTCGTCGGCGGTGACCACGTGCCGTACGCCGAGCGGGTGGAGCGCGCGATCGAGGTCGCCGTACGCCAGCACGACGACGGCCCTGCCCACGTGATGCTCGTCGGCTGCGCCCAGGGTGGCCCGACCGCTCTCGACATCGCCGGCATGGCCGAGTCCGAGCTCTTCGACGTCGACCGGGTCGTCACGGCGGGCGCCCCGTCGGCCCTGGTGCCGCGCGTCCCGAAGGACACCCGGATGCTGTCGATCGAGGACCGCGACGACCCCGTCGCGCTGCTCGGCTCACTCGTCAACGCAGCGGCCGACAATCGGCTGACCGTGGTGTTCGACGGCGCCGAGATCGAGGGGACCGAGCGCTACATCGCCGGGGCCCGGGTGGCCGACCGCTCCGACCACCCCGACCTGCGCGCCGAGCTCGACGCGATGCGGGAGGACGGTTACCTGCACTAGCCGGTGCGGTTCACTGGTTCCGTGGCCGCACACGAGCAGCGCTGGGGCACGGCGCACCTGGACGACGGCACCGAGATCGCCTACGCGCTCACCGGCAGCGGGCCTCTCCTGCTGGTGGTGCCGGGATGGCTGAGCCACCTCGAGCTCGGCTGGTCGATCCCGGCGGAGCGCATGTTCCACGAGGCGTTGTCGTCGGGCCGGACGCTGGTGCGCTACGACCGCCCGGGCTGCGGTCTCTCCGGTCCCTACGAGGGTCCCCGCACCATGGCGCTGGAGCTGGCCACCCTCCGCGCGGTGACCGAGGCGCTCGACGCCTCCCGCTTCGACCTGTTCGGCTGGTCGCTCGGCGCCGCCGTGGCCGCGCAGTGGGCGGCCGAGCGGCCCGAGACCGTCTCGACGCTGGTCCTCTACGGCGGCTGGGCGACCGGCGCCGCGATCGGTGACGACGACAGCCGACGCCACGTGCTCGGCCTGCTCGCCACCCACTGGGGACTCGGCTCGGACCTGCTCACCGATGTGTTCGCACCGGACACGGACGCCGGGACGCGGCGCGCCCTGGCGCAGTACCAGCGCGCCGCCTCCTCGGCCGACACCGCGGTCGCGCTCCTCGGGCTCGCCTACGACCTGGACGTGCGCCCCGCGCTTGCGGAGATCACCGCGCCGACCCTGGTGCTGCACCGGTCGCACGACCGCGCCGCCCCGATCGCTCAGGGCAGGGCGCTCGCCGAGGCGATCCCCACCGCCGAGCTGGTCGAGCTCGAGGGCCGCTCCCACCTCCCGGCCCTGGGCGACGCCGACGCGGTGGTCGACCAGGTCCGCCGATTCCTCGGGCTGCCGCGCCTGCGACGTGCCGTGCCCACCGGCCTCACCCCCCGCCAGCTGGAGGTCGCGGCGCTCGTGGCGGACGGCCTCACCAACCGGGAGCTGGCCGACCGTCTCGGCATCTCCGAGCGGTCGGCCGAGTCCCACCTCGAGCGGATCCGGCTGCGGCTCGACTTCCGGTCCCGGGCCCAGGTGGCCGCCTGGTACGTCGCCCGCGAGCCGGGCAAGTGAGGTAGTTCCACGCCTGCGCCGGGTGGTCGGACCGCCCGAGCATGAGGGCATGACCCGATTCCTCTCCGCCGTCGCCTGGGCCGGCTTCAACGCCGTCATGGCGTGGACCGTCCTCTTCCTCGCCGACGTCGTGGTGCCGCGGACCGTCGACGGCCCCGCCCGGACCGGCACCGCGGCCGCGGTGGGCACCGACCTCGCCCTCCTGCTTCTCTTCGCCGTCCAGCACTCGCTGATGGCCCGCCCCGGCGTCAAGGCGGTCCTCCGTCGCTGGGTCCCGACTCGCCTCGAGCGCACGACGTACGTGCTCGCCACCGACCTCTGCCTGGCCCTGCTCCTCCTGCTCTGGCAACCCTTCGGCGGCGAGGTCTGGCACGTCGAGGGACCGGCCGCCGTCGTGCTCTGGGTCCTGTGCGGTGCCGGCTGGCTGCTGGCCGTCGCCGCGACGTACGCCGTGGACCACTTCGAGCTGACCGGCCTGCGTCAGGCCGGCTGGTTGGGGCCGCGCGCGGCGAGCGACGAGCTGCAGGTCGGTGGGATGTACGCCGTGGTGCGGCACCCGCTGATGACCGGGCTGCTCCTGGCCTTCTGGGCGACACCGCACCTGGGCGCCTCGCACCTGCTCTTCGCCGCCGGCGCGAGCGCCTACGTCGCCATCGGCATCCACTTCGAGGAGCGCGACCTGCGACGGACGTTCGGTCAGGCGTACGACGACTACGCAGCGCGCGTCCCCGCCCTCGTCCCCGGTCTGCCCCGGCGCCGGGCCTACGTCTAGAGGATGTCGTGGACGAACTCCTGGAGCTGCACCAGGTTGCGGCACTCGACCATCGGCACGACCTCGCCGTACCTCGTCGCGACGGAGTCGCCGGTGTCCCAGTGGCGCCGGTGCTCGGGGTTGAGCCACCACGCGTGCTTCGAGGACCCGGCCAGCCGCTTGAGGACGTCGAGCTGCAGGTCGGCGTAGTTGGACCGGGCGTCGCCGAGGATCAGCAGCGACGACTTGGGGCCGAGCGCGTCGGCGTACGACTCCTCGAACTTCACGAGCGCGCGGCCGTAGTTGGTCCGTCCCCACAGGGCGGCGTGGGCGGTGCTGGCGGCGAGGTCGGCCATCACGTCGGCCACGTCGGCGCCCGGCTTGAAGTGCTCGGTCACCTCGTGGACGTGGTCGATGAAGGTGAACGCGCGGACCTTCTCGAACTGGTCGCGCAGCGCGTAGACGAGCAGCAGCGTGAACTGCGCGAAGTTGGCGACCGACCCGCTCACGTCGCAGAGCACGACCAGCTCGGTGCGGTGCGGACGCTTCGGCTTGTGGTGGGTGACGAGCGGGACGCCGCCGGTGGAGATCGAGGCGCGGACCGTACGCCGGAAGTCGAGCGGACCGCGCCGCTTCGCATGGTGCTCCTGGGTGAGCCGCGTCGCGAGCCGCCGGGCGAGCGGGTAGATCTCGCGCCGCATCTCCTCGAGGTCGGACTTGCGCGCAGCGGTGAAGTCGAGCCGGTCGATGGACGGGCGGATCGCCACGTTGGCGACGTGCTCGGGCCCCTTCTCCTCGGCGATCCGTCGGCGCGCGTCGGCCTCGACCATCGAGGTGAACGAGCCGATCCGGCGGCCGGCCTCGCGGCGTGCCTCCTCGTCGAGGCGACCGTCGGCCATCAGCGCCTGCACGATCTTGTCGACGAGCTCGGACGGCGAGACCCGTTGCAGGGCGGTGTACGCCGACCACGACGAGAGACCCGGTCCGCGACCGGGCATCGCCCCGAAGCGGGCCACCATCTCAGCGGCCATCTCCAGCAACGCCTGCTGGTCGCCCTCGGCCAGTGCGTCGAGCAGCTGGTCGCGGAACCCGGCCAGCGCCTCGGCGTTGTCGCGCACCCCCGGGTCGGTGTCGTCACCCTCGTCGCGCTGACCGGCCACGCCGTCGCCGACCATCCGCGGGAAGTAGACGTCGAAGAGCGCGTCGAAGGTCGGTCGCTGCGACTGCTTCTTCACCAGCGTGGCGGCGTACCCCGCCTGGACGACCGACCGGTCGTCCCAGTCGAGCGCGGAGAGCGCGGCCACCGCGTCGAGGTCCTCGGCGAGCGACACCGACAGCCCGGCGGCGCGGAGCGCCTCCAGGAAGGAGATGTGACGGTCGACGAGTCCGGAGGTCATGAGCGGAGCCGCAGCTCCTTGATCGCCCGCTGCTGGTCGGACACGTGCTTGAGCACGACGCCGAGGGTGTCGGCGATCGCCTTCTCGTCGAGCTCGCCGATCTCCAGCGAGACCAGGGTGCGCGCCCAGTCGACCGACTCGGCGATCGACGGCGCCTTCTTGAGGTCCAGGTCGCGCAGGCGACCGATCGTGGCGACCAGCTGGCCGGCCACGCGGTCGTCGAGGTCGGGCACCTGCGAGGTGACGATCTCGCGCTCGCGCTCGGCATCGGGGTACTCCAGGTGGAGGTAGAGGCACCGCCGCTTGACGGCCTCGGAGAGCTCCCGGCTGGCGTTGGAGGTCAGCACCACGAAGGGGCGGCGTACGGCGGAGACGGTGCCGAGCTCGGGGATCGTCACCTGGAAGTCGGAGAGCACCTCGAGCAGCAGCCCCTCGACCTCGACGTCGGTCTTGTCGACCTCGTCGATGAGCAGCACGGTCGGCTCCTCGCGCCGGATCGCGGTGAGCAGCGGCCGGGTCAGCAGGAACTCGTCGGTGAAGATGTCGTCGTGGGTCTCCGACCAGGTCTGGTCGTCGCCCTGGGACGACTGGATGCGCAGCAGCTGCTTCTTGTAGTTCCACTCGTAGAGCGCACGGGCCTCGTCGAGACCCTCGTAGCACTGGAGCCGGACCAGCTCGGCGTTCGTCACCGTCGCGACGGCCTTGGCCAGCTCGGTCTTGCCGACACCGGCTGGTCCCTCGACCAGCAACGGCTTCTCGAGAGCGCCGGCGAGGTAGGCCGTCGTCGCGGTCGCCGGGTCGGCGAGGTAGCCCGCCTCCGCGAGGCGGGCGGCGGCGTCGTCGGGCGAGGAGAACCAGGAGCTCGGCTGCGGCATGTGACCATCCTCGCTCATCGAGGTGCGTCACCTCGCGGTGCCCACCGTCGTTTATGGAACATGTTCTACCGACCGACCCGCACCGTGCGGCTGACCCTGACCGCGGCGAAGGCCGCCGTCGTGGCGGCGATCGTCGCCGTGGGGCTGCTCAGCTCCACGGGCGGGAGCACGCCGGTCGGGCAGCAGTCGCGGTACGTCGTCGACCAGCCCACCGCGGTGGAGCGCCTCGTGGCGCGGCACCACTGCTCGCCGAGCGGGTTCGGCTCCTCCGCGCAGCCGCGGTCCGCGATCGTCCGCTCGGCAGGGGGCACGCTCCGCTACGTCGACTTCGAGACCGGCTGGGAGGTCTACACCCGCCACGGCGCCGCGACCCTGGTCGCGGTGTGCCTGGACGACCCGCCCGCGCGGGGCTGAGGCGTAGACCACGCGGGGCGGACGGTTGGCGATCCGGCGAACTGGGTACGACGACCGGCGATGAGCATCAACGCTGACACCCAAGACCAGGCCGGTTCCCCCGCGGCAGCCCGCCTGCTCGAGATCACCGCCCGCGAGACCGATGAGTGGCGCGCCGAGGCCAGGCGCGACGCGGACGCGATCTTGGCCTCCGCCCGCGAGGAGTCCGAACGTCTGTTGGAGTCGGCGCGCCTCGAGGTCGCACACCTGCGACAGCTGGCGACCGAGCACCGCGAGCAGATGCGGCAGCACCTCACCGACATGCTCGGCCGGGTCGAGGCCTCGCCGAGCGGCGACGACCGCTAGCCACCTCGGGCGACTCGCCTAGAACGTCCCGTGCCGGCCCTCGCCGGACCCGAAGCGGGCGATCCCCTCGATCGCGTGCTCCAGCGACACGACGCCGTGCCGCAGCTCGCCCGCCATCGCCTCCTCCACGGCCAGACCCTCCTGCTCGAGCAGCGAGAGCCGGTCCTGGCGCAGGCACTCCTGGGGGAAGTCCGCCAGTGACCGGGCCAGCGCCTCGGCCTCGACACGCGCCTGGCCCGCTGGCACCACCCGGTTGACCAGTCCGATCCGCTCGGCCTCCCACGCGTCGACCGGTCGGCCCGTGAGGATCAGGTCCATCGCGCGGCTGGTGCCGATCAGCCGCGGCAGCCGGACCGTGCCGCCGTCGATCAGCGGCACTCCCCACCGTCGGCAGAAGACCCCGAGCACCGCGCCGTCAGCAGCCACGCGGAGGTCGCACCACGCGGCGAGCTCGAGCCCGCCGGCCACGGCGTACCCCTCGATCGCGGCGATCACCGGCTTCGACAGCCGCATCCGGGTCGGCCCCATCGGGCCGTCCCCGTCCTCGGTGACCTGGTTGCCGCGCTCGGTGCCGATCGCCTTCAGGTCGGCGCCCGCGCAGAACGTGCCGCCGTCGCCGTACAGCACGGCGACGGCCTGGGTCGGGTCGGCGTCGAAGGCGCGGAACGCCTCGACCAGGGCGACCGCGGTCGGCCCGTCGACCGCGTTGCGGGCCTCGGGCCGGTCGATGACGACGGTCGTGACCGCCCCGTCGACCTCGACCCGGACGCTCATCCGACGATCTCCGGGGCTCCGGCGCGGTGGCGCTTCGCGAGCTCCTGGTAGTACGGCGGGTTCTGCTCGACCCAGAACTCCGACGAGGTCCCCTCGATCGGCTTGGTCGGCTTCGCCGGGATGCCGGCGGCGACCATCCCACCCGGGATCTCGGTGCCGGGGGTGACGACCGATCCGGCGGCGACCAGGGTGCGCGGGCCGATCTTCGCGCCGTCGAGCAGCGTGGACCCGTTGCCGATCAGCGCCTGCTCACCGACCTCCGCGCAGTGGACGACGCAGCCGTGGCCGACGGTGGAGTTGCGGCCGACCACCAGGCTGGTGCCGGGCGCAGCGTGGAGCACCGAGTTGTCCTGGATGTTCGCGCCCTCGCCGATGACGATCGTGCAGATGTCGGCCCGCAGCACCGCGCCGTACCAGATGCTCGCACCGGCGCCGACGGTCACGTCGCCGATCAGGGTCGCGGTCGGAGCGACGAAGGCGTCGGGGTGGACGACGGGGCGCTTGCCCTCGAACTCGAAAAGAGGCATGGGGTCATTCCACACCCCTGGCCGGATGTCAGCGGACGCGGACCACCACCGGCTGCGCGCCGGGCGCGTGCAGCACGGCTCGGCCGGGATCGACGCCGCCGGGAAGCCGGAAGTGCCAGGTGACCCGGTTGCGCTTGTCGGCGTCAGCCGTGTCGAGGAGCCAGCGGTGACCGTCCTGGGTGATCCGCAGACGCACGTGCTTGCGCGGTGACGTCTCCTCGTACGTGCAGCCGTCGGGGGTGCAGACACCGACGTCGGCACAGCCCTTCTGGAAGTAGCGGCCCTGCACCGTCTCGTCGCTCGCCCGGTCGAGCACGACCGAGCCACCGCCGATCATGGGTCCGACGCACGAGGCATTCGCGGGAGCCGCGGCGTACGGCGTGACGGTGATCGCGAGCGGGGCGATGAGCAGGAGGGCCAGGCGCATGGGGGTGTGACGCGCCGCCGTCCGTCGAAGTTCCATCCGCGATCGAGTGGAAACGACGAAGGCCCCGGATCGAGATCCGGGGCCTTCGGCTGGCGGTGGCGGTGGGATTTGAACCCACGGTGGGTTTGACCCCACACAACATTTCGAGTGTTGCACCTTCGGCCGCTCGGACACGCCACCGCGCGGAAGATTACCGGAGGGGGTCGGCGGTCGAGAAATCGGTCAGGGCGTCCAGCCCGGATCGCGGCCGGTCGCGCCAGCCAGCCGGTCGAGGGCGGGGGCATCGGACGGGACCGCGACGGGCGGTCCGAAGGGGCCGCCGTCGGGAGCTCCCGCAGGCACCTCGAAGGACTGCGCGAAGGACAGGCTGGCCAGCACGGCCGCCGGGTCCGGGTCGTAGGCCTGCCCGGTGGCGCGGGCCAGGTCCCAGCCGTGCACGGTCACCTCGTCGAGCGCGACCAGGACCGCGATCTCCGCAGGCATCTCGATCGGACCGGCCATGGTGAGCCCGGCGTACGCCGCAGGGTCGCGCCACGCGTCGGCG
The DNA here is from genome assembly GCF_040045055.1 of Nocardioides pollutisoli. Taxonomy (NCBI): domain Bacteria; kingdom Bacillati; phylum Actinomycetota; class Actinomycetes; order Propionibacteriales; family Nocardioidaceae; genus Nocardioides; species Nocardioides pollutisoli. The sequence goes on from NZ_JBDZDU010000001.1 coordinate 1,361,735, forward strand.
AGCGCTGCCAGGTCGCGGGTGATCCGGTCGCGGAAGCCGGGCTCGAGCCGCGAGGCGTCACCGGACGCGTTGCCGCCGCCGGGCGCGGGCTCCTTGGTGGCCGCGCACCGGAAGGCGAGCGACAGCCCGCCGATGTGGTCGAGCAGGTCGCCGACGGTGTACGCCGGGCAGGGGGTCGGGTTGCCGAGCTGGTCGTCACGCACGCCGGCGACCAGCTCCGCGACGGCGGACGTGACGGGACCGAAGTCGATGATCTCCATGGGTCCTCCGACCGGGCTCGGCCGCAGGACTCATCGGTCACCCGATCGCGGGGATCGTCAGCGTCGACGGCCACAGTGGGCCGGTGCGGATGGTCAGCCCGGTGAGGCTCTTCGGCAGGGTCGGCGCGGTGGGGAGCAGGTGCGGGGCGTCGAAGGCCTGGATCGCGATCCGCAGCCGGTGGCCGGGCGCGATCTGAGCAGCTGTCGGGAAGATCTCGACGTCGACCGGCGCAACCTGACCGGACTCCAACGGCCGGACGGACGCCTTCGTGAAGGGGTGGTAGGGCTGGATCAGCTTGCCGTCGAGGTAGCGGCTGCGCTTCTTCTCCAGCGCTCGCATCGACACGACCTGCCAGCCGCCGGTGAGGCGGGTGACGGTGCCGTCGGGCGCCACGTCGGACACCGAGACCGACAGCATGCCGTCGCCGCTCGGGCTGGAGGTGAAGAGGTGGGCGTTGATCGGGCCGCGCAGGCGCACCGCGTGGGTCAGCGGGTCGGTCTGGAAGACGACGCCGGACTTGTCGTTGGGGGCGTTGTCGCTCCAGCACGGCAGGTCGGCGAGCGCGGCCTCGGGCAGCCCGGCGGTCCACTGGTTGGTGGAGCGGGTGCAGAGCCCGGAGACCGGGACCGGCGGGACGTAGGCGCGGCCGTCGACGGCCTGGCCGTCGGTCAGCACACCGATGCCGCCACCGGCCGCAGCGGAACCCGAGAGGTTGAAGGTCTCGGCGTGCTGGTCGCCCATCCAGTGCTGGGCGTGCGTCCAGTCGCCGCTGCCCTGCTCGTAGTAGGTGACCGGCGGGATGTCGGAGTCGAGCGTCGGGTCGGCGATGCCGCGCACGTAGCGGTCGAACCACCGCAGCTGCAGCTCACCGAGGCTGCCGTAGCCGGCCTGGTCGATGTCGGCGGCGGACGAACCCTCGAGGTGGTCCCACGGGCCGATGATGATCTTGGTCGGGACGTCGCGGCTCTGCAGGTTCTCGAAGAGCAGCGGGGTGCCGCGCTGGAAGATGTCGAACTCGCCGCTCACCAGGAAGGTCGGCACGGTCACCTTGTTGATGACCCGGTTGGGCGAACGGTCGCGGTAGAACGTGCCGTCGTACGCCTCGTCACCACCGGCGAGCGCCTTGAGCATCAGCGGGATCGTGAACGTCGCCGCCGCGGAGAGGTGGTCGATCAGCGCGCCGAACCCGGACTCCGGGTCGGTCGCGGTGACCGCCGGCGGGATCACGCCGGTGCCCGTGACCAGGCCGAGCCAGAGCGGGATGAACCCGACGTCGATGGCACCACCGGACGCGACGACGTCGCGGTAGACGTCGGCCGCGGGCACCTGCGGGAAGATCGCCTTGAGCCCCTTCGGCTGCGAGCCGGCGGCGAAGATCTGGCTCATGCCGAGGTACGACGGACCGCTCATGCCGATCTTGCCGTTGCTCCACGGCCGCTTGTGGGAGTGCGCCCACTCGACGATCTCGCCGGCGTCCTTGTCCTCGCGACGACTGAACGCGGCCCACTCGCCCTCCGAGCTGCCGGTGCCGCGGGCGTCGACGGTCAGCTGCGCGTAGCCACGCTGCACGAGGTAGCTCGGGCTGGGCCCGGTCAGCCCGCCGCTGACGCTGCCGGACGACTTGTTGTAGGCGGTGATCGTGACGATCACCGGGAACCGGCCCTGGACCACGTTGCCGTCGGCGTCGGCCGGGAGCTCGAGGTCGCCGCGCAGGACCACGCCGTCGTCCATCGGGATCGCGAGGTCCTTGCGGGTGACCGTCCCGGGGTAGTCGGCCGGGCGGGCCGTCCAGCCGCTCTTCGTGGTGGCCTTCGCAGCGGCCGGCGCGGCGTGGGCCGAGCCGCTGAGCGACGTCAGCACGGGCAGCGGCCCGATGAGAGCGCCGGCGACCAGGGCGGTGGCGACGCGGGCGAGGATCGTGTGGGTGCGGTTCACACGGGTGAAACGAGAACGTGTAACAGGGAGTTACGGCCCCACGACGAGGACGTGCAGGATCCGCGGCCCGTGGACGCCCTCGACCCGGTCGAGCTCGATGTCGCTGGTGGCCGACGGGCCACTGATCCAGGTGTGCGCGCGACTCGGGTCGAGCAGCGGCAGGGCGTCGGGAACGTCCTCGACCACCTGGTCGGTGCGCACGATGCAGACGTGCCGGTCGGGGACCAGCGAGATCGCGCGGCGGCCCTGGCCCGGCTGGTGGTCGAGCACGATCGTGCCGGTCTCGGCGATGCCGACGCGCGCCTCGGTCACGACCGCGTCGTAGGCGTCGAGCTCGTACGACGTGAAGCCGGCGTCCTCGTCGGCGCCGGGCACGACGACCGAGAGCCCGGCGGGTACGACGACCCGCGACCCGGCCGGGATGGCGGCGACCACCCGGTCGGCCAGCTCCGCAGCCGTGCAGCGCTCGACGACCGCCTTGTAGTCCTCAACCCGCTCGACGAAGTGGGCGACCACGTCGGCGACCGGGGTGATCCGAGGGGCCGACGGCACGGCGTACCCGCTCTCGACACCGGAGAGGGCCGACCGGACCTTGCCGAGGATGTCGTCGCGGGCGCTCACGACCGGCCCCCGTCGGTGCGCTTCCACCAGCGGCGGAAGGACTCCTTCGGCGCGGGCGGGAGGTCGCGGGTGGCGGTCCACTTCTTGGCGCCGACGCGACGGCCGATGCCGAGCCCGAGACGTGTGAACCGCTCGCCGAGCGCGAGCCGCCGGGAGTCGGAGAAGGCGAAGGTCGTGGCCTTCATCGCCGCGGCCTCGGGACTCGGCACCCCGCCCCGGTGGGCGTCGACGACCTGCGCGCGCAGGTCGACGAGCACCGAGGGGATGTCGATGAGGACCGGGCAGACCTCGAAGCAGGCGCCGCAGAGCGAGGACGCGTAGGGCAGCGAGTCGACCTGCTCGTCGGTGCCGGGACTGCGCAGCAGCGGGTTGAGGATCGCGCCGATCGGGCCGGGGTAGACCGAGCCGTAGGCGTGGCCGCCGGTGCGCTCGTAGACCGGGCAGACGTTGAGGCAGGCGGAGCAGCGGATGCAGCGCAGCGCCTGGCGGCCGACCTCGTCGGCGAGCGCGTTGGTGCGGCCGTTGTCGAGCAGGACGACGTGCACCTCCTGCGGTCCGTCGCCGGGCGTGACGCCCGACCAGGTGGACGTGTAGGGGTTCATCCGCTCGCCGGTCGAGGAGCGAGGAAGCAGGCGCAGCAAGGGATCCAGGCCGTCCCAGGTCGGGACGACCTTCTCGATGCCGACCACCGAGATCAGCACTTCGGGCAGGGTCAGGCACATCCGGCCGTTGCCCTCGGACTCGACCACGACCAGCGTCCCGGTCTCGGCGACCGCGAAGTTGGCGCCGGAGACTCCGACCTTCGCGCGCAGGAACTTCTCGCGCAGGTGCAGCCGGGCCGCGCTCGCGAGGGCACCCGGGTCGTCGGTCAGGTCCGCGGGTGCGGGCCGGCCGGCAGCCGCCATCTTGTCCAGGAAGATCTCGCGGATCTCCGACCGGTTGCGGTGGATCGCCGGCACCAGGATGTGGGAGGGCAGGTCGTCGCCGAGCTGGACGATCAGCTCGGCCAGGTCGGTCTCCCAGGCGGCGATCCCCTCCTCGGCCAGCGCCTCGTTGAGCCCGATCTCCTGGGTGACCATCGACTTGACCTTCACGACCTCGTCGACGCCGTGGTTCTTGGCCACCGACGCGACGATCGCGTTGGCCTCGGCCGCGTCGCGCGCCCAGTGGACGGTGGCGCCGTTGGCGGTCAGGGTCTCCTCGAGCCGCTCGAGGTAGGTGGCGAGGTCGACCAGCGCCGACTCCTTGACCGCGGCGCCCGACAGGCGCAGGGCCTCCCAGTCGGAGTTGGCGTTGACCTCGTCGACGAGCCGCTGCCGCTTGGCACGGATGGTGCCGGTGGCGTGCGCGAGGTTGTGGCGCAGCTGCGCGTTGCCGAGCGCCTCGTGCGCGGCGACGGGGAACGTCGGCATCCCCACGAAGGTGCCGCTCACTCGGTCGCCGCCAGGATCTCGGCGAGGTGCACGGTGCGTACGCCGGCCTGCTCGCGCATCATCAGACCGCCGACGTGGGTGAGGCAGGAGTTGTCGCCGGCGACCAGGACCTCGGCGCCGGTGTCGCGGACGTGGCGGACCTTGTCGGTGCCCATCGCGACGGAGGTGTCGGCGTTCTTGACCGCGAAGGTGCCCCCGAAGCCGCAGCACTGGTCGGCGTCCGGCAGGTCGAGGAGGGTCAGCCCGCGGACGGCCTCGAGCAGCCGCCGCGGCCGGTCGCCGACGCCGAGCATCCGCAGCGAGTGGCAGGTCGGGTGGTAGGTGACGGTGTGCGGGTAGTAGGCACCGACGTCGGTCACCCCGAGCACGTCGACGAGGAACTCGGACAGCTCGTAGACCTTCGGCGACGTCTCCGCGACGGCCACCTGGAGCGAGGCGTCACCGGAGCGACGGGCGACGATCGAGTGCTGGTGGCGGGCGCAGCCGGCGCACGACCCGGACGGGGCGACGACCGCGTCGTACCCCGCGAACGCGTCGACGAAGTTGCGCACCACCGGCACCGCCTCGTCCAGGTAGCCGGTGTTGACCATCGGCTGGGCGCAACAGGTCTGCCCCGCCGGGAACTCGACGTCGACGCCGAGCCGTCGCAGCAGCGTGACGACCGCCTTCCCGGTGTCCGGGTAGAGGGCGTCGTTGATGCAGGTGACCATCAACGCGACGCGCATGTCCCCCATCCTCACCCCAGTCGGGACGCGGCGGCATCCCAGTCCAGCCCGGAGCGGGGCTCGTAGCGGCGTACGTCGTGGGTGCGCCGGACCAGCGCGCGCATCGCGGCCAGGTCGGGCAGGTCGGCTCCGAGCGCACGCGCCTGCACCAGGCCGTTGCCGAGTGCAGCGGCCTCGGCCGGACCAGCCAGGACGGGTACGCCGAGGGCGTCGGCCGTGAGCTGGCAGAGCAGGGCGTTCTGGGAGCCACCACCGACGATGTGGACGACGTCGACGTCGCGGCCTGCCAGGGTCGCGGCCTGGCGGACCTGCTTGCGGTAGGCGAGCACCAGGCTGTCGAGGATGGTGCGGGTGATCGCGACCGGCGAGCGCGGGATCGGTTCCCCGGCCTCCTCGGCGAGCGCTTGGATGCGGGCCGGCATGTCGCCGGGGGTCAGCAGGCGCGGGTCGTCGATGTCGACGACCGTGCGCAGCGGCGGCGACTCCACCGCGCCCGCGAGCAGGGCCGGCAGCGTCGCGTCCCGGAGCCGCCGGTCCGACCACGTGCGCAGCGACTCGGAGAGGACCCAGAGGCCCATCACGTTCTTGAGGAAGCGGACGGTGCCGTCGACGCCGCCCTCGTTGGTGAAGTTGGCCGCGCGTGCCTCCTCCGAGAGCACCGGGGCGTCGAGCTCGAGCCCGACCAGCGACCAGGTGCCCGACGAGATGTAGGCGAAGCTCTCCTCGCCCGCCGGGACACCGACGACCGCGGAGGCGGTGTCGTGGGAGCCGACCGAGATGACGGGGACGTCCGCGCGCCCGACGTAATCTCCCACCTCGGGGAGCAGCGGTCCGACGACCGAGCCCGGGTCGCGCAGCGGCGGCAGGATCGCCCACGGCAGACCGAGGCGCTTGGCGAGGTCGAGCGACCACTCGCGCGAGCGGACGTCGTAGAGGCCGGTCGTCGAGGCGTTGGTGCGCTCGGCGCCGACCTCGCCCGTCAGCCAGTAGGACAGCAGGTCCGGCAGCAGCAGCAGCGTCTCGGCCGCCTCGAGCGCGGCCGTTCCCTGGGACGCGACCAGCTGGAAGACCGTGTTGAACGGCAGCAGCTGCAGCCCGGTCACGGCGTACAGCTCGGTGGCACTGACGGTCTCCAGCACCTGCTCGGGTACGCCGAGGGTGCGGGCGTCCCGGTGGGAGTAGGGGTTGCCGAGCAGCACGCCGTCGTGGTCGAGCAGGCCGTAGTCGACCGCCCACGAGTCGATGCCGATGCCGTCGAGGCGACCGGTGCGGGCGACCTCACGGATGCCGGCGAGCACCTCGCGGTGGATGCCGAGCGCGTCCCAGAAGAGCGAGCCGCGCACCGGCACCCCGCCGTTCGGGAAGCGGTGCATCTCCTCCAGGTGGAGCGTGCGCGCGCCGACGCGGCAGGCCATGACGCGACCGCTGGTCGCGCCCAGGTCGACCGCGGCGACGCGGATGGGCTCAGTCATCGCAGGAAGGCCGCCGCCACACCAGCGTCGACGGGCACGTGCAGTCCGGTGGTGTGCGTCATGTCGGGACCGCAGAGCACGAAGACCGCGTTGGCGATGTTCTCCGGCAGCACCTCGCGCTTGAGGATCGTGCGCTGCGCGTAGAACTTGCCGAGGTCCTGCTCCTTGACGCCGTAGACGGCGGCGCGGTTGGCGCCCCAGCCGCTGGCGAAGATGCCGGAGCCCTGGACGACGCCGTCGGGGTTGACGCCGTTGACCTTGACGCCGTGCTCACCGAGCTCGGCGGCGAGCAGCCGGACCTGGTGGGCCTGGTCGGCCTTGGTGGCGGAGTAGGCGATGTTGTTGGGCCCGGCGAAGACGGAGTTCTTCGACGAGATGTAGATGATGTCGCCGCCCATGCCCTGGTCGATGAGCACGCGGGCGGCGGCCTTCGAGACGAGGAACGAGCCCTTGGCCATCACGTCGTGCTGGAGGTCCCAGTCGGCCGCGGTGGTGTCGAGCAGGGACTTCGAGAGCGAGAGCCCGGCGTTGTTGACGACCAGGTCGAGACCGCCGAACGCGAGCACCGCAGCGTCGACCATCGCCTGCACGGCAGCCTCGTCGGACACGTCGGCGGCGACACCGATCGCGACGTCCGTGCCACCGATCTCGGCCGCGGCGGCCTGCGCCCTCTCCAGCGACAGGTCGGCGATGACGACGCAGGCACCCTCGGCGGCGAGGCGCTTGGCGGTGGCCTTGCCGATGCCACCGGCGGCGCCGGTCACGAGCGCGATCCGGGTCGCGAGCGGCTTGGGCTTCGGCATCCGCTGGAGCTTGGCCTCCTCGAGCGCCCAGTACTCGATGCGGAACTTCTCCGACTCGTCGATCGGTGCGTACGTCGAGAGGCCCTCGGCCCCGCGCATCACGTTGATCGCGTTGATGTAGAACTCGCCGGCGACGCGGGCGGTCTGCTTGTTGGCGCCGTACGAGAACATGCCGATGCCCGGCACCAGGATGATCAGCGGGTCGGCGCCGCGCATGGCGGGCGACCCCTTGACCTTGTTGCGGTCGTAGTAGCCGGCGTAGTCGGCGCGGTAGGCCTCGTGCAGCTCGGCGACGCGCGCCTTGACCTTCTCCAGGGGCGCGTCCGGCGGCAGGTCGAGCACCATCGGCTTGACCTTGGTCCGCAGGAAGTGGTCGGGGCACGACGTGCCGAGCTCGGCCAGGCGCGGGTGGTTGCGGCTGGCGAGGAAGTCGAGGACGACCTTGTCGTCGGTGAAGTGACCGACCATCGGCCGGTCCTGCGACGCGACGCCGCGGAGGGTCGCGCCGATCTCGGCGGCACGGGCACGCCGCTTGGCGGGGCTGAGCGGCTCCCACTTCTTGACCCGGGCGCCGAAGGGCAGCTTCTTGGCGTTGGCCTTGATGTACTTCTCGGCGGTGCGGATCATCCAGAGCGAGTTCTTCTCGCACTTCTCGCTGGTGTCACCCCAGGCGGTGATGCCGTGACCACCGAGGATGCAGCCGACCGCCTGCGGGTTCTGCTCCTTGATCGCGGCGATGTCGAGGCCGAGCTGGAAGCCCGGACGACGCCACGGCACCCAGACGACCTTGTCGCCGTAGATCTTCTGCGTGAGCTGCTCGCCGTCGACGGCGGTCGCGATCGCGATCCCGCTGTCGGGGTGCAGGTGGTCGACGTGGGCCGAGTCCACGAGCCCGTGCATCGCGGTGTCGATCGACGGAGCGGCACCGCCCTTGCCGTGCAGGCAGTAGTCGAACGCCGCGACCATCTCGTCCTCACGGGCGACGCCGGGGTAGACGTCGACGAGCGCGCGCATCCGGTCGAGGCGCAGAACGGCGAGGCCGGACTCCTGCAGCGTGCCGAGGTCACCGCCGGATCCCTTGACCCAGAGCAGCTCGACGTCCTGGCCGGTGACGGGGTCGGTCTCCGTGCCCTTGGCGGACGTGTTGCCCCCGGCGTAGTTGGTGTTCTTCGGGTCCGCGCCCAGTCGGTTGGACCGGGCGATCAGCTCCTGTGCGGTGCTCACTTCAGTTCCATCCTGCCTGCGTGCCGCCCACGCGGTCCGCTTCGATCTGCTCCTGGTAGCCGCTCTCGAGGAAGGCCCGCATCGGGTCGGCGGGCAGCCCCCGGCCCTCGCGCCAGGCGGCGAGGTCGGCGCGGACGTCGGTGTAGAAGGCGTCCATGAAGATCTCGTTGGCCAGCAGCACGTCGCCGGCCTCCTGGGCCTGGGTCAGCGCGTCGGTGTCGACGAGCAGCGCGCGGGCCGTCATCTCCTGCACGTTGAGCACCGACCGGATCTGGCCGGGGATCTTCTTCTCGATGTTGTGGCACTGGTCGAGCATGTAGGCGACGTCGCTGTCCGGTCCGAACGCTCCGCCGCGGATGCACTCGAAGAGGATCCGGAAGAGCTGGAACGGGTCGGCCGCGCCGACGATCAGGTCGTCGTCGGCGTAGAACCGGCTGTTGAAGTCGAAGGAACCGAGCTTCCCGAGCCGGATCAGCTGGGCGACGATGAACTCGATGTTGGTCCCCGGCGCGTGGTGACCGGTGTCGAGGCAGACGAACGCCTTGTCGCCGAGGGCGCTGACGTGGGCGTACGACGTGCCCCAGTCCGGGACGTCGGTGTGGTAGAACGCCGGCTCGAAGAACTTGTACTCGAGCACCAGTCGCTGCTCGTCGCCGATCTGCTCGTAGATCGTGGCGAGGCTCTCGGCGAGGCGGTCCTGACGGCCGCGCATGTCGCCCTGGCCCGGGTAGTTGGTGCCCTCGGCCAGCCAGATCTTCAGGTCGCGCGACCCGGTCGCGCCCATCACGTCGATGCAGGCGAGGTGGTGGTCGATCGCCTTCTGGCGGATCGCCTTGTCCGTGTGGGTCAGGGCGCCGAGCTTGTAGTCGTCGTCCTGGAACGTGTTGGAGTTGATCGTGCCGAGTCCGACGCCGAGGTCCTCGGCGTACCGGCGCAGGGCGGCGAAGTCGTCCACCAGGTCCCACGGGATGTGCAGCGACACCGTCGGCGCGAGGCCGGTGAACCGGTGCACCGTGGCGGCGTCGGCGATCTTCTCCTCGACGGTGCGCGGGGTGCCCGGGCTGCCGAACACCTTGAAGCGGGTCCCGGAGTTGCCGTAGGCCCAGGACGGGACCTCGATCGCCTGGCTCGCGAGGAGCGGCGCGATGTCGCTGAACGTCTTCATCTCACATCACTTCTTGGATACGTCGGTGGGGAGCTGGTCCTCGAGGTGGAAGACCTCCTCCAGGAGCAGGAAGCCTTCGTCGGGCGCGCGGCCGTCGATGCCGGTGAAGAACTCGGCCATCTCGGCCTGCCAGCGGGCGTTGACCTCGGTGCGGGCCATGGCTGCCTGGGCGTCCTCGATGGAGGTGGGCGTCTCGACGTAGCCGATCAACAGCCCGTCCTCGCGGAGGAACAGGGAGTAGTTGTGCCACCCGGTGTCGTGCAGGGCACGGACCATGTCGGGCCAGACCGCGGCGTGCCGGGTCTTGTACTCCTCGATCCGGTCCGGCCGGACCTGGAGCTGGAAACAGGCGCGAGGCATCGATCCGCTCCTTCCGGGACGTTGCGGGTGGTGGCGTGCGGGTGGTGGCGTGCGGGTGGGTGCTGCCGGCCGGCCCCGACGAGGTCGAGGTGCCGGGGCCGGACGGCAGCGGGTGGTGAGACGAGCGACGACTCAGAAGTCGAAGTCGTCGATGTTGGACTTGTCGTACGTGAAGGGCTCACCCAGGAGGACGACACCGTCGGCGCCGACCTTGAAGGAGCCGAGGTCGCCGGCCTCGAAGGAGTCACCCTCGGCGCCGGTGATGTCGCCGTCGACGAGTGCCTTGGCGGCGAAGGCGGCCAGGGTGCCCAGGTCGCCCGGGTTCCAGAGGGCGAACGCGGTGACGGTGCCGTCCTTGACGAACTCACGCATCTGGTTCGGGGTGCCGAGGCCGGTCAGCGCGACCTTGCCCTTGGCGTCCGAGGTCGAGAGGTAGCGAGCCGCTGCAGCGATGCCGACGGTGGTCGGCGAGATGATGCCCTTGAGGTTCGGGTGGGCCTGCAGGAGCGCGGCGGTCTTGTCGAAGGACGTCTGGTCGTCGTCGTCGCCGTAGACGGTGTCGACGAGCGTGATGTTCGGGTGGTTCTCCTCGAGGTCCTTCTTCATGAGGTCGATCCACGCGTTCTGGTTCGTCGCGTTGGCGGCGGCGGACAGGATCGCGACCTCGCCGGAGTCACCGATCTGGTCGGCGATCAGGTCGACCTGCTTCTTCGCGATGCCCTCGGAGGTGGCGGCCTGGACGTACAGGTCGCGGCAGTCCGGGTTGGTGTCGGAGTCGAACGTGACGATCTTGGTGCCGGCGTCACTGGCCTCGTTGAGGGCGTCGCAGAGGGCCTCGGGGTCGTTGGCCGACACGACCAGGGCGCTGACGCCCTGCTGGGCTGCGGTGTTGATGAACGGGACCTGGGCGTCCGGCGAGGCGGCGTCGGGGCCGACCTGCTCGTAGGTCCCACCGAACGACTCGACGGCCTTCTGGCCGGCCGCGTCGCTGATGTCGAAGTACGGGTTGCCGAGGTTCTTGGGCAGGAAGGTCACGGAGATGTCGCCGCTGGCGCTGCCACCGTCGCTGCCTCCGTCACTGCCGCCGTCGCTGTCGCTGCCGCAAGCGGTCAGGGCCAGGCCGGCGACCAGGGCCACCGCAGCCAGGGCGGAGATCCGCCGGTTACGCAACTTCATGGTGCTCACCTTTCGTTGGTGCTTTCTTGGGCAGCGACCGCTTGCCGGTGCTGGCCTGGTTCCGAGCTGGAGGGGCTGCTCCCACGACCTCGACGGGACCAGAGGCCCTTCATCCAGGAGAGGAGAGTCGTGGAGATCACCGAGAGCACGAGGAGTGCTCCGATCACGATGTTGATGACGTTGACGGTGTAGTTCTCGAGGCGCATGGCACTGGAGATGACGCCGATCAACATGACGCCGGCGATCACGCCGTGCAGAGCACCGCGGCCACCGAAGATGGAGACGCCGCCGAGGAGCACCGCCGCGATCACCTGGAGCTCCAGGCCCGTGGCGTTGTCGCCACGAGCGCTCCCGAAGCGCAGCGTGTAGTAGATGCCGGCGAACGCCGACACCACGCCCGCCATGACGAACAGCAGGAACTTGGTGCGGGCGACGTTGACCCCGGTGAAGTGCGCTGCCTCGTCGTTGAGCCCGATCTCGAAGACTCCGCGACCGAACGACGAGAAGTGGAGCAGCAGCGCGAACGCGATGGCCAGCACCACGAACGGGATCAGGATCATCGGGAAGGAGTGGCCCTCGACGATCCGCTCCTTGGCCAGGTCGGTCCACTTCTCCGGGAAGTCGGTGACCGCCTTGGTGCCGAGCAGGCCCACCGCGATGCCGCGGTAGAGCGCGAGCGTGCCGATGGTGACGGCCAGCGACGGGAGGCCGACGTACGCCACGAGGAAGCCGTTGAAGGCTCCGCACACGGCGCCGACCAGGATCGCGATCAGGCCGGCCACGGGGATCGACAGCCCGGCGTCGGCGTGGAGCTGGCCGACCAGCACGCTGCTCAGGCCCACGACGCTCGCGACCGAGAGGTCGATCTCGCCGGTGATGATCACCAGGGTCATGGGCAGGGAGATCAGCAGGATCGGCGCGATGTCGAGGAAGAGGTAGTAGAACGTCAGCGGGCCGTCGAAGAACTCGACGTTGGCGTTGGAGTAGAAGATCACGGCCACGAGGAGCGCGATCACCGCGAACTCGCGGGTGAAGAGCGCGCGGCGCCACAGCGGACGCGAGTACGCCGGGTAGCTGCGGGCCGAGCCTTCCGGGCGGCTCAGGATGGAGGTGCTCATCAGGACTCCCTCGTCTCGTCGCGGGCGGCGACCAGGCGGCGCTCTTGTCGGGCCGACAGCACCCGGTCGAGGACGACCGCCGCGATGATCAGCGCACCGACGACGGCGCGCTGCCAGAAGTCGGAGATGCCGACGACCGGCAGGGCCCGGTTGATGGTGACCAGCAGGAAGGCGCCGATCGCGGCGCCCCAGACGGTGCCGGAGCCGCCGAAGATGGCGACGCCACCGATGACCGCGGCGCCCACCGCCTGGAGCTCCATGCCGTAGCCGGCACCGGAGCTGACGGTGCCGTAGCGCGCGGCGTACACGACACCGGCGAGACCGGCGAGCGCACCGCAGAGCACGAACGCACCGAGCACCCGGCGCTTCACGGGGAGGCCGTAGAGGACGGCGGCGTCGGGGTCGGAGCCGATCGCGTAGAGTTCACGGCCGCCGCGGGCGGTGTAGAGGTAGTAGCCGACCAGGCCGAGCACGGCCAGGCCGATGATCGTCAGCACCGGGATCGTCAGGATCTGCTTGGTGCCGAGGTCGAGGAACGAGTGCGGCATGTCCGAGGCGTTGATCCGGCTGCTGCCGGCCCAGCTCAGGAAGATGCCGCGGTAGATGTAGAGCGTCCCGAGCGTGATCACCAGCGCCGGCACGTTGAAGAACGTGACCAGGAAGCCGTTGACGAAGCCGAGGAACGCGCCGAACGCCAGGCCGAGGACGAAGACCAGGACGATCGGGATGCCCGGGTGGTCGACGAAGAGGTTGCCGGTGAAGTACGCCGTGAGCCCCAGCGTCGAGCCGACGGAGAGGTCGACGTTGCGGGTGATGATCACGACGGCCTGACCGACGGCGAGCAGGAGCAGCAGCGACGGTGTGAGCAGCAGGTCGCGCCAGCCGTTGGAGCTGAAGAGGAAGTCGGGGCTCTTGAGCGTGGTCAGCGCGACCACCACGACCAGGACCGCGGCGACGGCGATCTCGCGGGAGCGCAGCAGGTCACCGACGATCCGCTTGGCGGGCGAGACGGTGCTCGGCTCGACGAGCAGGGTGTCGCTGCTCATGCCGTCACCTCCGGGGTGTCGAGGGGGGTGTCGAGGGGGGCGGCGTGGGTGACCCGTGCCGTCGCGGCGTGCATGACGGCCTCGGGCGTGGCGTCCTCGCGGGACAGCTCGGCGGTGATCCGGCCCTCGCAGACGACCAGGACGCGGTCGGCCATGCCGAGCACCTCGGGCAGCTCGGAGGAGATCATCAAGATCGCGAGACCCTCGCCGGCGAGGTCCGAGAGCAGGCGGTGCACCTCGGCCTTGGTGCCGACGTCGATGCCGCGGGTGGGCTCGTCGATGATCAGCAGCCTGGGCTGGGTGGCCAGCCACTTGGCCAGCACGACCTTCTGCTGGTTGCCGCCGCTCATCGTGGTGGCGGTGGCGTCGAGGGCGTTGGTCTTGACCTCGAGGCGCCCGGCCCAGGGACCGGCCGCCCGGTTCTCGTCGGCGTTGGTGAGCAGGCCGGCATGGGTCAGCCGGCCGCGGATCACGCCTGCGACGTTGCGAGCGACGGAGCTCTCGGTGACCAGGCCCTGCTTGCGGCGGTCCTCGGGGACGAACGCGATGCCGGCCTTGATCGCGGCCCGCGGCTTCTTGGGGGGTACGGCGGTCCCGGAGATGTGGACGGAGCCGGCGTCGTACCCGTCCACGCCGAAGACGGCGCGTGCGATCTCGCTGCGCCCGGCGCCGACGAGGCCGGCAAGTCCCACGATCTCGCCTGCGCGGACCGAGAAGGAGATGTCGTGGAAGGTGCCGGTCGACGACAGGCCGGCGACGTCGAGGACGACGTCGCCGATCTCGGCAGGGGTCTTCGGGAAGAGCTCGCCGACCTCGCGGCCGACCATCCGGGAGACGATCTGCTCGACGGAGGTCTCGGCGATCGAGTCCGTCGAGACGTACTCGCCGTCGCGCATCACCGTGACGGTGTCGCACAGGGCGAAGACCTCGTCGAAGCGGTGGGAGATGAAGACCAGGGCACGACCCTCGTCGCGGAGGCTGCGCGCGACGGCGAAGAGCCGGTCGACCTCCACGCCGCTCAGCGCGGCGGTCGGCTCGTCCATGACCAGGACGCTGGCGTCGAGCGAGATGGCCTTGGCGATCTCGATGATCTGCTGGTCGGCAATCGAGAGACCGCGGGCCGGACGACGCGGGTCGATCGCGACACCAAGGCGCTGGAAGAGACCGGCGGCCTCGGCGTACATCGCGGGCCGGTCGATGCGTCGGCCGCGGCCGACGGGCTGGCGGCCCATGAAGATGTTCTCCGTGACCGAGAGGTCGGGGAAGAGCGTCGGCTCCTGGTAGATGACCGCGACGCCGGCGGACTTGGACTCGGCGGTGGAGCCGAAGTCGACGTCCGCGCCGTGCAGGCGGAAGACGCCCGAGTCGCGACGGTGCACGCCGGCGACGATCTTGACCAGCGTCGACTTGCCGGCCCCGTTCTCACCGACGAGTGCGTGGATCGACCCGGGTGCGACGGCGAGGCTGCCCGAGCGCAGCGCGACGACCGACCCGAAGGACTTGGCCACGTCACGCAGCTCGAGGGCGACGGACGCCTCGGGTGCGGTTCCCGGCATCAGGACTCCTTCGATGTGAACAGAATTGAAAGGTTTCAATCTCGAACGCGCCCAACGTAGGTGACCGCCATCACAAGCGTCAACCGGTTCGCCGAAACTGGATGGAAACAATTCGGTCTCGATCGCCCGGCGCCAGCCTCGGCCAGCCCCTACTCTGTGCTTGATCGTTTCAGCGAGATCACCGGGAACGAGCGGGAGGAGGGTCATGGCGCGCAGCGCTTCGGTGAAGGACGTCGCAGCCGCGGCCGGCGTGTCCCTCGGCACCGTGTCCAACGTGCTCAACCGCCCGGACCGGGTCAGCCCCGACACCCGGGAACGGGTGCTGCGCGCGATGGCCGACCTCGGCTTCGTGCGCAACGAGTCGGCCCGTCAGCTGCGGGCCGGGAGCAGCCGCACGCTCGCCTACGTGATGCTCGACGCGAGCAACCCCTTCTTCACCGACGTCGCCCAGGGCATCGACACCGCGGCCGAGGCCGCCGACCTGTCGTTGGTGCTCTGCAACAGCCGCAACTCCGGCGACCGCGAGCAGGCCCACCTCGCCCTCCTCGAGCAGCAGCGGGTGCAGGGGATCCTGGTCACGCCGGTCGATCCCGACTCCGCCTCCCTGGACGAGGTCGCCCGTCGGGGGACCCCCGTGGTGGTGGTCGACCGGACCCGCGCCGACCAGTCCTTCTGCTCGGTCGCGGTCGACGACGTGCTCGGCGGCCGTCTGGCCATCGAGCACCTGGTCGAGCGCGGCCACACGCGGGTCGCCTACATCGGCGGACCGCCCGGGCTCGGTCAGGTCGAGGACCGGTGGCGCGGCGCCCAGGAGGCCTGGTCGGCGCTCGGCCGCCCGGGTGCCGACCTGGTCCAGCTCCCGACCACGGTCCTCTCGGTCGCCGAGGGTCGCGAGGCCGGCCAGCGCCTCGCCGGGCTTCCGGCGCGTCGCCGGCCGACGGCCGCGTTCTGCGCCAACGACCTGGTCGCGCTCGGGCTCCTCCAGCAGGCGATCGGCTCCGGGATCCGGGTCCCCGAGGAGCTGGCGATCGTGGGCTACGACGACATCGAGTTCGCCGCGGCGGCCGCCGTACCTCTCACCTCGGTGCGTCAGCCGCGCCAGCTGCTGGGGCGTACGGCGGCGGAGCTCGTGCTCGACGAGGCGACCAACGCCGAGCACACCCACCGGCAGGTGCTCTTCACCCCCGAGCTGGTCGCTCGGGCGTCGACCACGTCCTAGCGCTGGGCCCGGAAGAACTCCTCGAGCAGGGTCGTCGACTCGTCGGCCAGCACCCCGCTGACCACCTCGGGGCGGTGGTTGAGGCGGCGGTCGCGGACCACGTCCCAGAGGCTGCCGACGGCGCCGGCCTTGGGGTCGAAGGCGGCGAAGACCACGCGCTCGACCCGGCTGAGGACCGCGGCGCCGGCGCACATGGTGCAGGGCTCGAGCGTGACGACGAGGGTGTGGCCGTCGAGGCGCCACTCGCCGCGGGCGCGGGCGGCCTCGCGGAGCGCGACCACCTCGGCGTGGCCGGTCGGGTCGTGGTCGGCCTCGCGCACGTTGCGGCCGCGGCCCACCGTCGTACCGTCCGGCGCCAGCACCACGGCGCCGATCGGCACGTCGCCGGTGGCCAGCGCGGCGCGCGCCTCGTCGAAGGCCTCCCGCATGGGCGCCGTCCAGCGATCGGTGGTCACGCCGACGTGAGGCCGACCGCGTCGTCGAAGGCCTCGCCGAAACCGGCCCGGCGGGCGATGTCGGAGAGCATCTCGTCGGGGTAGAGGTCGAAGTCGTCGAGCAGGACGCCCATGTCCATGGCGTGCATGCCGAGGTCGCCGAGCAGGTCGAGGTCCCCGGCGGGGACCTGGTCGTCCTCGTCCTCGGGCATCGGGAGGCCGAGGAACTCCACGGCCGAGCTCGCGAGCTCCCACTCGTCGGCGGCGGTGATGTCGGAGAGGAGCACCCGGGTGGTCGCGCCGGCCACGCGCATGATGATGAAGAAGTCCTCGTCGATCGCGATCATCCCGACCGCGCCGCCGTCGCCGGGGAAGCGGCGCAGCGCGTGGGAGAGCGACGAGACGTCCTCGAGGACGTCGTGGGCGAGCTCCTGGACGGTCCAGACGCCTTCCTCGCGATAGGCCGCGAGAGCGAAGTCGATCCCGTCGATCTGGTCGGCCATGTCGCGTCCTCCGATCGGGTCGTCTACGTCAGGTCGCACACATCGCTTCCAGAGTGGCAGACCGGGCCCCAGGGGCCAACCCCTTTGCGGCTGGTCTCCACTAGGGTTTCGGCATGCGCACCCACGTCGTCGACCACCCCCTCGTCGCTCACAAGCTGACCGTCCTGCGCGACGAGCGGACCGACTCCCCGACGTTCCGCAGCCTCGCCGACGAGCTCGTCACCCTGCTGGCCTACGAGGCGACCCGCGACGTGCGCGTCGAGCCGGTCGACATCGTCACCCCGGTGTCCCCGACGACCGGCACCGCGCTGGCGCGTCCGCGTCCGCTGGTCGTGCCGATCCTGCGCGCGGGCCTGGGCATGCTCGACGGGATGATGCGGCTGCTGCCGACGGCCGAGGTCGGCTTCCTCGGCATGATCCGCAACGAGGAGACGCTGGAGGCCTCGACGTACGCCGAACGCCTCCCCGAGGACCTCCAGGGCCGCCAGTGCTACGTGCTCGACCCGATGCTGGCCACCGGCGGGACCCTCGCGGCGGCGATCAAGTTCCTCACCGACCGCGGCGCCGACGACATCACCGCGATCTGCCTGCTCGCCGCGCCGGAGGGCTGCGCGCGGCTCGAGAAGGACCTCGAGGGCCTCGACGTGCCCGTCACCGTCGTCACCGCCGCGATGGACGAGAAGCTCAACGAGAAGGGCTACATCGTCCCCGGTCTCGGCGACGCCGGCGACCGCCTCTACGGCGTGGTGGGCTGACTTCAGGCGTCCCGTCTGTCCCAGGAATACCCGGTTAACCGGGGAAACCTGGACTTATGGGGTTTGCAACACCCGAGAAGTTCAGGGATACCCGGTGAACCGGGTATTCCTGCTCCGCACTCCTCAGCCCGGGAAGATCTGCACCGTGCCCGTGGCGACGAGCACCATCAGGACCAGCACCAGGATGCCGAGCGCAAGGTAGGCCCACTCCTTGTTGACCCGGGTCTCGTCGGACTCGGGCGCGTCGTAGCGATGGCCGTCGGGGCGACCCAGGCGCTCGTCGTCGTCACTCATGCCCCGTCAACGACGCAGACCGCCCGGGGTCCCGGGCGATCTCCGACCCGCTCCGCGGGGTCCGTACGGTGGAGGGGTGACCGCAACGCCCCCACAACTGCCGGACGAGGACTTCCGCCGGTTCATGCTCGAGCACCGCTTCGGGATGGACGAGGTGGTCACCAAGCTCAACATCCTGCGTGACGAGTTCATGCACCTGCACGACTACAACCCGATCGAGAGCGTCACGTCGCGCCTGAAGTCGCCCGAGAGCCTGCTCGAGAAGATCCAGCGCAAGGGTCTGGTGCTCGACGAGCTCGACTCGTTCGACGAGGTGCGGGAGCGGGTGGTCGACATCGCGGGCGTCCGCGTCGTCTGCAGCTTCACGTCCGACGTCTACCGGGTCTTCGACGTCCTCGCCCAGCAGCCGGACGTGCGGATCGTCGAGGTCCGCGACTACATCATCGAGCCGAAGCCCAACGGCTACCGCAGCCTGCACGTGCTGTTCGAGGTGCCGGTCTTCCTCTCGGAAGGCCCGCGCCCGGTGCGGGTGGAGGTGCAGTTCCGGACCGTCGCGATGGACTTCTGGGCGAGTCTCGAGCACAAGATCTACTACAAGTACCGGCGCGACGTGCCCCCTGAGCTCCTCGCCGGCCTGCGGGACGCGGCCGCCACGGCGTACGCCCTCGACTCCGACATGGAGCGCCTGCACGAGGAGGTCCGCGGGCTGGACCCGCTGTCGACCGAGCTGGTCCACGAGCTCCAGGACGGCGGCCGCGGACCCGACGACTCGCTCGTCGACGCCCTGCGGAGGATCGGCAGCCAGCCGCCGAGCTCGAGCTCCTCGACGACCTCGTAGCGCGGCCGGCCGCGCGGACCCTCGCCGAGGTACGACGTGGTGAGGCTGCGGCGTTTCGAGACGGGCCTAGCGGCCCTCCTCAACCACCGCGGAGACGAACGCCCTCACCCGATCTGGGTGCCGAGGGCGGACCCGATGCCGTAGGTGACCGCCATCGCGAAGAGCCCGCCGGCGACGTTGCGGAGGACCGCACGGCGGGGGCTGCCGTAGCCGAACCGGGCGCTGGCCCAACCAGTGAGGGCAAGCGCGGCGACGACCGAGAGAACGGTCACCCAGAGCCGGATGGACGGCGGAGCGAGGGTCATCGTGAGCAACGGCAGCAGCGCACCGATCGTGAAGGACACGGTCGAGGCGAGAGCGGCGTTCCACGGGCTGGTGATGTCGTCGGGGTCGATGCCGAGCTCGGCCTCGGCGTGCGCACCGAGGGCGTCCTTCTCGGTCAGCGCGGTCGCGACCTCGAGGGCGAGCTCCTCGTCGAGCCCCTTGTCGACGTAGAGCCCGGCGAGCTCGGCGAGCTCCTCCTCGGGCTCGTCGCGCAGCTCGCGCCGCTCCTTCTCCAGCAGCGCCAGCTCGGAGTCGCGCTGGGTGCTGACCGAGACGTACTCCCCCGCCCCCATGCTCATCGCGCCGGCCGCGAGACCGGCGACTCCGGCGATCACGATCGCGGACCGGTTGCTGGTGGCCCCGAGTGCGCCGATCACGATGCCGGCCGTCGACACGATGCCGTCGTTGGCGCCGAGCACGGCGGCGCGCAGCCAGTTGAGCCGGTTGTTCAAGCCGGTCTGGTGCGGCTCGTCGTCGTGCGGCCCGACCGGCACGTCCAGGTCACTCAAGGTCATGCCTCGATCCAAGTCCTCAGGAGGCGGTGCACGCAACCAAGGCAAGGCTGCGCTCGCGGCCGGTGAGGCCGAGGGTTCCAGCGGTGATGCACGCGAGCGCGACGGCCAGCGAGAACCACGGGAAGATCGCCGCGAGGCCCCAGGTCGTGGCCGCCCACCCGGCGAGGATGGTCGGCACGATCATCGCGCTGTAGCCGAGCACGTAGTAGGCCGACATCACCTGCCCGCGCTGGTCGGCCGGCACCACGCTGCCGAGGTGGCGCAGCGAGCCGCCGAAGGCCAGCCCGAAGGACAGGCCCATGAGGACCGCGGCCGCGCCGACGAGTCCGGCGTGCCCGCTGTCGAGCGCCAGGACGCTGAAGCCGAGCGCCGCGGCCATGCCGAAGTCGCCGGTGATGGCAGCGCTCTTCGCGCCGTACCGACCGCTGAACGCCTGGCTGAGCGCTGCCGAGCCCGCCATCGCAGCGACCACTGCTCCGCCGAAGACCAGGCTGTGCACCCCGGTCGACTGGCCCGCGAAGGTGGGGAAGAGCGAGAGGTAGACACCCAGCACCGACCACGCGGCCATGATGCCGAGCACCGAGAACCGGAAGTCCGCCGCGATCGAGGCCGGTACGTGCGGCCGGGTGAGGTGGAGCCGGCCCGACGCCCGGCCGGTCCGGCCGGCGTGGGGCTCGATCATCGCGACCAGGCCGAGCAGGAGGGCGAGCACGACCACCGCGACGGCGGCGTACGGCGCGACGTAGGGGTGCGGCGCGAACTGCGCCAGCAGGGACGCAGCGAGGATGGTCGTGGCGATGCCGATGTTGAGCATGATCCCGGTCAGGTGCCCGGTGCGCGCTCCTCGTGAGGGCCGCAGGTCCAGCAGCGCGGCGCTGCCGACGACGACCGCGGTGCCGACCGAGGCGCCGTGCAGGATCCGCGCGACGAAGAGCGCGGCGACTCCGTTCGCGGTCATGAAGACCACGAGGCCGGCGATCATCCCGACCGCGGCACCGATGAGCAGCGGCTTGCGGCCGTACTTGTCCGACGCCTGGCCGGCCATCAGGACCGCGCCGAGCGCGGCGACGGCGTACGCCGCGAAGACCAGGGTGGTCGTGATCGGGGCCAGCTGCCAGCGCTGCTCGTAGAGGCCGTAGAGCGGCGCCGGGGCACCGGAGACGCCCATGGCCGCGGCGAGGAGGGCGATGAGGAGCGGATAGGCCCACCGCTGGCCGGTGGTGTGGTCCGCCTGCGGAGTCTGCTGCGTCACGATCGTGCTCATCTCGTCCTCCTGGGTGCTAAGTTCGACGTAGATCGAACAGCACTCACCGTAGGACGCGGTTCGATGTTTATCAAACCGATGTGAGGAGGAGCACGTGACTGACACTGCGGAGACCACCGAGGTCGGCACGCTCCAGGAGGTGCTCGCCGCACTCTCCGACCCGGTGCGCCTCGAGATGGTCCGGCGCATGCACGCCGAGGGCGGGCCCGCGCCCTGCGCCCGGCTCTACGACGAGGTGAGCAAGTCGACCGCGAGCCACCACTTCAAGATCCTGCGCGAGGCGGGCGTGACGAACCGCAGCGTGATCGGCGGGCAGACCCACCAGGAGCTGCGCCTCGACGATGTCGAGGCGACGTACCCCGGGGTGCTCAGCTCGATTCTCGCGGCTCCGGCTCGCTGACCCGCTTCGGCATCAGCAGGCCCACCCCGAGCAGGGCGACCGCGGTGATCGCCGACGCGATGAAGACGTCGTGGATCGCGGGATGCAGGATGTCGGCGGTCAGGCTCGAGACGTCGGGGACGCCTCGACCCAGTCGCTGCGCGACCTCGTGGTTGACGATCGCGCCGAAGACGGCGACACCGACGGCACTGCCGACGGAGCGGGCGAACATCGTCGACCCCGTGGCCACGCCGCGGTGCTGCCAGGTGACCGCGGTCTGCGCGGCGACGATCGACGGGCTGGCGATCAGACCGAAGCCCAGGCCCATCACGAAGGACGGCAGGGCCAGCAGGATGAAGGGGCTGCCGGGACCGATCAGCAGCAGCAGCGCGGTGCCGGCCGCACCGATCGCGCCGCCGATGAGCATCGTCGCGCGGAAGCCGATCGACAGGTAGAGCCGCCCGGAGTTGGACGCAGCGATCGGCCAGCCCAGCGTCATCGCGGCGAGCGCGAAGCCCGACACGACCGCGCCGTACCCGAGCACGCTCTGCGCGTAGAGCGGGATGTACGTCGTGAGGCCCATCATCAGCACGCCGACGACGAGCGAGGTGGCCATCGCCGCCACGACGACGCGGTGCTGGAAGAGCCACAGCGGCAGCACCGGCTCGACCGCCCGGCGCTCGACGAGCACGAAGCCGACCAGCAGGACCGCGGCCACCACGAAGAGCACGATGCTGGTGGGCGAGTCCCACTCCCAGCGCACGCCGCCCTCGAGCAGGCCCAGCAGGAGCAGGATCGCGCCGCCGGTCAGCAGCGCCGACCCGGCGTGGTCGATGCGGTGCGAGCGACGCTCGACCTTCTCGTCGAAGTTGCGCCAGATCATGAACGCCGCGAGCACGCCGAGCGGAAGGTTGACCAGGAAGATCCAGCGCCAGGACAGGTAGTCGGCGAAGACGCCGCCGAGCGTCGGCCCGATCACGGCCGACAGCGCCCACACGGACGCGACGTACCCCTGGACCTTGGCGCGCTCCTCGAGCGTGTAGATGTCGCCGACGATCGTCATGCTCATCGGCTGCACCGCGCCGGCACCGAGGCCCTGGACGGCTCGGAAGGCGATCAGCGCGGGCATGCTCCAGGCGACGCCGCAGAGCAGCGAGCCGAGCACGAAGAGGCCGATCCCGGCGAGCATGACCGGCTTGCGGCCGTACTGGTCGGCGAGCTTGGAGTAGACCGGCACGGTCACGGCCTGCGCGAGCAGGTAGATCGAGAAGAGCCACGGGAAGGACGTGAACCCGCCGAGGTCGTCGACGACGGCCGGGACCGCGGTCGCGAGGATCGTCGAGTCGATCGCGACGAGGCCGAGACTGAGCATGACGGCGAGGAGGATCGGCCCCCGCTCGCTGCGCAGGCCGACACTGGCTCGGGTGATCTCGGTCTCGGTCACGTGGAGCGGCAACCGCCGGACACCGACAGATGTTCCCGGGGTCGACAAGGGGAGGTTCAGCGGACACCCTGGCGGGGTACTCATCCTTTGAACGTTCCAAGGGAGGGTCTACGTGGTGGAGGAAGTCGTGGAGAGCTGGCCGGGTCAGGCATATCCGTTGGGGGCGACGTTCGACGGGAGCGGCACCAACTTCGCGATCTTCAGCGAGGTCGCCGAGAGGGTCGAGCTGTGCCTCTTCGACGCGGCCGGCGAGGAGACGCGCGTCGAGCTCACGGAGGTCGATGCCTACGTCTGGCACTGCTACCTGCCGTCGGTGCAGCCGGGGCAGCACTACGGCTACCGCGTGCACGGACCGTGGGACCTCGAGAAGGGCCAGCGCTGCAACCCCAACAAGCTGCTGCTGGACCCCTACGCCAAGGCCACGGCCGGCGACATCGAGTGGGACCAGTCGCTCTTCGGCTACGACTTCGGCGACCCCGAGTCGCGCAACGACGAGGACTCCGCCGCCCACATGATGAAGAGCGTCGTGATCACGCCGTTCTTCGACTGGGAGGGCGACCGCCGCCTCGACATCCCCTACAACGAGTCGGTCATCTACGAGGCCCACGTCAAGGGGCTGACCCAGCTGCACCCCGACCTGCCCGAGGAGATCCGCGGCACGTACGCCGGGCTCGCGCACCCGGCCGTCACGGAGCACCTCACCAAGCTCGGGATCACCGCGATCGAGCTGATGCCGGTGCACCAGTTCGTCCAGGACAGCACGCTGCTCGAGAAGGGGCTGCGCAACTACTGGGGCTACAACACGATCGGCTTCTTCGCGCCCGAGGCGTCGTACGCCGCCAGCGGCGAGGGCCAGCAGGTCCAGGAGTTCAAGTCGATGGTGAAGGCCATGCACATGGCCGGCATCGAGGTCATCCTCGACGTGGTCTACAACCACACCGCCGAGGGCAACCACCTGGGCCCGACGCTGAGCTTCCGCGGCATCGACAACGAGGCCTACTACCGCCTGGTCGAGGACGACCAGCAGTTCTACATGGACTACACCGGCACCGGGAACTCCCTCAACGTCCGGCACCCCCACTCGCTGCAGCTGATCATGGACTCGCTGCGCTACTGGGTCACCGAGATGCACGTCGACGGCTTCCGCTTCGACCTCGCCTCCACGCTGGCGCGCGAGTTCTACGAGGTCGACCGGCTCGCGACGTTCTTCGAGCTCGTGCAGCAGGACCCGGTCGTCAGCCAGGTGAAGCTGATCGCCGAACCGTGGGACATCGGCCCCGGCGGCTACCAGGTCGGCGGCTTCCCGCCGCAGTGGACGGAGTGGAACGGCGCCTACCGCGACTCGGTCCGCGACTTCTGGCGCGGCGAGCCCGCGCTCGGCGAGTTCGCGTCCCGTCTGGCCGGTTCGTCCGACTACTACGAGCACTCCGGCCGTCGGCCGGTGGCGAGCATCAACTTCGTGACCGCCCACGACGGCTTCACGCTCCGCGACCTCGTGTCCTACAACGAGAAGCACAACGACGCCAACGGCGAGGACAACAACGACGGCGAGAGCCACAACCGGTCCTGGAACCACGGCGTCGAGGGACCCACGGACGACCCGGAGATCCAGGCGTTCCGGGCCCGCGAGCAGCGCAACTTCCTCGCGACCCTGCTGCTCAGCCAGGGCGTCCCGATGATCCTGCACGGCGACGAGATGGGCCGGACCCAGGACGGCAACAACAACACCTACGCCCAGGACTCCGAGATCGCCTGGATGCACTGGGACAAGGCCGACAAGCCGCTCATGGAGTTCACGTCCGCGCTGATCCGGCTGCGGCGTACGCACCCGACGTTCCGTCGCAAGCGCTTCTTCACCGGTACGACGGTCCGCACCGGCGACGGCGAGCGCCTCAACGACATCGTGTGGCTGCACCTCGAGGGCCGGCCGATGGAGGACGGCGACTGGGACGGTGGTGCGCAGGCGATCGGGATGTACCTCAACGGCGACGGCATCGCCGGCAAGGACGCCCGCGGCCAAGCGATCAGCGACGACCACTTCCTGATCTACTTCAACGCCGACGGCCCCGCGGAGGTGACCCTGCCCCCGGAGGAGTACGCCGCGGCGTGGGACATCGTGATCGACACGGGCGGCTCGGCCGACGAGACCGAGGTCTGCAAGGCCGGCACGACGATCCACATGGAGCACCGCAGCCTGATCGTGCTCCGGGAGTTCACCGAACCCGAGGCCGAGCCGGACCACTCGGTCGCCGCGTCGGTCGCCGCACTGACCCAGAACTCGTGAGCGCGATGAAGGCTCCGGTCAGCACCTACCGGCTCCAGATCACCGAGGACTTCGACCTGTTCGCCGCCGCCGGGCGGTTGCGCTACCTCCACGACCTCGGGGTCGACTGGGTCTACCTGTCGCCGCTCCTGGCGGCGGAGCCCGGGAGCACGCACGGGTACGACGTGGTCGCGTTCGACCACGTCGACCCGTCCCGGGGCGGGGCCGAGGGGCTCGGCACCCTCGCGGCCGAGGCGCGCCGGCTCGGCATGGGGGTGCTCGTCGACATCGTCCCCAACCACGTCGGCGTGGCCACCCCGGCCGAGGACGCGTGGTGGTGGGACGTGCTCCAGCACGGTCGGGAGTCCGAGCACGCCACGGCGTTCGACATCGAGTGGGGCGCCGGCGACGGTCAGCTGCTGATCCCGGTCGTCGGCGACGGCGACGAGGACGCGATCCAGGTCAAGGGCGGCGAGCTCTGGTACCACGACCTGCGCTTCCCGCTCGCGCCCGGCACCAGCACCCACGAGGAGCAGCACTACCGTCTCGTCAACTGGCAGGAGGCCGACGACAACCTCAACTACCGACGCTTCTTCGCGGTCAACAGCCTGGCCGCGGTCCGGGTCGAGGACCCGGAGGTATTCGCCGAGACCCACATCGAGATCCGGCGCTGGTTCGACGAGGGGCTCGTCGACGGGCTCCGGGTCGACCACCCCGACGGCCTGCGCGACCCGAAGCGCTACCTCGACGACCTGGCCCTGCTGACCGGTGACGCGTACGTGCTCGTCGAGAAGATCCTCGAGCCCGGCGAGTCCCTGCCCGCCGACTGGGCGACCCAGGGCACGACCGGCTACGACGCGCTCGGTCTCGTCGACCGCGTGCTCACCGACCCGGCCGGGCAGCAGCCCCTCGACGAGCTCGAGACGCGGTTGCGCGGACACTCGGTCGACTGGGCCACGATGATCCACGGCACCAAGCGCGAGGTCGCCGACGGCATCCTGCACTCCGAGGTCCGGCGGATCACCCGAGAGGTCCGGCGGATGACGACCGAGGCGCCGTTCACGGCCGTCGAGGACGCGATCGCCGAGCTGCTCGCCTGCTTCCCGGTCTACCGGTCCTACCTGCCCGAGGGCCTGGAGCACCTGGAGCAGGCGTTCGCCCTGGCGCGGGAGCACCGGCCCGACCTGGCGCCGACGTACGACGTCCTCCACCCGATCCTCAGCGACGGCTGGTCGCCGCCGGCCCGACGCTTCCAGCAGACGAGCGGGATGGTGATGGCCAAGGGCGTGGAGGACTGTGCGTTCTACCGCTTCTCCCGGCTCACCTCGCTCAACGAGGTCGGCGGCGACCCGAGCGTCTTCTCGGTCGGCGTCGACGACTTCCACTCCGCCATGGCGACCCGGCAGGCCGACTGGCCGCACGCGATGACCACGCTCTCGACCCACGACACCAAGCGCGGCGAGGACGTGCGCGCCCGGATCACCGCGCTGGCCGAGGTCCCCGAGGTCTGGGCGGCCGCGCTCGAGGAGCTCCTCGAGCTGGCGCCCCTGCCCGACCCGGGGTTCGGATCCCTGCTGTGGCAGGCGATCCTCGGCGCGTGGCCCGCGTCGCGCGAGCGCCTGCACGGCTACGCCGAGAAGGCGATGCGCGAGGCCGGCGACCGCACCACCTGGACCGACCCGGACGAGGCCTACGAGGCCGCGGTGCACGCCGCGGTCGACGCGGCCTTCGACAGTGACGGCGTACGACGCGTGCTCGACCGCCTGCTCGCGGCGGTGGACGAGGCCGGCCGGTCGAACGCGCTGGCCGCCAAGCTGGTCGCCCTCACCATGCCCGGCGTGCCCGACGTCTACCAGGGCAGTGAGCTGTGGGAGCAGTCCCTGGTCGACCCCGACAACCGGCGACCTGTCGACTTCGACCACCGCGCCGAGGTGCTGGCCGGCACGGCCGAGGACGACGCCGCGGCCAAGCTGCAGCTGACCCGGGCGGCGCTGACCCTGCGACGAGACCGGCCCGAGCTCTTCACGTCGTACGCCGCCGTGCCGGCCACCGGACCGGCCGCCGCGCACGTGCTCGCCTTCGACCGCGGTGGCGCGATCACCGTCGCGACCCGGCTCCCGGTCGGGCTGGCCGCTCGCGGCTGGGACGACACGGAGCTGACGCTGCCCGCGGGATCGTGGCGCGACGTCCTCACCGACCGCCCCGCATCCACGTCACTGGCCGAGCTGCTCTCCGAGCACCCGGTCGCCCTGCTGGTGAAGGAAGACGCATGAGCTACGGACCCTTCGACGTCTGGGCCCCCCGGCCAGCGCGCGTGCGGCTGGTCGCCGCCGGCGAGACCATCGACATGGTCAAGGACGAGGACGACTGGTGGTCGCCGGTCGGACCCGTCCCGGACCCCGAGGGCGAGGAGGTCGACTACGGCTACCTCCTCGACGACGACGAGACGCCCCGGCCCGACCCGTGGTCGCGCCGCCAGCCCGACGGGGTGCACGGGCTGTCCCGCACCCACGACGCGACGCTCCACGAGTGGCAGGACTCCGGCTGGACCGGCCGCCAGCTCGCGGGCACCGTCATCTACGAGCTCCACATCGGGACCTTCACCCCCGAGGGCACCTTCGACGCCGCGCTGACCAAGCTCGACCACCTGCGCGACATCGGTGTCGACTTCGTCGAGGTGATGCCGGTCAACGCCTTCAACGGCACCCACAACTGGGGCTACGACGGGGTGCTGTGGCACGCCGTCCACGAGGGGTACGGCGGTCCCGCGGGCTACCAGCGGTTCGTCGACGGCTGCCACGCCGCGGGCCTCGGTGTCATCCAGGACGTGGTCTACAACCACCTCGGTCCCTCGGGGAACTACCTGCCGCTCTTCGGTCCCTACCTCAAGAGCGGCAGCAACACCTGGGGCGACCTGGTCAACCTCGACGGCGCCGGCTCCGACGCCGTACGCCGCTACATCCTCGACAACGTCCAGATGTGGCTGTCGGACTACCACGTCGACGGGCTCCGGCTCGACGCCGTGCACGCGCTCGAGGACTCCTCCGACGTGCACCTGCTCGAGGAGATGGCGGTGGAGGTGGCCGCACTCTCGGCACACCAGCGCCGTCCGCTGACGCTGATCGCCGAGTCCGACCTCAACGACCCGACGCTCGTGACCCCGCGCGAAGCCGGCGGCTACGGGCTCGACGCCCAGTGGAGCGACGACTTCCACCACGCCGTCCACGTCGCACTGACGCGGGAGACGACCGGCTACTACGCCGACTTCGAGCCGCTCGACGCGCTGGCGAAGGTCATCGAGCGCGGCTTCTTCCACGACGGCACCTACTCCTCCTTCCGCGGACGCGACCACGGCCGCAAGATCGACACCGACAAGATGCCGAGCTGGCGGCTCGTGGTCGCGAGCCAGAACCACGACCAGATCGGCAACCGCGCCGTCGGCGACCGGATCACCGAGACGCTCGACGACGACCAGCTGGCGTGTGCTGCCCTGCTGACGATGGCCGGCCCGTTCACGCCGATGCTCTTCCAGGGCGAGGAGTGGGCGGCGTCGACGCCGTTCCAGTTCTTCACCTCGCACCCGGAGCCGGAGCTCGGCAAGGCCACGGCGGAGGGCCGGATCGCGGAGTTCGAGCGGATGGGCTGGGACCCGGCGGTCGTGCCCGACCCGCAGGACCCCGAGACGTTCGTGCGCTCCAAGCTCGACTGGGCCGAGCTCGACACCGGTCGCCACGCCCGGCTGCTCGACGTCTACCGCCGGCTCGCCGCACTCCGCCGCGAGCTGCCCCAGCTGAGCGACCCGTCCTTCGCCAACAACCTCTGCCTGGTCGACGACGACGCGCGGCTCTTCGAGATGTGGCGCGGCGACATCCACCTCGCGCTCAACCTCGGCGACGCCGAGGTCGTCGTCGAGCTGGACGGTCCGGGCGAGCTCCTCTTCGAGACCGGCGCGGGCGTCAGCCTGGACGGCGTACGCCTGGTCCTGCCGCCGCACGCCGGCGCCGTGGTCGGCTGAGCGTCAGCCCGCGAGGGTGCTCAGGTCGACGATCTCGTCGTCGGGCGGGGCAGCGACGTCGAACTTCTCGTCGAAGGCGGAGAAGGTGACGCTGCCGGTGTCGTCGCCCTCGGTCTTCTCGACCTTCACCAGGTAGTGCGGGTCGTCGGTCAGCACGTAGCCGGTCGAGGTCCCCTTGGAGTCCTTGTTGTCGACCTTGACGACCTCCTGGCCGTCGACCTCGTCGGTGCCGGTCTTCGTGTACGTCGAGTCACCGGACTCGGTGTCGTCCTTGAGGAGGTTCTCGAGGAGGCTGCTGACGTCGCAGAACTCGTCGAACGAGTCGTCCTCGGCGGGCAGCACGACCCAGTTGTCGCCGACCAGCGAGATGATCTGGTCGGCGGAGTCGCCGGCCGAGGTGCGCCAGAAGGCCTCGTTGGGCTTGATCCAGACGGTGCCGTCGACGCCGAGGAGCTCGGCGGTGCCGTCGTCGACCGCGATGGAGCCGGTGCAGTTGCCGTCCTCGCCGACCTGCAGGTCGAGGGTCGTGTCCTTGCCTTCGGACGTGATGGTGCCTGACACCTTCAGGGAGGTCAGGTCGGCCATGTCGGCCTTCGCCGTCTTCGCGATGTCCTCGGCCGACTTGTCGCCGAAGCCGTTGTCGTCGCTGCCGCCGCTGCAGGCCGTCAGGCCTGCGGCGAGTCCCGCACCGGCCAGGATCAGTCCGATCGTTCTCACGCGTCCTCCTCGAGTAGGCGACCCACCGTGCCAGACGGCCGGTGGGTAGTCACGGACGATCGGACCACCTTGACGCAGAGAAATGGGTCCGAACGTCCGTGACTATCCCAGCAGAGAGTCGACCCACTCCGGCACCAGCACCGATGCCGACCCGTGACGGGCCTCGTGGAAGAGGTGGGTGCCGTCGCTCGGGACGAGGTTGAGCTCGAGCGTGCGGGCGCCGTGGTCCGCGGCGTACTGCACGAAGCCGGCGGCCGGGTAGACCGCGCCGGACGTGCCGATCGAGACGAACAGGTCGGCGCGCTCGAGGGCGACCAGGATCCGGTCCATCTCGTAGGGGATCTCGCCGAACCACACCACGTCGGGCCGCAGCTCGCTGACCCCGCAGCGCGGGCAGGGCGGGAAGTCGACGAGGTCGCCGAGCCACTCGATGCGGGCGCCGCACCCGCGGCAGAGCGCGGAGCGCAGCTCGCCGTGCATGTGGAGGACCCGGGTCGCGCCGCCGCGCTCGTGGAGGTCGTCGATGTTCTGCGTGACGACGAGCAGGTCGTCACCGAGGCTGGCCTCGAGCCGCGCCAGGGCGAGGTGGGCCGGGTTGGGCTCGACGGCGTGGAGGGCGGCGCGGCGGGCGTCGTAGAACCGGTGCACCGCGGTCGGCTGGTGGTCGTAGGCCTCCGGCGTCGCGACGTCCTCGACCCGGTGGCCCTCCCAGAGCCCGTCGGCGTCGCGGAAGGTCGGGACGCCGCTCTCCGCGGAGATCCCGGCGCCGGTGAGGACGACGATCTTCATCGGGACATCATCGCCGAGGCTCGGCGTACAGCGTCACGGCGTAGCCGTCCGCCGGGTCGAAGGCGCCGCCACCCCAGGTGCCGTAGCGCGTGACGGGGTCGAGACCGTGCGCACCGAAGGCGGCGTCCACGTCGGCGAGCGGGGTGACCGGGCAGTCGCCCGGCAGGTGGGCGGCGTCGATGCCGTAGCCGCAGACCACGACCCCGCCGGGGACCAGGTGGTCGACGAGCCGCTCGACGGCGTCGGGCAGCGTGCCGGGCTCGAGCAGGGGGATGGTGTTGCCGGCGACCAGCACCACGTCGAACTCCTCACCCAGGTCGAAGGAGGCCAGGTCGCCGAGCCGCCAGTCGAGTCCGGGCGCCTCGGCCCGCGCGACGTCGAGCATGGTCGCGTCGACGTCGACCCCGACCACGTCGTACCCCAGCTCCGCCAGGCGTACGGCGACCCGCCCGGTGCCGCAGCCCGCGTCGAGGATCCGCGCGGGCGGTGCGACCAGGTCACCGACGAAGGTGGCCTCCCCGTGGATGTCGTCGCCGCGCGCGGCCATCGCGCGGAACCGCTCGGCGTACGTCGTGGCGTAGTGATCGCCCACGGTCTCCCGGGCGATCCGCTCCCAGCGGCTGGTCATGCGGTCCTGCGCCGGCTGGCTTGGGACTTGAACTCCTGGATGAAGAGCCGGTGGATCGAGTCGCTGTCGAGGGCCCCGCCGACGGTGCGCAGATCACCGCGGGCCAACCGCTCGCAGACCCGCAGCCAGGCCTGGCCCATCGCGAAGGTGAAGGTGCCGGCGATCGTGGCGTTGATCCCGCCGGCGACCGCCGTACCCGCGCCGGGCACGAACTTGATCAGGTTGCCCACGAGCGAGCGCCCCATCGTCGTCGCCGCTGCGGTCGCGGCCATCGACGCGGCCGTCGAGCGCTCGATGGAGATCCCGTAGGTGACGGCGATCGACGCCATCATCGTCAGCTGGAGGGGGACGAGGATGGCGGCGTCGGAGAAGGGGATGGGGGAGGCTCCGGCGGTCGTCGCAGCACCCGTCGCGAGCTTGATCGCAGCCTCTGCGCGATCGCGCTTGCGCTGGAAGTCGATGGTCTGCGCCGCCGTGAGAGCGTGGGCCACTCCGTCCGGAGCACCGCGAAAGGTGGCATCGAGGACTTCCTGCAGCCCGTACGCCGTCTGCCCGCTGAACTCGTCCTCGAGCGCCATCGTGTAGTGGATCAGCCCGTCGGCGATCGGCAGCCCGAGGTCGGCGATCCGGGCGGCGAGCGCCTCGGCGTCCGGGTGGACGCGGTCCCCCGACCGGGGCACCTGGGTCAGCACCAGGATCACCGGGAGACCGAGGCCGTGGAGCGCCCGGATGAAGTCGGCCTCGGTGTCCTCGAACCGACGGTCGCCGGAGCGCACGCAGTACCAGGCGACGTGGATCTGGTCGGCGAGCGGCTTGCGACGCATGTCGCGCAGGTAGTCCTCGAGCTCGGCGATCAGCGCCGCGTTGTCGCGCCCGACCTCGAGCCCGCGGGTGTCGAGCACCCCGAGCGTGCCGCTCTGGTGGAGGTAGAGGTGCTCGGCGCGGGTGACGGGTGCACCGATCCCGGTGGCCGCGATCTCGGTGCCGAAGATCGCGTTGACCAGGGTCGACTTGCCCACGCCCGTCTTGCCGAAGATGGCCAGGTTGAAGCGGCCGATCTCCTCGGCCTTGTCCTTCCAGGCCCTGGAGAAGGCCTTCCCGAACCAGTCGTCGGTCGCGCTCGGCAGCTTTGCCATGTGCCCAGCGTCTCAGGAGTGCGCAAGAGTGTGTCCCGTGGACAACCAAATGGTGCGCGTGCACAACTTCGTGGTCTCCAGCGACGGGTACGGCGCGGGCGAGGGCCAGAGCCTCGAGACGCCGTTCGGCCACGCCAACCCGGGCGAGCTGATGGCCTGGGCGGGCGCGACCGCGAGCTGGCCGAACCGCGCGGACCCCGGCGGCAGCCGCGGCCTCGACGACTACCTGGTGCGCGACTTCCACCGCAACATCGGCGCCGAGATCATGGGCCGCAACAAGTTCAGCCCCTACCGCGGGCCGTGGGAGGACCACCCCGAGTGGGAGGGCTGGTGGGGCGAGGAGACGCCGTTCCACACCCCGGTCTTCGTGATGACCCACCACGAGCGGCCGCCACTGACGCTGACCGACACGACGTTCCACTTCGTCACCGGCTCGCCCGAGGAGGTCCTGGCACAGGCCTTCGAGGCCGCCGACGGCAAGGACGTCCGGCTGGGCGGTGGCGCGACGACGATCCGCGAGTTCCTCGACGCGGGTCTGATCGACACGCTGCACGTCGCGGTCTCCCCCGTCGAGCTCGGCGCCGGTTCGCGCTTCTGGAGCTCGCCCGACGACCTGCTCGACCGCTACCACCGCGACGTCGTGCCCAGCCCCGGCGGCAGCGTCGTGCACCACCTCTTCTGGCGGGACTGACGTCTCGGGACCGGTGCAGGTCGAGGATCACGCTGGAGCGTCGCGACGCGTGAGGTCCTACCTGCCGAGCGACCCGTAGCCCGGGACCTGGTCGTCGCCTGCCCCGCTGACCTCGACGAGGTAGCGACCCGGCTCCAGGGCCAGCTCGACCGAGGCGGGGTCGCCGCCCGATCCGGTCTGGGACGCCAGGACGGCTCCGGACGGGTCGCGCAGGACGAGGCGAGGTTCGAGGTCTGCGACCGGAGGGCCGACGGCGTTGCCGAGGACGAGCGTGACGGTAGCCGGGCTCCGCACGACGACCTGGACCCGGTCGACGTCGTCCGGCGCGCTGATGGTCCCGGCGAGCTGGCCGGCGTCCTCGAGAGCCCGGAGGTCCGGCTCGTCGACGGCCCGGCCGGCGTGTGCCGCGATGATGTCGAGGTCGTCCTCGTGGTTGTTCGCGTCGGGGTAGTCGCCGTTGCTCCACTGGCTGTAGGCGTCGGCGTACGGCGCGCCCATGAGAGGGCCCCAGGTGCCGTTCCCGGTGGTGTAGCCCGAGTTGCTCGTCGGCGACTCCGGCAGGACGCCGTCGTGCCACAGACCGAAGGTGTGACCGACCTCGTGCGACGCCGCGTCCGCGAGGTACGTGGCGCTGGTGAGCATCGCTCCGGTGGCGAAGACGAAGGCGGGCTCGTCGACGCCTCGTGGGGTGATGAGCACACCAGTACTGCCGATCTGCGCCACACCGCCCGTGAGCCGGGTCGAGTACCACGCGTGGTCGGGGCTGATGACGACGCGGACGCCGTACCTCGGGTCCCCGGGCCGTCCGTAGCGCAGGGCGGCGGTGCCGGGCGGCTGGGTGGTGACGTCGACGGCGAACGGCGAGAAGTCCTCGGCGACGGCGAGCCAGACCTGCTGGATCCACGCGTCCTCGGTGGTGCTCCAGCTGGTGGGGTCGCCGTCGAGGTCGAACGGGGTCGAGTCGATGACGTCACCACCGGTGTAGGCCTCGTTCCACCGGGTGTTCTCGGTCGTGCTGCCCGTGAAGTCGAGATAGATCGTCACCGCAGCACGCGCGCGGGTGTGCAGACGGAACGTGCGCGCCGCGGGTCTGACCAGCGCCACGTGGGCACGGGCAGCTGCTCGGGGTGGTTGCGGGTCCCGCATGACGACCGAGGCGGGCGACGCCGACGGCTGCGCCGTCACCGCCCGGGGTGATGGCGAGGGGAGGACCCCGACGCTCAGCAGGCCCACGGCCGACAGCCCGGCCACCCACGCGCGGACCGCGGTGCTCATGGCGTGAGCCAGGAGCCGCGGCACGGCGTGGGGGTCGAGGTGGGGTCAGCGGTCATGACCTCACTGTGTGCGGCCCCTGAGGGTGCCGGGCAGGGGCCGACGACTCGTCCTGGCTAGTACGTCGGTGCCATCTTCATGCAGTGCCGGAAGTCCTCTGCACCACCACCGGCTAGTGGTACCAGGGGAACGGCGACCAGTCGGGCGTCTGCCTCCGGCGGGGCTGACGTCGCGAGCCGATCACGGTGGGCAGCCGCCGCCCCGCTCGATGCTCGTGCAGCTGTCCCCCGGGTAGCGGTGCAGGTCGGCGGTGTCTCTGCCGGGACCGCCGTCGTAGGAGCGCTGGGCGGTTCGGTCCAGGTCCGAGGCAAAGCTGAGGTGCGTCGCCACGGTGTCGTCGCCGACTCCGAGGTGGACCGTGATGTCGTTCGGGCTCTGGAACGAGGCCCGGTCGTCGCCGGCGCCGGTAGCGAGCGTGACCGAGTGGAACGCGCCAGCGATGACCCTGTCGGACCCGCCGCCCGTCGTGACGGTGAAGTCGTCGTACGGCTGGGACTCGTCATAGCGGAGCGTGGTCAGACGGATCTCGTCGGCGCCGTCGGTCCCGTGCACGCTCACCGTCTGGCCGGTAGGCGCCTCGACCCACCAGGGGCCGTCGACTCCGGTGACGGCACCCGTGACACCGTCGACGGTGACCCGCTCGGCGGCAAGGTCCGCGTGGACCTCGGATCCACGGGCTCCCAGGCGCAGGGAGTCGGTGCCCGTGCCGCCCTCGACGAGGTGGGTGGCGTCCCAGCCCCGGACCACCATGAGGTCGTCGCCTCCGTCACCCTTGAGGACCGCGTTGCCGCCGTCGGTGAGCAGTCCGTCGTCACCGCGTCCGCCGTGCATCTCCCCCTGGCCGCGGGTGTCCACCTCGTCGGGACCTGGCCCGCCGTGGCCTTCGTCGTCACCCTCCCGCAGGTCGATCAGGTCGTGGCCCCCGTCGCCGTAGACACGGTCGTCGCCGGTCGGACCGTCGCCTGCGAAGTCGGGATAGAACTCCGAGACGATGTCGCGCCCACCACCGGCGTGCACGAGGTCGTCACCGTCCTCGGGGTAGATGACGTCCTTCTCCCGGCTGCCCCGGATGACGTCGTCGTGACGGCTGCCGAGCGTGGTGATGTGGACGGGCGCCTTGCTCAGCACGAGGGTGTCGTGACCTTCGCCCGTGGCCACGCCCTTGGCCAGGTCGACGTGCACCGCGGTGGTGCTGTTGATCCAGGAGAACGTCTCGGTGCTGTCGCGGCTGGGCTTCTCCATGGAGCCGGACCGGGTCTCGGTGCCCTGGTCGAGCAGGTCGTCGCCGGGCCCGCCCTCGAGGGTGTCGCCGTCGTAGACGTAGAAGCCCTGGTTGGTAGCCGGCCGGTTGAGCTGCCCGTACAGCTGGTCGTCCCCCGGTCCGCCGATGAGGTGGTCGTCCCCGGTCCCGCCGCAGAGCAGGTCGTTGCCGCCGAGACCCGCGAGGGTGTCGTCACCGCCGAGACCGACGATCACGTCCCGGTGGGAGGTGCCGACCAGGTGATCCGGACCCGAGGTGCCCTCGATCGTCGCCCTCGCACCGTGGCAGGTGGGGGTGGCCGCCTCCGCCGGGCTCAGGAGCACCGAGGGCAGCATGGCCAGAGCGGCAGCGCCGGGAATGCCGGCAAGGCAGGCGCGGGAGTACGGGCTCACAGAGGTGCCGCCAGAGGTAGTAGAGGAAAGATCCAGGCTAGCCCGGGCGCATCGGACCGGCTCAGTAGTACCAGGGGAACGGCGACCAGTCGGGCTCGCGCTTCTCGAGGAACTGGTCGCGACCCTCGGCGGCCTCGTCGGTCATGTACGCGAGGCGGGTCGTCTCGCCGGCGAAGATCTGCTGGCCGACCAGGCCGTCGTCGATGGCGTTGAAGGAGTACTTCAGCATCCGCTGCGCGGTCGGCGACTTGCCGTTGATCAGCCGGCCCCACTCCAGGGCCGTGGCCTCGAGCTCGGCGTGCGGGACGGCGCGGTTGACGGCGCCCATCTTCACGCCGTCCTCGGCGGAGTACTCCTGGCCGAGGAAGAAGATCTCGCGGGCGAACTTCTGGCCGACCTGGCGGGCGAGGTACGCCGAGCCGAAGCCACCGTCGAACGAGCCGACGTCGGCGTCGGTCTGCTTGAAGCGCGCCTCCTCGGTCGAGGCGAGGGTCAGGTCGCAGACGACGTGCAGGCTGTGGCCGCCGCCGGCCGTCCAGCCGGGCACCACGCAGATGACGATCTTCGGCATGAAGCGGATCAGCCGCTGCACCTCGAGGATGTGCAGCCGGCCGAGCTTGGCCTTGTCGACCGTGTCGGCGGTCTCGCCCTCCGCGTACTGGTAGCCCGCGCGGCCGCGGATCCGCTGGTCGCCGCCCGTGCAGAACGCCCACTTGCCGTTCTTGGCGCTCGGGCCGTTGCCGGTGAGGATCACGCAGCCGACGTCGCTCGACGTACGCGCGTGCTCCAGGGTGCGCAGCAGCTCGTCGACGGTGTGCGGCCGGAAGGCGTTGAGGATGTCGGGCCGGTCGAAGGCGATCCGGACCGTGCCGTGCGCCTTCGCGCGGTGGTAGGTCAGGTCGGTCAGGTCCTCGAAGCCGGGGACGTCGTCCCAGGCGTCGGCGTCGAAGATCTCGGACACCCCGTCGATGGCGCTCATGGTCGGACCCTACCGACGCTGGAATATCGAGCAGACGAGTGGTCTTCTGGACTACATGACTCTTGAAGGCGAGTACGAGCCCAGCCCCGCTGACTGGGTGCGGGAGCAGGTCGAGAAGTACGAGGCCTCCGGCGGCAAGGAGGCCAACACCCTCCAGGGCCACCCCGAGTGGCCGATCGTGGTGATCACCTCGAAGGGTGCCAAGTCCGGCAAGCTCCGGAAGAACCCCGTGATGCGGGTCGAGAAGGACGGCGTCTACGCCGCGGTCGCGTCGAAGGGCGGCACGCCCGAGAACCCGACCTGGTACTACAACTTCGTCGAGCACCCCGAGGTCGACCTCCAGGACGGCCCGGAGCCGCACACCTACAAGGTCCGGGTGGCCGAGGGCGCCGAGCGGGCCGAGTGGTGGGAGCGCGCGGTCGCGCAGTACGCGCCGTACGCCGAGTACCAGGAGAAGACCGACCGCGAGATCCCGGTGTTCCTGCTCGAACGCATCTGATCGGCTCCACAATGCGGGAGTGACCACCGACACGCCCGCGCGCCGCTCGGCGCTCGCCGAGCCCACCGCGAACCCGCCGGGCCGATGGGTCGCGTTCGTGACCCTGGCCAGCATCGGCCTGTGGGCGGGGTTCTTCGGGCCCATCCAGGTGCTGCTCGCCCAGCAGGCGGAGGCGATCTCGGCCGACGACAAGAAGCTGATCCTGGCCGTCGTCACCGGCCTCGGCGCCTTCGTGTCGGTGGTGTGCAACCCGGTCTTCGGCGCCTTCTCGGACCGAACCACGCTGCGCGCGGGCCGACGGCTGCCGTGGGTGGTGGCCGGTGCGGCAGGGGGCGCGCTGTCGTTGTTGCTGCTCTCGGTCGCCGACAACGTCGTGGTGATGGCGCTCGGCTGGTGCGGCGTCCAGGCAGCGCTCAACGCGATGCTCGCCGCGGTGACCGCGACCGTCCCCGACCAGGTGCCGGTCGCGAGCCGCGGCAAGATCGGCGGCATCCTCGCGATCGCCCAGACCATCGGGGTGGTCGCCGGCACCGGCATCGCGTCGGCGACGGGCAGCATCGCGGCGGGGTACGTCGTGGTCGCGGCCGTCCTGGTCGTGCTGACGCTGCCCTACTGCTTGGACTCCCGCGACATCCCGCTCGCTCCGGAGGAGCGGCCGGCGGCGTTCGACTGGGGCGCGTTCCTCAAGTCGTTCTGGGTGTCGCCGCGGCAGCACCCCGACTTCGCGTGGGCCTGGCTGACCCGCTTCCTGGTCAACCTCGGCAACGCGCTCGGGCTGCTCTACCTCCTCTACTACATGCAGGACGTGCTCGGCTTCGACAAGGACGAGGCGGCCAACCGGGTCTTCCTGCTCACCGCGATCTACGCGGTCGTGATCATGGCGACCGCCGTGACCTTCGGCATCTGGAGCGACCGCAGCGGCAAGCGCAAGGTCTTCGTCATCTGGTCGGGCCTGGTCGGCGCGACGGCGTCGATGCTGCTCGCCTTCGGGCAGAGCTGGCCGGCCGCGATCGTCGCCGCGGTCCTGATGGGGGTCGGCTACGGGATCTACACCTCGGTCGACTTCGCGCTGATCACCCAGGTGCTCCCCGGCGCCGAGGACCGCGCCAAGGACCTCGGTGTCATCAACATCGCG
Organism: Nocardioides pollutisoli; assembly: GCF_040045055.1. Lineage (NCBI taxonomy): Bacteria > Bacillati > Actinomycetota > Actinomycetes > Propionibacteriales > Nocardioidaceae > Nocardioides > Nocardioides pollutisoli. The sequence continues at coordinate 1,400,436 of NZ_JBDZDU010000001.1, forward strand.
AACGCCCTGCCCCAGGTCTTCGCCCCCGGCATCGCGGCGATCATCCTGCTCGTCGTCGAGGGGCTCGGCGGCGTGACCGAGACGAACGGCGACGGGTTCTCGACGGGCTACTGCGTGCTGTACGGCGGCGCGACGCTGGCCGCGATCCTCGGGTCGGTCTTCGTGACCCGGATCAAGTCGGTCCCCTGACCCGTCAGTGCGTGTGGGCCTTGGCGCCGCGGGTGATCGACATGGCGAGGCCGACCAGGTGGCCGAGGCGGGCGATCTCGGAGTCGAGGAACTCCGGGCCGCCGCGGCGGCCGATGACGACGATCTCGGACTTGTTGAGCCGGGCGCCGCAGTGGATGGCGTTCTCGTCGGCAGCGGCCAGGAGCTCGGCGCGCTCGATCTGGCTCCACCGCAGGTCACCGGGAGCGGCGGGGGTCGAGTAGACGACGCCGTCGGCCTTGCTCACCCGGGCGGCCCAGTCGGAGCGGAACGTGACCGGGAGCAGGTCGATGAGGCGGTCGAGCGCACCCTCGGGATCGGCGGTCAGCTCCTCGACGGCCTCGAGGTCGAGGAAGAGGTTGCCGCCGGGGCCGTACCTGCTGATCCACAGGACCTTCACCCCGTCGAGCGCGTTGCAGGCCGAGACCACCGAGTCGGGCATGGCCGTCGGCGCCATCTCGAGGAGGACATCGTCGACTGCGGTGCCGTCGTGGCGCTTCTCGACGATCTCGATCGCCTCGATGTCACCGCCGGCCTCACCGATGGTCGTCGCGACCCGTCCCAGGGAACCCGGGACGTCGGGCAGCTCCACGCGCAGCAAGAAGGGCATCACAGACTCCAATCTGGCTTCGACCCTAGCCGCACCACGTTGCGCGGGGATTACCGCTCATCGACCCGCGAGACGGAGCCTCAGACCGGTCGCACGCTGTGCTCGCGTCTCGACCGCGGCGCGTACGGCGGCCTCCGACCCCACCACGCGCACGTGGTGCCGGGCCCGCGTGGCCGCCGTGTAGAACAGCTCGCGGGTCAGCAGCCGTGACCCCGCGTCTGGCAGCAGCACGGTCACCCGGTCCGCCTGGCTCCCCTGGCTCTTGTGGATGGTCATCGCGTGCATGGTCTCGACCGCGTCGAGCCGCCCGGGTGCGAACTCCTTGAGCCGCTCCGACCCGGCGACGAACGCCCGCGGCCGTCCAGCCTGCCGGACGACCACACCGGTCTCGCCGTTGTAGACGTCGAGCGCGTAGTCGTTGCTGGTGACGAGCAGCGGACGCCCGACGTACCACTGCCCGTAGACGTCCACCTCGGGGTCCTCCGCGAGCCAGCGCTCGACGAGGGAGTTCCAGCGGCGTACGCCGTAGGGCCCCTCGCGGTGGGCGCACAGCAGGCGGTAGCGGTCGAGCTCGGCGAGGGCGCGGGCCGGGTCCTCGTCGGTGGCGGCCTGCCAGACCGCGCGGGCCGCCGCGACCGAGTCGGGCCGCAGCGCCTCCTCGATCGCGGCGTCGTCGGCGGCCTCGACGAACGACACCTGCTCCGACGGGCTGCGCAGCACGGCCAGCACGTCGTCGGCGTCGCCGTCGCGGAGCGCGGCGGCGAGCGCCTTGATGTCGGACTCGGAGCGGAAGTTCTCGGTGAGGGCGGCGACCGGGGAGTCGGGTCTGCCCTCGAAGCCGGCGACCAGGTCGCTGAGCACGGCACCGGCGCCGACGGAGGTCAGCTGGCGCGGGTCGCCGACCAGGATCAGCCGGGACTCGGGACGCAGGGCCTCGAGCAGCCGGCCCATCATCGTGAGCTCGACCATCGACGACTCGTCGACCACGACGACGTCGTACTTGAGCCGGTTGGAGCGGTCGTGGCGGAAGCGGGTCGCGTTGTCGGGGCGCCAGCCGAGCAGCCGGTGGAGCGTGAGCCCGTCGAGCCGGCCGACCAGACCCGGCGCCTCCGGCCAGGTGGCGGCGACCGCGTCGAGCTCGGTGACGACGGCCTCCTGGAGTCGTGTCGCCGCCTTGCCGGTCGGGGCCGCGAGCGCGATCGCCAGGCCGCCGCCGGCCTGGTCGGCGAGGAGGGCGAGCAGCCGGGCGACGGTGGTGGTCTTGCCGGTGCCGGGACCCCCGGTGAGGATCGTCGTACGCCGGCGCACGGCCGCGACGACGGCGGCCTCCTGTTCGGGGCTGAAGTGTCCGGCGCGGACTTTGGCGACCGCGGCGTCCAGCCGCGCCTCGTCGACGACGGGCGCGTCCTGCGCGAGCCGGACGCCGAGGTCGTCGTGGACTTGGGTCTCGAGCCGGTGGTAGCGGTCGAGGTAGAGCAGCCCGAGCTCCCAGCGGACCACGCCCGCGGCGACGAGGGACGAGCCCGCGATCGCGGTCTCCCAGTCGTCGGGCCAGGCGAGCTCGGGCGCGGTCTCGCGGACGGTCGCGAGGTCGAGGCAGACCGAGCCCCGGCGGACGGCGCGCACCGCGAGGGCGACCGCGAGCAGTACCGACTCGTCGGCCTCGTCGCCGAGCGCACCGATGCGGGACGCGACGTGGATGTCGGACGAGGTCAGCACGCCGGCCGCGTTGAAGTCGGCGAGGAGCCCGGTCGCGGTGGTGGCGATGCGCCAGTCGTGGTCGCCGACGGGCTCGAAGAGCTCGGTCATCGCGCACCGTCCAGGAGGTCGGAGAGGGCCTCGACCAGCGCGACCGGAGGACGCCAGGCGAAGACACCGCAGGGCGCCCCGTCGACGAGCGGGGTGTCGGGGCCGCACATGCCGCGCAGGTAGAGGTAGAGCACGCCGCCGAGGTGCTGCTCGGGGTCGTAGCCGGGCTGGCGCCAGCGCAGGAACCGGTGGAGCACCGCGGCGTACAGCAGCGCCTGCAGGGGGTAGTCGGAGTGACCCATCGCCGCGTCGAGCGCCTCGGGGCGGTAGCTGTGGGCCGTGAGCGGCTCGTCGATCGGGCCGAGCCAGTTGGTCTTGTAGTCGACGACCAGGTAGCGCGGCCCGGCCTCGGTGCGGAGCCTCAGGACGACGTCGACCGAGCCGGTGAGGTAGCCGCTCAGGCTCTGCTCGCCGAGCGGTCCGGCCAGCGCCGCGGCGTACTCACGCACCGGGTCACCGACCGGGAGGTGGCGTTCGAGCAGCGGGCCGATCTCACCGAGGGTGCGGCCACCGAGGGGCAGCTCGAAGTCCATCTCGCGGAGCCGGTCGGTCAGGGGCACGCCGCGCAGAGTGGTGCCGGCCAGCGGGCCGAGGGGCGAGTCGCAGACAGCCACCAGGGCATCGGCCAGCTCCTCGCGGTCGAGCTCCACGGGCCACCACCCGAGCTGCTCGTCGATGTGGCCGAGCAGCTCCGCGCGCAGGTCGACGGCGTCGGGGTCGGTGTGCTCGAGGACGGCGTGGACGAGGGAGCCGAAGGTCGCGCCGACCGGGAGTCCTGCCATCGGGGAAGGCACGTCGTCGGGCAGCGGCGCGGCCGGGACGTCGACCACGGGCTCGGTCGGCTCGTCGTCCTTGGCGCCGACCTCCGGCTCGCTGGTGACCGTGGCGGTCACCTCCACCTTGCTCAGGGAGGAGTACGACGCTCGCCGCCACTCGGTGTCGACCTCGCGCGTGAAGATCCGGGCGGCGAGGGCGGGAGTCTCGGGGCGCGGCGGGTCGGCGCCGGGCTCGGCGTGGATCGCCGGCTCCGGCGAGGGGCCGCCGCGGTCGCGCCACGTCGCGAAGAGGGCGACCACGTCGTCATCGTGGGGCACCGGCGGCGTCTCGGGCACGTCGACCGACGCGGGGTCGCGCATCAGCATCCGGTGGAGCGGCGAGGCGACGGCGTTCTTGGTCGGCGCCCACCAGGCGACCACCTGCGACTGGGCCCGGGTGATCGCGACGTACAGGAGCCGGAGCCACTCACCGGCCTCCTCGTCGGCCCACCGGCGGCAGTGGTCGGACCAGTCGGCGCCGCCGCCACCGACGTTGAGGCAGCGCTGGCCGTCGTCGTCGTGGAAGAGCGGCCGGGTGGGCTTGGGCACGAACCGGTCGGAGAGCGCGGGGAGGTAGACGACGGGGTACTCGAGCCCCTTGCTGGCGTGGATCGTCACCAGCTGCACCGCGGCGGCGTCGGAGTCGAGCCGGCGGGTGCGCTCGACCCCACGACCGGCCCGCCCCTCGGACACCTGCTGGCGCAGCCAGGTCAGCAGCGACACCAGGCCGTGGTGCTCGGTGAGCGTGACCTCGTGCAGCGCCTCACCGATGTGGCGCAGGTCGGTCAGCCGCCGGTCTCCCCCGACCTCGGCGAGCACGCGCTCGGGCAGCCCGGCGACGTTGGCCGCCTCGAGCACGGCCGCCAGCCCGCGGGTCGTGAAGAGCTCGACCCAGGCACGCAACGTGTCGGCGACCTCGTCGGTCAGGTCGTCGCCGCGCGCGTCGAGGTCCGCGGCGGTGTGGCCGAGGAAGCAGGTCAGCGCGGCCGAGCGCACGCGGGCGCTCCGGTGTGGTTGCTCGAGCGCCTCCAGGAGGGTCAACCACTCGACCGCAGCCGGCGTCGAGAAGACGCTGCCGCCGCCGGCGATCACGGCCGGGACCCCGACCTCGAGCAGCGCCTCCCGGACGGCGGCCAGGTCGGCGTGGCGATAGCTGATGACCGCGACGTCGCGCGGCAGGACCGGGCGACCCTCGAAGGTCGCTCCCGACGCGAGCAGGCGGCGTACGTCGAGCGCAAGGTCGCGCGCGACGTGGGGCCGGACCTGCCCGACGGCGAGCGTCGCGCTGCCGCTGCGACGGAACTGCTCGCGGCGGACCACCCGGACCCGGAACGGCGCCGGAGCCGGGGCTCCGACGAGCCGGCTCTCGCCGTGGTGTGCCTCGACGTCGCGCACGACGATCCGGTCGTCGCCGAGGGCGGCACCGGCGAGCAGCCGCTGGAAGGAGTCGAGGAGCGGGGCGTCGCTGCGCCAGTTGACCGACAGCGTCTGCTTGGTCGCGGCGGTCTCCGCGGCCTGGAGGTAGGTCGTGACGTCGCCGCCGCGGAACGCGTAGATCGCCTGCTTCGGGTCGCCGATCAGCACCATCGTGGCGTGGCCGGTGAAGGCCCGGTCGAGCACCTGCCACTGCACCGGGTCGGTGTCCTGGAACTCGTCGACCAGCACGATGCTCCAGCGCTGGCGCATCCGCTGGGCGGCCGGGCCGTCCTCGTCGGCGAGCGCCGTCGCGAGCTGGCTGAGCAGGTCGTCGTACGACAGGATCCCGAGGCGCCGCTTGCGGCGGTCGAGCTCGGTGCGGACGGCGTCGGCGAAGCTCACCCGGCGGCCGACCGGCGTCGAGCGGTCCTCACCGGCGGGCTCGAGCCGGGCCTGCGGGTCGCCGATCGCGGCGCGGGCGATGGCGAGGGCGTCGGCGTGGGAGAAGACCGGGCCACCCTCGTCGAAGGCGAACGCGCGGAGGTAGAGGTCGTCGACGGTCTCCTCGACCAGGTCGTCGAGGTCCTCGACCAGCCGGGCACGGGAGTCGGTGTCGCCCGCGACGCCGAGCGAGTCGAGCACCATCGAGCAGAACTGGTGGGTGGTCGCGATGGTCGCGCCGTCGAACCCGGCGAGCGCCTCCGTGACGCGCCGGTGACCGAGCCGACGCTGCTCCGGCTCCCAGGAGCGCAGCAGCGCGACCAGGTCGGACCCGCCGACGTCGCCGACCGCGGGGTCGCCGCTCAGCACCCGCTCGGCCTCGACCAGCTGGGCCCGGACCCGCTCGCGCAGCTCCTGGCTCGCGGCCCGACCGAACGTCACCACGAGCATCTGCTCGAGCTTGGCGTGCCCCTCGGCGACGTACCTCGTCACGAGCGCGCCGATGGTCCAGGTCTTGCCGGTGCCGGCGCTGGCCTCGAGGAGCACGGTGCCGGTGGGCAAGGGGTCGGTGATGGAGAAGGGGCTCACAGGGGACCCACCCTCTCGGCGCCGGTGAGGAGTGGCTCCCAGATCCGCCAGGCAAGGTCGCCGAGGCCAGCGTCGACGAGAGCCTCGACCGGGGTGCGGAGGCCGAAGACCCGCTGGTGGTAAGGATCTGCGTCCTCGCCCTCGATGCCGAGCTGGTGGTGGGGATCGGTCTCCCACTCCCGGCGCGCGGCCTCCACGGGTGGGGTGTCCTGACCCATCAGCTCGCGCGCGTGGGCCTCCGCCCAGGCGGCGCCGGTCTTGACCGGGACTGCGAGCGGACGCGAGAGGCCGAGCTCGCGGAGGTCGGCCAGGTCGCGCAGCCAGGCGACCGCGCGGTGGTCGATCGGTCCCGACAGCGCACGCTTCGGGCCGGCGCGGTCCTTGCCGATGGCGTGGGCGGTCCAGTGCTGGTCGGGGTGGGAGGCGGTCAGGGCGAGGAGGTCGACCCAGGTCTGGAGGCGCTGGCGGGCGTTGAGCCGGGAGTAGCCGAGCGACACGACCCGGTTGCCGTAGACGCCGGGCACGGTGCCGGTCAGCCGTCGCCCGTCGCCGAGGTCCACGTCGACGTCGACGGAGCGGCGGTCGCCGGTGCGCACCTCGGCGGTGCGGGCCCAGAGCTTCTGGCACTCCGCGACGACCTCGTTGAGCGCCGACGTCCCGAGTCCTCCGGGCGGCAGCGTGCCGCTGAGCTGCTCGGCGGTCATCACCGCGACCGGGTCGTGCCCCGCGAGCAGCTCGCGCAGCAGCCGGTCGCCGATCTGCCACTTCTCCAGGCTGTCGAGCGTCACCGGGATCGCGTCGGCCAGGTCGTCGGGCTCGAACGGCGTCGCGACGTCGAGGCGCTCGCGCAGGAACGACTTCACCGGGTGGACCAGGAACGCCTTGAGGTCCTGCAACGACACGTCACCCGGAGGACGAGCCGGGAGCGGTCCGCTCAGCAACGGCGGTGGCTCGTGGCGCACGCTCCACGCGGACCGGGCGCCGGCCAGCGCGGCCGCGTCGAAGCTGAAGGGCGCCGCCGCGACGAAGTTGCGGGCGTCGTAGGGCTGGAGCGGGTGGCGGGTGAGGATCCGGTCGCGCACCGGCGCCGCGGTCGTGCGGTCGGCGGCGTCGAGGATCTCGCCGAGGGGTACGGCGGGAGGACGGGGCGCCCCGGACTGCTCGTTGGCTCCGGTGTAGGTGATGACGAGGTGCTCGGTCGCGGCCAGGACGGCGTCGAGGAGGAGCTGGCGGTCCTCGCTGCGCGCGTCGCGCTCGCCCGTGAGCGGGCGCCTGCCGAGCACGTCGTCACCGTCGACCGCGCCGGCCCGCGGGAACACCCCGTCGTCGAGCCCGACCAGGCACACCACCCGGTGGGGGACCGAGCGCATCGGGACCATCGTGCAGACGGTGAGCGTGCCGGTGCGGAAGTTGGCCCGCGTCGGGCGTCCGGCCAGCCGCGACTGGAGCAGCGCGCGGACATCGGAGAGGCGCAGCTCGATCTCGCCCTCGTGCGACGAGGCGGCCGCCCGCGCCAGCTCGCGCTCGAACTGCGGGAGCTGCCAGGCGTCGTCGTCCGCCACGTCGGTCAGGCCGCGGACGCCGTCGCGCAGGCGGGCGGTCCACTCCGCGACGGTGTGCGCCGCCGCCAGTCCCCGGAGGCAGGTGTCGAGCCGGTCGACCAGCTCGGCGAGCCGGCCCGCCAGGTCGATCTCGGAGCTGGCGACGTCGTCGAGCGGCAGCCCGCGCCCGAGGTGGCGGTGGTCGTCGCCGCTCATCGCGACGCCGAGCAGGATCCGGTCGAGCCCGGCCCGCCAGGTGTTGTGCTCGAAGCGGTCCATCGAGAACGCCGCCCGCGACTGCGCGTCCAGCCCCCAGCGCACCCCGGCGCGGGCGACCCAGCGGCTCACCCGGTCGAGGTCGTCGTCGGTGAACCCGAACCGGCGCCGGCACGGCTCGCTCGCCGCGAGGTCGAGCACGTCCGACGCGGTGACCCGGCCGCCCGACAGCTCCAGCAGCGATCCCGCGATCGCCAGCAGCGGGTTGGTGCTCGTCAGTGCTCGGTCGGCGAGCTTGACGCGCAGCAGGTGGGCGGGATGGCCCGCCACCGTGGCCAGCCCGAACCCGGCCGAGATCAGCGGCGCGTAGGTCTCGATGTCCGGGCACATCACGAGGATGTCGCGGGGCTCGAGGGTCGGGTCGTCCTCGAGCATCCCGACCAGGACCTCGCGGAGCACGTCGACCTGCCGGGCCGCGCCGTGGCAGGCGTGCACCTGCAGGGTGCGGTCACCGTCCGCGAGGTGGCGGCCGGCGCGCTCGTCGTACGACGGCGCGTGATTGGCGCGCAGGTCGTGCTGGAGCCAGCCGAGCATCGTGCTGGTGGCCGGCTCGGTGGTGGGGACCAGATCGGCCCCGATGCCGTCGAGGGTGCGTCGCAGCTCGCGGGCGTCGCGACCGAGCGAGGCAAGGAGCGGGTGGCCGACGCGCTCGGCGGACGTGTCCTCGTCGCGCGGGACCACGCCGCCCAAGCCGGTCAGGTCGTCCCACAGCGTCGGGGAGGGCTGCGGGAGATAGAGGTGCACGTCGCGGTGCTCGCCGAGCGCGGCCAGCAGCTCGACCTCGGTGGCGGGGATGCGGGTGTGCCCGAAGAGTGACAGCCGCCCGGGCAGCGGCAGGTGCGCGCCGCCGGCGCGCAACGCAGCGATCGTCTCGGCATGGCGCACGTCGGGTGGTGACGCGTCGACCCGCGGGAGCAGCCGGCGCCACAGCTCCGCCTGCCAGAGCAGGTCGGGCGCCAGGTCGCCGTCGCGACCCGTCCGCCAGTCGCTGACGAGGCTCGGGCGCTGCTTGGCGTACGACGCGAAGAGAGCGGCCAACCGGATCGCGACCGAGTAGCGACGGCTGCGGCGGAGCTCGCCGTCCGGGCCGTCGAGCCCGTGACCGAGGTGCTGGGCGAGCGTCGCGAACGCGGGGTCGGCGAGGCTCTCGTCGATCGTCGCGAGCAGGGGCCAGACCAGCCGCTCGGGGTCCCACGGGTCGTCGCGCTCGCGGCCGAGCAGCAGGCTCACCAGCGACGGCGGGGACAGGAACCGCACACCCGCGCACACCCCGTCACCACCGCGAGGACCCGTGCCGAGCCGGTGCGAGAGGCGCTGGGTCAGCCAGCGCTCGACCCCCCGGGCCGGCACCACCACGACCTCCTCCGCGAACGGGTCCGGCAGCGGCGTGCCCAGCAGGTCACCCAGCCGGTCCGCGAGCGCGTCGGTCCGCGCGGCTCGGTGGATCTGCAGGGTCACGGGCCGCACCTTACGGCGACCGGCCGACACCCGTTCTGGGTGCCGGGGAGATTCAACGGCCGAACACCTGCGGCGTACGGCGGGTCTCCCTACGCTGCTGGACATGAAGCGCGCACTCCTCCCCCTCGCCGCACTCGCCCTGGTCGGATCCGGCTTCGCCGCCGGGATCACCGTGACGTCCGCCGCTGCCGACGACCCCGCACCGGTCGTCGTCACCCGCCAGTCGCTGGCGGAGGTGGCCTCGCCCCCGGGAGCGCCGCACCGCACGCTGGGCCTGAGCAAGGTCGTCGTGATGCCGGGCGCCCAGCTCGCGGCCCACCACCACCCCGGCCAGCAGCTGGGCTACGTCGCCGAGGGCACGCTGACCTACACCGTCGAGACCGGCTCCGCGAAGCTGATGAAGGGCTCGGGCGACGACCCCACGCTCGTGAAGAAGGTCAAGCCCGGCGACACCGTCAAGGTGAAGAGCGGCCAGTGGCTGATCGAGGAGCAGGGCGAGGTGCACCACGCCGCCAACAACGGCACCGTGCCGGTCGTCATCCTGCTGTCCACGCTCTTCAAGACCGGCGAACCGGCAGCGATCCCGGACTGAGTGCGTCGGGGAGCGGCCGAACGGGTACCGCTCCCCCATGACCGAAACCACGCCCGACCCTGAGCCCGAGGTCGTCGAGCCGACCTCGCCCGCCCCGCCGCCGCAGGACCCGCTGCGTCACTCGCGCACGAGCGGAGCGTGGACGAGCGTCGTCGTGGCGGCGGTGCTGCTCGTGCTGCTGATCATCTTCATCGCGCAGAACACCGACGACGTCGACATCTCTTTCCTCTTCTGGGAGGGCACCGCGCCGCTCTCGGTCGCCCTGCTGATCGCGACCGTCGGCGGCGTCCTGATCACCGCGGCGGTCGGCACCATGCGGATCTGGCAGCTCCGCCGACGGGTGCGCAAGCAGAAGAGCTGAGCGCGCTGAGGATCACTCCGGCTGGGCGACCAGGTCCGCGAGGTAGGTCGCGAAGCCGCCGTGCACCCGGCTCGACGTACGACCCGAGGTCTGCACCGACGTGCTGACGGTCCACTGGCATCCCGCCGCGCGCATCGCCTCGACCAGGAACACGTCCTCGTGCAGGTCGACCGGCTGCAGCCCGCCGGACCGGGCGTACGCCGCGAGCGTGAACGCCAGGTTGGCGCCGTGGACGTGCGCCCGCGGGGTGCGGTGGCGCTCGCGCCAGCGCTCCAGGGCGCTCGGGGGCAGGTCGTCGGGGTCGGGGTGCACCGACCCGACCACCAGGTCGTAGCCGGCCGCGACCAACGCGTGCAGGTCCACGAGCCACAGCTCCGGGACCACGCAGTCCGCGTCGGTGCTCACCACGAGCACCCGCTCGGGCGGCTGGCCGTCGGCGAGCTCCGCGGCCCGCGCGATCCCGGCCGCCCGTGCGACACCGACGCTGGCCGCGTCCACGACCACCGTGTCAACGCCGTACGTCGCCGCGACGGCCGCGGTCTGGTCCCTGCAGCGGTCGAGCACGACGGTGGTGCGGACGACGATGCCCGGCAGGTCGGCGAGGAGCCGGCCGGCGGCCGTGGCGACGGAGGCCAGGCAGGCGCCGAGGAGCTGCTCCTCGTCGTGAGCCGGAACGACGACGTGGACCACCGCGATCGTCATGACGTCGGCTCCGGCAGCGCGTCCGTGGCGGCGAGCACCAGGAGCTCGACGTCCCGGTCCCGGTAGGTCGCCTGCACCGGCAGCCACCCGTCGTCGGTGAAGGCGTGCCGCACCGCGTCCGCGTCCGCCACCCAGCCGTCGATCCGGTGCCGCCAGTGGCACAGCACGACGACGCCGAGCGGCGCGAGCGACGCCCGGACCCGTTCGACCAGCCCCCGCAGCCCGCGCGGGCTGAGGAAGTAGGCCGTCTCCGAGACCACGACCAGGTCGAAGCTGCCGGGCGGCCACTCCTGCGGCACCTGGAGGTGCTCGACCCGGACGTGGTCGTGACCGGCCAGGCGCTGCCGGGCGGCCTCGACCGCGGCGGGGCTGGCATCGACGGCGAGCAGCTCGTGGCAGCGCTCGGCCAACCGTTCGGCGAGCGCTCCGGTGGAGCACCCCACCTCCAGCCCCCGGGCGTACGCCGCTCGCGGCAGCACCGCCAGGGTCAGGTCGCGCTTGCGCTGCTCGTACCACCGCTCGTCGACGCCCCAGGGGTCCGGCTCGGAGCGGTGCAGGTCGTCGAGCGCGGTGTCGCACGCGTCGTCGACGACGTAGACCTCCACCGAGCCGTGGAAGTGCGCGAGGAAGCCGGGATGGAGGAGCACCTCGTCGCCGGGCGCGCTCGAGAGCGCGTCGACCTGGGAGGAGTGCGCGGCGATCGCGCGGCTCTTGCGGGAGCGAGCCCCGGCCGAGAGCTCCATGGTCCGCAGCGCCGGCCAGGGCGCGTCGTCGGGCGTGCCCCAGTGCCACCACCAGACGGGGTACTCCACCAGCGTGGCGTCCGTACGACGGGCCGCCGCGGCCGCGGCTCGTCCGGCGGCCTCGTGGTCGGGGTGGCCGTCCTGCCGCCACGGTGCGGCGAGCAGGGTCGTCGCACCGTCGCCGATCAGGTCGACGAGGCGGGCCGTGACAGCGGGCTCGGACTCGGCGACGGTCCCGTCGCCGAGCGCCAGCATCGTGACGCCCGCGCCCGGGGCGACCTCTCGCAGCGCGTCCTTCGCCTCGCCGAGCCGTCGCTGGGCGAGCTGCGCGCGCGAGTGGGTCGGCGACGCCGGATGGCTGAGCTCGCCTGCGGTCAGGAGCACCAGGTCGATCTCGAGGCCCCGCTCGTGCGCCGTCGCGAGCAGGCCACCTGCCCCGAGCGACTCGTCGTCGGGGTGTGCGGCGACGACGACCAGGCGTCGTACGCCGTCGAGCGTGAGCGACACCCGGTCGGCCCAGCGGAGGTCGGCGGACCAGACCTCGGCGGGGGTGCCGGTGCCGTCGTGGGTGAAGGCCGGTCGGGTCACCACGGCGAGGCTCCGCTCACGAGCCGGCCGAGCGTCGCGGTGTCGCGCTCGGCGTGGTGCTGGCGCAGGTAGACGCGGAGGTCCGCCACGCGGCCGGCGTGCTCCTCCTCGGTGGTCAGCGGACCCGGGCCGAGGGCGTGGTCCGCGGCGAGCAGCGTCGACTCAGCAGCGTCGGCGACGACCTGGCGGACCCGCAGCGCGAGCAGCATCCCGTCGTCGCCGGCAGCTCGGCCGTGGTCGACCGCGTCGGCCGCGCCGAGCAGCACGGACGACGCAGCCGTGAGCGCGACGTCGACCCGACCGAGGTGCAGCTGCCCGACCTGGTCGAGCTCCCGCTCCGCAGCCTGGCGCCAGATCCGACGTGCGAGGCCGACGCTCGCGCCGTACCAGATCGCGGCCACGCCGATCCCGCCCCAGGCGAACCCGTCGCGGCGCAGGTACCACCCCGGCTCGCCGACCGGCGTCGCGGCCGCGTCGTGGAAGTCGACCGGCGTGCTGCGGACGGCGCTCAGCCCCCGCGACACCCACGGCGCGTCGACGGTGGCCACCCCCTGCTGGCGGAGGTCGACAGCGAAGAGCTGGCGGCGCTCGTCGTCGACCCACGCGGTCACGAGGGCGTGGGTCAGGTCCGCAGCCAGCGAGCACCAGGGCTTGCGGCCGGTCAGCGTGGCGCCGTCCGCGGTCGGCACGGCACGGAGCCGGACGCCCGGCCCCTCCGCCGCCCACACGCCCCAGGTGCCGTCGCGCTGCTCGTCCAGGATGGCCGCGGCGTCGAGGTGCGGCTCGACCGCCCGGGCCACGGTGAGGTCCACCGCACCCAGCGTCGCGAGCGCCGCCCACAGGTGCGCCGTCCGTCCGCGACCCGGCGCCGGGAGCCGCACACCCCAGCGCTCGGCGAGCTCGAGTGCGCGGAGCACGTCGCCGCGAGCGTCGCTGGCGTCGGCGGCCAGGGCGACCAGCTCCTCGTCGTGGGGTGGACCGGGAGACAGCGTCACGGCCTCGGTTCCGGGAGGTGGCATGGCCCGGCTGTACCCAGTTCCCCGCTGACCAGCCCCGACCATCATCTGCTCACGAGATGACGGCGTCGATGGTCTTCTTGAGGGCGCTCGGCTGGGCCGGACTGCGAGGCGCCTTCTTCTCGGCGGCGGCCATCTCCGCCCCGATGTCCTGGAGGACCTTGCGCCCCAACGCCTCCCGCACCTTCGGGAACCACTCGTCCTCCTCCTCCTCGATGTGGTGCCGGACGTTCTCGATGAGGACCGTCGTCTTGGCGGTGAACCGCTCGTCCGACGGCTTCATCCCGACCAGCTCCATGACCAGGACGTCCGCGACGTGGTGCTCCTCGTAGGACTCGAGGACGTCGTCCTCCAGCTCCGGCACGAGGTCGCGGACGCGCGGGTACATCACCTCGTTCTCGATGTAGGTGTGCACGGTGAGGAGCTCGATGATCCGGCCGACGAGGTCGCCCTTGGTCTGGTGGGCGTCGTCGCCGGCGTTCTCGAAGTCCTTGAAGGTGCGCAGGATCTGCTTGTGGTCGTTCTTCAGCATCACGATGGCGTCCGTGGACATGGCGTCTCCTTGGGTTGCGGTCACGTCAGGTGCGTGAGCGGCGGGCCCGGACGTACGACGGCTCACGGAGCCGTACGACGCTCGGGTACTGCTGCAGGCCGTCCACCTGGTGGCGGACGGGGTCGAACGAGAGGTGCTGGTCGGCGGCCCGGGCGGTGGAGAGACGGAGCACCGCGAACGGCTGCCAGTCACCGGCCCGGTGTGCCCAGGCGAGCTCGAAGGTCTCGGCGCCCACCGCGCGGGCACCGAGCAGCACGGGACCGGCGTCCGTGCGGTAGGGAAGCAGGGTGGTCATCGGCCGACCGCGCGGATCACGGCTCGCGGTCAGCACGAACCGGCTGAGCCGTCCCCACCCGGTGGACGCGAACAGGAGGTCCCCGGACCCGACACGGACGGCGAGCCCGTGGATGTCCGGCATCGCCGACGGCAGCCCGATGGCCCGGGACAGCCGCACCTGCACGTCGTCCTCACCCGGCTCGTCCAGCCACGGCACCCCGACCGGCTCGGGGGACCCGTGGCGGTAGATCCGCCCGCGCAGCACCACGCCGCGCGGATGCAGGGGCTTGGCCGCCGGTCGGACCGTCGCCAGGGCTCGGGTGGCCTGGGCGAGCACAGCACCGCCGGCGGAGGCCGCGACGTCGCGCGTCAGCCGAGCGCCGGCTAGAACCGCGTCCGGTGTGCTCGAGGCCATGGTTCCTCCAGGGGTAGGACCATGCGGTACCCCTCCTGGTCAGGCGGACGCCACCCCGAGGGGTGACAGGCGTCGGCTCCCCTACCCTCCGGCCGGTCCGGCGATGATGGGGACCTCGAGCCGCTCGGCGAGCTCGTCGTACGACGTGCCGAACGTGTCGAGGACGACCACGCCATCGGGGGTGATCTCGAAGGTCGCGACGTCGGTGTAGACCCGGTCGACGCAGCCGACCCCGGTCAGCGGGTAGGTGCACGACGGCACCAGCTTGGAGGACCCGTCCTTCGCGAAGAGCGTCATCATCACGAAGACGCTCTTGGCACCGATCGCGAGGTCCATTGCGCCACCGACGGCGGGGATCGCGTCGGGCGCGCCGGTGTGCCAGTTGGCGAGGTCGCCGGTCGCGGAGACCTGGAAGGCGCCGAGCACGCACACGTCGAGGTGGCCGCCGCGCATCATCGCGAAGGAGTCGGCGTGGTGGAAGTACGACGCACCCGGGAGCTCGGTCACCGGGATCTTGCCGGCGTTCGTGAGGTCCGGGTCGACCTCACCCTCCTGCGCCGCAGGCCCCATGTTGAGCATGCCGTTCTCGGTGTGGAGCACCACGCCCGAGCCGGTTGGGAGGTGGTCGGCGACCAGCGTCGGCTGGCCGATACCGAGGTTGACGAACGACCCCGGCGGGATGTCCTGCGCGACCAGCTGGGCCATCTCGTCCTTGGAGAGAGTCATACGGTCACGATCCTGTCCACGTAGATGCTCGGCGTGACCACGGCCTCCGGGTCGAGCTCGCCGGTCTCGACGACCTCGCGCACCTGGACGATCGTGGTGGCCGCAGCGGTCGCCATCACCGGCCCGAAGTTGCGGGCGGTCTTGCGGTAGACGACGTTGCCCATCCGGTCGGCGCGGTAGGCGCCGACCAGCGCGACGTCGCCGCGGATGGGGTACTCCAGCACGTAGGTACGCCCGTCGATCTCGCGCGTCTCCTTCCCCTCTGCCAGCGGCGTGCCGACGCCAGTCGGGCAGAAGAACGCGCCGATCCCCGCACCGGCGGCGCGCATCCGCTCGGCGAGGTTGCCCTGCGGCACCAGCTCGAGCTCGACCTTGCCCTCGCGGTAGAGCCCGTCGAAGACCCACGAGTCCTTCTGGCGCGGGAAGGAGCAGATCACCTTGCGCACGCGGCCCTTCGCGAGCAGCGCGGCCAGGCCGGTGTCGCCGTTGCCGGCGTTGTTGTTGACGACGGTCAGGTCGGTCGCGCCCTGGTCGATCAGCGCGTCGATGAGCTCGACCGGCATGCCGGCCATCCCGAAGCCGCCGATCAGGACGGTCGACCCGTCGGCGACGTCCGCCACGGCCTCGGCCGCGGTGTCATAGATGCGGGTGCTCATCGGACCACCCACGACGGTGCGTGGCCCCGGCCGGCGGTGGCCGATCCACCGAGCGGACCCCGAGCAAAGGTGGACAGCCCACCGCCGCCCTGCGCCACCCGCATCGGCGGTGCGAGATCCACCGAACCACTCCCGACAGAAGGTGGACAGTCCACCGCCGGCCCGTCGGCGCGCAGACCCGCGGTGCCAGAGATCCTCACGACACGTTCTCCAGCACGACGGCGAGCGCCTGGCCGACGCCGATGCAGATCGCCGCCACGCCGTACCGGTCACCCGACTCCTGCAGCCGTGCGGCGAGGGTGCCGAGGATCCGGCCGCCGGACGCACCGAGCGGGTGGCCGATCGCGATCGCGCCGCCCTTGGCGTTGACGATCTCGGGGTCGACCTTCCACGCGTCGACGCAGGCGAGCGACTGCACGGCGAAGGCCTCGTTGAGCTCGATGGCCGAGACGTCGGCCCAGGTGATGCCGGCCCGGGCGAGCGCCCGGTCGGCGGCCTCGACGGGGGCGAAGCCGAAGAGCTGCGGCTCGAGCGCGGACACCCCGCGGCCCGCGATCCGGGCGATCGGGTCGATGCCGATCGCGGCGGTCTCCGACCCGAGGAGCACGGCGGAAGCGCCGTCGTTGAGCGGGGACGCGTTGCCGGGGGTGATCGTGCCGTCCTTGCGGAAGGACGGTTTCAGGCCAGCGAGCTTCTCGGCCGACGACCCCGGCCGGATGCCTTCGTCGCGGGTCAGGTCGACGTCCGGGACGGGGACGACGAGGTCGTCGTAGAAGCCGGCCTCCCACGCGTCGTGCGCCAGGTTGTGCGAGCGGGCCGCGAACTCGTCCTGCCGCTCGCGGGAGATGGCGTACTTCTCCTGGAGCAGCTCGTTGGCCTCGCCGAGCGAGACCGTCCACTCCGCCGGCATCCGGTCGTTGACCAGCCGCCAGCCGAGCGTCGTCGACACCGCGGTGACGTTGCCGGCCGGGAACCCCTTGCTGGGCTTGGGCAGGACCCACGGGGCGCGGGTCATCGACTCGACGCCACCGGTGAGCACGACGTCGGCATCGCCGGACTCGATGGTGCGCGATCCGATGATCGCGGCGTCGAGCGACGAGCCGCAGAGCCGGTTGACCGTCGTGGCCGGGACCGACACCGGCAGGCCGGCGAGCAGGACTGCCATCCGGCCGACGTTGCGGTTGTCCTCGCCCGCCTGGTTGGCGCAGCCCCAGACCGTGTCGCCGATCGCGGCCGGGTCGAGACCGAGCGCCTTCGCGAGCACTCCCTCGATCGCGACGGCGGCCAGGTCGTCGGGACGCACCTCGGCGAGGGCGCCGCCGAAGCGGCCGAACGGCGTGCGGGCGGCGGCGTACAGGAACGCGCTTGTCATGCGAGACCTTCCTCAGTCAGGACTTGCTGGGCGATCCGGAACGCCGTGTTGGCGTCGGGCACCCCGCAGTAGATGGCGGACTGAAGCAGCACTTCCTTGATCTCCTCGACGGTGAGGCCGTTGCGGAGGGCGGCGCGGAGGTGCATCGCGAGCTCCTCGTGGTGGCCGCGGGCGATCAGCGCGGTGAGGGTGATCATCGAGCGGCTGCGCCGGTCGAGACCCGGACGGGTCCAGATCTCGCCCCAGGCGTACTCCGTGATGAACGACTGGAACTCGCGGGTCAGGTCGGTCGCACCGGCGGTCGCGCGGTCGACGTGCTCGTTGCCGAGCACCTCGCGCCGCACCGCCATCCCGGCGGCGTACCGGTCCGAGGACGCCAGCGGCGGCGCCTCCCCCAGCACGTGCTGGCGGATCAGGGCCGCCACCGCCTCGGGCGCTTCGGCCGGGGCGAGGTGGGCGACGTCGTCGAGCGTGACGAAGCGGCCGTCCTTCACGCCGTCCGCGATCGCGCGCAGCCCCTCGGGCGGGGTGACCGCGTCGGCGGCGCCGGCGACGGCGAGGACCGGTGCCCCGATCTCCGCAAGCCGGTCGCGTACGTCGAACTCCGCGAGCGCGCCGCACACCTGGAGGTAGCCGGCGTCCGCGGTGTCCTGGAGCGCGACCAGGAGCGCGGACCCGCGGCCCGGCTCGCGGTCGAGGAAGTCGGGGGCGAACCACCGCTCGGCCGAGGCGGTGACCATGACCGAGGTGCCGGACGCGCTGACCTTGGCGATCCGGTCCTGCCACAGCTGGGGGGTGCCGATCTGCGCACCGGTGCAGAGCAGCACGGCGGAGTCGACCGCTTCGGGCGCGTCGAGCATCAGCTGCAGGCCGACGCAGCCACCGACGGAGTCGCCGGCGTAGGCGAACGGTCCCTCGTCGCCGCGCTCGGTGGAGATGTCGTCGACGACCCGCAGCACGCCCGCTGCGAGCTCGGCCATCGTGAAGGGCTCCTCCGGCACCGACCGGTTGTGGCCGTGGCCAGGAAGGTCCCAGGCGACCACGTCGAAGTGTGCGGTCAGCCCGGAGGCGCACGACGACCAGAGTGCGGTGGCGGACGTCCCGAGCGACGGGCCGAGGACCAGCAGCGGCAGCTCCGTGCGGTTGCGTGCGCCGGTCAGGCGTACGGCGGTGATGGCGGGGATCATGCGGTCTCCTCCAGGGTGTGGCGGGCACGGGCGATCACGGCGTCGACGTACGCCGCGGAGTCGCCCAGGTAGGACGGCGCAGGATCGTGACCGGCCGCGGCTGCCATCGATCGCTGCTCGGCGAGCACCGCGTCGCCCGCTGCGGCGAGGGTCGAGGCCATCCGCTCGGCATCGACCCGGAGATCCGCGACCAGGTCGGCGGTCTGGGACGCCGCCACCAGGGTGCGGCGGACCAGGTCGCGCAGGGTCGCCCACTCCGCGTGCCAGCCGCCGTCGGCGCGGTCGTCGACCTGGGACGCGGCCGCGACGTGCAGCGTGGCCGCCAGCTGCGGCGTCGTGAGCGCGGCCCGCCGGACCAGCACGGAGAGGACCGGGTTGGCCTTGTTGGGCATCGTCGACGATCCGCCGCCGCTCCCCTCGGCCAGCTCGCCGATCTCGGGGCGCGACATGGTGAGGACGTCGTTGGCGATGCGAGCACAGGCGTCCGTGCAGCCGACCAGGGCGTCGCCCAGCCTGGTGACCGGCGCGCGGGTGGTGTGCCACCGCGGGATGCCCAGCGGCAGGTCGCGGCCGAGCTCGACGATGGCCGCACGGGTGCCGGCGGCCCCGCCGATCTGGTCCGGGAAGTCGAGGTCGTCGAGGAGCTCGTCCGCGTCGAGCACCGCGGTGAGCCAGGCTGCGACCCGGAAGCCGAACGTCGTCGGGATCGCGTGCTGGGTGAGCGTCCTGGCCACCATCGGGGTGTCGCGGTGCTGCTCGGCCAGGTCGACGAGCCGACCGAGCAGCGAGTGCAGGTCGTGGCGCAGGGACTCGACGGCGGCCTCGGCCATCCGCATCAGCGCCGAGTCGACGACGTCCTGGCTGGTGAGCCCGCGGTGGGCGGCCGGGTCCTGCTCCTGGAGCAACCGGACCAGCGGGATCACCGGGTTGCCGCCGGCCTCGGCGTCGAGCGCGAGGTCCTCGGCGTCGACGAGCCCGGTGAAGGGAGCGCCGGCCCAGTCCTCCTCGACGGACAGGAGGGCGCCGACGAAGTCCTCGGCCGTGAAGTGGGACCCGGCGCGCTCGTCGCCGGGCCAGAAGAGGTCCGCCATGGCCTCAGTCTTGCGCGTAGGTGAGGAAGACGGTCTCGTCGTCACCCTGCAGCCGGATGTCGAAGACGAAGCCGCGGTCGTCCGCACGCGTCGACAGGCTCGACAACGCGGCCGGTGCGGCACCCGGGAGGTAGGCCCGGGTGAACAGCCGGTCGAGCAGCCCGCGGGCGAAGACGGTCAGGGCGAAGTACGGCGTCTCGCCGCCGGGGCGCAGCGTCGTGAACTGGTAGTGCCCGGCGCGGTCGGTCTCGGCA
Organism: Nocardioides pollutisoli; assembly: GCF_040045055.1. Classification (NCBI taxonomy): domain Bacteria; kingdom Bacillati; phylum Actinomycetota; class Actinomycetes; order Propionibacteriales; family Nocardioidaceae; genus Nocardioides; species Nocardioides pollutisoli. The sequence goes on from NZ_JBDZDU010000001.1 coordinate 1,420,129, forward strand.
CGCCCCCACCCGGTGAACGTGTAGCCGTCGCGGCTCAGCGAGCCGGGGGCGCGCGGGACCGATCCGTCGGGGGCGGCCTGCCAGAGCTCGATCAGCGCGTCCGGCACGGGGTCGCCGGCGCCGTCGAGCACGCGGCCGTGCAGCCGCACCGCGTCGGGTCGCGTGGGCGGGACGAGCTCGTTGCCCCCGTCGTACGGCAGCGCGTAGGCGAAGAACGGGCCGACGGTCTGCCCCGGCGTGGGAGTGGTGCTCATGCTTCCTCCTCCTCGAGCGGGGTCCGGTGGCTGCCGGTGAGCACGATGTCCCAGCGGAAGCCGAGGCTCCACTCGGGCCGGGTCAGGTCGTGGTCGTACGTCGCGACCAGCCGGTCGCGGGCCGCCTGGTCGGTGATCGCCTGGTAGATCGGGTCGAGCGCGAACAGCGGGTCGCCCGGGAAGTACATCTGGGTGATCAGCCGCTGGGTGAACTCGCGACCGAAGAGCGAGAAGTGGATGTGCGCCGGCCGCCAGGCGTTCTGGTGGTTCTTCCACGGGTAGGGGCCTGGTTTGATCGTGGTGAAGGCGTAGTTGCCGTCGGCGTCGGTCAGGCAGCGGCCGGTGCCGGTGAAGTTCGGGTCGAGCGGCGCGGGGTGCTGGTCGCGCTGGTGGATGTAGCGCCCACCGGCGTTGGCCTGCCAGATCTCGACCAGCTGGTTGCGGACCGGTCGGCCCTCGCCGTCGAGCACCCGGCCGGCCACGGTCATCCGCTCGCCGATCGGCTCGCCGCGGTGCTGGATGGTCAGGTCGGCCTCGAGCGGGTCGACGTCCTGCTGACCGAAGACCGGCGCCCACAGCTCGATCCCCTCGGGGTCGACCTGCTGCGGTGCCTTGGTCGGGTGGCGCAGGATGCTGGAGCGGTACGGCGGGTAGTCGGTGCGGACGTCCGTCTCCGTCACACCACTAGCGTCGTACTTCTGGGCGATCGTCGCGATCTCGGCGCTGATCTCCGCCTGGCTGGCAAGTTCGGTCACGTGGGCGAAGGTAGGCCTCGCGACGGGCCGGTGACGACTGGCTCTTTCCGTTCAGTGGAAGACTGCTCCGCATGGCCGGCAACACCTCCACCCCCGGCGCGACCGTCACCTCACGCGCGCTGGCGCTGCTCGGCGCGTTCGACGAGCACCACCGGCGGCTCACCCTGACCCAGCTCTCCGAACGCGCCGGGCTGCCGATGCCCACCACGCACCGGCTGGTCGGCGAGCTGGTCGCCTGGGGTGCACTGAGCCGCACGCCGGCCGGTGACTACGCAGTCGGTCGCCGCCTCTGGGACCTCGGTCTGCTCGCGCCCGTGCAGACGGGGCTGCGCGAGGTCGCGTCGCCCTACCTCCACGACCTGTACGGAGCGACGCTCGCGACCGTCCACCTGGCGGTGCGCGACGGCACGGCGGTCCTCTACGTCGACCGGCTCGCCGGACACGCCTCGGTGCCGGTCGTCAGCAGCATCGGCTCGCGGCTGCCGATGCACGCGACCGGGGTCGGCAAGGTGCTGCTCGCCCACGCGCCGGTCGAGGTGCAGCACGCGGTCCTGTCCGACCTGCCCCGGGTCACGGCGTACACGATCACCCAGCCCGGGCTCCTGCGTCGCCAGCTCGGCAAGACCCTGCGCGACGGCTACGCCACCACCACCGAGGAGATGAGCCTCGGCGCCTGCTCGATCGCCGTGCCCGTACGCCGCGGCCCGGACGTCGTCGCCGCGCTCGGCCTGGTGCTGCCGTCGCTCAAGGACCGGCCCAAGCTGGTCGGCGCCCTCCAGGTCGCCGCCCACGGCATCGGCCGCGCCCTCACCACCGGCGGTTGAGGAAGGCCCTCTGGGGCGTGTCTCGAAACCCCGGAACCGACCCAGGCACGTCGGCTGCGGGGTTATCGCCACCAATGGCGCCACCTTCCACCCAGCGGAACACTCCCCTGATCGGACCGCGCCTCGACCGACCACACTGCCGTCATGCGCACCCAGGTCGCCATCATCGGCGCGGGCCCGGCCGGGCTCCTCCTCTCCCACCTGCTGGCCGCCGACGGCGTCGAGTCCGTGGTCCTCGAGACCCGGTCGGAGGAGTACGTCGCGAGCAGGATCCGCGCCGGCATCCTCGAGCAGTCGTCGGTCGACCTGCTCCGCGAGGTCGGTCTCGGCGACCGGCTCGACCGCGAGGCCGACGCCCACCGGGGGATCTACCTGCAGTGGCCCCACGAGCGGCACCACCTCGACTTCGAGGCGCTCACCGGCCGCCGGGTCTTCGTCTACGGCCAGACCGAGGTGCAGAAGGACCTGGTCGCCGCGGCGAGCGCTCGCGGGCAGGAGGTGGTCTACGAGATCAGTGACACCGCGCTGCACGACCTCGAGACCGACCGGCCGTCGGTGACCTACACCGACCGCGACGGCGTCGACCAGCGGCTCGAGGCAGATGTCGTCGTCGGCTGCGACGGGTCGTTCGGGCCTTCGCGCGCGGCCGTGCCCGACGGCGTACGCACCACCTGGGAGAAGACGTATCCCTACTCCTGGTTGGGGATCCTCGCCGACGTGGCCCCGTCGACCGACGAGCTGATCTACGCCTGGCACCCCGACGGCTTCGCCATGCACTCGATGCGCTCGGCGACCGTCTCCCGGCTCTACCTGCAGGTCCCGAACGACACCGCCGTCGACCAGTGGTCCGACGACCGGATCTGGTCGGCACTGCAGACGCGGCTCGGTCACGGCCAGGACGGCTGGGAGCTGACGACCGGACCGATCACCGACCGGAGCGTGCTGCCGATGCGCTCCTTCGTGCAGCAGCCGATGCGCCACGGCCGCCTCTTCCTGGCCGGCGACGCCGCCCACATCGTGCCGCCGACCGGCGCCAAGGGTCTCAACCTCGCGGTCGCCGACGTCGCGCTGCTCGCCCCGGCCCTCGCCGCCCTGCTCCGGGGCGACCCGGGTCTCGCCGACGGCTACTCCGACGCGGCCCTGCGTCGGGTCTGGCGGTGCACGCACTTCTCCTGGTGGATGACCACGATGCTGCACACGAGCGTCGACCCGTTCGACGCGCAGCTCCAGCTCTCCCAGCTCCGGTGGGTCACGTCGAGCGAGGCCGGCGCCACCGGGCTCGCCGAGAACTACGCCGGTCTCCCCATCGGGTTCTGAGCCGCCTTCACAGCAACTCCACAGCGCTCTCACCTGAGGGGATCAGGATGGTCGGCTGAAGTGGTTCCATGACCACTCCGGACTCCCCGCCGCCGCCGTACAGCCCGTACGACCCGTACCGCTCCTTCGCGCAGGCCGCCGCTCCCGCACCCGAGACCACCACTGCCCGCCGTCGCCCCTGGCGCGGCATCGCCGCCGGTGCCGTCGCCGGCGGCGTGCTCGCCGCCTCGATCGCCGTGCCGTCGACCTGGGCACTCACCCGCGCCGACCAGTCGGCCGCGACCCCGACGGCCGGTGCGGCCGCGCCTCAGCAGGTCCCGCAGGAAGGGCTGCAGGCGCCGCAGGAGGGCACGATCCCGTCCTTCCCGGGCACCCAGTCCGGCCAGGACCCGTACGGCCAGTCGACCTCCGACGAGCAGTCGAACGCCACCGACGCCCAGTCGCAGGGCGTGGTCCTCATCAACACCACGCTCACCGACGGCGAGGCGGCCGGCACCGGCCTGGTCCTCGACTCGTCGGGCATCGTGCTCACCAACTACCACGTGGTCGAGGGCTCGACGTCGGTCAAGGTCACCATCGCCAGCGACGGCACGACGTACGACGCCACGGTGGTCGGCCACGACCAGAAGGCCGACATCGCCGTGCTCCAGCTCGACGGCGCCTCGGGCCTGGCCACGGTCAACCTCGACGACGACGACGAGCCGGCCGTGTCCGACGCGGTGACCGCCGTCGGCAATGCCCAGGGCCAGGGCTACCTGTCCGCCTCGGACGGGTCCGTCGTCGCGCTCGACCAGTCGATCAACACCCAGTCGGAGGGCTCGGTCGCGGGCGAGCGCCTGACCGGCCTCATCGAGACCAACGCCTACGTCGTCGGCGGCTACTCCGGCGGTGCGCTCCTCGACGCCGAGGGCGAGGTCGTCGGCATCACGACCGCCGCGTCGAGCGGCGGCGTCACCGAGAGCTACGCCGTCCCGATCGACGACGCCCTCACGGTCGCCGACGCGATCGAGTCCGGCCAGGAGGGTGCCGACGTCGAGATCGGCCCGTCCGCCTACCTCGGCATCGGCATCGCCAGCGACGACCTGCAGATCGCGTCGGTCGAGACCGGATCCGCGGCCGCCTCCGCCGGCATCGCCGCGGGCGACACGCTGACCTCGCTGGACGGGACCACCCTCTCGTCGTACGACGAGCTGCACTCGACGCTCGCCGGCTACGCCCCGGGCGACAAGGTGACCATCGGCTGGACCGACACGAGCGGCCGGTCGCACACCGCGAGCGTCACGCTGGGGACCTCGCCGATCAACTGATCCGTCCGGTCTAGTCCGGTGAGACGACCGTCACAACTTTCCGATTCACCCCTCGTTGCCCTGGGTACGAAGATCGCGCCCGCGCCTGTCGGGCCGAAAGCCACGAGGGAGAAGTCATGGTCAAGAACCTGATGAAGGTGGTCCTCGCCGGGTGTGTGGCACTCGCGCTGACGCTCGTCGTCGACGCGGGAGCCAACGCGACGAGCTCCAGCGGTGCCGCCAGCACCGCGAGCCACACCGCAGCCGCCAAGGCCGGCGCGTGCACGAAGCAGAAGCACAAGGTCAAGAAGGCGAAGAAGTCCGCGCACAAGGCGGACAAGAAGGCCAAGAAGGCGAAGAAGGCCCAGAAGAAGGCCAAGGGCGCCGCGAAGAAGGTCGCTGACAAGAAGCTGAAGAAGGCCAAGAAGCACCAGAAGAAGGCGCACCACCAGCTGAAGAAGGCCAAGAAGGCCCTCAAGAAGTGCCAGAAGGGCCACGGCGGTGGCGGCGGCGGTGGCGGCGACAACCCGCTGCAGCCGGCCTGCGACGCCGGTCTCCCGCAGCAGATCTGCGACGCCTTCAACCAGCTGCCCAACCCGGGTGGCAACGGCGGCGCGAGCCCGATCCAGGCGCTGTGCGACGCCGGCCTGCCGCAGCCGATCTGTGACGCGTCGTCCGGAGGCGCCGACATCCAGCAGCTCTGCGACGCCGGCCTGCCGCAGCAGATCTGCGACGCCGCCGGTGGTGGCGGGGGCACGCCCGACCCGGGCACCGTGCTGGGTCCGGTCTGCGACCTGGGTCTGCCGCTGCCGATCTGTGACGGCGGACTGCTCGGCACGAAGACCTCGTTCACACGAGCTGCTTGACCGAACCAGACCCGGGGGGCTACCTCTCGGGAGTCGAGGGGACTGCTGTCGCGTGGGGGGCGACGGCAGTCCCTTCCGGCATTTCGGGGAGCGAGTTCAGTCGAGGTCGCGCAGGGCGCGTGACTCGATGTCCCGCAGCACCTCGTCGGCCGCGGCCGCACTGACCTTGCCCTGCCGACGCTCGTCGAGCACCAGCTGGCGCTCGACGTCGCTGGCCTTGCGCAGCAGCTGGTCGAGCTCCTCGGCCGGGTCGGCGCCCTCGACCTCGAGCAGCCGGGCCTCGTGCATCGCCCGCTGGGCCTCGAGGTAGCCCTCGTACTGCAGGATCGCGGCGTTCTTGACCTCGTCCGTGCTGGCCGGCCCGGTGAGGGCGCGGACGTAGTCGAGCGCGGCACCCGCGGCCCGACCGCGCAGCTCGGCGACCTCGACCCCGTCGTCCGCGTCGCCGCCGACCCCGAGCCACGAGGTCAACGGGCCCAGCGTCAGTCCCTGGACCACGAGGGTCACGAGCACGCACACCAGCGCGGCGACCACGAGCAGGTGCCGGTCGGGGAAGGACGCTCCGTCGTCGGTGGTCATCGGGATCGCGACGGCGGTCGCGACCGTGACCACACCGCGCATGCCTGACCACGACACGACCGTGATCTCGCGCCAGTCGTTGGGCAGCACCGAGTTCTGCTTGCGCGCGAGCAGCCGGAAGAGCCCGCCGACCGGGAAGACCCACGCGATCCGGAGGAGCACGACCGTGAGCACGACGCTGACCGACACCGTCACGACCTCGCGGGTGACGGGGACGTCGGCGAGCAGCGTGGAGAGCTCGAAGCCGAGCACGGCGAAGGCCAGGCTGGTGATCAGGAAGTCGGCGTACGCCCAGACCGACCGGCCCAGCAGCCAGCCGCGCGACGTCGTCTCCTCGTGGGCGACGTTGCGCAGGTAGAGGCCGAGCACCAGGACGGCGAGGACGCCGGAGCCGTGGAGATGCTCGGCGCCGAGGTAGGCCACGAACGGGACGACGACGGTGATCGTGGTCTCGGTGTAGGCGTCGCGGATCAGGCGGATCAACCACTTCGTGGCCAGACCGACCGCGAAGCCGACGGCTACACCCACCACGAGCGTGAGGACCAGCTCCAGGCCGGCGGAGCCGTACGAGAACTCGCCGGTGGCGACCGCGGCCAGCGCGGCGCTGTACATGACGAGGGCGGTGGCGTCGTTGAACATCCCCTCGCCCTCGAGGATGGTCACCAGCCGGTCCGGCAACCGCAGCTTGCGCGCGACCGCGGTCGCCGCGACGGGGTCGGGCGGGGACACGATCGCGCCGAGGATCCAGGCCGGCCCCCACTCCAGACCGACCGCGTGGGCGACCAGGGCGACCGCGACCGCGGTGCAGATCGTGAGCCCGACCGCCAGCGCGAGCACCCGCTCGGCCTCGGCCCGGAACTCCGTCGACGTGGTCCGTTGCGTGGCCGCGAACAGCAGCGGCGGGAGGACGACCGGGAGCACCAGGTCGGGCTCCAGGTCCAGCGGCCCCGCGAACGGCATCAGCCCGGCTATCAACCCGAAGACGGCGAGCAGGACCGGCTGCGGCACCCGCACGAGGTCGGCGAGCGGGGTCAGTGCGATCACCCCGGCCAGCAGGACGCCGAGCAGCCACGGATCGCTCACGAGTCTCCTGCCTTGGGGTGGGTCAGCCCCCGAACTGCTCCAGGTAGGCCTGACCTTCAGGACTGAGGTTCCCATGTGCGGCTGCGATACGCGCCCAGCGCACCGACATCTTCGCGAACCGCATCGGGTTGTAGACGTCCTCCTCGCGGGAGAACATGCCGTCGCCGGCGTAGGTCATGATCGTCAGGTTGGACTCCTCGAGCTCGCTGCCGTCGCCCGGGTCCGGCATCAGGTTGCGCACCTCGCAGATCAGCCGTGAGGTCGGCGGGTCGACCACCGACCACGCCAGCGGGAAGCCGGTCATCACGCTGCCGGGGAACGACGTCATCGTCTTCACCGACCAGGCCCGAATCTCCTCGCGCCCGTGGAACTCGCCGAAGGCGTGCTCCTTGTAGACCGCGTCCTCGGTGAACAGGTCGGCGAAGCCGTCCCAGTTCCCGGAGCTCGCGTAGCCCTGGACGTGGCCGTGGAAGACGGCGTACGCCTCCTGGATCTCTTCAGCACTGAACGTCACGCCGACATCCAACCAGTCCACTGGAACACGTTCTAGTCTTCGGGTCGTGCTGCGTGCCCTTCGGACCGGACTGCTGATCGCGACGGCCGGCATGCTGGTGACCACCGGGCTGATCGCCGTGTGCGGCCTCGTCGACGTCGTCGACACCGGGTTCGACCTGAAGGTGCTCGCTCTCGGCACCCTCGTCTTCGCGATCAGCGGGCTCGTCGAGGAGCTGGTGTTCCGGGTGCTGGTGCTCGGCGGCCTGCGCCGACTGCTGGGCTCGGCCGCCGCCGCACTGGTGCTGTCGTCGCTCGCCTTCGCCGGCGTCGAGCTCCTCACCACTGACGGCACGACACCGCTCTCGGTGACGAGCACCGTGCTCGGCGGGGTGATGTACGGCGTCGCCTATCTCCGCAGTGGCTCTGGTTGGGGCCGGATCTGGCTGCCGGTCGGCCTGCACTTCGGCTGGAACTGGGTCCAGGGCACGATCCTCGGCTTCCCGGTCAGCGGCACCACCGACTACAGCGGCGCCTTCGCGACGCTGCGTACGACGGGGGCGCAGTGGCTCGGCGGCGGCGACTACGGCCCCGAGGCGAGCGTCTTCTCGCTCGTCGGCCGGCTGGCGATCATCGCGCTCGTCGTCCGCGCGACGCGTCAGTCGTCAGCAGGCAGCTCGGGCACCGGCTCGCCGCGCACCTGGAAGCGTCGGTAGCTGTAGACGATCAGCGCGAGCGCGATCAGCCCGGACAGGACCTGGGTGACCCCGGTCGCCGCCCCACCCGGCAGCCACCAGCTGTCGCGGAACGGCCACCACGACGGGACCGCAGGCCCGGCGATCCAGACGACGCCGCAGGCGATCAGGCCGAGCCCGAGCAGCGACGACAGGGTGATCCGGAACCAGTTCTCGACGCCCTCGGCCGCGCCGCGGAGCGCCCGCACCTTGATCGGCTCGACCCGGCGCTCGGCCCACTCGTACTCCTGGGACAGGATGACCAGCCCGGCCGCGAGCATCAGCAGCCCCGGCCCGGGCAGGATGAGCGCGGCGACGCCGGCGACGATCAGGATCCAGCCGAGGGTCTCGAGCGCGATCCTGCGCAGGACCTTGGCGCCCGGGGCCTTCATGCGGACAGCCTGTCAGACGTGCCCAAGGTTGACCTGGAGCGCACTCCAAGGAGTTGTCTGGTGCCATGACCAAGATCTGGTACATCACCGGTACGTCGCGCGGCCTGGGCCGCGAGTTCGCCATCAACGCCCTCGAGCGAGGTGACCGCGTCGCCGCCACCGCCCGCGACGTCACGAGCCTCGACGACCTCGTCGCGACGTACGGCGACGCCCTGCTCCCCCTCGCCCTCGACGTGACCGACAAGGCCGCGGTCGAGGCCAGCATCGCGCAGACCCACGAGCGGTTCGGCCGGCTCGACATCGTGGTCAACAACGCGGGCTACGGACACTTCGGCGCGGTCGAGGAGCTCACCGAGAGCGAGATCCGCGACCAGATGGAGACGAACTTCTTCGGCGCCCTCTGGGTCGTGCAGGCGGCGCTGCCGATCCTGCGGGCCCAGGGCAGCGGCCACATCGTGCAGATCTCGACGATCGGCGGCATCGGCGCCTTCCCCAACATCGGCGCCTACCACGCGTCGAAGTGGGCGCTCGAGGGCATGAGCGAGGCGCTCGCCCAGGAGGTCGGGCCGCTCGGCATCCACGTGACGCTGGTCGAGCCCGGCGGGTTCAGCACCGACTGGGCCGGCGACTCCTCGAAGCGCTCCGCCCCGATGGACGTCTACGAGCCGGTCCGCGAGGCGATGGCCGCGCGCCGGGGTGCGCAGAAGCCCGGCAACCCGGTCACCGCGGGTCAGGCGATCCTCGACGTGGTCGACGCCGACGAGCCGCCGCTGCGGGTGCTGTTCGGCTCCGGCCCGACCGAGATGGTGAAGGCGATCTACGCGTCCCGCCTCGCGACCTGGGACGAGTGGTCGTGGATCTCCCACAAGGCCCAGGGCTGAGCTAGCGGCGGTAGGACAGCCGGACGAAGCCGCTCTCGAAGCGTCGGACGTCGCCCAGCTCCAGGTCGAGGCGTGCGCCGTCCGGGAGCGCCCGGGTGCCACCGCCGACGACGACCGGCGCGAGGTAGAGGTGCACCTCGTCGACGATCCCGGCCCGGATCACCGCAGCGGCGACGGTCGGCCCGGCGATCGACACGTCCCGGTCGGCCTCGTCCGCGAGGCGGCGTACGGCGCCAGGGTCGAGCTCGCGCTCGATCCGGGTGCGCGGCGTCGCCGGCTCGGTCAGGGTGCGGGAGTAGACGACCTTGTCGGCGGCCCGCCAGAGCTCGGCGAAGTCCTGCACGACGGCCGGCTCGTCGGAGGTGTCCCAGGTCTGCCAGACCTGCATGACGTCGTACATCCGGCGGCCGTAGAGGTAGGTGCCCACCGACCGCTCCTGCTCGTTGACCGCCGCGTGCACCTCCTCGTCGGGGGCGCACCAGTCGAACCTGCCGTCGGAGTCGACGGTGTAGCCGTCGAGGGACGCGATCGCGGAGTAGATGAGTCGGGCCACCGGCCCAGCATCTCCCCTGCGCGGGTCAGGCGGCCAGGCTGAGCTCGTCGCGCGAGACGTCCGGGTCGACGACCGTGTCGAGAACCGTCAACGGCACCAGACGGGCGTGCACGTGCGCGGGGGTCGCGATCCGGACCAGGATCGCCAGCGAGCCGGTGATCGCGACCATCGCGTAGATCAGGTTCGCGTCCAGGTCGGCGAGGAAGCCGTAGGCACCGGCGAGCAGGGCGTCGACGATCAGCATCGCCCAGGCCGACGCGGCCAGCGCCGACACGTCGTGACTGCGCCAGGCGGTGATCGCCGCGGGGCCGACCATCAGGGTCACCGAGCAGCCGAGCACCACGATGATCGGACCGGGCCCGACCACGGGGATCGCGAGCGTCGCCGCGGCGATGGTCGCCGCCCAGGCGACGGGGAGCCACATCCGCTCGCGCGACCCACCGCGGAACCACGCCAGCACCATCGCACCCGCGGTGCCGGGCACCGCGAAGACGGCCGGCAGCGCGACCCAGAGCTCGTGCGCGACCACGCCGTACGTCGTCCAGGCGATGCCGCTGATCGTCGAGTTGGCCAGGGCGGCGACGCTGACGCCCGCGGCGGAGCGCATCCGGACGAGCTTGCTGAGCTGGGGGACGGTGTAGGCAACGGCCAGGATCGTGCCGGCGAGGCCGATCGCGGTCGCGAGCGAGATGTTCACGGGCTTCTTTCTGCGGGTGTTCTGCGGGAGCACAGACAACGGCCGCCGCGTGCTGAGCACGAGACGACCGTTGTCAGTGATGACTGTGGGTTGGTGTGTACGCCCTCGGCGAGTGGTCAGCCGAGGGAGTACACAGGAAATATTACCGGCTAGACCGGTAGTTCCCGACCAATAATGCGGTCAGCAGACCCTCAGACCGCGTGATCTCCGGCACATTCGGGTCAGAATCGGTCCGAAAAACCGGTTTCAGCGACCCTTCCAGACCGGCGGGCGCTTCTCGGCGAAGGCGGTGGCACCCTCGGCAGCGTCCTCGGAGACGAAGACCGGCATCATCAGCTCGCCCTGGCGCGCCCACATCTCCTCGGCCGACCAGCCGGGCGCCGTCCGGGCGATCTCCTTGGTGATCGCGACCGCGAGCGGACCGTTGCCCGCGATCGTCGCGGCGAGCGCGATGGCCCCGTCGAGCGCACCGCCCTCGGCGGTCACCCGGTTGACCAGGCCCAGCTCTGCGGCCCGGGCGGCCGTGATCGGCTCACCGGTCAGCAGCATCTCCAGCGCGATCGCCTGGGGGATCCGCTGCGGCAGCAGCATCGCAGCGCCCGCACCCGCGACCAGCGCGCGCTTCACCTCGGGCACGCCGAGCTTGGCGGTCTCGGCGGCGACCACCAGGTCACAGGCCAGCAGCAGCTCGAAGCCACCCGCCACGGCCCAGCCCTCGACCGCGCCGATCAGCGGCTTGCGCGGCGGGCGCTCGGTGATCCCACCCAGGCCGCGGCCCTCGATGGTGGGCACCTCACCGCCGAGGAACGCCTTGAGGTCCATGCCGGCGCAGAAGGTGCCGCCGGCGCCGGTCAGGACGCCGACCCAGAGCTCGTCGCTCGCGTCGAGCTCGTCGACCGCAGCCGCGATGCCCGCGGCGACCGCGCCGTTGATGGCGTTCTTGGCCTCGGGGCGGTTGATCGTGATGATCTGGACGCCGTCGCGCTGCTCGACCAGGACCTCGTCGGACATGGTGCTCCTTCCTGTTGGTTTCGCTCAGATGTCCGTGACGCGGATGCCCGCGTGCGCCTTGTAGCGGCGGTTGACCGAGATCAGGTTGGCCGTGAGGGCCTCGACCTGGTGGGCGTTGCGGAGCCGGCCGCCGTACACACCGCGTACGCCGGGGATCGTGGTGCAGAGGTCCTGGACGAGGTCGGTCGCCTCGCGCACGTCGCCCAGAACGAGGACGTCGGTGTCGACCGAGGTGACCTCGGGGTCCTCGAGCTTGACCGCGGAGACGTTGTGGAAGGCGCCGACCACGGTCGACTCGGTGAGGATCCCCTGCGCCTGCTGGGCGGCGGAGCCCTCCTCGACCGGCAGCGCGTAGGCGCCCTGCTTGTCGAAGCCGAGCGGGTTGACGCAGTCGACGACGACCTTGCCCGCGAGCTCGGCCTTGAGCGTCTCGAGCAGCTCGCCGTGGCCGTCCCACGGGACGGCGACCACGACGATGTCGCCGGCCGCGGCGGCGCCCGCGTTGTCGGCCCCGGTGACGGTGCCGCCGACGTCGGAGGCCAGGGTCTGCGCGGCCTCGTCGGCGCGCTCAGCGCTGCGGCTGCCGATCACCACCGGGACTCCGGCGGCGGCGAAGCGGCGGGCCAGGCCACGCCCCTGCGGGCCGGTGCCACCCAGGACCGCGACCGTCTTACCAACCATGGACTCGGGAAGGTTGCTCATGGCGACACTCTGTCAGCCTGGCGAGCGGATGGCGCGGTGAGGCAAGGTGGTGGACCTCACACAGGGAGGCCGATGTCCGCAACCGCCACGGCGCCCGTGGACCCGGCTCCAGCCGCCGGCCCGATCACCCTCGAGGGACGCGCGCGGATCCTGGCCTTCTCCACCATCGGCCTCGGGATGCTGCTGGCCGCCCTCGACGGCACGATCGTGTCGACCGCGTTGCCGACCATCGTCGGCGACCTCGGCGGCGGCAACCACGTCTCGTGGGTCGTCACGTCCTACCTCCTGGCGCAGACCGCGGTCACCGTGGTGGTCGGCAAGATCGGCGACCAGTTCGGTCGCAAGCAGGTCTTCCAGCTCAGCGTGATCGTCTTCATCGTCGGCTCGATGCTCTGCGGCCTCTCGCAGGGGATGACCTGGCTGATCGCCTCGCGTGCCCTCCAGGGCCTGGGCGCCGGTGGCCTGACCGTCACCGCCACCGCCTTGATCGCCGACATCATCCCGCTGCGCGAGCGGGGCAAGTTCCAGGGCGCGCTCGGTGCGGTCTTCGGCGTCGCCACCGTGATCGGCCCGCTGCTCGGTGGACTGCTCACCGACCACGCCAGCTGGCGCTGGTGCTTCTACATCAACGTCCCGCTCGCGGCGGTCGTCATCGTCGCAGCGCAGGTCACCATCCCGAAGGTGCCGAAGGCCGGCGCGAAGCCGCGCATCGACTACCTCGGCATGGCCACGGTCGCCGTCGGCGCCTCGATGCTGGTGCTCGCGACCAGCTTCGGCGGCACGACGTACGCCTGGGGCTCCTGGCAGATCATCGGCCTGCTCGTCGGCGGTGTCGCCGTGCTCGCCCTCTTCGTGCTCGTCGAGTCACGCGCGAGCGAGCCGATCCTCCCGCTGCGACTCTTCCGGTCGACGGTCTTCGCCGACTGCTGCGCGCTCAGCTTCATCGTCGGCTTCACGATGCTCGGCGCGATGACGTTCCTGCCGACGTTCTTCCAGTACGTCGAGGGCGTGACCGCCACGCAGTCCGGCTTCCGGATGCTGCCGCTGGTCCTCGGCCTGCTGGTCACCGCGATCACGAGCGGCAACATCGTCAGCAAGACCGGCCGCTACAAGATCTTCCCGGTGGCCGGTGGCCTGGTGATGTCGCTCGGCCTCTTCCTGCTCTCGACGATGGACCCCTCGACCTCGGCGTGGGTCTCGGCGCTCTACCTCTTCGTCTTCGGCATGGGCATCGGGCTCTCGATGCAGGTGCTCACGATCATCGTGCAGAGCTCGGTCGCCTACTCCGAACTCGGCGTCGCGACCTCCGGCGTGACCTTCTTCCGCACCATGGGCAGCGCCTTCGGTGCTGCCATCTTCGGGTCGCTCTACGCCAACTTCCTCAGCGACCGGCTGCCCGAGGCGATCGCCCAGAGTCCAGGCGTCACCTCGGCCGACCTGGCGACGCCGAGCGCCCTGCACCTGCTCGACGACAGCCTCATCGCGCCGATCGTCAACGCCTACTCGGACTCGCTCACCCAGGTCTTCCTGTGCGCGGTTCCGGTGGCCCTGGTCGCGTTCGTCCTGGCGCTGATGCTGCCCCAGGTCAAGCTCGGCAGCAGTCTCACGCCGTCGGCGGGCGACCTCGGTGGCGGGTTCGGTGCCCCCGAGTCGCTCTCGAACGACGAGGTGCTCGGCCGCCGGATCGCCAACCTGCTCTACGGCCGGCGCCGCGACGTCGTCCTCGACGTGCTCGGCGACGACACCGACGGCCTGGACGCATCCCGGATCTGGGCACTGGTGCAGGTGCACGGCCTGACCGTCGCGGACCGCAAGGCCGACGTCACCCAGATCGCCCACGCCCGGTCGCTCCCGTCGGCGATCCTCGAGCCGGTCTTCGCCGACCTGGTCGTCGACGGCTACGCCGAGGGATCGCTCCACGACCTCGGCCTGACGCCGGCTGGCCACGCCGCGATCGCCGACCTCCGGGTGAAGCTGCGCGACTGGATCATCGACCACCTCGACGGCGACGACCCCGACCCGGAGGCCGTGTCGGCCGCGATCACCCGCGTCGTACGCCGCCTGGTGATCGAGCAGGCGGACAGCAAGGAGAAGCAGCCCCCGCTGCTGCCGGTCGGCGACGCCTAGCGTCCGCGCCGGAGCCCGGTGATCCGCGGCACCAGCACCCGGGGCGACCGCTCGCGCAGAGCGCCCCACCACAGACCGGCGCCGTACGCCAGGTCATCGAGCCTTCGCGCGACGAAGGCCTCGGGCGCCTGGGCGGCCGGCACCTCACGGTGGTCGAGCAGGTCCCAGACCAGCGCGGCCCCGACCGCGCGTCTCGCTCGGCGCGAGACCAGGGCCGCTGCTGCGGCTCCCGGCCACCAGTGCCGGAGCAGCAGGTGCGAGCCCTGCCGCAGGGTCGACACGGCGACCTCGGCGGTCAGCTCCGTCGCGAGCCGCCCGCGGTCCGGGGTGTCCGGCAGCGTGCGCCCCAGGCGCACCCGGACCAGCGCCAGCGCGGAGAGACCGACGGGGAGCGACCACCGGCGCTGCGACGCCAGCGCCAGGGCACCGACCGTCGGCACCGGCGAGAGGACGGCCGGCGCCATCCAGTCACCGTGACGCGACGCGAGCCAGGCGCCGCCCGTGCCGTAGAACGCCTTGCGGCCCAGCCAGGTCGACCACGTGCCCCGGCTGTCGTGGCCGGCGACGTACGCCGGGTCGTAGCGGACGTGCCGGCCGGAGCGGACCAGCCGCCAGACCAGGTCGACGTCCTCGCCGACCCGACGTCCTTCGTCGAAGGCGCCCGCCTCGAGGTCGGCGACCCGGACCACCAGGCAGGCGCTGGGCAGCCAGCCGACCTTGGACCACGGCCGCACGAGGGCGGGCACGGCGCCGAGGTCGAGCGACAGACCGTCGACGTCCCAGCGCTCGAACCGCTTCGGCTCCGCGCTGCGGGCGACGCCCTGCACCCGCGGGCCGACGGCCGCGACCTGCGGGTCGGCGAAGTGGCCGGTCAGCCCGCGCAGCGCGTCGGCCGAGACGACGACGTCCGAGTCGACGAACGCGACGTACGGCGTGCGCACCTCGGCGATCCCGGCATTGCGGGCACCCGCCGGACCGAGGTTCTCGCTGAGCGCGACCAGCTCGGCGCCGTACCGGGACGCGACCGCCGCGACGGCGGCCGGGTCGCGCGACGCGTCGTCGACCACGATGACCGGCAGGCCGACCAGGCCGGACAGCAGCCGGTCGAGACGGTCGGCCCGGTCGCGGACCGGCACCACGACGGTCAGCTCGCCGTCGCCCGGGCCGTCCAGGACCGGGGCCGCCAGGTTGGCGGCGAGCAGTCGCTCGGCGACCGTCCGGGTGGTCGCGTCGACGACCTCGAGCACGTCGCCGCGGGCCAGCGCTGGTGCCGGCGCTCGTAGGCGCAGCACCCGCAGCGGCGAGCCGCCGACGAGGGTGCGGCCGCCGTCGTGGATCCGGACCTCGGCGCCGACCCGGACCCGGAAGCCGGTCGGCAGCGTCATCCCAGGAAGCCGCCGTCGGCGTGCACGACGCCACCGTTGAGGGCGGCGCCCTCGACCGAGCAGCAGAAGGCGATCGTCGCGGCGACCTCGGCGGGTTCGAGCACCCGGCGCAGCAGCTGGTGGGAGGCGAGCTCGTCCACGTCGTCCAGGCCGTAGAGAGCAGCGGTCGCGTCGAGCATCGGGGTGCGGGTCGAGCCCGGCGAGACGGCGACGGCGGTGACGCCGGTGCCGACCAGGTCGGCAGCCAGCCCCTTCACCAGACCGACGACCGCGTGCTTGACGGTGTTGTACGCCGCGAGGTGGAAGAGCCCGTGCGACCCAGCGGCCGACGCGACCGCGACGAAGCGGCAGCCGCTCGGGTCGGGCTGCGCGAGCAGGTGGGGCACGACGACCGCAGCGGTGTTCCACACGCCGATCACGTCGGACTGCCACAGCTCGTCGAGGTCGGCCGGAGGTGTCTGCCACAACGGCTGTCCGCCCCGGATCACCGCTGCTGCGGCGACGGCGGCGTCGAGGCGGCCCCACCGCTCGAGCGCCAGGTCGGCAGCCTCCTGGAGGACGGCGCGGTCGCGGACATCGCCGACGACGTGAGCGACGGCGTCCGACTCCGCGGCCGGCTCGAGGTCGACGCCGACGACGGCGTACCCCTGCTCGACGAGGCGCGTGACCGTCGCCGACCCGATGCCGCCGGCAGCGCCGGTGACGAGTGCGACCCTCACGACAGCCTCCCGAGGACGTCGGCGACCATCGCCTTCAACACCCGCTCGCCCTCGGCGGCGGACGCGCCGGCGGGGTCGCCGAGGACGCCGTTCGGCGACACCGCCGCGATCCCACCGGACATCATCGCGGGCAGGATCTCCCTCAACGGCTGGGTGTTGCCGGCCTCGGCCAGGTCGAGGCGTACCGACTCGGGCCGCAGGTGCAGCATCAGCGAGGTCTCGGTGAACCCGGCGTGCAGGTCCACCTCCTCGGTCGCGCAGGGCACCCACTCGATCTCGTCGGACGACCGCAGGGCCGTGACGTTCCCCCCGTGTGCGTTGACGATCACGACCCGGTCTGCCCAGGTGCGCAGCGACCGGACCAGCTCGACGACGACGTGGTTGAGCGCGTCGGTGCCGACCGAGGCCGTGCCGGCGAACGACTGGTGCTCCCCGCTCGACCCGTAGGACAGCGCCGGCGCGACCCAGGCCCCGGGCAGCTCGGCAGCAACCCCCTCGGCCACCGCGACCGCGATCGTCGTGTCGGTGTCGAGCGGGAGGTGTGGTCCGTGCTGCTCGATCGACCCGAGCGGCACGAGCACCAGGCCCGCACCGACGGTCTCGCGGGTCGTGGCATCGGCGAGCTTCATCGGCCGACCCCGGGCAGCGGTGGGCAATCCACCGAACCCTCAACCAGGAAGGTGGATGAGCCACCGCCGCAGCGACGTGCGACCGGGCGGCGGTGGGCAATCCACCGAATCCCCGGCGAGAAGGGTGGGTCAGCCACCGCCGCACGGCGCCCGCAGCTCATGACCGGTGGAAGCCCTCGGGCACCAGCAGCGTCTCGGGGGTCAGCTCGTCGATCGACGAGAGCCCGAGACCCATGAGTGCCGAGTCGATGCCGCCGTGGAAGATGTCGAGGACGTTCTCCACGCCGGCCTGGCCGTTGGCGGCGAGACCCCACAGGTAGGCGCGGCCGATCAGCACCGCGCGGGCGCCGAGGGCGAGCGCCTTCACGACGTCCGATCCGCGTCGTACGCCGCCGTCCATCAGCACCTCGACCTGGTCACCGACAGCCTGAGCGATCGGGTGCAGCAGCCGGATCGCGGCCGGCGTGCCGTCGAGGTTGTTGCCGCCGTGGTTGGAGACCGAGATCGCCGAGACCCCGGCGTCCACCGCACGCAGCGCGTCGTCGACCCGGCCCACACCCTTGAGCACGAACGGCGTCCCGCTGAGCTCAGCCCAGGTCGACCGCATCCACGCGACGTCCTCCCAGGACGGCGGTGGCGTGGTCATCCACTCGTAGTAGGCACCGAAGAACGTCGGGGCCGGCCCGCCGTCGGGCGGGGCGAGGTTGGGCGCGGTCAGGTCGGGGATCTGGCCGGTCCTGCCGAACTGGTAGAGCCAGCGCGGCTTGGTGGCGACCTTCGGCGCCATCCGCACCATCGTCTTGAGGTCGACCCTCTCGGGGATCTCCGGGCTGCCCCAGTCACGGCCCATCGAGAAGGACCAGTCCAGGGTGGCGATCAGGCCGATCGCGCCGGCCTTGTGGGCGCGCTCCATGCGCTGCACCATCACGTCGCGGTCGCCGGTCCAGTACATCTGGAAGAACGTGCGCGGGCAGGCCTCGACGACCTCCTCGACCGGCTTCGACGCGAAGTTCGACAGACCCATCAGGGTGCCGCGCGCGTTGGCCGCGCGGGCGACGGCGACCTCACCGTCCGGATGCACGGCTTGTACGCCGGTGGGGCTGATCAGCACCGGCAGGGAGACCTCCTGGCCCAGCACCGTGCGGCTCATCGACCGCTCGGCGTGGTGGCCGGCGACGTGTGGCAGGAAGCCGAGCTCAGCGAACGCCGCCTGGTTGTCGGCGATCGTCAGCCCGCGCTCCGAACCCGCGACCAGCGCGCCGTACACCGGAGCGGGCAGCCGCTTCTGCGCACGCCGCTGGGCGACGGCCACCGACTCGAACCAGGGGTTCTGCTTCCACGGGTTCTCGAGCCACTCCGGCCGGCTCACGGAACGAACCCCGCGAGCGGGCTCTCGGCGCAGTCCGACACCGGAGGACGGGTCATCAGCTTGAGCATCACCGGCTGGTTGCGGGTCGGGTTGCTCTTGGAGTGGTCCTGCGACGCGGCCGGGATCGAGCGGGCGCCGGCCAGTGCCAGCTCGCCGTAGCCCTGCACGCACTCGGGGTCCGGGCCGTCGAGCGGGAGGCCGGTGAAGAACTTCGCGGCCATGCAGCCACCGCGGCAGGAGTCGTAGAAGTCGCACTTCGCGCAGGCGCCACCGGTCTGCGGCGACCGCAGGTCCGCGAAGAGCTCCGACGTCTGCCAGACCTCCTGGAACCCACCGTCGCGCAGCAGGTTGCCCGCCAGGAAGTTGTCGTGGATCGCGAACGGGCAGGCGTAGACGTCGCCGATCGGGTCGATCAGGCAGACCACGCGGCCGGCACCGCAGAGGTTGAGGCCGGGGAGGCTCTCGCCGAACGCGGCGAGGTGGAAGAACGAGTCGCCGGTCAGCACGTTGTCGCCGGACGCCATCAGCCAGTCGTAGAGCACCTTCTGCTGCTCCGGCAGCGGGTGCAGCTCGTCCCAGACGTCGGCGCCGCGACCGGACGGCCGCAGGCGGGTGAGCCGCAGCGTCGCGCCGTACTTGTCGGCGAGCGCCTTGAACTCGTCGAGCTGCCCGATGTTCTGGCGGGTGCAGACGACGCTGATCTTCGCGTCGCTGAAGCCGGCGTCCTGCAGGTTCTGCAGCGCCGTGATCGCCATGTCGTAGGAGCCGGGGCCGCGGACGTAGTCGTTGACCTCGGCGGTCGCGCCGTCCAGCGAGATCTGCACGTCGACGTAGCCCGCACAGGCCGGACCGGCGAGGAACGCCGCGCGCTCGGCGTCGAGCCGCACGCCGTTGGTCGAGAACTTCACGCCGACCTGGTGGTTGACGGCGTACTCCAGCAGGTGCCAGAAGTCCGGTCGGATCGTCGGCTCGCCGCCGCCGATGTTGACGTAGAAGACCTGCATCCGCTGCAGCTCGTCGATGACCGCCTCGGCCTGCTCGGTCGTCAGCTCGCGCGGGTCGCGACGACCGGACGACGACAGGCAGTGGGCGCACTCGAGGTTGCAGGCGTAGGTCAGCTCCCACGTCAGGCAGATCGGTGCGTCCAGGCCGAGCTCGAAGTGCTCGATCAGCTTCATGCGGCGGCCTCCTGGCTGACGCGGATCATGTCGGAGGCCGCGAGGCCCTCGAGTGCGGAGAGGTACGACGACCAGCTGGCATCCGGGACACCGGCCGCGACGAGTGCCGACCGGACGGTGCCGTCACCGTCCGCGGCACCCAGGCCGCGGACGACCGCGACGAGCTCCGGGCGCTTCAGGAAGATCAGCTTCCGGTTGCCGAAGTGGTAGGCCAGCGCACCGAACGGCTCGGGTCGCAGGGCCACCGACGGCGACAGCGCCCAGGACTCGTCGAGGTGCATGTCAGTAGACGCCGCACATGCCGTCGATCGAGACCTCCTCGATCAGGTCCTCGCTGGTCAGCACTGCGGTGACGTCCTGCTCTACGTTCAGCTCCGGGTCCATGACAGCCTCCTGTGGGAATGTGGTGCCCGACACACTAATGGCACCGAGCGCCATAAAGATAGGTTTCCGTCCATGAGCAGTCGCGGCCGTCCGGTGGCGACCAGTCACGCTCAGATCGAGGCGGTCGCGTTCCGCCTCTTCGCCGAGCGCGGCTTCGACGCGGTCACGATGGCCGACATCGCCGCCGAGGTGGGCGTCGGACGGCGCACGCTCTTCCGCTACTTCGAGTCCAAGAACGACATCCCGTGGGGCCAGTTCGACCGGACTCTCGACGGCTTCCGGGCGATCCTGGCGGAGTCACCCGACGACCTCCCCCTCGCCGACGCCGTGCAGCGCGCCGTGCTGCGCTTCAACGAGTACCCCGCCGACTCTGACCCGCCGCACGAGCAGCGGATGCGACTGATCCTCGAGACCCCGGCCCTGCAGGCGCACTCGGTGCTGCGCTACGCCGACTGGCGTGACGTGATCGCCGAGTACGTCGCCGGCCGCCTCGGCCTGCAGGCCACGGACACCCTGCCCCGGACCGTCGGGAGCGTCTCCCTGGCGCTCGCCATCTCGGCGTACGAAGGCTGGCTGGCCGACCCGGGGAGCGACCTGCAGACCCTGCTGGAGGAGACGATGACGAGCCTGCGTGACTACCTGGCGGACTGACGCCGCTCGGCGGTGACCTGCACTTCGTCCTCGGCGACCCGGTGTCCCGCGGCGCACATCAGGACGGGTTCGACAGGGGCGCCGCAGCCCGCATGACTGGCGGTGACGCTCGACCGGGCGCCGGGCGCGTGGCGCTCACCCCAGGACAGCAGGCCGAGCACGACCGGCAGCAGCTCGTGGCCGGCCTCGGTGAGGACGTACTCGTAGCGCGTGCGCTGGCCGGGCTCCTGGTAGGGCGCCTTCTCGAGCACGCCGGCCGCGACGAGCTCCTTGAGCCGCTGGGCGGCCACGGCCTCGCTGATGCCGACGCCGCGGGCGAGGTCGTCGAACCGACGCGCGCCGTAGAACGCCTCGCGCAGCAGCAGCAACGCGGGGCGCGAGCCGATCAGCTGGACGGTGCGGTCGATCGGGCACTGGTCGCCACGCGAGCGCTCGGCGGGGACGGACAGACCGGCGGAGACCTGGACGGGCATGGGTCGACCCTACCGTCTGACTTGTGATTTCCATAGCCAGCCATCTACTCTCCTGACTATGCCGATCCAAAGTCAGCGGGTGCGGGAAGCGCTCGTCACCACCGTCCTGGTCGGGGCGACCTTCCTCGTCTCGCTCGACCTCTTCATCGTCAACGTCGCCTTCGACGAGATCGGCCACGACCTGGCCGGCGGCAGTGCGTCGCTCGCCGACCTCAGCTGGGTGCTGACGACCTACGCCGTCGTGTACGCCGCACTGCTGGTGCCGATGGGCCGCCTCACCGACCGCTACGGACGCAAGAGCGGCTTCATCGCCGGCCTGGTCGTCTTCACGCTCGCGAGCGCGGCCTGCGGCTTCGCCGGATCGGTCTGGCAGCTGGTCGGCTTCCGGGCGTTGCAGGCCATCGGCGCCGCGGCTCTGACCCCGGCCAGCCTCGGCCTGCTGCTGGCCGCCCTCCCCGAGGCCCGGCGCGCGCCGGCCGCCCGGCTCTGGGCCCTCGCCGGGGCCGTCGCCGCCGCGCTCGGCCCGGCGGTAGGCGGCGGGCTCGTGCAGATCTCGTGGCAGTGGGCCTTCTGGATCAACCTGCCCGTCGGTGTCGCGCTGATCGTCGGCGCGGCCACGCTCGTCCCGGACGTGCGCCACAACGCAGGAGCCCCGCGGCCCGACCTGGCCGGAGCCGCCCTCATCGCTATCGCTGCCGGCGCCCTGGTGCTGGGGATCGTGGAGGGCAACGACTGGGGCTGGACCAGCTCCCGGGTGCTCCTGTCCTTCGCGCTCGCCGTGACAGCGGCCGGTGCGTTCGCCTGGCGCACCACCCACCACGCGGCTCCCGTGATCGACCCGGCGCTGCTCCGGGTGCGCACCTTCCGGTGGGCCAACGCCGCGACGCTGCTGTTCAACCTCGGCTTCGGCGCCAACCTGCTCGCCGGCATCCTCTGGATGCAGCAGGTGTGGGACTACTCCGCCCTCCGCACGGGCTTCGCCGTCGCGCTCGGCCCGGTCTTCGTGCCACTCACCGCGATCATCGCCGGCCGGATCGCGCCTCGCGCACGACCCGGTCGGCTGGTCGTGATCGGCTCGACCCTCGCTGCCGTCGGCGCGCTCGTCATGGTCGCCTCGATCAGCTCGACGCCGTCGTACTGGACGACGGTCGCGCCTGGCTGGGCGATCACCGGCATCGCGGTCGGCCTGGCGCTGCCCAACCTGGTCGCCGGCGCCACCGCGTCGCTCCCGGTGACGCAGGTGTCGACCGGCAGCGGGGTCGTGACGATGTCGCGGCAGATCGGCCAGGTCCTCGGCGTGAGCCTGCTGGTCTGCGTCATCGGGGCGACGACCGACCCGGTGCCGGCGTTCCGCCACGCGTGGCTGCTGGTCGCCGTCGCCAGCGCACTGGCGGCGGTCGCGGCCGTCGGAATGGAGGCACGGACCCGGCCGACGACCGCCCAGGCGGAGAAAGTCGGACGTCCTACTATCGTCTGAGCATGCCCGCGTCACGCCTGCTGCCCTCTGACGAAGCCGTCGAACTGATCACCCTGGTCCGAGATCTCGCGACCAAGGAGCTGAGCCCTTTGGTGGCCGAGGCCGAGCGCACCGAGACCTTCCCGCGCGAGGTCTTCCGGCTGCTCGGCCGCACCGGTCTGCTGGGACTGCCCTACTCCGAGGAGTACGGCGGGGGCGGGCTGTCCTACGAGGTCTACCTGCAGGTGCTCGAGGAGATCGCCGCGGTCTGGTCGAGCGTCGGCGTCGGCGTGTCCGTGCACGCCCTGAGCTGCTTCGGGCTCGCGACAGCGGGCACCGAGGAGCAGCGGCAGCGGTGGCTCCCCGACATGCTCGGTGGCGAGATGCTCGGCGCCTACTGCCTGTCCGAGCCGCACGCAGGCTCGGACCCGGCGGCGATGACCACCCGCGCCCGGCGCGACGGCGACGACTACGTGATCAACGGCGCCAAGGCCTGGACGACGCACGGCGGCCACGCCGACTTCTACAAGGTCATGGCGCGCACCGGCGACGGTCGCAACGACATCTCGTGCTTCCTGGTCCCGGCCGACGCCGACGGACTCAGCGCCGACCCGCCCGAGCAGAAGATGGGACTCACCGGGTCCGCGACCGCGACGATGCGCTTCGACGGCGTCCGCGTCCCGGTCGAACGCCGCCTCGGCGACGAGGGCCAGGGGCTGAAGATCGCGCTCGCCGGGCTCGACGCCGGCCGCCTCGGCATCGCCGCGGTCGCGACCGGCCTCGCCCAGGGCGCTCTCGACAACGCGGTCGCCTACGCCAAGAGCCGGGAGACCTTCGGCGAGCGGATCATCGACCACCAGGGCCTCGGCTTCGTGCTCGCCGACATGGAGGCCGCGATCGAGAGCTCCCGCGCGACGCTCCTGCACGCGGCCCGACTCAAGGACCAGGGCCGGCCCTACGGGCGCGAGGCGTCGGTCGCCAAGCTGGTCGCGACCGACAACGCGATGAAGGTGACCACCGACGCCGTCCAGGTCCTCGGCGGCTACGGCTACACCCGCGACTTCCCGGTGGAGCGCTACATGCGGGAGGCCAAGGTGATGCAGATCTTCGAGGGCACCAACCAGATCCAGCGGATGGTCATCGCCCGGTCCCTCGACCGCGGTGGCGCGGGCGCACTCTCCCGCGTCTCGTCGGACTGAGTTCCATCGCTCCTCTTGACCGGTAAAGCACTGTCCCGTACTATACCGGTACAGACCCGAGGAGGAACCATGTCTGACCCGATGGTCGCCGGTCTGGCCGTACGCCTGACCGAGGACCAGTTCACCAGCGTCCACCCGGACGCCCCCGCCGTGCCCGAGCGGGTACGGCGCACCCCCGCCACCGACCTGCGCCTGCGCCTGGCGAGCAACCTGCGCGCCGTCGCCGGCTGGGTGGAGCCGGCACCACGCCGTACCTGCCAGCCCGGCTGAGCGAGTGCCGCTGGGAGGGACCCGCGATACTGGGTCTGCCATGGCCAAGGTGACCCTCCAGTCGATCGCGGACCGCGTCGGCGTGAGCCGGATGACGGTGTCGAACGCGTTCTCGCGCCCCGACCAGCTCTCGGCCGAGCTCCGGGAGCGGATCCTCGCCGCGGCTGCCGAACTGGGGTACGTCGGACCCGACCCGGCCGCTCGCGCGCTGGCCCGGGGCCGCACCGGCTCGGTCGGCCTGCTGATCAACGGCAGCCTCAGCGAGGCGTTCGAGGACGCCGTGTCCGCGGCGTTCCTCGCCTCGGTCTCCGACGAGCTCGCCGACCGCGGGCTGGCCCTGACCCTGATGCCCGCGTCATCCGACGAGCGGTTCGTGCCCTCCCGCGACGTCGCGGTGGACGGGGCGCTCGTCTACATCTGCGACCCCACCTCGTCCGACATCGACTGGCTCGAGCGTCGTGGCGTGCCCATGGTCGTGGTCGACCACAACGTGCGCGAGGGCGTCGCGTCGGTCAACGTCGACGACCGCGGGGGCGCCCGGGCCGCGGCCCAGCACCTGGTCGACCTCGGCCACCGGCGGATCGGCATCGTGACCCTCGAGACCGAGCCCGACGCGGTCAACCACCCCGCGCGCGAGCGGATGCTCGGCTGGCACGACGCCCTCGACCCGGCCGGCATCGAGCCGACGGTCGTCACCACGCCGTACACCCCCGCCGGCGCCGCCGAGGACGTCGCCCGCACCCTGCTCGACCGCGACGACCGGCCGACCGCGGTCGTCTGCTTCTCCGACGCCTTCGCGATCGCGACGATCCGGGCCGCCGAGTCGCTCGGCCTGACCGTGCCCGACGACCTCTCGGTCGTCGGCTTCGACGACAGCGTCCTCGCCGCCGCCAGCCGACCGCCGCTGACGACGGTCCACCAGGAGGTGGCCGCCAAGGGTCGCGCCGCGGTGGCGTCGATCGTCGGGCTGATGGCGAGCACCCCGCAGGAGCCGGTGCTGCTCCCGACGGAGCTCATCGTCCGCGGCAGCAGCGCCGCGCCGCCCGGCTGAGCCTCAGGTCGCGATGAAGAGGATCTCGTCGCGACCGTAGGACATGCCGGGGTGCTCCGCGGCGAGGTGCTGCTGGGTCAGGTCGACGAGCTCGTCCTCGTCGGTGGCCTTGATCGTCTCGCCGCAGGGGCAGGTCAGCCGGGTCTTCATGGGGCCAGCCTAGGACCGGCCGCCCAGCACTCGGGCCGACACCGCGACGAGGCTCTCGGCTAGCTCGGCGGCACTCGGCCGCTCCGGCCCGTCCTCCTGCAGCAGCCAGGCCCGGACCGCGCCGAGGAACCCGGCGGCGGCGTACCTCACCACCGGTGCGCTCGCGCCGGGCACGCGCCGCGCGAGCTGCGTGGCCAGCCACGACTCGACGGCGTCGCGTGACGCGGAGAAGGCCGTGCCGCTGCCGATCGTGCGCTGCCACGTCGCCCGCTCGGCGTCGAGCTCCTCGAGCCACGCGAGCAGCAGGCGGTACGACCCCTCGGGCCCGTCGCAATCGGGAAGCTCCGCCCGGATCCGCCGGAAGCGGTCCTCGATGCCGGCGACCGCGACCTCGTCGAGGTCGCCGAAGTGCTGGTAGAAGGTCGGCCGGCTGACCCCGGCCTCGGTGCACAGGGCCGACACGGAGATCTCGCGAGGGTCGCGATCGCGCAGGAGCACGCGGAGCGCGTCGGTCAGCTGGGCGCGGCTGCGCTCTGCTCGTGGGTCGTGACGGGTATCTGGCACGACGGACGGCCCTCCTCCCGATGAGTTCGCTGCGTGTGACGGGTCAGACCCCAGTGTGAAGTGGCGTCTCGATCGACGCTAATTTACAGTTGTAAGAGACGAGAGGACAGGTGGAACATGGCGGCGAGCACGGTCGCACCGACCGCGTCCCGTCGTACCGCCACACCGGAGGTCCTGCGCGAGGTCGCCCAGATCCTCGGGGCGTTCCTGCTCTACAACCTCGGCCGGATGCTCGCGACCCACGAGCTCGGTCGCGCCGACGCCCATGCTCGCGACGTGGTCGACGTCGAGCGCTGGCTCCGCCTCCCCGCCGAGGCCACCCTCCAGACCTGGGCCCTCGGCCACGAGTGGATGGTCGACATCGCCAACCGCTACTACGTGTCGGTGCACTTCCCGCTCACGATCGCGGTGCTGGTCTGGCTCTTCCGCTACCGCCGCCCGACCTACCACTGGGCGAAGCGAGCGCTGCTCGGCGCGACCGCCGTGGCCCTGGTCTTCACCGTGCTGATGCCGGTGACGCCGCCGCGGCTGCTGTCGTCGCTCGGGATGGTCGACACCGGCCACGCAGGCGGCATCTCGATCTACCAGGCGCCGGTGCTCGGGAGCATGTCCAACGAGTACGCCGCGATGCCGAGCCTCCACGTCGGCTGGGCGCTGCTCATCGCGGTCGTCCTTATCTCCGCCTGCCGCACCCGCTGGCGCTGGCTGTGGCTGCTGCACCCGGCGGCGACGGTCTTCGTCGTCGTCAGCACCGCCAACCACTACTGGCTCGACGGCATCGCCGGCTCGGTCCTGGTGCTCGCGGCGTTGTGGCTGACCCGGCCGGGCACTACGTTCCCGACATGGCACACGTCGACCGCGCCGGACTCCTCGCGGGCTCCATCCGACTCGCTTCAGGAGTCTCGTTCCTGATCTCCCCGGTCAAGGCCAACCGGTTCTGGGGCGACAAGGAGGAACCGGTCCCGACGACCCGGCTGCTGCTGCGGTCGATGGGCTACCGCGACGCACTCATCGGCGGCGCACTCGTCACCACCGCGTTGACCGGTCGCGACACCCGGCGGTGGTTCCTCGCCTCGGGCGGGGCGGACGCGTCCGACCTGCTCGGCGGCCTGGCCGTCCACGACCAGATGTCGGCGTCCCAGAAGGCGATCGGCCTCGGCGGCGCGGTCGTCGGGATCGGCGTCGGCCTGTGGGGCGCGACCCGCAGACGGCGCTGAGGCCTCAGACGCCCGCGGTCGCGTCGACCCGCGGCTCGGCGGGCTCCGCGCTCGGCGTACGACGCCCGAGGAGCAGCAGCAGGAAGCCGATCAGCAGCACCGGGATGCCCACGGCCAGGCCCACGATCGGCACCACGGTCTCGAGCAGGTGGAGCTGCGCGAGGTTGTCGTTGGTGTCGTCGACGTTGGTCTGGATCTGGTCGTCGGTGAAGGCCAGGTCGAGGTCGAGGATCTTGCCGATGCCGTCGGCGACCCGCTCCTGGTGGATCACCTGGTTGATGATCGTGCCGGTCACCGGCTCGATGTAGTAGTCCGTCACCGCCTCGTACGAGCCCGGGACGCCGTCGAGCACCTCGACGCCGTCCTCGGACACCGTCGCCCGGTAGACGTAGGTCTCGATGCCGTCGATGTCCTGGGTGCTCTCGTAGGTCGCGTCGACCGCGTGCCCGACCAGGCCGTCCCACACGGGGTAGGTCTTCTTCTCCGCGCCGAAGGGCCACTTGTTCTGCAGGCCCTCCTCGGGGGTCGCACTGTCCGGGAGACCGGCCGCGTCGTTGGCGGTGAGACCGGTGTGCCGGTCAGTTGCGAAGACGTCGGTCTCGGCGCTGATCAGCCGACCCTGCGGGTCGTCGGCGTCGACGCAGCCGTCGATGTCGCCCTCGTCGCGCACCAGGCAGAGGGAGCTGCCCCACACCACGTCCGTGTCGTCCGACGCGTCGGCGTCGGCCTTGTTGGTGCTGTAGCCGAGCACGTCGGTGTCCTGGAGCTTCAGGTCGGCGCCGCCCGCGACCTGGGCGTGCCCGGAGAGGTACGTCGTGTTGTCGGTGTCGAGCGGCGTCCGCTCGACCTGTCCCGGCGCCCACACGAGGGCCACGATCCCGACGACGATGAGGAACCCGCCGACGGTGGTGAGGGACAGGGCAAGTGCTCGACGCATGGGTGACCGCTTCCGACTTCTGTGCTCGCGGGCCGAGGGGCCCGCCTACCGGCCGGTAGCGTACGTGGGTCGCCGACCTCGCGGACTCACTGCGTCCGAAATCACACGGCATGCCCGCGCCGCAGCCCGCACGCCGTGGACGGCAGCGCCGTGAGCGCGGCGGCAGCGAAGGCGACGCTCAATCCGGTGGCGTCCGCGATCGTGCCAGCGACCGCTGACCCGACCGCCTGACCGAGGGTGAGAGCCACGAAGAGGAGAGCGGTGCCTGCCGCCGCGCGGTCGGGCAGCAGCTCCGCCGCCCACGCGATCAGCGCCGAGGTCGCGGCGACGAAGGCCCATCCGAAGAGCAGGCAGGCGGCGATCCCGCCCACTGCCCCGCCGGCAACGACGGCCAGAGCGCCGACGGAGAGAGCGACCCCGGAGGTGGTGAGCACCCAGGCGCGGGCCGGTCGGAGCCGGCTCAGCACGCGCGCGGTCACCACGGTCGCCGCGCCACCGACACCGAGGCCGATCCACGCCAGGGTCGCGGTGCCGGCGCCGACGCCTTCGGCGACGAGCTGGGTCCGCCCGTAGGTCCACACGGCCGCCGAGGACGCACCGAGCAGCACCGCACCGACCGCCGGCGTGGCCAGGACGGGCATCCTGCGCCAGGACGACGCCGTCTGGTCGGCCGAGCGCGCAGCCGGCCCCGTGGATCGACGGCTCAGCAACAGGACCGCGGCGCCGACGGCCGCCGTCACCACCGCGGCGATGACGAACCCGAGCCGCCAATCGGGCAGCAGGGCGAGGGCGAGCAGCCCGGCGAGCACCAGGCCAGGGCCGGTGCCGGAGTTGACCACCGCCTGCGCGCGGTCCCGGCCCTGCTCGGCGACGTTGCGCGCCACGACGCCGACCAGGCCGGGCGACGCCAACCCAGCACCGACCGATCCGATGATCGCGGCCGGGACGAACGCCGCCGCGCTCGGCGCCAGCGCCATGCCGAGTGCACCCGACGAACCGGTCCCGGCGGCGGCGAGCACCAGCAGTCGCGGTCGAGAGTCGCCCACCAGGCCGACGAGCGCGCCGGCACAGTAGGCGATCGAGGCACCGGACGAGATGTAGCCCGCCGCCGCCGGGCCCAGGTCCAGCGATGCCTGGATGTCGGAGAGGTAGAGCCCGTAGGCCAGTCGGACCAGTCCATAGGTCGCGGCGATCAGCCCGGTCCCGGCGAGGACGAGCCCGAGCTCGTGGGCATTCTCAAACGATAACGGCCGTTTCACTTTCCCGAGTCTAGGCTGTCGACGTGGTCACCCGCCCGAGCACCGAGGCGCGGCTCCTCGACGCCGCCGACGAGCTGCTCTTCACCCACGGCGTGGCGACGACACCGGTGGACGCGATCCTCGAGCGAGCCGGCGCCTCGCCCGCGACCCTCTACCGCGCCTACGGGAGCAAGGACGGCCTGGTCGCCGCGGCACTCGAGCGACGACAGCGTTCCTGGATGAGGGTCTGGGAGGACTACGTCGAGCGGGCGCCGGACGAGCGGGCGAGGCTGCTCGCCGTCTTCGACGCCCTCGACCACTTCCGCGGCCGCCCAGACGGCGCCCGCTGGTGCGCCTTCCTCGGCACCGCGGCCGAGTACGCCGACCCGCCTCCGGTCGTCGCCGCCGCCGTGCAGCAGGACACGGACGACTTGCGCACGCGCCTCACCGAGCTGGCCGCACCGGTGGTCGGCAGCCGCCGGGCCGAGGGCCTGGCCGAGTCGCTGCTGCTCGTCGTCTCGGGCGACCTCGCCATGCGGCTGCGCACCGGCGGGGCGGGCGACAGCACCCTGGCCCGGTCGGTCGCGGACGCCGTGGTCGACGCCGCACTGTCCCACGGGTGACGTCCTGGAACGACGAAGCCGCAGCCAGTGACCTGGACTGCGGCTTCGAGTGCTGCGCGCCTGTAGGGATTCGAACCCCAAACCTTCTGATCCGTAGTTAGAAGGTCCGTCCGCCGTCAGACGGGACTTCTGGGCGAACATGGCGTGTGGAGTACGCAATTCGAGGCCTTTCTGGGTAGATCTGAGCAACCGACTGTGTCCAAGGTGTGTCCAAAACGAGCACGAACACACGCGTCGCAACTGGCGCCCAAGGGCGCCAACACCCTGCGGCACGCAGGTCGCCGGGCTCGGCGAGTCAGACCAGGCAACTTCATCGCTGCCGACCACGAACCGACAGATGCCCAGTCGACGAAGTGTTCGTACGCGCGCAAGCCGTTGTCGGCCGGCACCGGATGCGCAGTGGCCGCACGAGCGGGCTTCGAAGGCGCCTCGGGCAACAATGTCGAACAATTGAGGCAGGCTCCACAGTCGAGTGGCGTCCTTGTCGAAGTCCGACAGGAACGTGGACGAGAGCCGACTAGAGGCCGCGAGCTGGTCGATGTCGGCGTGCGTCGTGTGCTCGTTGATTGCTCGGTTCGCGTACGCCCATAAGCAGGCCTCGACAGCGGACAGAGGTGGCATGAGCGCGTCGATGATCTCGGCGTGAACGGCATGTAGCTTCCCTGCGATCTCGCGGTGGAGGCTTCGGGGCGAATGGCCCGCAGGCCCCAAGCGCGCTTCGCGCGCGGCCACCGCACCGGTCGACAGGCTCCCCGGAACCAGCGCACCCGCGACACTCGGGCGGGCGTGAGCGCGTCGGATTCGCAAATTGGTCACGGTCCTGGCCTCACCACCGCCGGTAGGACGCCTCACGACCATGCCACTCCGTCGTCAGCCTCGACCTCCGCTTCGACTCGTGCTTGGCTGCATGAGTCGAGGTGTTGGTACCGAGCGAGCGGCGGGGCGCCTAGCTCCAGGACTACCGCGTCGACGGCCAAGACGATGTCGATCTCAGTGCCATTGAGGCGTCGAGCGGTGCGCGCTTCACGCCCGCAGGTCGGGCATTGACTGTCGGCGTAGATCGTCCAGCCACGTCCGTCCGCGGTGCGAAGGATCTCTGCGTTCTGAACGTACTCACCGCATACGACTCGTTGCACTACGACTCGACCCGCGCCAGTGTGATCGTCGGGAGCGATGTCGTACCAGTCGCCGGCGTGTTCGAGTTCGTCGTAGAGACCCTGCAGAGCCGCTTCGCGGATCAGCCCCGACGCTTCGAGCATCTGCCGTCACATGCCGTCGTCGTGCTGGGTCGTCGCCTCGTTGACAGCTTCGGCGGCGGTACCGTCCTCGCTTCGGCCTGCGGCCGTGTCACTCTCCTCAGGACCCGTGGCTGACTCCTGCCCGTCAGGCTCGCCCGCGGTCGGCGCGAGGTCGGGCTCCGCATAGTCGTCCGGGTACAGCGGAGCCTTGCCGCTGCGCATGTCGTCGGAACCCGCAGCGGCGCCTTCGGCGAAAGCCTGAAGGACCCGGCTACCTTTCTCTCCCTCGAGATAGTCGGCGAGGAGGCCGAAATCGTCTGCACTCACTGTGAGTGCGGCACCATGAAGGTGCTGCAATACATACGGACTGTAAGCAGGTTCGGCGCCGCCCTTGGTCATCGAGTGATCGAGCAGACTCCGGAGCACTCCGTGAGGGTGCCCGTTGGCCCGCAGCCGAGCCCTATCTTCTGGTTTCAGACCCCATCCGAGGTCCTCATCGGGGTCGAACGCTCCCGCCAGGAACTTCGTCTCATCCCACTGAATCCATGAGATGTGGTGCCACGCGAGACGGTCGCCGGAGCGATCGGTGTTGTTGATCTGGGTGATCGTCTGCCCGTCGGCGAGGCTCATCCGACGGCGGACGGTGGCTCCTGGAAAGTGCAGCGTGAGGGTTCCGGTGATGCACTCGGAGAGTGGGACCGGCTTGTGGATGGCGTCGGACTGATCGGCAGTCATGGCTGGCTCCGGGATTCTCGGGTCCTCGGGCACCGCGACGGGTGCTCGGCATGGGTGTCGGTAGAGCCGGCCACATCTGGGACCGGCGGCCCACTCAAAACTTGAATGCTTGACACGCGGTATGCATTTGGATATTCTTGTAGTCGAGGCGTTCCTATGCGTTTCTACCATACCGACGAAACGCGCGCCCGCCAACACCTCGCCGAAGGCGCCGCACTCGATTCCCACGGCCTGCGAACTCGTGCTGCGGTTTGCGGCCACTGGCGGGTCGGCCTCGACGCAGCTGCAATCGCCGGTCCGGACGGTCGGGAGTCGAGCGCTTCTCGAATACTGCCCGGCTGCCCCAGCGGCCAGGTCAGTCACCTAACGTCCAGACCTGACACCTCGACTTACACATTCTAAATCAGGTATTTGGTGATAGCCTCTTCGACACGCACCCACACGTCCTAGGAGTCGTTTCCAATGTCCCCTGTTGTCCTCACCAAGGCTTGGCCATCAGCAGCAGACCGTGACCTACTCGCCTCTTGCCTGTACGCCGCCGGGTTGCAGCAAGCCGAAGTGGCAGCTTGGCTGTCGACGAGCCCGTATCAACGGCTCTACGAACACGCGGCCACGATCCTCGACTGGCACGGCGCGTTCTCTGACACCGAGACGGCCCGGTCCTGGCATGAGTCAGGCATCGATATCGAGGATGCGGTCGCGTGGGTCGAGCAGGGATATGACCCTCACCAGGCGGAGACCCTTCTGGACCATCTCCTCAACAGAGCCGTGTCGAACGACGTCAGCCACGCCCTTACTCAAGAATGTGCCTGGCGAACATCCGGACTTCCAGCCGCGTGGACCATCGAATGCATCCAAGCGGGCGTACGTGATATCGAGACCGCACGTTCACGACTCGTGCAGACAGGGTGACAACAGACCTCGCCCTGACAACGCTGCAGAGCGTTCGACGACGTGATGCGCCCGAGACGACCCGGACGATCTACTCCGCTCCGCGATGCGAACATCGGGTTGATCGCTGCCGACCTCACCAGCTCACCTTCGCCAACAGCTGGGTTGACAGCTTCGGACCATCTTTACAAGGTGTTTGACGCGACGCATCTCTTGGTCAGCACTAAGTCGATCCGAGCTAGGGAGCGATCGCAGTGACCGAAGCCATTTGCACATGCTGGCGATTTCCGACCGCCGATGGTCGTGTCCTGCCACTGCAGTCCGCCTGCCTCGCAGACGAGATCCGTGTGACCACTCACCCCGGCGAGAGTGTCCAGGGGTGGTCGTACGGAGCCGAGTGGGTCAGGACACCTGACGGACCGGTCAGTCTGGTTGTGGTCGACGTCCTCGGTGCCGATCTCGTCGTCCTTAGGAAGGAAGACATTGAGACTGTCACGCCGGTAGGGGGCTACAACGACCGGCAGGCATTCCTCGAAGCAGTGTCGGCACTCATGGACCAGATGCGGCCGGGAGAACCAGAGGAATATGTCCACCTCCTGACCGGCGATCACGAAACGATTCAGGTCACAGTGAAGAGAGAGACGCATCCGTGCGCTCCGCCTAGGCAGCCGACTTTCTAACCAGTCGTCGAACGGATCCGCGCGGCTCCTGCCAACGCCGATCAGCGGCGACCCGACTTTGCGTGACGAGAACGAGCGTCGGAGAGCCAGCGTCACACGCGACTCGAAATCTGGGCTCGCCGGTTCGCCCTCGCCACGAGGCGACGTGGACAAGCGTGACCGTTTCCATCGACCGACTCGCGAGACGGAATCACCCATAGCGACCACGTACCCACAAGCCCCCCCCGCACGGCGAATGGGTAGCCGGTGTGCCGTGGCTTCTGCCACCGACGTGAGCAACTAACTCGATCCAAGCCAACCCACATCAGCATTCTCGGCGTGCGCAAACGTCCACGTGACCTGTCAGGGTCGGCGTCCACCATTGCTACTAGGCACGGCGACGGCGAAGTGCAGGAGGGCCGTCGAGTTCACCGGATCCGTCCGGAACTGGTTTCAACCAGCCGATACAAGCAATCGCAGGCCGCGCACAGCGACACAACAGCCCACTCGAACCAGCTCGAGAGGGGACGGAAAAGCCAACGACAGAACGGAAAGCAAGATGACCAGTCAGGATCCGACACAGTTCCTCAACCAGAAGATCGCGCAGATCTTCGCCACAGTCGACTTTGCCGTCACCGCCGGAAAAGTGAACGCCGAAGGCGTCCAACTACTCAGCCGAACACTTGCGGCGAAGGTCGAGGACTACCTTCGCGAGGGACGGATCGACGAGGCAGAGGCTGTTCTCAACCAGTTCTCGAGTCTCCGCGAGCTAGCGAGTGAGGTCCCGGAGACCTACGTCCAGGCCGAACTCTGCGCCTTGGTCGAGATCACAGAAGGGAGGCTCGAGTCTTCTCTTCGCAGCCGGAAGGGCAACTCTTCCCAGAGTGCGCGGGCCGCGCGCTAGCGCAGGCCGCCAACGAAAAGTCACCTCAGGCGGTGGCGGGGTGAGACTCGCAACCACCTGAGGTGCCAGCTCCCTGCATATGCATGAGTGCGCGCGCTGGACCGCCCTCTTCGAAGCGGGTTCGGTCGTGGCGGCTAGGACCGCGGACGCTGTGCCCCTCGGGCTCGTCCAATTGCTGCTGGGTGTACCGCATCCGCTAGAGCCTTGCCGCCCAGATGGGGCGAGTCACGAGAGTGCTGCACAGCGCCCAGAATGGGCGTCTAGTCTTAGGCCGTTCGCTCGGTGCGTCTGCTCACGCGTCCGATCCCGTACCCAGTGACGCCGACTTGGCCTCTCGCCGGCGGGCCCGGAAGAGTTCGACGCCCGTGTGCCAGAACAGGAGCGAGCGGGACAGGGCCACAGCGGTTCGGTCGACAAGACCATCACCACGACCCTGTTCGACGAGGTGGATGTGCTTGCCCTCATCGCTCACAGTGCCACTAGCGGTGATCAAGACGGCTGCCCCTCGCAAGACGAGCGTGGCTAGAGCCGGGTGGGCTTCGACCGTGAATCCGTGGGCGACGTCGTTGCGGATGTTACGCCCGTCGGGGCCGAGCAGGAGCCACGTCAGGAAGAAGTGCCACGACTCATCGAGCCCCAGCGCCAGGAGCTCGTCGAGCAGCGTGCCGAGTGCCGGGTACTTGCCAGCGTTCTTGCCGACCTGCACCTGGTAAACGCCTTCGTCGAGCTCTCGCAGGAGGCGTCGCGCCGCCGCCTCGGTTGCGGGCGCAGCCAGGTACACGGCCTCAAGGTGGTCCCCAGACCAGAAGTGCCTGAGCGCCTTCGCAAGGATGCGCGCGCCCGACGGGTCGCAGTTGAACACGTCGAGGAAGAAGGAGTGCAGCTCGGCCTCGCCGGGGACGCCGTGCCTCTCGGCGAGTCGCTGAAGCCCGCGCGCGGAGACGTGACCCCAGTGCTCGGATGCGATCGATACGTGCTGACAGTCGTCGTGGTGGTACTTCTCCTCGTCGGTCACCAGCGTCTTGCGCGGCAGCATGTCCGCTCCGAGCAGAACCGTGTTGAACAAGTGCCGCAGCCCGAAGCCGCGCGAGCGCGTGTTCGCCTTAATCGTGACGATGTCCCCACAGGGAGCGGGCGAGAGAAGGAAGTGCAGTAGTCCTTGAGCCCAGTCGTACCCGACGGTGTACCGATGCACTTCGAGCTCTGGGATCCACGACGGGATGTGTGCGGAGGTCGAGATCTTGGCGAGCTTGACGAGGGCGGATACGGCCTCGAGTTCGCGGCGAATCTCGCGCAGCTCGGACTGCATGTTGTAGTTCGTGGCGTACTTGGCTGCGGTCTCGAGGTGCGACTGCCGCACCATCGGCTCGCGGCCCTTCACGTCAGCGATGCGCCGAAGAGCAGCGAGCTCGTCGCGACGCGTCGTCTTATGGGCAGCGTCTTGGTCGGGGCCAGCGACGATGATCTTGCGACGCAGGTCGCTGGCGGCAGCCACGATGTGATGCATCGTCTCAACGGCCACGACGTCCGCCAGCACGCGCTCGGCAAGCTCGTGTTGGGCCGGCAGCCGGGTCTGGTCGCTTGGGGTCTGGCACAAGACGGCGACGAGCGGCATGACGCGCCCCATGTGTGCCCGGATCTTCCGGTGCGTGACCCTTTCCTCGATGTCGTCGAGAACGGCGGCCTCCACGTCGATGAACTTGAAGCGTCGCGCGATGGACCATGCGCGGGTCAGGTAGGCACACGTGGCGAGGTCGTCGTCGAGTGACTTGGCGGACGCCAAGTAGCTGAGGGCTGCGTTGCGGGCGCGGGCGGGAACGTTGCCGTCGCGGCAGACGATAAGCAGTTCCTCAAGCCGGGCGATGGAGGCAGGATCGGTGGCGTGATCGAGGGCTGCTCGCCACAGTTTGACTACGTCTTCGGTAGCCTCGGCGGGCCTCGGCCACATGCGATCGGCGACGAAGGTGGTGTCCGGGTTCGTGAGGTTGCCGGTCGACAGGCTGCGGCCGCCGATGGCGGACAGCTCGCGCGACAGCGCCTCGTCTGTCACGTCGCCGCGGTCCTTCAGCACCTGCTCCACCAGGCCCCACCCGTCAGGGCCGTCCGGTGCACCACTCAAGGCGGCGTCGATGATCCCACCGGCAAGAGGTCCATGGCCCTCGTCGAAGACGTAGGGCTTCGGCGGCGGAGGCAACTCGTCCTCAAGATCCTCAAGGTCGTCGAAGTTGATGTCGGCGTCGTCGTCGATGCCCGCATCGGGGGTGTCGTCGCCACCGCTCCCGCTGGCGCTCTCGTCCGCGCTGGTCACTCCCCAAGTCTCCCAGCCACCGCAACGGCTTTGTACGACCCGTGCGTGCTTGCGAGCAGTACGCCCTGAAGCTCGCGCGTACTGGATCTGCGCGCGGGAGAGGTGCCAGTCGTCCCCGCCCTGGGTGTCGAACTCCGAGGGAGCCCCTCCTTGGGCG
This sequence comes from Nocardioides pollutisoli, assembly GCF_040045055.1. Classification (NCBI taxonomy): domain Bacteria; kingdom Bacillati; phylum Actinomycetota; class Actinomycetes; order Propionibacteriales; family Nocardioidaceae; genus Nocardioides; species Nocardioides pollutisoli. The sequence continues at coordinate 1,457,067 of NZ_JBDZDU010000001.1, forward strand.
GGTCCACGCTCGGATCGCGCCTCCGGCACCTACCTCCTGCCTCAGGTCACCAACAATCAGCTCGCCAAACGGCGAGTGAAGTGGCGCCCAGGTCGAAGGCGCTCCAGCCTGCTCCGCCACTCAGCGATCAGCCGGTATGGCGGCGTCCGGCGCGGCTCCTTGGCCGTGACCCAGGGTGATGCGGTGAGGGCTCCTTGTCCGTGGCCTGCCGACCTGCTCATCGTGCCACCGAGCGTGCATTTGTATCAGTCGTTGTCCCGCGCACTGTCGGTCCGGCCTATCCAGGTGCCCAAACCGTCGTGACTGTCGGTAGCGGCCACTACGCTCTGCGGCCTCGGGACTCCACCTGGCTCCCGCTCCGGAAAGGCATCCCGCGATGACTGACGACTCAACGGGCAAACACGTCTTCGTGTCCTACGTCCACGAGAACTCCACGCAGGTTGACCAACTGTGCGCGGTCTTGGAGGCCGCTCAGATCCCGTACTGGCGAGACCGTACGTCGCTCGCGCCGGGCGATGCCTGGAAGGCCAAGATCCGCCAGGCGATCCGCGACGGCTCCCTGGTGTTTCTCGCGTGCTTCTCGGATCAGTCTCGCGCTCGCGACAAGTCGCACATGAACGAGGAACTGACGCTCGCGGCCGAGGAGTTCCGTCAGATGCCACCCGGGCGAACCTGGCTCATTCCCGTCCGCTTCGACCCCGGCGACATCCCGGAGTGGGACCTCGGAGCGGGCCGAGCTCTGAGCGACCTCAACTACGTCGACCTCTTCGGCGAGGCCCACGCGGCTCAGGCCGCGTCTCTGGTGACGACGATCCACAACGTGATGGGCGACAAGCGCCTGAACTCCGCCAGCACCCTTGCCGCCGTCGAGCAGGCCGTCGACACCGAGCGGGGCAAACTGCTCAAGCGCCTCACGAAGGACATGCTCCTCGACTCCTCCACGCGGATCGAGCTAGACGAGCTGGTCTCCCAGGAAGCGCTGCGCGTCGTCAACACCATGAAGGACCGAGACGTCTTCCCCGTCGACAACCTGAGCGGAACCAACGAGGAGCAGGTCGAGTCGCTCGTGACGACGGCCCAGAACTACTGGGCCCTGGTGGAGCCGTTCTGCGAGTCGCTCCAGGTCGCTGCACGCTGGGGTTCCCCGGAGTCCCTTGATCCCTGGATCGCCGGGCTGCGGTCAATCGTGTCCGCCGCCAACAAGGTGGAGGGCGGGGTGACGGCACTACTCGATATGCGACACCTACCCGGCGTGGCCGCGATCATGACGGCGGGTGTCGCGTGCACGGCGGCTGGCAGGTGGGGCAACCTCAAGGCACTCGTCGTCGATCCGACCGTGAAGGAGCAGAACAGTCGGGACTTCATCCCGGTGCTTGATGGAACCAGCCCGTACGAGCCTTTCCAGCACACCAACTGGTCCGTGACTTGCACCCTTGCCCGCGTGTAACTGACGGGGGAAGACCCGCAAACCGCCCTAGCGCAGTTCACTCAGCGACGGGTCGGCAAGTACCACACGCCAATAGCCGAGTGGCTTCATGCTGTCCTCAGGCCCATCTTCGCTGACCAGATCGCCGACGGGGAGATGTACGACGCCGAGTTCGACCGCGCTGAGGTGATGCTGGGCGTGCTCTCGCAGGACAGTGCGACACAACAGTTCGGATCGAACGAGAGCTCGAAGTGGCGTGCCCGGTCGAGCTGGTTCGGGCGCTCGACGTGGCGATCCGGGCACGGCTACAGCAATCCGGTCAAGGACTTCGAACGGGAGTTGCAGGCCCAGGGAAGCAGTTGGAAGCCGTTGCAGGGCGGCCTCTTCGGGGGCGACACCGTGCGTTCGCAAGAGGCGCTGACGGCCTACCTGACGACCTTCGAGGAAGCGGCCCGCTACCGGGGCTAGGTGGCTGGTGGCTGGTGGCGTCGAGGCAACACACAGAACTCGTTGCCTTCCGGATCGGCCAGCACAACCCAGCCGCGTTCCTCCACAGGCTCCGTGACCCGTCCTATTGATCCGCTCTCCTCCGGCAACGAGTTCTGCGTACTGGCCGGCGAGCGCGCGGCCCCAGCATGTGCGTCACTTCACCGCGAGCTGGACGCGTCGACGACCTCGAGGCAACCTGACCTACCAGTCTCGACGACGACGCCGAGCGCGACTCCCGGCACGGACTCCGGACTTTGTGCGGTCATCGACGACCACGGGTGCAGCCCGGGCTCTAACATGCCAACCAACCCACTCGGATTACGACGCTTCCCCAGACCGTCACGTATGGAGCCCCCGATGAACAGGTGCCCGGTGCAGCGCTGTCTGCTGCTCCATGTGGGCACCGTCGACAGCTCGGTTGCCGGCCGTGGACCCGTGGTGCGCTGATGGTGCTTGCCGAACCGGGGCTGCTGTTTCAGCGGTTCCAGCAGGACGCCGGCACTCCGGGCGGTGCCCGGGCGAATTTCCAGATGCTCGTAACCAACCTCGTGAAGGTTCAGCACCCGGATGCGACGTCTGTCGAGGGGGCGGGCGGCCGCGACTGGGGTATCGACACGTTCGTCGGTCAGCTGGCCGGCGGTGACATTCGGATCTGGCAGTCGAAGTTCGTGATGACCTGGACGGAGCACTCGCAGAACCAGGTCCGGACGTCCTTCAACGATGCGGTCAAGAACGCCGCGGCGAAGAAGTACACGATCAAGCGCTGGACGCTGGTCGTGCCATGCACCCTGCCGCCCGATCAGATGACGTGGTTCGAGGGGTTCGCGAAGCGGAACGAGAAGAAGACCGGGATCGCGATCGACCTCTGGAACGGCGAGGAGTTACGCCACCAGCTAATCCGGGCGGACGCCATCGACGTTCGCCGCGAGTACTTTCCACACACGCTGCCCCCGGTGTCCGCCGGCACCTCGGTTCCGGCCGCTGAACCCGTACAGACCCCCGATGACGTCGCCCAGTTCGAGGGCGCACTGTTTCTCCATCAGCTCCGAGCCGCCGGGAGGACCGAGACCGACGCTGCGTGCGCGATCTTCTACGCGACCGAGGTGCTGGTCCGCGACTACGAGGCCCGTGGGCAGGACGACGCGTTGGCGTCGATGGACGAGCTGCACCTTGAAGTGCAGGAGATCTGGGAGAAGCACTTCAACAACGAAGCGCCATCCGCTCCCGCCGACGGTCGCATGCCGCACTTGGTGGACTTGGTGGTCAACGAGGCGGCTACCTGCGCGGACCCGCCTGGCATCACGTTGCGGCCCGCGCACAAGAAGGGCACTGCCCACCGGCTAGTCGAGAACGTGCGAGCTGGCTGGGTGACGGACTGGCGCGAGGTTGCGAAGGCTCACGCACTCGCCACGGCCGAGAAGCCGCCGGCGCCGGTGATCGTCGCGAGCACAGTGACGCTGGGGCCATCTGAGGGCCTGTCGGCGGTCGGGGCTGAGAGCAGCAGCGTCGATGTGGACGAGGCGGCCGAGGAGGTGGAGACCGCGTGACGTCGAACGAACTGGATGACGAAGTGTCAGACGAGAGCTGGGATGAGGTCAGCTCCTTCATCCCGGAGGACAGCGAGACGTTTCGGCGCGCCCGGATGCTGCTCCTGCTGTCGGTCGCGAAGAACTCCGGGCGCCTCGTTCCCTCGGTCGACCGCCTGGGCTACTACGAGTTCTTCGCAGACAGTCCGTACATCGTGATCGACGGTGACAAGCCGCGCGATCGTGCAGATCGCGCGGCCCTCGAGGTCGCTGGATTCACCAGGGTCCAGCTCGCCTACGCGAGCTCCGGGGCGCGGTTCATGTCTCGTCGTCGGCGCCTTCAGCATGACCTGGCACAGCTCGTCGCGTACGGCCTGGTGGCACTGACCGGTGACGGTTACGGCATCACCTCTGCGGGACAAGCAGTTGCTGACGACCTGAATTCGGTCTACGCCGACGCGTACCGGCAGTCGGCAGAGATCGTTCTTCGTCGCCTCGCGACGAAGTCGAACGCCGCGCTTGAACGATCGGTCGAGGAGTGGCTGGGCCACTCCTGGCTGCTCGTCGACCTCCTGGACGACGTGAAGGACACAGAAGCTCCCGCCGAGGACCTCCCCGACGAAGAGCCCCCCAATTTCGACGACGTAGACGGCTACGAGACCGAAGCCGTCGGCGGCAACGAGGCAGAGGGAGACGACTTGTCGTGACCACCGGAATTCGCATCACTGAGTTGCGTCTGGCGGGTGCCACCGGAACGGACAAGACGTACGGCACCGGGTTCCGCCCCAAGGGCGGCGAGACGTTCCGTCCCCTGTCAGTGATCGCCGGCCCGGCCATGACGGGCAAGACGAGCATCATCGACTTCATCAAGTACTGCCTCGGCGACAACGAGCACCCCCAGCACGCTGAAGTCCTCGCTGCAGTCCGTGCAGCCGTCATCGAGACCGAGCTGAACGGCGACCCGACGGTCATCGAACGTGCGGCGACCGGCGATCCTTCGAAGTTCGCTTCGGTCTGGCGCGGGACCCGGCTTTCTGACATCAACGCTGCCGCCGAACTCCGTGTGAGCACCGAACCCACCTCTGACCCCGACGGCCTGTCCCAGCTCGTCCTCAGCTCTTGCAATCTCGACGGCATCGAACTTCCCGACTCCGCGACAAACCCGGACACCGCCACGCAACTGCTAAGCATCCGGGACGTCTTCCGGGTCATGTTCGTCCCGAACGACCGCCTCGGCAGCACCAACCTGGTCTTCGAGAACGCCCACCACATGGTGAAGCAGAAGTTCGGGCAGACGATCGACGCCATGTTCGGGGTCCACAACAACGAACAGGCCGTGCTCGCCGGTCGCCTCCGGCTCGCGCGTGAAGCGGCCCGTGCCGCGGAGCTGAGTGCCAACACGTTCCGGCGGATCGCCGACGATGAACACCCACGTGGCGCGCTGGTGCTCGCCGCGGACTTCACTGAAGCCGAAGCCCTCGTCGACCAGCTCGAGGACGAGCTGACCGCCCTCGACAGCCAACGGCGCAGCACCGAACAGGCATCTCAGGAGATGCGGGCAACGCTCGTCGAAGCGCAGTCGGCAGCTTCCGCAGCCCGGGTCCGTACCCGCGACCGGCGAAGCCTCATCGATCGCCTCGACGCGTTGCGAGGCCAGTACGCCGACGACAAGCGGAAGCTGAACTTCCTGCTGGACGCAGAGCGTCTCTTCGACCCGCTTCAGGTCGTGATCTGTCCGGCCTGTTTCAACGACCTCGAAGATGCACCGACCGTCACCAACGGAACTTGCTCTCTGTGCCACTCGACGGTCGAGGCCCCCGCAGGGGCCGAAGGCGACGCAGCCGATGCGGCATCCGCACCCAACACCGTCCTGGAGGCTGAGCTGCGTGCGATCAGCAAGCGGCTGAAGAGCTTGAACGACTACGTGGCGCGGCTTGACGCCCACCTGCGTGTGCTCGTCGACGAGAGCATCGAGGCCGACGCGGCCGCCGATGCCGCAGCGCAGGCCGTTGATGACATCACAAACAGCCCAGCGCCTTGGCTCGCGCTTCGCGACGGGCTGACGCGGAGAATCACTGAGGCTCGGCTAGCGGCACAAGCGGCGCAGGCGGGCGTCAAGGCGTGGGACCGCGTCGCCGAGGCGGACGCGAACCACGAACGTCTCGTCCTGAACGCTCGTCGGATCTTCAGTGAGAGCCGCCAGCTGAAGCAGACAGCCGACCGCGGAGCCGTGATCCGGGCTTTGTCGGAACGTTTCGGCGAGATCCTCGCGGCGATCGGGTATCCGAAGCTCGCCAACCCGTACATCGGCGACGACCTAGTTCCCCACGTCCGCGACCTGCCGTACACAGCGGCGAGTAGCGGAGGCATGGTCCTCATCAGCTTGGCTTGGAGCTTGGCGCTCTGGGAGATCGCCCACGAGCGCGAGGCAGATGCTCCTGGCCTGCTGGTCATCGACAGCCCGCAGAAGAACCTCGGACACAAGGCCGCCGAGGACGGCGACCAAGACTTCGCCGATGCCGCGCTCATCGAGAACTTCTACGCACATGCGAAGACGTGGCTGGCGACGGACGGGGTCGGCGCGCAGTTGATCGTCGTCGACAACACCCCGCCCGCGAGTGTGGCCGAGGACGTCGTGTGCCGGTTTACCCGAGATGCGGACGACCCGCCGTACGGTCTGATCCCCGAAGCGACGAGCTAAGCCGCAGGCTTAGAGCCCGACGACGCTCGACGGCGCCTCTCCGCGCGTACCGGGTGAGCTGTTGGCGGACCAGACGCTCTGCCCGCGGCTGAAACGCGCTGCTCGGGCCGCCAACGTGCGGCGTGATGAGCAGGTTGGGCGAGGACCAGAAGCGGTCGGCGAGCAGGGGTTCGCTGGTTCGGGAGCCGCCACGTCGACCCCATCGACTGGACCATCGACTGGACCATCGACTGACCTCACACCAGAAGCCCCAGCAGCGCCTCTCCTGAGGAACCGTGAACGCGCGTCATTACACCGCGAACCGGACGCAACTGCCGCCGCAGGTACTCTCGACATAGATTGACGCCGTGTATGCAAGCGAATCGGCACAGCGCGCATTGGTGGAGCACCTCTGCTCGAACCTCGCCTCTCTGCGGAAGGCGAGGTCCCTCACTCAAGCCGAGCTCGCTGAGGCCTCCGGGATCACCCGGAACCACTACCAGCTCTTAGAGTCAGGACGCACAGCTACCGGCGAGCTCGCGAACCCTCGACTTAGCACCCTGATCGCCCTTGCCGGCGGTCTCGAGGTTGAGGCGCCATCACTTCTTCTGGCGCCGGTCCCACACACGGTCTGGCGATGGGTTGAGGTCGGAGCGGCGTTTGACGAAACGCTCGTTGAGCGGCTTCTCGACAGGCTGTTGACCACCTCTTCTCGCGAGCTCGACGGAGGCTGTGCGGCGTTCGTTGGTATAGACGGAGACTCGCTATCGCTTGGACTGGCTGTTCTAGCTCCGTCCCCCTCGGCCGCGCTTGTCGTCGGAAGCCAGCACATCATCGCGGCATTGGCAGCGGTCGGAGTGAACGAGCCACTTGACGAGGGGCACGAGGTCACGGCGGGCATCGAGGGTCTGGCTAGGGCCGACGAGACGTAGAGATCGTCGACTGCGGGATGCGAGATGGACCGATTCGTGAACTGTCCAACCAGGGAGTTGAACTGCGAGCAGTGTTGAGCTTGTCGAGGGTGTCCGCGTGAGTGAAGAAGCTGATGAGGTCGCTGCGATGGAGTTTCTTCAGGCGTTGTCCGGGAAGCCCTGGACCTCTGCATGTGAGAGGGTCAGCGCGAGTCGTCGAACGAGTCCTGAGTGCGACTACGGAGCGTTCGTCGAGCCTGCGTACTCGTACTGGATCATCAGCTACACGGCCGATTCGGGGAATGGTTGGTCGATCACATTTCGGGACGGTAGCAATGGCCCTGATCCGGTGGCGGTGATGGCAAAAATTCGTGAGTACCTCGCGCTCGGGGGTAGCGAGCCCTCGCGATAAGTCCGGTGCCTGAAGGTCAACCTAGGGAGTCAGGCACCCACGGCGCAGCGCACAGTTCCTCAACATCTGTGCGCTTGTACTGGGAATTGCTTACTCAGTAGGAGCGTCGGATGCGCGACGCGGTCGCCGCCGGAGACTTTCGCGAACGGATACTTCGCCATACGACCTGTAGGGACCGCCTTACCAATTCCCATGCGTAGGTTGGCGGCTTGTCGTTCGATCGTCAGCCTCTGCGACAACGGCAGGGGCATAACATGCACGTCACCTATCGGTATTGAAAACCCCGGCCTCTGTCGCGCTAGCGAGGCCGGCGATGAAGTCGCGGAGTTCATCTACGTCTGCGTGCTCGAGTCCAGACAGGATTCCGTCGGCGACCCCGACGTGTCGAGCTGCCGCTCGGTGGTCGTTGGCCTGAGCCGCAGCAGCGGCTTGAGTCATGAACGTCGCGTACGCGCATCCTCGGCGGTACATCTCGATTCTGTGATGCCCGTGTCCGCAACCGGCCACTGGGATCTGCGCCTGCTTCGACCTTGGCGGGTCTTTCGGGATCGACATGGCCGACCCGTCAGAACAGCGGTAGTTGATAGGCAGGACTAGCCCACGGATCGCCCTTCGGCACGCCGCGCAACGCCAGTAGCGTGCGAGCCGCATCGCCGACTGTGGAACCAGAGTCCGTGGACTCCGCCAGGCATTCCTCGACGTCGGAGGGTGAGAACCCGGCGAGCAGGACGTCGCGAAGATCTTCATCGGAGATCCCGTATCTCGTGGCGACGGTCTCCCAACGGGTGGTCTCATCGTCACGAACTCGGCACTCCGCGTAGGTAGCGAGCCGCTGGATCGGCAATCCTGATCGCACGGATGCGCGGGAGATCCGATGCCGAAAAAGGGTGGCGAGTTCTGAGTCGGAGATGTTGAGCTCGGTTACGACCTCCTCCCATGCGAGCGCATCCTCGAGGGGAATCCTGTTCACGTAGATCCCGGCTCGTTCGACAGGGACATCGGACAGGAGCCACGACATGAACTCGCTAGGCGTGAGCCAATCCCGATCAAGCATGTGAACGTACTCGCTCGTTTCCTGAAGCGTTCGACCCGTCGCATGAATGCGGCTTGCGACGCCCGGGTCGAGTGCGAGGGCGAAGTACGTGCTCGCGGCGAGTGCCGGCACTCCGGCCACGGAGTAGGCGTGCAGCGTCTCGAGCGCCTCATCAGCGTCAGAGCGCAGTCGCCTCAAGGCGGGGCCGCGCATTTCTCGGCTCCAGGCGTCGACGACGTCCTGGTCGTAGCCCGCATCGATGAGCGCATCCACGAGTTCCGTAGCCAACGGCTGGCTGTCGAGGATGGATTCGATCAGTTCCCACACAGCCTCTTCGAGCGCTGCCGACGCGCCTAAATGCCCGGGGAACTCTGGGCTCGTGGCCTGCACCACCGACTCACAGAGGCGGGCGTCTGTCCCCGGCCAGGCGACGGTTTCAGAGGTTGGGCTCAGCGCGATCGTGAGTGGCGCTGGGAGATCGGTGACGTAGTGATGCACGACGACTTCCTCTAGTTTGGGACAGGGCTTCCGGATCGCATCGGACACGATCGCTCGCGTCCTATATCGGCGCGATTCGGACTTGGCCGTACCCAGGGTTGACCGCACGGCTAAGCGCTGGCGTTGTGGCGGTTGAGAACCTCTACGTCGGCGCGAAGGTACTGACGCTGCTGAGTGAGAAGGAGCGTTCGGCCACCAACCCGGTCGCCGTACACACGCTCGAACTGATGCTGCGTGAGGCGCATCTGTGCGGCAGCCTCCGCGGGCGCCATGTATAGATGTCCCTGGGCGTTCTCCTCGCCAAGCAGCACGGCGACCTGGGCGACCTTGCGCGGCTCGTAGACCCAGCTACCGTCGTCATCCTTCTCGGCGAGTAGACACCCTCGAGCACGGAGGCACTTCACATAGTGGACCGATGTGGCGAGCTCACGAGCAACATCCTTCTCAGTCATGCGGGCTCGCCGCCGGTGCCGACGCTCCGCCTCCGCATGAACGCTCGGACCGGCGACCATGATCCGGTTCTCGAACCGGTGGACTCCTGCGAGGTTCCGCCACGACGCGACCTCATCCTCGGGCGCCGGGAGGAGGTGGCCCTTCTGCAGGAGCCACCCGACGTGGGTCTCGTGGACGCCAAGAACTTGGGCTACTTCTTGCATGGTCATGTGGGAAGCCCCAGTCCACTCCTCCGCAACGAGGAGGTCGCCGGCTTCTTCTCGGATGACGCCTTCCCAGCGGTCTGCGACCGCGATGAGTTCCTGATCCGGGAGGTCGAAGTAGTGGCGCACGGTGGTGAGGGAGCCGCCGAACTCGGCGGGAGTCTGATGTCCGAGGTAGGCGCTCCACAACTTGCCGCGAATGTCGCCGATCCCGATGACGGTCGATCCCGACTTGCGCAGGAAGTGTCGGTCGATCTTGAATCCGATCGTGTCGTAGTCGAGGCCGACCGCGCGCAGTGCGTTCTCCCATCGATTGACGATCACGGTGTTGCGCGGCTTCGGCATCCCCGGTGTTCGAATGAGTCGCCGCTCCAGCCACTGCTCCTCATCTGTCGGAGCGGTGGGCCGAGGACCGTGGTTCGCCTCGATATGGAGGTCGATGATCTCTGCGAGGGCGGACGGGACCGGGATGGTGCGTCGGCTGCTCCGGTTCTTCAATCGACCGTCGGCCGCGTCCGCACGGAAGGGATCTCGCTTCCCCTCGTTCTTCTTGAGGCCGCCTTGTCGGCGCACGCGAAGCGTCTGTGTCTCCGAGTTCCAATCGCGGAGCTCGATGCCGAACGCCTCGCTCAGCCGAAGACAGGCGACGTACATGAGGAACACCGCGAGTTGAAGCCAGGACGGAAACTGCGCGGCAAGTACCTTGACCTGAACGACGGTCAGCGGTCGAGGCTGGACGCGGTCGCGCGGCTGCAGCGGGTGGTCTTGGTGACGACCCATGACTCCAGTCGCGACATTTGCGGGGACCAGGCCGAGTTCCATCGCGAGACCACATGCCATCCGGACAAGGCGCAGGTGCTCGTTGGCCGTCTTGTGATCGAGACGCTTCTCGTACAGATGGATTGAGAACTCTTGGACGCGAGCTCGCGTCAGGTTCCGGACGTCCGGGTTCGTGAAGAAGCCGAGGCCGTGCGTCCGCCACTGTCCGCGCTGCTTCTTGGGCACCCCATCCTCGTCTAGGTGCTTGTTCGTCTGGTGGGCGATGATCGCTGCCTCAACGAGGTCGTTGAGGCGAGTCGGCACGGAGGGGTCGGCGGGCGAACGAGTCGGTGTGGCGTAGCCCGACGCAAACTCCTCCGGAGACGGTGCTTGTGCACCGGCAGCCCATGCTGCTGCGATCGCGAGCGAGTAAGCGTTGGCTTCGGCAAGGGTCTCGAACGAGGCGCGGATCGAGTGGTCCCCTCGCTTTCGCTGAACGCGATAGGTGCCGCCGGTTTGAGTGACGCCAACCTCCGTCCTCATCCGACGCCCCCTCTGGCCACAGAGGCAGCGACTCTTTGCACCAGACGACTAGGGCGTTGCTTCAGGACCGAGCGGGAGGACACCCTCTTGCGTCGAGGAGGCGTGCCCCAGACTGCACCAGATCGCGTTTGCAAGTTTGCAAACGCGACGTCGAACGCCGCACCTTCGGCGACGCCTGCGTAGCGTCCTCCCGAAACGGCATAGTGCGTCTGACCTGCGGTTTCGCCGATCTGACTGGATCCGTCGCGTCGCGCTCCAAGCCGGCCGAGCGTTCCCTCATAGATGTAGCCGGAAGCAAGTGCCCGCCAAAAGGCGCAGGTCAGGGCTCGCGCAACCTGGCGCTCTAGAGCAGATTGGGCGCCGCTTGCAAACGAAGTTGCAAACGCCGACGGGTCGACTGCTCGCAATGACCGACCGTTAGCGCCGCGACTGCAGACGAGGTCGGTCCACCCGGTGCACAGAATTGCTGTCATGCCGACGTGTATCGGCGGACCGAAGACACGTCTGTACTGCAGTCCTCAGACGTCGCCAATCCGACGTTCGCAGCTGCAGACGGTCAATCGACGAAGATCCGCGTTGTGTGCTCGCAAGGCCCTCAACTCAGCTTGGGCGACTGCGAGCTGCGTCCGGAGATCGAGGTCATCGCCGACGACCTCGTAGCTCGGTTCACGGTCAAACAGCAGGCCCGCAGCCTTGATGTCGTCGATCGGGATCCGCCAAGGTCCGCCCGGACCGGGCCCGATGCTTCGCCGAGCACCAGGGAAGTCGCCGGCGGCAAGCCGTCGCTTGATGGTGTCGCGGGAGACCCCGGCGATCTCCGACGCGTCAGAAATTGAGACGTCTGATTCGGATTGCATGTAGCAATATGTACCATATATAGATGGCAAAGAAGGAAGGGGGACATATGGTCTGGAGTCCGTGTTGCTGATCAGGGCCCATCGTTTCGGGGATCTCTAGGCGTGGCTTGGTCACCTTCCAGTTCTTCGCAGCTGTGTCGGAGGAGTCGAAGCTGTCATCGTCGTTCGCGAGGGCGGGCTGTACTTCGAACTTGAAGTTGGTGAATGCGACGCGGACCACGCACTGGTCGACTCGCCTGCGAATCAGATCATGGGTGCATCCCCAGCTCAACAGGACAGGACGCTCCTCCCCGACGCCCCGCCTGTCAGCCGGACGGTCGCTCACCGCACTGTCAAGCCCCGGCCGGAACCCGGACTCAGTTATCCAGACCAACCAACTCGCCCAACTTGTCCCGAAGGCCCCCGGAAGGTCCTCGAGCAAGTCCTGAGAATCGATGCCCAACTTCTCCAGCAATCCCGCGCGGGCCCGCGGGTCTACCTGATCAGGCAGTGCGGGTCTAAGGAAGGACGCAGGCGAGGCGCCGTAGGCGTCGTTCGGCTTCTCTCGAAGCGACGTCCGGGTCAACGCAGAAACCATGCAGTCGGCGTTTGAGACACAGCAGCCCGAGCAGGACCAGATCGGAGTCAACAACTGCAAGCCGACGTTGGCGCGCCGCGATCATCGCTAGTCGTGTCTCTTCTGCTCCGGCCGCTGGCCCGATCGTGCGATCGCGCAGTTTCGCGAACCCCGCCGCGGCACGACGTCCGTCGAGGTTGATTGGGAGGTCGTCACGGGTAAGGGTGCCGACAAGTCTGTCGCCGTCGACCAGAAGAATCATGTGGACGTGGTCGTCCTCAAATAGCTCACGGGCGTCCTGCACGGTCGCAGTGACGGGATGGATCTTCGGGCGCACCATGACGTCCTCGACGCACGTATCGGCGAGGCGCTGCAGCTTCCTTGTTTCTATCGCGGCCGACGTCCAGTCGTGAGGTGGTGGATTGCACTCCGATGCTGCGGGCCCGACACTTTGGTCCACCGCCAGCGAGGGATGCGGGTTTGCACGCCCGATGGAGTCTCTCCACGTCAGAGGCATTAGCGACGCCCTTGAGCCGTTTGCGTACTCGAAGCAACCTGCACGGCAGCCGAGTCGGAAGTGGGTTTACCGGCCGGAGGCACTACTCCTCGCTCTCGCGTGGAGAGGTGGATGCCGGCGATCATGCATCGGATTCGCCGGCGGGCTCGATAGTCAACACCTCGACAGGTACCCATTGAAGGTAGTCCTCCATTGTCTGGATCTGCACGCGGGTAAGGCTTCTGTCCCGACGGGTCGAGATGATCAGGAACGGCCCTTGTGGGCGGGAGACTCGATGATGTACCGCTCGAACTCGTCGAGCTGCGTGAGACGGCGGTACGACGACCCGTGCCTTGAGGCATGCAACGGACCCACGATCTTGGCGCGCTCGCCCGAGCGTTGACGAGGTCCGCGAGGACCTTCTCCGAGCCGACTCGTGAGACCCAACGGACCATGTTGGGCACGTCTGCGAATCCGACCTCCAACTTTTACCTCCATATGGGCTCGGCTTCGGCGCCGACGAGGCTCTCCAACTCCGCCAAATCCGGAGGGCGGCAGGGAGGTTGATCTTTACGGGCGACTTTGGGACCAGCAGCCGGGCAAGCCTCGGAACTTGAGCGCCGTTCCCACTTGCGGCGTTCAGTAGAGGCTATGGGTGTCGATCGCGCGACACAATTGCGACGATCGGCAACCCGGCGTCGATTGTTGCCCCTGTTACCCATTGGCGCAGGACTTGGCGCTCCCGACAACTATCCACTCAGCGCCACCCCTCCGATTGACGCTTGAGAAGCGACGCGGCGCGCCGCCTGCGATTCGGCGTGGCGGTCGAACGTTCGCATCGAGCGCGGCGCAGAATTCGGGGCGCCCACCGCATTCCATAGGAGACGTTCGTGCTCAGCTACGCGCTGTACATGGCTCTGCGCGCATGAAGCGTTCCCGTTGCAGTGTTGAAGCGATGCAGCCACCAACGCGTCGGACGCAGGTTCGTGGCAGGCGACCAGTCAGTGACGCCGCGAGGCAAGCCGAACGATCGACAAGGCGGGGGAGCAGATGACCATCGATACCCTGGGCGATTCGTCAAAGAGTCCACAAACTGGCGGGGTCGCCCCGACGTCGGTTTGAGGACGGCGCCGGAGGTAACTGGGTGAACCGGGCACGCGAGGCCGCCGAGGACACCCGGGAGTTGACGACGGACGATTCGCCGGGCCCGAGCGGCTACGTGCCGAGGTCTCGTCTACCTCACCTCAAACACCACATCGCCCAGACCGGCACAACCAGCTCCCGGCTATTCGGAGGAAGCAAGTTACTCCCGGCTGACCGCCCGCCACGCCCCGAGCGTTAACCAACTCGGCGGTGCGGCCACATCAGATCAGCACAGTGGGCCAAACGCCACGCCTTCTCCGTGGTTGTTCCAACTTGTATGGAAGCGAAAGCAAAAGTGTTCTATTGATCAGGACCCCATAAACCGGGGCGGCATGGCGGGCGGCACGATCTGATTCCTGGCCGACCCAATTCGCGCCTGAGGAAACGGGGCCTTGACATCGTGAGGTGAGAGCTAGCTCGGCGATGAGGAGGCTGGCGGTGCGCCGCTACTCGCCGTGGATCGGCAGCGCCCACCAGTCCGCCCAACCCCCTTGATGGAAGGCACCGACGAAACGCGGTGGCGAGCGCGCTGGATTGGCGGTCCAGGGCTCCGCCCGCGGACCCGGCAACCGTTGCAGTTAAGAGGACGACGGGACAAGCACCCGTATCAACGCACAGAACTGAAAGTGAGACCGCATGTTCTCGAACCATCGTGCCTGGGTACGTCGTAGTGCGGGCATCGTAATCGCGTGTGCAGTGTTGAGTGTCAGTGCGGCCTGTAGTACCGAAGGCGGCGGTGGAAGTAGTAGTTCGAGCAACTCGGATGACGCGGTCGCGCGAAGTGCGGCAAGTGTCTTGGATTCGCTATACGGCAGCGGGGAGTTCAAGAGCCCGTCTGACTCCGGCCCTAAGGCGCAGACGGGCTTCCGCGTGGCCATGGTCGACTCAGGTGTGCAGAACCCGACCGGCACCGCGATCGTCACAGCCGCCAAGCAGGCTGCAGAGGCGCTGGGGTGGAAGTTCAGTGTCTTCGACGGCAAGTACGAACCCCAGCAGTACCAAGAAGGAATCCGCCAGGCAATCGCTCAGAAGGCCGACGTTATCTGGGTTGTGTCGATCGACTGCCCGCTCGTCAAGACGGCGCTTGAGGAGGCCAAGAGCGCCGGCATCCCGGTCGTGGGCCAAGAGTCTGCGGACTGCAGTGATGTGGACCCTTCATCGCCGAGCTACTTCGCAGACAACCTGAACTTCTCCGAGGGCAGCTTCATTGACTGGGCCAAGGCGTTGGGTGCATCGCAGGCCTACTACCTGCTATCGAAGCTCGGCAGCAAGGCGAACGTCATCGAGGTGAGCGTTGCGGAACTCGTCGTCACGAATGCCGTACACGAAGGCTTCGCAGCGACGATGAAGAAGGAGTGCCCTGAGTGCAAGGTCACCGACCTTCCAATCCAACTGAGCGATATGGGCTCCGCCCTACAAGAGAGGGTCCAGACGGCGCTGCTGCGTAACCCGGACGCTAACGGTCTTGCCGTGTCCTACGACGACCTTATGACCTTAGGAGTTGCGGGCGCGGTGATGGCCTCAGGTCGCAATGACTCGCTCGAAGTCGTTGCGGGTAGCGGCTATCCAGCGAACCTGCAGTTAATCCGGGACAACGGCGGACAGGATGCGGGCTACGTCATCGATTTGGGGTATGAATCCTGGACGGCCGCCGACATGATCAACCGACTGCTTGCCGGTCAGAAGCAGGGGCCCTCCGGCGTTGGTCTCGCTGTCGTTGATAAGGACCACGGCATGCCGAGTTCGGGCACATGGAAGACCAACATCGACTATCAGTCGGCCTTCAAGAAGGTATGGGGCGTCTCGTAACATCGCTGGCAGCGCTCGCCGAGGCGCTGTCGCTGGCGCTCCACCCGCCTTGCGGGCGCGTCAGCAGCCGGCACCTCAAGACAGGCAGAAGTGCTGCCCTGCTGTCAGCAGGGCAGCACTTCGACCTGTGGGTCAATGGGCACCAGCGGGGTGCTACGACACTTTCCACCAGGGATCAACCGTCCAGCGTCATGTGAAGGATTGATCGAATTGACTGGCACTTCGCCTACGGCAACGCACTGGGGCAACTACCGCGTCGAGGTACGGGACGAGCGCGTGGTCGCTCTACACCCCGATGCTGCCGACGGCGAGCCCTCAGCAATTGGGCGGGGGATGCCCCTTGCTTTACGCGACGACGCACGGTTACTGCGTCCGGCGGTTCGAGCCGGCTGGCTTGAACATGGGCCCCGCCGTGCGGAGAACAGACGAGGGTCCGAACCCTTTGTCGAAGTCTCGTGGGACCGGGCTCTCGACCTGGTCGCCAACGAGTTGCACCGAGTCGCGAGCGAGCACGGGAACTCAGCCATCTACGGCGGGTCGTATGGCTGGGCGAGCGCCGGACGCTTCCACCATGCTCAGAGCCAGATCCACCGGTTCTTGGCAATGAATGGTGGTTACACCGATTCAATCAACAGCTACAGCTGCGCAGCGTTAGAAGTCATTCTGCCACACGTGATCGGTGGTACTCCTTGGAGCATCTTCGGGTGGAGCCCGCCGTGGCCGGAACTTGAAGAACATTGCGAGCTGATCGTTGCGTTCGGCGGCCTACCGCTGAAGAACAGCCAGATGAACGCGGGCGGAGTCGGTCGCCACTCCGCCGGTGCTTGGCAGCGTCGCTGTCGAGCCGCCGGAGTCGACTTCGTCAATGTGAGCGCCTTGAAAACCGATGCAGCTGAGGACATCAACGCCGATTGGTTGCCGATCCGGCCGAATACCGATGTCGCATTGATGCTCGGACTGGCTCACACCATGGTGATCGAAGGTCTGCACGATCGCGACTTCCTCGATCGGTGCTGCGTCGGCTTCGACCGCTTTGAGGCCTATCTGCGTGGCAATGATGGCGTCGAGAAGAATGCCGATTGGGCGGCACGAATCACGCAGATCGATGCCGAGACGATCCGGCGTCTCGCCAAGCGCATTGCGACCCGGCGCACTCTGATCTCAGTTGCGTGGTCGCTTCAGCGGGCCGACCACGGCGAACAGCCCTACTGGATGGGCATCACGCTCGCGGCCATGTCAGGTTCCCTTGGCCGGCTTGGCGGAGGCTTCGGTGCCGGTTACGGTGCCGAGCACGCTGTGGGCAACTGGCGCGACCGCTCCTCTGTCGCTAGCCTGCCGCGGCCGCACAACCCGGTAATGGACTATATTCCGGTCGCTCGAGTGACGGACATGCTTCTCTCGCCCGGCACCTCGTTCGACTACAACGGGTCAAGGTTGACCTATCCCGACACTCGGTTGATCTACTGGTGTGGTGGCAACCCCTTCCACCATCAGCAGGACCTCAATCGACTGGCGGCCGCGTGGCAACGCCCTGAGACTGTCGTAGTGCACGACGCGTGGTGGACACCCAGCGCCAAATTCGCTGACATCGCGATCCCCATCGCGACCAGCCTTGAACGTAACGATTTCGCGGTCGGCTCCGGCGACCCGTGGCTGTCCCCCATGCACCGCGCGGTGAATCCTCCGGACGGCGTGCCCACCGATTACGAGGTTTTCGCCGCCCTCGCGCAACGGCTCGGTTTTGGGCGCGAATTCACCGAAGGTCGAACGGCAGAGGCCTGGGTGGAGCATCTCTACGAGCAGACCCGCCTCAACGTACGACAGTTCGGCCAAGAACTGCCGCCCTTCGAATCCTTCTGGACAGGGGATTCGATCGAGCTGCAGAGCGAAGCCGCCGAGCCGCATCCATTCGCTCCTCTTCGCAGCGACCCGATGAGTAATCCCCTGCCCACACCGTCAGGACGCATCGAGATCTTCTCGGAGACCATCGAGAGCTACGGGTACGACGATTGTCCCGCTCATCCGACGTGGATGCCCCCCGCGGAGTGGCTGGGTTCCGAACTCGCCACCACCTACCCGATCCACCTGATCTCCAATCAGCCGAAGACCCGGCTTCACAGCCAGTACGACAATGGGTTGGCCAGCTTGGAGTCGAAGGTGAACGGCCGGGAACCTCTCACCATGAATCGAGACGATGCCGCCGAGCGGGGCATTGCTGACGGTGACACGGTGCGAGTGTTCAACTCCCGCGGCGCTTGTCTTGCGGGTGTCTGCTTGTCTGACGAGGTGCGCAGAGGCGTCGCTCAACTAGCGACCGGCGCGTGGTTCGACCCTCAGTTCCCTGGCGAGGCCGGAACGTTGGAACTGCATGGGAACCCGAACGTCTTGACCCGAGACAAGGGGACTTCGAAGCTGGCGCAAGGCCCGACGTCGATGACGGTTCTCGTCGAGATCGCGTCGACAGAAGGTCAGCATCCGTCCGTCACCGCGTTCAGGCCTCCCCAGTTCGTGTCCGGCGAGCGATGATGTCGTCCTTGCTGGCGACGGCCTCTTTCGGTCGGACAGGGTTCACGTGATGGTGCGCGGAGCGACCTGACTCCTACATCCCTTGGGTTAGGCGACAGTCCGACCCTGCCCTCGGCACATCCGACGCACATATCCCGCCTGCGGCTCGCCCTCAGACTGCGCTTCGGCACGCTCAGCCGGGATCAGAGCACGGGAATGGCGTCCGCATGTTCTACGGACACATCCGCAAGGTGGCTATCACCCACTACGCGAAGATCTTCAGAAGCCAGATGAACACCTACGCTTTCACCGATGCTGCGGAGCGGGTGGACGCCGTCGTTTGGGACCGCTGCATGCAAGGTGACGTCTGGGTTGACCGCGATCGTGTAGTGCATGGCGCCTCCGAGGTACGAGACGTCGATGATCGACCCACTGAGGGCGCCACCGCTTCCTTCGTCTTGAATCCTGAGTCGTTCCGGGCGGATGGACAGCTGAATCGTTCCTTGTGCTGGCGGAGAATCGGTCATGGCGAACTCGGCATTGCCGAGATGCGCAACCCAGCCAGCGCCCGCAGGCCGCGCTGTTGCCAGGAGCATGTTGGAGATGCCCATGAACTGGGCGACGAACAGCGTCTGCGGCCGCTCATACACCCCGGACGGCACGTCGACCTGCTCAACCCGGCCATTCTGGAGCACCGCAATTCGATCACTCATCGTCATAGCCTCCTCCTGGTCGTGGGTGATGTAGACGAACGTCGTCCCGACCTCGCGGTGCAGCGCCTTCAGCTCGCGCTGGAGCTGTCGCCTCATCTTCGCGTCGAGCGCACTCAACGGCTCGTCCAGGAGGAGCACGTCCGGGCGGAGGATCAGAGCCCGAGCGAGGGCAACGCGTTGTTGCTGACCCCCGGAGAGCTCGGCGGGCTTACGCTGGCTGAAGGACGTGAGTTGGACGAGTTCGAGCACTTCGTCGACCCGTCGATTCCGTTCTCGCTTGTCGACCCCTGCGCGGCGAAGCCCAAAGGCGACGTTCTGCTGCACCGTTAGGTACGGGAACAGTGCGTAGTTCTGGAAGACGGTATTGACCGATCGACGGTTCGGCGGGAGGTCGGTCACGTCCTTCCCGTCAATGAAGACACGTCCAGACGTCGGCGCCACGAAGCCGCCGACCATCTTCAACGTGGTGGACTTTCCGCACCCAGACGGACCGAGGATGGAGAAGAACTCGCCAGCTTCCACTCTCAGATTGAATTGGTCCACCACCGTCTGATCGCCGTACGTCTTAGTCAGGCCCTTGAGGACCAATTCACCGTTGACCATGAATATCTCCTATGCACCCAACGCAACAGTGCTGCTGATATCGGAAGAGCCAGTCTCGCGACGGGTGGCACACCGGTACAGGAGACCCGCGAGCGCCACGACGGCCAGCGTCATAACCACGAGGATCGTGGCTAGGGCATTCAGCGCTGGCGTTGTGTTCCCACCGCGCGCGTTCGCGTACAAGTACATCGGGATAGACACTGTGCTCGAGTCGGACGCCAAGTACTCCGTAATAACGAAGTTGTCGATCGAGAACGCGAAGCTGATCATCGCGCCGACAAGCACCGCCGGCATCAGCAAACGCAACAGCACGAACACGAGGGCGGCGACGGGCCCGGCACCCAAGTCGCGGGCGGCTGCCTCCAGTCCCTCACCAAGTACCCCGAGGCGGCCCCGGATGACCACCACGACAAAGCCGACTGTGTAGGTCACCTGACCAACTACTTGTGCAGCCGTACCGAGGTGCACGAGGGTAAATGGCCACGCCGTAATGAAGGTGAGACTGAGATATAGGCCCACAGCAAGGATCAGCTCAGGGGTCACGATCGGAATCATGAGTATGAAGTTGACCGGATGCTTCGATACGCCCCTCATTCGAGTGACCGCGAGCGCAAGCACTGTTCCCAGTGCAGTGGCAAGCACAGTCGTCCACGCCGCGAGCTCGAGGCTGTGCTTCAGAGCTGACGCGTATTCATCGTTGTCAAAGAGAGACAGGGGCGTTCCGCTCCACCACTGCGTCGAGAACCCTTGCCACACGCTCCTCGACCGCGTCGCGTTGAACGAGAATGCCATGGCGCATACCACCGGCAGGAGATTCCACAGGATGTAGGCCCACACAAAGACGGCCAACAATCTGGGAAGGCGTATCCGCCGCCTGTCACTCCCTATCGCGCTCATACGGGTGCCGCCGTCCTGTTCGTCTTGCTCGAGGCATAGAGATAGAACGACAACAGCAGGATCAACGTGATCTGTAGTAACAACGCCATGCTGGCCCCTACGTTCTGCTGGGGCCCGCCTTGGGCAAGAATCTGAATCTGGTTACCGATCATCGCTGTTGAAGGCGAACCTGACATGAGCGTCGTGGTGTAGTAGTCGCCACACATCGGCAGGAGAACCACCGTGCTCGCTGTGACAAGCGGCATCGCACTCAAGGGCAGGATAACCCTCAAGAATGTCCAGAGCCTATTCATGCCTAGGTCCTTCGCCGCATCGATTAGTCGGTCGTCTATGCGGTCGAGCGAGGCGAGCAAGGGGAGGATGAAGTACGGCAGATAGCCATAGGCCAGCGCGATCACGACCACGAAACCGTGGCCCTCCAACCACCCGTAGGGGTTATCGAGGAGACCGACTCCGACCAAGAGGCGATTGACGTATCCGTCGGTGGCCAACAATCCGATCCAGGCAAGCATTCGCATGAGGTAGCTCGTCCAGAACGGAATGGTCAACAGGACTATTAGAAGAGCCTTCCATCGCCCTGCTTGTTTCGCGATGTAGTAAGCAACTGGGTACCCCACGAGCACGCAAAGAGCCATCGCACACGCGACGTAGATAACGGTGTTAGTGACTACCCGGGAGAACGTTCCGCCAGGCCGCATCTCGCGAAAGACGGTCGTGAGCGTTTCCACGTTCCAGTAGAGCGGGTTCCACTCCGGCACCGGTAGCATTGAGTCACTGACGTAACCCATAGACACCGCCACGATGGTGTATGCCGGCACCAGGACCCAAAGCACGAACCAGATTATCCCGGGGCTGCCCAGCACGTGCCAGAACCCTCGCGGGTAAGCCAAGCCAGTTGAGTCAGACCTTTTCACGCGTCGGACTTCACGGCCAGCCAGGCGTTCTGCCATGCCGTCTCACCCTCTTTGCTGAGCGGGGCGTGATACACGCCGTTTGCAATCTGATGCGGCGAGGGGAGAGCCGGTAGCAGCCTCTCGTCCATGATGCCGTTGGCGATGAGGTTGTCGACCTCCATCCCCTTGATCGGCGTGACGAGCCCTGAATACTGCACCATCTTCTCTGCATGCTGCTGCTCAAGGAGGTGGTTCATCCAGAGGTGCGCGAGGACAGGATTCCTCGCCTTACGGTTAATGACCCAGGTATCCGAGGTGACGATTGCGCGATCTTGCGGCGCCCAGAACTTGAGTACTGTCTGCGGAACGTCCTTCGGAAGATAAAAGCCTGCGAAATAGACGTCGGCACCCCAGGCTTGCTCTATCCAGTTTGTTCCTTGGGCGAGGGTCTGGTACGCGTCGGCGGAGAGTCGAAGCCGCGTTTTCTGGACGAGCTCACGAATGGCGGCAACTGCATCATCGAGATCGGACTGGTTTGTCGAGTTGATGTCATCCACACCGTTGCGCATCATCGTCATTCCGATGCAGTCCCGGATGTAGTCTAGAAACTGCACCTTGCCTGCCACCCCATCGAGCTCCCAGTAGGCGTCGTACGGGTTCTTAAATGAGGACGGGTCGAAGGCGGGAAGCAGATCCTCACGCCAAGCGATACCCGTCGTCCAGTAGGACCCAGGGATTGTGTAAGACGCCTCAGCGTCGTACCAGGGGCTTCGAAGCGCTCCCCAGATATTCGCTTTGTTCGACAGGTACGAGTCGTTGACGGGCTGGATGATCTTATTCGCGACTGCGATCGGGAGCTGTTCCATGGAGCACTCGTAGACGTCGAAGTCGATGGCGCCCGAAAGGATCTTCGGTAGCGCCTCGTCGGGACTTCCGTAGAACGTAGGCCTGACCTCGACTCCGTATTGCTCCTCGAAGGACTGGAACGTCTGCTTGGGAATTGTCCCGGTCCAGCAGTACACGCTCAACGGTCCTGCTTCGGCGGAAAGGCCCCCCTTGATCGCCTGATTGTCGTCGTACAGCGGCAAGCTAACCGGCGACTCAGGACGGGCGAGAGAAATACCCCCGGGGCCTGTCGACGCCGGGTCTCCACCTCCCTCACTGTGCCTTCTTGACGCACAAGCAGACACGGCAAGCGCACCAGCGCCGAGTCCCGTCGCCTGGAGTAAAACGCGTCGACTCAAACAAGTTGGAGGTTTCCCAAGAGCCCACGTCATGACGTTCTCGCCAGCGCGCCGACCTGCGTCGACAATCGGTTCATCATTTCTACTCCACGTTGCTTGAAGGGTTCGCTAAGCAAGACCGAGGTCTGGGCGACGCGGTGCGGCACTCGGGTCGGACCGCACCTCAGGCTCGGGTACAGGTGTTCAGCTCTCGCTCAGGTCAATGAGTAGCGAGACGTCAGTGACGCCCCAGTGCTCTGCCAGCATTTCGTCGCGCACGACCCAGAAGTCGGCCGCCATGAACTCGACATGCCGGTTGGTAGGCGCAATCCCGAGGAACTCACCGGTATGAGTTCCCCGCCAGCGGAAACTGCCGCCAACCACGGATCTATCGAAGAGGAGCTCATCGATCTCAACGCTGAGATCCGCAAAGGCTGCGAGGAACCCACTCATCGCCGCCTTCAGACCTACTCGGCCCTGTGGCAGGGAAGGCTCACGCTGTCGATAGTCGGACGCGACGACATCGTCGAACCTGTCGAGGTTTCGTTCGTTAATGGCTCGGCAAAATCCTTCGACGAGCGATCGCGCATCTCTGTTCATAGCTGACTCCTACTTCCTGATGTCTCGCATGTGCTTCTCGCGGCCACCTCGTCGAAGTGGTGGCCGGGGAAAGCTTCCATCGCTGCGTCCCAGCCGACACCCGACTCGATCAGTCCCTTGGCGCGCATCAAGTCTCGAGGGGCATCAATCGCGAAAGCAGCCGTCAGGCGTTCCCGCGATCGGTAGAGGGCGAATAGGCGACCTTCGCCACGTGCTGCCCAGACGCTCGTGGCATCGCCGGGGAGGGTCGAGCCGACGAACTGCATGTTGACGCCGTACTGCTCTGACCAGAAGTAATTACTGGTCGTGAAGCTTTCGGAACGCGACGGGTTCACGATCTGCCGCGCAACGTACTTCGCTTGCTCGATCGCGACGGTCCATTGCTCGAATCTTTGCCGAAGCCCCGTGGTCGGATCTGCCCAACTTGCGACGTCACCGATCGCGTGGACCCCGTCCGCGCTGGCCTGAAGGCGATCGTCGCATAGCACTCCGTCGCCGATCGGCAAGCCAGAGCCGACCAACCATTCGACGTTGGCCTCGGCACCAATTCCGACGACCACCAGATCAGCGGGAAGCAACGTTCCATCGGCGAGCTCAACGAACTCGACGCCGCCGTCCCCGCGGATGCCTGTCACCACATGACCGCACATCAGTGTGGTCCCGTTTCGGCGATGCAACTGCGCGCACTCGGCAGCCATCTCTGCACCGAGCACCCGGGCGAGCGGGATGGGGGCGACTTCAATCACCGTGACGGGCGCGCCCATCGCGCGCGCGCTTGATGCCACTTCCGAGCCTACGAATCCCGCCCCGACAACGATGACGGACCTAGCGCGTGGCAACGCTTCGGCAAGCCTCGAAGCATCGTCCGCGGTCCGAAGGTAGAACACGCCGGGCAGAGTCGGGCTGACCACCGTCGTCGGCAATCGACGAGAGGCCGCACCAGTGCAGATGACCAAGTCGTCGTATCGATAAGAGCGAGGCCCAACCAGGACCGACTTCGACTCCAAATCCAGGGCGAGGGCCGGGCCTTGCACCAGATCGACCTGCAGGCTCTGAAAGTAGTCAGGGGACTGGTACTCGAGCGACTCGACCGATCGCTCGCCCGTCAGCACCTTCTTAGACAGTGGTGGCCGCTCGTAGGGCAGCATCCGTTCCTCGTGAACGAGCGTGATGCTGCTGGTCGAACCCTCGCGTCGCAGCCCCTCGACGCATCGAAGGCCGGCGACTCCGCCCCCGACGACCACCACCGACCGCCCGGTCAACGCTCGCCGACGAGTCGGATGGCCTGCACGGGGCAGACGTCAACAGCTTCCACTGCTTGACCAGGCAATGATCCTTCAAGCTCGCCTTCCACTAGGACGAGCAGTTGCGACTTCTCGTCAAGCGCAAAGAGATCCGGCGCAGCTGCAGTGCACATGCCAGAACTGATACAAGCGGCCCAGTCCACTTCGATCTTCATGTCCTACTCCCTGTCCCATAGAACGCGCAGTGCCGGAAGGCGATGGAATTCCAGGCCGGTCGGCTGGCCCGGAGAGTGACCCTCGTCGAGCCGAAGTCCCGGCAATTGGCTCAGGAGAGCAGCTAGGGAAAGATGTCCGACTAGTCGTGCCACGTTCTGACCGATGCAGAAGTGCAGTCCTCGGCCGAACGAGTTGCTCTGGCGAGCGTTGGCACGATGGAGGTCGAAATCGTCGGGACGCTCAAACATCGAGGGATCGCGATTCGCTGCGATCAGCAGCGGGTAGATGCGATCGCCCGCAGGGATGCGGACTCCGCCGAGCTCGACGTCCTCGGCAGCCCACCGCAGTGAGATGGCGAAGGCAGGATGCAGGCGGATCGATTCGTCGATGGCCTGCGGGAGCAGCGACTGGTTCTCGCGGACCTCGCGCAATTGCCTCGGATGGCTGAGGAGCGTCCAGAGCGTTGTCGTCACCAGCGTCGCCGTCGTTTCCACACCGCCAAACATCAAGTTGATGGTGTTGTTCGCCAGCACCTCTTCTGGCACGTCCGCGCTGCTGTTCGCGACCATCCCCAGCACAGACTCTGGGGCACGCATGCGCGCCTCCTCAAGCGTGCGCAGGACCTCCGGAACGAACGCACGTCGAACGGCGTTGGCCTTCTCGCGGACTTCCGGTCCGACGTGAAGTTGCATGGCCTCGAACAGTTCCGCGAGCAGCATCCGAATACGCTCGGGTTCTGGGTAGTCGAAGCCGAGCACGTCACTGACTACCTTCAGACCAAGTGGTTCGGCGAAGTCCTGCACGATGTCAGCGGTCCCAGAGCTCGCAAAGTTCGCAAGGATCTCGTTCACGCGGGCATTGATCGTCCCCGTGAATGCGCCGACATGCCCGGCTCGCATTGGCGGGTCGAAGGGCTTCCGGTGAACATCGTGCTGCGGACCATCGACCGTGAGCATCGTGGGTCCGAGCACCGCGCGGTCAGTGTTCTCCTCCGATTCGGCCGTGAACCTGTGATGGTCCCGGACGACTTGCTCGACCAACTCGCGAGAGGAGACCAGCCAAGTTTCCGCCCTGGGAAGCCAAGAAACAGGCTCCTCTTCGCGGAGCAGGCGAGTTAGGCGGATCGGGTCCCGGCCCACTTCATCGAGCGTCAGCTGGGCACCGATCGGAAATCGCAAGCTGCGGTCATCGAACGTGGTTGACATCGCAAGTCTTTCTTGTGGTTGGTCGGGGTCGAGCGACGATGAGGCCGCCTGGCTTCGGCCTGCGGATCGATTCGAGTCGGCGCGGTCGGGACACGTGGAGAATTAACACGACCACGAACATCGCCACATTTGTGACGGTGCCGCAGCCAGACAAAGCATTTGCCATTCATTTGAGGTCCCCGACCCAAGCACTTTGTCCGGAAATTGAATGAACCTGGCGCACACGGGCTAATAATTCGGAAAGTGGCGCCGGCTGGTTTCGGACTGCGGGCAGTGGAGCAGGGTGAGTCGAAAGTTCGGTTCTTGCCGATGGCGGCCGCGGCTCGAATTGAATTTCGTCCCGGGCGCGACTCGGAGTTCGCAATCTTTAGACCCAGAGTTCTGATGCGAGGAAGTTACCTAGGTCTGCTAGGCCTTGGCGACAATTTCGTTGCGCCAATTGGATCGTCTTAGAGACCGCTCCGACTTATTTGAGTCGATGATGTCCACCTCGGGACGTCCATCGGTCTTATGGCGAGATGGAGGTGGTGCTACCCAAGCGTCGGGGCGGCGGGTGGAGACCACCGCCACGACGCCCGCCGTACTGTCGTCCGGCGCGGCGCGGGGATCTCCGCTAATCCAAGGCGCGTCGCGGCGTCGCCTGGCGCTAGCGCACTTGCCGTACCCGGCGAGTCGGCCGCGACGCCCATTGACGACCGAAGCCAGCAGATCACGCGAAGTCGAACGAAACCGCCCCGGTCGACGCCCATCTGTGGTCGTTGCCCCCCGCGGGGTCGAGGCGAGGTCTATGCGCCGCCATGGCTCCGCGGCCGATCGACGCGCCTGCCACCCGCCTTTTCCGATGGTAGGCAAACGGCGGGGGAAATCTGCGACATCAGTGGACATCCGCTCGCGGGTCGGTTCGTACGGTGGTCCGGTGACGATGCACTTTGGGCAGGTTCAGACGTGGTCCCTTACCGGATTCGGGTCGTCCGCACATGACGCCGCATCGAGGTCGTACTGGATGACCGATGCTTTAAGCACAGCGTCCCGCGCCGAGGCCGCCGACCCGTTGTCGTCTTCCGACCGGGCCGACGTCTGCATCGTCGGGGGCGGGTTTACCGGTCTGTGGACTGCCATCGAACTCAAGCGGCGTGAACCCACCTTGAACGTGGTTCTGTTAGAGGCCAACCAGTGTGGGTCCGGGTCTAGCGGAGCGAACGCCGGCATGTTGATGAACCTGTGGCCGAAGCTACCTACCCTCCTGAAGGTCGGTGGACGGGATGAGGGTCTTGACATCGCTCGCGCATCAGTTGAGGCGATCAACCACATCCGCCTGTTCTGCAGCGAGCACAACATTGACGCAGAGATCCAGTCCAATGGTTGGCTGTGGGCGTCGAACAACAGCAGTCAAGATCGTGCGTGGCGGGAAACCCTCGACGCATCGAGCGCGTATGACGACTCCCCATTCGTCGAACTGGACGGCGACAGAGCGACAGAGCTCGCCGGAGCACCCGTACGCGGCGGGGTGCTCGATCCCACATGTGTCGGGTTGCATCCGGGAAAATTGGTCCGCGGGCTCCTGGCGGCTGCAAGGTCACTGGGAGTCGCGGTCTACGAACGAAGCCCGGTTAGGGGTCTTGAAAAGTCTGAACATGGCTCCACCACTGTCAGAACCCTGCACGGCTCGGTCCAGGCTGACGCAATAGTTCTGGCAATTAATGCATGGTGTACCGGCATTCCGGAGCTGCGAAAGTACTTGCTCACGACAGCGTCCGACACGGTCGTTGTCCAACCCCGCCAGCCGTTCGACGCGGCGTCCCGCGCTAACGTTTCCGATGCCGGTCGACTATTGGACTATTGGCGTGGCTTGGAAGACGGGAAGGTTCTGTTCGGGAAAGCCGGACTGGCTCTAGGTTGGAGGGCACGGGGCGCTAGGACGCTATACCGGCCAGTGCCACATCCTACGCATCTGCTCGACCACATGGCTCGCACGGTCCCGGCGCTCGTCGGAGCTAACGTAGTGTCGACGTGGCGCGCCCCAGTCGAATACAGCATCTCGTCCTTGCCGTTCTTCGGCGAAGTGCCGGGCTGGCGAGGGGTCTACTTCGGCACCGGTTATTCCGGCGACGGGATCGGCCCGGCTGTGATTGGCGCACAGATTCTTGCGAGCCTGGTGAGCAGGTCGAACGATGGCCTGAGCCAGTCGTTCCTTACCCGCCTGCCGAGCGGCCGCGGACTACCGCCAGAGCCGATCCGCTTCGTCGGCGGTCAGTTCGTTAAGAATGCCCTCCTGCGGCAGGACCGCAGACAGGATGAGGAGCGCACAGTGGGTACTTTGACGGGACTGCTTACACGCATCGACCCGACATCGTTCGTCGGCTGAGAGGTGGAGGTCCGGTGCCCCCAAGTGAAATGCTCAAGCCTCTCCCAGAATGTCGGGCACTCTGGGAGTCACGCGCGCTTAGGACGAGCGAGAGCATGTTCTCTGCGGCGTCTCTACAGCTGCGCCAATTGAAACTGTCCGGTGCGTACTCGGACCTTGCTGAGGCTTCTTCTCAATCTATGGTTCGTCGGCCCGTAAGATCAAAGTCGGACATGGATCGACAGGAGGGCTAGTGGTTACTCGCGAGGCCGCGCTGGATTCCGCCCAGCGGCAACTCAACCATGATCCGTTCAAGTCGATGGCCGAGCTCGCGGAGGGAATGGGCATCGCACGGGCCACGCTGCATCGACACTTCGAGACCCGCGACCAACTATTCCGTGAACTCGTCGAACGGGCCGTGCTCCGTTGGAGAAAGTGTCTTGACGATGTCGACGCACAATCGGCTACCGAGTCAGACGATCCCGATCTCGTGGCGAAGTGCATTAGACGCTTATTTCAGGGGTACATGGCGCAGCCGGAAGATTTCGGCCTGACCATTTTCCACCACGTACTGGACCGGGATCCCAAGCTTCGAAGACTCGAACGGGAGATCGCCAGGAGAGAAGAGGTTCTTCTCAGGAACGCTCAGCGACTCGACCTCCTCCGATCTGAGCTTCCGGCCCTTTGGTTGTCCTCAACCCTGTGGGGCCTGGGCATCGGCGCTCGTTACGCATTGTCTGCTGGCGACGCCGCACCCAATATCCTTCCCGCTCTCGTATGGACGACCTTTCTCGATGGCGCAGGAAGCAGCACCCATGCCCACGTGTGGCATGCGCAAAGGCCGCTTCGCTATTAAAGGGCTCAGCCCCATAGAGCATGGACCAGGCAGGATACGATTCATGCGGGCGATGAATTAGCTGGCCTGAATGACAGACGCGTCGCTGTGCCGCGGCGCAGCTCAAGGACTGTCCCATGCCCGGTTCCGCAAATCCGTGGCAGGCTAGCTTGGGACACAACTCAAGCTCGTGCCATCCTGCGCTTCGCGGGCGGCTCCACATACAGTTCCCCTGTCTGAGGATTTACAGAGGACGCGCCCTGTCGTACCCCCGGCTCGCGATGAGCACCGAACAGTCCCAGCAATCAGCGTAGGGATGCAGGCCAGTCGACACTGACGTACTGCGTCTCCTGGAACTCCCGCAGCCCGTCTCGGGCGCCCTCGCGGCCGAGGCCGCTCTGCTTGACCCCGCCAAACGGCGCCGATGGGTCCGAGACCAGGCCGCGGTTGATGCCGATCATGCCGGCGTCGATCCGTTCGCCGAGCCGGACCGCGCGGCCGAGCTCGCCGGCGAAGACGTAGGCCGCGAGGCCGTACTCGGTGTCGTTGACAAGTTCGAGGAGCTCTTCCTCGCCGTGCCAAACGACCACGGGCGCGACGGGGCCGAAGATCTCCTCGCGCAGGATGGTGGCATCCGGCGCGACGTCCGCGAGCACCGTCGGCGGAAAGAAGTAGCCGGCCGCGTCCGGGAGCTGCGCCTGGTGGGAGATCCTCGCTCCCTCACGGACGGCCAGGTCGACGACCTCGGTCACGCGGTGAAGGGCACCAGCGGTGATGAGTGGTCCGATCGTCGCGCCGTCAGACGCCAGGCCCACGGTGAGCTTCTCCACCTCGTCGCCGAGGCGTGCGAGGAAGTCGAATGCGACGTCAGAGTGGACGTATATCCGGTTGGCCGCGGTGCAGGCCTGTCCGCCGTTCCGGAACTTCGCGACCATGGTGCCGGCGACCGCAACGTCAAGGTCGGCATCTTCGGTGACGACGACCGGAGCGTTGCCGCCCAGCTCCATCGAGGTGTTGAGGATCCGGTCTGCGGCCTGGTGCAGCAGAGCGCGGCCGACGCCGGTGGAACCGGTGAAGGAGATCTTGCGGACCCGAGGATCTGACAGCCACGCCGACACGACGCTCGCGGCGTCGGTCGTCGTGACGACCTCGACGACGCCGTCAGGGACTCCGGCCTCGGTGAGAATGCGCGCGAGCGCGAGCGCGGTCAGGGGGGTCTCGGCGGCCGGCTTGAGCACGACAGTGCAGCCGGCGGCGAGCGCGGGGCCGATCTTGCGGGTCGCCATGGCGGCAGGGAAGTTCCACGGCGTCACCAGCGCGGCCACTCCGACCGGCCGGTGGGAGACGAAGTTGCGAACGCCGCCGGCGGGTGCCTCGCCGTACTCGCCACCGGGGCGGACAGCCTCCTCGGAGAACCAGCGGAAGAACTCCGCGGCGTAGCCGACCTCGCCGGCGGCGTCCACGAGCGACTTGCCGTTCTCGGCCGAGATCAACTCAGCCAGCTCGACCTTGTCGCGCAGCATCAACTCGTGCGCCCTCCGCAGCACCTCCGAACGGTGCCGAGACGACGTCCGCGACCAAGCCTGGAACGCCACCGCCGCGCGGTCCACCGCTGCGCGCGCCTCGTCGACGCCGTGGTCGGGCACGCGATCGATGACCTCGAGGGTCGCGGGATTCTCGATGGGGAAGGTAGGGAAGTCGGTCACGGGTAGAGGCCTCTCTGTTGGTGAGCCTCGGCGACGCGGCGTACGGCGAGGCAGGTGGCAGCGGCACGCAGCGGGAGGCCGCGCTCGCGGGACTCGGTTTGTACCTGGTCCCAGGCGGTGGTCATGCGAACGGCAAGGCGTTCCTCGACCTCGGCCTCGGTCCACCAGTAGGCCTGGTTCGCCTGCACCCACTCGAAGTAGGAGACGACGACGCCGCCTGCGTTCGCGAGGATGTCGGGGACGATAAGCACGCCGCGTGCCTGCAGGATTCGATCGGCCTCGGTGGTGGTCGGTCCATTGGCTCCTTCTACGACCAAGCGCGCCTGCACCGCAGCAGCGTTGCCACCGTGCAGCACGCACTCGACGGCCGCCGGGACCAGCAGGTCTACGTCGAGAGTCAGTAGGGCCTCGTTGTCGATAACGGTCGCGCCGGGGAAGCCGACCACAGTCCCGACGCGGTCAACATGGTCCTCGAGAGCGGGCACGTCGAGGCCGTCAGGCGACCACACAGCCCCGTGTTCGTCGCTGGCCGCGAGGACGGAGACCCCACCTGCGGCGAGGAAACGCGCCGCCCCGCGCCCGACCTTGCCAAAGCCCTGGACTGCGGCGGTCGCTCCGCCGGGATCGATGCCCTGGTGCCGCAGCGCGGCCACAGCGACGTGCACGACACCTTGGGACGTGGCTGCTGCCCGGCCCAGCGATCCGCCGAGACTGACCGGCTTGCCGGTCACGGTCCCTAGGACGGTATGGCCGTTGGCCACCGAGTAGGTGTCCATCATCCAAGCCATGGTGTGCTCGTCGGTGCCGATGTCGGGCGCCGGGATGTCCCGGGTCGGACCAATAACCGGCAGGATCTCAGCGGTGTAGCGCCTAGTCACCCGCTCGAGCTCGGCGCGGCTGTAGCGGCTCGGGTCAATGGTGACCCCGCCCTTGGCTCCCCCGTACGGCAGCTCCATGAGGGCGCACTTCCACGTCATCCACATGGCGAGCGCGCGCACCTCATCGAGGTCCACGTGCGGGCTATAGCGCAGGCCACCCTTAGCCGGACCGCGGGACAGGTTGTGCTGCACGCGGTGGCCGGTCAGGACTTCGATGCTGCCGTCGTCACGGCGCAGCGGGATGCTCACCGTGACCTCGCGGCGCGGGGCGGCGAGCATCTGGAACGTGCCCTCGTCGTACCCCAGCAGGTCGCAGGCCTCGGCGAGCTGCTCCACCGCGTCGTCGAGCGGACCGCGGTCGGCTCCGACAGCGCGGTCGCCAAGCACGGTCATCGGATCACTTCGAGTGTCGCGGCGAGCACGTCGAACGCGTCGTGGAGCAGGTCGTCGGAGATGGCGAGCGGCGGCAGGAACCGGAGCACGTTGCCGTAGGTCCCGCAGGTCAGGACGATGACGCCCTGGCGATGTGCGGCGACGGCGACGGCCTTGGCGAGCTCGGGCTCGGGCTCGTCGGTGCCGGCCTTAACCAGCTCAACGGCGATCATCGCCCCGCGGCCCCGGATGTCGCCGATCCGGGCGTCACGGGCCTCGATCTGGCGGAGCCGGCGAAGGAGCAACTCCTCGATCTCACGGGCGCGAGCGACGAGGCCCTCGGCCTCGATGGTGTCGATGGCGGCGAGGGCCGCGGCGCACGCGAGCGGGTTGCCGCCGTAGGTGCCACCGAGCCCGCCGACGTGCGCGGAGTCCATGACGTCCGCGCGGCCGGTGACGGCCGAGAGCGGCAGGCCTCCGGCAATCCCCTTGGCGGTGACGATCAGGTCGGGGACGACGCCCTCGCGGTCGCAGGCGAAGAGGTCGCCGGTGCGGGCGAAGCCGGTCTGCACCTCGTCGGCGACGAACACGACGCCGTTGTCGCGGCACCATGCGGCGAGCGCGGGCAGGAAGCCGGTGGCCGGCTCGATGAAGCCGCCCTCGCCCTGGATCGGCTCGATCACGACGCAGGCCAGGTTGGCGGCGCCGACCTGCTTCTCGATCACGTCGATCGTCTGGCGGGCCGACGTCGCGCCGTCCGTGCCGCCGTCGCGGTAGGGGTAGGACAGGGGAGCGCGGTAGACCTCGCCGGCGAACGGACCGAAGCCGTGCTTGTAGGGCATGTTCTTCGCGGTCATCGCCAAGGTCAGGTTGGTGCGGCCGTGGTAGGCGTGGTCGAAGACCACGACCGCCTGGCGACCGGTATGGGTGCGGGCGATCTTGACGGCGTTCTCGACGGCCTCGGCGCCGGAGTTGAAGAGCGCGGTGCGCTTGTCGTGGTCGCCGGGGGTGAGTCGGTTGAGCGCCTCGGCGACGGCGACGTAGCCCTCGTAGGGCGTGACCATGAAGCAGGTGTGCGTGAACGCCGCGACCTGCTCCTGCACGGCCTCGACCACGCGCGGCGCGCTGTTGCCGACGGTGGTGACCGCGATGCCCGAGCCGAGATCGATGAACCGGTTGCCGTCGACGTCGACGACGATCCCGCCGGCCGCGCGTGCGGCGAAGACCGACATCGTCGTGCCGACGCCCGCAGCGACGGCCGAGTTCTTACGGGTCATCAACCGGCGCGACTCCGGCCCGGGGAGCTCGGTGCGGATCAGGCGCTCCTGCGGGACGATGGACTGCTCGACGGACGGTGCGTTCATGCGCCAAGTCTCAACAGATGCCTCTATGCTGTCCAATACCCGTTCTGTCGCTAGATCATGCTCAATAGGCATAGGAGATCGGATGCAGTTGCGACATGTCCAATATTTCGTGGCGACCGCAGACGCCGGCAGTGTGAGCGCCGCCGCGGCGCGGGTCCACGTCACCCAGCCCGCCCTTTCCCGTCAACTCCGACAGCTCGAGCAGGACCTCGGCGTCACGCTATTCGACCGAGGCGCCGGGCGGCTCGCGCTGAGTCGCACCGGCCGAGCGCTGCTTCCCGCGGCTCGTCAGCTGCTGGCCTCGGCCGAGGCCGTCCAGGAGCGCGCAGCCTTCCATGCCCACGGCGGACTCGAGCGCGTGACCATCAGGGCTCCGACCGTGACACTGACCGATGTCGTCTCGCCATTCGTTGCCACAATGTCGCGCAACGATCCCGTCGTCGACGTTAGTGCCGCCGATGGCCTCTCCCCCGCTGAGATGCTGCGCGGCGGGGCCGACCTAGCGATCGGAACTCAACGGCCGCCCATGCCCTACGTCGCTCAGGAGCTGACTTCGCTGCCTGTCTGGGCTTATGTTCCCCAGTCCGACCCGTGGGCGAGTCGGCGCACTGTCCCGCTTGACGAGCTGCTCGGGCGACCCCTGGTCACCCTGCCGTCGACGTTCACCGCCCGTGAAGCTCTCGACTCGGCCGTCCTTGCCCTAGGGGCTTCGTACAGCACAGTGGTAGAGGCAGGGAACGGCACCATCGCTCAGGCGCTTGCAGCGTCCGGGCGCGGTATCGCGGTTGTGTCCGACGACCCGCGTTTCGACCTGGTTCCCCTCGCCATCGAGCTCGACGAGTACACGCTCGCAATTCGACTCACCGCCGCGTGGGATCCGCGCGGAGTAGCTGCCGCGACCATCGCTGACATCGCGCGACGCCTAGGCCTCTGGGTGGAGGCAACGTATTGAGCAGCAATTGGCGCAGTGGTGGACGGGCCCGCTTCAACCGGCCGTTTTTAACACGCACGACTGAGGTACGCGTCAAACGCCGTACCGGTTCGCGGTTACGTCGACACGGGGGCTTGGGAACGGTCCAGCTAGACAGGGAACGCCGTTGCCAGAGGAATGGTCGTGCGTGCCACCCGAGTTGAACTCGGCCTCGACCGGTACCGGTTTCATAGAACAACCGGACGACTACGGGTCCTGCAACCCACCGCTGTCAACTCTCGACCGGGTTCAGTTGACTCCCAGGATGATGTGGCTACCGATGCTGGCGCCCCCGGCAGTGTCGGCGTCTGCTTCCAGCTCGTCAGACCCCGCGGAATTCGGCTTTGACGTTTCAGTCGTAATCATCGGAACACCACAGTCCGCGACCCATTCATTAGGACCCGGTGCTCGGCATGTGCAGTGACTGCACGCGCGAGGGCATGCGCCTCCAGATCACGTCCGATCGCCGTCAGGTCTACGGCCGAGTTCGAGTGGTCGACTCGAGTGAAGTCCTGTTCGATGATTGGCCCTTCGTCGAGGTCCGCGGTGACGTAATGTGCAGTCGCGCCGATGACCTTCACGCCGCGTGCGTGGGCTTGGAAGTAGGGCCGTGCCCCCTTGAAACTCGGGAGCAGGCTGTGGTGAATGTTAATGGCACGCCCGGCCAATTCTCGGCAGAGAGGGTCGGACAGGATCTGCATGTAGCGGGCGAGAACCACCGAGTCAGCGTCGTAGGACGCGACCAGCTTCCGCAGCTCATCTTCGGCCCGGTCCTTCGTATCAGCAGTCACGGGGACGTGATGGAAAGGAATGCCGTGCCACTCGACGAGTTCGCGGAGATCGTCGTGATTCGAGACTACGGCGACGATGTCAGCCGCTAGGGAGCCAGTCCGCACTCGGTACAAGAGATCATTGAGGCAATGACCCTGGCGCGAGACCATGACCAGTATTCGATGCTTCACAGACGGGTCGTGCAGCGCCCAGGACGCCTCCATGGTCTCGCCCACTGCTGGGCCGAACTCGGCTCGCAGAAGGTCGAACTCGATCGGAAGGTCAGCTACGGCGTGAACTCGAATGAAGAAGAGTCCCGAGTCTTCATCTCCGAACTGTTGACTGTCTCGAATCGTGAAGCCGCGGTCTGCCAGGAAGCCGGCCACGGCCGCGACGATCCCGGGTCGATCCGCGCACGATAGGGTGAGGGTCAGGTCGTGTGTCACTGCTTGGGCCTTTCGGACTTCGGGTCATAAAGGGGGCTGAGCGACGCACGAGTCGAGATACGACGGCCATTGACCTCGATCTCGTACGGCTCCGCCTCGAACCAACTGCGCGGCACGACCTCGGTCGCCTCGACCCATCCAAGAGCCACGGCGCCGCCGAGGGTGTGCCCGTACTGCGCCGAAGCCAC
Organism: Nocardioides pollutisoli; assembly: GCF_040045055.1. Classification (NCBI taxonomy): domain Bacteria; kingdom Bacillati; phylum Actinomycetota; class Actinomycetes; order Propionibacteriales; family Nocardioidaceae; genus Nocardioides; species Nocardioides pollutisoli. Next base: position 1,492,834 of record NZ_JBDZDU010000001.1, read on the forward strand.
ACGCCCCACCAGCTTGCCGGAGCGGTAGATCGGCTCATCGTGGAATAGGAGCGGCTCTGGGTCGTCCAAGACGAACTGGATGAGGCGACGGGCAACTCCCTCAGACTTCACCTTCGCGAGCGCCTCGCGCCCGATAAATCCGGAGGGTTTGTCCCACTTGACCGTGAACGACAGCCCCGCCTCGATGGGGTTGTCGCCCGCTGAGACGTCATGGCCCCAGCTGCGGTAACCCTTCTCAAGCCGCAAAGAGTTCATGGCGTGATAGCCGACGGGGCGCAGGCCCTGCGGTTGGCCAGCTTCAATGAGGGTGTCCCAGACGTGACCGGAGCTTTCGGACGGGATCAAAAGCTCCCAACCCAGCTCGCCCACGTAGGTCACACGCGTGGCTCTGACGTGCGTCAGGCCGAGGTCGATTTCGCGGGAAGTGCCGAAAGGAAATGCGTCTGTTGACAGATCCGCATCAGTGAGGGGGCCCAACAGTTCGCGGGCGTGCGGGCCCATCACCGCGAGCATGGCCATTGTCCCACTGACGTCGGCCACCGTGCAGAAATCGTTTGGTCCGATGTGACGCCGTAGATGGGCCAGGTCGCGTTTAACGGTCGCCGGCCCAGAGAGCACGAGGAACTCAGCCTCGCCCGTCCTTGTCACCGTCACGTCGGCTTCGATGCCTGCGTACTGGTTGAGCCATTGCGTATATACGATTCGCCCGACGGGCACATCGACTTCGTTTACCGAGAGCCGGTTGAGCACGTTGACCGCGTCTCGACCTTGCACCAGGAGTTTGCCGAACGAGGAGGTGTCGATCATCCCCACGGCCTCACGGATGGCAACGTGCTCCGCTGCCGAATGCTCGAACCAGTTAGGACGACCGAACGAGTATTCGTATCGACGCACCACGTCAGGGGGCGCATACCAGTTGGCGCGTTCCCAGCCGACGAGCTCTCCGAAGACGGCTCCGACAGCATCGGTTCGCCCGTATAGAGGGCTCACCCGCAGTTGACGTGCGCTCTCCCGCTGCTGGAACGGCCAATGGATCTCGTAGGAGATGTCCAGCGACTCGACGACCCGCTCCTCGAGAAACCTACGGTTGGTCTCGTGCGCTTGAACTCGACCGAGGTCGGTCTCGGGAAGGTCGATGGGGCTCCGACCGTCGACGATCCAGTCGGCAAGTACAGACCCAGCGCCGGGTCCGGAGAGGAAGCCGACGGAGTTGAATCCGGCAGCCACGAAGAAGTTGCGCAGGTTCGGTGCTTCGCCCAGGTGGTATTGACCGTCGGGCGTGAAGCTCTCCGGGCCACAGAAGTGCAGCCGGATTCCCGCATCAGCCAGAACCGGAACCCGTCGCATCATCTTCTCGTAGAAGTCGCCGAGGTGGTCCCAGTCCTCGGGTAACCGGATGTATCCGTCGCTCTGCGGGATGCCCCTGGACGCCCAGGCGTAGCTTCCAGGCTCGAAGAAGCCCACCATCAGCGCCCCGGCCTCGTCCTTCACATACGAGTACTCGTCACCGCTCTTGATGGTGGGGAGATTCCGAGGAAGACCTTCGATGGCCTCGGTCACCACGTAGTAGTGACCGAGGGCCTGCAGCGGTACGTCCACGCCGGCTAGGGCGCCGAACTCACGACCCCACATGCCGGTCGCGTTCACGACATACTCGGCTTCGATTTCTCCCGCACTCGTACGCACTCCGGTGACCCGGTCGCCGGACGTCATAACGTCCGTGACGGTGACGTTCTCCATGATCCGCACGCCGCGACGGGTCGCTCCGCGAGCCAGCGAGATGGTGGTGTCGGTGGCGCTGCCGCGGCCATCCTCCGGGAAGTAAAGACTTCCGTGCAGACCGTCGCTGCTGAGTAACGGATGCAGCTCAAGGGTGCGGTCAACGTCGAGGAGCTCTGCTTCGATGCCGTTCCCGCGAACGACGCTGGCCAGTTGGCGCATCTCCTCAAGCCGGTCCGCGGACGTAGCGAGATTCATCGTGCCGGTCTTTACGAAGCCGGTAGAGAAGCCTGTGTCGTGCTCGAGGTTGTGGAAGACGTCGAGGCTTCGCTGGACGACTTCGCGGGTCCCCCACGTACCCCGCGCCTGTGTTACCAGGCCAGCCGCGTGCCAGGTCGTGCCCGACGTCAGGGTGTTCCGCTCGAGCAGCACGACGTCAGTCCAGCCGCGACAGGCCAGGTGGTACGCCGTACTGGTTCCGATGATGCCGCCACCCACGATGACGACCTGCGCGCGCGCAGGCTGTTGCTGAATTGCCATGAGGCCACCTCTCCATCGACAGCAACAGTGCCTGCCCACAAGGAGTGCGGCTATGCGACTACTAACAAACATCTGCCGCACGAATTGTTCGATCAATCAATGGCGGGCGCTTGTTGTTGTCGCGATGGTTGTCACTGACGCGGCGCATGCCTCCTAGTGCGCCCCGATTGAGCCACCCGTCCAGCGAGTCGATCACCACGGTCCTCGGACGTGTGAACTCCTGCCGCCACGCAGGTGCGAAACAGAAGGGTCCGACCTAATGGAACGCAAAGCAACCGTCATCGACGGCAAACTGGCAGCACAGCAGGTCAAGGACTCCCTGCGCACCCGGATCGCCGCACTCGAGGCAATCGGTCAACGACCCGGCCTCGGAACCATCCTTGTCGGAAAGGACGCCGGCTCGCAGTCATACGTTGCGGGAAAGCACCGCGACTGCGCGGAAATCGGCATCGACTCCCTCCGCTTCGACATGTCCGCCGACGCCTCTCAGGAGCGCGTACTAGACGCGGTCGGTCGCATGAACGAGGACAGGCGCTGCTCTGGCTTCATCGTTCAGCTGCCGCTGCCGGCCCACATCGACATGCACATCGTCCTGAACGCCATCGACCCTGACAAGGACGCCGACGGACTGCACCCGGTGAACCTGGGCCGCTTGGTTTTGAACCAAGCGGGCACGCTGCCGTGCACTCCCCGAGGGATCCTTGAGCTGCTGCGCGGCAACGATGTCCCCATCACAGGCTCACAGTTTTGCGTGATCGGATGCGGAACGACCGTGGGCCGACCACTCGGGCTCATGCTCACGCGACCGAGCGAACACGCGACAGTAACCATGGTCAACGAAGCCACGATCGACGTCGCCGCCCACACACGTGTCGCCGACGTCGTGATCGCCGCCGCCGGGGTGGCGCACCTGGTCAAGCCTTACTGGGTAAAGCCCGGCGCCACGGTCCTCTCGGTTGGCATCACGCGCACCGTGGAAGGGATCCTCGGCGACGTTGACCCGGGCGTCGAGGACGTCGCCGGGAAGTGGACGCGGGCCACCGGAGGTGTCGGCCCGATGACGCGCGCGATGCTCCTGAGGAACGTCGTGGAACTCGCAGAGCGTGCGGCCGGCATCGACTCGGAAGTTGCGACCAGAGTCGCGTCTTGACGGACAGCACCACGAAACGGAGCATGCAAGTGAACATTGTCGTCTGTGTGAAGTACGTCCCCGACGCCACTGCTGATCGGCAGTTCGAGTCGGACAACACCGTGGACCGCGTCGGCGTCGACGGTCTGCTGTCGGAGCTCGACGAGTACGGCGCCGAGCAGTCCCTGCAGATCAAGGAGAAGGCCGGCGACGACACTACGGTGACCGCGCTGTGCGTGGGTCCCGAGAAGGCTGTCGACGCGGTGCGCAAGGCGCTGCAGATGGGTGCCGACAAGGGCGTCCACGTGCTCGACGACGCCATCGCAGGCTCGGACGCCATCGCGACGTCGCTGGTGCTCGCCAAGGCCATCGAGAAGCTCGGCGCCGAGACCAAGGTCGACCTCGTCGTCGGCGGTCTGGCCTCGACCGACGCCGGCATGAGCGTCGTCCCGGCGATGCTCGCCGAGCGCCTCGGCCTCCCGCAGGTCACGCTGGCCGCGGTCGTGGAGTTCCAGGGCGACCAGGTGCGCATCAAGCGCGACGGCGACGCCGCCACCGAGGTCGTCGGCGGCACGATGCCGCTGGTCCTCTCGGTCACCGACCAGTCGGGCGAGGCTCGCTACCCGTCGTTCAAGGGCATCATGGCCGCCAAGAAGAAGCCCCTCGACGTGTGGTCGCTCAGCGACATCGGCGTCGACGCGAGCGAGGTCGGCGCGGGTGCCGCCTGGACCGAGGTCGTCGAGACCACGGCCCGTCCGCCGCGCACCGCCGGCGAGATCGTCAAGGACGAGGACGGCTCGGGCGCCAAGGCGCTGACCGAGTTCCTCGCCTCGAAGAAGTTCATCTGAGGAGCGCTGCCACATGTCTGAAGTTCTGGTTCTGATCGACCACGTCGAAGGCGCGGTCAAGAAGCCGACGTACGAGCTCCTCACCATCGCCAAGCGGCTCGGTGAGCCCTCGGCCGTCTTCATCGGCCCCGCCGACAAGGCCTCCGAGGTTGCGGACAAGGTCAAGAAGTACGGCGCGGAGAAGGTCTACGTCATCGACGACGCCCCGCTCAAGGGCTACCTCGTGGCTCCCAAGGCCGAGGCGCTGCAGCAGCTCGCCGAGAAGGCGTCACCCGCCGCGATCCTGATCCCCTCCTCCGCCGAGGGCAAGGAGATCGGCGGCCGGCTGGCCATCAAGCTCCAGTCGGGCCTGATCACCGACGCCGTCGACGTGCAGGAGGGCCCGGTCACCACGCAGAGCGTGTTCGCCGGCAACTTCACCGTCACCGCGAAGGTGACCCAGGGCACCCCGATCATCACGGTCAAGCCGAACTCCGCCGCTCCGGAGGAGTCCGAGGGCGCCGCCGCGGTCGAGGAGTTCTCCCCGACCATCTCGGACGGTGCCAAGACCGCGCAGATCGTGGCCTCGCAGCCGCGCAAGGCGACCGGTCGTCCCGAGCTCACCGAGGCCGCGATCGTGGTCTCCGGTGGTCGTGGCACCGGCGGCAACTTCGAGCCGATCGAGGCCCTCGCCGACGCCCTCGGCGCGGCCGTGGGTGCCTCTCGTGCCGCGGTCGACTCCGGCTGGATGCCGCACAGCTTCCAGGTCGGGCAGACCGGCAAGACGGTCTCGCCGCAGCTCTACGTCGCCAACGGCATCTCCGGTGCGATCCAGCACCGCGCCGGCATGCAGACCTCGAAGACCATCGTGGCCGTCAACAAGGACGACGAGGCCCCGATGTTCGAGCTGGTCGACTTCGGTGTCGTGGGTGACCTCCACACGGTCCTCCCCGCCGCCACCGAGCAGATCAATCAGCGCAAGGACTAGTGGCGGCATGGTCCGCCTCCTGGGCGTCGTCAACGTCACCCCCGACTCCTTCTCCGACGGCGGGCGCTATCCCGGTGCTGACGCGGCCGTACGCGCCGGTCTTCAGATGGCCGAGGAGGGTGCCTGGGCGGTTGACGTCGGCGGTTGCTCGACCCGTCCAGGCGCGAGTTCCGTCGACACGCGAACCGAACTGGAGCGCGTCGTGCCCGTGGTGCGCGCACTGGTGCGCGCTGGCGTCCGAGTGAGCATCGACAGCATGAACGCCGAGGTCGTCGAAGCTTGTCTAGATCTGGGGGTCACGATGGTCAACGACGTCAGCGGCGGGCTTCACGACGACCGCATGCTCGGTCTGGCGGCGCGAACGGGCGCTACCCTCGTGGTTTCGCACTGGCGGGCCACGAGCGACGAAATGGTTGCACACGCGGTCTACGCCGACGTGGTGCGTGAAGTCCGAGACGAGCTTGCTGAACGGATCGAGGCAGCACTCGAAGCCGGCGTGCGGTCAACTAACTTGATTCTGGATCCCGGCATCGGCTTCGCGAAGACCGCATCCCAGAGCTGGGACCTCCTGCGCAATCTTCCGGTGCTCCAATCGCTGGGCTGCGAGCTGTTGGTTGGCACCTCTCGGAAGAGTCTCTTCCGAGAGATCCTCAGCGCGGCCGACGGGGCCGACGATCCGCAAAGCCGCGACGACCTGACTGCTGCCTCGACGGCGATCGCCTCCTTCATAGGCGTCGACTACCTGCGGGTGCACAACATCCCTGCGAATCGACGCGCTGCGGAAGTTGCCATGCGATGGCGTGGAGTCACTCGATAACGGACGAGCACCCGCTGGGGAGACTAGTAGATCTTCGCGCCAGTTCAGCTGACGGTTATACGATGTAACAACAACGCAACGCCGGCTCCAGGCGGGGCCCCCCCGTGTGATTATGACAACGTGAGCCTGACGATCGAAGCCCTCGTCACCGATCCCCTTGTCCGCACCAGAATCGTGGCCGGGCGAGCCGGAATGCAGAGAAGCATCACCTGGGCCCACACGTGCGAGGTATCGGATCCCTGGAACTGGCTGGGAAGCGGCGATCTCCTCATGACGGATGGCTACAGCTTTCCGGCCGATCCAGCGGCACAGGTGCACTTCATTAGGCAACTCGCCGACGCGAGCATCGTCGGGCTTGCGCTCGGCGAAGGGTTCGTCGCACCTCCGTTGACCACAGAGGCCATCTCGGCAGCGGATTCGATGGGCTTCCCGGTTCTGATGACCGTTCGCAGCGTCCCGTTCGTCACGGTCGCGCGATTGGTTGCCGAAGCGAACAGCGGGCGTGCTCACTCGAGGGCTGCAAGGGTCCTGCGCCTGTACGACATACTGCGCCGCACACATCAGGGTGCTTCAGCCGATGACCTGCTCGAACGACTCGGACGCGAGCTTCATGCACACTTGCACGTGATCTCCCTACGAACCGGAAGATCACTGCTCCCCGGCCCGACAGAGCTGCCGCCGGGCGTAAAGGAGGCTGCACTTGAGCGCGCCAAGGCTCAAGATGGCCGTCTATCGGCCTTCAACCGACTGACCGCCGCGGACGTTTCCGCTCTGCTCGTGCCAATCGGAACACAAGGCACCGCCGGCCTCGTAGTGCGCGATCAGCCTGGCGAAGAGACTCCTGACCTGCTCCTGACGCAACACGCTGGCATGATCGTCGAGCTCGAGGTCGAACGACGAGCGGCTCAGGCATCGCGGTTGAGGGCTCGAGGAGCGGATATCGCTCGGCGCATGCTTGACGGCACGATCGCACCTGAGGCGGCGGCGAAGCAGATGCGACTCCACGGGCTCGGCGATGGTCCATGGCGCGTGACTGTGTGGCGAGAGTCTAGCGAGGGCAATCCCGGGAGGGTGCATTCGATCAGACTTGCAGAAGGGCTGGAATACGCTTCGTGGCCGCACCTTCACCTGCCGGTCGGCGAGCTTCATCTGATCGTCGTCGACGACGATCGATTCCTGGCTGGGCTTGAGCTCGACTTCGCAGAGGCCACGGTCGGGGCCAGTCAACCTGTGGCTTCGCTCGCCCGCCTGTCGGACGCGTTCCGAGAGGCACAGTGGGCACTCGAAAGTGCTCGGGCGGGCTCCGTCCAGAGTGCAGTCTATGGAACCCACGGCTCCTACTTCATGCCTAACACGGTTGCTGAAGGCGAAGCAGCGGTCCAGCGGCTCCTAGGACCGATCATCGAGTACGACGAGGCGCACGGGGCCAATCTGTTGGGCTCGCTCCAGGTCTACTTTGAGGTCAATCGTTCCTGGCAGGAGGGTGCTCGCCGTTTGGGCATTCACAAGCAGACACTGGTCTATCGACTTAAGAAGGTTGAAGAGATGACCGGCGCGGATCTTCGCGACTTCGGTGTTCAGGCTGAGCTGTACCTTGCGCTGCGTACACGACAGCTTCTCAACACTGCTGTCGACGATGGGACGATCGTCGGTTGAGAAAAAGCCAGTACCCACAAGTCAACGAGTTCGCTGCACCCTCAGTTGGCACTCTCGGGACGGTGGCGTCGCGGCTGTTGAATGGATTCTTAAGCCATGACCCCGACTACGACGTTGGTCGACCTGATCACCGCGGTGGCTGGACGCCGGGCTTGAGGTCGAGCTCTTCGGCGGCCTCGCGGCTCATCAGTGAGACCACGCGGTAGTCGCCGCACGCGATCTCGACCTCGGCCATCACGCCGTCGCGCTCCACCGAGACGATCGGAAGGCCTCGCTGACGTTCGATGTGGGGTTGTCGCCGCTCATGACGCCCGCCGGGTCGCTCTCGGGACCGAGCAGGACGTAGTCGCCCCAGAAGATGGCCCGCCCGAACTCTTCGTCGGAGTAGCCCTGGTCGACGAACTGGTCCTCCAGCGCAGCCGCGTGCACGATCAGCGCGCTCGCGGCGCCGGCCGCGGCGCACGCGATCGCGGCGCCGGTGCCCTTGCTGACGTACTGGAGGTCGTATTGCGGGTAGGCCGCCCCGAAGCCGGGCTCGAGCACCGTCTGCGCGAGGTTGGAGTCGAAGACGTCGCTGGTGCCGATGACTGTCAGCGTGGAGTCGCTGTCGGCCTGAGAGGGCGAGGCCAGCAGCGCGACGTGGAGTGTCGTGGCTGTCGCGCCCGAGAGAGCAAGCACCGAGAGCCGGTGACGGGAGTGGAAGGACATAAGCCGATCATCGCGACCTAGACGTAGGCAATTCCTAGGCAGAGCGGCAAAGCGAGCGGACATCCTTACGGACGCAGGCAATCGGCTCCCGCCCCCGACTGCGGTTGAGCCAAGACACATGACGGCTTCGCTCACCAAGCACGTCAGACATCACGCATACGTTGACTGAACCACTGCCAAGGCACATCCAATTTGTCTGCATCGGTAGAGCGCGGCGTCAGCGAGCGAATGAAACTTTCACCGTCCGAAACTGCCGATCCGAAGGAGCAGCGCGTGGCTGCCTGCAAGCTGTCCATCATCTACTACTCAGCCACAGGAACCGTCCACGCGATGGCCCAACGTATGGAGGCTGCCGCAAGCTCCGCCGGGGCCGACGTTCGCCTCAGGAGGGTTGCCGAACTTGCGCCAGCAGAGGCGATTGCATCAAACCCGGCATGGCACGAGCACGCGACCGCCACGTCCGAGATACCAGAAGCATCGCCGGCAGACGTCACTTGGGCCGACGCAGTTCTCTTCGGCACGCCGACGCGGTTCGGCAACGTTGCGAGTCAGCTCAAGCAGTTCCTCGACCTTCTCGGTCCTTCGTGGGGTCGAGGTGAGCTCCAGGACAAGGTGTATGCCGGTTTCACTGCGAGTCAGACCCAGCACGGCGGGCAGGAGACAACGCTCCTTGCGCTCTACAACTCGGTGTACCACTTCGGCGGGCTACTCGTGCCCCCCGGCTACACCGACCCGCTGAAGTTCGCCGACGGCAACCCCTACGGGGTCTCCCATGTGACCGGCGGGGACAACGACCGCCCGCTCGGCGAGAACGAGATGGCTGCCCTGGATCACCTGGCGACCCGAGTTGTCAGTATCGCGAGCCAGTTGCAGCGAGCGTGAAGTAGCACAAGCGCGGCATGGGCGCGCCCGCGACCTACCCTCCGCATCAGCGCAGGAGGTAGGTCACGGCGCGCGCACAACGCGGCCATGATGCAAATCCACGGAAGGTCCCCGCGGTCGTCAGCCCAATTGGGTCGCGCGCCACAGCACGGCAACGTTCGAAGGGTCCGATAAGGCACCGCGCTGGCCGCCGCTCGTCTCGCCTGGCCAACGACATGCCCCCGAAGGCTGTCGGCCTGTGAGCATGTCCAGACCTGATTACGCATTCGCGATCACGTCCAGCACATCTTCGTACGTAGCAAGCGAGTGGCCCGCAAGGAAGTCGCTAACGTAAGGCAGCACGGCCTTCACCCCTTGCTGCAGCGGCTCGTAACCGGTCTTCCCTCGGTGCGGGTTCACCCATACCAATCGGTGTGACAGACGGGCCAGCGATTCGGTCTGCTCGGCCAACAAAGCGGTCTCGCCGGACTCCCAGCCATCGCTGAAGATCACGATGACTGAGCCACGCGCCATTCCGCGTCGACCCCAACGATCAAGAAACGCCTGGAGGTTCTCTCCTAGGCGAGTCCCACCCGACCAGTCCGGCATCATCGACCCCGCCGCACCGAGGGCCTGCTCTGTGTCCCGGGCGCGCAACGCCCGAGTGAGGTGGGTCAGCCGGGTGCCGATCGTGAACGTCTCGACTGATCCTCTTGCACCATGAGTGACCCGATGCGCCAACCGCAGGAGGTGTTCCGCGTAGCCGCTCATCGAGCCTGAGACGTCGATGATGAGCACGACGCGGCGCGGTTTCGACAGTCTTCGTCTGTACACTACTTGGGCAGGCTCGCCCATGCGCCGCATGCTTGCACGAACGGTACGCGCAGCGTCGACCTTGCCTCGATGCCATACCCCCGGTCGTAGGCTGCGACGCTCCGGCGAGCGGGGACGTAGTGCCGCCAAGAGAGCGTTGACCAGCATGCGTTCTGCCAGAGAGAGCGTAGCGACGTCACGGTGTCGAAGGACGTCGGCTTCCGTCGCTACCGCCCGGACGGACTCAACGTCCTGGTCCTCGACCTTGTTAGCGCCGTCGCCGTCTGCCACCGGGAGGCCGCTCGCCAGTTCCTGGGGAGGAGCAGCGGCTCCTGGTCGAGGCAGCTCCCACTGCTGAGCGAAATAGACCTCGAAGACGCGATCGTGCCGCGCAAGATCATCCGGACTCGCGCAGAGGGTCGCGCGTCCAGCAACTCGGGTTCCTTCCGCTGTGGGTCCGAGCTCTGCGACGGCAGCTAGATATCGCTGTGCGCGGTCCGGCGTCACCGGCACACCTGCTTCATGGAGCGCCCGGCTGAAGCCGACGAGAACTTCGTCAGCCTCGCGAGCTGGTCGGTCGTCGGATGCTTTCGTCACGTGTCGGCGCCTGCGCCACCCGGTCGACGAACCGGGGATGCACCTAGGCGGTGGGGCCACACTAGAGCGATTGAGTCCGCAGTTGTGCGCGTGAGTGCCCGCCGGCAAGCTCCAAACGAGGGGCCAGCCTCCATCGATAGATAAGTCCCTCTCACGCCGATCCGACCCACTCCTCCGCACCGTCGTCAAAGCGTTGGTGCTTCCAGATCGGCACCTCGGCCTTCAGCGTGTCGATCAACATACGCGTGGCCGCGAAGGCCTCGCCCCGGTGAGCCGATGCGGTAGCCACCACTACCGCCAGGTCGCCAACCGCGAGCTTTCCCACCCGATGTATCGCCGCGACGCCGCTAAGGTCGTGCTTCTCGGCGACAGCACGACAGACTTCGTCCAACTGTTTAACTGCGCCCGGATGCGCAGAGTAGTCAAGTCCCTCTACGCCCTTCCCGGCGTCATGGTTGCGCACCCTTCCCACGAACAGCACAAGCCCACCCGACGCTGCCTCTTCGAGACTCGCGATTACTTCCATAACGTCGAGTGGTTCCTCGCGCACGCCGACCAGGCGCACAGTCGGATCGGTCATGGTTCGAACCCTAAGCAACCGAGTCTGCCCACGACTGTCGGTTTCACGATGGACCTGGGGTCGTTTCGCCGTCTCTACGACTTGTGCATGTCAGTCGAGTCTGCATTGAGTCCACCGGAACCTCAGCAACGCGGCACCCGGGTCTTCGACTTCTGACAGAAGTGGCCTCGCAAAGCAGACGTAGGGTCGAACGTATGCAGACGAGCCCCCTCCAGGACAAGTACGGCCGTGTAGCGACGGACCTACGGGTTTCGCTCACGGACCGATGCAACTTGCGCTGTACCTATTGCATGCCAGCCGAGGGACTGGACTGGCTGCCCGACAGCTCTGTACTCACAGATGACGAGGTCGTCCGACTGATTCGGGTTGGCGTTGGCTTGCTCGGCATTCGAGCGGTGCGATTCACCGGGGGCGAGCCTCTGGTTCGTCGTGGTCTGACGGACATCATCCGTCGTACCCGCGAAGTCGGCCCGGACCTGGAGCTCTCGATCACTACCAATGGATTGGGGCTGGCCCGTACCGCCCAGGCACTTGCCCAGGCTGGGTTGAACCGCGTCAACGTCAGCCTCGACAGTATTCGAGCAGAAACGTTCTCGGATATCACACGGCGCAACCGTCTGCATGACGTCGTCGCAGGGCTCGAGGCGGCCCGCGCCGCCGGTCTCGGCCCCGTCAAGATCAACGCCGTCCTGCTGCGCGGAACCAACGACGATCAAGCGAGCGAACTGCTCGCATGGTGCGCTGAGCGTGGCTATGAACTGCGCTTCATCGAGCAGATGCCTCTCGACGCCCAGCACGGCTGGTCTCGAAGCCAGATGATCACAGCCGATGAGATCCTGGAGCGCCTGGAGCGGGACTTCGTCTTGACGGCTGCTGTCGATCCCCGAGGGAGCGCCCCGGCCGAGCTCTTCCTCGTCGATGGAGGACCAGCGACGGTTGGCATCATCGCCGCTGTTACTCGGCCATTCTGTGGTGATTGCGACCGAGTCCGGCTCACCGCCGATGGCCAGGTTCGCAACTGCTTGTTCGCGCGAGAGGAATCCGACCTGCGCACCGCTATGCGCAGGGGGGCAACTGACGATGACCTAGCCGAACGTTGGGTGATCGCAATGCGCGGCAAGCGGGCGGGTCACGGTATCGATGACCCTACGTTTCTCCAACCCGACCGTCCGATGTCCGCCATCGGCGGTTGACGACGGAGGACCAGCCCGACGCTACGGTCATACCGAGCTCGAGGTCGCACCACCATCTGGATCATCCATCAGATTTCGACCGCGCCCTGAACGATAGCCACGCAATCCTCGCAGGGCGCGTCCTGATGGGGCGAGAACGGGCGCCCCCACCACTTAGTCCACGATTCACACGGAATCCCGCAAGCAGTCACGAGGCTGCCCATCTCCTTCGCGTGTCGAATCGAAGCAGGGGTTCGGACGAGCTCTTGATCGACCTCTTCCCAATGGCTAAAACTTGAGACTACGAACCAGCGCTCCGGTGCCACTACCAGCCTCGCTCGGAAAGCCGGTGCGGCTGCGGGATCTCGTCGACGTTGATGCCGACCATCGCCTCGCCGAGACCGCGCGAGACCTTCGCGACCACGTCCGGGTCGTCGAAGAAGGTCGTCGCCTTGACGATCGCCTCGGCGCGCTGGGCCGGGTTGCCGGACTTGAAGATGCCCGAGCCGACGAAGACACCCTCGGCGCCGAGCTGCATCATCATCGCGGCGTCCGCCGGGGTGGCGATGCCGCCCGCGGTGAAGAGCACCACCGGCAGCTTGCCGGCCTCGGCGACCTCCTTGACCAGCTCGTACGGCGCCTGCAGCTCCTTGGCCGCGACGTACAGCTCGTCCTCCTCCAGGGAACCGATCCGACGGATCTGGCGGCGGATTGTCCTCATGTGGGTGACCGCGTTGGACACGTCACCGGTGCCGGCCTCGCCCTTGGAGCGGATCATCGCCGCACCCTCGGTCAGCCGGCGCAGCGCCTCACCGAGGTTGGTCGCACCGCAGACGAAGGGGATCGTGAAGCTCCACTTGTCGATGTGGTTCTCGTAGTCGGCCGGGGTCAGCACCTCGGACTCGTCGATGTAGTCGACACCGAGGCTCTGCAGCACCTGCGCCTCAGCGAAGTGGCCGATCCGGGCCTTGGCCATCACCGGGATCGAGACCGCCTCGATGATCGAGTCGATCATGTCGGGGTCGCTCATCCGGGACACGCCGCCCTGGGCGCGGATGTCGGCGGGAACCCGCTCCAGCGCCATCACCGCGACCGCTCCCGCGTCCTCGGCGATCTTCGCCTGCCCGGCGTTGACGACGTCCATGATGACGCCGCCCTTCAGCATCTCAGCCATGCCGCGCTTGACCCTGGTGGAGCCGAACTCACTGCTCGTCATGCGCCGAGCTCGGTGACCATCCGCGCGGGGCGCAGACCGAAGCCGCGACGCGAGGTAGCTCCGACGAGGGTCCAGCCATGGGCACGCGCGATCTCGGTCGCACCCACGACGTCCTTATCGGAGACTTTGGGCGACGTGACCGTCGCGACGTACTCGATCAAGTGGCGTCGGCCGCTCCGCCCCCTAGACACAGCTGTCACCGTCAGCGTCGAGCCTGCCGACGCAGCGCGTAGCGTCGCCCAGTCAACGTGGACCGCGTCATAGCCGCCGCCCGCTCCTGCAGCTCCCATCAGGCCACGCCCCAGATCGCCACGAGCACGGTCGAACGCGTGGAGGAGCTGTTCGGCGCCGAGTTGCAGTGGTGGTTCGTCAATCACAACACTGAAACAGGCGACGTCCCTCGTCGCTGATATTGGTTCTGACATGAGTAGGAACTCCCAATCGGGTATGCCATTCGATGAGTCGCGAGCGCCGCTTCACTGACACGAGCGACTTGGCGCCCGTTCAACAAGCACGATCCGCTCAACACGCAGTGGACCATCTAGAACGAGGCCGGCAGCCCGGTCGCCGCGAGTGCATGGATCTCGATCACTGCACCGTCAGCAAGTTCGCTGACTCCGATTCGCGTGACAGCCGGAAGCGGCCCAGACAAGAATTCCGACTGGATAGCTGTGAACTGCTGATAATCGCTTAAGTTCTTGAGGAGCAGTGTCACCGTCACCGTGCTGCGGAGACTCGCTCCAAACACACTGAGAACCGCTGCGAGGTTGCGGAACGCCCGACGTGCTTGCTCTTCGAAAGCTATCGGTGCGACGTCGCCCAGACTGTCGTAGGGAAGCACGCCACTGACACTCACGAAACCCTGAAGGCTCACCGTTCGGGCATACCGGGCCTGCGCATAGCGCACTTGCACACTCGCCGGAGGTGTCGACTCCACCAAGATTCCTCCACATGCTGATCTGGCTGACGTGCGCGAGCCTAGGAGCCGTAGCTCCAAGGAGACACCGTGCGTAACGTCGATGATGGACGGTCTGTTCGTACGTTCGTATGGCAGCGATCCAGCCGGCTGTCTGGCATTGGTGCGTATCCGCGCACTGTCAGAGACGCCATGTCGAAGCCGCAGTCTCCAGCTCGACTGCTGCGCAACGCCGGTCGCCACGGGCGCAATCGCGGAACCGTGGTTGCCTGTTCATGAACCGAGCTCGACCACGTCGCCAATCGCCACCTGGCCTGGCCGCAACACCTCCGCGTAGACGCCGAACAGGACCGCCTGTCCCCAGCGACTTGGAGTCGCACCTCGCACCGCCCGGACCCGGCGTAGGACCTGAAGCGTGCGGTCACCGTCATCGGGTCGACTTTCCACTGCAAGACAACGCGGAATGCCACCTCTGAGGCGAAGCACGCTCGCTCCGACAACCAGGACGCGTTCATCCCACTCGTCTTCGATGAACGGGACCGCGCCGAGGTTCAGCGTGAGATTCAGGCGGAACCGGCGCGGATCAAGGGGTCTGCCGTCAAGCTCATCCCCGAGGCTGGCCAGCGAGGCCGTCGAGTGGAGGGTCACTGGGAAGATGTCGAAACCTCCACCGGGCTGTGCGCATCGTGCGAGACGTAGGTGTCGACCGGCCATATCGGACAACCACTGGTCCCACGGACCGGGAGCCCAAGATCCATGTACAACGCGTTCATCAAACTCGAACGAGCGGACCTCGCTCACACTTTCGACTGTTGCTGAAACGACGATGTCGGTGCCACGGCCGATGGTGAAAACGTGGGAAGACGGTTCGTATGACGTCCAATGTTGCAGAAATATCGCGTCCTTTGGCGCCGAGTACAGCCGTTCATCGATGTCGACGACGAAGAACTCACGGTTGCCGGCTACGCCGGTCGGGGTCACCTGTACCTCCGGCACGGCGCGCAGTGCGAACCCCTTGGTAGCCGCGACGTGCAACTCGGCAACGTCTCCGACTGTGCTGCGCTCCTCCGGCATGAGTACTTCCTTCGAATTGGCCCTGTGTTCTTGCCGATCGTCGAGGCGGCGGAAGCCGCTCCAGGGTTTCTTTAGGGCCTTCCGGCCTATTTACCGGAGCATGGTCGCCAGCGATGCCGCGACACGATCGGTGTCCTCTCGGTATTTAACCAACGCGCCTAGCGTGACGGCCGCATGCGCCAAGTCGAGGTCCGCAACTCCGAGATGTTGTAGTGCCCGCGCCCAGTCGAGCGTCTCTGCGACACCAGGTGGCTTGACCAGTTGCACTTCTGTCCGCAGATGCTGCACCACTTCAGCAACCTGGCGTGCCAATGTCGCGCTCACCTCCGGCGCACGGGACCGAACGATAGCGACCTCGTCGTCGAGGTTGGGGTGCTCGAGCCAGTGATAGAGACAGCGCCGCTTGAGCGCGTCATGTAACTCCCTAGTCCTGTTCGATGTGAGGACCACGACCGGCGGCACAGTGGCTCGGACGACACCAAACTCGGGAATCGTGACCTGGAAGGTCGAGAGCACCTCTAACAGGAACGCCTCGAACTCGTCGTCGGCGCGGTCCACCTCGTCGATCAGCAGGACCGCAGGGCTCTCACGCAGTGCTGCCAGGACGGGGCGAGCAAGCAGGAACCGGTCGTCGTACAGCCCCTTTTCAGCGTCTTCAATCCCAGCGAGATGGGCGCCACCGGAGGCCTCAAGAGCACGCAGGTGGAGAACCTGTCGGGGGAAGTCCCAGTCGTAGAGGGCTTGAGTAACGTCGATCCCCTCGTAGCACTGCAGCCGGATCAATGGCACTTGCCAAGCGGCGGCGGCCGCCTCGGCAAGCGCCGTCTTTCCAGTGCCTGGCTCCCCCTCTAGCAGGAGTGGCCGTCCCATCCGCACGGCCAGGTAGGTGACCGTGGCAAGATCGTTTCCGCAGAGGTATCCCGTCGACCTGAGCTGATCGGCGAGATCACTAGCACTACCGACCTCGGTAGCCGGGTTCACGTGATCACATCCTTGAGGTCATGATGGATTGAGCCGGGTGTGTCACGGAGTGGTTCTCCCGTACCGCCCCAACGAGCGGCGACGATGTCCGCGGCAATACTGATCGCTGTCTCCTCCGGCGTGCGGCCGCCGAGATTCAACCCAATGGGGCTGGAGAGCCGCTGCAACTGCCCCTCTCCGACCCCCGCCTCGCGGAGCCGTTCGAGCCGGTCGTAGTGGGTCCGCCGTGACCCCATCGCACCGATGTACGCCGCTGGAAGTTCCAACGCCACTCTCAAGAGCGGCACATCGAACTTGGGGTCGTGGGTCAGCACTGTGATCGCGGTGCGCTGATCGATGCGACCTGCGGCGTGTTCGCCGGCGAGGTAACGATGGGGCCAGTCGACGACTACCTCGTCGGCTTCAGGGAACCTTGCCTGGGTTGCGAAGATGGGTCTGGCGTCACAGACCGTTACTTCATATCCGAGGAACGCCCCGACGCGGGCGACCGCGGCGGCGAAGTCGATAGCTCCGAAAACCAACAGCCGAGGACGGGGCGAGAACGATTGAACGAAGACGCGCATTCCTTCGCCGAGACGCTGCCCGTCCGGACCGTACTGCAGCACACTGTTGTGGCCAGCTGCGAGCAGTCCGACAGCATCATCGGCGATGGCTTCGTCCGCTCGCTCGTTTCCCACGGTGCCAGTCACGGTCGTACCTGACCTGGTGACCCGCACTACGCGCCGCCGACCCCTCTTTTCCTCGTCGGGGTGATCGATGACAGTCGCTACGGCGACTGGGCGGCCGCCGCGTATATCAGCGGCAACCTCGAACAGTTCGGGAAAGCTGTCGCGCGATATGCGCTCGACGAAGACATCGAGTTCTCCCCCGCAGGTAAGCCCCACCGCGAAGGCATCTGAGTCCGAGTAGCCGTAGTGTTCGAGGACCGACACTCCGTCGGTGATCACCTCGCCCGCGAGCTCGTACACGGCTCCCTCCACGCACCCCCCGGACACCGAGCCCGCGACGACCCCATCGGGGCCGACCACCATGGCGGCGCCTGGTTCGCGCGGCGCGGACTTGGACGTGGAGACGACGGTCGCGAGGCCCACCATGTCGCCTCGCTCCCACCACGAGACCAGTTCGTCGAGTACTTCCCGCATGGCGTTCTCCCCTTCAACTCACGACCAGCGTGAAACAGTCGTCGTAACAGTGCGCGTCAGCGCGTCGGTTGGAATGTCGTCACTCCCCGACATGTCGCAGTTCGAGGTCGTGTTCGGCCGTCTCGCGAACCTTGTCTCGCCCAAGTGATACCGCCCTTTGCGGCTTGCCGCGACCGGAAGACATCGCTACCGGACCCAACTGAGACGTTGCGCCGCGCCGCGGCCCTTAGCAAGAACGGAGACGGTCGCCAACTTCCGGTCGCCTGACGTGATCAGCTCTAGGTTCACAAGCCCCAACGTAGGGAGTTGCGCGACCTGAAGACTCGTCGTACTGCGGCAAAGAAGGTGCCCATCTTGCGGGTTCGAGACAAGCGGTGAGGCTCGATCGCCGAGCACGCTGTGGGCAGAGTTCAAGGTATGTCGCCTGCGGTGGGAGCTGACTTCTTTCGACGGGATCGATCGACGCAACAGGTGGCGCGCTCGTCAGGCATCTAGCGTGGGTCAAGACGATGGAAGGTGGAAACAACATGACCCACGTGATCGGTCAGGGTTGCTGTAACGACGCTTCGTGCGTCGCAGTGTGCCCAGTGCAGTGCATTCGGCCTAGGCCGGGCGACCCCGAATTCACGACGACCGAGCAGTTGTATATCGATCCGGCAAGCTGTATCGACTGCGGAGCCTGTGCAAATGTCTGCCCGGTCGAGGCCATCCACCACGCCGACAGCCTCCCCTTGGCACTCCAACCTTTTGGTGACATCAACGCTGACTACTTTGCGGCACACCCCTTGCAAGACGTGTCGCCGCCGTCCATCAAGAGACGGCGGCTTGCCACCGGCTCGACCCTGACTGTCGCGATCGTCGGGTCCGGCCCATCGGCCATGTATGCGGCGTCGGAGCTCAGCGAGATTGAGGGCTGCCAGGTCACCGTCGTAGAGAGGCAGCCAGTCCCCTATGGACTCGTGCGAGCTGGCGTTGCTCCCGACCATCACCGGACCAAACTGGTGGCCGAGGGGTGGGGTCGGATCTTGCGCCGTCCGACGGTGGAGTGCCTGTTCAACGTCGAGGTCGGACGTGACGTAACCGTGCAGGAACTGCTCGACCACCATCACGCGGTCGTTTGGGCGGCAGGTTCCTCCGATGACCGCAAACTCGGGATCGGGGGCGAGGACTTGCCCGGCGTGGTCTCCGCACGCGAGTTCGTTGCTTGGTACAACGGCCACCCCGACTTCGCCCACCAGACGTTCGACCTGAGTGGCAAGCGGGCCGTCATCATCGGCAACGGCAATGTAGCCCTGGACGTGGCGCGTGCCCTCGCACAATCTCCGACTGTCTACGAGCGGACCTCCATGTCGAACCTAGCGCTCAAGGCGCTCCGCGCGAGCGCGATTGAGGAGGTGCAGGTCATAGGGCGACGTGGTCAGGCGCACGCGGCTTACGGGACCGCTGAGCTCATCGCCCTGTCACGTCTTGAAGGCGTGGATCTCTTAGCTGACCCGCAAGAAGTCACCGTCACCGACGAGGAGCTTGCGGCAGCAACAGCAGACTCCGAGTCGAAGCCGTTCGAGCGTCGTCGAGCCGTAGTGGACGCCGCTTCCAGGCGTGAGCAGTCATCGATGCGCCGCGTGCTCCTGCGCTTCCGACAGACGCCTGTCGAACTGCTGGGCATCGACGCAGTGAAAGCGATTGTGCTGACGGATCCCGCCGGGACGCGGGAGACCGTCGAGACCTCGCTGGTGATCCGGTCGGTGGGCTTTCGCGGCCGACCAGCGCCCGACCTGCCGTTTGACGAGGCTGCCGGCGTGATTCCGAACGAAGCTGGGCGCATCACTGACCCGAACACCGGTTTGCCGCTGCCGGGCCTGTACTGCTCGGGATGGATCAAGCGCGGCTCGACAGGTGTGATCGGCACTAATCGAGTTGACTCCGAGGAGACCGTGAACTCGTTGCTTGAGGACGTCCGCGAAGACCGCGTGCCCCAACCGACCGGTACACCCGAGCAACTCATCTACATCGTGCGGAGCCGCGGTCTCAACGTGGTCGACGCCGCGGGATGGCATAGAATCGACGAGGCAGAGAAGGCTGGCGGCCAGGCAACCGGACGGGACCGGCTGAAGTTCTTGTCGTTTGAGCGGATGGTGCAGGAGGCCCGGGACAGTTGAACTCCTTCGACCCGGATCTCTTCGAAACTGCGTATGTTCGCGTGGACCAGCGGTCCTTAACGAGACTCGATCTCTTGCACCTTCAGGTGTGCGAAACGGCCCCGACCTCAAGTGCTACCACTCCGCCGATGATGAGCGCGATGCCAGCGAGTTGAACGATCGATAGATGCTCGTCGAGGAAGACGCTCCCGATGAGAGTCACCAGCACGATGCCGGCCGCCGACCAGACTGCATAGACAACGGCAACTCCGAGTCCGCGCTGCAGAACGACGGATAACAGGTAAAACGAGAGCCCGTATCCGACGACGACGACAATGCATGGCAGCAATCGGCTGAATCCGGCAGAGGCACGTAATGCCATGGTCGCCATCACCTCGACTGCGATCGCGATTGCGAGGAATCCGTACGTCATCACGGCGCTACAAAGTTCCCTTCTCGGCCAAGACTCGGCGCCGTCGGGCCGAATCAGGACAACAGTTGACGCACCGGCGAGATGCCGGCGTGTCCGCGGGGTCAGTCAGTCGCTGTTTCATCCGTGCCGTCACGCTCAGCAAGTGAGTTGGCATGTTCGAGAGCCATCGACACGGATTCGACAATCTGCTGGTAGCCCGTGCACCGGCACAGATTCCCCGAGATCTTCTCGCGGATCTCCTCATCGCTGAGCGTGCGTGCCTCGTTGTACGTCGGGAGTAGCGTCATCAGCATCCCTGGGGTACAGAAGCCGCACTGTAGGCCGTGGCACGCGGTGAACGCCTTCTGCAGCGGGTGCAACTCTCCCGGGTCGGCAAGGCCTTCTACCGTCGTGACGCGTCGGCGGTCGCTCTGAACCGCGAGCGTTGTGCATGCACGGATGGGCTCTCCGTCCAACAGAACCGTGCAGCTGCCGCAAACGCCGTGCTCACAGCCGACGTTCGTACCCGTCAAACCAAGCTCATGGCGCAGGAAATCCGACAACAGCATACGAGGCTCGATATCGCGCTCATAGGCGTCCCCATTGACGATGACGTGGGTCTTCAAGCGGTCCTCCTGGCGATTTTAGGGTCGGGCAAGTCGAATGACTGGCTCAGTGCGCGGCGTAGAGACTCAGCTACAACTGCACGCCGGTACTCCCGACTCCCGTGAACGTTCACTTCCGGCATCAGCGTCGCCGCAACCCTCTCGACAGCACTTTCGATGTCCTGGCGGTTCACTCGCCGTCCGATCAACTCGCTGCTCAGCTCGTCAGCGGCCGTCGGACCCGGGCCTGCCGAGATCAGGCCCCCATTCACAGCCACACATGTCCCGTCCGGGTCCACCCGCGCGTGTACGGCTGCTCCGCCGATCGCATAGTCACCTTTGCGCCGAGCAAACTCGAAGAAGCCCCAGCGGGTTGACTCGTCAGCAGCCGGCACCTCGACGGCGGTAACGATTTCCCCCTGACGCAAGCTCGTCTGAAAGTACGGGCCGAAGAAGTCGCGTGCCGCGGCTCGCCTTTCGCCAGAGGGGGACGTCATCACGATGGTCGCCTCCATCGCGAGTAGGACTGCTGGGAACTCGGCCGCACTATCACTATGTGCGATGGCGCCGCCGAAGGTCCCGCGATTTCGGATCTGCGGATGGGCTACCCAACCGGCGGCTTCTGCTAGCAAAGGCGCAGAGGCGGCGATGGCGCCGTTCGTCTCGATCTCGACATGCCTCGTCATGGCGCCGATCACCACGGCGTCTCCCCGCCGGCGGATGCCGCGAAGCGAAGAAATTCGGCCGATGTCGACGAGCACAGAGGGGTTGGCGAAGCGCAGGTTCAGCAAGGGAACAAGACTCTGCCCGCCGGCGATGACCTTCGCGTCCTCGTCCGCTTCAAGCAGAGAGCACGCCTCGTCTATCGACGAAGCGACCACGTAGTCGAACGCTGGCGGCTTCACAGCTCTGCCCCAGCAAGATCAAAGCGAAAAGCAGTGCAGGACCGACCAGCCTCCAACATGCGAACCCCTTCCGGACGCCTCGTCGCAGAAGTTTCGCGTTTGCCGGAGGCACTCGGCACTACACGATCCGACAAAGTCCAGCCGGCTTCTCCGCCAAGCGAACAACCTTCAGGAGGTGCGGCTCAGAGCAGCGGCGATTCCAATTCGAGGGCGTCGTCATGGATCATGCCGTCACTGGCGTTCTCCTCGACATCCTTGACTAGGTCCGCGAGGCGCAGCGCAACCGCCAGTTCGTCGCGTCGAGCGCTAATGGTGACGCCTAGGCGGCTCTCGATCGAGCGAAGCCGATAAGCGACCGTTCGCTCGTGAACATGGATCGCTTGGGCCGTGGATGCAGCGTTCTGACCACACCGGAAGTACGCCTCCAGTGTCGACTTTAGGACGTCGCCGCGAGAATCTGCCTCGTCGAGAGCAGCCAGCTCACGAGTTACGAAGTCGCGAACGGCTTGGCGGTCTCGCAGAAGCAGTGCCTCAAGCGCCACGTCGGAGTAGCGCACGATCGCCTGAGGGCGCAGCCTGCTAACGCGGTATGCCTGCCACGCCTGCCGATGGCTGGTTCTGAACCCCTCTGGACCTGGCTCCACGTCACCTAGGGCGAGATACGTCTCTGCGGTCGCCTTCACAGCCTCGGGACGCTCACTAAGCGTTCGTTTGAGCGACGCCGATCCGATCCAGCCCAGGTGGGAGCCCGAGGTCCCACTCACAGTCAGGTGCCGTGCGTCGAGTGCGACAGCAAGCGCCCGGATGTTGGCCTCGGGAGCACGCCCCCATGCGACCACGGCGAGCTGCTCGGTCCGCAGGTTGTAGCCGAGTTGCTGGGTGTCAGCGGGGACGCCTCGTAGGATGTCGTGCACGATGGCTCGTCGTTTGCGGTCCTGGCTCCGAAAGAAGTAGGCGTTGTGCTCGACCTGGTAGGCATCGATCACCGACTCCGTCACGGCATTGTTCCAGGCATAGTGGTAATCGGACGCCTGCCGCAGGACAGTCATGCGACGCTCATCGGAGTCCACCGCCCTGAGCGTCTCCTCCAAGATGGCGTCCCACATGATCGATTGACCCACTCGGTAGGTGCGAAGCAATGAGTGGAGGTCCACGCCTGCTTGCGCTGCGACTCGCGCCTCGCGGAGTGCCGCGTCGGATGCTCGCTCCGGTGGGCGACGCCCTCCAGCGAGTCCGTCGACCACACTGGTCAGCGCAGAAAGAATGCTCGGCGATTCGGCCTCCGCGAGCACAGGGTCGTCCGTCGTACGCAGCTCCGGTACCTGCGCCAAGCACTCGTGCTCAATGGCCTTGGCAAGCGCCGGTATCCGTGCTCGGACAGCCGCGGCGACAACCTGAAGATCACCTTCGATGGACATGCTCGAAGCCTAAGCCGCTTAGCCAACAGTTGCAGCGGGCACCCCGCCTCCACCTCACCGTGACCGCCAGACGGCAGCGGGACTGATGTGCATCTCGCTCAGCCGTCTGCACGAGCATTCGCCAGGCGTCTTCGCCGCACGGCATGTGCCAGTCGCCTCAGGGCTCTTCGGCGGGCGCAGGTTCATCGCGGGCTGGGGTAGAAGTGCATGGTCGCTGGCGGGTGCCGTGGTCCGCTTGTGCGCGGAGAGGTTACGGGAGTGACGATATGCCGTCGGCCAGTTCGACGGGGCCCTGCAGGGAGCCTCGGATCCAAGAAGCAACAAGAACAACTGACTACCTCTGTTGTCTTCTAGCTTGAATTGCTCTCGGTCCGAGCCGGTAGAGGCTGTGTGTTGCGAAGATCGCAACGGAGTGGCGGGAGGATGACGCATGAGCGGCGGGCCGGACCGGATCGACATCGGCGGTCCTATTCGCGAGGCGACGGAGGTTCGCATCTCGGGAGCCCGTAAGCAGGCAGAGATCGCCGAGGGGGATTGGGATGACCCTGGACAGGTTCACCCGTTCCCTCAAGGGCGAGCGCGGGTTCTCGTCTTCTGAACTCGCGCGGGCAGCGCACCCGTTCGGTGCCGACATCCATCACCTGATCACCGATGAACCCGGACCCATGCGCGCCGTCTTCGCTGCCCGACACGACTACGACGCCGAGACCTTCGAGTAGAATCGAGGGCCGCGACTCCAACCGCGACGGCGGGGGACTTGGCCTACCGGCAGGCCCACAGCTGGCTGATGACAATCACGGTCGACCCGCAACTCTGGCGAGATCGGAGCCCTCCATGGCCGAGACTCCGCTCGCGAATTCGCTGACCTCATCGAAGCGCGACTCGGTATCGACGGGTCCAGGTGCCCGGTCTGACCACCGACTACTCCCTGACTATCGCGCACCAGTGGACCATCCTGCTCATACCGAGGCGAACTGGTTCCGCTCCAACTACTCAATGGCCCACGAGCTGGGTCATCTGTGTCTCGGGCACCGCGAGGTGGACGCCAGGCACGCCAACAACGCCAGGGAGTCTGCGCCAACTCGTTCGCAGCCGAACTGCTGCCTGTCCAGACGATGCGGGCCACCGAATGGCGCACCCCGACACCGGACCAGGGGGCGGCATTCGTCTGGAACACCGGCGTCCACCAATGCACTCAGTGACTGCCTGACCTACCGCGGCCTCGTAATAACCACCGAGGTCGACCAGCAGCTGATCCAATCCAGCCAGCGATAGCTCAGCCATCACGACATCCCTGAGCCCCGCACCCGAGCCATAGGCCCGCCCAGCGTCGGCCTGGCGACGGTCGTGGACCCCATCGCCCTTCGGATCAGCGGGCTGCGAACCGACGTGGTCCCGCCCGACTGGTCAAGGCTTTTCGCGATGGCATCGAGGCTGGGCGGCTCCACGCCGAGACGCTTGCTTGGCTCCTTGATGTTGAGCCTGAGACCGTCGACGTGGACCAGCCTGACCAGTCGAGCGAACTGAGCGCGACCGACGCCGCCGTGCTCCTCGGGCTCTGAGCAGCCAACACGTCGACGTCTACAGATCTGTTACAGCATGGTCGTTGCTTGCTTTCCCGAACACGACCGTCCTGATGACGTCGGCTACACCGGGACGACACGCGCTTCTCGTGCATCTTTTGGGCAACCCGGCGTGTGCTGCGCCGTCTGACCACGATGGCTGGATCGGTCCTAGTTGATCCGGCGGCATAGCAAACGGGTCCACACCACCGCTGCCGTCAGCTCGGCATGTCGAGGTTGAACAGTGGTCCCTTCGCGGAGACCACTGTTCAAACCGGCCTCACCCGTTCCAAGGGCGGTGGGCCTGATGGCGGCCCACGCCTCGCCCAACAATCTGCGCGTCAGAGCGCGCTCGCCGACGACCGTCAGCTCGTACGGCGACGGTAAAGTACCGTGGCGAGCGCAACACCGATGATGAGCGCGCCTCCGTTAACCCAGTCGTTGACGTAGGGATCGACACCGGCAAGGTTCAAGCCGTTGTTGAGGACGGCGAGGAAGTACACCGCGATGATGGTTCCCCAGACGTTGAACCGACCCGGGCGGACCGCGGCGGCGCTCAGGAATGCCGCTGCGAAGGCCGGAAGCGTGAAGGTGGCCCCTACGTTGGGCGATGCACCACCGGCCCGGGCCACATACAGGAGCCCGCCCAGCGAGCACAGGAGACCACCGACAACGAATGTCGCGGCCTTCAGGCCATCAGTCCGGAGGCCGACGAGCTTCGCTGCCTCGAGGTTCGAGCCAACAGCGTAGATCTGGCGTCCCAGAGAGGTATGGCCGAGCACAAAGTACGTCACGGCGGCGATCGCGATCAGCGTGATGAAGATGACGGGGATTCCGGCCACCAAGCCCGTACCGAAGTTCGTGAGCGACTGCGGGATGTCACTGGACGGAGCGAGTCCGCCAGTCTGCTGCAGGATGACGCCGGTGAGGATCGTTGACATGCCGAGTGTCGTGATCACCCCGTTCACGTGAAGCCGTGTCACGATCAGCGCGTTGACGCCGCCGATCACCGCGCCAATAACCAGCGCGAGGATCACCGCCGCTACCACGTTGCCACCGCCGCTCACGAAATCAGCGACAAGGATCGCAGTCAGGCCGGCGATGTTGCCGACCGACAGGTCGAACTCCTGGCACAAGAGAGGAAGCAGGAGACCGA
Organism: Nocardioides pollutisoli; assembly: GCF_040045055.1. Classification (NCBI taxonomy): domain Bacteria; kingdom Bacillati; phylum Actinomycetota; class Actinomycetes; order Propionibacteriales; family Nocardioidaceae; genus Nocardioides; species Nocardioides pollutisoli. The sequence continues at coordinate 1,518,766 of NZ_JBDZDU010000001.1, forward strand.
GTGAGATCACGCCAATCACTGCCTGGCTCGCAAGCAGGATTCGGAGATTCGCCACCGTAGGAAAGGTCGACGACGTTTCCGACCAGAAGCAGAAGAACAGCGCGATTGCAGCCAGCACCACGAGAAGGGCGTAGGCCTCGAGGAACGACACGAACCGTGCCTTCCACGTGCGAGACTCCGCCGCCTTGAGCTCTTGTGCCTCACCAGCGGAGGGCACGGGATTGCTGCTCGCCGTCGCACCGGGGCTTGCGGCGTCGTCGATGTTCGGTTCGGTGGTGGGGTTCATAGCGACTTCTCCTGGGCATACACGGCGTCATTGACGCTGTCTTCGGTCAAGGGCCCATCGACGGTGTCGACGATGTCTCCATCGCTCACGACGACAGCGCGATGTGCAAGGGCGGCGAGCTCGTTGAGGTCAGACGAGACGACCAGTACTGCGGTCCCAGCGGCCGCTGCCGCTCGAACGAGCTCGTGGATCTCGTTGCGGGCGCCGACATCGACGCCTTGCGTAGGCTCGTCCAGCAGTAGGACCTCAGGTCGCCGCTGCAACCACCTCGCGAGAATGATCTTCTGCTGGTTTCCGCCTGAGAGGGCAGTGAGCGGTGCGGATGGACTAGGCGCTCGAACGCCGAACTCGGCGATCAGTCTCCGAGCGGCACTTCGCTCGCGAGACGGCTTGATCCATCCGAGGCGTGAGTGCTCCTGCAGACTGGTGATTGACAGGTTCTCGGCGATGCTGAGTTCGGGTAGCGCTGCCTCCCGAAGCCGGTTCTCGGGCACAAAGGCTACGCCCCTCTTCATGGCGGCGCGCACATTGGAGGCAGCGAGAAGGCCCGCCTCCAAACGCACCTCAAGCCCGTCGCGAGGCATGACGCCGAACACCTGCTTGAGTAGTCGAGACCTGCCTGACCCAAGTAGGCCGGCGATACCGACAATCTCGCCAGCCCGCAGGACCAGCGCATCTTCGCCGACCCCGCCGTCAGTTGCGGCGGGCTGGCGAAGCGTGAGAACCGGCTTGCCTGCCTGCGCATCGGCGGTGTGTCGACCGGCGCGATCAGCCGCGTTTGCGGCTGCATCAGTGGTGGCTGCGGCGGCCTGAGTTCCGGTGATGCCCGACACGAGGGAGTCGTGAGTAATCTCGGCACCGACAAGTCGAGAGGCCACTCCGCCGTTGCGAAGGATCGTGACCTCCTCCGCAATCGACGTCACTTCTTCCAATCGGTGGGAGACGTAGATGATCGTCTGTCCGCCGGCGGCGTAGCGACGCAGGGCGTCCAGCAGGACCTCGACCTCATGCTTAGGAAGGCTTGCTGTGGGCTCGTCGAGCACCAGAACCCCCCGCTCATCAGTGTCGTCCTGATCCTGCAAAGCCCGCGCGATCGCGACCATCATCTGCGCAGCTGGTGACAGCTGAACCATCGCAGCGTCGGGATCGACGTCGACCTCGAAACGCTCAAGGACTGCTCGCGCGCGGGCCTTCTGTGCCCGCCAAGCGATGGACCTAAGCGGCGTGCACTCGAAGCCACGGCCCAGAGCAAGATTCTCGGCAACCGTAAGGTCCGGGAAGGTCGAGTTCTGCTGGTGCACGAAATGCAACCCAAGTGCCTTCGCTCGGGCCGGGGTATGGGATCGCGCATCGATCCAGTCGCTACCGAGAGCGAGGCGTCCCTGGTCGGGGGTGACGACCCCGGCCAGCACCTTGATGAAGGTCGACTTGCCAGAGCCATTACCGCCCATTAGGCCATGGATCGCACCTTCCGAGACGTGGAGGGAGACTGCGTCCAGGGCACGGGTGGCACCGTAGGTCTTGCTGATTTCATCGGCCGCCAGAGCGACTCGAACCTCGGGTTCGGAGGCCACTGCGTCAAGAGTCAGTCCGCTCATGGCCGTGTCCCCTCGCAGTCTTCCGACCAAGTAACCGTCATCGTCAACTCGACTTCCTCTGAGTCCTCGTCGGCCCGCGCGCAAGGCCGCTACGCGTTTCGAGAAGGTTGAGGTGTGAGCTGACTAACTCGTTAGGCCCATTCCGGAAAGAGTTAGCTCACTTTTGTGGTGCTTCATGCATCTTCGGAGTGACCCGAGGCGCTTGAGAGTGAGCCCGTGTCCAGAGTGTCTCCGGGGTGACTGGGACCTTCGTGATGTGCTCGCCGTCCCGGAGCGCGTCGTCAATCGCTCCGGCGACGGCAGCTCCTACTGCGATCAGTCCGACTTCTCCCAGCCCTTTCGCCCCGAACGGGTTGTTGGGCGTCGGCGCGTCTTCCGTCATGAAGAATTCAATGTCGGGAACGTCCTGGGCTCCTGGGAGGAGGTAGTCCATGAAGGAGGTCGCGAGTGGCTGGCCGTTCTCGTCGTACACGAACTCCTCGTACAGCGCACCTCCTATCCCCTGCGCGGCTGCGCCGACGACTTGTCCGCGCGTCGTCATCGGGTTGATGGCCCGCCCGGCCTCGGTGCTGGTCATGAACCGTCGCAGCGTGTGCCCGCCGGTCGTAGGGTCGATCTCGATCTGGACTAGCGTTACGCCATAGGGATAGTTCATGTGGTTGTCGAGGTATACGGACTTGGCCCCAAGGCCCGGTTCGTCGCCGGCAACTCGAGCCGACCAACCGTCCCACCGGCCCGCGATCTCACCAAGGCTAAGGCCGTGATCGCGGGCCCCGGCAACGTGGATCCGGCCGTCCTCGAGCACCATGTCCTTAATGTCGGCCTCGAGCATATCCGCGGCGAGCCGCTTGGCCTTCTCCAGTGTGTCGAGTGCTGCTTGGCGGGCAGCGCCGCCCGCCATGACCGTGGATCGGCTAGACCACGAGCCGACACCCTCCGGGACGAGTTCGCTGTCGCCGTGAATGACATCGATCATCTCGGGCTCGACTTGGAGTTCCTCGGCGACGATCTGAGCCAGCACCGTCTCGATGCCTTGACCGACCGACGAGGCGCCGGTCCGAACGCGGATCCTGCCGGAGGCGTCGACGTCGACAGCACCGGTCTCATAGAGACCGAGTCCGGCCTTGTCCATGAGGATACCGATGCCGTTGCCGACGAGCCGCCCCTTCGAGCGCAGCTCTTCGGCTTCGGCTTCCCATGCTGCGTAGTCAGTGGCTTCGAGTGCCTTGCCGAGGTGCTGCACCACGTCGCCGGAGTCGAAGTGGTAAGGCTCGAAGCAGATGTCCATACCTGGCACAAACGGCAGGTCCGCCTTCGTGAGCAGGTTACGGCGTCGGATCTCGACTGGGGAGATGCCCAGCACTTCGGCGGCTTGGTCTAGCAAGCGCTCGCGAGCGAAGGTGCCTTCAAACCGCCCGGGGGCCCGGTACGCGGAGAGTGGCGTCTTGTTTGAGTGCACTACGTGTAGGACACCATCATAGGCCGGCACCCGGTACGGGCCGGGCACCATGCCGACGGTGATGTCGCTGACCAGTGGCTCCGCTTGACGCATGTAGGCGCCGTGGTTATGCCAGATCTCATCGGTCAAGGCGAGGATTCGTCCCTCCACGTCGAACGCGGCGGTCATCTCATGGACCTGTTCGCGGGCGTGGGCGGTCGCCACCATGTGTTCAAGGCGATCCTCGGTCCACTTCACTGCACGGCCGAGCTGCAACGCCGCCCATCCGACCATGACATACTCGGGAAAGATGCCACCCTTGACCCCAAAGCTGCCGCCGATGTCGACGTGCTTCATCCGGAGATCACTCAGCGGCAGCTCGAGCACCTCGGCGATCAACCGCTGGCAATCGTGTGTGTGCACCGGCCCCCACATGAACAACTGCTTGCGGCCCCGATCGGGCTCTGCCACGCACCCCCGGGTCTCCATCGGCACGCCCGAGTGCCGACCGACGACATAGCGACCGTTGACGACGTGGGCGGCGTTTGCGAAGGCGCCATCGACGTCGCCGTAGCGCTTTTCGATCCGCACCGACTCGTTGCTTTGACCCTCAAAGAGGGGCTCGGCACCATCGGCCATGGCATCCTGAGGATCCAACACCGGAGGAAGTAGCTCGTACGCGACCTCGACGAGACCAGCGGCGTCTTCGGCGGCATAGAGGCTGTCTGCGATGACGGCCGCTACAGGCTGGCCGACGTATCGGACCTTGTCGCCGGCGAAAACTGGATGCAAGTAGTTGTCAATCTGCGGGTAAACCTCGTGGTAACCGATCTGCTCCAACGGGATCAGCGCGTCGATGTCGCTATTTGTGATTACTAGCCGCACGCCTGCCGACCGTCGGGCAGTCATCGTGTCGATGGACCGGATTCGAGCGTGGGCGACCGTGGATCGGACGACGCTCATGTAGAGCTGTCCGTGTATGTCGACATCATCGATGAAGCGCGCCTCGCCGCGAAGCAGGCGGGAGTCCTCGCGCCTCTGTACCGGCTTTCCCACGTAACGTTTGGCCGATGCGCCGAGTCCACCGGACGATCCTGGCTTGCTCACTACCTACCCACTTTCTGGTGTGCCGTTCCTCTGCGCGCAGTCTCGGCGGGTTAGCGGTCTGTGACTTCACCTAGGACGGAAAAGGTGGTGGCCGGTTGCGCAGAACCCGTAGACGAGCCGCACTGAAGGTCCAATTGCTCGGGGGACGTCAAAGAGTGCGATGGGATTCGCGGAACATGTAGACCGTTCGAGCTCGGGCTCGAAGGAAGATTCGGCGAACCCGAAGATATGGAGAACTGATGACGACCACGACTCAGCAGACGCCGACCGCCGAGGAGGAGATGCTGAACTGGGGCCGCCTGCTCATGGATGGCCTGCCTTTTGCCGACATGATTGCTGCTCGCGACCGCGAGCCCGAGGTCAGTTGGTTCGAGTTCTGGATGGAGCGGGCCGACGAGTACGAGGCCATGGGTGATTCCGCCCTCGAGCAAGGACACTCGCTCACCGCTGGCTACTGGTTCTGGGTTGGGTCGATGGCTGCCCAATACGCTCAGTTCCTTTGGTTCGACGAGCGGCGCCCGCGTGGGCAGCTGCGGAAGGCCGAGCTCTACCACCGCGCGGCACCGCTGCTTGATCCGCCGGCCACTCGAGTCGACCTCCCGATCGACGAAACCGTGATCGTCGGGTACCTCCGCCTTCCGAAGGATGCGCGAGGTCCCGTCCCGTGCGCTGTGCTGCTCGGCGGACTCGAAAGCACGAAGGAGGAGTCGTACATGTTCGAGAACCTCCTTCTTGAGCGTGGTGTCGCTACGTTCACCTTCGACGGTCCCGGCCAGGGCGAGATGTTCGAGGACGTTGCTGTCGCCGGCGACTACCACCGGTACACGACTCGCGTGCTCGACCATCTGCTCACCCAGCCCGATCTGGTCGCGAGCGACCGGATCGGCGTGCTTGGGCGCAGCTTGGGCGGTCACTATGCGCTCCGCGCTGCGGCGATGGACGACCGCTTCATCGCCTGCGTGTCCTGGGGCGGATTCATTCAGATGGATGACTGGGACTTCGAATACCCGATGACGAAGCTGAGCTGGAAGTACGTCACGAAGTCGCCGGACCTCGAGACAGCCAGGCTGCGCGTCAAGGACGCCATCGACATTCGCGACGAGCTCGCCGGTCTGACCTGCCCGACGTACATCCTGCACGGTGCGAAGGACGAGACGCCGATCACTGAGGTAGACCTCGTTAAGGAACTAGCTGTCAACGCCGACCTCACGATTGACATTGAGCCTGAGGGCGACCATTGCTGTCACAACCTGGGCCCGGCACCGCGACTTCGGATGGCTGACTGGTTGGCCGACCAACTGCTCAAGTAGAACTCCCCGAGCCCGAGTAACGCAGAACTTCGACGCCCGGCCTCGCTCCCGTCGCGGTCCGTCGACCGCACCCAACGAAAGGTCCGAAATGGACGAGATCAAAGCCGTCGAGCCCGCCACCGTCGACCTGGAGGCCTGGCAGCCAGAGGGGGTCACCATCCACGAAGGCGATCCCGCAGGGCGCGGGTTTACTCTCTACGAGAGCAACGAGAACGGCACCCGCGGCACCGGTGTTTTCGAGTGTGACCCTGGGAAGACCACCTACAAGCTCGAGTTCAACGAGATCATCTACGTCCTCGAGGGAGAGGTTACGATCGAGCTTGAGAACGGGTCCAAGGTCGACCTCAAGACCGGAATGCAAGCGTTCCTGCCGGCCGGACACAACTCGACCTGGACGTTCCACACGAAGTTCAGAGAAGTCTGGGTGCTGACCGACTAGGCCCACATCCCCCGAATGGAGCAACGGGTCCCACGCATCGCGTGGGACCCGTTGCGACTTTCTCGGGCTGCTGCTCGGTGATGCGTCTTCACTACGAGACGAGACTTACTCACGATGCTCACGTGTTCGCCGTACGTCCCAGAGCCAACTTCTGGCCGCGTAGAGAACGCGGCTGGGTTGAACGTGTGCCTACAGGTCGAGCACGAGTGTTCGAGAACGGGCGCGCGACACACACACCATCATCGACTCACCACTCGCTCGAGCCTCAGGCGTGAGGACAGAGTCGCGGTGGTCAGGAATCCCGTCAACGATAAACGTCTCGCATGTCCCACACACCCCTTCCCGGCATGACGCAAGTACGACTACCCCCACCTGGGCCACGGACTCCAGAATGGACTGATCCTGAGAAACCAAGACGGTCACTCCAGATTTCGCCAACTTGACCTCGAACTCGGCAGTTTCTCCAACCCGCGGATCCGCCTGAGGTTGGAATCGTTCAGTCCGGAGCCGTGGGCTTGCTCCCTGAGCCGCAGCAGCCAGCTCTGCTGCCTTCACCATCGTTTCGGGTCCGCAGCAGTAAACGAGACCATCAGATCCCGCATAGTTCATGACCTCATCTAGCGGGATCCATCCATATTCGTCATGCGGAAAGAGACGCACGTTTCCGCCGTACCGTTCCGACAACTCGCCAGCCAGGAGCATGTCTTCCCTGGTCCGCCCGCCATAGCAGAGGACCCAGTCTGCCCTGGCGTCCTCGGCAACCTCGATCATCGGGACTAGCGGTGTGATGCCTATCCCTCCAGCTATGAAGACGTACCTTTGGGCAGGCACGAGCGGGAAGTGGTTCCGCGGGCCCCGCGCCTCGACAATGGTGCCGGGCGTGAGCTTGTCGAAGACGAGCCGCGAGCCACCTCTCCCCCCGTCGACCCGAAGCACAGCGATCCGCCACGTGGTGTCGTTGAGGCCGCCACACAGTGAGTACTGGCGTATGAGGTCAGAGCCAAGTATCAGTTCGATGTGCGCGCCCGGCTGCCACGCCGGCAGTGCCCTGCCACTAGCCTCCCGAAGATCGAGGACTATCACCTCGCCGCGGACTTCTCTGCGGGAGACTTCGAGCAACAGCTCTCCGTCCGGCGCGGTAGCAGACTGCGAAGGAGAGTCAGTGATCCGCAACATTGGCGTAGCTACGGACGACGAGTTCATGGAACTTCAGGATCATCTGATCAGCCTCGGGCGAAAGTTGCCCGCGCATCAACGTCCCTGAGCGCAGGCCGAAGTTCTGAAGCCGGACTGCTTCCGCATCTTCGGCCATCGTCCGCTCCCACATGTTCCCCCAGTCGAGAGCGAATGCAGGCTCGAGATTTTTCCGGGCCCAGGTATGACTCACGAAGCGTGACTTATCCACCGCGACGGGAAGCGTGTACCCCGCGAAGATATGGTAGTCGTCCTTACTAAAGAACGAGCCCGGGTGCAGGAAGACGTACCGCTCCCCAAAGGTCGGATTCATTCCGTGCCGTGCCAGCACTGTCCCGGACTCCCTGTACCCGTTGACGGCGCCCACAAGGTTCGCGGTGACTCGGACCTCTCGATCCTTTAGCGACTTGAACTCCGCGTCGAAGCTCTCAGCGTGAATCGTCGGGCAGTGGTAGCACTCGTTCGCGTTCTCGCACCACGCCTTCCAGTTTCCGTCGATATCCATCGATGTCACGCCTTGGTACACGTAGTCGTTGTCATCGAACGCGAGGTCCCATTCGTGCCCAAGCGCCTCGAGCTCCGGGAACGCGTCCGCAAGCATCCCAGCATCGGGCCTGGGGTTGACAAAGACGAGCCCGTTCCAGATGTCGACCGATGCCTGGCGTAGGGCAACACCTTGTTCGCGCAGCTGCTCTTGCGAGCACATCGGCGCCGCACGAAGAGACCCATCGAGGTTGTAGGTCCAGCCGTGATATTGGCACTGAAGCAATGGCGAGTTCCGGTTCTCTCTGGCCACGGGGTAGGCGCGGTGCTGACATACATTCACCAGCGCCCGAAGCACACCATCACGACCCCGCGTCACAACCAACGGGGTTTGGCCGACATCGACTAGGAGCTGGTCGCCAGGTCGAGAGACGGCCGCGAGCGGCCCCGCAAGCTGCCAAGCACGCGGGAACAATGAGGCTAGCTCAAAGTCAAAGACGTCCGCGTCGCGGTACCAGCGCGTGGGCAGCGTGCCGTGCTCCGACCGGGTGGACTCGTACTCCGACAGCTCTGCAGCAATCTCAAGCGGAATCGTGGGTCTTCCGCGCGAAGCGGACGCTCGACTGGTCACTTTTGTGGCGTTCATCTTCTACTCCTTGATTACATTGAACGTATGCGCCACTTTATCCGCTGCGAACGACTTTTACAATCATATGGATCGCCCTCATGCATCTCACAGCCATCGCATTGCGAGTGGACGCGCTTGGGTGGTCGTCGCAGAGTGGCCACCGGGACGCACCCGCGGGCTTAGTCCCACCGATGCATCGACCTGGTCGAGACGGTGTCGCGTGACCTCTTATGCTGAGGGCGTGCGCCACAGTCAAGGTGATGGCCCGAAGACCGCCTTCGACGGTTTTGACGCCGTAGACCGCAGCCTCATTGAAGTGCTCCAGCGCCATGGGCGCGCGTCGTATAAGGAACTTGCTGCCGCATGCGACGTGCCTGAGGCAACAGCTCGCCGTCGGGTCAATCGACTGCTCGACAGCGGCGTGATCAATGTGGTGGGAGTCCTCAACACCCTCGCGACCGAGTCGACGATCAATGCCCAACTTCAGGTGAGTGTGGACCGGGATCCTCAAGTCGTCGCCCAGGAGATGGCCAAGTGGCCGGAAGTGACGTGGGTGGCACTCAGCGCCGGCCCCTATCCACTGCTCGTCGAGGTGGTCTGCGTCGGGCGCGATGGCGTCGTGGATCTAGTTCGCCGAGTGCACCGAATCGATGGCGTCAACAGCGTGCAAAGTCACATCTATCTCAAGGTGCTCAAGACGATGTACGCCGGGCCGCCCCCCGGAAGCGTCTTGCAATGATTCGTCGACGACGCTCGACCCGGCTAATTGGCACCTCAGCCTGGACATCCCCACATATGGGTCACCATCGCCGGGGTTAGGACACGGCACAAGCACGAGACGCCGAGAAGGGACGTGGTAGCGGGAGGAAGTGATGAGCCGCGGGATACCGTCGCGCGAAGCAGGGCAGTCGCTTGCGTTCGTTCGACCTTGCTCGGGGCTCGCGAGAAGGTCGTATGTCCTCCATTTCAATTCGCGCCGCGGAATGCGCCTCAATAGGTGTCCTAGGCGTCGTTCGTAGGTCAACGCGATTCGGCCGTTCCTGCTGTCCCTGGCCCCGTACGGGAGCCGGGGGCCGCGAATGGTTGCCTGGCACGCCTAGTGGGTTGCCTACAACCTTTCGGCGACCGAACCTTAACGGAATGGGTCGACTAGAGCCGGCGGTCGGCTAGCACAGGAAAGTCCTGACGCACGCGATCCACCATGTCCAAGTCGAGGGTTGCGGTGAGCACGTCCTCACCCGCACCAAGTTCAGCGAGGACCTCACCGGTTGGTGCCACGACCCTGCTGTGCCCGCCCATCTCGATGCCGCTGTGGGTGCCTGCAGTGTTGCACTGCAGGACCCAGGTCTGGTTCTCGATTGCGCGTGCCTGTCCGAGCAGACGCCAGTGCTCGACTCGCGGCATTGGCCAAGCTGCCGGCAGCGCAACCACCTCCGCACCCCGCTCCGCCAACGACCGGAACAACTCCGGGAATCGGAGGTCATAGCACGTCGCTAAGCCGATACGCACCGAGCGACCCTCGTCCCACTCGAGGTTCGCGACTGCCACCTCCTCGCCCGCTTCCAGGAGTTGCGGCTCTCCCTCCCCGAAGCCGAAGCGGTGGATCTTGCGGTAGGTCGTGCGGATCTCGCCCGTGGGTGACAGCAGAAGGGAGGTGTTCCACAGACCCCTGCCTAACGGTCCGCGCGGGCCGCCCTCTACCGCGCGCTCGATGATGGATCCGGCATGGATCCAAGTGGCGGCGTCTCTTGCCAGTTCGGTCAGGCGACCGACCGTCGCGCCAGTCAGCGTCTCTGCGCTTGAGGCCCAGGTGGACGAAGCGAATCCACCGTGCGCCCACAACTCGGGCAGAATCACCAAATCGGCACGGCCCAACCGTTGAACCCAGTCACACACCCGGTCAACACGCTCGACGAGCGACTCCTCGTCGCCATAGCCCACTTGAACCAAGGCGACATCGATGGTGCTCATGGCAGCGTGGGCGCGTCAGCCTCGTCGGCGGGGGCGCTTGCCGAGTTCTTCGCCCCGCCCGACATTGCCCGATGGAGCTTCTCCGGGTTCAGAGGCAGCTCGCGCAAGACTGTCCCGAAGGGAACCAGCGCATCGTTGACGGCGTTAAGGACCGCCGCCGGAGCGGCGATGAGTCCGGACTCGCCCATGCCTTTCACCCCGGATGCCGAGTACTGGGAAGGGGTCTCGATGTGGTGAATTTCGAAGGGAGGAGCGACGTCCATCGTCGGGAGCCCGTAGTCGAGGAACGTCGTGGTCAGAAGCTGGCCGGATTCGTCGTACGCGAGCTCCTCGAACACGGCCGCGCCAATGCCCTGGATGACGCCACCGCGAATCTGTCCCTCGACGATGTTGGGGTTAATGACTGTCCCGCAGTCCTCCACCGAGAAGACCTTCTCGAATCGGATAAACCCAGTCTCCGGGTCGAGCTCGACGATCATCGCGTGCGCACCATTGCTGAACATCGCCCGCGCTGAGTCGTAGGCCTGCGTTGCCTCCAACGTCGGATCGAAGTCCTCGGGCCAAGTGCTCATGTCAAAATAGATCGCACCCGCCACGTCGGCCAAGGGAATCGCCGTGTCGGGCGCGCCCTTGATGGTGGCGGAACCGTCGACCAGCTCGACGTCCTCGACTGCTGCCTCGAGGAGGTTGGCAGCAACGGCACGGACCTTTTCTCGCACGACGCCGGCTGCGCGTGCTACAGCGCCGCCGGCAATGACCGCGCCGCGGCTGCCGATGGTGCCAGATCCGTACGCGTGCATGGTCGATCTGGCGGTCTCGACGACAACGTCCTCGACCTTGAGACCAAGGGTATCTGCGGCCATCTGAGCCATGGTTGTCGCGAGGCCTTGTCCTTGGGCGGAGAGCCCGATCGTCACGTTAGCGGTCCCGTTCGGGTTCAGTCGCACCGTTGCAGTGTCGTGATAGGTGTCCCCGAGGCCGTGCTCTTGGCTACCGGCGGTGCTCTCCCCGCTGCTTTCCACAAAGAAGCTCAGTCCAAGCCCGATGTAGCGTCCTTGGCTGCGGAGCTCAGCCTGTCGCCGTAGAAAGGCTGGGTAGTCGACCATGCGCTCTAGCACGTCGATGGACTCCGTCCAGCTCCCCTCGTCGTACACGATTCCCTGCGGGTTGGTCCAAGGGAAACTGCGGACGACGTTGTGTCTGCGGAAGTCGAACGGCGACATCCCGACGGCGCGGGCGGCCTCGTCCGCGAGGCACTCGCGTGCGAAGGTGCCTGCCATATAGCCGACGCCCCGGTACGCGCCGACTGGTGTCTTGTTGGTCGCGACAGCGGAGAAGGTGTACTCGGCCACAGGAATGTCGTACAGGCCGGTTGGCGTCATAACAACCGCACACCATGGCTCGACGGCCATGGACCAGGGGGCCGCGTGGTAGGCGCCACCGTCACCGAGGGCGTGCGTGCGCACGCCGGTGATCCGGCCCTCCTTGTTAAGCGCGTAGGAGATGTCAACGTACTGTTCGTGGGCGTGGGCGCCGGCCATCAGGTTCTCGCGGCGATCCTCGATCCACTTCACTGGCCGGTCGACCTCACGGGCGAGAAGCGGGAGCACGAACTCCTCGGGGTAGATGTGCGCCTTCTGTCCGAATCCACCGCCTGTGTCTGGCGTGATTACCTCAGCGGACTGCTCGGGAAACCCGAGGTAGGCAGTGAGCATGTACCGCAGGAAGTGGGGCATCTGCGTGTTTGACCATAGCCGCAGCGATTTGGACGCCCAGTCGAAGTCCGCGATGACCCCGCGTGTCTCCATCGGGGCCGCGGAGACACGGCATGTGTAGAACCTTCCCTGAAGGACTTGGTCCGCCGCGTCAAACGCACCTGTTACGTCGCCGAAGGAGGCACCTCCTCGGAGTCCGTAATTGTCAGGCAGCTGGGGATTGGCGATCACCCTGCCCTCGGTGGCTTCGTCGGCGTTGACCACCGCCGGGAGCTCCTCGAAGTCCCAATCGATCAGCTCTAAGGCGTCCTCAGCGGAATACCGCGAATCAGCGACTACCACGGCGATCGGCTCTCCGACGTAGAGGACCTCGTCGTTCGCCAGAAGGGGCATGGTCGTCGGGACGCAACCGTCGACCGCGAATTCTCCGACGAGACCGTCGCAGTACTTGGCGGTATCCGCCCCGGCCCAGACAACGTGTACGCCGTCAGCGTCTCGTGCGGCTGTCAGGTCCATGCGGGTGATCCGGGCGTGCGCCACAGGACTGCGGAGGAACGCCGCGTGCAGCTGGCCGGGAAGGTTGATGTCGGCGATAAATTCTCCACGGCCGCTGAGTAGGCGCGGGTCTTCAGACCGGAGCACGCGGCTTCCGACTGATCGGGCCGCGATCGCCGGCGTGTCCATGTGCTGGTGCTTGTCGAGCTTCTTCACGACGTGTGACCTCCCATTTGAGCCGATGCTTCAGCATCAGCTCCCTCTTCGGCTGCCTGCTCGATCGCCGCGATAATCGTCTGGTAGCCGGTACAACGGCACAGTGATCCAGAGACCGTGTCCACGATCTCGTCACGGCTGGGCGTCGGGTTCTCCTCGAGAAGCGCTGTCGCAGTCATCAGGAAGCCCGCCGTGCAGAAGCCACACTGAAGTCCGTGCTGCTCGCGAAAAGCTCGCTGCAGCGTGTTGAGCTCCTGACCTTCTGACAGGCTCTCGACGGTGCGGACATGGTGTCCGTCGGCCTGCACCGCCAGGGTGAGGCAGGACCGAGCCGGTGCGTCATCGAGGAGGACGGTGCACGAGCCGCAAACCCCGTGCTCACAGCCGAGCTTCGTGCCCGGGAGATGCGCATCGTCGCGGATGAAGTCAGCCAGAGTCTTGCGAGCCTCGACGGCGCCCGTGTACCGACGCCCGTTGATGTTCATTGACACGTCGAGACGTTCTTCAGGAGTAGTAGGCACCTCAGGCTCCGTTCTTGAGTTCGATGACCGCACGCCTGACGAGCGAACTCACCAGTTGGCGTCGATAGTCGCTGCTACCGTGGATGTCAGCTATCGGCCGGACCGACTCGGCGGCCAAGCGTGCAGCCTCGTCGGCCTTCTGCTCATTCAGCTCTGCGTCGGTCAACGCCGCCTCGACGGTGGCCAACCGTGTAACAGCTCCGACGGCGGCACCAACGCTGACGCGCACATCAGCGAGCCTGCCACTTCGTACGTCAGCTGTGGCCGCCACGATGGCCAGGCCGTAGTCGCCAGCCTTAACGGCTGCCTCCTGGAACGACCAGGCGGTCCTCGTGGCAGGGACCGTGACGTGAGTCAGGATCTCCGAATCGTTCATGCTGGTCATGAACGGACCGACAAAGTAGTCGTCCGCCGAAACGTCTCGCTGTCCATTGGGACCGACTAGGTGCATCGTTGCACCTAGCGCGAGGAGGACGGTCGGCCACTCCCCAGACGGGTCGGCATGGGCCGTGCTGCCACCGAACGTCCCCCGCGAGCGAATCTGGGGATGAGCAATGTGCTTCGCGGCTTCGGGGAGGATCGGCACCCGCTCGGCAACCATCTCGGAGCGTTCGATCATCCGGTGCGTAACTCGGGCACCGACGCGGATCACATCTCCCAGGTCTTCGATCTCAGCGAGGCCAGGAACGTGCTGAAGATCGACGAGGATCGAAGGTGCCGCCAGCCTCATGGCGAGCAGGGGCATCAGGCTCTGCCCGCCCGATAGCACCTTCGCGTCAGGATCGGAACCGAGATGCCCGAGAGCCTCCTCGAGCGACCTTGGCGCGACGTACTTGAACTTCGCTGCTTTCATATCGGCCTCCCGGCTCGTTTGCTGCGGTGGATTGCCTTACTTGCCGGCCGAGCGGGCCCGGGCGGAAGCGTAGCCAGCGGCAAAGACGCTGACGAGAGCAGCGATGACCGCGACGAGCGTCCCACCTGCCGGGATGGCCCTCGTCCAGGACATTCCGCCGGCCAGGGCGAGCACGTCGAGGACCTCGTCGTCTCGTCCGTTCGGAACGCTGAACCGCGTTGACGGGGCTCCGGGCGCAGACTGGCGGGTCACCTGGACGCCCTCATTGGACCCATGCTCGGCATCGGGGGCTTCTGCCGAGCCGGCTGCCGGCACGGGCTCGGCGGCGACTGCCGTCCCCCCGCCCTCCGCCACGACCATCTCCTGCAATCGGTCGGCGAACAGGCTCATGAGGGCACCGCTGACATCAGCCAGAACGCCGCGTCCGAACTGTGCAACCTTGCCCGTAAGCGCGAGCTCGGTCTCGACGGTCACCTTCGTGCCGGCTCCCGCTGGGGACAGGCTTGCGGTGACGGTGGCAGTAGCGTCGCCCTGCCCGCGAGCGTCCTTGCCACGAGCGAGGAGCACTGCGCGGTGCGAACTGGCGTCGAGCTCGGTAAATCGAGCGATGCCCTTGTACTCCGCCGTGATAGGGCCGACCTTGATCTTCGCCCGACCGTGGAAATCGTCGCCATCGACGGAGGTGATCGATGCGCCGGGCAGGCAGGGTGCGACCTTCTGCAGATCGGTCAGAAGCGACCAAGTTTGCTCGGGAGGAAGCGCGACCTCGAACTCGTTGAGCAACTGCATGCGATCTCCTTCGTGCGCCGGAGCGCGATATTCGATACATGATCAGGGATGACTGCGGTTCGTACATGGACGCCCGGCATCATGCGGGACGGACCAGCCCGAACCTGTATTGCAGTGCGCCAGCGGGAAAGTCGCCGCCGTGTTGCAGGACTGCGGCCATCGAACGGACCTTCGCGAGGTACCCCTCGCCGACAAGGAGCCGCGCAGGCTCCCACGCCTTGAGTGCCGTCTCGACGTCTCCATTAGCCTGCAACAGTGCCTCGGTCAGCGCCCAGGCATCGTCCGCGGCTTTGGCTGCACCGGCTGCCGCGTGTGGACGAGGCGCGAAGGCAGCGTCGCCCACGAGCACTACTCGTTCAAAAGCCATCTGACGCACTTCGCAGTCGGCGACGATGGTCACGAATGGGGCAGGCGCGCTGGCGATGAGGTCGCCGAACACGTCTGAAAGCCCCGTCTTCGCACGGTTCCGGAATGCGTCCAGACTGCCCGGCGTCAGCGCGTCGAAATGTACCGAGACCGGGCGCCTAGCACCGTCGGCGCCTGTCATCAGGCTGTCAAGCTCAGGGCCTTCCGGCACGTTCCAGTACCACTGGAAGTTCAACCGGGTCGCACCAGTCACCTCGCCCTTTGCTGAAACCTGCCGAATTGGATAGGCAATGATGTGCCCGTCCGGGAGAAGGCCGTAAGTGAAAGCATCCTGGAAAAACTCCCAGGTCTGAGGGGAGACATCTTCCTGGTCCACCATCCCCCGCCATGTCACGTACCCCGCGTAACCGGAACCCACGCCGAGCAACTGCGTGCGGGCGACGGAACCTCCACCGTCAGCACAGACGACCAGATCGGCAGTCACCGCTGAGCCGTCCTCGAAAACAGCCGTTGCGGCGTCCTTCCCAGGTCGGACCTCGATGAGCGCGTGCCCCAGATGGTAGCGATCTAGCCCGAAGACATCGAGCAGCCTCTGGTAGATCGCGTTGTAGGCCGTGAAACGCCAGTCCGCGCCGACCTCGCCTCTGCTCTCGCCGGTCGCGGCGTCGAAGTAGCGCATGGCGCTGCTTGGAACACTGATGTCCTCGAGAGTTGTCGGCGTGCGCTCTAGCAGGTATTGGACGAGCTCGGGCTGAACTACGATCCCGGTCCCGAAACCCGACAAGAGGCGGGGGCTCCGTTCGTATACGTCTACCTCGCAGCCAGCGTCGCGCAACAGATTCGCGGCCGTCAGTCCGCCGATTGAACCACCTACGATGGCGACCTTCGGCATGCTCATCTAGATAACCTTTCTAAGTCCAGCAAGTCAGCTGGAGCGCAGCGGCAATGCGATCGGACGCAACGGCGCGCCGCTGGCACCGCGCAGACGGATGGACGCCGCAATGAGGCAGAACTCATTGACGCCGTCCCGGGAGAGCTCCTCGAGGTTCACCAGCTCGATCATCGGGACGCCTGCCTCCGCAAGGAAGTGGCAGTGCCCGGGGAGCCAGTTGTCCTCGTGCTGCGACGGTCCGACCTCCACGCACTCCTGATCTGCTGCGATCGCGGAGATGCTCTGGCTGGTGAGCCACCTCGCTGCGTCCAGGCTCAGACCGGGAGGGTTTCCGAGCACCTTCGAGCCATCCGGCCAGAATGCCATCCGGCCAGTACGAACGAATACCACGTCGCCGGCTTCGAGCACCAAGCCGCTTGCGTCCAGAGCGTCCTGACAGTCCTGCACTGTAATTGCGTATGAATCCGGGAGGCAGTCGACCCCGTGTCCCTTGGCGATGTCGAGCATCACGCCGCGAGTAATGATCGGGGGAATCGTCTCCGCGCCTCCCTTGGTCCACCCACGGCTGCCAAGGTGCTCCTCCGGGGAGAAGCCGTTGTAGATCTGCCCGTCAACACCGAAGTGGTTTAGCGAGTCGATGTGGGTGCCGGTGTGGGTGTACATGAACACGACGTCCCCGGAGTAGCAGACATGACGGTTGACCGCCTCGCCTGCGCCATTGAGGTCGTCGACCACCGTGCCCGCGGGGGTATGGCTCATGTAGAGCTGGTAACTCGGGTCGCCCGCAGCCTGGAAGCTGGGCATGCCTACGAAGTAGTCGATGCTGAGGTCGTACGTCTTGGTGCCGTCTACACGCTCCAGGATCGCCGCTGACCGCTGCGGGGTGAGGTGGTTCAGCGCGCCCAACTGGTCCTGCGGTCCCCACGGACTGCTACCGATTGTGATACCGGCGTTGACCATCAGGCGTCCTTGCGCTCGAAATCGACAACGGCGCGCGCCTTGAATCGGGGCATCAGACGCTCAACCACGTCCAGGTGGAACGGGTCGTTTGAGTACGCGTCGAGGTCCTCCCACGTCTCGAAGTCCGTGATGAGCACCCCGTCGAACGGGTCTCCGTTGTCGCCGGGGTCGCCGTGGTGGCTGCCGACCTCCCAATGCTTGATGATCGGCAGGGCGCCGGGGAGAGTGTTGAGGATCTCGATGATCTCCTCGTTTTTGTGGCCGTCGGCCACCTGCCAAGAAAAGACGTGCCGAATCATTGATGACTCCTCCACGAACGCGGGTGATGCGCGGGTGCGCTGCGTCAGTCTGGAAGTGTGTGAACTGCAACGCCTCTGCATGCACCGACAGAATCTGGTGGCGATTTGCAGGAATTGTGAAGACCGCCTCGCAACGGCCCTAGCGATGCGGTCTGTTCAATCGGGGTGTCGTCTCACAGGCCGGTCTCGCTGGGATGGTCCTCGCTCAGCAGAGCAACATGAAGCTCGGTGGCATCCCGGAGCACATCGGAGAGTCGCAGCGCGATCGATAGCTCGTCGCGCCTCGAGCTGATGGCGAAGCCGAGCCGATCCTCGATCGACTTGAGCCGGTACGCGACAGTTCGCTCGTGGACGCGAATTCGCGCAGCTGTGGCAGCAGCGTTCTGCCCGGTGTCGAAATAGGTTCGCAATGTCGTTCGGAGGAGCTCCGTCCGCGCGTCGTCCTCGCCTAGCGGGCCTAATTCGCTGATCATGAAGTCTCTCGCCGCGGGGAGATCCCGGAGGACAACGCTCTCAAGGGCGACGTCGCGATACCGCGTCAGGGGCTTGGGACGCAACCGGCCCACTCGATAGGCTTGCCAGGCTTGTCGGTGCCCCTGGCGGAACCCGGCGGTTTCAGCCGCGGCTCCACCAATAGCTAGGTAGGTTGCCGGCGGTGGACTGAAGGCCGCTAAGTTCCGCTCCAGAGCCTCTCCGATGCGGCTTCCTCCCAGCCAGGCAAGGTGTGTGCCGCCGGTTCCTTCCACCACGAGCAATGCTGCCTGCAATCGGGCGGCCATAGCATCTAAGGCCGCGCGCGGGGCATTGCCCCAGGCGACAATGGCCACGTGCTCGAGCTTGAGGTTGTAGCCGAGTTGCTCAGTGTCTGTCGGTACGCCGTTAATGAGATCGGTGATAACTGCTCGGCGCTGTCGGTCACGGCTGTGAAAGAAATAGGCGTTCTTTTCACGTTCGTAGGCAGCCACCACATCGTGGGTGACGAGGTCATTCCAGGCGAAGTGGTACTCGGCAGCTTGTTTGAGAACGGCGACCTGCCTCGCTGTGTCCGGAACCACGCGCACCGCGGTGTCTAGGATCCGGTTCCACAAGACGACCTGGCCGATCCGCCGGGTCTGAAGCAGATCGGTCAGATCGATTCCGACTTGAGCAGCGATCCGAGCTTCCTGCAAGGCACCTTCGGAAGCGCCGTCTGGAAGTTGTCTCGCGTGGCGAAGACCTTGGACGATGCTTGTCACCGCACCGTGGATGCTGGGCCCTTCCGCCTCAAGTAACATGGGATCGCTGCGGCGGTAAAAGTTCGGTGCGCCAGACCGCGTCCGCTGCCTGATCTCATCGGCGATGGCTGGAATCTCGCTAGCCAACGCGTCGGCGATCGCACGGAGATCGTGCTCGATCGACATGGCCGAATTGTACGTGTTCACCTTGCTGGAGACCGGTGCGTTGGTGCCGTCCTGCATGGGAACTCCGTCCCTTGGTCGTTGTCGGGCGGGGTCCGAGATCGACCGCCGGACTCTGGTCCGCCGCACGGGACGTCCACCGGATGGCCAACTTCCGGTCCCGGTCGATCGTCTCCAAACCACCGGCTCCAGTCGAGTACAGCAGCCTCCTAAGGTCGCGTACGAGAAGCGCTAAGTCGGCGGCGCCGTGGGGGCGTGGCGACCGCCACACCCCCACGCCAATTAGGAGCCGGAACCCCAGACCTTCTCGAACACCGGCTTGTAATCGATGCCGATCTGACCAACGTCGAAAGCCGTCCCCTTCGGAGGCAGGTTGTGGTCACGGTCGAAGACCGACAGCCCAACACCCGACTTCACGTTGTCCTCGCCCGCGAAGTAGCGGTTGATCATGTCAGCCGCCGACCACGCCTCGTACGAACCGTCGTAAGTCCATCCTGCGTCCTGCCCTTTGTTGTCGTGAACAAGGTCAACATTGGCGGCATAACCGCTACCAGAGACGACTTCGACGGAGTCATTGCGTCCTGATGCAACTACCGCGGCACCACCTCCGGCCGTCACTAGGTCGTCGTAAGACAGCGCCATCCCATTCGCGTTGGGGTTACGCAGAAGGGCAGTCGAGACCTTGTCCTGCAGCGACGGGCCGAAGTCAGCGATGCGAATGGGGACCTCCGTGACCTTGCAGTCGGGGCACAGCTCACTCATCTTCTTCTGGAACCCGTCGTGAACGGCCTTAGTAATGACGAGTTCGTTGTTGCTGACCTCGATGACATCAGCATCTGCCCCAAGCTTCGCAAGCAGCCAGATAGCCTCCGAGGCACCGAGGGCTTGACCCCAGTCAATGAAATTGCCTTCGGAGAACTGCAGGCTCCGCTCGTAGTAGGAAGGAGCGCTGGGATCGACGTCGCTGCAGTCGGCTGCTTCCTGGGAGAACACCGGAATATTGGCCTTCTTCGCCTCGTCGAGCGCGGTGCGGACTAGTGGGCAGTCGATGGAGTAGAGCCAGATTGCGTCGACGCCCTGCGCGATTGCCTGGCGGATACCTTCCTGGTACTCGGACGGTTCGTACTTTCCGTCGTAAACGCTCAAGTCCCAACCGAGCAGGCCCGCAGCTTCCCGCGCACCCTTCGACTGCGAAGTTCCAGTAGGCGACTGCAGGCCAGAGCTGACGAGCGCCACCTTGTATCCGGGCTGCGCCGCAGGCCCTGTGGCAGGCGGCTCCGCGAAGGTGCCTTTACCGTAGAGCTTCTCGAGCTGGGCGTTTGCCTGCTTGGCGACATCGTCGTCGGCGCTGCCCTTAGAAGTTCCGGCACTACCGCCTTCGGTGCTGCAACCGGCAGCGGCAATAAGCACAGCGAGGACCGCGATGACACCGGCCGCTCGCCGCGCTCGTCCGTTGTTGTTAGAACGCATGGTTCCCTCTTTCGATTGCAATGAGTGGTACGGGCCATGACCCGCGGGGATGCAAGATGGCGCCCGGCGACGCTGCCGGCTCCATCGGTGATGCACGAACCCGAGAGAGTGGTGCGTGACTAAACGGTGTCGGCCACGATTTCGGCTACGACACGGTCGGCGGTCTCGAGTGCACCTTCGATATAGCCGGGGAAGAGCACCGAAACGTCAGAGCCAGCGAAGTGGATTCGCCCGTGCTGTTCTCCGAGTGACTTGTGGGCCCGAGTCGCTTGCCCGATGCGGGGTGACACCCACGGCGCTCGGACGTATGGGTCGGCGGTCCAGTCATGACAGTCAGTTCCGACCACAACCGCCTCGGGTAGGTAGTGGTGGACGGCGTCCTCGATGGCAGCGGCGTCGTGAGGGTCGAGGCTTTCACGATCGGTGAAGCCCACAAGGATGCGGCCGCCGTCGGAAGTCGGAAGGTAGTCGTAGAGGGTCGGGAAAACTCCATCTCCAGTGCACGAGATGCCGGCCGGGACCCCGCGGACCTGGACCAGGACCTTCAAGCCCCGACCTCCGTGACCCTCGGCGACGACATCGGCTCGGGGGCCGACCAGACTCGGCTCGAACCGCACGTCGCCCATGGCATTGAGCGGCGTAGCCATTACCACGTGATTGGCGCGAAGCACACGGTGATCGCCGTACGAGACTTCGACGTGGTTACCGTCCTGCCGAAGGTGACGCACGGTCTCACCCAGTCGGAGGTCTGGCACCTGATAAGCCATCGCTGATGTCAGAGTGCCCGTGCCCTCCGCCATCACTTCGTCGAGGGAAAGGATTACGCCGAGCACCGAGTAGCCGTGCGACGCGATGACCTGGAGCATCCAAAGTGCCGATGCGTTCTCAACCCGTTGACCCAGCATGTTCCAGATCCAAGATCTCAACAGCTGGTCAGTTACTGGAGGTGCCTTAAGTGCATCGAGGTAGTCGCGAGCCGAGATGTCGAGGTCTTCTAGCCCCTGATTCTCGAGACCTAGCGCGGGGTCGATCCGGTGGGCGTCACGGACCATCTCGTAGAGGACTCGCTCGGTCTCGACGGCCTCCTCAACGGGGATGGGAAGCGCGGCTTGGCGCTGGGCAGGCCCGAGCTTGTTGCGAAACGTGGTGAACGGCGCAGCTGGTTGCGTGGCGATCCGGTAGCGGTCAACCTCAGCCGCGAGACGACCATGGTGATGGCGGTGGAAGTAGGCGCCCCCAACTTCGACGATCGTCCCAGGATCAGTAGTTGACTCCCGGCTGTAGGCACGACCACCCACGCGATTAGAGGCCTCGAGAAGAACGACTGAATGGCCCGCCTCGCTGAGATCTCGGGCCGCACGGAGGCCGGCGAAACCAGCTCCGGCAACCACGACGTCGACGTTGTCCACGGCTCATCCTTTCGTTCGCGTGAGCCACATCTTCACGAAGCCAGGGGTTCACCGGCGTTGCCCGCTTTGGACGATTTGTGGGTGATTCCTATCACTATCTGCACAAACCGAGGTCGGATCTCTATGAGGCCGGGCAATCCAGCCGTCAGCGCCTGGCGTCAGTCGGCCCAGGGTACGAGGTCCAGGCGGATGACTCGTCGAGGTCGCGCGGCTCGAGTAGCTGGTTCAGCCGGAGAAGACATCCGTGCCTTCACAACGACCGCTCCAAGTTTCACGGATTCCGAATAACAAGAGGTGAGGCGAAAGCTTCACGATTGGCTACCCCTCTTACCCGGAAAGCCACTTCGATCTGTGATCACACTGTTGCTTCAGGTTGGCGCGTGAGCGCACGACCTCTCGAGTTTCCTACTCGCCGGGGACCTGCACCACTGGTCGTTGGCCCAGCACCTCACGCCCAACGCTCGCAGACCGCGCCGGTGATGCTGCAAGAGGAACTCTGGGAACGCATGCGCGCTCTCCCCCTTGCATACATGGCGCCTACGCTCGTCTCGGTATCGCACGCGAGAGCGTTGCACCTCGTTGAGGGCGTTGGCGAGGCCGAGCCCGACCATTTTCAAGCCGGCCGCGAGTTCGCTCACCTTCACCCTCATTCCGACGGAAGCCTGCACCTTTCGCTCCCGGAGTGGGTCAAGGAGCAGGCGGTGGAAGCCGGTTGGGGCGAACGTCACCCCGTCCAGAACGCGCTGATGGTCTACGGACCACGCGATCGCTTCGAACTAGAGGTTGCATGGACTCTGGTTCAGCTCTGCTACCAGTGGGCGCTGGACGAACTCGAGTGAGGTCCGGGATTCGAGCGGCCGATCAGGGTCGCAGGGCGACGATGCTCACGCGTCGACACGACGCGGATGCCACTCTCCTGCCGCTGCATGTTCGACAATAGCGAGGGGCTATGAACTTATCTCTCGAGGTCGCACGCCAGGTCGTGCGTCGCGTACATCTCGAAGCTGGCGCCCTTCATCTTCGGCCTCTCACGGTCGTCGTTCTCGACGCAGGAGGACATGTCATCGTGGCTGAACGCGCGGACAACTCTCCATTCGGTCTCTTCGAGATCGCGCGCGCCAAGGCATATGGAGCGCTCGCGCTTGGCATGAGTTCTCGCAGCATCATGGACAGGGCCGAAGCGCAGCCCTACTTCGTCGCATCGGCAACCGCCGCCTTGGGGGGGCGACTCATGCCCGTGCCGGGCGGGGTGCTGATCCACGATGGGGAAAAGAATCCAGTCGGCGCTTTGGGAGTGTCTGGAGACCTATCGGACAACGACGAGTTGGTTGGCGTGAAGGCGGTCAACGCGATGGGACTGACCGCGCATGGGCACTGACAGGACGAATGCTGCAACGTGTGGCTTGTACGGCAGCCTTTCGAACTCTCAACCGAGGCACGAGCGCGCCGTCTGGCTGTTCCGGCATTTGAAGCCCGAGTAGAAGGAGTCGCAACGTGCCGCCTGCTGACCATCACAAAATCCTCTTTCAGCCTATTTCTATTGGGCCCAAGACCCTTCGCAACCGGTTCTACAACGTTCCTCACGGCACCGCGTACGGGGTCCTTCGACCGGCGACCTGGGCGTCTTACCGGGGCGTTCGCGCCGAGGGCGGATGGGCGGCCGTGTCGACGGAGTTTTCAGCTGTCGATCCCAGTAGCGACGAGTTCCCGTTGCACTCGAGCGACATCTGGGACGAGGAAGACGCTCGGCGCCACAGGTTGATGGTTGAGTCGGTGCACGCACATGGTGCACTCGCCGGAATCGAGCTTCACCACGGCGGCGCTCATGCAATGCGTCGAATCTCCCGCGAGCCCGCACTCTCCCCCTCGGGATTGGCGTCTGAACTTGCGCCCCCAGCGGGTCCTCCAGGGACCCCGAAGGCTATGACTCGGGACGACATCGAGAGGATCGAAGAAGCTTTCGTTAAGGCCGCTGTGCGCGCGCGCGACGTGGGCTATGACATCGTCGATGTGCTTGCAGGTTACGGCTACCTCTTCGCGCAGTTCCTGTCGCCGTTCCACAACCACCGAACGGACATGTACGGGGGCTCCCTGGAGAATCGCGCCAGGTTTTGGCTGGAGACCCTCAGCCGAATTCGCGAAGCCATAGGCGCCGACTGCACCATCGCGACTCGGTTGGCGATCGAGACGCAGGGTCCTTGGGGACACAGTCTCGACGACAGCGTCGAGTTGGTCCGCATGGCCGACTCACTAATCGACCTCTGGGACCTGAACGTCGGATCCGTCTTGGACTGGGGAACCGACATCAGCCCCTCACGAAACATCCCCGAAGGCCGCAACCTCAAGCTGTTCGAACGGATTCGGAGTGCCACGGACAAGCCAATAGTAGGGGTATCCCGATGGAGCAGTCCTGACCTGATGGCACAGGCCGTTCGATCCGGGATCATCGACATCATCGGGTCTGCTCGTCAATCGATCGCAGACCCCTTCTTCCCCCGCAAGGTCCAAGAGGGCCGCATCGAGGACATCCGCGAATGCATGGGTATCAACCAGTGCATCAGCAGCCTGGACCGGGGCAACATGATCTGCGCACAAAATGCCACTGCCGGCGAGGAATACCGGCGAGGCTGGCACCCAGAACGGTTCGATTCACTGACACACCCCGACGTCAGCGTCCTCGTTGTGGGCGCCGGTCCGTCTGGAATGGAGGCCGCCATCGGCCTCGCTAAGCGAGGTGCCGAGATGGTGCACCTAGTAGACGCTGCTGAACATCTCGGCGGACATCTTCGACCAGTTGTCGGTCTGCCAGGCCTGCAAGAGTGGGGTCGGTTCATCGACCACCGGATGATTCAGATCGACAAGCTCCCAAACCTTCAGTTCATCCCCTCGGCGAGAATGAGCGCCGCCGACGTCCGTAATTACGGTGCCACGCACGTGGTCGTGGCCACGGGCGCCCATTGGTTAAACACCGGCACTACACCTGACACACATGGGCCGCTCGACGGAGTCATGGATGGCGGTGATTGGGTGTTCACCCCCGAGCAACTCATCGTGGAGGGCAAACGTCCCGCTGCAGGGAGTCACGTCACGGTCTACGACGCCGAGGGCGTCTACATGGGTGCTGCTCTCGCCCAACTTCTCGCCGACGAGGGGTACAGAGTATCTATCGTCACACCGCACGGGCAGATAGCAGCCGAGTGCGACTTGACCCTGGACGGACCGGCGATCAGGGCGAAGCTTCACCGCACCGGTGTGAATATGCATCGGGAAGTCATGTTGACCGCAGCCCACCACGGTGAGCTCGTCGGAGTTGGTGAGTTTGAGGCGCCCTTCTCGTTGGAGACCGACGCGCTGGTCCTGGTGACGATGCGCAAGCCGTGTGATGGCTTGTACCAGGAGCTCAGCGGTGACCCTCAAGCGCTGGCTGACAGCGGCATCGATGCCGTCTATTGCATCGGGGACGCATTGTCGCCGCGACCAATTGCAGAAGCGATGTTCGATGGCCACCGTCTGGCACGCGAATTCGAGTCACCAGACCCCTCAATCGCACTTCCTTACAAGCGGGAGCCATTAGCGCTGCTAGCAGAGGGCCGCATCGAGCACTCGGAAACTGGGCGGCACTGACCCATGAGCGATGGAGGTTCACCCGGGCCTGATTGCGCCAGTACAGTGCTGTCGCCTACGCGGTTGCGGTGAGCCCGCTTCGCGCTGTCGATGACGATGCGATTGCCTTCAACTAGCTACCGCGAAGCAACTGGGCGTTGCCGTCTCGAATGACCGCACGCCAATCGAGCAGCGTCCGTCGAGAATCGGCCATCCTCAGGCCGTGCCGGTGTCCTCTGCCTGGACCGGTCCAATTTTGACGGCGACTACGCCGCCCATCTCGCCCTGTTCTTCAAGGCGACGAGTCACGTTCACGATGGCCCAAGCTCGCGAAGATTCAAGATTCTCGAAACCGCAGGATGCGGCGAACATGATGAGCGCGTGGTGCAGCAACTTGAAGGAAATAGTCACCGCGTCCGCTAAAGCGGTCGCGAGATCTGCGACGTACGCGGACCCATCGACACTCTGACTTGCAGCACTAGGGGCAACCCGCGCCAGCAGGGGGGAGACGCTCGACAGGCGGGCGGCCAGCAGCGCCAAACCCGGATCAGGTACCGAATCAAGCGTCGCTCTGAGAGTGACGACCTCTTCGGCGGGTGCCGAGTATGAAAGCGCGCCTTCTCCTCCGGAACGCACTCCCAAGAATTCTGCTGCTGCAACGCGAGCCGCGAGGTCGGCAGCGGAATGCGACAGCACTATGTGTAGAGCACCTGCTGCCGCGGTCACGTTGTCCTCGACCCGTGCACCGAGGAGCTTGCGCTCGCGAAGAAGGTCATACTCTCCGTCGTTAAGCGCGGAGTTGGTCAACACCTGAGTCTCGTTCAGCACACGCCCGAGTCGCTTCCTGACCAGTCCAGATACGGCATGATGCGGATCTAGCGCGTCAGCGTCGTACAGTATCGAAGCGGGCGCCGGAGCGCCGAACATGCCTAGTAGTTCCGTCTCGACGTCAAGACCGACCGAGATTGCGAGAAGTCGCGTCTGCGCGGCGCGGCGCGGCTCGTCCACATTCGAATGCTAGCGCGGAACCGTACCCAGCGCTCTCCGGACCGGTCGTGGTGATTGCGGTCGAGGGTTCGCCACTCGAGGTCCCTCCAGTTTGTGGCGCTCGTCGCGGGCGTCGGCACACCAGAGGCCGAGTGCACGACTCGCAGCGTGTCAGAGGTGCAGCGCCTCCTTTGCGGAGCACCACCGCTCGCGATTGACCGCGATGAGGAGTCCCTCACGCTGTTTGGTTGGAACGTACGACGACCCGTCGAGGTGAGCCGCGACACCGCCAGCCTCAGAAAGTATCAGGGCCCCCGGCGCGTGATCCCACGGAAGAGTGCGCCAATACAGCATGAAGTCCCGGTCACCGCAAGCGATGGCGGGGTATTCGAATCCGGCGGCCGCCGTACGTGGTTGCAGCGTCCCGTATCGGAACTCATTCTCCTGGATTGTTGCTCTCAGTTGCGGCGGCAAGAATCTGGTCATCACCGCGCCCTCAAGCGCGCCGGTCCTGGCGGGAACGCTGAGGCGGGTGCCCGTACAGATCTCGTACGCACCGGCCCCGAGTTCGGCCGCGTAGGTGCGGTCGTGCTCAGGGTGGTGAATGACTGCGAGCACCACCTGCTTCCGCACCACGAGTGCAGCCATCACGGCGTAATCGGAGGACCCGGCCGCAAACGCACTGGTGCCATCAAGCGGATCGAGGAGCCACGCCGGTTGCTGAGCGGTGAGACGGTCGAGAATGGCGGGGTTCTCAGAAGTTGCTTCCTCCCCGAGCACCACGCTTCCAGGCATAAGGGCAACTAGTTGCGAGCCGAGATACGCCTCACATTCTTGATCGGCGATGGTAACGATCTCGCCAGGCGCCTTTTCCCATATGTCATCAACTTCCAGGCTACGAAATCGGGGTCGGAGGATTTGCTCGGCTGCGGACCTCAGTGCATGAGCGACCGATTCGACATCGGGTACCGCGACGGAGTTTGACGTCCGGGCTCGGCGTTTCACCCGCTGACCTTAGCGTCGAGGTGCGCGATCTCACGAGTAGCGCCCGTGGCGCATACTCGCAACTGAACAGCGGACCTCCTTGGCGCGATCGAATATGTCGCCGTAGGGGGTATTAGTGCCACGTAATCTGCACGATGTCGGCTTTAGAATAGTGAACTCGACCCACGACGTCGTCTCGGTCAACGGGCGGCGGCGCCCGCGGCCCCTCCCGGCTCGTGCTTGGTCACATCGGGCTGCAGTGCTCGGTGGGCGCACCCGAACGGCAGCGAGATCGAAGCTATCTGATCGACGACGAGCGAGGTGCTCGAAGGAACCCGCGAGGCTGTCGCTGGTCGGCTTCCCCCTGCGCTACGCGGCAGTCCAGCCGCCATCGATGACCAACTCCGACCCGGTCACCCAGCTCGCCTCATCTGACGCCAGGTAAAGCACCCCGTAGGCCACGTCGGCGGGCTGGCCTAGCCGCCCGATCGGGTGCGCTTGTTCCATTGCGTGCATGGCAGCCTCAGGGTCGTCTTGACCGCGAAGATATGTGTCTGTGAGGGGGCCAAGAATAAAGGACGGGTGCACGGAGTTAACCCGAACGCCATTCCGGACGCTCCCACAATATAGGGCAGCCGATTTGCTCAACAGGCGCACCCCGCCTTTGCTCGCACAGTATGCGGCCAAGTCAGGACTCGCGACGATGCCATCCACCGAGGACAAATTGATGATCGAGCCTCCGCCCGATCGAGCTATAGCGCCAATTCCGTGCTTCAAACCAAGGAACGTACCCTCGAGATTGGTCGAAAGGACATGCCGCCATTCATCGAGTGTCGTATCCACGACATTGCGTTGCAGAGATACGCCCGCATTGTTTACCAGTACATCCAAGGAACCGTAGGACTGCGTAATATCATCGATAAGAGCGACCCACTGCTCTTCATCTCGCACATCGAGCCGGGAGAAAGACGCATTGCCCGAGTTTTTCCGAATCGATCGAACCGCAGTGTCGCCGGCAGCATCGCCGAGGTCCGCGACGATCACGTGAGCGCCCTCAAGGGCTAGCAGCGACGCTACTGAGTAACCCAGGCCCTGCGTCCCCCCGGTAACAAGAGCGATCTTCCCAGCCACCCTGCCTGGGCCTCGAGGGCCTTCCATCGTCGACACCACGTCAGGACCAGTCTGCGGCTTCAGCAAGGGGGCCGGCGAGAAGGCCACCATCGACTACAAAGTCGGCGCCCGTGCAATAGCTGCTTTCATCGGAAATGAGAAAGGCAATCAACTTCGCGACCTCCGACGCTTCGCCGACGCGCCCCATCGGTACGGACGCGCCGCAAGCGCTCTTGGTGGAGCGCAGCTTCTCCCGCAACCCGGCTCCCTTCCCTCCCATCATGGTGTCGATAAATCCTGGCAGGACTGCATTGACTCGAATATTGTCATCGGCCAACTCTGTCGCCGCCTGCCGAGTGATTCCGCGCACGGCCCACTTAGCCGCCGTGTAGGAACCCAAGGACGCCTGACCTACTGCGCCCGCGACTGAGGAGATGTTCACGATTGAGCCGCCGCCGGCCGCTCTCAGAGCTGGCGCTAGCGTACGAATCCCCAACCAAATTCCGGTCTGACAAACGGCCACAACTTGGCCATACTCCTTGAGCGTCGTGCTCTCAATCGTGCCGTCGGTATCGATCCCAGCGCAGTTCACCAGAGCATTTGGGTCGCCGAAGTAACTACTTGCACGCGCGAGCAGGTCGGCCCAATCGCCCTCGCGCGTGACATCCAAGTGGATAAAGTGGGCATTGTCTCCCAGCTGGGACGCCAGGGCCTTACCCAAGTCATCAAGCACGTCGGCAATGATGACCTTAGCTCCACGCGAAACGAGGAGCTCCGCAGTGGCCCGCCCTATTCCTCTTGGCGATGCGGCACCCGAGACAATAGCAACAGTTCCTGCCATCGTGTCCACGGATCTTGGCCTCCCTTTCTCGAATTCGAGTGCTACCTAATGCGACGGGGCAGTCAGATCCGACTGGACAGCTCTGCAGCAGTCCTCCCGGTCCAGGGCTGGAGGTCCCGGGAGGGCGATCACTTCATTTTTCGACCAGTCGCGACGTCTGCCATCTCGACGGCAAGTGCAGCAGCCTCTTCCGGCTCCGGAAGCACGGCCGCCTGGACCCGCCAATCCATCGGCAGGCGATCTTGAACGACACGTCGATATGCGAACAACGCCACTGACACCAAAAGGATGCAGACGGCCACCACAGACTCGCGCGTGCCGCCGTAGCCGAGCAGAGCAGGATTGGTGAACCCGACAGCAACGACTCCGATGTTGACGACCGTGAGAGCCAGCGCGACCCATACCCAGTGGTTCTTCAGCCGGATGGGTCGAGGCCATTCGGGGCGGTCTTTGCGGAGAAGGACGAACGCCGAGATGGCCAAGATGATCGACACCAAGTAGCCGAAGTTGCTCGCGAGGAGAATGCTCACGGGGGCCCCCACCAGCATCATGATGGTGACGTTCAAGACGACGTCAATCGTGAGCGACCGTCCAGGGACGCCCCAGCGGTTCAGCCAGTCCAGTTGCTTGATGGTCATCCCCTCTTGCGCCAGACCGTAAAGCGCTCGGCCCCCATCCGCGGTGCAGGAGATCATCGCGACAAGGAGCGATATTGCAATGATCGTTGTACCGACCCATGCCGCCCCACCGAGACTCTGATCCAATGCGACGACCATATATGTAACTGGATTCGCTGCGATCGTCTGTTCTCCGATACTGCCCGTGACAGCAAGGGGGACGAGGAAGAAGATCACGATCATAACCAGCGTTGAGTAACGAAGAGCCCGCGCTGTGTCGCGTGTCGTGTTCTTGTATTCTGGAGCAAAGGAAGCAGCGATCTCAGTGCCATAAGATGACCAAGCGGTTGCGTAAAAGACGACTACGATCGTCCGCCAATCCCCGGCATATCCCCAATTGAGGCGAGCGGGGTCCCAGTCAGCATTAGGACTTACGAGGCAGGCGAGTGTGATCAGCCCGAGCCCGAGAAGCAGGAAGAATCCCAGAAATTTCAACACCTGCCCGCTCAGCTTGACCCCAAAGTAATTGATTGCCCAAGCAGAAATCATCGCGACGGCCGCCAGGATATGCGGTAGGCCCAAATCGTTTCCGAAGACGGAGAACTGAATACCGCTATCTGGAAACCACGTCGCCGTGACAAGTTCCCCGAAAAGAACGGCTGCAACAGAGATCGACAGGGACCATCCCAACCAGTAGCCGAAGGCGGCGACCGCGCCCAACGGCGCGAAATACCGTTTCCAGCCCTCCATTGCGTACCGGGAAATGCCGCCCGAATCCTGGGGAAACATTCCAGCCATCTCGGCGAACAGCTTGTTTTGCAGGAATGCGATGGACAGGCCGACGATCCAGATCGCGATCGATGTCCACGCGTTCACGACGCCGAGCAAGTACCCGAACGTGCTGAAGAGGGACGCTGGAATGGTCATCGACATTCCGACCCCGTCGCGCCACGTGAGAGTTTTCCGCAGCTGCCGATCAGCCGACCGGGTCTCTGCGTTGGTGTTGGAGTTCATGGATACCTATCAGTCATGGCTTGGCATGGGTAGATCAGATGCGCTTTGTCGAAGGTCGACGCTCGGGCCGGAAAGAACGATCAACCCGACAACCCGGGAGCAGGTTGCGAAATATGCCTTTGCGGTGACCGTTCCTTTATCAAGCGCGGAGTCGAAGTGAGAGTAAGGCCAGGCGAGGACACCGAACAGTTAGACGATGTTATATTCGGACGCGTTGCACTTGGTTTTGAGTATGGCCTCGCCGGGAGGGCTGAGTTCCCGGAGTACGGATCTGCGCTGTCGTTCCCGGTTAGTTTTACGGCGGGCCGCAGCCTAAGCACACCGACTCAAACCCATCGCTTGGAATGCGATTCAGCTCACGAGGACGCCGGGCGAAGGCTGGGCGGCCAGAGGAAGCGGCCTCGGCTTCCGGTCTTGATTCCATGTCGTGGAGGTAGATCTGAAGTCACGGAGTTCCGGCAGAACGGTTGACGGTTGACGGTTGACGTGGGCGAAGCACTGACTTGGAGAGCGACTCGCCGAACGAGCGCCAGGCCACCCGCGCCCATGGCCGGCATCGTCGCCACGGCCAAGAACCCATTCGACTGCGGTCAGAACTTCCCGTGCCTACAGAGACCGGACTGAACGGCTCTTTGCGATGCAGCGCAGGGTGCCCGTGTCACCTATCGCCCGCTTCCCCGCACGTAGAAGGGAGACTTGTGCCTCTAGTACGGGCTTCAAGTACCTCGGTGCGATGACGCGCGTCGTGGACGGAAGGCGCCCCGTTCGTCCAGGCGCAGTTCTCGCACCTGAACGACGCACAACTCACGTTCGGCTTCCTCAGGTCGACGGCCAGAGACTCCGCCCTCGAGGGGCGCCAGGCCGATCGACGTCTTCAGTGTCTTCTAGCACCAACGAGAGCGCTTCGACGGACGCCCGCGTCTCACGAAAGGACCACAGGCTCCGGAGCCCACTTGGTGTCCTCAGCACCAGTCGCATACGTGATCGTTCCCGATTCGCTCTTGGGCGCAGCGCCGGGGTCAACGCAGGGGCGATCCTGATGACAATGGACTTCTATGCGGGCTAATTGGACTCGTCGGCCGTATGTGCGAGCAGGACCAGGGGGTTTGCCTCGAGGTAGTACGCAGCCGCACATCCGCGTGGTTGCTCGTAGGAGGCGACTCGGAAGTTGGGGACGCTTCGGATCCGTCCTCCCACTCGCTGATGATGTCGAGCAGGTCTCGGATCGTTCTGTCTCGCGAGCAGCCGCGATCGGCCGTTACCCGCGTCCAGTGTCGCGACGGCCGTCGGGAGCAGGCGGAAGCTCTTCTGCTAGGCGGCTGATCCCACCAACTTGGATCCGTAATCAGAGGTTTTGCGGGACTTTCTCGGGACCGCGACGAAGATCCCGAGGGACAACGAGGCGATCGTCTTGGGTTTCCGCAGGTCAGGAACTCTCTGATGGAGCCGCCCATCAGAATCGAACTGATGACCTTCTCATTGCGAGTGAACACTGAGGTCGCCGAGCGAAGTAGCAGCCTGCGCTCTGTTGTGCTCATGAGCTACAGGGCCGTTGGTGCAGGGTCGAAGTGAAGGTGGAATCCGCCCTCACATCG
This sequence comes from Nocardioides pollutisoli, assembly GCF_040045055.1. Classification (NCBI taxonomy): domain Bacteria; kingdom Bacillati; phylum Actinomycetota; class Actinomycetes; order Propionibacteriales; family Nocardioidaceae; genus Nocardioides; species Nocardioides pollutisoli. The sequence continues at coordinate 1,551,353 of NZ_JBDZDU010000001.1, forward strand.
AGCGTTGGCCCCGTTCAGATCAGGCGCGATATCGATGCGCCCCCCTCTTGACGCGTTGCATCCCGGAGCGCCTCGGCGTGGTCCGGGCCACTTGGGTCTTCGACGCCCGCGGCGTGCGACTCGCAAGAGGGGGACGGACCTTCGGCGTCATCAGGGGTCCGGCGCCGAAGTAATCTGCATTTGCTCAGCTCGCCATTCATCGGCAGCTTCACGCCCGCACACAGTCCTCGCTGGTCGTCATGCCGACCCCCGGCAGTTCGAATTTCCGGGTCGATCCAGCATGTCGGAGAGCAGCGTCACTTCGTGGTGGTAGGTCGATGATGTGCGGCTCGCGTAGTAGAGCTGGCTGACCTCCTCCGAGTGGCCGGCCCATTCGGCCGCCAAAGTCTGGCTGATGCCGCCAGCGAGCCACCACGTGATGGCTGCCTTGCGAAGGATCTTCGGTGAAGCGGTCAGCAGTTCAGCCTTCGCTGTACCTGCGAAGACCCGCTCAAGGGCTGGTCGCCAGTACGTCGTGGTGAGGTTGCCCCAATCGAGGTGTCCACGCCCTGTCGGGCTAGTCCACGTTCGGTCGGTGGCCGCATACCCCCGTTCGAGATGATCTCGCAGTGCCGTTGCGATCTCCGGAACCATCGGGACCTCGCGATATTCGTCGTCCTCCCGATGCTTGAGGTTCCGGATTCGCCGACCACGCAGCCCGGTTTGGGTGTCGTATACGGCGGCCTCGGTCTTGCGGAACAGGGCGCGAGACGGTTCGTCCCAGATGAGCCACTCGGGACGGTGGGCCACCATTTCGCCGGGGCGAGGTCCGAGTGTCCCGGCAACCAGGATCAGGCTACGGAATCGCTCGCCGCTCGGTCGACCGTCGTTCATCAGTGGACCCAACTGGGAGATCGCGTCAGCCAGGTCAAAGACCTCATCCATGGTCGGGACCAGACGGGTTGAGACTCTGCCCGGTTTGGGCTTCGGCGCCAGACTCGCCAGCCCTTCCAGCGGAGTCCCCGTGACGTGTCCGCTGGCCATTGCGGCCTTCACGATCATTCCCACCGTGATGTGGAAGGCCCGCACGGTCGCCGTGGACGCAACCTCGGGGTCGAGCTCAACCTCCGCGACATCTGTGTCCGTCGTGATCGCGGCTGCAATACGCCGATTATTGACGGCTGCCGTCCGACCATTGATGGTGCGGCGCCGAACTAAGGCCAACCGAAGATCGTCTGCCACGAGGTCCGCAAGGGCTATCGAGTCCCCCGGATGCTTGTCACAGAGCCTTGGATCGTCTGCTGCGTAACGCAACAACTCGACCGCCAAGCGTGCGTTGCGCCGGTGGCCGAGTCGGTTCTTGTCGTCAAAGGTGGACTCGACCGTGGGCCACCAGGTGCGGTTCACGTACGTCTCGAACGTGGAGGAGATGATTACGGGCTGAGTCCCGGGCCGCACCGCACGAGCTGGGTCGATCGGCCAACCTCGATCATCAGCTTCCCAGGCGAGAAGCTTCGCCTTCGTCAACTCATCATGGAAGGTCTTCGCGTAACCCTTCTGACGGAACGTCCGTCGACGCTCCCTGCCATCAACCCTCCACCGGACGAACCAAGCCTTTGCCCGCCGATCTCCGGCCCCCGCGTGCGTGCCGTCTGGCAATCGCCCCTGCACGCCGTATACACCCCACGCGCTCATGCGACTTCCTTGGTCTCGAGCCAGATGCGTACGTCGCTCGGTCGAAACCGGATCTGCCCGTTGACCCGCAGCATCCTGGGCACTGTCCCGGAAGCCGGTCCAGCCTGGACCCACTTGCGCACCGCGTGGTCAGACACACCCAACCAAGCAGCGAGGTCCCTGATATCGATCAGGGGCTCATCGCCAGTCCGCGCAGTGACGTCGTTCTCGACCATGCGTACTGCATCGACAGAACTAGGAGAAACCTGTAATTCGACGCGTGGAGCGGCTTCAGCGAGCCGTCGCTCCCGGCGCTCCGCGGTGAAGGACTGTGTCCAAGGTGTGTCCAAGCCTGCATGGTCGCGGCCCTCGAGCGGCAGCCCATTTTGGATGCGAGTCCGTGCTGAAAGCAGGAAACCGCAGGTCAGCGAACTGGCCGGCGGTTTCCTTGTCTTGCGCGCCTGTAGGGATTCGAACCCCAAACCTTCTGATCCGTAGTCAGATGCTCTATCCGTTGAGCTACAGGCGCATGTCGAGCACCGTGGTGAACGACTGGACGAGGATAGCCGAACGGCGAGCGGTTGCCGAAATCAGTGCAAACCCTCGACGGCTCGGACGTCGGCGGGGAGGATCGGGCGGGTGTTCCGACTCGTCCCCACCGCGTGCATCCTCGGGGCGCTGACCCTCGCGGGCTGCACCGGCGCCAGCGAGGATAGTCAGCCCGACACCCCGACCAGCATCGCGGCGTACCCGGACCTCCCGCACTTCGAGGGCGACCTCGCGGTGACGCTGGTGCCCGCGCTGCGCGAGGTGTCGGACGGCCGGTGCACCCCCGACGACGACCACGGCTGCTCACCCGACGGCACCGAGTCCTTCCGGATGCTCGGCGAACGCGCGAGCGCGACGGTCGTCGAAGCACTCACCGCGCCGTCGACCGACCACACGTCGTGGACCACGACGGTGCGCTTCGACGGGTCGACCCAGCGTGCCGTGGAGGCGGCACGCGACAGCGCGGCCGGCCTCGGCGGGGTCGTCCTGGTGATGGCGAGGAACGCCGACGACCAGCAGGTGCTCGCGGTCGCGAATCCCCAAGAAATACAGGGGAAACGCGCCGATTTCTTAGGTCTCGAAAAGGCCGAAGCGTGGGCGATCGTGGACGCATTTGGCGCGGTGTGACGCGACGCACGAAGCGTTGAACGATCCAATGTGTCGCCCCCAAACTACGGGGGTACTGTCGCCCCAACCCGAGGCCCGACGCACCGTCCGCGTCGTTCCCGGGCCGGTTCCACAAGTCGCCGCCAACGGTGCCGAGCGATCCACACAGCAACTCCACGACACACCATCGACACGCTCGATGGCCGGCGACGCCAGGCAGTTGAGGCGACGTCCGCGAATGCGCGAGAGGGAAACAGCCAGATGGCAGACGTTGACGCGGCCCTGGATGCCGCAGGACTCACCAACCAGAAGGTCCGGGAGTACGTCCGCTTCTACGCGGACCTCACCGGCGCAGAGCGGATCGAGGTCGTCACGGCGGCCGACGACGCGCGACTGATCCAGGAAGCCCTCGAGGCAGGCGAGCTCGAAGCCGCCGGCGAGGGGCGCTACTACTCCCGCAGCTACCACAAGGACACGGCGCGCTCCGAGGAGCGCACGATCGTGGCCACGAGCGACCCGAAGGACAAGGGCGTCTACAACAACTGGCGCCCCGCCTCGGAGATGAAGCCCCTCCTCCACGACCGGATGCGTGGCGCCTCCGCGGGCAAGACGATGTACGTCATCCCCTACCTGATGTCGCCTCCCGGCAACGTGCTGGAGCCCTGGGCCGCCGGCGTCGAGCTGACCGATGCGCGCACCGTCGTGCTGCACATGATCCGGATGTCGCGCGTCGGCGTCGAGTTCCTCAACGACCTCGAGGACCAGGACAGCTTCGTCCGTGCGGTGCACGTGACCGGCGACCTGGAGAACCTCGGTCAGGGCACCGAGGACGACCAGCGCTACTTCGTGACCGTCGCCGACGAGCGCACGATCCTCCACTACGGGTCGTCGTACGGCGGCAACGCGCTGCTCGGCAAGATCGCCCACGGCCTGCGCCAGGCGGCGTACGACGGCTGGGCGTCGGGCAAGTTCCTGGCGGAGCAGTACATGCTCATCGGGATCCACGACAAGGAGACCGGGAAGACCTACCACATCTGTGGCGGCTTCCCGAGCGCCTCCGGCAAGACCAACCTGGCCATGATGCTGGCGCCGGACGCCCTCGGCGACCGCTACCACGTGTCCTTCTACGGCGACGACATCGCGTGGCTCTGGGTGGACGAGACCGACGGCCGCCTCTACGGCATGAACCCGGAGTACGGCGTCTTCGGCGTCGCCAAGGACACCAACGAGGTCACCAACCCGACCGCACTGGGCTCGGTCGACCACGGCACCGGGACGATCTTCACCAACATCGCCTACAACCCGACCACCGGCGAGGTCTGGTGGGAGGGCCGCACGCCCGAGCCGCCGGCCGACCCGACGGGCTGGCTCGACTGGAAGGGCGCGCCGATCGCGGAGCGCGAGGAGGGCGACACGCTGCCCTGGGCGCACCCGAACAGCCGTTTCACCACGACGCTCGACAACGTCCCGAACATCGCGCCCGACTACAACGCCGCCAAGGGCGTGCCGATCGACGCGATCATCTTCGGCGGCCGCACCCGCGACCGTGAGCCGCTGATCCGTGCGATCACCGACCTCGCCGAGGGTGTCTACGACGGCCTGACCCTGGGCGCCGAGGCGACCGCGGCGGCCGAGGGCGTGGAGGGCCAGCTGCGCTACGACCCGATGTCGAACCGCCCGTTCATGGCGTACGGCGAGGGCGACTACGCCGCTCACTACCTCAAGGTCGTGGGCGCGGCGACGGACCAGCCGATCTTCGCCCACGTCAACTGGTTCCAGCGTGACCCCGAGGACGGCCACTTCCTGTGGCACGGCTACCGCGACAACCTGCGGCCGCTGCTGTGGCTGCTCCAGCTGCGCAACGGCGAGGTCAAGGGTCGCGAGACCGCGGTCGGCATCCTCCCGACCGAGGACGAGCTGGTCCTCACCGGCATGGAGACCAGGCCCGAGGACCTCGAGAAGCTGCTCACGATCGACGTCGACCGCTGGAAGCAGGAGATGGGCTTCCGCGAGGAGCACCTCCAGCAGTTCGACCGTCTGCCCGAGGAGATCTGGGTGGCCCACCGCCGGGTCGCCGAGGCCCTGGAGAACGAGTCCAGCTGACCTGAGCACCGACAGAGAAGGCCCCGTCCACCTCGGACGGGGCCTTTTCTGTTGGTGCGTTGTGGGATTATCGGGATGCACGAGCCGGAGGGGGATCGAGCGGAGGGACACTGTGGGGATGCAGGACGCTGCGAGTCGCGCCCTCTTCGAGGGTGCGGGCTCGGCGCTCTACGAGGAGATCGTCACCTCCGGTGGTCTCGTCGACGGCGACCCCCGGGTCCAACCCGGAGGTGACCTGCACGACGCCTTCGAGCAGCTGCGGCAGATGGGGCTGGTCCGTCTCGACTCCGCGAGTTCGACCTGGGTCGCGGAGGATCCCGGCCTCGTCCACGCGCGTGTGGTCTCGCCGCTGAGCCAGCAGGGCGCCGAGCTCCTCCTGGAGTCCTCACGGTGGGCCGAGGCGTTCGCCGGGCTCAACCAGGTCTGGCGGCGCTCACCCGGTGCTACTGAACGCGGCCCGTTCCGCTACCTGCACGGCGCCGCAGAGATCAGCAGCTACCTCCAGTCCCTCGGGCCCGAGGCCGAGGAGGAGGTGCTCACCGCGCAACCCCAGACCGGGCGCGACACCGGACGAGGCCTCGAGGACTCCCTGCACATGGAGCGCAAGATGCTCGAGCAGGGCGTCCGGATCCGCACCCTCTACCAGCACAGCGCCCGACGCAGCACCGCCACGCGGGAGTACGTCGCCGCGCTCGGCCCGCTGGGAGCGGAGATCCGCACCCAGGACGAGTTCTTCAACCGGATGATCGTGGTCGACCGACGGACGGCGGTCATCCCGTCACCCGAGGACCTGGCCACGGCCCTGGTGATCCAGGAGCCGACGATCGTCGCCTACCTGGTCGACGTGTTCACCCGCTCCTGGGAGCGGGCACGCCCGTTCACCAGCCAGGAGGCGTCGGTGGTCAAGCACATCGCCGGCGAGCAGCGGGCGATGACGATGCGGATGCTCGTCGAGGGCCACCCCGACCCGGTCTCGGCCAAGCGGCTCGGGGTCAGTCCCCGGACCTATGCGGGCTACGTCGCGGACCTCAAGGACGAGTTCGACGCGGAGACCCGCTTCCAGCTCGGCTACACGATCGGCCGGATCGACGCGAACCAGTCGAACCAGCCGGACCCCTCGGACTCGGAGACCCCCGACAACGACTGAGGGCGGCGATCCGATGATCGGATCGCCGCCCTCAGTCTTCGCGAGGCGCAGCTTGGGGGGTAGCCACGGACCAGAATCTGGGGGGTGGGTCTGGTCCCCGCCTCAACGTTGGGGCGTCAGCTCACTTGCGGTAAGAAGTGCCCCAGCTCATGTCGGCGTGCGCCGGCGCCGAGATGCCGAGCAGTCCGAAGCTCAGCAGTGCTGCAGTCGTCGCGATCGCAACCTTCCGCACAATGTTCATGATGTCCCTCCACCTTTACTCAAGCTTTCGGGCCCCACGGTTGGCCCGGTGACACAAGTGTGGGGGAGGGGTTACGGTGCGCCGAGCGAAACGTTGCCTCAGAAAAGTGCATTGCAACATCCTGCAAATTGCAGAGTTCTGCACCCGGAATTACGGACGACCCCTCCCGCGGGCACCGCGGAAGGGGTCGTACCACTGGCGGAGGCGGAGGGATTTGAACCCTCGATGGGGTTGTAGCCCCAAACCCGCTTAGCAGGCGGGCGCCATAGACCGGACTAGGCGACGCCTCCCCGACAGCGAGGACAGGCTACTAGGACCGCCCGGCCCGCGACGAATCAGGGTGGGGCGTGTCAGGAGAGGGGTCGCAGGCCCTGGCCGCGCTTGAGGTGGGCCTGCAGGTCGCGGACGAACTCCTCGCGATCGGCCGCCAGGATCGTCACCGGGATCGTGGTCGTGCGGCTGTCGGTGAGCTTGAGGACCACCACGGGCAGACCCCCGGGCGAGGCGGTGACCGCCTCGGTGACCTCGGTCCAGGCTGCTGCCTTGACCCCCGCCCCACGGACCAGGCGGACCCGGTAGCCCTCGGCGCCCAGGTGGACGACCGCGAGCCGCGCGGTGATCACGTAGCCGGCGACGAACAGCGCCACCACGCCCACCAGGGTGAGCACGACGAGCGCATCGACCGGCAGCCCGAGCACCGCGACCAACGCCGTGGCCGCGAACAGCAGTGCTGCCAGACCGACCAGCATCCCGCCGACGACGCGAGCACCGACGGCCGGAGCGAGCCGGTAGTCGGACGGAGACGCAGGGGGCATGGGTTGATTGAACAAGACACCGGATTGGTGGGTCACAGCGGGTTGTCGGGAACTGCCCCGAGGGCGACACTCGAAGTCCCCCCACCGCTCCGGGCCGCCGGGAGGTTGCCATGACCGTCACCGTCACGGGTATGCCGGCCGCAATGCAGGGCCTCCAGCAGGCTCTCGCGGCCTCTCGACGACCCGGAGCTCCCCTCGGCAACTGGCGCTGGGTGGTCCGCCAACGGATGGCGGGGCTGCGCGACGCCCTGGTCACCGAGGCCGGCACGGGGGTCAACGGCTGGACCGCCGCCCGCGAGGGCACCGTGCTCCGCGAGCGCAACGCCCTGCTCGCCCGGATGAGCAGCCTCGGTCCACAGGTCCTCGAGAGCGCGGACGTCGACGGCGTACGCGTCGAGCTCGACCGCCTCCTCGCCGACGTTGCTCGTCACGTCCAGCGCGTCAACGACCTGGCCTACGACGACGTCGAGCTGGAGCTCGGCGGCTCGGAGTAGGGCCCCCTTAGACTCTGCGTGTCCCAGACCCTCGGGTGGGGGCACGGAGGGGTGCCGGAGTGGCCGATCGGAACCGCCTTGAAAGCGGTCGTAGGGAGACCTACCGCGGGTTCGAATCCCGCCCCCTCTGCGCTGCCGGGGACACCCGAGCGAGCTCGGGTGTCCCCGAACCAGCAGCCAGGTCGAGTAGCCGCGCGACCGACGGAGGAGGTCGCGACCGGCGTATCGAGACCCCGTCGACTAGTGCAGGATCTCCACGAGCACGTCACCCTCCTGGACGACGTCGCCGGGAGCGACCTTGATGGCGCGGACGGTGCCCGGCTCCTCGACGAGGACCGGGATCTCCATCTTCATCGACTCGAGCAGCACCACGGTGTCGCCCTGCTCCACCCGGTCGCCGGGCGAGACGGACACGATCATCACGTTGGCGACCATCTCGGCCACGATCTCCGTCACCTGTTCGCGCGCCATGCAGCGAACCTAGCCGTTACTCGTGCGTACCCCGGAACCCGGGCGGTCGTCAGAGCAGCGGCTGCGTGCGGCGCGGCTCGGGCCGCAGCGCGGTGGCCTCCTCGGCGCGGCGACCACGTCGGCCCCGGGGGCCGGTGAAGGCCAGGTCGACCCGGATCACGACGAAGCCGATGACCAGACCGACCACCAGGCCGTAGACGACCGAGAGGGTGCTCTCGGTGAGGGTGACCGACGGGTTCACCAGGGCGTTGGCGACCGTGGTCGTGGCGGCCACACCGAACGCGCACGCCCACCAACCCTGCCGGCGACGAGCCCGCATGTGGACGCCCCAGGCGAGCGCCGGGATGCCCAGCACGGTCTCGAGGGGGCGAGGGAAGGCGCCGAGGTGGTCGCGGGACCAGACGACCAGGTCGAGCAGGTTGGAGACCAGGGCCGGGGTGCCGTAGCGCCGCAGCACCTCGGCGTACGCGAGCGTCAGCGCCAGCAGACCGGTGCCGATCAGGACCGCGACGACGCCGCGCCGGCCGAGGCCGTGGAGGCCCGCGCCGAGGCGGTAGACGAGGGCGAACGACCCGACGAAGGCCAGCGCGAGGGTGACGTACTCGAAGCGGGCCACGGTCACGACCGGCTCGAAGCCGACCGTCGCCAGCGCGCCCACGGCCGCGATCAGCATCGCGACCACGACCTCGCGGACCGCGTGGATGAAGCGCACCGCCGGCACCGTCGCCATCACGGCGAGGACGGCCGAGACCACACAGGTGAGCACCGCCGCGCCCGTGCGGAGGGAGTCGTCGTCGCTGATCACGGCGACCAGTCCCAACGTCAGGGCCAACGTCCCGACGACGACCGGGCGACCACCCGTGCGAGCGGCGAGCGCCCAGGAGTACGCCGTCGCGACCGCGATCGCCCCGGCACCGCACAACCAGGACGGCCCGCGCTCGAGGACGCAGGAGACCAGGGCGGCCAGCCCGGCGAGGATCACGAGCACCGAACCGACGATCGGCCAGCGGCTGCCGGCCAGGCGCTCGAGCCGGCCGACCTCGGGCCGCGAACGGACCGGCTTCGGCAGCTTCTCGGGCTTCGCCTTCTCGCTCCGTCGCGCGGGCGCCTTCTCGGCGCGGCGACGTGGAGCGGCTCTGGACACGAGGACGAAGGTTACAGACGTCGGTTGGCCAGCGAGGGGTTGGTCCTGCGGGCCTGCTCGAGGACGTCGCGGTCGAGGGTGGCGGTGAGCACGGCGGGTCCGTCCGCGGCCTCGGCGAGCACGTCGCCGAGCGGGTCGACGACCAGCGAGTGGCCCGAGTAGCGCGGGCCGGGCTGGCCGGCGGCCACCACGAAGACGGTGTTCTCGATCGCCCGGGCCCGGACCAGGGTCCGCCAGTGGTCGACCTTGCGGGGACCGGCCACCCAGGCCGCGGGGACGACCAGCACCTCGGCGCCACGGTCGACCAGCGCCCGGGCGAGCTCGGGGAAGCGGAGGTCATAGCAGGTCATCAGGCCGACGGTGAAGCCCGCGACCTCGATGAGCACCGGCTCGATCGCGCCGGCACTGAGTCGGTCGGACTCGCGGTAGCCGAAGGAGTCGTAGAGGTGGATCTTGCGGTACGACGCCTCGGCGCCGCCGCGGACGACCAGGGTGTTGAACGGTCGGTCGGGGTCGTCACCGGGCTCGAACGTCCCCGCGACCAGGGTCGACCCGCGCTCCGCGGCCACCCGGCCGAGCTCGGTCGCGAACGGACCGGTGACGGGTTCGGCGTACGCACTCACGTCGGAGCCCGCCTCGCCGAAGTCGCGGGCGAACGCCTCCGGGAAGACCACGAGGTCGGTGTCACGAGGCGTGAGGTCGTCGAGGAGTGCGCGGTTGGCCGCCGGCTCGAGGCCGGAGGCGTGCTGGACGGCGGCGACGCGCAGGAACCCCACGGTGCGAGACTGCCACACATGTCTGTTGCTGCGATCGTCCTGGCCGGCGGGCAGGCGTCCCGCATGGGTGGGGCGGACAAGGCGTCGGTGGAGTACCTCGGTCGGACCCTGCTCGAGCACGCGCTCGACGCCCTGGTCGACGCCGATGAGGTGGTCGTGGTCGGCGACCCGGTCCCGACGACCCGCCCGGTGACCTTCACCCGCGAGAGCCCGCGGCACGGCGGCCCGGTGGCCGCGCTGCTGACCGGGCGGGACGCGCTGATGCGGACGCCCGCGACCCTCGAGGTGCTCGCGGTCGACATGCCGTGGGTGACCGCGTGGACCTTCCGCCGGCTCGTCGACGCGGCGGCGGGGCACGACGGGGCGTTCCTCACCGACACCGACGCTCGACGCCAGCTCGCGGGCGTGCTCGACGTACGCCGCCTCAACGCCGTCCGCCCCGATCTCGAGGCCCAGCACGGGATGGCGCTGCGCAGCCTGCTCGCCGACCTCGACCTGGCCGAGATCGCGCCCGAGGGCGACGAGGGCCGCGACATCGACACCTGGGCCGACCTGCGCGACCTCTGAGAAAGGTCTTGCGACACACCGGTTCTACCGGGGAACGTGGTGCCTGTGAACCTTCACGACTGGATCGACGAGGTGAGCGACGTCCTCGACATCGAGGCCGAGCTGGACGAAGGCCTGGTGCTCGACCTCGCCCGCGTGGCCGCACACAGCGTCGTGCGGCCCGCCGCCCCGATCACGACCTACCTGCTCGGGTACGCCGCCGGGAGCATCGACGCCGACCCCGAGACCGTCGAGCGGCTGGCGGCCAAGGTGCAGCGGCTCGCCGAGGGCTGGGACCGGCCGGCCGATGCCCCGGACCCGGACGACATCGAGGACGACGTACCGGACGACAGCGCGGTCGACCACACGGGCGAGGCCTTCGAGGAGTGACAGATCTCGATACGCCCGTCGCGACCTCGTCCCTCGGCCGCGGGGCTACTCGATCTGGCTGCTGAGTCCCGGCCTTCGCAGGCTCAGTCCGGGGCACCTCATACGCTGGCGGACATGCGTGCCGTGATCGCCGCCGAGCCCGGTGGCCCCGAAGTCCTGTCCGTCGGCGAGCTGCCCGACCCGGAGCCGGGGCCGGGTGAGGTCGTCCTCGACGTCGCCGCCGCGGGCCTGAACCGCGCCGACCTGCTGCAGCGGCAGGGCTTCTACCCGCCACCGCCCGGCGCGTCCGAGGTGATCGGGATGGAGTGCAGCGGCACCGTCGCAGCGCTCGGCGAGGGCGTGACGGGCTGGTCCGTGGGTGACCAGGTGTGCGCGCTGCTCGCGGGCGGTGGCTACGCCTCGAAGGTCGCGGTCCCGGCCGGGCAGCTGATGCCGATCCCCGAGGGGATCGACCTGGTCAAGGCCGCCGCGCTGCCGGAGGTGGCCTGCACGGTGTGGTCGAACGTCTTCATGGTGGCCGGGCTCAAGCCGCAGGAGACGCTGCTGGTCCACGGCGGCGCCGGCGGCATCGGGTCGTTCGCGATCCAGCTCGCCCACCAGCTCGGCGCGCGGGTGATCACCACGGCGGGTACGGCGGAGAAGCTCGCCGCCTGTGCGGCGCTCGGCGCCGACGTGACCATCAACTACCGCGACCAGGACTTCGTGGAGGTCGCCCGCGAGGCGACCGACGGCCACGGTGTCGACGTCATCCTCGACAACATGGGGGCGAAGTACCTCGACCGCAACATCGACGCGCTCGGCCTCGAGGGCCGGCTGGTGATCATCGGCATGCAGGGCGGCACGAAGGCAGAGCTCGACATCAACAAGCTGCTGCGCAAGCGCGCGGCCGTCATCGCCACAGCGCTGCGGTCCCGGTCGGTCGAGGGCAAGTCCGCCATCTGCGCCTCGGTGGTCGAGCACGTCTGGCCGCTGGTGGCCGAAGGTCTGGTGCAGCCGGTGGTCAACGGCGTACTCCCCCTCGACCGGGTCGCCGAGGCTCACGCGCTGATGGAGTCGGGCGAGCACACAGGCAAGATCCTTCTCGCCGTCTAATACGGTGGGATTCATGAGCGAGTCGGAGCAGGACCAGCAGGTCGTCGTCGTGGGGCCGGACGGTCAGCCGGTGGCAGCGGACGACGACCAGGCCGTCACCGAGCTGGTCGAGCAGCCGGCGAAGGTGATGCGGATCGGGAGCATGATCCGGCAGCTCCTCGAAGAGGTGCGGTCGGCGCCGCTCGACGACGCCAGCCGGATCCGGCTCAAGGAGATCCATCAGGCATCCATCAAGGAGCTCGAGTCGGGCCTCGCGCCCGAGCTGGTGGAGGAGCTCGAGCGGCTGTCGCTGCCCTTCACCGAGGACGCCACCCCGTCGGACGGCGAGCTGCGGATCGCCCAGGCCCAGCTGGTCGGCTGGCTCGAGGGGCTCTTCCACGGCATCCAGGCGACGATGTACGCCCAGCAGATGGCCGCCCGCGCCCAGTTCGAGCAGATGCGCCGCGGGCTCCCGCAGGCGCTGCCCGGGCCCGAGGGCGGCGTACCCGGCGAGCAGGCGCCCCAGACACCGGGTGAGTCCGGCGGGATGTACCTCTGACTTCTCGGCCTCTTCATGTGCTTCTCGGGCGTTGCAACACCCGAGAAGCGTCGGGATACCCGGTGAACCGGGGATTCCGACCTAGGAGCGGCGGCGGGAGAGCCCGAAGGCGAGAAGCAGGCCGAGCACGCCGGCGATGACCAGCGCCGCGCCCGGTGCGGCCAGGCGCTGGAACTCGGCGGGCTCGTCGGCGACGGTCGTGAAGGTCGCCTCGACCGGCTCGGGCGGGGTCGGCGCGTGTCCGCTGCCGAGCATGTCCTCGACCTTGGCGACCCGCTTGTCGGTCGCGGGCGCGGTGCCGTCCTGCTGGTCGACGTTGAGCGTGGCGTCGGAGCGCTTCGCGAAGAAGACGTAGTCCTCGCCCTTCGGCAGGTCGGTCAGGCCGCAGGCCCGGTTGCTGTCGGGGGTGACGATCTCGACCTCGGCGGTGTCGACCTGGCCCTTGTAGACCCGCGCGACCTCGACCGTGTAGACGAGGTCGGACCCGTCGGTGCGGTGCTCGCCGACCGTGCCGGTGAAGACATCGGTGGCCTTGGCGGTGTGCGACGCGATGTCGTCCGGGCCGGTGGCCTTGGGGCACGCGAGAGCGGGAGCGCCGAGCGCGACGACGGTGCCGCTGGAGAGCAGCAGGACGGCGAGCAGGCGGCGGATCACGTCTCCATCTCAGCAGACGGCAGGTTGAAGACACCAGCCAGCACCTGGGCGACCCCGTCCTCGTCGTGACCGGGCGCCACGTGGTCGGCGGCCTCGACGACGGTCGGGTGGGCGTCGGCCATGGCGTACGACGTGCCTGCCCACGTCAGCATCGGCAGGTCGTTGGGCATGTCGCCGAAGGCGATCACGTCGGCCGCGTCGACGCCCACGTCGGCGCAGAGCAGCTCGAGGGTCGACGCCTTCGTCACGCCAGGCGCGCTGATCTCGAGCAGCGACGTCGTCGAGGACCAGGTGATGACCAGACGGCCGTCGACGGCGGCCTCGGCCTGGTCCCAGAACTCCTGCGGGGCGAGCTCCTCGTGGCGGGCGAGCAGCTTGACCGCGGGCCGGTCGAAGAGCTCCTCGATCGGGGCGCGCCGCGCGTCGTCCGGCATCGGGTGCCGCTCGATGAACTCGGGCTCGAGGCCGATGCCGTCGAGGGTCTCGACCGCGAAGGTCGTGCCGGGGACGGCCTCCCGGAGCAGCCGGCAGACGGCCACGCCCAGCTCGGGCTCGATCGGGCGGAGCAGGTGGACGTCGTGGCGGGCGACGTCCCACACGAGGGCGCCGTTGGAGACGACGGCGAGCCCGTGCTGACCGACGTAGTCGAAGACGTCCTCGGCCCAGCGCAGTGGCCGCCCGGTGACGAACACGACCGGGACGCCGAGCTGCTCGACGGCCAGCAGGACGTCGTGGGTGTAGGCCGACACCGTGCCGTCGGAGCGGACCAGGGTGCCGTCGAGGTCGGTCGCGACGAGCCGGGGCGTCGCGGAGCGCCGAGGTCGGGCCTCGATGAACGTGGTGCCCGGCAGCGGGCGGGCCATCACGAGCTCGCCGTCGTCGTTGGCGCCGCGGAGCTCGGTGAAGCCGCACTTCGCGAGCACCCGGATGCTGGGCTTGTTGGTGGGCTCGACGCTCGCGCGGACGCGTACGCCGAGGGCGTCGGTCTCGACGAGCAGCGCCTTGAGCGCCTCGGTCGCGAAGCCCCACCCCTGCGCCTCGTCGACCAGGCCGTAGCCGACCTCGACCTCGAGGACGCCGTCGGCGGCCGGCTCGGGCGGGCCGAAGAAACCGATCGAGCCCAGCGCGGTCGCGCCGCGGACGATGTGGCGCGGCGACCACGGGTCACCGGGTTGGTACATGGTCGCCGCGTCACGGTCGTCCTGGCGCGGGTAGTCGCGGTGCCAGCCCTCGCGGGAGCGGCCCTCGCGGATGTCGGCAGCCTCACCCGGCGTCCAGACCGGGAGGGTCAGCCGCTCCGTCGCGACCAGGGCGGGAAGGCTCATCCGAAGTACTTGTCCAGCTCCGTGGCCAGGCCGTCGTCGTACACGCTGCCGGTCACGTCGTCGGCCGCCGCGAGGACCTCCTCGATGGCCTGGCCCATCGCCACGCCCCGGTGCGCCCACGCGAACATCTCGAGGTCGTTGCGGCCGTCGCCGACCGCGAGCGCGTCGTCGGCGGTCAGGCCGAGCTGGTCGGCGACGTGCTGGAGACCGGACGCCTTGGAGACCCCGACCGGGGCCAGGTCGAGCCACGCGGTCCAGCCGACGACGTAGTTGGTGCCGTGCAGCCCGAGGTCCGCGGCCAGGGCGACGAACTCGTCGGCGGTGGAGTCGGGGTCGCGGATGATCACGCGGCTCACCTCGGCGGCGAGCAGGTCGTCGACCTCGGTGACGATCATGTCGCCGGAGAGCTCGCCCTCGGGGAAGTGGGAGTTGACCCGGTAGCCGACGCCGCGCTCCTCGACCGCGACCAGGGCCGTGGGGTGGCGCTCGAGGATCGCCTCGACCGCCGGCCGGGCGTCGAACTTCTCCTCGTGGACGACCTCGAGCGGCGGGTAGCGGAAGACGACCGCGCCGTTCGACGCGACGATCCAGAGCCGGCCGCGCGCCTCGTCGTACAGGTCGAGCAGGTCGGCGATGGGCGCCATGCCGTGCGGCGATCGCCCGCTCGCGAGGACGACGTGTGCACCGGCGTCGAGGGCCCGCTGGACCGCGGCGTGCACCGCGGGCGAGATCTCCTCGTGGGTCATCCCGGCGCCCTCGACCCACTTCAGGATCGTGCCGTCGATGTCCAGGGCGACCAGCTTCGGCCGCCAGGCCTCAGTCACCGATGGGCTCCAGGACCTCGCGGCCGCCGAGCCAGGGCTGCAACGCCTTCGGGACCCGGACCGAGCCGTCGGCCTGCTGGTGCGTCTCGAGGATCGCGACGATGGTGCGGGTCGAGGCACAGAGCGTGCCGTTGAGCGTCGCGATGTGCTTGACGCCCTCGGGGAACCGCCCGCGGATGTCGAGCCGGCGGGTCTGGAACTCGGTGCAGTTGGAGGTCGAGGTGAGCTCGCGGTACTTCCCCTGGGTCGGGATCCACGCCTCGCAGTCGAACTTGCGGATGGCCGAGAGGCCGAGGTCGCCGGCCGCGGTGTCGATCACCTGGTAGGCGAGCTCGAGCTTGTCGAGGAACGCCTTCTCGATGCCGAGCAGCCGCTCGTGCTCGGCGTACGACTCCTCGAGCGTGGTGTAGACGAACATCTCCACCTTGTCGAACCAGTGGACGCGGATGATGCCCTTGGTGTCCTTGCCGTGCGAGCCGGCCTCCTTGCGGAAGCAGGGGCTGAACGCGGCGTAGCGCAGCGGGAGCTTGGCGCCGTCGAGGATCTCGTCGGAGTGGTACGCCGCCATCGGGACCTCCGAGGTCCCGACGAGGTACATGTCCTGGCCCTCGATGCGGTAGACGTCGTCGGCCGCCTGGCCGAGGAAGCCGGTGCCGTCCATGGCACGGGGCTTGACCATCGACGGCGCGATCACCTGGGTGAAGCCGTGCTCGCGGGCCGTCTCGTTGGCGAGGTTGATGAGGGCGAACTCGAGCTCGGCGCCGACGCCGGTCAGGAAGTAGAAGCGCGAACCCGAGACCTTGGCGCCCCGCTCGATGTCGATCGCGCCGAGGAGCTTGCCCAGCTCGATGTGGTCGCGCGGCTCGAAGTCGAACTCGACGGGCGTGCCGACCCGCTCGATGACCGTGAAGTCGTCCTCGCCACCCGCAGGCGCCTCGTCGGCAGCCAGGTTGGGGATCGACATGACCTCGGTCTGCCAGGCCTCCTCGGCGACGGCCTGGGCGGCCTCCGCCTCCTTGACCTCGGCGGCCAGCGTCTTGGTCTGGGCGAGCAGCGCCTGCTTCTCGTCGCCCTGCGCCTGGGGGATCAGCTTGCCGAGCTGCTTCTGCTCCGCGCGCTTGGCCTCGAACGCCATGATCGCCGCCCGGCGGGCCGCGTCGGCGGCCAGCGCCCGGTCCACGACGTCGCCGGACAGTCCGCGCTTGGCCTGGGCTGCTCGAACGCGGTCGGGGTCGTCTCGGAGGATGCGCGGGTCGATCATCTCGGGGTCCCCGCGTCGTCAGGAGCGAAGCGAGTGACGTCGTGGGGTGAGGTCATGCCGTCAGGCTATCCGGGCGCCGCCCGACGGCGCGCGTGAGATCCCCCTGCGCGGGGCCGGGCATACTTCCGACCATGCTCGACCGACCCCGCGCCATCGTGCTGAGCTGGGCAGCCGCCTGCTTCGTCCTGTTCGCGCTGCTCGGCGTCGGCGTCGCCTCCGACTGGGCCTGGCTCGTGTCCCTGGACGACCGCGGCCAGAGCGCCCAGGAGTGGGCGACCGACACCGACTGGCTGCACAGCGCGCTGCGGGTGGTCGAGGTGGCCTTCGGCACGATCGCGATGACGGCCTACACGGTGGTCCTGTTCGGCGTGCTGTTCCGCAAGCACCGGCGGGCCGCCTTCTTCACGGTGGGCGTGATGGTCGCGACGGCGCTCACCACGACGGTGATCAAGGCGCTCACCGACCGCAGCCGGCCGCCGTGGCAGAGCACGGACGCCCTGCTGCACAACGGCGCCTTCCCGTCCGGGCACGCGTCGGCGGCCACCGCTATCGGCGGGGTGGTGATCATCCTGGTGTCGATGCTGGTCCGGCGCGCGAGCATCCGTCGGACGACGTACGTCGCCGCGGTGCTCGTCATCGCACTGGTCTGCGTCGACCGGGTGCTGCTCGGCCGGCACTACCCGACCGACGTGGTCGGCGGCGTGCTCCTCGGCGCCGGCATGGTGCTGCTCGGCATCGGCCTCTACAACCCGCTGCCGCGCAGCCGGTCGGCAAACTTCGAGCCGCTGCCCGAGGTCTACGTCTCGGAGCGGCAGCTCGCCGTCGTGCTCAACCCGATCAAGGTCGAGGACGTCGGCCAGTTCAAGGCGATCGTCACCACCATGGCGGCCGAGGCCGGCTGGTCGACCCCGAGCTGGCACTACACGACCATCGAGGACCCCGGCACCGGCATGGCCACCGCGGCCTCGGTCGCGGGCGCCGACCTGGTGCTGGTCTGCGGCGGCGACGGCACGGTGCGCGAGGTGTGCGCGGAGCTGGCCGGCACCGGCATCCCGGTCGGCATCGTGCCCGCGGGCACCGGCAACCTGCTGGCTCGCAACCTCGACATCCCGCTCTACATCCGTGCCGCGATCGACGTCGCGCTCACCGGTCAGGACCGGGCCATCGACCTGGCCAAGGTCTCCGGCGACGGCTTCGAGGACACCCACTTCATGGTGATGGCCGGGATGGGGTTCGACGCCGCGATCATGGAGGGCGTCAACGAGGACATCAAGAAGCGGGTGGGCTGGCTCGCCTACGTGCTGTCGGCGCTCAAGTCGCTGATGTTCCCCGCCGTGAAGGTCGAGGTCTCGGTCGACGGCGGCGAGTTCACGACCCACCGGGCCCGCACGATCGTCGTCGGCAACGTCGGCTACCTGCAGGCGGGGATGCCGCTGCTGCCCGACGCCGCCATCGACGACGGCGTGCTCGACGTCGTGCTGCTGCACCCGCGGAAGTTCCTGTCCTGGGTCCCGCTCGCCTACCGGGTGCTCGCCCGCCGGCCGCGCACCGACGACCTGGTCAACCGGATGACCGGCTCGACGGTCGTCGTACGCGCGGCGACCGACACCCCCCGTCAGCTCGACGGCGACTCGATCGGTCCCGGCCGCGAGCTGCGCATGGAGTGCATCCACGGGCGACTGCTGGTGCGCGTCCCCCGCTGACGGGTCGACGACCAATTCGCGTCAAGAAGAGCCGGGTCACCGTCAAGGAACCGTCAACACGAGCCGGGTGAGCGGTCGGACCGACCTAGAACTGGGTCGTGCCTGATCTCATCTACGTGCTCCTGACCCTCGCGGTCTTCGGGCTGCTCGCCCTCGTGGTGGGTGCCCTGGATCGGCGGCTCAAGTGAGCAGCCTCGCTCCCGCCCTCGGCCAGATCGCGGTGCTCGTCGTCGCGCTGGCGGTCGCGGTCCCGCTCCTGGGGCGCTACCTCGCCAACGTCTACACGTCGCCGAAGCACCTCGCGGTCGAGCGGACGTCCTACCGCCTGCTGCGCGTCGACCCGGACGCCGACCAGCACTGGAAGACCTACACGATGTCCGTGCTGGGTTTCTCGCTGGTCAGCGTGCTGGCGCTCTACCTGCTCGGCCGGGTGCAGGCGCACCTGCCGCTGAGCCTGGGGTACGCCGGGCTGCCGGCCGACGGCGCGTGGAACACCGCCGTCAGCTTCGTGACCAACACCAACTGGCAGTGGTACTCCGGAGAGTCGACCGTCGGACACCTCTTCCAGATGTCGGGCCTGACCGTGCAGAACTTTGTCTCGGCCGCGGTCGGCATGGCCGTCGCGGCGGCGTTCGCCCGCGGTCTCGCGCGGAGCCTCGCAGGGGGTCGGGTCGGCAACTTCTGGTCCGACCTGGTTCGCGGCACCTTCCGCGTGCTGCTGCCGGTCGCCGTGGTCTCGGCGCTGGTGCTGGTCGCGTTCGGCGCGATCCAGAACCTGATGGGCACGCGGACGCTCGAGACCCTGACCGGCGGCAGCCAGCAGGTGACGGGCGGCCCGGTGGCCAGCCAGGAGGCGATCAAGCAGCTCGGCACCAACGGCGGTGGTTTCTACAACGTCAACTCCGCCCACCCGTTCGAGAACCCGACGCCGTTCACCGACCTCTTCCAGATCTTCCTGATGCTGGTGATCCCGTTCGCGATGGCGTGGGCGTTCGGCCTGATCGTCAAGGACCGCCGCCAGGGCGTCGCGATCATCTCCGTGATGACGCTGCTGCTGGGCACGGCGATCGCGCTGCTCACCTGGGCGGAGATGGCCGGTCCCGGCCTGGCGCCTGCGGCCGCCGGCGGCGCGATGGAGGGCAAGGAGGTCCGCTTCGGCACCGCCGCGTCGGCGCTCTTCGCCGCGGCGACGACCGGCACGTCCACCGGAGCCGTCAACTCGATGCACGACTCACTCACCGCACCCGGCGGTGGCGTCGCGATGTTCAACATGATGCTCGGCGAGATCGCCCCCGGCGGCGTCGGCTCGGGCCTCTACGGCATGTTGATGCTCGCGATCGTCACGGTCTTCCTCGCCGGCCTGATGGTCGGCCGGACCCCGGAGTACCTCGGCAAGAAGATCGGTCAGCGCGAGATCGTGCTCGTCGCGCTCTACGTGCTCGCCACGCCGGTGCTCGTCCTGACCGGCATCGCCGTCGCGATCACCGCGAACCAGGGCCTCGCCGGTCTCCAGGAGACCGGGCCGCACGGCCTCTCCGAGGCGCTGTACGCCGTCACGTCGGCCGCCAACAACAACGGCTCGGCGTTCGGCGGCCTCACCTCCGGCACGCCGTTCTGGAACACGCTGCTCGGCCTCCTGATGCTGGTCGGCCGGTTCCTGCCGATGATCTTCGTCCTCGCGCTGGCCGGGCGGTTCGCCAGCCAGCAGCACCTGCCGCCGGGGGCCGGCACCCTGCCCACCCACAAGCCACTGTTCGTGGCGCTCCTCTCGGGCGTCGCCCTGGTCGTGGTCGGTCTGACCTACGTCCCGGTGCTCGCCCTCGGTCCGATCGCGGAGTCCCTGTCGTGATGATGAACGTTCGTGAGGCGCTGCCCGGCGCCGTGAAGAAGCTCGATCCCCGCGAGCTGTGGCACACCCCCGTGATGCTGGTCGTCGAGATCGGCGCCGCCGCCACCACCGTGATGGCGGTCGTCGACCCCTCCACCATGGGCTGGATCGTGACGGTCTGGCTCTGGCTGACCGTCCTCTTCGGCACCCTCGCCGAGTCCGTCGCCGAGGGCCGGGGCAAGGCACAGGCGGCGAGTCTGCGGGCGCTCCAGCAGGAGACGACGGCACGCCGCCGTCGACCCGGTGGCGGCTTCGACGTCGTCGCCAGCACCGACCTGCGGACCGGCGACGTGGTCGTGGTCGCGGCCGGCGAGCGGATCCCCGGCGACGGCGACGTCATCGAGGGCGTCGCGTCGGTCGACGAGTCGGCGGTGACCGGCGAGTCCGCGCCCGTCATCCGGGAGTCCGGCGGCGACCGGTCCGCGGTCACGGGCGGGACCGTGGTGCTCTCCGACGAGATCGTCGTGCGGATCACCTCGGACCCGGGCCAGTCCTTCGTGGACCGGATGATCGCCCTGGTCGAGGGCTCCGAGCGGCAGCGCACCCCCAACGAGATCGCGCTCAACGTGCTGCTCTCATCGCTCACGGCGATCTTCGTCGTCGTCGTCGGGTCGCTCTGGTTCGTGGCCGACTACAGCGACGCCCACCAGTCGCTGATCGTGCTGACCGCACTGCTGGTCTGCCTGATCCCGACCACCATCGGGGCGCTGCTCTCCGCGATCGGCATCGCGGGCATGGACCGGCTGGTGCGTCGCAACGTGCTGGCGATGTCCGGCCGCGCGGTCGAGGCGGCAGGCGACGTCGACGTGCTCCTCCTCGACAAGACCGGCACCATCACGCATGGCAACCGGCAGGCCTCCGAGCTGCTGCCGCTGTCCGGTGTCTCGCCCGAGGAGCTGGCAGAGGCGTCGCTGCTGTCCTCGCTCGCCGACGAGACGCCCGAGGGGCGCTCGATCGTCACGCTCGTCCGGGGTTTCGAGACAGGCGCAGAGCGCCTTCCTCAACCACCGGATGCGGTCCTGGTGCCGTTCAGCGCCAACACCCGGATGAGCGGCATCGACCTCGACGGCCGCGAGGTCCGCAAGGGCGCGGCCTCCGCCGTCACGGCGTGGGCGGGCGGCACGACCCCCGAGCTCGACGAGCTGGTCCAGCGGGTCAGCTCCACGGGCGGTACGCCGCTGGTGGTGGCCGACACCGGGCGCCTGCTCGGCGTCATCCACCTCAAGGACGTCGTCAAGGACGGCATCCGCGAGCGCTTCGAGGAGATGCGCGCGATGGGCATCCGCACGGTGATGATCACCGGCGACAACGCCGTCACCGCG
Organism: Nocardioides pollutisoli; assembly: GCF_040045055.1. Classification (NCBI taxonomy): domain Bacteria; kingdom Bacillati; phylum Actinomycetota; class Actinomycetes; order Propionibacteriales; family Nocardioidaceae; genus Nocardioides; species Nocardioides pollutisoli. The sequence continues at coordinate 1,572,895 of NZ_JBDZDU010000001.1, forward strand.
GCCGCGATCGCAGCGGAGGCTGGCGTCGACGACTTCCTCGCCGAGGCCACGCCCGAGGACAAGATGGCGCTGATCCGCAAGGAGCAGGAGGGCGGCCGGATGGTCGCGATGTGCGGCGACGGCACCAACGACGCGCCCGCGCTGGCCCAGGCGGACGTCGGTGTCGCCATGAACACCGGGACGACCGCGGCCAAGGAGGCCGGCAACATGGTCGACCTCGACTCCGACCCGACCAAGCTGATCGACATCGTCGAGATCGGCAAGCAGCTGCTGATCACCCGTGGGGCGCTCACGACCTTCTCGGTCGCGAACGACGTCGCGAAGTACTTCGCGATCCTGCCGGCGATGTTCGTCGTCGCGTTCCCGCAGCTGGACGTCCTCAACGTGATGCACCTGTCCAGCCCCGACTCCGCGATCGTCTCGGCGGTGGTCTTCAACGCGCTGGTGATCATCGCGCTGATCCCGCTGTCGCTGCGCGGCGTGCGCTACCGGCCCTCGTCCGCCTCGGACCTGCTGCGCCGCAACCTGCTGATCTACGGCGTCGGTGGCCTGGTCGCCCCGTTCGTCGGGATCAAGCTGCTCGACCTCGTCATCTCGCTGATCCCAGGAGTCTGATCATGAAGGACCTCTACACGCTCTTCCGCCACAGCCTCGCCGGCCTGCGGGTGCTCGTCGCGATGACGCTGCTGCTCGGCGTCGCGTACCCCCTCGCCGTCACCGGCATCGCCCAGGTCGCCTTCCCCTGGCACGCGGACGGTTCGCTGGTCACCGCGACCGGCAGCCACACCACCGACGCCGGCCAGGCCGTCGGCTCGGCGATCATCGGCCAGACGGTCGACGACGACGGCCTCTTCCAGAACCGGCCGTCCGCAGCGGGCGACGGCTACGACATGCTCAGCACCTACGGCACCAACCTGGGGCCGAACAACCCCGACCTGGTGGCGTCGATCAAGCAGCTGAAGGCCGAGGTCGCGGAGCGCGAGAGGGTCGACCCCTCCGACGTACCGCCCGACGCCGTCACCTCCTCGGCGTCCGGCCTCGACCCCGACATCTCGCCGGCGTACGCCGCCATCCAGGTGCCCCGGGTCGCGGCCGCCAACGACCTGAGCGAGGACGCCGTACGCCGTCTGGTCGCCGAGCACACCTCGGGCCGGACCTGGGGCGTGCTGGGTGAGCCGCGTGTCAACGTGCTCGAGCTCAACATCGCCGTGCGGGTGCTGGCAGGATCGTGAGCATGGAGGAGCCCCGCCGAGGGCGGCTGACGGTCTACCTCGGCGCCGCGCCCGGCGTCGGGAAGACCTACGCCATGCTCAGCGAGGCCCGTCGGCGCTGCGAGCGGGGCACCGACGTGGTGGTCGGCTACGTCGAGACCCACGACCGCGAGCACACGACCGAGATGGTCGCCGGCCTCGAGGTCGTGCCGCGCGCGGAGATCTCCTACCGCGGCACGACCTTCACCGAGATGGACACCGACGCGGTGATCGCCCGGGCGCCGGCCGTGGTCTGCGTCGACGAGCTCGCCCACAGCAACGTGCCGGGCAGCCGGCACGAGAAGCGCGCCGCGGACGTCGAGCAGATCCGGGCCGCAGGCATCGACGTGATCACCACCGTCAACATCCAGCACCTCGAGTCGCTCAACGACGAGGTCGAGCGGATCACCGGGGTCCGGCAGCGCGAGACCGTGCCGGACGAGGTGGTGCGCACGGCCGACCAGATCCAGCTGGTCGACATGTCCCCCGACGCGCTGCGCCGCCGGATGGCCCACGGCAACATCTACCGGCCCGAGCAGATCGACGCGTCGCTCACGTCGTACTTCCGGATCGGCAACCTGACCGCGCTCCGCGAGCTGGCGCTGCTCTGGCTGGCCGACCGCGTCGACGACGCGCTCGGCGACTACCGCCGCGCGCACGCGATCGAGACGTCCTGGCCCGCCAAGGAGCGCATCGTCGTCGCCGTCACCGGAGGCGTCGAGAGCGAGACCCTGCTGCGGCGCGGCGCCCGGCTCGCCCAGCGCGCGGCCGGGTCGGAGCTGCTCGCGCTGCACGTCATCGCGAACGACGGGATCGCCAACCCCGACGACGCCCGCATCGCCCGGTCCCAGCAGCTCGTCGCGTCCCTCGGCGGCACGTTCCACTCGGTCGTCGGCGAGGACGTGTCCGCCGCGGTGGTCGACTTCGCGAGCGGCGCCAACGCCACGATGATCGTCGTCGGCGTCTCCCGGCACGGCCGCCTGCGCCGCCTGGTCGCGGGTACGACGGGCGACCGGATCGCCTCGCTCGCCGGGTCGATCGACGTCCACCTGGTCACCCACGACCAGGTCTCGCGCGGCACCCGGTCACGGTGGTACCTCTCCCCGCTCTCCCGGCAGCGGCAGGTCATCGGGCTGGGCGCCTCGGTCCTGCTCCCCGTGCTGCTGACCCTGGTGCTGCGACGCTTCAACGACCCGGACCAGCTGCCCCTCGACGTGCTGCTCTTCCTGGCGGTGACCGTGCTGGTCGCCCTGGTCGGCGGGCTGCTGCCTGCCCTGGCGGCGGCGGTCGTCGGCTTCCTGCTGATGAACTGGTTCTTCACCCCGCCCGTGCACGGCTTCACGATCTCGGAGCCGGCGAACCTGGTCGCGCTCGTGGTCTTCCTCGCCGTCGCTGTCGGGGTCGCGACCGTCGTCGACCGGGCGTCGCGGCGCGCCACGGACGCCGTCCGCGCTCGCACCGAGGCGGCGACGATGGGTTCGCTGTCGCGGTCGGTGCTGACCGGTCAGGACACCGCCGAGGCGGTGGTCGAGCGGATCCGCGAGCTCTTCGGCCAGGACTCCGTCGCCCTGCTGGCGCGCGGCACGGCCGGGTGGACGGTGGTCGCCGCGAGCGGCCCGTCGCCAGCGACCGCGCCGGACGACGGCGACACCCGGGTGCGGGTCGACGACGACCACGTGATCGTGCTGCGCGGCGAACGGCTGCGGGCGAGCGACCAGCGGGTGCTGGAGGCCTTCGCGGTGCAGACCGGGCTGGTGCTGGAGTACCGCCGCCTGCGCGAGCGCGGCGACCGGGCGGCCACCCTCGAGCGGGCGGAGGCGACGAGCACGGCCATCCTGCGTGCGGTGTCCCACGACCTGCGCACGCCGCTGGCCACGATGCGTACGTCGGTCGACGGGCTGGTGTCCGGCTCGCTGGGCGAGGCCGACCGGGCCGAGCTGGTCGCCGCGGTCGAGTCGTCGACCGACCAGCTGGAGCACCTCATCGACGACCTGCTCGACCTGTCGCGGATCCAGTCCGGGCTGGTCCATCCCGTGCTCAGCGACCGCAGCCTGGAGGAGGTGCTGCCGCTGGCCGTGACCGGCTATCCGGCCGGTGCCGTCTCGCTCGAGGTCGACGAGGCCGCTCCCCTCGTGCACACCGACGCCGGCCTGCTGGAGCGCGTGGTCGCCAACCTGGTGTCCAACGCGGTCCGGGCATCGGGTGGGGTCCCGGTGCGGGTGCTCGCCCACGAGCTGCCCCGCTCGGTCGAGATCCTCGTGGTCGACCGCGGGCCCGGCGTACCCCCTCAGCAGCGGGAGCGGATGTTCGAGCCCTTCCAGCGGCTCGACGACACCAGCGGCGGCGGACTGGGCCTCGGACTCGCGGTCGCACGCGGGCTGACCGACGCGCTGGGTGGCACGCTGAGCGCCGAGGACACCCCGGGTGGAGGACTGACGATGATCGTCTCGGTGCCGCGCGCATGAGCGGGCAGGGCAGCGGTGGATCCTCCACCGTTCCGACGGATGAAACAGTGGATCTCCCACCGCTGTCGGCAGCCGAGTCCGCCCGGCGGTGGATCCTCCACCGTTCTAGCGGGCGAAACGGTGGACTGTCCACCGCTGTCCCGGCGTCGAGGACCGCGGCATGAGCAAGGTGCTCGTGGTCGACGACGAGCCGGCGCTCGCCCGCGCGCTGGCCATCAACCTGCGCGCGCACGGCTGGGAGGTCGTGACCGCCGCCGACGGCCGGTCCGCCCTCGAGGCCGCCGCGACCGAGCACCCCGACGTGGTCGTCCTCGACCTGGGCCTGCCCGACCTGGACGGCACCGAGGTGATCGCCGGGCTCCGCGGCTACTCCAAGGTCCCCATCGTCGTGCTCTCCGCGCGCCAGCACGGCGAGGACAAGGTCGAGGCGCTCGACCTCGGCGCGGACGACTACATCACCAAGCCGTTCGCGATGAACGAGCTGATGGCCCGGCTCCGCGCCGCCGTACGACGCGGCCAGGAGGCCGGCCCGGAGACGACCGAGGTGGTCGCGGGCGACCTGGTCATCGACCTGGCTCGGAAGAAGGTCGCGCGCGCCGGGGTCGACGTACGCCTGACGCCCACGGAGTGGGCGTTCCTCGAGCTGCTGGCCCGCAACGTCGGCCGCCTGGTGACCCGCGAGCAGGTGCTGCGCGAGGTGTGGGGACCGGCGTACGAGCACGAGTCGCACTACCTGCGCGTCTACGCCGCCCAGCTGCGTCGCAAGCTCGAGGACGACCCCGCGCACCCGGTGCACCTGGTCACGACGGCCGGTCTGGGCTACACGCTGGAGCCCTAGCGCGGGGTCAGCCAGAAGAGCGGGAGCTCGCGGTCCGTGCGCTCGGCGTACTTCGCGTAGACGGGCCAGCCGGCGACGGCCGCCGCCCACTTCTCCTCCCGCTCGGGGCCGGTGAGCTCGCGGGCGTCGACGGCGACGGTCCGGCGCTTGAAGGTCACCAGCGGCTCCTCGGCGTCGCGCAGGTTGGCCGCCCAGGCCGGGGGCGTGGCCGCGCCCCAGTTCGACCCGACGACCAGCCACCCGTCGCCGTGCGGCACCGTCAGCAGCGGCGTGGAGCGCAGGATGCCGGTCTTGCGGCCGGGCACCTGCAGGACCAGCTCGTGCAGCCCGGTCGCCATCATGATCGTCAGCCGGCCTCGGGTCGCCCACTGGATGAACCGGTCCGAGCCGACGATCAGCCGCGAGAAGCGCGACAGCCCCGGCAGCGAGCCGATCTTGATCGCCATCCAGCGCGTCGGGTTCATCATGCGCCGGACTATAGGGCTCCGCTCAGGCCGTGGCGACGGCTTCCTCGGGCTCCGGCGACGCCTGCGGCGGCCCGTGCTGCACGAAGTCCTTCTGCCGGATGAGCAGCAGGCACAGCGCGCCGACGACGAACGCCGTCCCGGCACCGATCATCACGATGTGGTTGAGCGCCTCGACGAAGCTCGCGGTGGCGGCGTGCTCGAGCACCGGGCGTACGGCGGCGGGCGCCTGCTGAATGACGACGCCGACCTGGCCACCGGTGACCGCCGTGGCGATCTGGTCCGACTGGCCGGCGACCGGCGTGCCCGCCAGCTTGTCGTGCAGGGCGGCCGCGACCTGGTGGCTGAAGATCGAGCCGAGCGCGGCGATGCCGGTCGCGATGCCGACCTGGCGGAAAGTCGAGTTCACCCCGGAGGCCATGCCGGCCCGGGCCGGGGCGACCACGCCGACCGCGGTCGAGACCAGCGGCGGGTTGATCATCCCGACGCCGATGCCGGCGACGATCAGGCCGGGGATCAGGTGCGTCCAGCTCGAGCCGGTGTCGATGCCGCCGACGAGCAGCAGGCCGACGCCCAGCACCAGGAAGCCCGGACCGATCAGCCACTTGGTCGGCACGTGGTCCATGAACCGTCCCGTGATCGCCGAGGCGAGGAACGTGGCCGCCGAGAGGAAGAGCAGCCGGAGGCCGGTCTCCACCGCGGAGTAGCCGAGCACGTTCTGCAGGTAGATCACGATGTAGGTCAGCAGCGAGAAGATCGACGCCGAGACGCCGAACGCCGCGAGCAGCCCGGCGGTGAACGTCGGCTTCCGGAGCAGCGCCAGGTCGAACATCGGGTCCTGCTGCCGCAGCTGGCTGACCACGAAGGCCGCCATCAGGACCGCAGCGGCGACCAGGCTGGTGACGACCGTCCGGTCGCCCCACCCGTCCTTGCCGGCCTCGATCAGGCCGAAGACCAGGAGGCCGAGCGCGGAGCTGAACGTGACGAACCCGATCCAGTCCGGACGACCGGCGTTCGGGTTCTTCGACTCGTGCACCCGGGTCATCGAGATGAACATCGCGACCAGGCAGATCGGCAGGTTGACGAAGAAGATCCAGCGCCAGGACAGGCCGCTGGTGAGGATGCCGCCGAGCACGGGACCGATCGCCACGGCGACGCCGGTGGTCGCACCGAACGCGCCGAACGCGACGCCGCGGTCCTTGCCGGTGTACGTCGTGCCGAGGATCGCCAGCGACGTCGCGAACATCGCGGCGCCACCGATCCCCTGCGCGGCCCGGGCGATCGCGAGGAACTCGATGCTCGGCGCGAGGCCGCACAGCAGCGAGCCGATCGTGAAGAGCGCCGTACCGATCACGAAGACCTTGCGGCGACCGAAGATGTCGGCGAGCGAGCCGGCCGTGAGCAGCAACGCGGCCAGGCTCAGCGCGTAGGCGTCGATCACCCACTGCAGGCCCGAGAGCGACGCGTCGAACTGGCTCTGGATGTCAGGGAGCGCGACGTTCACGATCGTCACGTCGAGCAGGAGCATGAACACGCCCGTGCACACGGCGACGAGGGTCCACCACCTGCCCTGGTCGGGCGCCGGGGCTTCGGCCTGCACTGTCGAGTCAGCCATGTTCATCAACCACCAAATCATCATCTACTTAACGATTACCTCCAGTACGATACGCTGGATCGAAGAATCGTCAAGTGGCTAACGATCAGGAGATGGGTCACGTGGGTCTGCCCGAGCCGACCGGCAGCCGTGAGCTGCTGCCGTCCCTCGCGCAGAACGACGGCCACCTCTTCTGGCGCGCGGCGGCGCGGGTGCACGCGGCCCTCGCCGAGACGCTCCCTCCGGGCGTCGACGTCCACGAGTACGCCGCGCTCCTCTCGCTCGCGGGCGGGATCACCCGGACCCAGCAGTCGATCGCCGCGGCGATCAGCACCAGCCGCACCACCGTCGTCAAGGTGGCCGCCGACCTGGCCGCGCAGGGCCTGGTGACCCGGGTCCGCAACCCCGACGACCGGCGGTCCTACGCCCTCACCCGCACCGCCGAGGGTGCCGCGGCCGCGCGGCGCTGGCGCCGGCACGTGGAGGACCTCGACGACGCCCTGACCTCGGTCTTCACGATCGACGAGCACGAGGAGCTCCGCCAGATGCTGGTGCGGATCTCGGAGGGCGAGCTCGCGGCGGACACCCCCGCGCCGCTGCTGGAGAGCGTCGCGTTCCTGATCACCCGGGTGCACTTCCGGCTGCACCGCGACTTCTCGGCCGCGCTGGCACCGCTCGGGATCGAGCCCCGCCACAAGGGCTGCCTGGCCGCGCTCAACGAGGCCGGACCGATCCCGCAGGCCCAGCTGGCCAGGATCCTCGGCGTCAGCGGCGCCAGCGTGGTGCAGATGGTCGACGACATGGAGCGCCGCGGGCTCGTGGAGCGGCGGCGGCTGGAGACCGACCGCCGCACCCAGCTCCTCCACCTGCTCCCCGAGGCGGCGGAGGTCGCGGAGCAGGCCCACGTGCTGAGCGAGGAGCTGACGGCCGCCCACCTCGCGATGCTGACCGCCGCGGAGCGCAAGCGACTCACCGGCTACCTGGTCCGGTTCATCACCGCCCCCTAACGGGTAAAGGCGGGCCATGCCCCTCACACGCCACCTGATCGCCGTCGCCGCCACTGCTGTCGTCCTCGTGGGGGCACCCGCGGGCTCCGCCGCAGCGAGCGGCGAGCAGAACCACGACCTACCGCGCTACAGCGACGGGCACCCCCGCGACGCCCGGATCACGATGCCCACCGCCCACGTCCACCGGCTCCGCGTGGTCGCCTACCGCGGCAAGACCGACGACGGCCCCGGCACCGTGATCCAGAACCGAGGGATCGCCGCGGCGCCGTACGGCCCCCAAGGCGGGACCGGCGTGGGCGGGATCGGCAACTACCAGGTGACCGCCCACCGGACCTCGCACGGCGGGATCTTCCGGCAGACGCCCTCGATGCACCGGGGCGACAAGGTGATCGTCGACAGCGGTCCGTGGCGCTGGATCTACCGCGTCACCGGCACCCGCTGGGTGTCGTTCCGGTCGCAGAAGTCATTGCACCGGCAGCGCGCCGCCGTGCCTGGTCATCCGCGCAAGGAGCCGCGCAAGGGATACATCACCATCTCGACGTGCGCGACGCCCGAGGACCACGCACGCGGCAACTACTGGACCGACCGCTTCGGCAACCCGGAGCACCGGATCGACAAGATCGGCGTGCTCGTCCGCCGGGTGCACAACCCCTACTGGCACAAGCTGCACCCGCACGGGCAGTGATGCCTACGGGCGAGCGTGCTCGATCGCCTCGAGCTCCTCGGGCGAGAGCTGCTGCTCGCAGGTCCAGCCGGTGATGCTCTTCGCGTAGGTGCGCGCCTCGCTGCGTCCGCTGATCGAGGTGAGGACGACGCCGTGGCCGCCGTCGTCGAGCAGCGCCAGCGACCACGACAGGTGGCCGCCCATGTCGCCGAACGCGTCGTAGCGCACCACCGACAGGTGGCGCAGCGCGTCCTTCGCCTCGGCCCGCAGCGCGGCGACCTCCTGGCGCAGGCCGTGCACGTCCTCGGGGAGCGCGTCGACGCCGTCGCCCTTGCGGGGAGCGGTACGGCGCAGCGTCACCAACGCGATCAGCAGGGCGACGACAGCGACGGCAACAGCGACGATCTCCACGCACCGAGCCTAGGTAACGGACAGCGCCGGATCGCGTTGCCCCGCCCGTGGGAGCATGTGCGGCGTGACAGGACGCATCGCCTACCAGGGCGAACCCGGCGCCAACTCCCACATGGTGTGCAAGCAGCACTACCCCGACTGGGAGTCCGTGCCGTGCGCGTCGTTCGAGGACGTCTTCGCGACCGTGGAGGCCGGTGACGCCGACCTGGCGATGATCCCGATCGACAACTCGATCGCGGGCCGGGTGGCCGACATCCACCACTTCCTGCCGGACTCCGGCCTGCACATCATCGCCGAGCACTTCCTGCGCATCCGCTTCTGCCTGATGGCCATCCCGGGCACGACCCTCGACCAGATCACCACCGTGCACAGCCACGTCCACGCGCTCGGCCAGTGCCGCAGGTTCATCCGCGAGCACGGGCTCAAGCCGGTCATCTCCGGTGACACCGCCGGCTCCGCCCGCGAGGTCGTGGAGTACGACGACCCGACGCAGGCCTCGATCTCGCCGCCGCTCGCGGCCGAGATCTACGGACTGGAGATCCTCGCTGAGGACGTCGAGGACGAGGACCACAACACCACCCGCTTCGTGGTGCTCTCCCGCGATCTGGTCGAGGCGCCGCCGGGCAACGGACCGGTCGTCACGAGCTTCATCTTCAACGTCCGCAACCTGCCGGCCGCGCTCTACAAGGCCCTCGGCGGCTTCGCGACCAACGGCGTCAACATGACCAAGCTGGAGAGCTACATGGTCGGCGGGGAGTTCACCGCCACCCAGTTCCTGGCCGAGGTCGACGGGCACCCCGAGGACGTCGGGCTGCGGAACGCGCTCGAGGAGCTGGCGTTCTACACCACCGACGTGAAGATCCTCGGGGTCTACCCGGCGGACGCGTTCCGGGCGGAGTCCTAGCCGGCCGGACGGTGGCGACGCTCTGCCGGCCGCCCGGTAGGTTCGGGGCCGTGGAAGAGCAGGACCCCCGGATCTCCGACCTCGGTTTCGCGCGCGTGGACCTCGATCGCGCGGCGCGCACCGGCGACCCCGAGGTCGTCTACGGCGCCGGCAAGACGCCCGACCAGGTCGTCGGGATCCTCCGGGCGCTGCACGACAAGCACCCCGAGCGCGCGGTGCTCGCGACCCGGCTCTCGCCCGAGGCGCTCGACGTCGTCGCGGACGCGCTCCCCGACGCCGAGATCGACCTGGTCGCCCGCGCGGTGACGCTCGGCCCGCTGCCTGCGACCCACGGCACGGTCGCGGTCGTCGCCGCCGGCACGTCCGACGCCCCGGTCGCGGCCGAGGCCGCCCTGACCATCCGGGTCCACGGTGCCGCGGTCGACCGGATCGACGACGTCGGCGTCGCGGGACTGCACCGGCTGCTCGGCGTACGCGACCGGCTCGCCGAGGCCGACTGCCTCGTCGTCATCGCCGGCATGGAGGGCGCACTCCCGTCCGTGGTCGGCGGGCTCACCGGCGTGCCCCTCGTCGCGGTGCCCACGAGCGTCGGGTACGGCGCCTCGCTGGGCGGCGTCGCGGCGCTGCTCGCGATGCTCAACTCCTGCGCTCCGGGCGTCACGGTCGTCAACATCGACAACGGTTACGGCGCCGGGGTCCACGCCGCGCGCGTCGCCCGGCAGAGCGCTCGATGACCTCTCTCTGGGTCGATGCCACCTCCGGCGCGAGCGGCGACATGCTGCTCGGCGCGCTCGTCGGCGCCGGGGTCCCGGTCGAGGTGCTGCAGCACGCCGTCGACGCGGTCGCGCCCGAGCCGGTGACCCTCCGGGTCGAGGAGGTACGCCGGGGCGGGCTGGCCGCCACCCGGGTGCACGTCGAGATCAGCGAGTCCCACCACCACCGAACCTGGCGCGACATCCGCGGCATGCTCGCGGGCTCCGACACGGCACTGGCCGTGTTCGAGCGCCTCGCGGTCGCCGAGGGCGCTGTGCACGGGATGCCGGCCGACGACGTGCACTTCCACGAGGTCGGTGCCCTCGACGCGATCGCCGACGTGGTCGGCGTCTGCGCGGGCTTCGCCCACCTCGGTGCGGAGTCCGTGACCGTCTCGCCGGTCGCGGTCGGGTCCGGCACCGTGCAGACGCAGCACGGGACCCTGCCGGTCCCGCCGCCGGCCGTCGCCGAGCTGCTGCGCGGTGTCCCGACGCACGCCGGCGTCGTCCCGATGGAGCTCTGCACCCCGACCGGCGCGGCCCTGCTGACCACGCTCGCCACGTCGTGGGGTCCCCAGCCGGCGATGACGGTCGAGGCGATCGGCGTCGGTGCGGGCGGGCGGGACCCGGAGGGGCACGCCAACGTGCTGCGGCTCTTCCGGGGTTTCGAGGCGGGACTTCGTCCCTCCTCAACCGCCGGCTCAGGGCCCCTCCTGCTGGAGTGCAACGTCGACGACCTCGACCCTCGGGTCTGGCCCAACGTGATCGCGGCGCTGCTCGAGGCGGGCGCGTCGGACGCCTGGCTGACGCCGATCCTGATGAAGAAGGGACGGCCCGCCCACACGCTCAGCGCGCTGGTCGACGCGAGCCGCGCGGGCGACGTACGCGCGGCGATCTTCCGCCAGACCTCCACCATCGGCCTGCGCGAGCAGCCGCTGACCAAGCACGCGCTCGACCGTGAGATGGTCGAGGTGGTGATCGACGGCCACACCGTGGCCGTGAAGCTCGCCCGTCACGACGGCGTCGTGGTGAACGCCCAACCCGAGTACGACGACGTGGTCCGCACCGCGACGGAGCTCGGACGCCCGGTGAGCGACGTGCTCGCCGAGGCGACCTCCCTCGCCAGAAAGTTTCTCTGATGGACCCGGTCGTCATCGGCCTCACCTTCGTCGCGATCTTCGTGGTCGAGCTGCCCGACAAGACCTTCCTGGCGACGCTCGTCCTCGCGACGAAGTACCGCCCGATCCTGGTCTGGATCGGCGTCGGGCTCGCCTTCCTGGTGCAGACCCTGGTCGCCGTGCTGCTCGGCCACGCGGTGTCGTTCCTGCCCGAGGAGGTCGTGCAGGCGGCGGCCGGGCTGATGTTCCTGGTCGGGGCGGTGATCCTGATCCGCGAGGGCCGCAGCCACCAGGCCGCGGCCGAGTCCGACGAGGAGATCGAGACCAAGGACGTGCACGGCTGGCGGGCGGTGCTCGCGAGCTTCCTGGTGCTCTTCGCCGCCGAGTGGGGCGACCTGTCGCAGCTGCTGACGATCTCGCTGGTCGCGAAGTACGAAGCGCCGGTCTCCGTCTTCATCGGCGCCCTCACGGCGCTGCTGCTGGTCAGCGGCCTCGCGGTGATCGCCGGCCGGCAGCTGCAGAAGTTCGTCAAGCTGCACGTCCTGCACTACGTCGGCGCCGGCGTCTGCCTCCTGCTCGCCGCCGTCACGGCGTACGAGCTGCTCTCCTGACCCGGGCCGCCTCGCCCTCGAGGTAGCGGCGCTCCGCGAGGTTCGTCGTACGTCGGGCAGCCGACTCGAACGCCTCGGCCGCACCCGCCGGGTCGCCGGCGGACGCGAGCAGGTGCGCCCGGACGGCGTCGAGCCGGTGGTGCTCACCCAGCCGCGCGGCCACCTCGTCGACGGTGGCCAACCCAGCCTCCGGACCGTCGACCATCGCCACCGCGACCGCCCGGTTGAGCGCCACGACCGGGTTGTCCGTGAGCGCCTCCAGCCGGGTGTAGAGCGCCAGGATGCTCGGCCAGTCGGTCTCGTCCGCGGTCGCGGCCAGGTCGTGCACGGCGGCGATCCGCGCCTGGAGCTGGTACTCCCCCGCCGGCTCGCCGGCGCCGTCGAGCAGCGCGAGACCCTCGGCGACCAGCGCGTGGTCCCAGCGCGACCGGTCCTGCTCGGGCAGCGGCACCAGCTCGCCGTCGACGCCCTCCCGGGCCGGTCGCCGGGCGTCGAGCAGCAGCATCATCGCGAGGAGTCCGGCGATCTCGTCGTCGTCCGGGACGGCGCCATGCACCATCCGGGTGAGGCGGATGGCCTCGGCCGACAGGTCGGTGCGGGTCACGGCCGAACCGCTGCTCCCGACGTACCCCTCGTTGAAGACCAGGTAGAGCACGTGCAGCGCCGAGCGCAGCCGCTCGGGCAGCTCGTCGGGCCCGGGCAGCTCGAAGCGTGCCCCGGAGTCAGCGACGGTCCGCTTGGCACGGCTGATCCGCTGAGCCATCGTCGGCTCCGGGACCAGGAAGGCGCGGGCGATCTCGGCCGTCGTGAGGCCGCCGACCGCGCGCAGGGTCAGCGCGATCGCGGACGCCGGCGTCAGCGCCGGATGGCAGCACATCAGCAGGAGGACGAGCGAGTCGTCCTGGTCAGCCGCATCGAGAGGTACGTCGGCCAACGCGTGGCGGGTCTCCCGCAGCCGCCGAGCGGCCTCGCTGCGGGCGGCGTCGATCAGCCGGCGCGACGCGGTGGTGATCAGCCAGCCGAGCGGCTGCTCGGGCACCCCGGCGTCCGGCCAGCGCTCGGCCGCGACGAGGAGCGCCTCCTGGACCGCGTCCTCGGCGGCCGCGAAGTCGGCGTACCGCCGCGCAACCACGCCGAGGACCTGCGGCGCCAGCTCGCGCAGCAGGTCCTCGACCTCGCCCGGGACGTTCAGATGCTCGTCCCGGCGGTCCGCAGGAAGGCGGTCATCTCGGCGACGTCCGTCGGGGCGTCGTCCATGATCCGCCGCAGGTGGATCGGCTGCGCCGTGGGCACCCCGCCGCGCCCGGGCACCGCGGAGACCAGCGCCGCGATCTCGATCGCCCGCTCCGGCGTCTCGACGTCGATGATCTGGAAGCCCGCCAGCCACTCCTTGAACTCCTGGAAGGGACCGTCGGTCACCACCGGCGCGGACCGGCCGTCCGAGGACACGATCATCGCCAGGTCCGGGCCGGTCAGGATCGTGTGGCCGACCAGCTCACCGGTCGTGGTCAGCTCGTCGTTGAGCTCGCCGTAGTAGTCCAGGTGCGCCTGGACCTCCTCGGGAGTCCAGTCGGACATCGGGCTCTCGTCCGGACCGGTCCGGAAGTCCACACCCACGAGGTATCGCGCCATCGTCGTACTACTTGCTCGTCGTGCCCACCGTGGCACATCCACCCCTGGGACGGAGCGGTCGAACCGTTCTCGACATCGCCGCCTAGGGTGGTCGCCATGGTCTTCGAACACGGCGCGGACAGCGAGGTCGGCACGCTGCAGACGGTGATGCTGCACCGGCCCGGCAACGAGCTCAAGCGACTCACCCCGCGCAACAACGACCGGCTGCTGTTCGACGGGATCCCCTGGGTCGCGCGCGCGCAGGACGAGCACGACGCCTTCGCGCAGGCGCTGCGCGACCGCGACGTCGAGGTGCTCTACCTGACCGACCTGCTGACCGAGACGCTGGCGAGCGACAGCGCCCGCAACCACGCGATCACGACCACCCTCGCCGGTCTCCACCTCGGCGACACGATGCGCGGCTACCTCGCGCGGGTGCTGCAGGACCTGTCGCCCGAGGAGCTCACCGGCTACCTCACCGCCGGCGTACGCAACGACGAGGTGCGCGGCGGCTTCGGCCTGGTCACCTCGCTGCTCGCCAGCGACGACTTCCTCATCGACCCGCTGCCCAACCTGCTCTTCACCCGCGACTCCAGCGTGTGGGTGGGCGACCGGGTCGCGATCACGTCGCTGACGATGCCCGCCCGCGCCCGCGAGACGCAGCTGACCGAGCTGATCTACACCGAGCACCCGCGCTTCCGGGGCACCCGCAAGATCCACGGCTGGCACCAGGAGCACGTGGAGGGCGGCGACGTGCTGCTGCTCGCGCCCGGCGTCATCGCCGTCGGCGCCGGTGAGCGGACCTCGCCCGCAGGCGTCGAGCGGTTCGCCCGCCAGGTCTTCCACGCCGGTCTGGCGCACACCGTGCTCGCCGTACCGATCATCCAGGAGCGCGCGACCATGCACCTGGACACCGTCTGCACGATGGTCGACGTCGACAAGATCGTGATGTACCCCAACGTCGCCGACTCCCTGCAGGCGTACGCCGTGACGCTCGCCGACAGCGCGGACGACGACCGCGACCTCCGGCTGGCGGTGGCCGACGCCGAACCGTTCCTGGTCGCTGCGGCGAAGGCGATGGAGATCGACACGCTCCACCAGATCGACACCGGCCTCGACCCCGTCACCGCCGAGCGCGAGCAGTGGGACGACGGCAACAACACGCTCGCCCTCGCGCCGCGCGTGGCCGTCGCCTACGAGCGCAACGAGGAGACCAACGCCCGCCTCGAGGAGGCCGGCATCGAGGTGGTCCGGATCGCCGGCTCCGAGCTGGGCTCGGGGCGCGGCGGCCCGCGCTGCATGTCGTGCCCGGTCTCGCGCGCACCGCTGCCGGTGGACTAGGGCACGGTTTACCCGCGCGCACCGCGCGGAAGGCTCCGCCGTGGAGGGACGACCCCGCGAAAGGCGGACCGCATGGCTGACTCGTTCTACGACACGTTCGCGCCCGAGGAGATCGCCCGGATCAGCGCTGCCGGCACCCACGTCACGGTGCCCGAGGGCTGGTCGCCGATCTGGGAGAAGACCCCGGCCGACAAGGCCTACCTGATCCTCGACGGCACCGTGTCCGTGCGCCAGCACGGCACCGAGATCGCCCAGCTCACCAAGGGCGACATCGTCGGGGAGGCCGCGATCGTCAACCACTCGCTGCGCACGGCCTCGATCGTCGCCCTGACCCCGCTCGAGATGATCCACTTCACCGACGACGCCGTACGCCGCCTCTGCGACGAGATGCCGTCCTTCAAGGCCGCCATCGAGGCCGTCGCCCTCGAGCGCTTCCCGAGGTAGGCGCTCCGTGGATCTCGAGCCGCTGCTGCTGGGCGGCTCGCCGCACCTCACCCGTGGCGAGGTCGCGGAGCGCGCCGGCGTCTCTCTCGAGGTCGCCGAGGAGCTCTGGCGGTTGCTGGGCTTCGCGCGCACGACCGCCGAGGACGTGGCCTTCACCGATGCCGACGTCGACGCGCTGCGCCAGGCCCGGGAGCTGATGGAGCTGGGCATCCTCGGCACGGACTCGCAGGCCGCGCTGGTGCGCACCTGGGGCCGCAGCTATGCCCGGCTCGCCGAGTGGCAGGCCTCGCTGCTCGTCGACCTCTCCCCCGACGACGACGTCGCCGCGGCCGCGTTGCCGCGCGTCGAGTCGCTGCAGTCCTACGCCTGGCGCCGCCACCTGGCGAGCGCCGTGGCGCGGGTCGACGCGTCGGCGACCAGCGGCCCCGAGACCCGGATGGCGGTCTGCTTCGTCGACATCGTCGGCTACACGTCGCGCAGCAAGAGCCTCGACGAGGCCGAGCTCGTCAGCTGGCTCGAGTGCTTCGAGGACGCCGCGACCGGACTCGTTGTCGACCACGGCGGCCGGATCATCAAGACCATCGGCGACGAGGTCCTCTTCGTCGCCGACCGGGCCGTCGACGCCGCCGAGGCCGCCCTGCTGATGACCGAGCGCGGCGCCGACGAGGACGACGACTTCCCGGCGGTCCGCGCCGGCCTCGCGTACGGCGACGTGGTCAGCCGGCTGGGCGACGTCTTCGGACCGACCGTCAACATCGCGTCGCGGCTGACGTCGGTCGCCCGACCGGGCTCGGTGCTGGTCGACGACGGCGGGCACGAGGAGCTGGCCGAGGAGGCGGCGTACACCTTCCGGCGGATGCGCCGGACGCCGGTCAAGGGCTACTCCAGGCTCCAGCCGCGGGTGCTGCGCAGAGCCGAAAGATGAAGGCTCGGCCGCTGTCGACGGGGGACACGACAACGACCGAGCGGGGCGAATCTACGTCGCCGGTCTGGGCCCGACCAACTCGGGGACGGCCGACGTGACGCTTATCGCAGGGTGACCTGGCGGTTCGCCAGACCCGACCGGGCGGAGCGCTGCTCGGTGGTCAGGTCGCTGGTGTCGGCGAGCGCCTCGGCGAGGTCGCGGGCGAACCGCTCGGCCGGCTCCTCGAGCGCCTCGGGGCCGGTGCCGACCGGCAGGTCCCACACCGGGGCGAGCAGGCCGTGGGCGCGGAACATGCCGACGAAGCGGGAGTCGTCGACCAGCACGTCCTGACCGGCTGCATGCAGCCGGGCGAGCGCGTCGAGCAGCTCGTCCTCGGGCTCCGGCATCACCCAGCGCAGGTGCTCCTTGGGGCCGACGTTGGTCCAGTACGCCGCCTCGACGGTGGTCAGCCGGGCGCTCGGGCTGGCGGCGGAGTTCGCCTGGTCCAGGGCGGCCGCGAGGCCGGCCCGGTCGTCGCTGTCGACGTCGGCGATCCAGAAGTCGAAGCCCTCGTGGACGGCGATGCTCAGCGACTCGTCGCTGATCAGGTCCTGGAGCTTGGGGCCCTCTCCGGGCGGGTCGGTGAGGCCGATGATCCCGGGCTCGGCGTCGAGGGCGAGCGACAGCACGGCACCCAGGTCGCGGGCCGGGTCGCCGAAGTTGTGCTGCACCTGCAGCCCGAGCCAGATCTGACCGCTGTCGCGCACCATCGCGGGCGCCGCCATCGGCAGCAGCGAGCACAGCTGGACGAAGCGGTCGGGGTGGTCCTTCAGGGTGAGCTGCGTCGTGGCCGCCGGGACCAGCTCGCGCATCGCCACCACGTCGCACTCCGACGGCATGCCCTCGAAGGGCCGACCGACGTAGACGGACGGCGCGCCGCCGGCCGCACCGTGGCAGGCCTTGTAGCGCTTGCCCGAGCCACACGGGCACGGCTGGCGCGGACCCACCTCTCCGGGGGTCGACTCCTGGTCACGGGACTTGGTGCGGGACTTCTTGGCCATGAGGCGAACCTATCCGGCGGCGTCCTCGCGCTGGTCCAGCAGGTCAAGCATGTAGGCCGGGCGGTCGGTGATGACGGCCTTCACGCCCAGCTCGAGGCAGAGGTCGAGCTGCTGGGGGCTGTTGACCGTCCACACGTGCATGTCGTGCCCGCTGGCGGCGATCCGGCGCCCGAGCTTGGGGTGTGCGGTCAGCTCGGCGATGCCGGGACCGACCAGCCAGTCGTCACCGATCACCCTGCACACCATCTTCCACTGGCGCGCGGAGTCGACGAGCTGGACCACGGGTACGGAGGGCGCCAGCCGCTCCACTCGCTGCAGGGCCGTCCACGAGAAGCTCATCACCCGCGCCGGGGAGCCCGGCCGGTCCCAGCCCAGGTGGCGCAGCTGCTCGACCAGGCGGCGCTCCACCAGCCCGCCGTAGCGCGTCGGGTGCTTGGTCTCGATCGCCACCTCGATCCGGCGGTCGTAGTCGGCCACCATCTCGAGCAGCGTGCGCAGGGTGAGCACCCTGTCCATCCGCTCGTCGCGGGCCGGTGCCTCGTCGTCGAGGTCGGCCCACGGGTTCTTCCAGGCCGCGAAGTCGAGCGTGTCGAGGTCGGCGAGCTCGGTGTTGGACACCAGCTTGGGCGTGCTCGCCGTACGCCGCAGGTCGCGATCGTGCACGCAGACCAGGTGTCCGTCGGCGGTGAGCCGGACGTCGCACTCGAGTCCCTGCGCCCCGGCGTCGAGAGCGGCGACGTAGGCACCGAGCGTGTGCTCCGCGTTCTCGTGGCTGGCGCCTCGGTGGGCGACCACCTGGGGTCTCACGCGACCATCGTCCTACGCCTCGGTGACCACTCCGGCCTCGACCCGCCAGCGACGGTCGAGTGTGACGGACTCGAGCAGGCGGCGGTCGTGGGAGACCAGGAGCAGCGCGCCGTCGTACGACGAGAGCGCCTCCTCGAGCTGCTCGATCGCCGGCAGGTCGAGGTGGTTGGTCGGCTCGTCGAGCACCAGCAGGTTGACCCCGCGGCCCTGGAGCAGGGCGAGCGCCGCGCGGGTCCGCTCCCCGGGCGAGAGGCGGCCGACGAGGCTCGAGACCTGGTCGGCCTTGAGCCCGAACTTCGCGAGCAGGGTGCGTACGTCGGCCGGCGACAGCTCCGGCAGCGCGGCCTCGACCGCGTCACCGAGCGGGCGGTCCTCGGCCAGCACGCCGCGGGCCTGGTCGATCTCACCGATCGCGACGGTCGCGCCGAGGCTGCTCGTGCCGGTGTCGGGCGCCGTACGGCCCAGGAGCAGCTGGAGGAGCGTGGTCTTGCCGGCGCCGTTGGGACCCGTGATGCCGATCCGGTCGCGGGCGTTGACCTGGAGGCTCGCCGGGCCGAACACGAAGTCGCCCCGCCTCAGCATCGCCTGGTTGAGGGTCGCGACGACGGCGCTCGACCGGGGCGCGGCGCCGATGCTGAACTGCAGCACCCACTCCTTGCGCGGCTCCTCGACCTCCTCGAGCCGGGCGATCCGCGACTCCATCTGGCGCACCTTCTGCGCCTGCTTCTCCGACGACTCGGTCGCGGCCTTGCGCCGGATCTTGTCGTTGTCGGGGTTCTTCTTCATCGCGTTGCGCACGCCCTGCGAGCTCCACTCGCGCTGGGTGCGCGCCCGCGACACGAGGTCGGCCTTCTTGTCGGCGAACTCGTCGTAGGCCTCGCGCGCGTGCCGCCGGGCGATCGCGCGCTCCTCGAGGAAGGAGTCGTAGCCGCCGTCGTAGACCGTGACCTGCTGCTGCACGAGGTCGAGCTCGACGATCCGGGTGACGCACCGGGCCAGGAACTCGCGGTCGTGGGAGACGAGCACGACGCCGGCGCGCAGACCGCGCACGAACTCCTCGAGCCGCTCGAGGCCCGCCAGGTCGAGGTCGTTGGTGGGCTCGTCGAGGAGCACGACGTCGAAGCGGCTCAGCAGCAGCGCCGCCAGCGCCGCCCGGGCCGCCTGGCCCCCCGACAGCGAGGTCATCAGGGCGTCGGGACCGACGTCGAGCCCGAGGTCGGCCAGCATCGGCGCGAGCCGGTCGTCGAGGTCGGCCGCGCCGCTGGCCATCCAGTGGTCGAAGGCCACGGCGTACTCGTCGTCGGCTCCGGGCCGGTCGCTCCCGAGGGCCTCCGCGGACGCCTCCATCGCGACCGTCGCCGCGGTCGCGCCGGTGCGGCGGCCGACGTACGCCGCCACGGTCTCGCCGGGGATCCGCTCGTGCTCCTGCGGGAGCCAGCCGACGAACGCGTCGGCGGGCGCGGTCGAGACCGAGCCGGCGTGCGGCTCGAGGTCGCCGGCCAGGATCCGCAGCAACGTGGACTTGCCGGCACCGTTGGCGCCGACGACCCCGACCACGTCCCCGGGCGCGACCGTGAGGTCGAGTCCCTCGAAGAGAGTCCGGTGGCCGTGGCCGCCGGCGAGGTCCTTGGCGACGAGGGTGGCACTCACGGCGTCATCATCACCGGGACCTCAGGAACTTGCCGAAGTGGGGCACCGTGAAGGCCACGCTGCCCCGCTCGGCGGAGTAGACGAGGCCCTTCTTGATCAGCCCGTCGCGGGCCGGGCTCAGCGACTGCGGCTTGCGGTCCAGGTGCTTCGCGACGTCGGCGGTCGAGATGGGGCCGTCGACGGTGCCGTCGCCCGTGCCGTCTTGCGGGCCAGCCCCCAGGTCCGCCATCGCGACCATGTAGTCGCGCTCGGCCGGGGTCGCCCGGTCGTAGCGGGCGCCGAAGAAGCCGACCGCGAGCTCGGCCTCGGCCTCCGGCGCGGCCTCGTGGACGTCGGCGACGCGGATGGGGGTGCCGACCGCGGCGTCCCACGTCACCTTGCCGTAGGCCTGGACGAAGTAGGGGTAGCCGTCGGTCAGCCGGTAGAGCTCGTCGAGCGCGTCGTCCTCGAAGTCGACGTCCTCCTCGGCGGCCGGCAGCCGCCAGGCCCGTTCGGCCATCTCCCGGGGCAGCCGGTCGACCGAGACGTAGCGGAAGAGGCGTTCGGCGTACGACTTCGACGCGGCGAGCGCGACCGGCAGGTGCGGCAGCCCGGCGCCGACGATGATCAGCGGCGCGCCCTGCTGGCTGATCTCGTGGCAGGCGCCGCAGAGGGCGGCGAGCTCCGGGATCGCGATGTCCTGCATCTCGTCGACGAACAGCGCGATGCCCACGCCGAGGTCGCCCGCCAGCGTCGCCACGTCGGTGAAGAGCTCGACCAGGTCGAGCTCGAGGTCGCCGGAGTCGGCGCGCCCCTTGGCGGCGGGTACGTCGACCGGCGGGGTCCACCGCATCCCCTTGCGGTCCTCCATCCCGGTGCGCACCGCGAAGCTCTTCAGCACCCCGGCGACCTCGTCGACCCGGTCGGGGTCACGGTGCCGATGGGAGACCTCGCGGACCGCGGCGTGCACCGCCTGGGCGACCGGGATCCGGATCGACTGGTCGGGGCGGGCCTCGATCTTGCCGGTCCCCCACGCCCGGCGCACGGCCTGGCCGCGCAGCGCGTTGAGCAGCACGGTCTTGCCGACCCCGCGCAGGCCGGAGAGCACCATGCTCCGCTCGGGACGCCCCGCCGCGACCCGCTCCAGGGTCACCTCGAACTGCTCCAGCTCGCGGTCGCGGCCGGCGAGCTCGGGCGGGCGCTGGCCGGCCCCGGGGGCGTACGGGTTCCTGATCGGGTCCACGTCAGGACGGTATCCGGCTTTCTAGCGGATTCCGTAGACAACCCGCCGCTCCCGGTTGAATCGAGACTTCCGTCAGTCGAATCGAGAGTTTCGACCGACGGAACTCTCGATTCGACCGACGGAAGTCTCGATTCGACGTCAGGCGGACTCGACGACGCCCAGCCGGTCGCGGGCGTCCTCGTAGGAGCGCACCAGCCCGGCGCGGAGCATCTCGATCAGGTCGGGCACCTCGTCGATGGCCAGCCGGAACGACCCGGCGCAGACGTTCTCGCGCCACAGCGACAGCACGACCAGCCCGGACTCCTGGTGCCACGAGACCCGCAGCGCGCGGTCGCCCCCGCGGGCGTCGAGGAAGATCGACCCCGTCTCCGGCAGCGGGCGTACGGCGGGCACGTCTCCATGATGCTCCCGATCCGCAAGACCTGTCACCGGTTCTGCCTAGACTCGACCTGTGCCCGAGCTGCCCGAGGTGGAAGCCCTGGCTCTCGACCTGGGGAGCCGGCTCGACGGGCATGCCATCGCGAAGGTCCACCTCGCGGCGTTCAGCGCCCTCAAGACCTTCGACCCGCCGCTGTCGGCGGTGGAGGGCACGCTGGTCGACAGCGTCACGCGGCACGGCAAGTTCCTCGACATCGAGGCGTCGGGGCTGCACGTCATCCTCCACCTCGCCCGCGCCGGCTGGATCCGCTGGCGCGACGAGGTGCCCACGATCCCGCCGAAGCCGAGCAGCAAGTCGACGCTCGCGGTCCGGGTGGTCCTCGACGACCAGTCCGGGCTCGACATCACCGAGGCCGGCACCCGCAAGAGCCTGGCCATGTACGTCGTCCGCGACCCGATGGACGTGCCCGGCATCGCCAGCCTCGGCCCCGACCCGCTCACCGACGACTTCACCATCGAGCGGCTCTCCGAGATCCTCGAGCGCGAGGGCCGCAAGCAGCTCAAGGGCGTGCTCCGCCACCAGGGCACCATCGCCGGGATCGGCAACGCCTACTCCGACGAGATCCTGCACGCCGCGAAGATGTCGCCGTTCAAGCCGGCGAGCGGACTGACCCCGGACGAGCTGACGACGTTGTACGACGCCATCCGCACCACCCTCGGCGACGCCGTCGACCGCTCCCGCGGTCTGCACGCCAGCGAGCTCAAGGGCGAGAAGAAGACGAACCTCGCGGTGCACGGCAAGACCGGTCAGAAGTGTCCGGTCTGCGGTGACACGGTGCTTGAGGTGTCGTTCGCCGACTCGAGCCTGCAGTACTGCCCCACCTGCCAGACCGGCGGCAAGCCGCTCGCCGACCGCCGCATGAGCAAGCTCCTGAAATGAGTGACTGACCGATGAGCCAGATCCCGACCGTGGGCATCGACGCCGTGCCCGACCCGCTGCCCGAGGAGCTCTCGGTGCTCGACGTCCGCGAGGACTTCGAGTGGGAGCACGGCCACATCGACGGGGCCGTGCACATCCCGATGAACGACCTGCCCACCAGGCTCGACGAGGTGGGTGGCGGACAGACCCTCGTGGTGTGCAAGGTCGGCGGCCGGTCCGGCCAGGTCGTCGCCTGGCTGGCCGAGCAGGGCTACGACGTCGTCAACCTCGACGGCGGGATGCTCGACTGGGCGGCGGCCGGTCGCCCGATGGTGAGCGACACCGGCCAGCCGCCGCGGGTCGTCTGAGCGATCAGCTCCCGGCGCTCGCCGTGAGCTCGCTCATCATCGACTCGAGCTCGCTCGGGTCGGTGGGCAGGTCGCTCGGGAGGTCCGACGGGATGGCGCTCGACAGGGCCGAGGCGTCGTCCGTCGGCAGACCCGAGGGGCAGTTGTCGGACGCCCAGTTGCCGAAGGTGTCCCCGGCGTCCTGGTCGGCCTGACTGAGGTCGTCGCCGAGGTTCTGCAGGTCGTCGACGGTGGCGTCGTCGTCGATCTTCGCGGCGGCGTCGACGAACACCTCGAAGCCGCGGCGGGCGTCCTCGGGCATGTCGTCGGGCGTGCCGACCTTCTTCATGTCAGCGGCCCAGTCCTTGAAGGCCGCGATCGCCTTCGAGGTGTCGGCCGAGGTCATGTCGGCCATCACCTTCTCGTAGAGCCCGTTGAAGGCGGTGCAGAAGTCGTCCTTCGACGCGTCGTCCGGCGCGGCCGACCCGCTGCCACCTCCGTCGCTGCCTCCGCAGGCCGTCAGGCCGCTGAGCAGGAGTGCTCCGCTCGCGATCGTGAGTGCTGCCCTGGTGGTCCGCTTGCCGGTGGTCGCGCGCATCGTCCGTCTCCTCGTTCGTCGGTCCGTCGGGGCCACCCTTCCCGCGGCCGGACGATCCACACCTCACCCGGACGCGGCAGGAAAAGCCGGTGTCTGCAGGTGAAGAGCGCGTTCCAGGCGGCCCAGATACATGCCGCGGGTGACCTCGACGGCCCCGAGGGACTCGAGGTGCGGGGTCAGCCACTGCACGTCGAGCAGCCGGTCTGCCACGTGCTCGTCGGTCAGGAGGTCGACCAGTCCGACCAGGGCCACCTTCGACGCGTCGCGCTCGCGGTGGAACATCGACTCGCCCGCGAAGAGCCCGCCGATGGCGACGCCGTACAGGCCACCGGTGAGCCGCCCCGCGCGCCAGGTCTCCACCGAGTGCGCCCAGCCGAGCTCGTGGAGCCGGAGGTACGCCGCACGGATGTCCGCATCGATCCACCCCGACGGCCGGCTCGGGTCCCCGCAGGCGTCGACCACCTCGGCGAAGGCCGTGTCCACGCGGATCTCGTGGTCGCGCACCGAGCGCCGCAGCGACTTGGACACGACCAGCCCGTCCAGCGGCAGGATCCCGCGACGCACCGGGCAGAACCAGCACATCGGGTCACCCGGCTCGCCCGACGGCATCGGGAAGAGGCCACGGCGGTACGCCGCCAGCAGGGTGCCCGGCTCGAGGTCGGCGCCCATGGCGACCAGGTCGTCGACCGGGTCGTAGCGCGAGGGGTCGCCGAACGACCAGCGCGACGGTGGTGGCTCGACGGGCACGGATCCGACCGTAGCCGCCCGCTCCGTAGGATCGACAGCATGGGGTCCAAGACGAACGCCGCGCTCACCAAGCACGTCGCTCCCCGCGTCCCACGCATGGCGCCCGAGCTGACGGCGTCGTTCGTCCGCGAGGCGCTGCACCGGGCGATCAACGGCGTGGGCCCGCTGCCCCCCGCCGCGGAGGCTGCCGACAAGGAGCTGCGCGAGCACCGCGGTGACGTCGAGAAGGCCGTCCACGCGACCATCGACGTCCACGTCAGGTACGCCGGGGCGCAGGGCCTGGTCACCGGGCTCGGCGGCGTCGTCACCGCGGCCGTGATGATCCCCGCCAACGTCACCGGGCTGGCCCTGATCCAGGCTCGGATGATCGCCGCGATCGCCCACCTGCGCGGCTACGACCTCGACGACGCCCGGGTCCGCAACGCGATCCTCGCCTGCATGCTCGGCGAGGACCAGGTCAACGACCTGATCAAGCGCAAGCTGCTGCCCGCGCCACCGATGGCGCTCGCCACCGCCCCCGTCAACGACCCCGACCTCGACCGGGTGCTGTCGGCGGAGGTCACCTCCGACCTGATCACCCAGGCGGGCGGCAAGCGGCTCGCGATCACCATCGGCCGGCGGGTGCCGCTGGTCGGCGGCGTCTTCGGCATGGGCATCGACGGCGTCGACACCTGGCGGGTCGGTCGCTACGCGGGGCGCGAGCTGCGTCCGCGGGCGCGGCGGTAGGCCTTCAGCGCACCCCGGCCGAGCCTGCCCGACTGCAGCCGGCGCACGAGCTTCTCCCGCCAGCGGTACGTCGGGCGCAGGTAGGACCGCTCCAGGGCGACCTGGGTGTCGTGCAGCTCGCGCTGCAGCCGCTCCTCGGACTGGCGCAGCCGTGCACCCTCGAGCAGCAGCGCGGTGATCGCGTCGACCGCGGCCCCCGACACCTGGCGCTCGTTGGGATGGTCGGGGTCGGCGTACTTCAGCACCGGCGGGGCGCCGACCAGGTCGGAGAGGTCGCCGACCACGTCGTACCCCCGGCGCTCGATCTCGGTGATCCACGACGCGGTGATCTCGCCGACCCACGGGTGCGCCTCGGGCGGCAGGGCGAGTCGCGGGGAGCGCCCGCGACGGGACAGGGTCTGGTGGGCGAGCAGCTCGCGCACCAGGGGCCGGTAGTCGCTCGGGGCGAGCTGCTGGTTGGCGGCCCGGTTGATCCGGCGGACCAGCGCCGTCTCGGGTGCGCCGAGCGACGGGTTGGCGCGCTCGGCCTCGAGGTCGAGGTCGATGCCGTCGAGGCCGAAGGCGATGCTGAACCGCTTCCAGAGCAGCTGCTGCGCCCCACCGGCCGGCGGCACCGTGACCAGGTGGATGTGCTCGGGCGGCAGGTCGTGGCCCCAGCGGTTGAGGATGTCGGGCAGCTCCTGGACACCCCAGAACCAGGTGGCGATCCGGCTCTCCCGGCGCGGGTCCTTGATCTGGTCGAGGAAGGCGCCGTAGGTGATGGTGCTGCGGTGCTTGACGTTCTCCTGCCACTCGGCCGGGATCTGACGGACCAGGTCGCGGACCGAGAGGACCAGGTGGACCTCGGTGCCGTCGCCGTGGCCGAGCGAGGTCAGCGCGCGACCGGCCTGCGACCGCGAGGCGGTGGCGAGGATCTCGTGGCTGACGATCGAGGTGCCGTCGTGGCCGCGGACCTGTGCGGCGAGCCGGTCCCAGGCACCGACGGCCTCGGCCTCCAGCCCTCCCCACGGCAGCCGCATCAGGTCGAGCGCCGCGAGGAAGTGGCCGTCGAACCGGTCCGCCGGGTAGTGGATCCCGGCGCCGGCGAGGACGCGGCGGTTCCGGAACAGCACGTCCTGCAGGTACGACGTGCCGGTCTTCGGCGTACCGACGTGCAGGATGACGCGCTTGCTCATTTCCCCTTCTCCAACGGCTTCTCCAGCAGCAGGCGCAGGGCGAGTGCCAGGACTCCGGCGTCCGAGGGTTCGGAGGCGCCGACGTGGTCGACGGGCAGCAGGCTGTCCGGATCGCCGTGAACAGCGTAACCAGCGCGGAGCAACCCATCGCGCATCCGCTCGGCCCGGGCGTGCACCCAGGCCGCGTGCTCGGGGGGCACGCCGAGCCCGGGACCGTGGTGGGTGGCCAGGTGCGGCGCCAGGGTCTGGTGCAGCAGCGCCCGGCGACGGGCCGGCTCGGCGAGGAGGCCGAGCACCTGCCCGACCCGGCGGGACAGGTCGACGGCGTCGGCCGACAGGTCGGGCGCGGTCGCGAGCGGACGCCGTACGCCGACCAGACGCGGCACCAGCGCCGGCTCGAGCACGATCCGGACCCGGTCGATGCCCACCCGGTCGGTCCAGAAGCGCGCGACGCGGGGCAGGTCGGCGCGGGCCGGGACGGTCCGGCTGCGGGCGAGGGAGTCGAACCAGTCGCGCCACGCGGGCGCGCCCTCGGCGAGACTGCGGGCGGTCCAGGCGTGGACGAGCATCGAGCCCAGGTCGGTGCCGAGCACCAGGATCACCGATCCCCGCCCGCCGGGCGGCCGGCCGCGCGCGATCAGGTCGGCGCGGCGCGGGTCCGCGAGCAGCGGGTCGCCGACCAGGCGGTAGCGCGTGCGCCACGGTCGGGTGGTCCCCACGCGGCGAGGCTCGGGCAGGCCGGCGGCGACGACGTCGTCGGCGATCAGGCTGGTCGCGACCCGGAGCAGCTCGTCGTCGGGGAGGTCGCCCGGGTCGACGGGCGGCGGCCCGAAGGCGAGCCGGTCGACCGAGCCCTCGAGCTCCAGGTCGGGTCGGCCGCGGCCGGGAGCGCTGGCCTCGAGCACCCGCGTCGCGAGCTCCGGAGTCACCCCGCCCACGAGGTTGAGCCGACGGAGCAGCTCGAGCTGCTGGGCGCCCGGGAGCACCCGCCCGCCGGGACGACCCTCGTCGGTCCACACACGCCACGGCGTCGTACCCCCGGACAGGAGGTGGGCGACCCAGCCCCAGGCGCGGCGTACGCCGGGGGTGTCCTCGGGTCCGGGCGTCACCGTTCGCGCAACCGCTGCGCCTGGGTGCGGACCCGGGTCGTCAGCGAGTGCTCGGGGTCGGGCCGGCGCGCGGCCTCGTGGGTCATCGCGGCGAGAGCGTCGAGCGCGGTCTTCAGCTGGCGCTTGGCCTTGACCTTGTCGGGGTCACGGAAGCGGTCGCCCTCGAGCGGGCGCACGGGGCGCAGCTCCTCGATGTCGCCGACCACGTCGATCCCACTCCCCCGGATCCACTCGATCCAGTGCTCGGTCTGCTCCTCCGCCCAGCCGAAGCGGTCGGGCGGCAGCTTGACGGCCGCCGAGGCGCGCTTGACCAGCTCGCCCTGCGCGAGCATGTCGCGGATCAGGGCGTCGTATGACGACTCGCGTCGCGCGGCCCGCTCCATCCGGCGGTTGAGCTGGCGGAGCACCTGCGTCTCGGCGACGCCGAGCGACGGGTTGGAGCGGTCGCTGTCGGCGGGCGCCCACGCGGGGTCGATGCCGAGCACCGAGCACATGCGGAGCCACAACGGGTCGCCGTGGAGATGGGCGTCGCCGGACTGCGGCACCGTCACGAGGTGCACCCGCTCGGGCGGCAGGCCGGCGCTCCAGGTGCCGAGCACCCGGGGCACGTCGAAGGCGCGGCCGAACCAGCTGCGACCCTTCTCGACGCGCGCCAGGAAGGTGGCGTAGCTCCAGCGGCGGCCCTGCTTGATGCTCTCCTGCCAGGCGGCCGGCAGCTGCCGGGCGAGGTCGCGCGCGGTGTAGACGACGTGGATCTCGCTGCCGGCGAGGTCGCGCATCGCCTGGGCCACCTGGGCGGGCTTCGCGGGGGCGAGGATCTCGTGGCTGATCACGACGGTCCCGGACCGTCGGCGCACCTTGCGCACGAGGGTGTCCCAGCAGCCCTCGGCGTGGCCGGCCGGGCCGCCCCAGTCCTGGCCGAGCAGGTCGAGTGCGGCGCGGAACTGGAAGAGCGCCGGACTGACCAGCGGCGAGCCGGTCGGGAAGTGCACGTCGTGGCGGGCCAGGGACCTGCTGTTCACCGACAGCCGGTCCTGGACGTAGGTCGTGCCGGTCTTGGGCGCCCCGATGTGCAGATAGACGCGACGGCTCATGAACTCGATTCTGCCGTAAGAGCGCGTACGACCGCGGACGGGCTCGGGCGGCCGAGGTGCCCGGCCATCCAGGCGCTGGTCGCGGCCACCTGCTGGAGGTCGACACCGGTCTCGATGCCGAGCCCGCGGAGCATCCAGACGAGGTCCTCGGTGGCGAGGTTGCCCGTGGCGCTCTTGGCGTACGGGCAGCCGCCGAGGCCTCCGGCGCTGGCGTCGTACGTCGTGATGCCGGCCTGCAGCGCGGCGTACGTGTTGGCGAGCGCCTGGCCGTAGGTGTCGTGGAAGTGCATGGCCAGCTGGTCGGTGCTCATGCCGGCGTCGACGAACGCGCGCACCAGGGCGGTGACGTGGCCGGCGGTGGCGACGCCGATGGTGTCGCCGATGCTGAGCTGGCTGGCGCCGAGGTCGAAGAGCCGCTTGCCGACGCCGACCACCTGGTCGATCGGGACCGCGCCCTCCCACGGGTCGCCGAAGCACATCGAGACGTAGGCACGGACGTCGAGACCGGCGTCGCGCGCGCGGCGCACGGTCGGCTCGAACATCGCGAACTGCTCGTCGAGGCTGCGGTTGAGGTTCTTCTGCGCGAAGGTCTCGGTGGCCGAGCCGAAGATCGCGATGTGCCGGGCGCCGAGCTCGATCGCTCGGTCGAGGCCGCGCTCGTTGGGGACCAGGACCGGGCAGTCGCGTCCGGCCTCGCCGAGCAGGGTCATCAGCTCCGCGGCGTCCGCGAGCTGGGGCACCCACCTCGGGTGGACGAAGCTGGTGGCCTCGACGATCGGCAGCCCGGCCGCCAGCAGCCGCTGGACGAACTCGGCCTTCACGCCGGTGTCGACGAGCGCCTTCTCGTTCTGCAGCCCGTCGCGGGGACCGACCTCGTAGATCGTGACCCGGTCGGGCATCCCCTCCGCGCGGACCGTCATCGGGAGCTCACTCATCAGGTGTCACCTCCAGGAGCGTGGCGCCGAGCGCGACCTGCGCTCCGGTGCTCGCGGCGAGCGCGGCGACGGTGCCGTCGAAGGGCGCCTTGAGCGACAGCTCCATCTTCATCGCCTCGAGCACGACGAGCAGCTGGCCCGCCTCGACCCGGTCGCCGTCGGCGACCCGCACGTCGAGGACGGTGCCGGGCATCGGCGACACGATGGTGCCGTCGCCGAGGTCGGCAGCATGGTCGCCGAAGACGTCGGGCCGGTCGAAGACGAACCGCTGGCCCTGGCGTACGACCTCGACCCGGTCGGCTCGGACCGCGCCGATCGATCGATCGGTCGGGGCGGGCCCGGTCAGGGTGACGGGCTCGTCGAGCTCGATCACGACCGGTGCGGGCTCGGACCCGAGGCGGAAGCCGTCGGAGCGGAACGGGCCGCCGTCCTCGCGCCCGGCGGCGAAGACCTCCCAGGCCGCCAGCGTGCGCGCCGGCGCGGGGTCCGGCGCCGGGACCTCGTGGCCATCGAGCCACGCGGTGTCGATGGTCGCGTCGCGGAACTCGTCGCTCGCGACCAGCACCCGCAGGAAGCCGGTGTTGGTGGTCAGCCCCAGGATCGCGGTCTCGTCGAGGGCGGCGACCAGCGCGAGCCGGGCCTCCTCGCGGGTCGCGCCGTGGGCGATCACCTTGCCGAGCATGGGGTCGTACGCCGTGCTCACGACCTGCCCCGACGTCAGGGCGTGGTCGACCCGGACGCCCGTGGGCCACTCCACGCGCGTCGCCGTACCGGCTTGGGGCAGGAACCCGCCGAACGAGTCCTCGGCGTAGATCCGGGCCTCGATGGCGTGACCGGTGACGGTGACGTCGTCCTGGTCGACCGGCAGCGGCTCGCCCGCGGCGACGCGCAGCTGGATCTCGACCAGGTCGAGACCGGTGATCGCCTCGGTGACGGGGTGCTCGACCTGGAGGCGGGTGTTCATCTCCAGGAAGTAGGCCTCGCCGGTGTCGGAGTCGAGCAGGAACTCCACGGTGCCGGCGTTCTGGTAGCCCACGTGCTTCGTGAGCGCGACCGCGCTGCTGGTCACCAGCGCGCGGACCTCGGGCGTGATCGTGGGTGCGGGCGCCTCCTCCAGCACCTTCTGGTGACGGCGCTGGGTGGAGCAGTCGCGCTCCCACAGGTGGATCGCGTTGCCGTGGGCGTCGGCCATGACCTGGACCTCGATGTGGCGGCCGCGCTCGACGTACTTCTCGATGAGCAGGGTGTCGTCGCCGAAGGCACTGCGCGCCTCGCGCGCTGCCGCCGACCTGGCCTCCTCGAGCTCCGACTCCTCGCGGACGACGCGCATGCCCTTGCCGCCGCCGCCGGACGCCGCCTTCACGAGCACCGGGAACCCGGCGTCCTCGCCGCGCGGCACGACCGGGACCCCGGCGGCCACGGCGATGTCGCGGGCGTGGTCCTTGCGCGCCATCGACTCCATCGCCTCCGGCGGCGGGCCGATCCAGACGAGACCGGCGTCGGCGACGGCCCGGGCGAAGCCGGGGTTCTCGGAGAGGAAGCCGTAGCCGGGGTGCACGGCCTGAGCCCCGGCGGCCAGCGCCTGGGCGACCTGCGCGGCCGGGTCGAGGAAGTCGCCGGAGCTGGCGGTGGCTCGGACGCCGAGCCGGTCGCAGGTGCGAGCGATCCGCGCGGCGATCTCACCGCGGTTGGCGATGAAGACGTGGGTGAACATCACGAGCTCCTCGGTTCGGTCACTGGATTTCGACGCGCCACTGCGCGTCTCACATCCGGAAGACGCCGTACGACGGCGCCGGGATCGGGCCGGCCTGGGCGGCGGCCGCGAGGCCCATGCCGAGGACGCGGCGGGTGTCGGCGGGGTCGATGATCCCGTCGTCCCACAGGCGGGCGGTGGAGTAGTAGGGCGAGCCCTGGGTCTCGTACTGCTCGCGGATCGGTGCCTTGAAGTCCTCGTCGTCCGGCTTGCCGGCGACGGTCGCGAGCACGGACGCGGCCTGCTCACCGCCCATCACGGAGATGCGGGCGTTGGGCCACATCCACAGGAAGCGCGGGTCGTAGGCGCGCCCGCACATGCCGTAGTTGCCGGCGCCGAAGGAGCCGCCGATGACCACGGTGAACTTCGGGACGACGCTGCACGCGACGGCCGTGACGAGCTTGGCGCCGTCGCGGGCGATGCCCTTGTTCTCGTACTCCTTGCCGACCATGAAGCCGGAGATGTTCTGCAGGAAGACCAGCGGGATGCCGCGCTGGTTGCACAGCTCGATGAAGTGGGCGCCCTTGAGCGCCGACTCGCTGAAGAGGATGCCGTTGTTGGCGATGATGCCGACCGGGTGGCCCCAGATCCGGGCGAAGCCACAGACCAAGGTCTCGCCGTAGAGCTTCTTGAACTCGTGCATCCGGCTGCCGTCGACGATCCGGCGGATCACGTCGCGGACGTCGTACGGCGTACGCGTATCGGCCGGCACGACGTCGTACAAGGTCGCGGGGTCGTCGTGCGGCTCCTCGACCTCGTGCACGTGGTACGGCGGAGTGCCGGGTCGCTCGAAGGTGTCGACGATGCTGCGCACGATCGCGAGCGCCTGCGCGTCGTCGTCGGCGAGGTGGTCGACGACGCCGGAGGTGCGGGCGTGCACGTCGCCGCCGCCGAGCTCCTCGGCGGTCACGATCTCGCCGGTCGCGGCCTTCACCAGCGGCGGGCCGCCGAGGAAGATCGTGCCCTGGTTGCGCACGATCACGGTCTCGTCGGACATGGCGGGGACGTAGGCGCCGCCGGCCGTGCAGGAGCCCATGACCGCCGCGACCTGCGGGATGCCGCGGGCGGAGAGGTTGGCCTGGTTGAAGAAGATCCGGCCGAAGTGCTCGCGGTCGGGGAAGACGTCGTCCTGCATCGGGAGGAAGGCGCCGCCCGAGTCGACGAGGTAGATGCAGGGCAGCCGGTTGTCGGAGGCGACGGTCTGCGCGCGCAGGTGCTTCTTGACCGTCATCGGGTAGTAGGTGCCGCCCTTGACGGTCGCGTCGTTGGCGACCACCACGACCTCGCGGCCGCTCACCTTGCCGATGCCGGTCACGACGCCGGCGCTGGCCACGGCTCCGCCGTACATGTCGTACGCCGCCAGCGGGCTCAGCTCGAGGAACGGGCTGCCCGGGTCGAGCAGCCGGTCCACCCGGTCGCGCACCAACAGCTTGCCGCGGTCGGTGTGCTTGGTCCGGGCCGCCTCGCTGCCGCCCTGCCGCGCAATCGCGAGCCGCTCGCGCAGCTCGTCCACCAGCTCCCTCATGTGGCTCACCCCGTCAGGTTAGCGATCATTAACCTGCGGGTCCACCGTCGGCGTAGTCACGGACGAACTGGTGGCAGAACCGGCCGAAGGACCACCACAACGTCCGTGACTATCCCGCCGACCCACCCTCCGGAATGCCCGCGGCGCCCGAACCGTTGAGACGACATGGCCACCACCGAGCTGACCTCCGACACCTTCGAGCAGACCGTCGTGGAGAACGACGTCGTGCTGGTCGACTTCTGGGCGTCCTGGTGCGGCCCGTGCCGCCAGTTCGCGCCGGTCTTCGAGTCCGCGGCCGAGCGCCACACCGACGTGGTCTTCGGCAAGGTCGACACCGAGGCCGAGCAGTCGCTGGCCGCCGCGGCGCAGATCACCTCGATCCCGACGCTGATGGCGTTCCGCGAGGGCATCCTCGTGTTCGCCCAGCCCGGCGCCCTGCCCGCACCCGCCCTCGAGCAGGTCATCACCGCGGTCAAGGACCTCGACATGGACGACGTACGCCGCCAGATCGCCGAGCAGCAGGACGGGCAGCAGAACGAGCAGCAGAGCGGCTCCGAGGGTTAATCCCCACTAACCTGGGCGCGTGAGCCGCCCTCCCGACCGCCGGACCCAGATCCTGGCGACCGCGGCCGAGCTCTTCGCGTCCCGCGGCTACCACGGCGTCTCCGTCGCCGACCTGGGCGCAGCGTGCGGCATCTCCGGCCCGGCGCTCTACAAGCACTTCCCGTCGAAGCAGGCGGTCCTCGCCGAGATGCTCGTCTCGATCAGCGAGGAGCTGCTGCAGGTCGGCACCCAGCGGGCCGAGGCGGCGCCCGACCCGACGACCGCCATCAGCGACCTCGTCGACTGGCACGTCGACTTCGCGCTGCGCCACCGCCCGCTGATCGTGGTCCAGGACCGCGACTGGGAGTCGCTGCCCGAGGAGGCACGGGAGCGGGTGCGCACCCTGCAGCGGGAGTACGTCGACCTCTGGGCCGGCCAGCTCCGGCTCCGCGACCCGGAGCTCGACCTGCCGACCGCGCGGGCGATGGCGCACGCGGCGTTCGGGCTGATCAACTCCACCCCGCACAGCGGCCTGCTGCCCGACCCCGAGATGCACCAGGTGCTCCACCGGATGGCGCTCGGCGCCCTCAGCTGAGCGGGTCGTCCAGCAGCCGGGCGGCGTAGAGCGCAGCCTCGACCGCGGCGTCCAGGTCCCGCTCGTCGTCACTGACCGGCGACTCGCGCCGGGCGTGCAACCGACCCAGCAGGTCCTCGCGCGCGAGACCGCGCAGCTGCAGCAGCACCATCGGGTCCGCCTCGATCAGCCACGCGAGCTGCTGCAGCACGGCGAGGGCGTGCACGCACGGCTCGGCCCAGGCCTCGCAGGTGCAAGTGGCCGCGAGCTCGCTGCCGAACGGCAGCAGCTCGACTCCTGCCTCGTCGGTGTGCTCGACCAGGTCGTGGGGCAGGTCGCCGCCCAGCAGCGCCGCGATCCGACCGGCCTCGGCGGCCACCGCCTCGACCACGGTCTCGGTCCCGGTCTCGTCGAGCTCGGGGATCGCGCCGTCGACGGTCCAGAGCCCGTGCTGGTCCTCGACCGACGCGAAGAACCCTCCGGGCCGCGTGGTGATCTGGCCGACGTGACCGCCGCGAGCCAGGGTCCGCGCCGTGACCAGGTCGGACTCCGAGAACGCCGCCTCCTCGACCGCGCGCACCCACGCCTTGCCCCACCACGTGGTCGCCCGCGTCGTCGAGCGCCGGGGCGCGACCCGCGGGTGGAGGACGGCCATCAGTCGACCGGTCGCAGGGCGACGAAGTCGCGCAGCTCGTCGTTGTCGAGCTCGGTCAGCGCGGCCTCGCCGTTCGCGAGCACGGCGTCGGCGAGGACCCGCTTGCGGGTCAGGAGCTCGGCGATCTTCTCCTCGATCGTGCCGCGCGTGATGATCCGGTGCACCTGGACCGGCCGGAGCTGCCCGATTCGGTAGGCCCGGTCGGTCGCCTGCTCCTCGACAGCGGGGTTCCACCACCGGTCGACGTGGACGACGTGGTCGGCGCGGGTCAGGTTGAGACCGGTGCCGCCGGCCTTGAGCGACAGCAGGAAGACGGGCACCTCGCCGGCCTGGAAGCGACGCACCATCGCCTCGCGCTCGCGCACGGGGGTGCCGCCGTGGAGGAACTGGTGCGGGATCCCCGCCCGGGTCAGGTGCGCCTCGAGCAGCCGCGCCATCGCGACGTACTGGGTGAAGACGAGCGCCGCGCCGTCCTCGGCGAGCACCGTGCCGAGCAGCTCGTCGAGGAGGTCGACCTTCTCGGAGCGCCCGGACAGCTTGACCGCGGACTGCTTGAGGAAGTGGGCCGGGTGGTTGCAGATCTGCTTGAGGCCGGTCAGCAGCGCGAGCACCAGACCGCGGCGGGCGTCCTCGTCGGCCCGCTCGATCCGGTCCATCGTGTCGCGGACGAACGACTCGTAGAGCACGACCTGCTCGCGGGTGAGCTGCACCCGGTGGTCGGTCTCGGTCTTCGGCGGCAGCTCCGGCGCGATGCCGGGGTCGGACTTGCGGCGGCGCAGCAGGAACGGGCCGATCAGGTCGGCGAACTGCCGCGCCTTCGTCGGCTCGAGGCCGGACTCGATCGGCGCCGCCCACACCTTGCGGAAGGCGTTGCGGCTGCCGAGCAGCCCGGGTGTCGCCCAGTCGAGGATCGACCACAGCTCGGTCAGGTCGTTCTCGACGGGCGTGCCGGTCAGCGCGACCCGGGCGGCGCTCGGGATCGACCGGAGCGCCCGGGCCGTGGAGGTGCGCGAGTTCTTGACGTGCTGCGCCTCGTCGGCGACCACCAGGTCCCACGGCACCTCGGCGAGCGCCTCGGCATCGCGCATCATCGTGCCGTACGTCGTGAGCACGAACCCGTCACCCGCGGCAGAGACGTCCCGGGCGCTGCCGTGGAAGCGGACCACCGGCACCCCGGGTGCGAACCGGCGTACCTCGTCCTCCCAGTTGCCGAGCAGGCTCGCCGGGCAGACGACGAGCGTCGGGCCGGACGACCCCGCCTCCCGGCGGTGCAGGTGCAGGGCGATCAGGGTGACCGTCTTGCCGAGGCCCATGTCGTCGGCCAGGCACGCGCCGAGGCCGAGCGAGGTGAGCTCGGCCAGCCAGGTGAGGCCGTGCTGCTGGTAGTCGCGCAGCGACGCGGTCAGTCCCACCGGCGGCGGCACCGGCTCGCGGGTCGCCGCAGTCAGCAGCTGCTCGCGCACCTGGAGCAGGCTGGCCCCCACGATCACCTGCTCGGTCACGTCGGCGACCTGGACCGTCCCCGTCAGCGCGGCGGCGATCGCCTCGGCCGGCTTGACCGTGCGCACCAGGCGCTTGCGCGCCTTCCGTGCCACGGCCGGGTCGACGACCGTCCAGTTGCCGCGCAGCCGCATCAGCGGGGAGGCCGATGCCGCCAGCTGGTCCATCTCCTCGGTGGTCAGCGGGTCGCCGTGGACGGCGATCTGCCAGTTGAAGGAGAAGAGCGCCTCGGCGCCGAGCAGGCCCTCGATCAGCTGGCCCTCGCGGGTCCCGGGGGCCGAGCGGTCGAGGACCGTCGTCGCCGTGAGGTCACGCCCGAGGCTGCGGGGCCACAGCACGTCGACGCCGCGCTCGCGCAGCGCACCGACCCCCTCGTCGAGGAGGCTCACCAGCTCGTCGGCATCCAGCGTGATCTCGTCGGGCACCCGGAGCTCGAGCAGCCGGTCGATGACCGGCCACGCGTCGGCCGCCGCCCGCAGCGCGATGGTCGCGTGGGTGCGCGCCCGCTCGCCGAAGCCGTGCTCCTCCGGGGTGCCGGTCCACAGGAGCGCCAGGTCCGTGAGGTGGAGCGGGTTCTGCGCGTCGTGCGCCTGCGGCACGAGGCGTACGGCGCCCGCGACCAGCTCCTCCTCGGCTGCCTCGACCCGCAGCGAGATCGTCACCAGCTGCGGGAGGTCTCCCACGTCGACCCGCTGGTGGCGGGCCAGCCGGGCCTGCAGCCGCTGCTCGAAGGTGACCCCGCGCGGCCGGTGCGGCGGCGGGGTGACCGCCGTCGGTGCGGCCCTCGGCAGCGCGTCCGCCACGGCGTCGAGCAGCTCGCGGACCAGCACCAGGTCGTCGGGCCCGGAGCGGCCGAGCAGGGCGATCCGCTCCTCGTCGTCAGGGTCGAGGCCGGCGACCCGCCAGCTCGGCGGGCTGCCACCGGGCGCGAACTTCCCCGCGGCCACCAACCGCATCCCGAGCAGCGCCGCCCCCGAGAGCAGGCTGACGCTCGGGTGCAGGTCCTCGCGGGTCCGCGCCTTGGTCAGCACCGGGATGGCCGCGCGGATCGGCAGGGCCACGGTGCGGCGGTCGTCGGTGAACTCGACCACGCCCTCGCGCGGCGGCTCGGCCGGCCGGAAGGTGGCCGGGCCGGTCACCGGGACGAAGCTCACGCCCGTGACGCTATCCGGACGCACCTACAGCTGTTCCCCGTCACCTTCTACGCTCGTAGTCATGACCATCCTGGACGCGAAGATCAGCCGGCTCGACGGCACCTCCACGACGCTCGGCGAGATCACCGGTGGCAAGCCGGCGCTGCTGGTCAACGTCGCGAGCAAGTGCGGCCTGACGCCGCAGTACACCGGCCTGGAGGAGCTCCAGGAGCGGTACGCCGAGAAGGGCTTCACCGTCGTCGGCCTGCCGTGCAACCAGTTCTTCGGCCAGGAGCCCGGCTCCGCCGAGGAGATCCAGGAGTTCTGCTCCGCGACGTACGGCGTGACCTTCCCGATGACCGAGAAGATCGACGTCAACGGCGACGACCGCCACGAGATCTACGCGACCCTCACCGAGACGCCCAACGAGAAGGGCGAGGCCGGCGACGTCACCTGGAACTTCGAGAAGTTCCTCATCGACGGCACCGGCTCGGTGGTCGCCCGGTTCAGCCCGCAGGTCGTGCCCGAGGACCCGACGCTCGTCGCCGCGGTCCAGGCACAGCTCGCCTGACGGCTCGCCCGACCGCCCGCCGACGAAGGTCACACCAAAGTCGGATGCGAGCGTCGGAGGCCGCTCCTAGGGTCGTGTGGTGAGCACCGAGACCCCCACCCAGTCGTCCGGACAGCCCTCCCCGGCCGCCTCCGACAAGCTCGACCGCGGCGTCCTCGTCATCGCCGGGGTGGTCGTGCTCGGGGCGATCATGTCGATCCTCGACATCACCATCGTCTCGGTCGCGCTGCAGACGTTCACCGAGGTCTTCGACGCCACGCCGGCCCAGGTCGCGTGGACGATGACCGGCTACACGCTGGCGCTGGCGGCGGTGATCCCGCTGACCGGCTGGGCGGCGGACCGGTTCGGCACCAAGCGGCTCTACCTCACCGCGATCGTGCTGTTCGCGGCCGGCTCGGCCCTGTGCGCGCTCGCGACCTCGCTGCCGATGCTGGTCTCGTTCCGGGTCGTCCAGGGACTCGGCGGCGGCATGCTGATGCCGCTCGGCATGACGATCCTGACCCGGGCCGCCGGGCCGGAGCGGATCGGCCGGGTGATGGCCGTGATGGGCATCCCGATGCTGCTCGGCCCGATCTTCGGCCCGATCCTGGGCGGTCTGCTGATCGACGTCGCCAGCTGGCACTGGATCTTCCTGATCAACGTCCCGATCGGCATCGCCGCGATCGTCTACGCCTCGATCGCGCTGCCGAAGGACGACGTCCAGCCCTCCGAGTCCTTCGACTGGCTCGGCATGGTGCTGCTGTCGCCGGGCCTCGCCCTCTTCCTGTACGGCGTCTCGACGATCCCCGAGACCGGCACCTTCTTCGCGACCAAGGTCGTGACCCCGGTCGCCATCGGCACCCTGCTGATCGTCGCGTTCGTGCCGTGGGCGCTCAACCGCCGCAACCTCCACCCCCTGATCGACCTCCGACTCTTCAAGAACCGGGCCATGACGATCGCGATCGTCGCGATGTCGCTCTTCGCGATCTCCTTCTTCGGCGCCGGCCTGCTCTTCCCGCTCTACTTCCAGCAGGTCCGCGGTGAGGACGCCCTCCACGCCGGCCTGCTGCTCGCCCCGCAGGGTCTCGGCGCGATGATCACCATGCCGATCGCGGGCGTCCTCGCCGACAAGATCGGTCCCGGCAAGATCGTGGTCGCCGGCATCACGGTCACCGCGCTCGGCATGCTGATGTTCTCGACGCTGACCGAGACCACGTCGTACACCTTCTTGATGGTCGCGCTCTTCGTGATGGGCCTCGGGATGGGCGGCACGATGATGCCGATCATGTCGTCGGCGCTGGCCACCCTGCGCGACCACACGATCGCCCGCGGCTCGACGCTGATGAACATCGTCCAGCAGGTCGCCGCCTCGATCGGCACCGCCGTCTTCACGGTGCTGCTGACCAACGGGCTCCTGGACGCCGACCCGACGCCGTCCGGGACGGCCGAGGTCTACGGCGACGTGTTCCTCGTCGGCGCGATCCTGGTCGCGCTCGTCCTCGTCCCGGCGTTCTTCCTGCCCCGGACGAAGCTCGAGCACCCGGTCGACCCGGCGCTCGTGGTCGGTCACTGACCTCCCGGTGGTTGAGGAAGGCGCTCTGCGCCTGTCTCGAAACCCCGTGAGCCGAGCATCGGCGCTGCCCTCACTCACCGGGTTTCGCGACGGTTGCTAGCGCAACCTCCTCAACCTGCGATGGCAGCGCGTCCCGTAATCGGCGGGAGGTCGGCGAGCGTGACGATCCCCGGCGGAGCGGCGACGACGTGCGGGACGGCGTTGGTCACCGGCATCGCGGTGTAGATCATCCCGAGGTCCATGAACCCCTCGGACCAGTCCTTCGGGGGCAGGCAGTGGATGACGGTGCGCATGTTCGGCACGCCGAAGACCTGGATCACGTGGCCGTGCTGCAGCGGCTTGGGCGGCGTGACGTGCGAGCCCATGGTCCAGTTGAAGCCGACGCTGACGACGTTGCGGTCGCCGACCCAGCCGCGGTGGTAGCCCATCACGCCGCCGACCGTGCCGGCCGGGATCGTCATGAAGCCCAGGTCGCTGTCGCCGGTGGCCGCGGTGAACTCCACGTCGAAGGTCATCCGGTCCAGCGCCACTCCGAGCGCGTCGGCCATCATCGCGGCCGACTCCGCGAAGACCTCGCTCTCGCGGCGTACGTGCTCCGCCAGCCCCGGCGTCACCGGGTCCTTGCCGAAGCCCATGGCGCCCTGGGTCTCCGCGCTCTCGTACGTCGAGCAGTCGACCGACTCGGTGATCCGGATCTCGTCGACGCGCTCGCACGACCCGCTGAGCACCATGCCCACCAGGTTGGTCATGCCGGGGTGCGCGCCGCTGCCGAAGATCGACGACCCGCCGCGCTCGCAGGCCGTGCGGATCCGGTCGAGGTCCTCGGGGGTCTGCTTGCCGCCGGTGATCCAGGCGGCGCTGGAGCAGACGTTGACGCCCGCCTCGAGCAGGGCGCAGAGCTCGTCGATGCTCGGCCACAGCGGGTTGTAGCAGCAGGCGTCGGCGCCGAGCGCGAGCAGCGCGTCGATGTCGTCGGTCGCCAGGATCCCGGTCGGTTCGTGCCACCCGGACAGCTCGGCCGCGTCGACGCCGACCTTGTCCTTGCCGTGTGCGTAGACACCGACCAGCTCGAAGTCCGGGCGGCCGATGATCGCATGCAGCGACCGCCGGCCGATGTTGCCGGTCGTCCACTGGATCACGCGCAGAGGTCTGTCCATGGACGCAGACTAGAACCTGTTCTACCTGCGGTAAAGCCTGAGCGCGTCGTAAAGGTTGGGTGAACAGCCCTTGTTTTGAGCGGGAAACCCGCTCAGGAACCGACGTGACGGCCGTCGCGTGACCGGACCCACGTCGTCAGAACTTGCATCGTGCGAGCCGTTCTCGGCACGGTGGTTGGACGAGCGCGACTCACGCAGCGCGCCTTTCCGTATCGCACCACGTGCGCACCCGATCGGTCCCCGCACGTCCGTCGAGACCCCGAAAGGTCACGCCCGTGTCCCTCACCCTGGATCGCCGTACCCCTGACCAGAACCGCCCCGGACGGGTCGGTTCCCCCGACGAGGTCGTCTCCCCACTGGTCCGCAGCCGGCTGCAGGTCGCGACCCCCCGGCGCCACCGCGAGATCGTCGCGGTCATCGACCCCGTCTGGGCCGCGCCGGGCAACGACGTCACCGCTCGCGTCCGACCGCCGGCCCCCGTCGTGCGCGCCGCGGCCGAACGGCTCACCCGCTTCCTCCAGCCGGGCGAGGTCGTCGCCGCGACCGTCGACGGCCGGATCGCCCTGCGCCTGCGCCACGAGGACCGGGCCGCGCGCCCGGTCCGGCTCCAGGAGATGGCCTACCACGCCGTCGAGGCGCTGGACTCCCTCACCGATCGCGACGGCGTCATCGACCTCGGCGTCGGCTGGGCCCGGATCTCGCGCAAGCAGGACCCGCAGGAGGCCGGCGAGCACGCGGCCGAGGCGGCCGCCGAGTCCGTCCGGGCCCGCGACCTGCAACCACGCGTCCAGGGCGCCGGCGTGCGCCAGCGCCACCCGGCGGTGAGCTGGTTCTCGGCCAGCCGTCAGGTGCTCTTCGCGACCATCGGCTGCGCGGTCCTGCCGTTCCTCATGATGGTCGGCCTGTACGCCGTGGGGCTCGACGTCTCGACGTTCGTCTACTGGGCCCTGGTCGGCGCGCTCGGCATCACCGCCGCGACGATCTGGGCCGAGTGCTCCCAGGCGCTCGACCCGCCGCGCCCACCGGAAGCACCCGAGGGGTCGGCACCCCGGGCGACCGCCGTGATCGCGGCGTACCTCCCCAACGAGGCCGACACGATCCTCGAGACCATCGACACCTTCCTCGCGCAGGACTACTCCGGCGGGCTCCAGATCGTGCTCGCCTACAACACTCCGATCCCGCTCGACGTCGAGGACGACCTCGCCGACCTCGCGGCCGAGCACCCGGACCTGACCGTCCTCAAGGTGCCCGACAGCACCTCGAAGGCACAGAACGTCAACGCCGCGCTGCGCGTGGCCGAGGGCGAGTTCGTCGGCATCTTCGACGCCGACCACCACCCGATGGCGGGCTCCTTCGACCGTGCCTGGCAGTGGATCGCCGACGGTGCCGACGTCGTCCAGGGTCACTGCGTGATCCGCAACGGCGAGGACTCGGCGATGGCCAAGCTCATCGCCGTCGAGTTCGAGCAGATCTACGCGGTCGCCCACCCGGGTCGCGCGTCGGCCTTCGGCTTCGGCATCTTCGGCGGCTCCAACGGCTACTGGCGCTCCTCGGCCCTCGAGCGGATCCGCCTGCGTGGCTCCTTCCTCACCGAGGACATCGAGGCGTCGATGCGCGTCCTCGAGGCCGGCGGCCGGATCGTCAACGACCCCGGCCTCGTCAGCCGCGAGCTCGCGCCCGAGACGCCGAAGGCACTGTGGAACCAGCGGATGCGCTGGGCCCAGGGCTGGTTCCAGGTCTCCTGCCGCCACCTCTTGCCGGTGCTGAAGTCCCCCGTGCTGAACTTCCGTCAACGCGTCGGCGTGGTCTACCTGCTGGGCTGGCGCGAGGTCTACCCGTGGCTCGCCCTGCTGGCCTGGCCGCTGATCGGCTTCTTCGCCTGGCGTGACGGCGGGCTCGACCTCAGCTCGCCGATGTTCCTGGCGCTCACCCTCTTCGTCACGGTCTCCGGCCCGCTGCAGACGCTGGCGGCCTACCGCCTCGCGGCGCCGGAGGTTCGACGCCACAAGTCCTGGTTCGTCGCGGCCGCCCTCGCGAACCTCGTCTTCTACACCGAGCTGAAGAACATCGTGAACCGCGTCGCCCAGCTCAAGCAGCTGCGCGGCGAGCACCGCTGGGTGGTCACGCCGCGCAGCGCCAACAGCTCCGGCAACTCCGACGCCACCCCTGTTGAGGCCGGCGTCGAGACCGAGACCACCCGGGAGGTGGCCGCATGAGTGTGACGACCCTCGTTCGTGACCAGACCGAGCAGATCGACTCGGTCACCGCACCGGAGGCCCCGGAGGCCGGCGGACAGAGCTCGCCGCAGTACCCGCTCGGCTGGCTGCGCGGCATCGCGGCGCTCTGCGTCGTGTTCTTCCACGCCTACCAGCACAACCGCGACCCGCAGACCTGGGCGTGGCCGTTCAGCGGGTGGGGCCACCAGCTGATGCTGGGCACCGACCTCTTCGTCGACATGTTCTTCGTGCTGTCGGCGCTGGTGCTGTGGCTCCCGATCGCGCGCTCCTGCGCGGACGCCGGGGCGGGCCGACCCGGCCGGGTGCTGCTCCTGCGCCGGATGGCACGCCTCTACCCGTTGTACGCCGCCATCGTCGTGGTCGTGTGGGTCTGCACCAACCCGAGCCTGCCGGGCCACTGGCAGGACCTCGCGACCCACCTGACCTTCACCCACATCTACAGCGACGACTACATCTTCTGGACCGACGGTCCGGCCTGGTCGCTGGCGGTGGAGTTCCACTTCTACCTGCTGATGGCGCTGGCCGTGCCGTTCGTCAACCGAGCCGCCGCACAGCGACAGACCCGGCGCGGCCGGCTCGCGGTCGCCTCGGTGCTCCCGGCACTCTGCCTCGCGATCGGCCTGGGCTACCTCGTCTGGGCGACCGTGCTCAGCTCGCACCCGGGCGACGCCTGGTCGGTCTGGTACTCCGCGCCCTCCCGCGCCGCCGACTTCGGTCTCGGCATGGCGCTCGCGGTGATCGTCGCCGCCGGTGTCCGGCTGGGTCGCGTGGCACGCCTGGCCCTCGGCGTCCTCGGCCTCGTCGGCCTGGCCGTCCTGGTCATGACCCGCCCGATCGAGAACACCGACGTGAGCGAGTGGTGGCACCCGCTCTACTCGCTGGCCGTCGTCGTCGGCCTGGCCGCGGTCGTGCTGCACGAGGGCCCGTGGAACAAGGCCTTCGACTGGAAGCCGCTCGTCTGGATCGGCTCCCTGGGCTACGGCATCTACCTGGTCCACGAGCCGGTGATGCGCTTCCTCGGGTACGTCGGGCTGCTGCCCGACCCGCGCTCGGGCTGGGCCTTCGTGTGGACCGCCCTGCTGGTCGCCGTACCCGCGACGGCGCTGGCCTGGGTCAGCTCGAAGACCCTGGAGCCCGCCGGCCTGCGGATGCTCCGAACCATGGACAGGATGGGCCGCCCGCGCGACTACTACGAGCACATGGAGACCGCCGACCGCGGCTGATCGGTCAAGATGGGCGGGTGCACACGGTCGGCCGGCGCGGCGTCCTCCTCGGCGGGCTCGCCGGCGCCGCGGTCGCGGGGTCGGCGCGTCCGTCGGCGGCGCGTGGCGCACCACGGGTCGTGGTCGTCGGCGCCGGGCTGGCGGGCCTCACCACCGCTCACCGCCTGCGCCAGCGGACCGGCTGGCGGGTCGAGGTGCACGAGGCCCGCGACCGGGTGGGCGGTCGCGCGCTCACCGTGCGCGACCTGCCGGGCGGCCTGCACGCCGAGGCCGGTGGGTCCTTCGTCAGCACCGGTGACCACGCCTTCCGCAACCTCGCCCGGGAGCTGCGCGTCGGGCTGACCGACCTGGACACCGTCTGGCCGAGCGGCGGCTACGACTACCGCTTCGCCGGGCGCAACCGGTCGAGGGCCGCGGTCCTCCACGGGCGGCCGGAGGTGGCCCGGGAGGCGGAGCGTGAGTTCGGCCGGATCCCCTGGCCGGTCCGGCACGGCACCCGCGACCCCGAGGCCCTGCGCCTCGACCGGATGACCGCGAGCGCGTGGGTGGAGCGGCACGTCGCGCCGGTCAACCCGCTCCTCGCCGACTACGTGCGCACCTACGTCGAGACCGAGTACACCGCACCGGCCGACGAGGCCAGCGCGCTCATGGTGGTCGCCGACCTCGCGGCACCGTGGCGCAGCTACGACGAGCGCTTCGTCGTCACCGACGGGACCGACACCGTTGCCACCGCGCTCGCCGAGGGCCTTGACGGGTCGATCCACCTCGGGTCGGCTCTCGTGGCGGTCCGTCGACGCGCGCACGGCTACCGGCTGACCTTCGAAGACGACACGTCCCGCACCCAGGTCGACGCCGACGCGGTGGTCTTCGCGCTGCCGTTCCCGACGTTGGCGGCCGTCGACCTGTCCCGGGCCGGCTTCTCACCGTTGAAGCGGCGCGCGATCCGGCTGGGGGCGCTGGGGGTCGGGATGAAGGCCAGCCTCGTCCTGGACTCCACGCCCTGGCAGCCGGGCAGCAGCGGCGAGTCCTTCTCCGACCTGGCGACCGGCTCGACCTGGCCCGGACACCCCGGCCAGCAGAGCGACCAGGCCCTGATGGTCTGCCTGACCGGCGCGTCGGCGATGCCGCACGTCGCCGGTGCCCCGGTCCACGGGCTCGCGCCGCGGCGGCTCGCGGACGCCTACCTGCGCGACCTCGACCGGGTCTTCCCCGGCTCGCGGGCGGCGTACGCCGGGGTGACCCGGGTCGACCGCTGGG
Source organism: Nocardioides pollutisoli (assembly GCF_040045055.1). Lineage (NCBI taxonomy): Bacteria > Bacillati > Actinomycetota > Actinomycetes > Propionibacteriales > Nocardioidaceae > Nocardioides > Nocardioides pollutisoli. Next base: position 1,617,721 of record NZ_JBDZDU010000001.1, read on the forward strand.
TCGACGATCCCTGGACGCGCGGCACCTACTCCTACTACCGCGTCGGCACGATGACCGAGATCGCCGGCGCCGAGGCTCTCCCCGAGGGCGCGGCGTTCTTCGCCGGCGAGCACACGGCCCACTACACGAACCGGTCGACGCTCAACGGTGCCGTCTGGTCCGGGAACCGCGCTGCGGAGCAGGTGCTGGCCTACCTCAGGCGGTGATCGCCGCGTCGTCGTCCGCGTCGGCGCCGAGCAGTCGGTCGCGCAGGGCGACCAGGTCGCCGACGGACTCGATGAAGCGGGTGGTGCTGTCGCCCACCTGGAGGTCGTCGAAGTAGTGGTGTCGCATCGCGACCCGGGCGAGGTGGTGCTCGTCGTGGTCGAGGCGGGCGGCGACCAGCTCGGTCAGGTCCGCGACGTCGACGTCGGCGAGCACGTCGGCGCAGCGGCTGACCGGCACCTCGCGACGGAGCCGCTCGGCGTCGTGGTGACGGTCGGTGATGAAGATCGGCTTCTCGGTCCGCAGGTAGAGCCAGTCGAGACCGACCGACGACACGTCGGTGATCATCGCGTCGCAGTCGGGCATCACGCCGAGGATGTCGCCGGCGGTGACGGCCAGGTGACCGGCGGCCGGGTCGCGCCGGGCGCCTTCCGCGACCAGCGCCATGATCCGCCGGTGGCCGTCCCGGATCGCCGGCACCGTGCTCACGGTGACCTTCGGGTGCGGCTTGTAGACCAGGCGCACGTCAGGCACCGCCAGCACGGCGCACACGATGTCGGGGCCGACGGTGTCGACCGACGTGTAGTCGTTGTACTCCGCGTCGCCCTCCCAGGTCGGCGCGTAGAGGACCGTACGGCGCGCGCTCGGCTCGATCACGGCCGGCGGGCGCAGGTCGAGCTGGGGCCGGCCGATCCGGACCAGGCGGCTGGTGTCGAACTCCAGAAGACCGGCGACGTGCCGCTGCACCGCGGCCTCACCGGCCACGAAGACACGGTCGTAGGCCTTGGCGTTGTTGCTCGCCATGCTCTGCTTGTCGCTCTCACCGTGGTTGATGTGGACGTGCAGCTTGCGACCGTCCAGGAGCGACTGGAAGTTGAGCATCGAGTTGTTGCAGTAGAGGACGACCTTGGCGTCGGACTCGGCGTAGAGGTCGTGCAGCTCGGCGAAGGACGGGGCCGGCGTGATCGGCAGATCGGTGCGCTCGGAGAGGACCTTGATCGTGTCCTCGTCACGCGCCACGATGCCCACCGCATGGTGCTGGTCGAGGAGCTCCAGCACGGGCAGCCACTGGATCAGCTGGTAGCTGCGAGTGGGGTCGTCGGCAAAGTAGGCGATGACATCGGCGCGGATCACTGGCGAATGTTACGGCCCGGTTGTTTCATTCGCGCAAACGGCTCTGCGACCCCTCAGGAGGTGGCCGCGAGCACCAGCGGACGGACCTCGGTCGCGCCGGCCGCACGCACCGCTCGGGCGGCCAGGGTGAGGGTCCAGCCGGTGACGACCCGGTCGTCGACGAGGAGCACGCGCTGCCCCTCGAGCCCCTCACCCTGGAGGGTGAAACGGCGTCCGACGGCGGCCACCCGCTGGGCGGAGTTGGCCGTGCCCTGACCGGGCAGGACGTCGGGATCGACGATCGCGAAGCGCCCGAGGACCGGCACGCGGAGGTAGCGGGACAGGCCGTCGGCGAGGTCCGCGGTCAGCAGCGGACGGGTCTCGGACTCGACGACCACGATGCCGTCGACGGGCGGGCGCCAGTCGCCGAGCACCTCCACCACCGCGCGGACCAGCGGCACCGGGACCGGGCCGTCCTCGACGCCTGGGGCGAAGAGCTCGCGCAGGGCCTGCCCGTAGCCGAGGTCGGTCAACCGGGCCACGGCCCGCCCCTCGAGAGCGGCCTCGGCGATCTTGCCCTTGAGGTCGATACCGAGGTTGGCCAGGGCGCTCGGCCACATCTTGCGCGGGTCGATCGGCACGCCGGGTCGCGACAACCGGGCGTCGGCCTCCTCGACCGCGGCCGCGGACACCTCGGTCGACAACGTGAGCCCGCCGCAGTTGTCGCAGCGCCCGCAGTTGACCGCCTCCGGGTCGTCGAGCTGGTCGCGCAGGAAGTGCATCCGGCAGCGGTCGGTGGCGATGTAGTCGAGCATCGCCTGCTGCTCGCGCTCCCGGGCCTCGGCCACCCGGCGGTAGCGCTCCTCGTCGTAGTCCCACGACTGCCCGGTCGACTCCCAGCCGCCGCGCACCCGGCGTACGGCGCCGTCGACGTCGAGCACCTTGAGCATCGTCTCGAGCCGGTTGCGGTTGAGGTCGACGTAGGTCTCCAGGGTGGCGGTGCTCATCGTGCGGCCCTCGGCGGCGAGCACCGCCAGCGTCTGGCGGACCTGCTCCTCGCGGGGGAAGGCGAGCGACGCGAAGTAGGCCCAGATGTCGCGGTCCTCGATCGCGGGCAGCAGCACGACGGTCGCCTCGTCGGTGCCGCGACCGGCGCGGCCGACCTGCTGGTAGTAGGAGACCGGGGAGGCGGGCGCGCCCATGTTGACCACGAAGCCGAGGGTCGCGTCGAAGCCCATGCCGAGCGCACTGGTCGCGATCAGGGCCTTGACCCGTCCGGACAGCAGATCCTGCTCGAGCGCCTGACGCTCGGTGGTCTCGGTCTGGCCGGAGTAGGCCGCGACCTCGTGGCCGCGCGAGCGCAGGTAGTCGGCGATCTCCTGGGTGGCGGCGACGGTCAGGCAGTAGACGATGCCGGAGCCGGGCTGCTCGGCCAGGTGGTCGGCGAGCCAGGCGAGGCGCTGCTGCGCCGTCTTGAGACGGACGACGCCGAGCCGCAGAGACTCCCGGTCGAGCGAGCCCCGGAGCACGAGGACGTTCGTCCCCATCTGCTCGGCCACGTCGTCGGTCACCCGGGCGTTGGCGGTGGCGGTGGTCGCGAGCACCGGGATGCCGTCGGGGAGGTCGCCGAGCAGGGTGCGGATGCGTCGGTAGTCGGGCCGGAAGTCGTGGCCCCAGTCGGAGATGCAGTGGGCCTCGTCGACGACCAGCAGGCCGCAGGTCGCGGCCAGCCGAGGCAGCACCTCGTCACGGAATCCCGGGTTGTTGAGCCGCTCGGGACTGACCAGGAGGACGTCGACCTCGCCGGCCCGGATCGACTCCTGGATCGGCTCCCAGTCCTCGATATTGGTGGAGTTGATGGTGACCGCGCGGATGCCGGCCCGCTCGGCGGCCGCGATCTGGTTGCGCATCAGCGCAAGCAGCGGCGAGACGATCACGGTCGGCCCGGCGCCCTGGTCGCGCAGGAGCAGGGTGGCGACGAAGTAGACCGCGGACTTGCCCCAGCCGGTGCGCTGGACGACCAGGGCACGACGCCGGTCGACGGCCAGCGCCTCGATCGCGGACCACTGGTCCTCACGGAGCGTGGCGTCGTCGCGGCCGACCAGGGCGCGCAGGTGGGCCTCGGCGCTGGCCCGCACGTCGGGGCGGCGTACGTCGGTCCCGGTGGCGGTCATGCGTCTTGTCTACCAGCGGCGACGGACACCGCCATGATCGAGGCTCCCTCGCCGACGTCACCTGCGAGTTTCGCCCCAGCCCGCTCGGGTAGTGCCCCTGCATGACCCGTACACCCCGCCGCCGTGACCGCATCGCTTCTCGTCTGGGGGTGCTGGCGGGCTCGAGCTCCCTGCTGGTCGCCGCCGTCCTCGTCGCACCGCCCGCCGCCGAGGCGGCGTGGGGGTCGGGCGCGCGGGTGCACGGCGGGGAAGTGCAGGCCTGCAAGGTCCGCAACGACGACGGTTCGCTCACGATCCGGACGCGGCTCGACAACCGGCGCGCCTCGCACACGCACCTCGGCGGGATGTCACGCACCCGGGACGGCCACCGCGTCTCGGTCAACGTCCGCGCAGCAGCCGGCAAGATCTCGGGCACCAAGTCGCTGCGCTGGCGATCGGGTGACGTCCTCTCGATCGGCATCGGCGAGACGACCGGCGAGGGCCTCGGCGGCAGCATCGACCCGTCGCAGATCCCCCACTGCTGACGGTCGGTATCTGCAGCCACCGGGCTCGCTCCTGAAAGATCGACGCGGCTCACTCGGGGTCGCCGAAGTCAGGAGCAGGTCATGAACAAGTCAGTCCCCATGGCAGCAGCCGGGTTCGCCGTCCTCGCCGTCGTCGCCAGCGGTCTCGCCGGAGTGAGCAGCGCGAACGCTGACGCGAAGGGCAGTGCCCCCCGGCAGCCCGCCCAGCGCGCCCAGGTGTCGGCGTGCAGCGGCGGCTCCGCGATCTCGATGAGCTCGCGGGCCATGGACTTCCAGAGCGTCACCGCTGGATCCACCACCGAGGTCGAGGGTTCGCAGAGCTCGGTCAAGGGCCCGAAGAAGGGCACCGACACCATCCTCGTCACGTTCACCGCGATGGCGTCGAGCGGTGGCGCGGGTGAGCTGACCACGGCGTCGCTCTACCGCGACGGCGTCGGGACCAGCGAGGGCACGAAGTACTTCACCTACAACAACGTCCTGGACCAGGCGACGGTGCAGTTCTGCACCAAGATCGGCAAGGGCCAGCACACGCTCGCGCTGCGGGTGACCGACGGTGGCGGCGGCGCCACGTCGCTCTACTACCCGACGATCACCTACCAGCGCTTCAGCTGACGCAGCCCGGCCCTGGGGTCGCCGTCCAGGTAGCCCATGGTCCGGTGCCATCCGGACCATGGCACCGGACGGGCGGCGTCCCTAGCGTGCGGGCATGACACACCTCGTTACCGCCCGTGGGGCCGTCCTTGCCGTCGCCGCAGCAGCTGCCTTGCTGGTCGCTGGAGCGACCGGAGGCGCCGTCGCCGACCAGCTCGTCACCGGCAAGCAGATCAAGGACAACACCGTCACGACGAAGGACATCAAGAACAAGTCCCTCCAGGTCGGTGATCTCGCTCCGGGCGCGCGCACGGCGCTGACCGGGCCCACGGGCCCGGCCGGTGTCCCTGGCACCCCCGGCGCCCAAGGGCCGGCGGGCGACCCGGGTCCGGCCGGCGTCGCCGGGGCCCCGGGTCCGACCGGTGTCACCAACTACACCGTGATCACGGCGCTGGACTCGGGGGTGGCCAACAACGGCTCCGGGTCGATGTCGGCCATCTGCCCGAACGGCATGGCCGCGCTCGGTGGTGGGGCGTCCTGGGCCGGAGGGTCGGCCGGCAGCTCGACGCTGTCCCGGAGCAATCCCTTCCTCGCCCTGCGCAACCCGGACGGGACCTGGAACGGCGGGTCCGCCGGCCCGTCCGACCACCTCGCCGACGCGTGGTACGCCGAGGGCAAGAACCTGGCCGGGGCCAACCGCACCCTGGTCGTCTACGTGATGTGCGCCCAGGTGGGGTGAGGGCTCAGCCCGCCACGAAGGCCGCCCCACGGAGCACCGGGACGACCTGGCTGCCGTCGAGCTCCAGCGCGACCTCGACGTCCTCGCCGAAGCCCCCGTCGATCAGCTCCCGGCCGCTCACGCAGCCGCGGAGCTGGTCGGCGAGGCGCGGCGCGACCGCACGGAACGCCTGCTCGGCGACCCGCGCCTCGGGGCTGAGGTCGTCGCGGCCCTGGTCGACCAGGGCCGCGATCACGGCGCCCGCGCCCCAGAGGTCCTCGACCGCCGGCCGGAGCGAGCCGTCGGGCCAGCGTTCACCGGCCGCGATCACGGCCACCGACCCGGCGGACACGAGGTGGCGGGCGACCGCGCTCGCGTTGCGCAACGAGGCGCCGACGACGCTCGCCCCCGACTCCGCGAGCGCGAAGCTGATCGACGACCCGTTCGGTGACGGCAGCACCAGCCGCTCCACCCCGACGGCGGCCCGCACCGACACCGGCGACAGGCTGACGCCCTCGCGCAACGAGCGACCACGCGCGAGCACGGCATCACGCTCGGCGGCGTACGCCTCCGCCCGCTCGTCCTTCCAGGAGAACGGGTAGACCGTCATGGCGGCGTCCACCGCCACCGTGAGCGTGGTGGTGAACGACAGGACGTCGACCACCACCGCGACCGAGCCGGCGCCGACCACGGCCGCCGCTCCCGTTGGCCCCCACTCGAACTGAACCGACCTGATGCCCGTCACCCCTCGCGCTTACCTGTGCCACACCGTCGGACGATCATCCCGCGGACCGGTCCCGCGGCCCGCGCGGCGGCGAAGCCGACGCGCGAGACGCGGCTACCAGATGCGCACGCGGTCCGCGGGGTCGAGCCAGAGCCCGTCACCCTCCACCGTCTCGAACACCTCGTGGAACTCGTCGAGGTTGCGCACGATGTTGGCGCGGAACTCCGGCGGGCTGTGCGGGTCGATCGTGAGGTACTGCTGCTCCTGCTCCTTGCGGCGCTTGGTGCGCCAGCAGTAGGCCCAGTTCATGAAGAGCTGCTGACGGGACTCGACCGACGCCTCGCCGCCCTGCGCGATCAGGTACGCCGTGTGGCCGATGGTCAGCCCCCCGAGGTCGCCGATGTTCTCGCCGACGGTGAGCGCACCGTTGACGTGCTCGCCCGGGAGGGCGCGCGGCTCGAAGGCGTCGTACTGCTCGATGAGCGCCTTCGACTTCACCTCGAAGGCGGCCTTGTCGCTGGGCGTCCACCAGTCGTTGAGGTTGCCGGCGCCGTCGTACTGCGCACCCTGGTCGTCGAAGCCGTGGCCGACCTCGTGGCCGATGACCGCGCCGATGCCGCCGTAGTTCTCGGCCGGGTCGGCGTCGGGGGCGAAGAACGGGCGCTGCAGGATCCCGGCCGGGAAGCAGATCTCGTTGGTGCCTGGGTTGTAGTAGGCGTTGACGGTCTGCGGCAGCATGAACCACTCGTCGCGGTCGACCGGCGACCCGATCTTCGCGAGCTCACGGTCGGTCTCGAAGGCGGACGCCGCCGCGACGTTGCCGAGCAGGTCGTCGGTCGTGACCTGGAGGCCCGAGTAGTCGCGGAACTTCTCGGGGTAGCCGACCTTGGGGCGGAACGTGTCGAGCTTCTCGTAGGCGCGCTGCTTGGTCTCCTCCGACATCCAGTCGAGGGCACCGATTGACTTGCGGTAGGCCGCCAGGAGGTTGGCGACCAGCTCGTCCATCATCGCCTTCGACGTCGGCGGGAAGTGGCGCGCGACGTACTCCTGCCCGACGGCCTCGCCGATCGCGCCCTCGACCAGCGCGACGCCGCGCTTCCAGCGGGCCCGGAGCTCGGGGGTGCCGTTGAGGGTGCGGCCGTAGAAGTCGAAGTTGGTCTCGACGAAGTCGTCGGTGAGGTACGCCGCCGCGGAGCGCAGCACGTGGGCGAGCAGCCAGGCGCGCCACTGCTCGATGTCGATCTCGTCGAGCACGGTGGAGAGGTGGCCGAAGTACGACGGCTGCCGCACGCACACCTCGGCGAGGGTCTCGTCGCTGCCGCCGAGGTTGGTGATGTAGGCGTCCCAGTCGAAGGCCGGGCAGAGCTCGGCCAGGTCCGCCTTGGTCATCAGGTTGTAGGTCTTCTGGACGTCGCGGGTCTCCGCGCGCTCCCAGTGGCCCGCGGCCATCCGGGTGTCGATGGCGAGCACGGTCGCCGCCGCGCCGGCCGGGTCGGGCTGCTCGGCGAGCTCGAAGAGCCGGGTCAGGTAGGCGACGTACTTCTCGCGGATCTCGGCGAACTTCTCCTCGCGGTAGTAGGACTCGTCGGGCAGGCCGAGGCCGCCCTGCACCAGGTTGAAGAGGTAGCGGTCGGAGTTCTTGCTGTCGGTGTCGACGTACGAGCCGAAGAGCCCGTGGCCACCGATCCGCTCGAACTCGCCGAGGAACGCCGCGAGGTCGCGCACGTCGCGCAGAGCGCCGACCGCGTCGATCAGCGGGCGGACCGGGCGCAGGCCCAGCTGGTTGATCTTCTCCTCGTTCATGAACGAGGAGAAGAGCGCACCGATCTTGTGGGCGTTGTCGTCGACGTCCTCGCCGGCCGCGACCTTAGCCGCGAGGTCCTCGATGATCGCGTGGACGTGGGCCTCCGCGGCGTCCGCCAGCTGCACGAACGGGCCCCAGCTCGAGCGGTCCGACGGGATCTCGACCTCGTCCAGCCACCGGCCGTTGACGTGTCCGAACAGGTCGTCCTGCGGGCGGATGGCTGGGTTCATGCCCTCGCGGGCCTCGTCGAGAATGCTCACGGCGTCGACCCTAACGACCCGATCCGCAGAGGAACAGGTCACTTCGCTGAGGGCGAACCGCTACCGTCGCGGGCATGACTGACATCCCCGCTGACGCCCTGCACGTCGTCGCCACCATCCCGATCGACCCGGCGAAGGCGACCGAGGCTGCGGCCGCACTGGCCGAGCTCGCCGCGGCGACCCGCGGCGAGGAGGGCTGCTACGCCTACGACGTCTACGAGTCGGCGTCCGTGCCCGGCGTCTTCGTGACCGTCGAGGCCTGGCGCGCCCAGGCCGACCTCGACGGACACATGTCGACGCCCCACATCGCGAAGGCCTTCGAGGTGCTCGGGCCCGCCGTCGCCGGCGACATCGCGATCCACCCGCTCAAGGCTGTCTGACCGGGCCGTCCGACCCCGATACTTGCGGGCATGAGCACCGTCGACATCCCGCTCGAGCCGCGCGACTACGGCAGCAAGGTCGCTGCCGTCGAGCCCGGTGGCGTCGAGTTCATCCCGCTCGAGGAACGGCACGGCTCGCCCGTCCAGCTGTTGTGGACCTGGGCGTCACCCAACCTGGAGTTCGCGACCGTCTTCGTCGGCGTGATCGGGACGCTCTTCTTCGGGCTGTCCTTCGCGCAGGCGGCGCTGGCGATCGTGATCGGTACGGCGCTCGGGGCCACCACTCACGGCTACCTGTCGACCATGGGCCCGCGGGCCGGTCTCCCGCAGATGGTGGCCTCGCGCTCGGCGTTCGGCTTCTGGGGCAACGCCCTCCCTGCGGTGATCAGCTCGATCATGGCGGGGATCGGCTGGTTCGCGGTCAACAGCGTCAGCGGCGCGCTGGCGCTGGCCTCGCTCACCGATCTCCCCGGCGTCGTGTGCCTGCTGATCGTGGTCGGCATCCAGGTCGTGGTCGCGTTCTTCGGCCACAACTTCGTGCACGTCTTCGAGCGGTTCGCCTTCCCGGTGCTGGCCGTGATCTTCCTGGTCGCGACCGTCGTCGTCTTCACGAAGGCCGACCCGGGTGCGCCCGGCGGCGGCGGTGGCTTCGGCGGGTTCATGCTGCTGGCCTCGGCGAGCTTCGGGTACGCCGCGGGCTGGAACCCCTACGCCTCCGACTACTCCCGCTACCTCGCTCCGGAGACCAGCCGCCTGCGGGTCGGCCTCTTCGCCGGACTCGGGATCTTCCTCTCCTGCGCGGTCCTCGAGCTGGCCGGTGCCGCGGCCGTCACCGCCGGTCCGGACCCGTTCTTCGGCAACCCGACGACGGCGTTCACCGACCTGCTCCCGGGCGTGCTCGGCAACCTCACCCTGCTCGCCATCGCACTGGGCGCGGTCTGCGCCAACATCCTCAACATCTACTCCGGCGCGATGGCCTTCCTGACCCTCGAGATCCGGCTCCCCTCGCACATCCGCCGCGCGCTGGTCGCCAGCGTCTTCGGCGTGATCGGCTTCTTCGTCGGCTGGAGCGGGCTCCACGACGCGGGCGCGAAGTACGAGAACTTCCTGCTCGTCATCGCCTACTGGGTCGCCCCCTGGCTCGGGGTCATCCTCACCGACCGGCTGCTGCGCCGGGGCACGAACTCGGCGGGCACGATGCTCACCCGCGGCTACCGCAACTGGGCCGGCCCGATCGCCTTCGTGATCGCCACCGTCGTGTCGGTGTGGCTCTTCAGCGACCAGTCGAAGTACGTCGGGCCGATCGCCTCGGCACACCCCGGCATCGGCGACCTGACCCCGGTCGTCGGCTTCGCGCTGGCCGCCCTGCTGTACTCCGTGCTCTTCCGGCCGCTCGCCGCACCCACGCCGCCGGTGCCCGCGGAGGTAGCGTCCGTCGCATGACGCTGGACATCGCCACCGCCCAGGACTGGCTCACGGTCGCCGTCGAGGAGGCCCGCCTCGGGCTCGCCGAGGGCGGCATCCCGATCGGCGGCGCGCTCGTCGCCGCTGACGGCACCGTGCTCGGCCGCGGCCACAACCGCCGGGTCCAGGACGACGACCCGTCCATGCACGGCGAGACCTCGGCCTTCCGCAACGCCGGGCGCCAGCGCACCTACGCCGGCACGACCATGGTCACGACGCTGTCGCCCTGCTGGTACTGCTCCGGCCTGGTGCGCCAGTTCGGCATCTCCCGCGTCGTGGTCGGCGAGGCCACCACGTTCTTCGGCGGCCACGAGTGGCTCGCCGAGAACGGCGTCGAGGTGGTCGTCCTCGAGGACCCGACCTGCATCGGCCTGATGGAGGACTTCATCGCCGCCCGCCCGGACCTGTGGTTCGAGGACATCGGCGTCGACCCGACCTGATCTTCCCGGTGGTTGAGGCGCGATCGGAGCGAGCCTCGAAACCCCGGAAACCGACGTGACCGCGTTGGCCGCGGGGGTTTCGAGACAGGCGCAGAGCGCCTTCCTCAACCAACGGGCTCTGCTAGATGAAGAACACCGCTGCCACAGCGACGCAGGCGACGACACCCATGCCGGTCGCGAACGGCCGCCACCCGGGTGACGCCATCAGGACCCCGACCAGGCCGACGAGCACGGCGGTCACGGCGAGGGCGACGTCCGAGGCGCCGTACCTCCAGACCGCGCCGACGAGCGCACCGGCCGGCACCCCGAGCAGCGAGCCTGCCGCAGGACCAGGCGGTGGGCGCTGGGGCATCTCCGGGGGCAGCAGGGCCATCGGTCTAGTCGCGCACCTTCACCACGGACTTGCCGAGGGTCTTGCGGTCGTCCATGTCGGCGAGCGCCCGGCCGAACTCCTCGAGCTCGTACGTCGCGCCGATCGGCGGCTTCACGACACCGGACTCCATCATCGGCTGCAGCTCGGCCCACTGCTCGTGCATGTAGCCGGGACGGAACATCGCGTAGGCGCCCCAGCCGACCCCACGGACGTCGACGTTGTTGAGCAGCAGCCGGTTGACCTTGACCTCGGGGATCCCCTGCCCGGCGGCGAAGCCGACCACGAGCAGGCGACCCTGGGTGCCGAGGGAGCGCAGCGAGTCGGTGAAGAGGTCCCCGCCGACGACGTCGACGATCACGTCGACGCCCTTGCCGCCAGTCAGCTCCTTCACCGCGTCCTTGAACCCGTCGACCAGCACGGTCTCGTCGGCGCCGGCGGACTTGGCGATCGCGGCCTTCTCGTCGGTGCTGACGACGGCGATCGTGCGGGCGCCGTACCCCTTCGCGACCTGGATGCTGGCGGTGCCGACGCCACCGGCGGCGCCGTGGATGAGCACGGTCTCGCCGGCTCGCAGCTGACCGCGCTCGGCGAGGGCGAACTGGGCGGTCAGGTAGTTCATCGGGAGGGCGGCGCCCTCGTCGAAGGAGATGTTGTCGGGGATCAGGAACGTGGAGTCGGCGGGGTTGGCGACCAGCTCGGCGCCACCGCCCCAACCGCCGACACCGGCGACCCGCTGGCCGGGTTCGTAGCCGTCCGGACCCGAGACCACGACGCCGGCGAAGTCGACGCCGAGCGTGAACGGGAGCTCCGGCTTGAGCTGGTACTCCCCCTTGCTCAGCAGCAGGTCGGGGAAGGAGATTCCGACCCGGTGCACCTCGACCAGGACGTCGTTCGCTCCGGGCGTCGGCTCGGGGACGTCGTTGACGACGACGTCGGCGGGACCAGTGGTGCTGATGACCTGTACGGCGCGCATGACCGCGACGTTAGCCGACGCTCAGCGCGGCTGGACGAGTCGGTTCATCTCGAAGTGCATCGGGTCGGTGTAGCCCCAGTCGCCACCCCACGTGAAGCCCCACGACTTGAAGATCGACACCACGGTGCGGTCCATCTCGCCGACCGTGCCCCGTTGGTTGCCGGGCACGTTGAGGTCGAGGGCGAGCCCGAACGAGTGGTTGGAGAGCGTGGTCGTCCCGGCGATGAAGCGCGGGTAGTAGCAACCGGCGTACTGGTCCGGATGGATCTTGTCCGCGAGCCCTCGGGCCTGCACCTCCTGGAGCGCCGCGATCAGCTGCGGGAAGATCAGCTTGTTGCAGGTGACGTTGCCGAGGATCGGGACCGGCTGGGTGACGATGTGCGAGCTCACCCACGACGGGTCCGGGGCGATGTGGCCGCCGCCGAGCACGGTGTAGTTGAAGATGCCGACCGCGTCGGCGATCGTGCCGACGACGAAGGCGGTCTGCTTCGCGCCGGGGTCGATGCCCGTGCGGGCGACGACGTCGAGCGCCTGGATCGAGGCCTGGTTGCCGACGATCTTCGCGATCGGCTTGCGCAGCGACTGCGGGGAGGTCTGGCCGGTCGAGATCAGCAGGGCGTTGCCGGGCTGGAAGCCCAGGTCGGCGCCCCACTTCTCGTTGACGACGGCGTCGATCGCCGAGTCGATCTGGGGTGCATAGGCGCCGATGTGCACCTCGGGCGACCCGTCGGTGCTGCCGAGCTTGAGGTAGCCATTCTTGTCGACCGGCAGCTGCTTGGCCTCGCCCTTCGGCAGCGCGAGCTCGCCACCCGCGACCCGGTCCCAGACGGCCTGGGTCTCGGCGCTCGCGACCGGCGTGAACAGGCGGTACGTCGCCGGGTCGACGGCCGCGACGTTGATCGCGTGGTTCTCGATGAGGACCTGGCCCATCGACAGCGCGTTGACCTCGTCGACGCCCTTGAGGTGCTGGATCCGGTCGACCAGGTCCTTGCTCAGCGGGTGGTTGGGGCTGAAGACGAGCACGTCGGCGGAGACGATCGCGCCCGTGCGCGGACCGGGCGGGTCGACCGCGTGCTCCGGGTCGGCGACCGGAGCGACGGACTCCGACGGCTTGGCCGACGCGGAGGCCGAGCCGGACGACGAGGGGGTCGCGGACGGCGCCGTCTCCTTGGCCTGGGAGCTGTCGTTGCAGCCGGCGGTCGCGAGCAGCAGGCACGGCACCATCGCCGCCCCGAACGCATGCCGCAGTCGCATCAGAGACCCTCCCCGTCCTCCACGGTACGTCCTACCCGGGAGGGTGGTGGGTCAACCTCGGCACCGGAGGTTGAGGAAGGACGAAGTCCTGTCTCGAAACCCCCGGAGCCGACACACGAGGTCGGTGCCCGAGCTCACCGGGTAACGAGTGCGGTTGCCAGCGCAACCTCCTCAACTACCGGAGCGGCGGCGCCTGATCTCCTCGTTGATCGCGGGCACGACCTCGTGCAGGTCGCCGATCACGGCGTACGTCGCCTTGGTGACCATCGGGGCGTCGGGGTCGGTGTTGATCGCGAGGATGTTCTTGGCGGTCGAGCAGCCGGCCCAGTGCTGGATCGCGCCGCTGATGCCGCACGGGATGTAGAGGTCGGGCGAGATCCGCGAACCGGTCTGGCCGACCTGCTCGTGGTGGGGCCGCCAGCCGAGCGAGGTGACGACCCGGGAGACCCCGAGCGACGCGTCGAGCAGCGACGTGAGCTCCAGGAGGTCGGCGAAGCCGTCTGAGCTGCCCGCGCCGCGACCGGCGCCGACCACGACGCGTGCCGACTTCAGCGAGCCGGACAGGTCGGGCTCGGGCTCCTCGGCCGACACCACGCGAGCGACCAGGTCGGCCGCGGCGATCTCGGGGGTCTGCTCGACGACGGTCGCGGCGCCGGGCGTCTCCGCCGGCACGGCTTCGACCGCGTGACCCGCGACGGTGAAGACCGCCGGCCGGTCGGACAGCCTCATCTCCTCGAGCGCCGACCCACCGACCACCTGCCGGGTGACGACGAAGGGCGAGAGGCCGCTGAAGGACAGGACGTTGGCGGCCATCGCGACGCCGGCGCGCGCGGCGACGTGCGCCATCACCTCGTTGCCGCGCGGGGTGCCGGCCGCCATCACGACCACCGAGGATCCGCGGACGGCGAGGATGCCGGCGGCCCACGCGGCACCGGAGAACGCGTCGAACGCCTCACCCGTCAGCGCGTGCACCTCGCGGACCCCGTACGACGCGAGCGTGGCCACCAGCTCCGGCGACGGCGTACCAACGACGACCGCGTCCACCGGGACGCCCCCGCCCTCGGCCGCCAGCGAGCGGGCGAAGGTCAGCGCCTCGCGGGAGACCTCGATCGCCTCGCCGGCGGGGGTCGTCTCGACCAGGGTGAGGATCATCGGGCCAGCACCCCCAGCTGCTCGAAGAGGTCCACCACCGCAGGAGCGGCGTCGGCGCCCTTGCCGAGGATCTGCACGTTGGACGGCGCGGGCGGCGGGAGGAGCAGCCGGACCCGGGCCGGCCCGGCCGGGGCGGCGGTGGGCTGGCGCTCCTCGATCGGCACCTTCTTGGCCTTCATCCGGCCGGGCACGGTCGGGTAGCGAGGCTCGACCCCACCCTCGAGCACGGTGACCACAGCGGGAAGCGGCACCCGGTAGGTCTCGTGCCCGTCGGGACCGGCCCCGCTCGCGGTCACCACTCCGTCGGCGACCGACACGTTCGTGACGCCGTTGACGACCGGCCAGCCGAGCTCGTAGGCGAGCCGGATGCCGACCTGGAAGTCACCGCTGTCGGCGGCGTCGTTGCCGAGCAGCACCAGGTCATGGCTGCGATCTCGTACGACGCCCGCGATCTCGCGCGCGACGTCGGCCGGGCCGAAGGTCTGGGCGTCGGCGACCACGTGGACGGCCGCCGTGCAGCCGACCGCCAGCGCGGCGCGCAGCTGCTCGACCGCGTCCGCGTCACCCAACGTCATCACGGTCGGGCCGTCGCCGATCTGCACGGCCAGCTCGACGGCGCACTCCTCGTGGGCGCTCATCGTGAACCCGGCGTACCGTCCGTCGACGCCCTGGCCGTCTTCGGTGAGCACGACCTCGCTGGACGAGTCGACGACCCGCTTGATGCAGACGAGCGTGCTCATCGCCCTCCCTCCTCGCGCCGCCCGGCAGCGGTGAGCAGGCAACCGAAGTCGACGGCCGCCGAGTCGGAAACGGTTGCTGGCTCACCGCCGCCCGGCGCCATCGCGTTCATCGGATGCGCTCGTTCGTGGGATCGAGGAGAGCGGTCGCGTCGACCGAGCCAACGGTCACCGGGTAGAGCTCCTCCATGTAGGAGACGGTCAGCTGGTTGCCGATCGACGCCTCTGCCGGCGGCAGGTAGGCGAGCAGCAGGTGCTTGCCGAGCGACGGCGCCGAGCCAGCGGTCGTGACGTAGGGGTGGTGGCCGTGCCCGTCGGTGAGAGCCTCACCGGAAGCCGACAGGATCGGCTCGCCGCCGAGCATGTAGCGCTTCACCCCGGACGCCGACGTGTGGTCGTCGACGACCAGCGTGCAGAGCACCGACTGGACCGCGGCATCGCGCTGGGCGAGGTAGGCCTCGCGGCCCTCGAAGTCGGCCGCCTTCACCTTCGGCCGCTGCATGCCGGCCTCGACGATCGAGCGCTCGGAGTCGAGCTCGTAGCCGAACGCGCGGTAGCCCTTCTCGATCCGCCCGGTCGTGCCGTAGACGCCGATGCCGACCGGCACCGCGCCGTACGACGCACCCGCCTCGAGCAGCGACTCCCACAGCTCGGCCGCGTCGTCCATCGCCACGTAGAGCTCCCAGCCGAGCTCACCGACGTACGAGATCCGCGAGGCCAGGACGGACGTCCCGTCCACGCTGATCTCGCGGCAGGTGAGGAAGCCGAAGCCCTCGTCCGACACGTCGTCGGAGGTCAGCGAGGCGAGGATGTCGCGCGCCTTCGGACCCCAAAGGCCGATCGTGGAGACCGCGTCGGTGCGGTCGGTGATCGACGCCTCCCCGACGAGTCGGTCGCCGAACCACTTGAGGTCCGCACGGCCGTGGGCGCCGCCGGTCACGACGCGGAAGACGTCGTCGGCCAGACGCATCACGGTGAGGTCGGAGACGAGGCCGCCCTTGGCGTCGAGCACCGGCGTGTAGATCACCTTGCCGACCGCGACGTCGCACTGCGCGACGCAGGTGCGCTGCACGGTGTCGAGGGCCCCAGGACCGGCGATGTCGAAGATCTGGAACGCCGACAGGTCGATCACACCCGCCGCCTCGCGCATCCGCAGGTGCTCGGCGTTGATGATCGGGCTCCACCAGCGCGCGTCCCACTCGTGCTCGCGGGGCATCACCGCGTCGCCGTACTCCTCGAGCAGGCCGGCGTTGGACTCGTACCAGTGCGGCCGCTCCCAGCCGGCGGTCTCGAAGAACATCGCGCCGAGCTTCTGCTGCGAGGCGTGCATCGGCGAGAGCCGCTGGTCGCGGTCGGACTCGTACTGCTCGGCCGGGTGGATGATCCCGTAGGTCTTGATGAAGGACTCGGTGGTGCGCAGCTTGGTGTGCTCGCGGCGCATCTGGTGGGGGTGGAAGCGCGCGATGTCGCTGTGGTGGATGTCGATCTCGCTGTGCCCGTTGACCATCCACTCGGCGACCGCGCGGCCGACCCCCGGGCCCTCCTTGATCCACACGGCCGACGCCGTCCAGAGGCCCCTGACCAGGCTCTCGCCGAGGATCGGGTTGCCGTCGCACGTCAACGACAGCAGGCCGTTGATGGCGTAGCGCATCTCGGCACCTTCGGCCCCGAGCAGCTCGGGCATCAGCTCGTAGGCCTGCTCGAGCTGCGGGTCGAAGTCGTCGGAGGTGAAGGGCATCTCGGTCGGCGACAGCTTGGCCTGCTCGATCGAGGGGATGTCCTCCGGCTCGTGCAGGATCGCGCGGTGCGCGTAGGAGCCGACCTCCATGTCGGCGCCGTGCTGGCGCTCGTAGCAGAACGTGTCCATGTCGCGGATGATCGGGAACGAGATCTCGCCCTCGCGCTCGGCCAGCTGCGGGCACGGCCCGACGCTGATCATCTGGTGCACCGCGGGCGTCAGCGGGATCGAGATCCCGGCCATGTCGCCGATCTTCGGGCTCCACACGCCGCACGCGATGACGACGTACTCCGCCTCGATGTCGCCGCCGTCGGTGCGCACCCGCTTGATCCGGCCGTCCTCGACGTCGAGGCCGACGACCTCGACCGTGGGTACGACGGTGAGCGCCCCGGAGGCCAGCGCGCTCTCGCGCATGATCGTGCCGGCGCGCAGCGAGTCGACCACGCCCACGCTCGGCGTCCAGAAGGCCCCGATGAACTGGTCCTCCTCGATGAAGGGGACCTTCTCCTTCACGAACGCCGGGCTGACGAGCTCGGCCTCGATGCCCCAGGCCTTCGCCGACGACATGCGGCGGCGGAGCTCCTCCATCCGCTCCTCGGTGCGCGCGAGCTCGAAGCCGCCGGACTCCGTGAAGACGCCCATCTCCTTGTACTGCCGCATCGAGTCGAGCGTCAGATCGGTGATCTCGCGGGAGTGGTCCACCGGGAAGATGAAGTTGGAGGCGTGCCCGGTCGAGCCGCCCGGGTTGGGCAGCGCGCCCTTGTCGAGCTGCACGATGTCGCGCCAGCCGAGCTCGGCCAGGTGGTGGACGAGGCTGTTGCCGACGATGCCGGCGCCGATGACGACGACCTTCGCGGAGGCGGGGACGTTGGCCATGGGGCCCTCCGAACTACGTTGGCTCGTGTTGCGCAATGCGCAACCTAATTCGTCATACGAAACTGACTCAAGGATCACCCGTCCCCGGCCGGGCGGTCAAGCCCGGCCGGGGCGAGCGTCAGGCGTGCGTGGCTACTTGAGCCAGGCGTCGACCTTGTCCTGGTTGGCCTCGACCCACTTCTTGGCCGCGTCGTCCGGGTCCATCTGGTCCTGGGCGATGTACTTGGCCACGAGGTTCTGGTCGTCGTTGGTCCAGTTGAAGTTCTTGACCAGGTTGACCGCCGGACTGCCGGAGTCCATCCACTTCGTCGAGACGATCTTGTTGAGCGGGTACGGCGGGTAGTCGCAGGCGACCTTCGCCGGGTCGGCGTCACAGCCGTCGGTGTACTTCGGCAGGTTGACCTTGACCAGCGGCACCTCGGCGAGGAACCACTGCGGCTCGTAGAAGTAGCCGATCATCGGGGTCTTGTTCTCCTCCGCAGTGCGGAAGGCCTCGATCAGGGCGTCCTCGCTGCCGGCGTAGACGACCTTGTAGTTGAGGTCGAGGTTCTTCACCAGCGCCTCGTCGTTGGTCACGAAGCCCGGGTCACCGTCGTAGAGCGTGCCGAGGTCACCGGACTCGCTGGTCTTGAACAGGTCGGCGTACTTGTTCAGGTTGTTCCAGTCGGTGATGTCCGGGTACTTCTCCGCCATCCACGGCGGGACGTACCAACCGATCACGCCGTTGTTGCCGGTCAGCCCGGCGTCCTCGGCCGAGCCGTCGCCGCCGGCGTCGGCGAAGTACTTCTTCTCGAGCTCCGGGTGGCCCCAGTTCTCGATGACGACGTCGACGCTCCCGTTGCCGAAGCCCTTCCACGAGACCTGCTCGTCGAGGTCCTTGTAGGACACCGTGCAGCCGAGCTCCGTCTGGGCGACGTAGCCGACCACGTGGGCGTCGGCCTCGAAGCCGACCCACGGGTTGACCGCCATGTTGAGGTCCCCGCAGTCCTTGGTGGCTCCCGCCGGGGTGTCGGCGTCCTTGATGGAGTCGCCACCACACGCACCGAGCGCGAGTGCCGACGTCGTAGCCAGTGCCGCGAGCACCGCTTGTGTGCGCTTGACTCTCATCTTCGACCTTTCTGTTCTGTTGGTGAGGTTCATCCGAGGAGCGTCGACGGCCCCCGCTGGGGGCGTCGCTTGAGCTTGAAGACCGGGCCCGCGCCGGCTCGTGCGGCGCCGTACGTCGTGATCCGGTCGAGCATGATCCCGAGCAGCACGATCGTGACGCCGGCCGCGAGGCCCTTGCCGATGTACTCGGACTGCCGGAAGCCGAAGACGATGTCGAAGCCGAGCCCGCCGCCACCGACCATGGCACCGATGACGACCATCGACAGCACGTAGAGGAGCCCCTGGTTGGTCGCGAGCAGCAGGGAGCCGCGGGCCATCGGCAGCTGGACCTTGGTGATCTCCTGCCAGCGGCTGGCACCGGTCGAGCGCGAGGCCTCGATGGTCTCGCCCGACACCCCGCGGATGCCGTCGGCGACCAGCTTGGTCGCGATGGGCACGGCGTAGATCACGGCCGCCACGATCGCGGTGAAGCGGTTGGGGCCGAAGAGGATCAGGACCGGGATCAGCGGCACGAACGGCGGGATCGTCTGACCCGCGTCGAGGAACGGTCGCAGGGCCCGGTCGACCCCGATGTTGCGGCCCATGGCCACCCCGAGCACCACCGCGATCGCCACGACGATCACGGTGGCGACGAGGCAGGACGTCAGCGTGACCATGGCGTTGTACCAGAGGTCGAGGAAGTAGATCCCGGCCAGGCAGACGAAGCTCGCGACGAAGGCGCGCAGGCCGCCGACGATGGCCGCGATCAGCAGGATGGCCAGGCCGGTGACGAACCACGGCGACTCCGCGATCAGGCTCTGCACCGGGTTGAGGAACCACTCGGTGAAGTTGTTCTGGATCGAGGAGGTGAAGCCGGAGAGGTTGGTGCGCAGCCAGTCGCCGAAGTCGTCGACGGCGTTGCGCAGCGGGGTCCCGAGGTCGGGCGACGACGGGAACTCGTTGGCCCAGACCTGCACGTGCGAGAGGTAGAGCGCGATCAGCGTGCCGACCGTGCCGGCGGCCAGGACGATCCGGCGCAGCCGACGCCCGTGGTCGCCCGCGCGCCGAGCCTGCTCCGACCGCACGCTCGCGGCGGTCGTCGTCCGGTCGAGCATCACGGCCGCGATCACGATGCAGGTCCCGGCGACGAACGACGTGCCGAACTGGCCGCGCTTCAGGCCGTCGAGGACGGACTGGCCGAGGCCGGGCCCGTCGATGTACGCCGCGATGGTGGCCATCGCGAGGGCCGCCATCATCGTCTGGTTGACCCCGACGATGATCGTGCGCTTCGCCAGCGGCAGCTCGACCTTGGTGAGCCGCTGCAGGCGCCCCTGGCCCAGGGAGTCGGTCGCCTCCAGGACACCGGAGTTGACCGTGCGGATGCCGTGGGCGGAGATCCGGATGACCGGCGGCACGGCGTACACGAGCGTCACCATGATCGCGGCCGCCGGGCCGATGCCGAAGAGGATCGCGAAGGGCAGCAGGTAGACGAACGACGGCATCGTCTGCATCACGTCGAGGATCGGCGTGACGATCGCGGCGACCACCTTGCTGTGCGCCATCCAGACCCCGAGCGGGATGCCGACGATGCACGAGATCGCGACGCAGAAGAGCGTGATCAGCAGGGTGTCGACCGACTCGGTCCAGTAGCCGAGGAAGCCGAAGAGCAGGAAGGCCGGGACCACCAGGAGCACGAGCCGCCAGCCGGCCACCGCGAAGGTGACCAGCGCGGCGAGCGCCATGGTGCCGAGCCAGCCGAACTGCGGCAACGGCCGCGGGAAGGGCGCCACCGTGAAGAGGTGCTGGAGCCAGGTGAAGATCGAGTTGAGCGCGTCGGCGAGCGACCGGACGGCGTTGATGATCCAGCTCGACTGCGAGGAGACGGCCTCCTCGATCGAGTCGCTGAGGTCCTGGAACCACTGGTGCACGTCGGTCTGCGTCGACACGCTGATCTGGAGGGTGTGCGTGCCCTCGGTGAAGGACCAGACGACGATCCAGCCGACGACGACCGCGAGCAGCGACCACAGCCGCGGGTGTGCACGGAGCGCCCCGACGACCACGCCCTCGTCGCGGACCGCCTTCCTGCTGGTCGTTGCGACGGTCGTCATGCGGGGTCCCCGCGGCGTTGTTCGCTGGAGGAGCGAAGCGGGGGAGGCGAAGAACGTCGTGGGGTGCTCATGCGGGCTGCTCCTCGGCGACGACGACCCGGAGGATCGCGTCGTCGTCGACGATGCCGACCAGCTGCCCGTTGTCGACGACGCGCAGCGGGTGCGCGGAGTTGAGGGCCGCGTGCGCTGCCTTGCGCACGATCGTGTCGGAGGTCATCACCGGACCCTCGGACGAGTCGTCGGGGCGAGGCTCGCGCATCACCCACTTCAGGGTGAGCACGTGCGACTTGGGCACCTCGGACGTGAAGTCCTTGACGTAGTCGTCGGCGGGCGCACCGACCACCTCGTCCGGAGTGCCGATCTGCACCATCGCGCCGTCGCGCATGATCAGGATCCGGTCGCCGAGCTTGAGCGCCTCCTGCAGGTCGTGGGTGATGAAGACCATCGTCTTGCCGAGCTCGTGGTGGAGCCGGATCACCTCGCTCTGCATGTCGCGCCGGATCAGCGGGTCGAGCGCCGAGAACGGCTCGTCGAAGAGCAGCAGCGACGGGTCGTTGGCCAGCGCCCGCGCCAGGCCGACGCGCTGCTGCATGCCGCCCGACAGCTGGTCGGGGTAGGACAGCTCGTAGCCGGTGAGGCCGACGAGCTGCACGATCTCCTCGGCCTTGGCCCGGCGCTCCTTGCGGCCGACCCCTCGGATCTCGAGGCCGTAGGCCACGTTGTCGATCACCTGGCGGTGCGGCAGCAGCCCGAAGTGCTGGAAGACCATGGAGGTGTGCGTACGCCGCAGCTCGCGCAGCTCGGCCTCGCCGGCCTTGGTGATGTCGTGCCCGTCGATCACGACCTCACCCGAGGTCGGCTCGATGAGGCGGGTCAGGCAGCGCACCAACGTCGACTTGCCGGACCCGGACAGGCCCATGACCACGAAGACCTCACCGGGCGCCACGTCGAAGGACACGTCCTTCACGCCGACGACGCAGCCGGTCTTCTCCTTGAGCTCGGCGCGCGAGAGGTCCGCGTCCGGCGTACCGATGACCTTGTCGGCACCGCGGCCGAAGATCTTCCAGAGGTTCTTCACGGAGAGTGCGACGTCGGTGGGGTCGCTCATGAGAGCTCCTCGGGATAGAGAGGCATGCCGTCGCGGTAGCGGTAGTACGGCACGTCGGCGGGCGGGAGCGGGGTGTTGCCGATGATCAGGTCGGCCGCCTTCTCGGCGACCATCATCACGGGGGCGTAGATGTTGCCGTTGGTGACGAACGGGAAGACCGACGCGTCGACGACGCGCAACCCCTCGACGCCGTGGACGCGCATCGTGGTCGGGTCGACGACGGCCATCTCGTCGACGCCCATCTTGGCGGTGCACGAGGGGTGCAGCGCGGTCTCGGCGTCGGCGCGGACCCAGTCGAGGATCTGCTCGTCGGTCTCGACGTCCTTGCCGGGCGAGAGCTCACCGTCGTTGTACGGCGCGAAGGCCGGCTGGTTGAGGATGTCGCGGGCGACCCGGATCGCCTCGACCCACTCCTTCTTGTCGTTGTCGGTCGACAGGTAGTTGAAGAGCAGCGACGGGTGCTGCTTGGGGTCACGGCTCTTGATCCGCACGTGGCCACGGGTGTCGGCGTACATCGGGCCGATGTGCACCTGGTAGCCGTGCCCCTCGGTGGGCGCGGAGCCGTCGTACCGGATCGCGACCGGGAGGAAGTGGAACATCAGGTTGGGGTAGTCGACGTCCTCGTTGCTGCGCGCGAATCCGCCGCCCTCGAAGTGGTTGGTGGCGCCGAGGCCGCGACGGTGGACCAGCCACTGGTAGGCGATGCCAGGCCGCTTGCGCAGCTTGAGGCCGGGCGCGATCGAGACCGGCTGCTTGGAGGCGTACTGGATGTAGACCTCGAGGTGGTCCTGCAGGTTCTCGCCGACGCCGGGCAGGTGGTGGACGACCGGGACGCCGTGCCGCTCGAGCAGGTCCTCGTTGCCGATGCCGGAGAGCTGCAGCAGCTGGGGCGTGTTGATCGCGCCGCCGCAGAGGATGACCTCGCCGGCGTACGCCGTGCGGTGGAGCCGGCCGCCGCGCAGGTAGTCGACACCCACGGCGCGCTTGCCCTCGAACCGCACCTGCGTGGCCATCGCGAGCGTCTCGACCGTGAGGTTCTTGCGGCGCCGGACGGGGTGCAGGTAGGCACGGGCCGCGGACAGCCGGCGCCCGCGGTGGACGTTGCGGTCGAACTTCGCGAAGCCCTCCTGGCGGTAGCCGTTGACGTCGTCGGTGCGCGGGTAGCCGGCCTCGACCGTCGCGTCGAAGAACGCCGAGAAGAGCGGGTTGTCGGCCGGCCCGCGCTCCAGGATCAGCGGTCCGTGCCCGCCCCGCCAGTCGTCCTCGCCCGCGAGGCAGTTCTCCATCTTCTTGAAGTACGGCAGGCAGTGGAGGTAGTCCCACTCCTTCATCCCGGGCTCCGCGGCCCACCGCTCGTAGTCGAGCGGGTTGCCGCGCTGGAAGATCATCCCGTTGATCGAGGACGAGCCGCCGAGCACCTTGCCGCGGGCGTGGAAGACCCGGCGGTTGTTGAGGTGGGGCTCCGGGTCGGTCTCGTACTTCCAGTCGTAGAGCCGGTTGCCGATCGGGAAGGGCAGCGCCGCCGGCATGTGGATGAACGGGTCGATCCGGAAGTCGGAGCGACCGGCCTCGAGGACCAGGACCGACGTGCCGGGGTCGGCGGACAGCCGGTTGGCGAGCGCGCACCCCGCGGAGCCGCCGCCGACGATGACGTAGTCGTACTGCTCGCGGCTCATCCGCTGAACCACCGTTGCTCGGCCGGACGGATGTTGTGCCAGACGTGCTTGGTCTCGCGGTACTCCGCCAGCCCGGCCTCGCCGAGCTCGCGCCCGAAGCCGGACTGCTTGTAGCCGCCCCACTCCGCCTGCGGCACGTACGGGTGGTAGTCGTTGATCCAGACCGTGCCCATCCGCAGCCGGCCCGCGACCCGCTGGCCGCGTCCGGCGTCCTGGGTCCAGACCGCTCCGGCCAGTCCGTAGATGCTGTCGTTGGCGATGCGGACGGCGTCGTCCTCGTCCGTGAACGTCTCGACGGTGAGGACCGGCCCGAAGGACTCGTCCTGGGTCACCGACATCGTGCTGGTGCAGCCGTCGAGGATGGTCGGCAGGTAGTAGAAGCCGTCGGCGAGAGCGGGGTCGGCGGGGCGCGCGCCACCCGTGCGGAGCACGGCACCCTCGGCGAGGCCGCGCGCGACGTACGCCTCGACCTTGTCGCGGTGGGCGGCGCTCGTGAGCGGGCCGGTCTCGGCCTTGTCGTCGAACGGTCCGCCGAGCCGGATCAGCTCGGCGCGCGCGACCAGCCGGTCGACGAACTCGTCGTGGATCTCCTCGGCGACGACGAGCCGGGCGCCCGCCGAGCAGACCTGGCCGGAGTGGAGGAAGACGGCGGTCAGCGCGAAGTCGAGCGCCACGTCGAGGTCGGCGTCGGCGAAGACGATGTTGGGGTTCTTGCCGCCGAGCTCCAGCGCCACCTTCTTGACCGTCCCCGCGGCCGCGGCCATCAGGCGGCGCCCGGTCTCGAGCCCGCCGGTGAAGGAGACCAGGTCGACGCGTGGGTCCGTGGAGAGCGGTGCACCCGCAGTGGCGCCGGCGCCGAGCACGAGGTTGCCGACCCCGGCCGGCAGCCCGGCCTCCTCGAACAGGCGCATCAGGTGGATCGCGGTCTGCGGGGTGAGCTCGCTGGGCTTGAGGACGAAGGTGTTGCCGGCGGCCAGGCAGGGCGCGACCTTCCAGGAGACCTGGAGCAGCGGGTAGTTCCACGGGGTGATCAGCGCACAGACGCCGACCGGCTCGTGCACGATCCGGCTGACCACGTCGGGGTTGCCGGTGTCGACCATCCGGCCGGCGTCCTCGGCGGCGATCCGGCCGTAGTGGCGGAAGACGGAGACGACGTCGGCGACGTCGTACTGGCTCTCGACCAGGCGCTTGCCGGTGTCGAGCGACTCCATCCGGGCGATCGTGTCGGTGTCGCGCTCGAGGAGGTCGGCGACGGCGAGCAGCAGGTCACCCCGCTCGCGACTCGACGTCGAGGCCCAGGGACCGGAGTGGAAGGCCCGATGGGCAGCCGCGATGGCGAGCTCGGTGTCCTCGGCATCCGCCTCGTCGACCTCGACGACCAGGGTGCCGTCGGCCGGGCAGCGGATCTCGCGGCGCGCGCCACCCCGCGCGCTCACCCACGCGCCGTCGAGGTAGAGCTCGGCCACCTGTCGACCCCATCCTGCGTGGACACCCGGTTGCGTATGGCGCAACCCAGTGCTCTCCGCGCAACTTGGTTGTTGTCCTGAGGATGGAGTCAGGTCACCGGGTCGTCAAGCGAATGCGGCGAGTTGTAACTCAGCGGTGACCCCAACCGAGCCGGTGCGAGACCTCCGCCGCGGCCTCGACGAGCTGGGGGACGACATCCTCGACCCGCGCGTCGGAGAGCCGGAACGTCGGTCCGGAGACGCTCATCGAGGCGACCACGTCGCCGTGCGCGTTGCGGATCGGAGCGGCGATCGCGGTCAGCCCCTCCTCGAGCTCGTCCACCGCGACGGCGTACCCGCGCTCCCGGACGGCAGCCAGCTCCTCGCGGAGCTTGCCCTTCTTGGTGATCGTCGTCGGCGTGTAGCGCGACAGGGTGCCGAGCAGGTCGGCGACCTGCTTGTCGTCCAGACCACTGAGCAGCACCTTGCCGTTGCTGGTGGCGTGCAGCGGGATGTGCTGGCCGACCCAGTTGTGCGGCTGGAGCGCGGACGAGCCGGCGATCTGGTCGAGGTAGAGCGCCGAGCTCTCGGACAGCACGGCGATGTTGACGGTCTCGCCGGTGTCGGCGGCCAGCTGGCGGCACACCGGCCGCGCCTCCTGGACCAGGTCGAGCCGGGCGGTCGTCGCGCCGGCCAGGCGCAGCACGCCGACGCCGAGCCGGTAGCGTCCGCGCTCGGAGGTCTGCTCGACGAGGCGGTGCGCCTCGAGCGTGCTGACCAGGCGGAACGCCGTGCTCTTGTGGACGTCGAGCTCACCGGCGATCTCGGTGACCCCGGCCTCGCCGACGCGAGCGAGCACCTCGAGGATGGTGAGCGCCCGGTCGACCGACTGGACGCCCGCGCTGCCGTCGCTCATGGGCGGAGACTAGCGCAGCCACTGTTGCGTATCGCAGACTTCGTTTCGGCCAGCGCAACAACTGAACGACCGGATCGAAAGGCGGCTCCGTGCCCTCCCTCGCCACCCCGACCATCGCCGCAGGGGACTACGTCCTCATTCTCTCCTGCCCGGACCGACCCGGCATCGTGCACGCCGTGTCCGGCTTCCTGGTCGCGCACGGCGGCAACATCTTGGAGAGCCAGCAGTTCGGTGACCCGCTGACGAAGCGCTTCTTCATGCGGATCGACTTCGAGGTGCCGGGAGCGACGGAGGCGGCCGCGCTGCGCGAGGAGTTCGCCGCGGTGGCCGCGGAGTTCGAGATGCGCTTCGAGCTCTGGGACGCGACCGCGCCGTACCGCACGCTGATCATGGTCTCGAAGCACCTGCACTGCCTCAACGACCTGCTCTTCCGGGCCAGCACCGGCTCGCTGCAGATCGAGGTCCCGGCCGTCGTCTCCAACCACCCCGATGCCGGCGCCCTCGCCGCGTCGTACGGCATCCCCTTCCACCACGTGCCGGTCACGCCGGACACGAAGCCGGAGGCCGAGGCCGAGCTGCTGCGCCTCGTCGGGGAGTACGACGTCCACCTGGTCGTCCTGGCCCGCTACATGCAGGTGCTGTCCGACGAGCTCTGCCGGCAGCTGTCGGGACGGGCGATCAACATCCACCACTCGTTCCTGCCGAGCTTCAAGGGCGCCAAGCCCTACCACCAGGCCTTCGACCGGGGCGTGAAGCTGGTCGGCGCGACCGCCCACTACGTCACCGGCGACCTCGACGAGGGCCCGATCATCGAGCAGGACGTGATGCGCGTCGACCACGGCTACGACCAGGACCAGCTCGTCTCCGCCGGTCGCGACGTCGAGGCGCAGGTGCTCTCCCGCGCCGTCCGCTGGCACTCGCAGTCGCGGGTGCTGCTCAACGGGTCGCGGACGGTCGTCTTCCGGTAGCCCGGTGGTTGAGGAGGTTGCGCAGCAACCGTCTCGAAACCCGGTGAGCCGCAGAGCTGCGGTGCGCGGCGCCGATGGTCGGCTGTCGGGGTTTCGAGACAGGCGCTAGCGCGCCTTCCTCAACCAACGAGTCACGCACACCAGCGGACGCTCTCGGCGGTGAGGTCCGCCGGGCCGTAGACGCCGGCCAGCTCGGGTCGCCGCTGCAGGAGGTCGGCGAGCTCGCGCGCCCAGGTGGCTGCACGCTGCTCCTGCCGGGTCCGGTCCTCGGTCGTCTGTGTCATCGATTCTCCGCTCCCGCCGGGGTCTCCCGGCCGAGTCTGAGCACCCACCAAGCGGCGCCGTACGCCGCGATGGCGGCGGGCAGCAGCGCGAAGGACTCCGTCAGCGCGATCGCGCCGACGACGAGGGCACCGGTCATCGGCAGTGCGATGCGCGGCGGCTCCATGGAGAAAGTCTAGTGACTCACTCCAGTTAGGCACAAGGAGTCAGGCGGACCAGCGCACCGCTTCGGTCGCGACGTCGGCGGGGCTGTAGACCCCGGCCAGCTCGGGCCGGCGGCTCATCAGGTCGCCGAGGCCGCGCACGCGCGTGACGGCCTTGCTCTCGAACGCTGGCGCGAGAGCCACGTCCTGCGTGTGCTCCACCGGCTGCAGCTGTGTGGTCATGTCTCCCCCGATCGGCGTGGTGACCCAGGTCATGAGGAGACGGTTCCCGAGCGCTCGATCTCGACACTTCTCAGGGGCAGATGGTCCAGACCGCTCGCGACCGACTCAGTCGCCGAGCTCCGCCCGCCGGCGTACGACGAAGGCCTCGAGCTCCTCGCGGATCGCCTCGTCCAGGGGCGGCTGCTCGTAGTCCTCCAGCCGCTTCTTGTAGATGTCCGCGGCGCGGGCCGCGGTGTCCTGGGCGCCGTTGCGCATCCACCGCTCGTAGTTGTCCGACGAGTTGAGGAAGGGCCGGTAGAAGCAGGTCCGGAACCGCTCCATCGTGTGCATCGCCCCGAGGAAGTGGCCGCCGTGGCCGACCTCCTCGTGCGCGTCGAAGGCCATCGAGGCCTCGTCGATCTCCAGGGGCGTGAACTCGTGCTGGAGCATCTCGACCAGCTGCGCGTCGATGACGAACTTCTCGAAGCCGGCGACCAGGCCGCCCTCGAGCCAGCCGGCGGAGTGCATGACGAAGTTCGCGCCGGCCAGGAAGGTCGGCATCATCGTCATCAGCGCCTCGTAGCCGGCCTGGGCATCCGGGACCTGCGAGGACGTGAGCCCACCGCCGGTGCGGAACGGCAGCCCGAAGTGCCGCGCGATCTGTCCGGTGCACAGCAGCCCGATGCCCGACTCCGGCGTGCCGAACGTCGGCGAGCCGGACTGCATGTCGATGTTGGAGAGGAACGACCCGAAGACCACCGGGCAGCCGGGGCGGATCAGCTGCGAGAGCGCGATCCCCGAGAGCGCCTCGACGATCTGCTGCACCAGCGCGGCCGGGATCGTGACCGGCGACATCGCACCCATCAGGATGAACGGCGTCAGGATGACGGGCTGGTTGGCCGAGGAGTACTCGAACTGCGCCTCGAGCATCCGGTCGTCCCAGCGCAGCGGGGAGTTGCAGTTGATCAGCGAGATCAGCGCGGGCGTCTCCTCGATCGACGCCCGGGAGCCGAAGAGGATCTCGGTCATCGCGATGGTGTCCGCGGCGTTGACCCCGGAGACCACGTTGCCCATGTAGATCTTGTCGGTCAGCGTCTGCAGCGCGTAGGTCATGTCGAGGTGCCGGCTGTCGAGCGGGGTGTCGTTGGGCTCGGTGATCACACCGCCGGCGGAGTCGAGGACGGCGAAGCTCTGGGCGAGGCGGGTGAAGTTCTTGAAGTCCTCCATCGTCCCGTCCCGGCGGACGTCGCCCTCGCGGACGAACGGCGGGCCGTAGACGCCGCTGAACACCATCGAGTCGCCACCGACGTGCACGTTGTTGGCGGGGTTGCGGGCCTGGAGGTCGAACTCACGGGGCGCCTTCGCCACCTGCTCGAGCACCCAGTCCGGGTCGAGGAACGCCGTCTTGTCCTCCACGCGCTGACCGGCGGCGCGGAACAGGTCGAGAGCCCGGTCGTCCATGAACTCGACGCCGATCTCGGTCATCAGCCGACGCCAACCCTGGTCGAGGGTGGCCATCGCGTCCTCGGACAGGATCTCGTAGCGCGGCATCTTGTTGCGGAACATCGGTCCTCCAACCTAACCTCATGATGTGGGACCAGAGTTCCACATCATGGAACCCCACGGAAGCACAGAGTGGAAGCATGGCCGAGACAAGCACCGGCACGCAGGCGGTCGACCGCGCCGCCCAGCTGGTCTCGACGGTCGTGCACGCCGACCAGCCGCTGACCTTCGCCGACCTCCAGGAGGCCAGCGGGCTCGCGAAGTCGACGACGTCGAGGATGCTCACCGCCCTCGAGCGCACCGGCCTGGTCGAGCGCGACGCGAGCGGGTCGTACGTCGCCGGCAGCCTCTTCTGGCTGTACGCCGCGCGCCACGACCCGTGGGAGGAGCTGGTCCGCCTCGCGCGGCCGGCCATGGAGCGGATCGGCGGGGACACCCACGAGACCGTGCACCTCTCCGTGACCCGCGGAGAGTTGGTCGTCCAGGTCGCGCAGGTCGACTCGCGCTACCTGCTCGGCACCCGCGACTGGACCGAGATCGAGGTCCCGGCCCACACGTCCGCGCTCGGCAAGGTCTTCTACGCCTGGGGCGCGCTGCCGGTCCCGCAGACGCCGCTCGAGCAGCTCACCGACACGACGATCAGCGAGCCGGAGCAGCTGCGCCGCGACGGCATGCGCACGCGCAAGCGCGGCTGGGCGATCACCCGCGACGAGCTCGAGGTCGGCCTGACCGGCATCGCCGTACCCGTCCAAGGACCCCGCGGCGACGTCGTCGCGGCGCTCGGCATCTCGGGACCCACCGCTCGGCTGGAGGACCGGCTCGACGAGCTCGGTCGCAACCTCTCGACGCACGCCACGCAGCTCTCGGCACTGCTGCGCGGGCGCACCCCGAACACCACCACCAAGGAGGGCGTGGCATGACACCCGAAGACATCCTGCAGGGCCTGTACGACGAGACCCTCGTCGGCAACGCCCCCCGTGTGCTGGAGCTGACCGAGGAGGGACTGACGCTCGACATGGAGCCGCAGACGCTGCTCTTCGACGCGCTCATCCCGTCGCTCGAGGAGGTCGGTGCCCGCTTCGAGCGCGGCGACTTCTTCGTGCCGGAGATGCTCATCGCCGGTCGCGCCATGGCCGGCGCGATGGAGCGGCTCCGCCCGCTGCTGATCGAGGGCGGGATCGAGACCATCGGCAAGTTCCTGATGGGCACGGTCAAGGGCGACGTCCACGACATCGGCAAGAACCTCGTCAACATCATGCTCGAGGGCGCCGGCTTCGAGGTGATCGACCTCGGTGTCCAGGTCGCGCCGGAGAAGTTCGTGGCCGCGATCGAGGAGCACCAGCCCGACATCGTCGGCTTCTCGGCGTTCCTCACCACCACGATGCCGATGTTCAAGGCCAACATGAACGCGCTCGAGAAGGCCGGCCTCCGCGACCAGGTGATCGTCATGGTGGGCGGTGCTCCGGTCACGCAGGAGTACGCCGACGCCGTCGGCGCCGACGGCTACGCCGCGGACGCGTCGCAGACCGTGAAGCGCGCCAAGGCGTTCATGAACGAGAAGCGCGCCAAGGTCCCGGCGTGAGTCTCCACACCGTCCTCAGGGGCACCGGGGCCGAGGTCGTCCTCGGCCACGACCAGCGCTTCTGCCTGATCGGCGAGCGGATCAACCCGACCGGCCGACGCATCTTCCAGGAGCAGCTCCGCGCCGGCGACCTGTCCGCGATCGAGCGCGACGTGATCGCTCAGGTCGAGGGCGGCGCCGACGTGCTCGACGTCAACATGGGCGTCCCGCTCACCGATGAGGCCGACCTGCTCGCTCGTGCGATCCAGCTCGTCCAGAGCATCACCGACAAGCCGATCTGCATCGACTCCTCGGTCATCGAGGCGCTCGAGGCCGGGCTCGCGGTCTACCAGGGCCGCGCGCTGGTCAACTCGGTCACCGCCGAGGACGACCGGCTCGCCGCGATCCTCCCCCTCGTCAAGAAGTACGACGCCGCGATCATCGCGCTGCCCAACGACCACGACGAGATCCCGATGGAGGCCGACAAGCGCCTGGACCTGACGGCCAAGATCATCCGGGTCGCCACCGAGGAGTACGGCATCGCGCAGGCCGACATCGTGATCGACCCGCTGGCGATGCCGATCGGCGCCGACACCTCCACCTCGCGGGTCACCTGGGAGACGATGCGCCGGATCCGCGACGAGTTCGGCGTCAACATGACGTGCGGCGCCTCCAACACGTCGTTCGGCATGCCCGACCGGCACACCCTCGGCGCCGCCTGGCTGCCGATGGCGATGACCGCCGGGCTCACCAGCGCGATCATGGACACCCGCACGCCCCAGATCGTCGACGCGGTCAAGGCTGCCGACGTGTTCATGGACCACGACGAGTGGGGCATGGCCTGGATCGCGGCCCACCGCGCCAAGGCGGCCGCCTCCGCATGACAGGCGAGCACGACTGCACCGGCCGGGTCGAGCTGTCGTTCACGGTGCTCGACCCGGACCCGGAGCGCACCACCCAGCGCCAGGTGCGGGTACCCCCGGGCGTCACGGTCTTCGACTCCGCGTCGTGGAACGGCATCGCGATCGACTCCACCTGCGGCGGTCACGGCACCTGCCACAAGTGCAAGGTGAGGGTCGAGGGCACCACCCCGATCACCCGCCACGACCTCAAGACCTTCAGCCGCGACCAGCTCGACGAGGGCTGGCGGCTGGCCTGCCTCGTCAACGCGACCCGCGACCTCGTCGTCGACGTACCCCCGCTCACCACCCGCCCCAAGGCCGCGACCGTCGGCGTCGGGCGCCAGGTGATCCTCCGGCCGGCGATCCAGAAGCGGTACGTCGAGCTCGAGGAGGCGACCCTCGCCGACCAGCGCTCCGACCTCCAGCGACTGCTCGACGCGATCACCGACCTGGAGCCCGAGCCTGACCTGCACCTGCTCCGCCGGCTGCCGACCGTGCTCCGCGGCGCCGACTTCAAGGTGACGGCCGTGATCGTCGACGAGGCGCTGATCGACGTCGAGGCCGGCGACACGACCGCCACCCAGTTCGCCATCGCGTTCGACCTCGGCACGACCACCGTGGTCGCGACCCTGCTCGACGTCGCCACCGGCACCCCCGTCGCCGTGGCCTCGATGCTCAACAAGCAGCAGCCCTTCGGCGGCGACGTCATCACCCGGATCAGCGCGGTGATGATGGACCCCGACACCCTGGGCCGCCTGCAGCAGGCCGCCAGCGCGACCCTGGCCGAGCTCGCCGAGCAGGTCTGCCGCGAGGGCGGCGTCGACCCGGGCCAGGTCTACGAGGTCGCCATCGCCGGCAACGCCACGATGACCGCGCTCGTCCTCGGCATCGACCCCGAGCCGCTCGGCGTCGCGCCGTTCGTCATGTCGGTCGCCCAGCCGCCGACCGTGCTCGCCTCCGAGGTCGGCCTCACCCTCCACCCGCGTGCCCGCGCCGTCTTCTTCCCCGCCCTGGGTGCCTACGTCGGCGGCGACATCGTCGCCGGGATGCTCGCCAGCGGGATGGACCGCGACAAGCGCACCCGGCTCTTCATCGACGTCGGCACCAACTGCGAGATCGTGCTCAGCGACGGCGACCGGATCCTCTCGACGGCGGCCCCCGCGGGCCCGGCGTTCGAGGGTGGCGCGATCCGCTGCGGGATGCGCGCTGCTGACGGAGCGATCGAGGTGATCAAGCTCGGCGACGATGTGGAGCTGGGCGTGATCGGGGACGTCGAGCCGAAGGGGCTCTGCGGCTCCGGGCTGGTCGACGCGGTCGCCGAGCTGGTCAAGGTCGGGCTGCTCGACGCGTCCGGCCGCTTCGTGCCCGACGACGTCGCCAAGGAGCTCGTCCCGGCGCTCGCCGACCGCCTCACGATGATCGGCCAGGAGCGGGTGTTCGTGCTCCACCGTCCGGCCCCCGACGCCGAGCCCGAGGACTGCGTCGTGATCTCGCAGCGCGACGTCCGCGAGCTGCAGTTCGCCAAGGCCGCGATCTCCACCGGGTGGACGCTGCTCCTCGAGGAGCTCGGGCTCGAGCACCGCGACGTCCAGCAGGTGCTGCTCGCCGGCTCGTTCGGCAGCTACCTCTCGGCCGCCTCAGCCGTACGCATCGGACTGGTGCCCAAGCTGCCGGTGCTGCGCATCGTCGCGGCCGGCAACGTCGCGGGCGAGGGCGCGAAGATGGCCCTGCTCTCGATCCGCGAGCGCGCCGGTGCCGAGGCACTGCTGGAGGAGGTGGCCTATGTCGAGCTCTCCGACCGCCCCGACTTCAACGACAAGTTCGTCGACCAGCTCGGCTTCTAGCCGCGCCGCCCTCATCGCCTGTGGCGCGATCGCCCAGCCCTGCAAGGAGATCGTCGACCGCCACGACTGGCCGGTCGACGTCCACCCGCTCCCGCCGCTGCTCCACAACCAGCCGCACCTGATCGCCGACGAGGTTCGCCGGCTGGTGGCCGACCTGCGCCCGTCGTACTCCTCCGTCGTCGTCGGCTACGCCGACTGCGGCACGTACGGCGCCCTCGACGCTCTCTGCGACGAGCTCGACCTCCCGCGGCTGCCGGGACTCCACTGCTACGACCTCTACGCCGGCCCGTCGCGGATCAAGACGTTCTTCACCGAGCAGCCGGGCACCTACCTGCTCACCGACTTCCTGGTGCGGTCGTTCGCGCGGACCGTCCTCCAGGAGCTCGGCCTCGACCGCTACCCGGACCTGCGCGACACCTACTTCGGCAACTACACCCGCGTCGTGTGGCTGGCCCAGCAGCCCGACGACGAGCTGCGTCGGCTCGCCACCGAGGCAGCCGAACGGATCGGGCTGCCGCTGACGGTCGTCGAGACCGGCGACGCCCGCCTGGAGGCAGCGCTCGCCGCCCTCCTCAACCACCGGTTGGTCTAGCGTTCGGCTCGTGGAGGGAACGATCGCGGTCGACGACCCGCGCACGGACGACGTACGCCGCCTGCTCGAGACGCACGTGGCCTTCGGCAACGCGCACAGCCCACCGGAGGACGTGCACGCGCTCGACGTCGAGGGGCTCCTCGACCCGGCGATCACGTTCTGCAGCTACCGCCTCGGCGGCGAGCTCCTCGGTGTCGGCGCGATCAAGGACCTGGGCGACGGACAGGCCGAGCTCAAGTCGATGCACACCGCCGAGGGCGCCCGTGGGCGCGGCGTCGGCCGGGCGATGGTCGACCACCTGGTCGCGCTCGCGCGCGAGCGCGGCATGACCCGGCTCAGCCTCGAGACCGGCACCCCGGACGTGTTCGCCCCGGCCCGCGGCCTCTACGCCAGCGTCGGGTTCGTGCCGTGCGGTCCCTTCGGCGCGTACGCCGAGAGCGGCTACAGCTGCTTCTTCACCCTCGACCTGACGGCGGGCTGACGTGGACGAGCTCCACCGCCTCGCGGAGTACGGCGTGACCGATCGCGCGACCCTTGACGCCGTCCTGGACTCCCAGTGGGCCGGGGTGCTCTCGACCGTCGTCGACGGCGAGCC
This sequence comes from Nocardioides pollutisoli, assembly GCF_040045055.1. Taxonomy (NCBI): domain Bacteria; kingdom Bacillati; phylum Actinomycetota; class Actinomycetes; order Propionibacteriales; family Nocardioidaceae; genus Nocardioides; species Nocardioides pollutisoli. The sequence goes on from NZ_JBDZDU010000001.1 coordinate 1,652,171, forward strand.
CCTGGCGGTCCCGATGCTCTACGCCCGCGACGGCGACCGGGTGCTCCTGCACGGCTCCACGGGCGCCGGGGCACTACGGCAGGTGGCAGCCGGCTCACCGGCGGTCCTGACCGTCTTCGCGATCGACGCGCTCGCCGTCGCGCCGACGACGTTCGAGTCGTCGGTCAACTACCGCTCCGCGACGATCCGCGGGCGCCTGGCCACCCTGTCCGCCGACGAGCGCGACGCGGCGCTCGACCTGTTCAGCGAGGTGATCCTGCCGGGTCGGACGGCCGAGGTGCGGGCGTCGACCCGCAAGGAGCTGGCCGCCTCGCTCGCGATGGCGCTGCCGATCACCGATGACAACTGGCTGCTGAAGATCAGCGACGGCTGGCCGGCCACACCCGAGGAGGCGGACGCCGACCCCGGGGTCTGGAGCGGGCTGGTCCCGGTGCGGACCGTGCTCGACCCCGCCGTACCCGCGCCGTGGGCCGTCGACCTGCCGGTGCCGGAGTCGGTACGACGACTCAGCGACTGAGCCGCGCGAGCAGGTCCTGGCGCCACGCCTCGGTCTCGGCGACCTGGTTGAACGTGAAGACGTGCAGCCCCTCGACCAGCGCGGTCGGCTCGCCGAGCGCGGGTGCGCACTTCTCGAGGAACCGCTCGCCGGTGAAGCCGCCCGGCGCGGCCAGGCGCGCGAACGTGCCCTTGTGCTTGGCCAGGAAGCGGGTGGACTCGCCGACCCCGATCTTGGTCGCCATCGAGAGCAGCTTGGTCCGGTCCACCGGGCCGGGGATGCCGAGCAGCAGCGGCATGGTGATGCCGCGGCCCCGGAGCCGGCCCACCCAGTCGCGGACCACCGCGGGGTCGAAGGTCAGGTTGCTCACGATGTGGGTGGCGTAGCGGCGCTTGTCCCACATCGACTGGACGGTCAGGTCGTCGTGGATCGTCGGGTGCGACTCCGGGTAGCCCGTGATGCCGACCTGCTCGAAGGGGTGCCCGAGGTGGGCGAGATCCTCCAGCAGGGACAGGGCATCCGCGTAGTCGCCGGCCGGCTCGGCATCCCCGCCCGGCACGAAGACCCGAGTGATGCCCTTGCCGGTCAGCCGCCCGCAGATCTCCTCGAGCTCGGTGCGTCCGGTGATCATGCGCGCGGCGAGGTGAGGGACGACGGTGTAGCCGTGGCCAGCCAGGCGCTCCGCGAGGTCCAGCGTCGCCTCGAGTCCCTTGCCGGGCGAAGCGGTCACCGTGACGGTCACGTCGCGCGGGACGTGGCCGAGCACCTTGTCCTCGGTCGAGGCCGTGGGCAGCACCTCGTAGCGCGCGTGCTCCAGGAGCCGGGTCATGGTCTGACTGGTCGTTACCTTGTTGCGCATGATGCAACTCGTTTCGTGATGCGCATCGAGACGAGCCGAGTCTAGACCCCCGGGTTGCGGATCGTCACCCACGAGAGGAGCCCGCCTGCGGCGAGCAGCACGGCGCAGATGATCGTGGCCGAGTGGTAGGCCGCGTCGAACGCGACCGGATCGGCGTACTCCTCCCCGCCGAGGCCGACGGCGACCGGCAGCGCGGCCACCGCGAGCAGCGAGCCCGCGCGCGCCACGGCGTTGTTGACGCCGCTCGCGATACCGGCGTGCTCGTCGGGTGCGGCCGCGAGCACCGTCGCCGTCAGGGGCGCGACCATGAGCGCGAGCCCGAGGCCGAAGATCGTCAGGCCGGGCAGCACGTCGGTCCAGTAGTTGACGTCGTCGCCGACGCGGAGCAGCAGCAGGGTCCCGAGCGCCATCACCAGCGGCCCGACGGTCAGCGGGATCCGCGGACCGATGCGGGTGCCGAGGGCGCCGCCCCTCGACGCCAGGAGGAGCATGCAGACGGTGATCGGCAGGGTGGAGATGCCGGCCTGGAGGGCGCCGTAGCCGCTCACGGTCTGCAGCTGCAGGACCAGGAAGAACAACACGGCACCCAGGGCGGCGTACACGAGCAGCGTCATCGCGTTCGCGGCGCTGAAGGTGCGGTCGGCGAAGATGCCCAACGGCAGCATCGGGTGGGTGCTGCGGCGCTCGGAGACGACGTACGCCGCGGTCGCGAGCACCGCGACCCCGACGGCGTACGGCGCGAGCGATCCGCCCCACTCGATCAGCGCGTAGGTCAGGCCACCGAGCGCCGTCGCGGCGAGCAGGGCGCCACGGAAGTCGAGCCGCCGCGGCGCATGGGGGTCGAGCGTCTCCGGGACGGCCTTCTGCGCGATCACCACCGTGGCGACGGCGATCGGCAGGTTGATGAGGAAGATCCAGCGCCAGTTGGCGTACTCCACGAGAGCGCCACCGACGAACGGCCCGATCGCGGACGCGATGCCGCCGAGGCCGACCCACGAGCCGATCGCCTTGGCCCGGTCGGTCTGGACGAACGCGCCCTGGATCATCGCCAGGCTCCCGGGCGTGAGCAGTGCTGCGCCGGCACCCTGCAGGATCCGGGCGGCGATCAGGACCTCGGGGTTGGGCGCCAGCCCGCAGAGCATGGACGCCGCGGCGAACCAGATCGTGCCGATCACGAAGATCCGCCGGCGGCCGTAGCGGTCTCCCAACGACCCGCCGAGCAGGATCAGGCTGGCCAGCGACAGCAGGTAGCCGTTCTGCACCCACTGCAGCTGGGCCAGCGACGCGTCGAGATCCTCGCCGATGGTGTGGAGGGCGACGTTGACGACGGTGCCGTCGAGCATCGTCATGCCCGAGCCGAGGACGGCGGCGGCCACGACCGCCCGGCCGGTGGCGGTGCCGAGACGTACGCCACCCACTCCGGCCAATCCGGCCTCGTCCGTCACATCGAAGACCCTACGGGTTCTCCCGGATGTGCCCACCCCGAACCAGAACATAGGATTTCGCCATGAAGTCGTCCACCCTCGTCGAGGCGAGACTCGCCGATCACGTCGATCGTCTGGGTCTCGAGCACCCCCCGATCGACCTGGCGTCGGTCGACTACACCGTGCGGCGACCCGTCGAGTTCGAGCAGCGCTACGGCCACGTCCTCGACTACATGGCGCGCGTCGAGCTCGAGGTCGACCGCAACGTCCTGGAGCTGACGACCCTGCTCCCCGACCCGCCGGAGATCGACCGGCGCTTCTACGCCGAGGTCTGGCAGCCGCAGGAGATCCAGCACGGGCTGATCCTCGACGAGCTGCAGGTGCAGCTCGGCCGACCCGGCGCCGAGCCCGACCTGACATCCCTCGGCGTGAAGATGAAGGTCCTCGGCGCGCTCGCCCACCTCGACTCCTTCCAGGACGTCTGCCGGATGCTCTACTACCTGACCGGCATGGCCACCGAGCGCTCCGCCGTCCTCGCCTACAACCTGCTCCACGACGGGGTCGTGGAGATGGGCGAGGACGCGATCGCCCAGACGGTGATCGCGCCGATCAAGCGCCAGGAGCCCGGCCACTACGCCTTCTACCAGATCTCGGCGCGCGGTCTCTGGGAGCAGCTGGCCGGTTGGCAGCGCTGGATGGTCCGCCGGATGCGCAGCCTCTCCTTCGCACCGGTGGGTGCCAACGACGCGACGCAGAAGGCCGACTTCGGCGACATGCTCGCCACCCTCGGCATCGCCGACGACGCCGACACCTTCGCCGGCCAGATCTCCCGCGTCGAGCGCGAGCTGCTGTGGGCGCACAAGCGCGGGCTCAAGGTGCCGCCGTACGTCGTGAAGGCCTTCCACGACGCCGTGCAGATCGCGAAGTCCCGCGCGGCGGCCTAGCTCCGCAGGACCCGCTGCGCGATCCAGGCGATGTCGTCGGCGGTGTCGGCAGGCGATGCCGACGGCTGCATGACGTGGCTGAGCACGACGCGCACGACCATGTCGATGGCCGCGTCGAGGTGGCGGGCGTCCAGGCCCACGTCGTACGGCGTCAGGCGCTCGGCCACGACGACCTTGGCCGCGGCCAGCAGCGACTCGGCGTGGGTGGTGAGCAGCGGCAACAGCTCGGTGTCGGCGCCATGGGTGGCCGAGACCACCGCGTGCAGCAGCTTGTTGTCCAGCGCCAGCTCGAGCACGCCCTCGGAGGCCGCGCGGATGGACGCGACCAGGTCGGTGGGATGGTCGTCGAACGCGAGCGTCACGACACCGAGGAAGCGGTCGAGCTCGTGCAGGATCATCGTCTCGGCGAGCCCCTGCTTGCTGCCGACCTCGTTGTAGACGGTCTGCCGGCTGACACCCACCCGCTCGGCGATCGCGCCCATCGTCACCGCGGACCAGCCCGACTCGGTGGTCAGGGCCACCGCGGCCTCGACGATGCGCTCGCGGGTGGTCACACGGGTCAGGCTACGGCCTCGGTCAGCGGCACGAAGTCGACCTTGTCGCGCACGCCGCAGTCCGGGCAGCACCAGCTGTCCGGGACGTCGGCCCAGGCGGTGCCGGCCGCGAAGCCCTCGTGCTCGTCGCCGGTCGCGACGTCGTAGGTGTAGCCGCAGCCCGGGCAGCGAGCGGCCAGCACCTCGTCGACCTCTCCGTTGGTTGAGGAAGGCGCGCTTGCGCCTGTCTCGAAACCATCGGAGACAGCCGGGGACGGCGGCGGGTACGCCGCCAGGATCCTGTCCCGCTTGCGCGGGCTGAGGTTGGCCCGCGACAGGTCCCCGTCGAAGTGGTCGAGCACCCGCGGGTCCATCACCCGGCGCCAGACCGCGGGGACGATGGCGAGCACGATCATCCCGGCGTACCCGGTCGGGAGCACCGGCGACTCCTCGAAGTCGCGCAGCGACTGGTAGCGCCGGGTCGGGTTGGCGTGGTGGTCGCTGTGGCGCTGCAGGTGGTAGAGCAGCACGTTGGTCGCGATGTTGTTGGAGTTCCACGAGTGCGACGGGTCGACCCGCTCGTAGCGCTCGCGGTCACCGACCCCCACCTTCTGGCGGAGCATCCCGTAGTGCTCCATGTAGTTGACGACCTCGAGCAGCGAGAAGCCGACGACCGCCTGGATGACCAGGTAGGGCAGGATCCCGACCCCCAGCCACGCGACGAGCGCGCCCCAGAGCACCGCGGACATCAGCCACGCGTTGAGGACGTCGTTGCCGAGGCGGAACGGGTGCTGCTGCTTGCGGGCGTAGCGACGCTTCTCGATCCGCCAGGCGGACCGGAGCGAACCGACGACGGTGCGCGGCCAGAACTCGTAGAAGCTCTCGCCGACCCGGCTGCTGGCCGGGTCCTCCGGCGTCGCGACGCGCACGTGGTGGCCACGGTTGTGCTCGATGTAGAAGTGGCCGTAGAAGCTCTGCGCGAGCGCGATCTTGGAGAGCCAGCGCTCGTTGGCCTCGCGCTTGTGGCCGAGCTCGTGGGCGGTGTTGATGCCGATCCCGCCGATGCAGCCGATCGAGACGGCCAGGCCGACCTTCGCGAACGTGGAGATGTCGTCGCCGCCGATGAGGTACATCGCGCCGACGAAGCCGGCGTACTGGATCGGGAGGAAGAGGTAGGTGATCCAGCGGTAGTAGCGGTCCTTCTCGAGCGCCTCGATCACGTCGTCGGGCGGGTTGGACCGGTCGAGCCCGGCGACCAGGTCGATCGCGGGGACGACCACCAGGATCACCACCGGCCCGATCCAGAACCACGCGCTCCAGCCGGTCAGCGACCACATGCCGTAGCCGATGAAGGCCAGCGACGGGACCACGAGCCCGATCAACCAGAGGTAGCGCTTCTTGTCCTTCCAGGTGTCGGTGGACCCGGTCGGGACGGTGCTGCGTGCGATCTCGGACATTCCCCATGCCTCCGGTCGGTGACGACGGTCACGTGCGTTGCTTGACAGCACGGTACGGAATGTCAACCACCTTGACAAGAGGTAACCAAATGTAAAGTCGCTGGCACGCGCCCTAGGGTGGTCGACGTGACCGATCCCGCCGCTCGACTGGCCGTGCTCATCGATGCCGACAACGTGTCCCCCTCCCACGCAGCCGCGATCCTCGCGGAGCTGGCGCGGTACGGCGTCCCGACCGTCAAGCGGGCGTACGGCGACTGGACGACCCAGCAGCTGAGCGGGTGGAAGGTCGAGCTCGGGCGGCACGCGATCCAGCCGATCCAGCAGTTCGCCAACACGGTCGGCAAGAACTCGACCGACTCGGCGCTGATCATCGACGCGATGGACCTGCTCTACTCCGGCAACCTCGACGCCTTCGCGATCGTGTCCAGCGACAGCGACTTCACCCGGCTGGCCACCCGACTGCGCGAGTCGGGCAAGAGGGTCTACGGCCTCGGCCGGCGTCGTACGCCGGGGGCGTTGCAGTCGGCGGTCGACAAGTTCATCTTCCTGGAGGTGCTGCAGGACGAGGGCGAGCCCGTGGACGACGAGCCGGTCGAGGCACTGCCCGACCTCAAGCCGATCCTCGAGGGCGCCATCCGCAGCACGGCCCAGGACGACGGCTGGTCGCTGCTCGGCATGATCGGGAGCTACCTCGGCAAGGCGCACCCCTCCTTCGACCCCCGTCACTACGGGTTCTCGCGCCTGGGGCTGCTCGTCGCGGCCCAGGACTACCTCGAGGTCGACCACCCCGAGGGCGGCGATCCGCGGGTCCGGGTCCGGCCCCGTCGGGCACCGCGCAAGAGGGCCGCGGCGAAGAAGTCATAGGGTCGGGGCCATGAGCACCCCGCAACCCTTCGGGATCGACTTCGGCGGCACCGGCATCAAGGGCGCCCCGGTCGACCTCGAGACCGGCGAGTTCGCCGCCGAGCGGGAGCGGATCCGCACCCCGGAGAAGTCCACGCCCGACGCCATCGCCGAGATCTTCGTCGAGCTGCTGGCGAAGTTCCCCGACTGCACCGGCGCCGTCGGCGTGACCGTGCCCGGCGTCGTACGACACGGGGTCGTGCACTCCGCCGCCAACATCGACAAGTCCTGGATCGGGACCGACGCCGACAAGGTCTTCACCGACGCGACCGGGCGTGACGTCCACGTGGTCAACGACGCCGACGCCGCCGGTCTCGCCGAGGTCCGGTACGGCGCGGCGAAGGGCCGCTCCGGGCTGGTGATCGTCACGACGCTCGGCACCGGGATCGGCTCGGCGCTCCTGCTCGACGGCGTGCTCGTGCCCAACTCCGAGCTCGGTCACCTGGAGATCGACGGGCACGACGCCGAGTCCCGGGCGGCCAACAGCGCCCGCGAGCGCGAGAACCTGTCGTGGGAGCACTGGGCGAAGCGGCTGACGAAGTACTACCGCACCCTCGAGATGCTCTTCTCGCCCGACCTCTTCGTCGTCGGCGGCGGGGTCAGCAAGGACTCCGACGAGTTCCTGCCCCTGCTCGACCTCGACACCGAGATCATCCCGGCCAAGCTGCGCAACAAGGCCGGCGTGGTCGGCGCTGCGCTCTACGCCTCCGAAGGCGGGGGTTAGGTCTCGACGGGTCGGCTGAGCGTCAGTCGGTCGCCCGCACCGCCGCCGCGACGGCCTTGGGGACGTCGGGGTGGAAGACGGTCGGGATGATGAAGTTCGGGTTGAGCTCGTCGTCCTTCACCACGAGCGCGATGGCGGCAGCGGCGCGCAGCAGCATGTCGATGGTGATCTCGGAGGCGCGGGCGTCGAGCAGGCCCCGGAAGACACCCGGGAAGGCCAGCACGTTGTTGATCTGGTTGGGGTAGTCCGACCGGCCGCTCGCGACGACCGCGGCGTACTTCTCCGCCTCCGCGGGGTCGACCTCGGGGTCCGGGTTGGCCAGCGCGAAGACGACGGCGTCGTCGGCCATGTCCTTGATCCACTCGGGTTCGAGCACCCGCGGGGCACTCACGCCGATGAACACGTCGGCACCCGCGAGCACGTCGTGCAGCGTCCCCCGGACGCGACGCGGGTTCGTGGCCTCGGCGAGCTGCTGGTGGATCGGCGAGAGGCTGTCGTCGTCCGCCGACAGCGCGCCCGTACGGTCGACGACCACGACGTCGGTGACACCGGCCGCGAGCAGGAGCGTCACGATCGCGGTACCTGCGGCGCCGCCACCCGAGACGACGATCCGCACCGCGGTGAGGTCCTTCTTCACCACCCGCAGCGCGTTGGTGAGCGCCGCGAGCACGACGATCGCGGTGCCGTGCTGGTCGTCGTGGAAGACCGGGATGTCGAGCGACGCGCGCAGCCGTCGTTCGATCTCGAAGCACCGCGGCGCGGCGATGTCCTCGAGGTTGATCCCGCCGAAGCCGGGGGCGATCATCTCGACCGCACGCACGATCTCGTCGGTGTCCTGGGTGTCGAGGCAGATCGGCCAGGCGTCGATGTTGGCGAAGCGCTTGAAGAGCGCCGCCTTGCCCTCCATCACCGGCATCGCGGCACCGGGCCCGATGTTGCCCAGCCCGAGGACCGCGGACCCGTCGGTGACGACGGCGACGGTGTTGCCCTTCGTCGTCAGCCGCCACACGTCCTCGGGGTGCTCGGCGATCGCCATGCTCACCCGGCCCACGCCCGGCGTGTAGGCCATCGAGAGGTCGTCGCGGTTGCGCAGCGGGACCTTGGAGGTGACCTCGATCTTGCCGCCGAGGTGGAGCAGGAAGGTCCGGTCGCTGGTCTTGTAGACCTTCACCCCGTCGACCGCGTCGACCGCCTGCTCGAGCAGCTTCGCGTGGTCGGCGTCGCTCGCCGAGCAGGTCACGTCGACGACCAGCCGCTCGTGGCTGGACTCCGCGACGTCGATCGCGGTGACGATCCCGCCGGCCTGCGCGATGGCCGTGGCGACCGCCCCGACGATCCCGTGGTCCGGCGCGGTGTGCAGACGCATGGTGATCGAGTACGACGAGGTGGTGGCGGCCATGCCTCGCACCCTTCACCTGCCGCTCGGTTACCGGCAAGTCGGCGCCACCCCACCCCGGTCGACCGCCTCGGGACGGTGTGACGACCGCCACAATTATGCACTCCTTGGGTGATAGTGCAAGAATGCACTCCATGAGCGAAAGTGCAATCGGGTTGCGGGAGCAGAAGCGGTGGGAGACCAGCCACCGCATCGCCCTGTGCGCCCAGCGACTGGCCGACGCGCACGGGCTCGACGGCTTCACGATGGACGACCTCGCCGACGCCGCGGAGGTCTCGCGGCGCACCCTGTTCAACTACTTCCCGAGCAAGCTGGACGCCGTCCTCGGCACCATCCCCGAGATCCCGCCCGCCGCACTGGCGACCTTCCACACCGGCGGTCCGCACGGCTCGCTCGTCGAGGACCTCGGCGCGCTGGCCAAGGCGCTGCTCTCCGTCAAGGAGCCCGACCGCGAGGCGATGGTCCTCAGCCGCCGGGTCCTCGCGGGCAGCTCGCGGGTCCTCGCCGCCGCCCACCAGCGGTTCGAGCAGATCACCGAGGACTTCGTGGCGCTGATCCTCGACCGCGAAGGACCCGACTTCGACGTCGAGCGGGCCCGTCTCGCCGTCCGCATCCTCGGCTCCCTCTTCGACTCCGCCCTCCTGACCTTCATCGAGGGGGACGAGCGGCCCATCGACGTGCTGTTCGACCACTACCTCAACGAGGCCCGCAGCCTCTTCGCCTGACTCACCCGTCCTTCCCACATCACGACACAGGAGCCCACCCATGGCCACCCTGCTCCACCGACTCGGCAAGACCGCCTACCGGCGCTGGCCGTACTTCATCGCCGGATGGATGGTGCTGCTCATCGCGGTCATCACCATCGCCGCCGGCTTCTCCAAGCCGATGAGCGACGCCTTCACGATCCCGGGCATCCCGTCGGAGAAGGCCGCCGACCTGCAGTCCGAGCTGTTCCCAGGCTCCGCTGACGCCCTCGACGAGGCCTCGGTCACCGTCGTCGTCGCTGCGCCGAAGGGCCACACGCTCGACGACCCGACGTACAGCAAGGCCGTCGACGCCCTGGTCTCCGACCTGGACGGCCTGCCCCAGATGGCCGGCGACGTCGCGCTGGCGAACCCGGTCGAGGCCGCGAAGACACAGACGCAGCAGATCCTCGACGCTGCCGAGCAGAGCGGTACGCCGCCCTCTCAGGCGAGGTCCAACGCCCAGGCGCTCTCCCCGCTGTCCGCGGACGGCCGGGTCGGCACCATCGACTTCACCTTCGACGTGGACACGGTCGCCGACGTCGAGCCGGCCACGATCACCGCGCTCACCGACGCCATGGACCAGGCCCGCGACGCCGGCCTGACCGTCGAGGCCAACGGCTCCGGCTCGCAGACCCAGGAGATCGGCGGTGGCGCCTCCGAGCTGATCGGCATCGCGCTGGCCCTGGTCGTCCTGCTCCTGACCTTCGGCTCGTTCGTCGCCGCTGGTCTCCCGATCCTGAGCGCCGTCTTCGGGCTCGTGGTCGGCCTCACCGGCATCACCGCGCTGACCGCCTTCATGGACGTCAGCTCGAGCACCACGATCCTCGCGACGATGATCGGGCTCGCGGTCGGCATCGACTACACGCTCTTCATCCTGGCGCGCTACCGGACCGAGCTCCACCACACCGACGACCGCGCGGAAGCGGTCGGCATCGCCGTCGGTACGGCGGGCTCGGCGGTCGTCTTCGCCGGCCTCACCGTGCTCATCGCCCTGTCCGCGCTCTCGGTCGTGGGCATCCCGTTCCTCACGGCCATGGGCCTCGCGGCGGCGGCGACCGTGCTCATCGCGGTCCTCGTCGCGCTGACCCTGCTGCCCGCCATCCTCGGCGTGCTCAAGTCCAAGGCCTTCGGAGGCAGCTTCCGCCGCTACCAGCCGAAGCGGGACGAGGACGGCCGGATCCTCAACAACGGCGTCCGCTGGGCCCGGTTCGTGGGCAAGCGCCCGGTCGCCCTGGCGCTCCTGGTCGTCGTCGGCCTCGGCGCGCTCGCGATCCCGCTCAAGGACCTGCACCTCGCGTTCCCGACCGACAGCACCGCATCGACCGACACCACGCAGCGCAAGGCGTCCGACCTGGTCACCGACGCGTTCGGCGCCGGCCGGCTCGGCCCGCTGCTCGCCGTCGTCGACGGTCGCGACATCCAGGGCGACGGCGCTCGTGCCACCGCGTTCCAGGACATCGCCGACTGGGCCGGCAAGCAGGACGACGTCCTCAACGCCCAGGTGGTCGCCACCAACGCCGTGCGCGACGCCGACGGCACCGTCACGACGCCGGCCACCGGCGCGCTCGTGCAGATCACCCCGAAGTCCGGGCCCGACGACACCGCGACGGAGGACCTGCTCACGGACCTGCGCGACGGCCAGTCCGCCATCCAGGACCAGACCGGCACCGACATCGGGATCACGGGCCAGACCGCGATCCAGACCGACGTGTCCGAGCGGCTCAGCCACGCGCTGCCGATCTACCTGGCCATCGTGATCGGCCTGGCGTTCATCCTGCTGATGATCGTCTTCCGCTCGATCCTGGTGCCGCTCACCGCGACGCTCGGGTTCCTGGTCAGCGTGCTCGCCACCCTCGGTGCGACCGTGCTGATCTTCCAGGAGGGCACCTTCGGGCTGATGCAGGGGCAGCCGATCGTCAGCTTCATGCCGATCTTCCTGATCGGCGTGGTCTTCGGGCTGGCGATGGACTACCAGGTCTTCCTGGTCTCCCGGATGCGGGAGGCGCACGTCCACGGCATGTCGACGCGCGAGGCCGTCGTCGACGGCTTCCGCAACAGTGCCCGGGTCGTCACCGCCGCGGCGACGATCATGACGGCCGTCTTCGCAGCGTTCATGCTCCAGGACGACGCCATCGCCAAGTCCATGGGCTTCGCCCTGGCGGCGGCCGTGGTCTTCGACGCCTTCATCGTGCGGACGGTCCTGATCCCGTCGCTGCTCTACATGCTCGGCGAGAAGGCCTGGTGGCTGCCGGCGTGGCTCGACCGGATCCTGCCCAACGTGGACGTCGAGGGCGAGAAGCTCCAGCGTGCGCACCTGATGGGACGTCCCCTCGAGGAGGACATGGCCGACCTCGACGAGGAGGCGTCGGCCCGGGTCTGAGCTAGGCGACCTCTTCTGCACCCAGGTGGGCGAGCAGGTTCTTCGAGAACCGCTCGCCCATCTGTGCGATCACGCCGTTCATGGCCGCCTTGACCGCTCGGCCGGAGGCCCGGGGCAACGGCAGGTCGAGGGTGATCTCGAGCGAGGTCACCAGCCGGGTGCCCTCGTCGTCCTCAGCCAGCTGGTACCACCCCTCGACGGCCGACTTCTCGGTCGCGCCCGTCGGCGGGTCGTGCCGGAAGTCGATGCGGCTCGGCTCGTCGTAGGACATCAGCTCGGTGAACGAGGGCGCGATCCCGACGCCGAGCACCTTGAGCCCGGACATCTCCCATCGCCAGTGGTCGCCGTCGGCAGTGATCGACCGGACGAACGGCGTCATCTCGGCCACCAGCGTCGGGTCGGTGAGAGCGGACCACACGTCGGACCGGCCGGCGGTGATCACGGCCTCTGCCTGGGTCTTGGCCGAGAAGCGCGTCATGACTTGAGGGCGGCCTGGATGTCGCCGGCGATCTTCTCGGGCTTGGTGGTCGGCGCGTAGCGCTGGATCACGGTGCCGTCGCGGGCGACCAGGAACTTGGTGAAGTTCCACTTGATCTTGTTGCCCAGCAGCCCACCCTTCTGCGAGCGAAGCCACCGGAAGACCGGGTGCGCCCGGTCGCCGTTGACGTCGACCTTGGAGAAGAGCGGGAAGGTCACCCCGAAGTTGCGCTCGCAGAAGCCGGCGATCTCCGCGTCCTCCCCGGGCTCCTGCCCGCCGAACTGGTCGCACGGGAAGCCGAGGACGGAGAACCCGAGACCGGCGTACTCGTCCTGGAGCTTCTGGAGGCCCTGATACTGCGGCGTGAAGCCACACTGCGATGCGGTGTTGACGATGAGGAGGACCTCGCCGTCGTACGCCGAGAGGTCGACGTCGGTGCCGTCGATGGAGGTGGCGGAGAACTGTCCCAGACCGGTCATGGCCAGAGAGTGTCCCTCAGGTCGGCTGCGGAAACGACTTGTTGTCCAGAACACGTTTCGAACCGACTCGGCGGGGAGACCTTCCTGTCTGGCAGCCGGTCGGCTCCGTCCCGTTCACGACCGGCGGCCACCACACTCTCCGGGAGGCAATCATGTCCATCGCATCCGTGATCCAGGTCGCGCTGCTGGCCTTCGTGCTGCTCGCCCCGACGATGATGATCGCCGTGCTGGTCTCCGGTCTCCCGCGACGTCAGAGCAGCCGCGCCCGCACCTGAGCCGACTGCTGGTAACCCACCGGGTTTCGGTGGCCGTCGAGGTAGACCAGCACTGAACGGTCGCCGACGTCCAGCACCACCTGGCCGTCCTCGATCGCGGTGACCTCGCCGCGGACCAGGTAGGTCTCCCCGTCGACCTGCTCGAGCGCGCCGCCCGGGGCGCACCGCTCCACGTCAGCGAGGGCGATCGCGCGCAGCCTCGGCCGGAGTCGACCGCCGAAGCGCCACAGGAGCACGGCGACCACCACCAGCACGACGTCGGCGACCAGGGTCACGATCACGACGTCGTCGCTCTCGAGGTGCGTACCGGTCAGGGTCGCGTGGGTCAGCGGCAGGTTGACCAGCACCGCCAGCACGACGAGCGCCACCACGTGCCGGGTGCGCCCGGTCGGCTGCTCGTCCACCGCGCCAGTATCACTGCAGGATCACTGCAGCGTGGCCGTCAGCCTCATCAGGTTGTCGAGGTAGCGCTGGCCCCGGCTGCGCGTGCGCCACTCGTCGAGCGTCAGCTCGGTCGACAGCGCGCGGTAGGTGTCCTGCACCTCCGAGAGCCGGGCGACGGCGTCCGCTCCGGTCATCATCATCACGACCTCGTAGTTGAGGGCGAACGAGCGCATGTCCATGTTGCTCGACCCGACGACCGCGACCGTGTCGTCGACCGAGAAGTGCTTGGCGTGGAGCACGAACGGCTCGGGGTAGAGCCAGATCCGCACACCCGCGGTCAGCAGGGCCTCGTAGTAGGACCGCTGGGCGTGGGCGACCATGAACTGGTCGGCGGTCGCGCCCACGAAGAGCTCCACCTCGACGCCGCGCTGCGCAGCAGTGGTGACGGCGTACAGCAGCGAGTCGTCGGGCACGAAGTAGGGGCTGGTCAGCGACAGCCGGCGCTCGGCGGAGTAGAGCATCGCGTTGAAGAGGCGCAGGTTGTTCTCGGTCGCGAAGCCCGGACCGCTCGGCACCACCTGGACGCCGACCCCGGTCAGGGCGCCGGGCCGCTCGCTCGGGGGCGGGGGCACGGCGGCGACGAGGTCCCGCAGGTCCTCGCCGGTCTCGGTGAACCAGTCGGTCGCGAAGACGACGTTGAGCTCCTGGACGACCGGGCCCTCGACCCGGGCGATCAGCTCGACCCAGGCCCGGCCGAGCTTCTGGTTCTTCGGCTTGTCGTAGCAGGGCTCGATCAGGTTCTGCGAGCCGCTGAAGGCAACCCGGCCGTCGACGACCAGGATCTTGCGGTGGTTGCGCAGGTCGGGTCGGCGTACCTCTCCCTTGAGCGGGCGGATCGGCAGCATCGGCGCCCACTGGATCCCGGTGCCCTCGAGCCTGGCCAGCATCTCCTTGTAGACCGGGATGCCCTTCGACCCGATGTGGTCGAAGAGGAAGCGCACCTGCACCCCGCGCTCGACCGCCCGGACCAGCTCCTCGAAGAACGGCGCGGTCATCTCGTCCCACGCCGAGATGTAGAACTGCACGTGCACGTAGTCGGTGGCGGTCGCGACCTCGCGGGCCATCAGCTCGATGCCGCCCTGGTAGTCGTCGATCAGCTCGACCGTGTTGCCGAAGCTGAGCGGGAGCACGCCCAGCCGGCGGTTCAGCTTGGCGAAGGTCTGCACCAACGGGGGCAGCTGGAGGCGACGCTCGTGGTCCTCGATGTCCTCGAGGTGCGCGGCCTCGAGGATCGCCGCGTTGACGTCGTCCTGCAGGGCTCGACGCTTCTTGCCGACCGACGTCCGGCCGAAGAGCAGGAAGAGCACGAAGCCCAGGAACGGGATCGCGAGGATCAGCAGCAGCCACGCCATCGCCGTCTGCGGCCGGCGGCCACCGGGCAGCACCACGAGCGCACAGACGACGATCGCGATGTTCGCGATCACGAGGGCGGCGCTGATCAGCGCCGGCAGCCAGTCCGACACGGGGCAGCCCCGTCAGCCCAGGAGCCGTTGCTTGGCGGCCGTGAACTCGGCGTCGGTGAGGACGCCCTGCTGGTGGAGCTGGGCGAGCTCGCCGAGCTTGCTCACCAGGTCGTCACCACCGGCCGCGGGTGCCGGGGGCGGGGCCGGGGCCGGGGCGGCCTGCTGGGCGCCGGCGGCCTGGCGCCGGTTGACGGCGTTGACGGTCGCGCTCGCCGTACCGGCCACCACGGCCGTGCGGGCCGCCGTGCCGAGCAGGCCGGGTCGGCCCATGCGTCGCCTCATGTCAGGTCCTCTCAGTCCGGGGAGTCTCAGTCCGGGGAGTCTCAGGCCGGGGCGTCGGCCGCGAAGGCGGCTTCGACGTCCTCGACGGGAACGCGGGCGTACATGACGATCTGACCACCGAGGGCGTCGATGTCGGCAGCCGTCTCACGGGCCCAGACGTGCTCGATGACCAGGGCGACTCCCTGCTCACCGTCCTCGATGCCCTCGATCAGCACGTCGATGTCGGCGTCGTTGAGCAGGCTGTTGGGGTCGAAGGGCAGGTCGTCGAACTCCGGCGGGAGGCCGGAGTCCTCCTCGATGTCGCGGACCTCGATGGTGTCGTCACCGGTGCGCGTCATCACGACCATGTCGACCAGCCGGACGGCCTTCGAGTCGACCGGCTTGCGGATGACCGCGCCGATCTCGCCCAGTGTCACGCTGCTCGGGAAGGTGAAGAACAGCACCTCGATCGGACCGTGCGCCATGGCTCTCTCCCAGCTCTCGCGTCGCGTGCGCCTCCACCCTCAGGCAGGCAGCGCCGTCACGGCTCACCCAACACGGGTGAGCCGCGGACCCCGTTACTGTCGCGACGATGCACTAGGCGACCCCGCCACCCGAGGACGGAGCACGACGTGTCGATGACCAGCGAGCCGAGGGGACCACTGCCGCGCGCCATCGTCATCCTGCTCGGGATCGCCGCGCTCGTCGTGGTGATCGCGGGGTTCCGGAGCGCCGCGTGGCTGCTCGGCCCGGCCCTCCTGGCGCTCGTGCTGACGATCGTCGTCCATCCGATCCGCGGATGGCTGGACCGGCGGATGCCGGGCTGGCTGGCCTCCCTCATCTGCATCATCGCCGTCTACCTGATCGTGCTCAGCCTCGCGATCTCGATCGGCATCTCGGCGGCCCGCTTCGCGACCCTGCTCCCCGACTACCAGGCGCAGTTCGCCGACCGGATCAGCCAGCTGACCGACTGGATCTCGAGCTTCGGCATCAGCGACGAGCAGATCGACCAGATCACCGGCTCGTTCGACCTCGGCGGTCTCACCTCGCTGGTCGAGAGCCTCCTGGCGGGGGCCCTCAACGCGGTCTCGAGCGTCGTCTTCATCCTCACCCTGGCGCTGTTCATGGGCATGGACGGCGGCACCTGGACCCGCAACCTGATCCGGGCTGCCGACATCAAGCCGCACATCGTCAGCGCGATCCGTGACTTCGCGCACGGCACCCGCACCTACTACGCGGTCTCGACGATCTTCGGGGCCATCGTCGCGATCCTCGACACCATCGCCCTGGAGATCATCGGGGTCCCGTCCCCGGTCCTGTGGGGGCTGCTGGCCTTCATCACCAACTACATCCCCAACATCGGCTTCGTGATCGGCCTGATCCCGCCGGCGATCCTCGGGCTGCTCGAAGGCGGCCCCGGGATGATGCTCGCGGTGATCATCGTCTACTGCGTGCTCAACGTGGTCATCCAGACCGTGATCCAGCCGAAGTTCGTCGGCGACGCGGTCGGCCTCTCGACGACGCTGACCTTCATCTCGCTGGTGTTCTGGACCTGGGTGATCGGTCCGCTCGGCGCACTTCTCGCGATCCCGCTCACGCTGCTGGCGAAGGCGCTGCTGGTCGACATCGATCCGAGTGCGCAGTGGCTCAGACCGCTGATCTCCAACAAGGAGGAGCCCCCGACGGAGGCCGAGGCCACCTGACGGCCGGCCCGGACGCCGACCCTGCTCGAGCAGGTCAGTCCGGGATCGTGACGACCTCGACCACGGCGATGCCGAGGGAGTTGAGCATGTTGAGCACGCCCTGCAGCTCCTCCTGGTCGGTCATGTCGCCGGTCAGGGTGGTCGTCGCCCGCTGGGTGCGCGCGGTCAGGTGGGGAAAGGCGCCGGACAGCTCGTCCGACAGCTCGGCATCGACGCGGATCAACATCCTGGCCATCGTCACCCGTCACACCCCTACCGCTCGCCGGTCCCTGATCCGACGGTAAGCGGGGGCGGGTGGACGCCGCCTCACCGGAAACGGGCGAGGCACCGGACTGCACCGTTCGCGAGGGTGGCCCCGGGCTCAGTCGATCTCCGTTCACAAGCCGGAAAGCGACGAGTGCGAACGACGGGTGACGTTACGGTTGCGACGTGCCCCTGGGAGGAGGTGCGGTGCCCAGCCTGACCGTGTGGTCCTATCCGACGCCGCTCGGCGTGGACGCCGGTGAGCTGCACCTGAAGCGTCTCGTGGAGCAGGACGCCCTGGTCGTCCACGACGCGATCGCGGTGATCTGGATGCCGGGTGCCGAGGAGGCCACCGTCCGCCACCTGCACCACGACACCACGCGGGCGGCGACCAAGTGCGCCGTGCTCGGCGGGCTGATCGGCACGGTGCTGCTGGTGCCCGTCGCCGGCGCGGCCGTCGGGGGTGCGGCGGCCGGTGCCTGGACCCGGCTCCGCGGCCACGCGATCGACGACGACTTCGTCGACGAGCTGCGCGAGCGGGTGGTGCCCGGGACGTCCGCCCTGTTCGTGCTCAGCAGCGGCGCCCGGGCCGACGCGGTCGCCGCGTTCCTGGCCACCACCGAGGCGACGCTCCTGCACGCCGACCTCGGGACCGAGGTCCCCGACGAGCTGCGGGCGCTGCTCGCGTGACGCCGTCATGACCACGAAGCGCGACGTCGGCGCCCGGCCGCTCCTGGCCCCGTCGCCGGACACCCCGCACCCGCCCCAGCTCTTCATCCCGCGGCCGCGTCTCGAGACCTTCCTCGAGGCCGTGCCCACGACGCCGGTCACCCTCGTCGTCGCGCCGGCGGGATCGGGCAAGACGGCGGCGGCGGCCGCGTGGAGCGAGCGCGTACGCCGGACCACGCCGGCGCTCCGGGTCTCGTGGGTCCGCGCCGACCAGACCGAGCAGATCCGGGCCGAGGTCACGGCCATGCGCTGCCCGGAGGTGGTCGAAGGACCCGAGGTCGTCGTCATCGACGACGTGCACCTGATCGGCGCCGAGGCCGCCGACCTCCTCACGGACATCCTCAGCCGCGACGCGGAGTCCGTGCGGCTGCTGCTGATCGGCCGGGCCGAGCCGCCCCTCGTGCCGGTCTCGGTCGCCCTCGCGGGCTCCGTCCGGTCGCTCCGTGTCGACGACCTGCGGTTCACCGCGGACGAGGCGTCGGCCCTCGTGCACGCCCACCACCCGGGCGCGAGCGCCGACGACATCACCGCCGTCCTCGAGCAGGGCGACGGCTGGGCCGCGGCGCTGGTCCTCGGCTCACGCGCCCTGGCCGGCTCCGCCGACACCGCCAACGCGCGCGCGGCGCTCGCTGCGACGCGGCAACCGGTGCTCGACTACCTGCTCCACGAGGTCTTCGAGGGCCTGCCGGGCGATCTCGCCCACGTCCTGCTGACGACCTGCCAGGAGCCGGAGGTGGCTGCCGACGAGGCGGTCCTCCTCTCCGGGGTCCCGCACGCGGCCGACGTGCTCGACCGCGCGGCAGCCGCCGGCCTGCTCGTCACCGGCTACACCGTGGGCAGCGACGTGACCACCACCGGATGGCGCTACCACCCGCTGCTGCTCGACCTGCTGCGCCGACGTACCGCACCCACCGGGCCGGACTGGGCCGTGGTGGTGCACGCCCACCAGCGGGCCACGGAGGTGTACGTCGATCGCCGCGACGCCGCGCGCGCCGTCCACCATGCTCGGCAGTCCGGCGACCTCGATCTCCAGCTGCGGGTGCTGCGGGAGTTCTCCGCCGAGCTGATCAGCCGGGGTCAGCTGCAGGTGGTGGCCGACGCGTTGTCGGTCATCCCGCTCGGCATCCGCTCGCGCCACCACGACCTGCTCGTCCTGCAAGCGCTCGTGCTGCGCGCGCAGGGCCGGATCGATGCGGCGAAGGCAGCCAGCGACCGGGCGCTCGAGGCCGACGCGCGCAGCCTCGCCGTCGGGTCCTCCCGGGACATCGAGGCCCAGCTCGCGATCCTCGAGCTGTGGCAGGCCCGCTTCGGCTGGCGCGAGTCCGACCCGGCGATCGCCCGCGCCGGGCGCGTGCTCGGCTGCCGTCACGACGGTGTGGTGAGCGCTCACGACCTGGCCGGTATGTCACCGCTGCCCGCCGCCTGGTTGTGTCTCGAGCTCGCCTACTTCCAGACCTGGCTCGGCGACTTCGACGTCGCCGCGATCCACGTGCAGGACGCGGCGATGTACGCCCGGCAGGTCGACCTGCCCCTGCTCGAACGCGCGGTCCTCGCCCAGCGCGCGGTCCTGGAGATGATCGACGGGGCCTACCAGAGCGCGCTCGCCTCGGCCGACAGCGCGGCCGAGCTCGAGCCACCGGGCGCGATCGTCGACGTGGCCGCTGCGCGCAGTCACCTGGTCCGCGGCTGGAGCATGTTCCAAGAGCTCCGGGTCGCCGAGGCGGAGGAGTCCCTCACGGCGTTCGCCGCCACGCCGCCCGAGCTGATGGACCCGTTGCTGATCACCTACGGCCGGATGCTCCAGGCCTGCGTGCTCGCCGCGAAGGGCGAGATCGAGGCTGCCCGTCGGGTCCTCGACAGCCGAGGCGACGTCCCACGGCTGCTCCCGAGCTATCTCGAGCGGATCGAGCGCCTGGTGCGGATGTTCATCGCCATCGCGATGGGCGACCTGACCGGCGCCGAGAGCCACGTCCGCCCGTCCCGCGACGCCGACGCCGGCGTCGACGTGGACAGCGAGACGGTGCTCGGGGAGGCCGTCCTGATCGGCCTGGGCGGCGACGAGGTCCGCGCCGTCCGGATCCTCAACGACCTGCTGCCCCACACGTTGGACAGACCCTCGACCACCGGTCTCGGCGCCGCGGTCGCTCGGGTCGCCTTCCTCCAGCGGATCGGCACCCCGGCCTCCCTGTCCGCGGCGGCTGACCTGATGCCGGACCTGCTGAGCCGGGCGGCGCCGCAGCGACTGCTGTGGATGCTGTCCCTGGGCAACCTGCTCAGCCCGGGCTTCGTCGACCTGGTCGCCGCCCAGGCGACCGGTCCGGCCGCACATCCCTTCGCCGCCGACGCGCTGGCTGCGCTCACCGGCCACCCGCGCGCCTACCCCGACCTGACGCCACACCGGACGGCCGGGCGGCTCGGCGTGCCCGACGACGACGCCCGCACCCTGCTCACGGCGCGCGAGCTCGAGGTCCTCCAGCAGCTCGCCCTCGGCGGTGGCAACGCGGACCTGGCGCGCGCCCTGTTCGTCAGCGAGAACACCGTCAAGACCCACCTCGCGTCGATCTACCGCAAGCTCGAGGTCGACCGCCGCGTCGACGCACTGCGCGCCGCCCGCTCCCGTGGCCTGGTCTAGAAGATCACCCGGCGATCACCCGCCCAGGGTGACGCCACCGTGCTGTGCGGTGGCCTAGCCTCCGACTGCAGGCGAGCGTAGCCTCGACAGCACCGCTGTTCACGGGTGCTCGAAACGAGGGCGGAACATGGCGAACAGAGTGACCACGTCAGCGCTGGCGAGCGCTGGTCACCTGCCGGGCCTGCCCCGGGTCTACGTACGCCGCGAGCGGCTCTGGCACCGGCTCGAGCAGGCGGCGGACTCCTCGGTCACGCTGCTGGTCGGCCCGGCCGGGTCCGGCAAGACGCTCGGCCTGAGCGGCTGGCTCCACCACTCCGCACGAGCGGCCGACACCATCTGGGTGCAGGCCGATGCCACCTGGGACGCCGATCGTCTTCTCGCGCTGCTCGATCGCCGCGAAGAAGGCACCGGGCGCCCCGCTCTCGTGGTCGTCGACGACGCTCATCTGCTGCCACTGACCACCGTCCGCGACATCGACGAGCGCCTCGACCTCGACCCGGAGTCGTTCCGGCTCCTGCTCGCGTCGCGGTGGGACCTGCCGCTCACCCGCCTCGGCCCCGAGCTGCTCGGCCACTTCACCGTGCTGCGGGGCGACATCCTCCGGCTCGACGACGACGAGTCAGCCACCCTGGTCGCCGCGCACGCCCACACGGACTCCGTCGAGGTCGCCCGCTCGGTCGCTCGCCGGGCGCAGGGTTGGTGCGCGGCCGTCGTGCTCACGGCACGCGCGGTCGGTGCCGCTCCCGATCCCCTGGCTCTCGCCCACAGCTACGACGAGGGCTCCTCGGCCGTGGCCGACCGGATCGCTACCGAGGTCTTCGCGGCGCTCCAGCCCCACCAACGCCACCTCCTCCTCTGCGTGGCCGGCGAGCCGGTCCTGACACCGTCCCTGGCGGTGCACCTGTCGCACGACGTCCGCGCGGAAGAGACGCTCGCCGGCCTGGAGGCGACCGGTCTTCTCGTCACCCGGGTCGCCGGCGGCGGCCCGTCACCGACGGACGTCGTCGACCCCGACCCGACCGACGACCGGATGCTCTACTCGATCCACCCGCTGCTCACCGAGGTCGTCCGGCGCCGCGTCCTGGCCGGCGGCGAGGACGTCGCACGCGCAGCGGCGACCGTGGGACGTGCGGTCCGGCTCGACGTCGCCCGGGGGGAGATCGACGACGCCCTGCGCCGCCTGGCCGCCGTCGGGGACGTCCGTGCGGCCGCACGGCTGCTCGCCGACGAAGGGGTGACCCTGCTGCTCCGCGGCCACGGAGCCGCCGTGCACGCCTTCGCCACCCGCTACCCCTCGGCCATCGAGGTCACGCCGGGATCGTGGTTCGCCGTCGGGCTCGAGCGCTGGATCGCCGGCGAGGTGTGCGTGGCCGCCCAGCGGCTCGACCGGATCGTCCACGACCCCCAGCCCGACACCGGCACCGCGGCCATCCAGCTGGCGTGCGCGCGCGTGATGCGCAGCCGTCTCGGCGTCGAGCCGATCCCGTCCGCGGTGGCCCACGCCGAGCGCGTGCTGGCCGACGAGGAGCTGCTCGCCGAGGCGCCAGCGCTGGTGCCGTTTCTGCTGTGCGAGCTGGCGATCACCCAGAACTGGACCGGTGACCTCAGCGGCGCCGAGGAGCACCTGGCGGCGGCCGTCCGGCTCAGCCGCACCCACGACCTGCCTGCCCTGACGGCGATCGCGCTGTCCCACCTGGCCTTCACCGAGTACATGCAAGGTCACGAGGCCTCGGCTGTCTCTGTCGCCGACGAGGTCCTCGACCTGATCGAGACCCGCGCCTTGTCCGCGCCCTACTCCGCCGGTCGGGCTCGGCTCGCCCGCCAGCTGGCCCAGCTCAGCGGACTGCCCGGCGAGCAGGCCACCGTGGCCGCCCACGGCGAGATCGAGGTGCCGCTGCACGCGGCCGACCTCACCACCCGCTACTGGGTGCGCGCCCGCAGGTCACGCCTGGAGCTCTGCGCCGGGTCCGTCTCCGCGGCCGAGCTCGCCCTCGAGAGCCCGCTCGAGACGCCCCCGCTGTCCGCTCACCTCGCCGCCGCGCTGATCGTCGAGCGCGCCTTCATGGCCAGCCTGTCCGGTGACGCCGTGGCTCTCGCCGGCTTCCAGGAGGGGCTGGTCGAGCTGCAGGCACCTGCCGAGGCCGCCCTGGTCGCGGGCCTGCGGGCCGACCTCGTCGGTGATCGGCGGGCGGCGGTGCGGTGCTTCGCGGAGGTCGCGACCCACCCGGCCCACCCGCAGCCAGCGACCAAGGCCCTCGCCCTGACCGCCCAGGCCCAGCTCGTGGACGAGCTCGGCGACGGCGCCGCGGCTCTCGAGCTGCTGCGCGGAGCCGCGCTCGCGACCGAGGTCCGGCGCAACGCCGTCCCCTTCCTCGGCTGGAGCCGTCACGGCACCCCGCTGGCGGAGCTGATGCGCCGCTTGGCCGACACCGGTGGCAGCGGCTGGATCCGCGAGGTCGCCGACGGCATCGCCGGCATGACCGGGATCTCGAGCTACTACGGCCCGTCGACCGCGCTCCCCCGCGAGCGCGACGCGATCGCCGCCGGCACCATCAAGCCGACCTTGAGCCCGCGCGAGCGCGACGTGCTCTACGAGCTCGCGCGCGGATCGACGTACGCCGACATCGCCGCCAACCTGTTCGTCTCCGAGAACACCGTCAAGACCCACGTCTCGAGCCTCTACGCGAAGCTCTCGGTCAACCGTCGCAGCGCCGCGCTGGCGGCCGCGCGCAACATGAACCTGCTCTGACCGGCCCGCGCAGTCCACCCGATTCGGGCGAGGGCACGCCACCACGGCACGCGCGAGGGTGGCCCCATGAGCGAGCAGAGCGGTCGGCACTCCACGCAGGCGACCACGGTCCAGGTCGACGTCGTCCCGGTCAACCTCGGGCGGCTCGCCGACCACTGGGGCCTGGTGCTCGCCTACGGCGTGATCACCCTCGGTCTCGGCATCGTGCTCGTCGTCTGGCCGCACGCCTCGGTCACCGTCTTCACCGTGCTGCTCGCGATCCAGCTGATCGTCGCCGGCGTCTTCCGGATCGCGGGGGCGCTGTCGATGCACCGCAGCGACGGGGTGCGCGCACTGGTCGGCCTGATGGGCGGCGTGTCGCTGATCGTCGGGCTGCTGATCCTCCGTGACCCGCTCCAGAGCGTGCTGGTGCTCAGCATGATCCTCGGCGTCTTCTGGCTGATCGCAGGCATCGTCGAGGTCCTCGGTGCCCTGGTCGCGCCGCCCCCCGAGGGACGCGGATGGCCACTGTTCACGGGCCTGATGGGCATCGTGTTCGGTGGATTCCTCATCGTCTACACGGACCTGTCGCTCAAGGTGTTCATCGTCCTGGTGGCCATCTGGCTGATCGTGGCGGGTCTGCTGGCCCTGGTCGCAGCGTTCAAGCTCCGGTCCCTGCGACCGGCCACCTGACAAGGAGCGCCGAGATGGCCGACGAGACGCAGTCCGAGGTCGACGCGCTGCGAGCCGAGGTCGAGCGGCTCAAGGCCCAGGTCGACGCTCCGCCGGACACCGTCGCGCTGCCGGTCGCGAGCACGCGCACGGGTTGGTGGCGCCCGGTGGTGGCCACCGTCCTCATCATCATTATGGCCGTGCTCGCGCCGCTGTCGGTCGTCGCACGCTGGGCGCACGACACGGTGTCGGACACGGACCGGTACGTCGAGACCGTCGCCCCGCTCGCCAGCGACCCCGCTGTCCAGGCCGCCGTCATCGACCGGATCACCACCGAGATCACCACCCGGCTCCAGGTCGACGCGGTCACCGACCAGGCGGTCGACGCGCTCTCCGAACGCGGTCTCCCACCGCTCGCCTCCGCGAGCCTCAAGGCGCTCTCGGGTCCGCTCGCCGACGCCATCAACGGCTTCGTCGAGAAGCAGGTGACCGCGCTGGTCGAGTCCGACGAGTTCGAGACGGCCTGGGAGGAGGCCAACCGGCAGGCCCACACGCAGATGGTGGCGGTGCTGACCGGCAAGGACACCGACCAGGTCGAGATCACCGACAACGCCGTGTCGATCAACCTCGCGACCCTGATCGACACCGTCAAGCAGCGCCTCGTCGCGCGCGGCTTCACCCTCGCCGAGCGGCTGCCGAGCGTGAACGCCCAGTTCACGATCTTCCAGTCCGACGACATCGGCAAGGCGCAGACCGCTTTCCGCCTCCTCGGCGCCATCAACACCTGGCTGCCAATCCTGGCGCTGGTGTGCCTCGCGGGAGCGGTCGCCGTCGGGCGGTCGCGGCGTCGTACCCTCATCGCCGGCGCGCTCGCGCTGACGCTGTCGATGCTGCTGCTCGGCCTCGGCCTCAACCTCTCCCGCGAGATCTACCTCAACGCGGTGCCGACCGACCAGCTGCCGACCGACGCCGCGGCCGCCATCTACGACCAGCTCGTCTCCTTCATCCGGGTCAACCTGCGAGCGGTGATGGTCGTCGCGCTGGCGGTCGCGTTCGTCGCCTGGGTGACCGGGCCGGTCGGCGCGCCCGTCGCCCTGCGCCGGAGCACGTCGCGTGCGATCGGCGCCGTCCGCCAGGGTGGCGACAAGGTCGGCATCGACACCGGCAGCTTCGGCATCGCGCTGCACACCTACAAGACGCCGATCCGGGTGACCGTCCTCGGCCTGGCCCTCCTGCTCTACGTGATGCGCGACCACCCGACCGGCGCCTTCGCGCTGGTGCTGCTCGCGATCGCCGCGGTCATCCTGCTGCTGGTGGAGCTGCTCTCCCGTCCCCCCGCGGTCGGCGCCGCAGACGACTCCACACCGGCTCCGTCAGCTCCCGCGTCGTCGTAGCCAGCCGGATCACGGTCGGGTCCTCGGAGACGATCCGGCCGATCAGCGCGGCGCCGACGAGCACCGCCGCGAACCCGATCAGCCAGGTCGAGATCGCCAGGATGATGCCGAGCGTGCCGAACTGGTCGGCGTTCGCCTGCACGTACGGCGGCATCACCAGCGACGCGCCCCGGTTGTAGGTCACGCCGATCAGGCCGGTGATCACGGCGCCCAGCAGCAGCCGCGGCCACGCGATCCGGCCGAAGAGCAGCAGCCAGCTGGTCGCCCACCAGATCAGGGTCAGCACCACCGCCTGCACGACGAAGCCACCGGTCTCACCGATGAGTCCTCCGATGCTGTCGACGATGCGACGCAGGGCCCCGGCGAGCTGCAGGGTGATCATCCAGCCGAGCAGCCAGAAGAGGCAGCGTCGCGCCCCGGACATGCCCCCGACGTGGGGCACCTCCCACACCCGCTCGTACATCCGCTGGACGGCGCGCGCGAAGCTGGTCGCGGAGAAGATCGTGATGGCCAGCCCGATGATCCCGGTCTGGGCCCGCACCTGGTCGGTCGTGACCTCCCCGTCGACCAGGTGCGCACCCTCCTGGCCGACGCCGGTCGCGCTGCTGAAGGCTCCGACGAGGCTGCCGGTCAGGTGCGGCAGGAAGGCCGCCAGCACCACGAGCATCGGGATCAGCGCCAGCAGACCCTGGGCCGCGATCAGCATGCACCGGTCGATGAACTCGATCCGCACGAACTCGCTGACCAGCCGGCCGAGGATGGGGATGCGGTCGACCAGGTCGCGGGCCTGGTCGCGACGGGTCCGGTACGTCGTCGTCACGCGCTCCCGCAGCGCGGCGACATCCACCACTGGCCACCTCCCCCGTCCACGCTGCCAGGTCCGGCAGGATGGCACCCAGCATGGGCGGGCAGTCGCCCGGACCGCTCACCCGAGGCGGGTGATTCGCGAGGAGGTCGGTGCGCCGTGACCGGTTGGCGGAGAGCCGCACGCGACATCGTGCTCCTCGCACTGCTGATCGCGGCGTACTTCGTCGTGCCCGTGCAGTACTCCTCAGACGGTCTGCGCTCCGGCGTGGTGAGCATGCTGCTGATCGCGGCGGCCGGCGCTGTGCTGATCTGGCAGGTGCTGCTGCTGGTCGACGACCCGGACCGGCAGGTCGAGGGGCTGCTCTTCGCCCTCGTCGTCGGGGTCCTCACCTTCGCGCTGGCCTTCTACCGGCTCGAGATCGAGGACCCGGACCAGATCGCCGGGCTCACGACCCGGCTCGACTCCCTCTACTTCACGATGACGACCCTGCTCACCATCGGCTTCGGTGACATCCACGCCGAGGGACAGATCGCGCGAGCGGTGGTCCTCCTGCAGATGGTGTTCAACGTCGCCGTGATCGCGACCGGGGCGAGCACCCTCACCTCGCGGGTCCGCAGCAACGCCCAGCGCCGGGCCGAGGTGCGCCGCGGCTCACTCCCGACGAACGCACCTGAATCCGACGTGTGACGTCGTGTCCCGCACCCCCTGGCCCTGGCGGGCTGCGGGCCGGTAGCGCTGGCAGTAGTCCGGCGAGCACAGGTGCGACCCGCCCTTCGTGACCATCCGGTCGGTCTCCTGCAGCCGCAGCGACCCGCCGCAGCACGGTTTGGTCTCCTCGAGCTCGACCACCGTCGGATCCCCGGCGTGGTGCGGCGCCCAGCGGGTGCGGGTCCACTCCCAGACGTTGCCGATCATGTCGTGCAGGCCGTAGCCGTTGGCGGGATAGGTCCCCACCGGCGCGGTGTGGTCGTGGCCGAAGGGGTCCTCACTGCGCCACGGGAAGGCGCCACGGAAGGTGTTGGCGAGCACCGCGCCGCCCGGGGACAGCTCGTCACCCCAGGCGAAGTCGCGACCGACCAGTCCGCCGCGCGCGGCGTGCTCCCACTCCTCCTCGGTGGCCAGGTCCTTGCCGATCCAGCGGGCGTACGCCGTGGCGTCCTCCCATCCGACGTGCACGACCGGGTGGTCCGGGATCTCCTCCCACGAGCTGCCCGGTCCTTGGGGCGCACGCCAGGACGCGTCGGGCTGCCAGCGCCACCACTGCGTCCAGTCCCCGAGGTGGACCGGACCGTCGGTCAGCGTGAACACCTGCGAGCCCGGCACCAGCAGCGCCGGGTCGGCGCCCGGGAAGTCAGCCGGGTCGGGGGCGATCTCGGCGACGGTGACGTGGCCGGTCTCGTCGACGAAGCGGGCGAACTCGGCATTGGTCACCGGGTGCGGGTCCCACGCGACGTCGCCGACGGTGACCTCGCGCAGCGGCCGCTCCTCCGGGTAGAAGTGGTCGTTGCCGATCGTCGTGGTCCCGCCCGGGACGAGCACCATCGCGTCGCTCACGACCCCTTGTCTAGCAGCACTCACCCGATGTGGGTGACCCATCCACGTCGAGACCGCCCCAGAGTGTCGTGGTGACGTACGACGCCACTCACGAGACGTACCCCGCTCCGACCGTGACCGCCGGCGGCCTGCTGCGCCAGGTGCCACCCGCGATCCTCGTCGGCGTCGGGTCCGGTCTCACCCTGATCGGCATCTCGCTGCTCGCCGGCTGGCTCCAGGGGCTGGTCTGGGACGACCTGCCGCCCATGATCGGGGTTGACCCAGACGCGTGGTGGTGGACGATCCTGCTGCTCACCTGCGCGGGTGCGCTCGCGGGTCTCGTCGTCTGGAAGGCACCCGGTCACGCTGGGCCGGACCCGGCCACGGTCGAGCTGGTGTCGGCGCCGTTGCCGCTCAGCGCACTGCCCGGGCTCGCGGCCGCGCTGATCATCACCCTGGCGGGTGGCGTCAGCCTCGGACCGGAGAACCCGATCATCGCGCTCAACGTCTCGCTCGCCGCGCTCATCGGCCTGCGGTTCCTGCCCAAGGTGCCGGCGCCGTTGTGGCTGGGGCTCGCGGTGGCCGGCACCCTCGGCGCGATGTTCGGGACCCCGGTCGGTGCCGCGCTGATGCTCACCGAGACCGCGCCCGGCGACCAGCGGATCCCGCTGTGGAACCGGATGTTCGGACCGCTCGTCGCCGCAGGCGCCGGCGCCGCGACCATGCTCGCGCTGTCGGACCTCGACCTGGCTCTGCCGGTGCCGCACTACGCCGGGTTCCACCCCGGTGACCTCGCCATCGCGGTCGTCGTCGCGGCTCTCGGGTGTCTCGTCGGCCTGGTCGCGATCTACGCGTTCCCCCCGATGCACGCCGCGCTCCACCGGATCAGCCACCCGCTCGTGCTCCTCACGTTCGGGGGTTTCCTGCTCGGCGTGCTCGGCGTGATCGGCGGCCGGGAGAGCCTCTTCAAGGGGCTCGACGAGATGAAGGACATCTCGGCGAACATCGGCGACTACTCGACCGGACACCTCGCGCTGCTCGGTGCGATCAAGCTGCTCGCCCTCCTGGTCGCCGCGTCCGCCGGCTTCCGTGGCGGTCGTATCTTCCCCGCGCTGTTCATCGGGGTGATGCTCGGCTGGTTGGTCGTCGCGGTCTTCCCGGACGTCGCACCAGCGGTCGCGATCTCCGCCGCGTGCGTCGGCATCCTGGTCGCCGTGACCCGCAACGGGTGGCTCGCGCTCTTCATGGCGATCACCGTCGTTCCCGATCCCGACCTGTTGCCCGTCCTGGTCCTGGCCTCACTGTCCGCGTGGCTCTTCGTCGTCGACCGGCCGCAGATGGTGGTCCAGGAACGAGCGGCGCAGCCCTCGTCCGACTAGGCCATGCGCAGGGCGAGCAGCGTGGTGTCGTCCCCGCCGCCGTCGTCGTGGAGCTCGATCAGCCGGTCGACCCAGCCCTGCAGGTCGCTGGCGGCGTACGTCTCGGCGGCCAGTGCTCGCAGCCGGTCGGTCCGCTCGTCCATCGTCACGCCGCGTCGCTCGACCAGGCCGTCGGTGTAGAGCAGCAGGGCGGTCCCCGGCTCGAGGTCGAGGGTGGTCGTCTCCGCGGCGCCGGTGCCGACGCCGAGCAGCGGCCGGACGGGGAGGTCCACGTCGGTGGCACCCGCGGGAGTGACGAGGAGCGGCAGCGGGTGGCCGGCGCTGGTGAGCTCGACCCGGGCCGTGCTCGGGTCGAGCACGGCGAGCACGGCGGTCGCGACCCGCTGGTCGAGGAGTCCGGCCATCAGTTGGTCGAGCCGGTCCAGGCACGTGGCGGGATCGTGGCCCTCGAAGAGGTAGGCGCGCAGTGCCGTGCGCACCTGGAGCATCGCCGACGCCGCCGAGACACCGTGGCCGGCGACGTCGCCGACGGTGAAGACGATCCGGCCGTCGGCCAGGGCGAAGGCGTCCCACCAGTCGCCGCCGAGCTGGAAGGTCGAGGCCGGCTGGTAGCGCGCGGCGAGGTCGATGCCGGCGAACGTCGGCGGGTCGACGGCCACGACGCTGCGCTGGATCGACTCGGCCATCGCGATCTGGTCGCGGGAGCGGCTCAGGATCAGGCCGATCAGGTGCTTGCCGAGGGCGTCGGCGACCTCGAGCTTCCACGGCGCCCACGGCGTGCTCCGGCCGCGGACGACCTGCCGCCACTTCTCGAAGGAGCGCCGCGGGCTCAACCGCACGTGGGCGCCCTCGGTGGCCGCGAGCAGCTTGTTGCTGGGGTCGCCGCCCCAGTCGACCACCCGCTCCTGCTCCGGGCGGAACCACATCAGCCACCGGTCGGTGGCAGAGCCGACCCGGAGCACGCCCGCGATCGACGAGACGTCACCGAGACCGGGCACCAGCTCGGCGACCCGGTCCGTCGACGTGGCGTAGGAGGTGGGATCCTCGAGCGCGGTCGCGATGGCCTGGAGCTGGCTCCGGTCCAGCCCGACCTCGCCGCGCACGGTCACCACCCCGTCGTACGACAGCACCGCACCGGTGGCATCGACCAGGGAGAGCAGCTCCGGGTCGTCCATCAGGCTGATCAGCGGCGACTCCAGGCTCGTCGACGTACGCGCGGCGATCCGGCCGAGCACGGTCTGCGCCGCCAGGGTGCGCTCACGCCGGTCGGCGCGCTCGCGGTCGCCGGCGAGCTGGGACGCGACCTGGCCGAGGAACTCGGCGGCGGAGCGCGCGTCGTGGCTCGGTCGGTGCGGGCCGGAGTAGTGGTGGCAGGCCACCAGGCCCCAGAGCTCGCCGTCGACCATCAGCGAGATCGACATCGAGGCGGAGACCCCCATGTGCGAGAGGTACTCGATGTGGATCGGCGAGACGCTGCGCAGCGTCGCGTGGGAGAGGTCGAGCGGCGCGGCGGTCGCGGGATCGAGCACCGGGTGCAGCGGCACCGGCGCGTACTCGATGTCGGCGATCAGGCGCGTCCAGTTGACGGTGTAGAGGCGGCGGGCCTGGGCCGGGATGTCGGTGGCCGGGTAGTGCAGCCCGAGGAACGAGTTGAGGTCCTCGCGCTTCTCCTCGGCGATCACCTCGCCGTTCCACTCCTCGTCGAAGCGGTAGACCATCACCCGGTCGAAGCCCAGGAGGTCGCGCACCTCCACGGCCAGCTGGGCGCCGAGGTCGACCACCGAGGGAGCCTGCGCCAGGCGCGCCATCGCCCCCCGGGTCGACCGGTAGGTCAGTCGCGGCTGTCCCGCCGTGCTGATCGGCTCGATCTCGAGGACCAGCCGCTCACCGGAGCGGTGCTGCCGGACCTCGACGTCGAGATCCCTCAACGTCGTCGTCTGGACCCCTTCGGCGAGTGCGGCCGCCAGCTCCGTGCCGACGAGCTCGGCGAGGGTGCGGCCGATCGCGTCCTCGGCGGTGACGCCGAGCAGGTGGTCGACGTTGGCCGACACCATGACCACGCGGGACTCGTCGTCGAGCGCCAGCAGCACGCCGTGGGGCTGGATCGCGCCGGGGATGTGGATCGGCTCGCGGTCACAGGTCGTGAGGTCGACCTCGCCGTACGCCGGGGTGTGCGAAGCGGTCATCAACCGAGCCCCAGGCAACGCGCCAGGAAGGCGTTCTGGAACTTCCCGTCCGGATCCACGCGTCCTACCAGATCACGGAAGTCGTCGAAGCGTGGAAAAAGCGGCTGCAACGCGTCGACCCCCGCGGCGAAGCACTTTCCCCAGTGGGGTCGCGCACCGAGGGGCAGGAGCGCGGCCTCGATGGCCGGGAGCACGGCGTAGACGCCCGGAACGTCGCGCACCCAGGTGAAGTGCAGTCCGACGACGTCGGCGCCGTACGCGCCGCTGAGCCAGAGGTCGTCGGCCGCGATCGTGCGCACCTCGCTCACCTGGAGGAGATCGGCGAACGTCGGCGCGAGGCCGCGCAGGAGGTCGATCGCCTCGAGCGCGCGGCTGCGCGGGACGAGGTACTCGGTCTGCAGCTCCTCGCCGCGGCTGGGCGTGAACTCCATCCGGAAGTGCGGCAACCGCTGGTGCCACGGCCCGCTCACCCCACCCTGCTCGGTGACGGCGGCGAGGTCCGCGCCGGCGAGCATGTGCAGGGTGCCCGTCGAGGCGGGCGCGCCCCAGAGGTCGGCCGGCGGGGTGGTGCCGCGGCTCTTCAGCCACACCTGCCCGACCCGCCCGCTGACCCAGTCGGTGAAGAGGCTGACGCTGTAGGCGCTCGACGTCAGCTCGTCGAAGTGCTCGGCGGCGACGTCCCACGACAGGTCGGTGAAGAGATCCTGTCGGACGTCGTACGTCGGCTCCACGTCGAGCGTCACGTGCGTGACGACCCCCAGCGCGCCGAGTGCGACGACCGATCCGTCGAAGTCGGCCTCGCCCCGGACGAGCCGGTGCAGCTCGCCCTCGGGGCCGACGTGCTCGAGGCCGGACACGGCAGCGGCCAGGGACCCGGTGCGGTCCCCCGAGCCGTGCGTCCCCGTCGCGACGGCCCCGGCGACCGAGATGTGGGGCAGCGACGCCATCGTGGCGAGCGCCCACCCCTGCCGGGCCAGCTCGTCGGCGAGCTGCCCATAGGGCACGCCGCCGGCGACGCGCACCGACGCGGTCGCTTCGTCGACCTCGATGTCGGCCGGCAGGTCGAGCATGGACACCAGGTCGCCGCTCGTGTCCGCCAGGTCGGTGAACGCGTGGCGGCTGCCGAGCGCACGGACCCGGTCCGCCCCGGCGACGATCGTCTGGAGCTCCTCCACCGACCCGGGCCGGTGCAGCCGCGCCGCGTCGTACGTGTGGTTGCCCGCCCAGTTCGTCAGCACCTGCTCATCCTGCCGCTCCGGCCCCGAAACGACGAACCGTCCCGAGGCCGGAGCGATGGATCAGGCGACCTTGACGACCGAGCTCGTCGAGCCCTTGTAGTCACCCTGCTTGGGGGTGGAGGCGCGGTACTTCCCGGCGTCGTCGATCGGCTTCGAGGTGAACGCGCCACCCTTCGCCGTCGTCAGCGTGGCGACCGTCTTCCACTTCTTGCCCACGAGGTGCTGGATCTTGACGTCGAGGCCCTTGACGCCCTTGCCACCGGCGGTGACCGTCCCGGCGATCTTGTGCTTGGCGTACGACGCCGTGGTCTTGGTCGCCACGGCCTTCGTCCCGGCGGCGAACGTGAAGGAGGCGGACCCGGTGTTGGTGGCGTCCGACGGGTCACCGGCGGCGATCAGGCACTCGTCACCCGGGTCGCACTTCGCCCCGGCGAAGCCGAGCTCGCCCGTGTGGACCGTGAGCTCGGTGGAGAACGCACCATCGGCGTCCGGCGTGACCGCCTTGAGGTTGGTGACGTCACAGCTCGCCTGGTCGTGGCTGGCGCACTGGACGACGTAGACGGTGCTCGCCGGCTTGAAGCCAGCGCCCTCGACGGCGATGGTGGTGCCGTCGGCGACGTCCGTCGTCGGCGAGATCGTCAGGACCGGTGAGAGGTCTGCGTTGGCCGCCGGCGAGACGACGAGCATCGCGCCGACCAGGGCGACCGGCGTCAGGAGGGCCACGGCGAGCTTGCGAAACAGTTGCATTCAGGTGCTCCTTGTTGGTGGGTGGTGCGAGCGTTCTGTCAGGCCCCGAGGAAGACGGCCTTGGCGATGTCCTCGCGCTCGAGGAGGTCCGCCGTCCGTCCTTCGAACTTCACCGCCCCCTTCTCGATGAAGACGGTCCGTTCGCAGAGGTCGGCCGCGATGTTGATGCTCTGCTCGACCAGCAGCACGGCGATCCCCGAGGCACCGATCTGGCGGACGATCTCGAGGAGCTCGCCGACGATGATCGGCGCCAGCCCCAACGACAGCTCGTCGATGCAGAGCAGCCGCGGCTTGAGCAGGATCGCCTTGGCCAGCGCGAGCTGCTGCTGCTCACCGCCGGACATGCTGCCGGCCAGCTGGTTCAGGCGCTCTCCCAGTCGGGGGAACGTGGACATCACCTGTTCCTTGCGGGCGGCGAGCTCGGCGCGGTCTCCGACGAAGGAGCGTGCCTGCAGGTCGAGGTTCTCGGCGACGGTCATGTCGGTGAAGACCGAGCGCCCTCCGGTGATGAGCGCGATCCCGCGCCCGACCAGCCGCTCGGCAGCGACGCCCGTGATGTCCTCACCGGCGAAGTGCACCGATCCCTTGCTCGGCGTCTCGAGACCCGCCAGCGTGCGGAGCAACGTCGTCTTGCCAGCACCGTTGGTGCCGAGCAGCGCGACCGGCTCGCCCGGGTCGACGTGCATGGAGATGCCGAACAGCACCTGCATGCGTCCGTAGGAGAACTCGAGGTCGCGGATCTCCAGCAACGGCGCGGTCACGGGAACCCCGGCTTGAACGTGTCGTCGAGGAGCGTCCAGCACTGGCAGTCGCCCTTGAACTCCATGGCCCGCCAGTACTGACCGCCGAAGGTGACCTTGGGGTCGTTGTTGGCGGTGGGACCGTTCGGGTAGGAGAACGGCAGGGTGCCCGCCTTCGAGAGCCCCTCGGCCAGGCCCGCCTGGGTGATCTTGTCGACGTGGTTGAGCATGGCCTGCATCGCCCAGAGCTGGGAGCAGGCGATACCGCCCATGCCCGTCAGCTCCTCGTAGACGGGGGCCAGGCCGACCGTGGCCATCAGGTCGCTGCACGCCTGGGTGCCCGCAGGGGCGGGCGTGTCCGAGTGCTCGGCACCGAAGGAGGTCGCCGCGATCCCGATCGAGCCCTCGATGTTGCCGAAGTCGGGACCCAGCAGGCCGTAGGTGATGTCGAGGACGCCGTCGTTGTCGGCGAGGCCGTACTTCGGCTTGAAGTTCTGCGCCGCGGCGGTCTTGGTGAAGTTGGCGAAGTCCTTGTTCATGCTGAGGGTGAGCACCCGGGTCACGCCCGCCCCCTTGAACTTGAGGACTGCCTGCTGGATAGCAGAGGGAGCCGAGAACGACTCCGGGCAACCGAGGTCGTACTTGGTCACCTGGCTGTCCGGGATCTCGATCTCCTTGAGAGAGTCGAAGAAGACGTCCACCAGGCCGGCGTTGCAGTCGCCGTAGACGACGCCCACCTTCTGGTCACCCTCGAAGAACTTCAGGTCCTTGAGTGCGAAGAGGGTGTTGCGGACCGTGAGGTCGTTCGCCTGGTTGGCGAACAGGTAGGGGTAGTACTTGGTCTGCTCGCTCAGGTTGAGCCGGGCGGTGAGGAACGGCACCTTCGCCGAGGCGATGCAGGATGCCTGCGTGTCGAAGCCGCCCTCGTCCAGCACTGCGAACGGCTTGTCCTGCAGGATCTTCAGGCAGGTCTGGTGCATCTGGTCCTGGGACGAGGGGTTGCCCTCGTAGAACTTCAGCGCCACCTGCCGACAGCCCGCGCCGCCGGTCTCGTTGACGCTCTTCGCGACGGCCTTGAAGGCCTTCTCCTGCTCGTCGGGTGCCGGGAGCCCGAAGGTCGCGTTGCCGGCCGCACCACCGAGGTTGACCAGGACCACGGCCAGGTTGACGGTGTCGTCGGTGACGCCCTGGGCGTCGGCCGGCGGCGGGTCGCAGGGCTGTCCGGCAGTGCTCACCGGGCCCGTGCTGAGCGGCGCCTCGGAGCCGCCGGTGAGGTCGGCGTACGTGAGCGCCGACGGTTCCGTGCTGGCCGCGGCCTCGCCGGAGTCGGTCACGGGCACGATCACCCAGCCCAGCACCGCGAGCAGCGCCACGGCGACCACGGCGGTGCCGATCCTCTCGGCCACGGGGGCGCGGTGCGCCCAGAGACGGAACTGCTGGAACGGGGTCATAGCCGGATCTCCGTGTCGGTCGAAGCAGAGTCGGTGGAAGCAGCCAGGTGGGCTGGGGGCCTGGCGGGTGCAGGATCTGGAGCGGGGATGGTGTGCGCTCCGCCCGAGCGCTTGATCGCGACCTCGTTGGACCCGAGGTAGCTCGCGATGACCTCCGGGTGCTCGCGCACCTCCTCCGGAGTCCCCTCGGTGATCACCCGTCCGGTCTCCATCGCGTAGACGCGGTCGCACAGCGACATCAGCAGCGGCATGTCGTGCTCGACGATCAGGATCGAGCAGTCGAGCTCGTCGCGGATCCGGCGCAGCAGCGGCGAGAACGCCTCGGCGTCGTGCTGGGAGACGCCACCGGTGGGCTCGTCGAGGAGCAGCAGCCGGGGACGGACCGCGACCTGGGCGGCGAGGTCACAGATCCGGCGGGTGCCGGTCGAGAGGTCGCCGGTCAAGGTGTTGGCCCAGGGCGTGAGCCCGAAGCGGTCCAGGATGCGCACGGCCTCGCGCCGGGACCGTCGCTCGGCGTCTCGGGCCCAGGGAGCGCGCAGCATCGAGGCGCCGCCGCTGACCCGGTACTGCGAGTTCAGGGCCACCTGCATCGTCTCGGTGACGGTCAGCCCCTGGAACAGGGACGCGTCCTGGAAGCTGCGGGCCGCGCCGAAGGCCGCGCGGTAGTCGGCGGGCAGGTCCACCATCGGTCGGCCGAAGAGGCTGACGCTGCCGGCATCGGGAGAGACGACTCCCGAGACGACGTTCATCAGGCTGGTCTTGCCGGCGCCGTTGGGGCCGATCAGGCCGACGATCTCGCCGCGGCCGACGTGGATGGCGGCGTCGTCGAGGATGGTCACCCGCCCGACCCGCCAGGTGACCCCCTCCACACGCAGCGGCAACGAGCGGTCCGCCTCGACCAGGCCCGTGAGCGCCTCGACGCGTCGGCTGACCCGGCCACCGGCCCGGCGGCTGGGCCGCGCGGTCTCGGCGGACTCGGGCATCTGGTGCGCGACGGCCTGCGCCACCGACTCGTCGGCGTCCGCAGGCGTCGTGGCGAGGCCGTCCCGCTTGGCGGCCAGGCGGTCGAGGATCCCCTGCCAGGCGCCCTGGACCCCGCCGGCGAGGCCGGTGGGGAACTGCAGGATCATCACGATGATGCCGACCGAGGACAGCGCGAGCTGGAAGCCCAGGCCGAGGCCCAGTCGTTCGAACGAGGAGATGAGCACCGGCGCGAGGAACATCACCGGCAGGTAGACGAGCGCGGTGGCGGCGATCGCCCCGCCCATCGAGCCGAGCCCGCCGATGACGGGGATGGCGAGCAGGGCGATCGAGATGCCCGCGCTGAACTGGGTGGGTGCGACGTAGCCGTACGCATCGGCGTACAGGACGCCCGCGATCCCGGAGATCGCCCCGCAGAGGATCATGCTGGAGAGCCGGACGCTGGGGGCGAAGACACCGAACGCGTTGCCGGCGCGCTGGTTGTCGCGCACCGCGATCATCAGTCGCCCCGACCCGGACCGCCGCAGGGCGTTGCCGGCCAGCAGCACGGCGACCAGGATGACCAGGGCGATGAAGTAGAGGCTCAGGTGCGAGTCGGTGAGCCCCAGCCCACGCGCCACCGGCGCCGGCGCGAAGCTCAGTCCACCGCCGGAGCCGGACTCGGGGCCGGCCATCCAGTCCTGCTGGAGGAGCCAGTCAGGGGTGACGACAGCGAGCCCCAGGGTGGTGACAGCGAGGCTGAACCCGGCTGCCCGCAGCGCCGGCAGCGAGACGAAGGCCATGACCGCACCGCCGAGCACCGCCGCCATCAGCATCAGGGCCGGCAGCGTCCAGCCGTGGGGAATGAGACGGGCCGAGGCGAACGCCGCGATGCCCACGATGGCGAACTGTCCGAGGCTGACCTGACCGTTCCACCCGAGCAGCACGGTCAACGACATGCCGACCAGGGCGTAGACGATGACGATCACCAGCAGGAAGCGGTCACCGTCACCGTTGAAGCCCGGCACGAAGGGCAGCACGACCGCCGCCGCCAGGGCCAGCAGCCCGCCCAGGCGGGGGCCCTGGCGCACGAACCGTGAGGACTGGAGCGAGGCCGGCACGCGGACCGGTCGCCGCTCCGGCGCCCCCGCTCCGCCGGTCGCGAAGGCGGCACCGATCGCCTTGCTGCGCGCCGCGACCACGAGCAGGATGACGAGGAAGGTCACCACCTCGGCCGTGGCCTCGTTGCTCGTGCGTGCCGCGACCACGCGGCTGACCATGCCCAGGACCAGGCCGCCGCCGAGTGCCCACGGCAGCGACACGAAGGCACCGAAGGCGGCCGCGCCGAGACTGAGCATCAACAGGTAGGGACCCAGGGCCACGACGTCGAGGCTGGCCTGCTTGGGGGCCGAGAGGACGGCCGCGACCGCCGACAAGGAGCCGGCGATGCCCCAGGTGACGAGGCTGACCCGGGTGACCGAGATGCCGCAGAGTCGGGCGGCGTCGATGTTGTTGGCCGCGGCCCGGATCTCGCGACCCATCCGCGAGTAGCGCAGGAAGACCGCCAGTGCGACCACCAGGACCGGCACCAGGACGAGGGTCAGGATGTCCATGCCGCTCAGCACGACGCCCCCGACGGACCAGGCCGCCTCGAAGGGTTGCGGGTAGGGCTGGGCCTTGTCCGGGTCGGGCTTGAAGGCGGGGATGAAGCACAGGGCGAGCAGGAGCTGGGAGGCACCGATCGACATCAGCAGGAGCGGAAGGCTCGAGCCGCCGCGTCGGCGTACCGGGCGGATCAGGCACCGCTCGACCACCACACCGGTCACGATGCCGATGACGATGCTGAGCGCGAAGGCGAGCCAGAAGTTCCAGCCCTCGTCCAGGACCCACTTGGCCACCAGCAGCGCCGACACGGCGCCGAGCTGGGCGTGGGCGAGGTTGATGAACCGGTTGGCCTTGTAGATCAGCACGAGGCCGACGGCCAGGAGGCCGATCGTGAGCCCACTCTGCAGGCCCAGCACCAGGGTCCCGATCGTCACGGATCTCTCCTCGTCTCAGGGGTCTCAGCGGGCCATCGGATGCTCACGACGCCACGCACGGGGACCGGTGCGCCGAGCCGCCCGGGTCGGGCGGCTTCGAGCTCCCCTAGCGGGAGACCCGAAGCCGCCCTCTGATCAGGACGCGAAGCTGATCTGCGAGAAGGCCGCGTAGCTCTTGTCGAGCGTGGAGGCGAGGATCAGGCAGCGGCCGCCCTTGACGCACTTCTGTGAGGCGAGACCTGCGTGGAAGGACGCGACGCGGATCTTGTAGGAGCCCTTGCCGGCGCCGTGCGAGATCTTGATCGGGGCCGTGTGCTTGAGGTCGCAGTACTTGGACGGGTGCGTGCCGTCGGAGATCACGCCGGCCGTGCACTGGATGATCTTGGCGGTGCCCGTGAAGCTGCCGAAGCCCGAGACCTTGACCGAGACCTTCTTGCCGTCCGTGAGGCCGGTGCTCGGGGTGGCCGAGATGCTGCCGAGGGTGGTCTTCGCAACGGGCGCCTGGGCTGCGTCGGCGGTGGCGCCGAAACCACTGAGGGCGGTGGCGAGGACGATGCCGACGGCTGCGATCGTGCGCTTGATGTTCATCAGTCTGACTCCCTGGATCCTGGATGGCATGTCGGAGAGACATGAGGTCGGTGCGGGCTCGGATCACCAGCAGGGCGGTGCGACTGCTCTGTGATCGACGCCACGCCGGGATAGTGACACGCCTCACTCGCGTTTGTTGAGGATCCTCAATGCGAATGCGAGCGGACTAGACCGGCGCCCTGGCCGAGCCCTCCCAGAGCGCTCTCGCAACAGGTCATAGAACCATCAATGCGAATTTCGGCGCGGCCGCCGTGGATCTGGTCCAGGATCAGACGGGCTCGCGCCCGAGATACTCAGCCACGGCCTCGATGAGGCCCTCGCGGGCCTGGTCGATGTCGGTCCAGGTGCTCAGCTGCGGCTCGCGGTGCAGGGCCTTGACCGAGACCGAGAGCAGGTTGCGCACCCGCTCGAGCCGGTAGCCGTCCACGACCAGGCCCCGGAACGACTTCGCGTACGCCCGGCGCCAACGCCGGTCCCACTCGGCGAACCCCTGGGCCGTGAGCGGGTAGTCGCGGGTCAGCTCGTCGACGTTGGGCGGGAGCGTGTCGCGCAGGTTCAGCACCGTGCGCGCCTCGACGGTGTCGTAGAAGTCCCACAGGCCGTTGACGATCTGGGCGACCCGGCCGGCGACCGACACGTCGTCCATCGGCCGGAGCATCGGGAACCCGGTCGACACGAAGTCGAGGACGGCGGCCCACAGACCGTCGGCGTCCCCGAACTGGTGCTGCACCGTGCCCCAGGTGACCCCGGCCTGGCGGGCGACCAGGTTGGCGCTCACGTCCGAGGGGTTGGCCTCGCCCAGCACCTGGACGGCGGTGTCCAGCAGTCGCTGCCTGGTCGCGATCCCGCGCTTGTTGAGCTTGGTCCCCTTCGCGCTCTGGCGAGCGTCGCCCACGTCGGACGCGGCGTGCTCTGCACTTGTGGTCGGGACCGTCACACCGGGGAGGGTAGTGGAGGCCGCGCCCGTCCACGCCGTCCTCGGCGATACCGGCGCCGGGCGGTGCAGACGCAGAAGAGCCCCGAACCAGTTCTCCTGGTCCGGGGCCCTTCGTTCACGTGCGCGAGGGGGGATTAGCGCGCGCAGGGGTGGGGATCTCTCCACTTCGGGTGGTCAATCCCTCGCCGGGCACGAGCGAGGTGTCCGGTTCAGTGTCGGTACGTCACGGCACAATGAGCCACGTGCGGGTCTTCATCAGCAGCGTTCGCCGTGGCCTCGAGCAGGAGCGCGACGCGCTTCCAGGTCTCCTCAAGGCCGTCGGGTTCGAGCCTGTCCGCTTCGAGGACTTCACCGCTCAGCAGGTTCCGAGCCGGCAAGCATGTCTTGACGGGGTCGACAGCGCAGACGCGTACTTGCTGCTCATCGGACCGCACTACGGGCACGTCTTCCCCGAGACCGGCCAGTCCGCCACTCACGACGAGTACGTCCGCGCACGCACGCGCGGCATCCCGCGGCTCGTGTTCACCAAGGCGGGGGTCGACATGGACGACGACCAGAAGGCGTTCGTCGACGAGATCGGCGACTACGGCGCCGGCTCGTTCTGGGCGACCTTCGACGATGTCACCGACCTCCAGACCAAGGTCGCTGCCGCGCTGCGCGAAGTCGCCTCGCAACCCGGGCACCTCACCTACCACGCCCTCGGGGAACTGCCTGACGTGACGTGGCGCAGCGACTGGGACGACCCTCGCGTCCACCAGCAGGGCCCGGCGACGATCGAACTTCACGTGCTCCCGCTCGGCACCGACCCGATCCCCTTGAGGGTCATGCGCACGATGACCGACCGCCTGGTGACGGCGTTGCGTTCGAGTGGGTCCTTGCCGATCCACGCAGGAGTGGAACCACGCTCCGACGACCAGAGCGCCACCGTCGAGCTCCCTCCCCCCGCTCGGCGAGGCCCCATCGACGTTCTCAGGCCGAGCCACGTCATGGGAGCCCGCGTCGAGTCGTCCGGCCAGGTGAGCGTGTGGTGGGCACTACCGACCGACGGAATGGGCGGTGTCCTGAACGCCGCAGACCTGACCTCCAACGTCGCTGCCTCGCTGCGCCTAGCAGGCCTGGTCGGGGTCGGAGCCGCCCGACGGCTCGCCGTCGCTGCGGGCGTCGAGGGCTCGATGATCAGCGTCGTCGACGGGCCGCTCGGTCAGACCGGTCGCTCCAGAGCGAACTTCGGGTTCGGTGGTGACGAGCCGGTTCGGGTCCTCCCCGATGAGAGCGTCTCACCCGCCGCACTCGACCGTGGCGCTGACGAGCTGGCTCGCGACCTCGCCGCGGCTCTCCTCGAGAAGTTCGGACGCCGCCGCTGAGCCACGCTGCTCCTGGAGAGCCCGAACCGCCGAGTCGCCTCCGTGGTGCCAACCGGGCCAGCCACGTCGGGTGGGGCCGGTCCGGGCTGTCCACCAAGTCCGCGACACGAGATCCGAGCGAAATGAGCCCGTGGGATGACCTTGTACTCTAGGTTCAGTTCAACTTCAGGAAGGTTGGCCAATGCCCGTCTCCTTGGACAGGACCCTTCTCGCCGCCCCGCCCTTGATCGTGACCCTCGCCCAGGTTCGCTTCGAGGAACGCTACGAGAACACTCTCCCTGCCGTCGCTACCGCTCTTCGGGAACCCATGGCCGCGCTCGACCTCACAGTCGTCGCGCAGGTCCACCAGCAACAGATCCTCGTGACTAGCGAGTCCGACAACACCCCCGAGGCGTCTTCCCAGCGCGCGGCGGCCGGCTGGCAGTTCAAGTCTCGCGACGACTCCACTGTCGTCACAGTCATGACCGATCAGGCCACCCTCGAGACCCGCAACTACGCCGGCTGGGACGTCTTCGCCCAGACGTGGCATGCCGTTGTAGCTGCGCTGCAGAGCACTATCGGGCCGCAGCTGACCACCCGCCTTGGGCTGCGGTACGTCAACCGCGTTCAACCGCGTGATGTTCACACGGCAGCTGAGTGGCGCGACCATGACCTAGTCGACCCCGCCTTCCTCGGCCCGGCCGCAGGCTCGCCTCTTTCGGAGCACATCACGACCGCTGAGGGTCGCGCGACCATGTCGTTCGCCGACGGGGTCGACGCGCTCGTCCACCATGGGGTTCTCGCTGAGGGCAGCGGTCAGGTATTCGTCCTCGACATCGACTGCTTCCGTCAGGTGGCTGAAGCGTTCGAGACCACCGCCGTCGCAGCCGCGATGCAGAATCTCAACGACCACTCATTGGAGATCTTCCAGTCCGTCATCAAGGAGTCCCTCCGCAAGGAGATGCTCGGAAGGAACGAGGGCTGATGCCAGCGACCCGCATCACCGGAGCATCCCGGGCCGCATCTCTGCTCGTCGACGATATCGACGAGTACGGCGACCCCTGTTTTCGGTGGCCACGACGCGACCAGCAGACGCTGCCACCTCTCGACGCCGGCTTCTGCGACGCTGCGCACATCGTGATCGCGTGGACGCCGACCAACCTGCCCAACTGGACCAACCTGACCGCCCACGTGCGCAACGTCTACTTCGCCGAGAACATCGGCGAACTCGTCGAAGGATCCTGGATCGGCTTCACCTTCGACGCGCCCGACCACCGTGATCTTCAGGGTCTCGCAGATGCCGTCACCGCCGGCCTGGACCTGGACTACGTCTCGGACACGAACAGCGGCGCCGACATCGCCTCCGAGGTCGGAGCGCCGTCCTCGGCGTTGCTCGTTGAGGCCGTGGCGCAGCTGCGGTCATGGCTGAGCATGCGGCAGCAAGACCTCGCGACGTACCTGCGCATCAGCAACTCGACGATCATGTCGTGGAAGCGGGAGGCACCCCAGTACCCACGCCATCCGAACATCCCCGCGCTCCTCAGCCTCTGGTCAGCGCTCGCTTCGGCCCGCGCGGAGCTCGGCGACGCCGCCACCAGCCAGCTCGTGTGGAACTCCGGTACGGACAACGGTGCCCCCGCAGTCCCGGCCGACGACCTCATCGAGCTCCTGATCGGGGCCGCGACCGCAGCCAGTGACGCAGCGTGGCTCGAGGATGACGGGTACGTGCCCGGGCAGACGCCGCTTCCGGCCGCCGACCACTACCTCGAGAACGAGACCGCGCTCTCCGAGCACCTCGACCTCGTCGGGGGAGGCCAGAACAGCTTGGATGCCGATACTGACGACGAACCGGGTGCGCCGGAGGCGTGAGTGCGGGTGAGTGCGGCGCGACTGTGTTGAGGAAGGGGGGTTGGGATGGCTCCGAAGTCATGGGTGGAGCACACAGACGACACCCCCATCATCAACAAGAACGTCGCGCTCCTCGATGCTCAGATGGCGCAGGACGCCGGCCGCCGTACCCCGTTCACACTCGACGTCCCCCGCGAGTGGCATACCGCCATCCATGCCGGCTGCGCCCACGTCCCGCGACCTGAGTACATCGGGCGGTACCGGGGGGAGGCAGCCGGTCACATCAAGTTCTATAACGTCGACTTCCCGCCCTTTCGTGGAGCTCCTCACGCCGAGGTCCTCCCCCGTCTCGAGACCCTCGAGGCCCAGGTCCAGCACCGGCTTGAGACGTGGGACGCCCAGATTCCGGAGCCGGATGCCGCGACGCTGGCACGCCTGAACCCGGTCATCGACGGCCTCGCCGTCATCTACGCGACGTGGTTGCGTATTCATCCCTTCGCCGATGGGAACGGCCGCTCGGCTCGGCTCCTCGCCAACTGGGTGACGACTC
This sequence comes from Nocardioides pollutisoli, assembly GCF_040045055.1. Taxonomy (NCBI): domain Bacteria; kingdom Bacillati; phylum Actinomycetota; class Actinomycetes; order Propionibacteriales; family Nocardioidaceae; genus Nocardioides; species Nocardioides pollutisoli. The sequence continues at coordinate 1,695,881 of NZ_JBDZDU010000001.1, forward strand.
GCTACTGGCAGCCGCCGATCCTGCCGGGACGGCCCATCGACGGCCGGAACACGCTCGTCGCCGCGACCAGCCCAGCCATCCCGGAGAACGGTCCGGACTACCGACCGCTCATCCTCGAACTTCGTCGCAGATTGCGTGACGCCCGAGCTGCCGCGGCCAGCGGCGCCTGACGGTTGGGCCGGGACGTGGAGGTCGCAGCCGGCGCGAGGACGTGAGTTTGCAAGGTTCAGGCGGCTGTGTACCCCTCGGCTGGAGGCCGACCCGAAGAGGACAGAGGCGCAGGGGATAGCGCCGGGCGGCAGACGCTGCGACCGGGCGTACTGGCTTGCCCAAGAGGGGAACCCGCAGCGCTCCGGGCTCATCGGGGAGTCCGTGTGGCGGTCGATTGCCCCGGCCCGCGACACAGGCGACGACAGCGCCGCCTCCGCCGAAGACACGTCGGGCGAGTGCGTTGACATGATTGCGCCGGGCCGTGGACCCAGGACAAGTAGGACGTGTGCGGTTGTTTCCAGAAAGCAAGAAGGGCCAGGTCTCTCGACCCGGCCCCGCTTGTTCACTGTTCAACCTGGTGGGGAAAACCCCACTGTCACGTGCGCGAGGGGGGATTTGAACCCCCACGCCCTTTCGGACACTGGCACCTGAAGCCAGCGCGTCTGCCGTTCCGCCACTCGCGCGTGAAGCGGCCCAAGGTTATCCCAGCGCTTCTGTTTGCCCCAAACCGGGGCGAGGGCCTCCCGCGGCCGTCCACCCGACCCCGTTACGATCGATGCGACCCGGCCTCCGGTCGGGGTGGTCGAGCGTGCCACGACGGACGTACGGCCACCGGGACTACGGATGCTAAGGAGGGCAGCGTGGGTGGGCTCCAGCGTCTGGAGAACCGGCTCGAGCAGATGATCTCGGGCGCGTTCGCCCGGGCCTTCCGCTCGGCCGTGCAACCCGTCGAGATCGCCGCCGCGCTCCAGCGCGAGTGCGACAACAACGCGCAGATCCTCTCGCGCGACCGGCGCCTGGTCCCCAACGACTTCCACGTCGAGCTCTCGCAGACCGACCTGGACCGGCTCTCGCCGTACGACTCGGCGCTCGCCGACGAGCTGGTCCGCCAGCTGCGCGAGCACGCCGAGCAGCAGAGCTACGTCTTCCCCGGGCCGGTCACGATCGACTTCAACCCGGCCGACGACCTGACGACCGGACGGTTCCGGATCCGCAGCCAGGCGCAGGCGAAGGTGACCGGCAGCTCCACGCACACCCAGGTCGGCCGCGCGCGGGCCGTGCTCGAGGTCAACGGCACCCAGCACCCCCTGCAGCCGCCCGGACTGGTCGTGGGCCGCGGGACCGAGGCCGACGTACGCATCAACGACCCCGGCGTCAGCCGCCGGCACGCGGAGTTCACGGTCACCGGCGGCGGCGACCGGGGCCTCGCGATCGAGGTCCACGACCTCGGCTCGACCAACGGCATGCTCGTCGACGGCCACCGGATCACCCACACGGGTTTGCGCGACGGCTCGCAGGTCAAGATCGGGAACACGACCATGACCGTCCGGGTCGTCGAGGAGCGCTGAGATGTCCGAGCTGACGCTGTTCCTCATCCGCATCGCCTACCTGGCGATCCTGTGGATCTTCGTCCTCTCCGCGATCTCGGTGATCCGCTCCGACATGTTCGGTGCGCGGGTCCCCGAGGGCGCGCGCGTCACCGGCGGCAAGGCACCCAAGCCGCCCAAGCAGTCGACCAAGCGTCGCGGTGCGCCGACCCACGTCCTGGTGACCGAGGGGTCGAGCGCTGGCGAGCGCGCCGACCTCGCGCTCGCGCCGGTCCTGATCGGCCGTGGCAGCGACGCCGCGATCCGGCTCGACGACGACTACGTCTCCACGCGCCACGCGCGGATCGCGGCCTCGGGCGACCAGTGGTTCGTCGAGGACCTCGGCTCGACCAACGGCACGTACGTCGGGACGGTGCGGATCAGCCAGCCCACGACGATCACCATCGGCACCCAGGTCCGCATCGGCAAGACGATCCTGGAGCTCAGGAAGTAGCCGGATGACCGACTCACCTCCTGGACAGGCCCTGCGCCTGCACTACGCCGCGGTCTCCGACGTCGGCCGTGTGCGCAAGGACAACCAGGACTCGGGGTACGCCGGCCCGTGGCTGCTGGCCGTCTGCGACGGCGTCGGTGGCGCGGCCCGCGGTGACATCGCGTCCAGCACCGCCATCACCCAGCTCCGTCGCCTCGACGCGCCGCCGACCAGCGACTCGAGCGAGGAGCTGCTCGCCCGCGTCGCTGGAGCGCTCCACCGCGCGCACGACCGACTCGTCGAGCTGGTCGACGAGGACCCGGCGCTCGACGGCACGAGCACGACCGCCACCGTGGCCGTCTTCGACGGTCTGCGGCTCGGCATCGGGCACGTCGGCGACAGCCGCGGCTACCTCTTCCGCGACGGCGCGATCCGCCAGCTCACCGTCGACCACACCTTCGTGCAGACGCTGATCGACGAGGGCCGGATCACCGAGGAGGAGGCGCGGGTCCACCCCCACCGCAACCTCATCCTGCGCGCGATCGACGCGGTCAGCGACAGCGAGCCCGACCTCTTCATCGTCGACCTCGCCGCCGGTGACCGGGTGCTGCTCTGCAGCGACGGCGCGAGCGGCGTCCTCCCCGACGGCCGGCTCGCCGACATCCTGTCCACGGGCAGCCCGGAGTTCGCCGCGGTGGAGATGGTCCGAGCCAGCCTCGAGGCCGGGAGCTCCGACAACGTCACCTGCGTGGTCGCCGACGTCGTCGACGCATCCGACGAGTCGGCCCCCGACGTGGAGCCCGTCGTGGTCGGCGCCGCCGCTGAGCGCCGTCTCCCCCGCGCCCGTTCCACCGCCGCCAAGGGCGGTCTCTTCCGCGGTCACCGCGCGGGCGACACGGGCGAGCTCGAGCCGGTCCCGCCGCTGCCGGACGACGTCCCCTTCGCGATCAGCTCCGACCCGGTCGACCCCGAGGCTGCCCGCTACGCGCCGCGCCCGCCCCGGCCGTTCCTGTGGCTCAAGCGGATCTGCGCCGCCGCCCTCGTCGTCGGTGTCGTCTGGGTGGGCGTCGCCGCCGCGTGGTCGTGGAGCCAGGACCAGTACTTCGTCGGCGAGCAGGACGGCAAGGTCGTGATCTACCGCGGCATCAACGCGTCGCTGCCGGGCGTCTCGCTCTCCTCGCCGTACCAGACCACCGACGTCGAGGTGAGCCGCCTGTCGGACTTTGTCGCCGGCCGCGTCAGCGAGGGGATCGACGCCGACTCGCTCGAGGACGCCCAGCGGACGGTGCAGAACCTCGCCGCCGGCCAGGACCCCGCGGACCCCGATGCTGCCGGGACGGGTGGCTGACATGTCGAACACCTTGATGGGCTTCGTCCACCGACGCCGTCGCGGTGCCGAGCTGTTCCTGCTCGTGCTCGCTCTCGCGGTCGGCATCGGCGCCTACGCCGCCGTCGGCATCGGCGTGGAGGGCGAGGTCCCCACCGACCTCCTCGCGTACGGCGGATGGCTGGCCGCCCTGGTCATCGGCGCCCACCTGGTGATCCGCATCGTCGCGCCGTACGCCGACCCCGTGCTGCTCCCGGTCGTGGCCGCGCTCAACGGGCTCGGCCTCGCCGTCATCCACCGCATCGACCTCGCGCTCGAGGCCGAGGGCAAGGGGCACGGCTTCGCCCAGCAGCAGCTGATCTGGATGACCCTCGGCGTGCTGCTCTTCGTGGTCACCCTGATCGCGCTACGCGACCACCGCGTCCTCCAGCGCTTCACCTACACCAGCGGCCTCGCGGCGATCGTGCTGCTGCTCCTGCCGATGCTCCCGGGCATCGGCCGCACCATCAACGGCGCGCGGATCTGGATCCACGTCGGACCGTTCAGCTTCCAGCCCGGCGAGATCGCCAAGGTGCTGCTCGTCATCGCGTTCGCCGGCTACCTCGTGCTCCACCGCGACGCCCTCGCGCTCGCCGGCCGCCGCGTCCTCTTCGTCGACCTGCCGCGCGGCCGCGACCTCGGCCCGATCCTCGCGATGTGGCTGGTCAGCCTCGGCATCCTGGTCTTCCAGCACGACCTCGGCTCGAGCCTGCTGTTCTTCGGCCTCTTCCTCATCATGTTGTACGTCGCGACCGAGCGACCAGGGTGGCTCGTCGTGGGCGGGCTGCTCTTCGTCGCCGGGGCCGCGCTCGCCTACTACCTGTTCGGCCACGTCCGGATCCGCTTCGACATCTGGCGCCACCCGTTCGAGTACTACGGCGAGGGCACCAGCGACCAGGCCTTCCAGCCGGTCGAGGCGAAGTTCGGCATGGGCTGGGGCGGACTGATCGGCCGCGGCTTCGGCGACGGCGACCCCAACCGGGTCCCCTACGCCAACTCCGACTTCATCCTGTCCTCGATCGGTGAGGAGCTCGGCCTCACCGCCGTCATGGCCGTCATCGTCATGTACGGCCTGATCGTCGAGCGCGCCCTGCGCACCGCCCTGATCTGCCGCGACGGCTTCGGCAAGCTCGTCGCGACCGGCCTCGGCAGCGCCTTCGCCCTCCAGGTCTTCGTGGTCGTCGGCGGCGTCACCGGCCTGATCCCGCTCACCGGACTCACCACGCCGTTCCTGTCGTACGGCGGTTCGTCGCTGGTCGCCAACTGGGTGATCATCGCGATCCTGCTGCGCATCTCCGACCAGGCCCGGCGCCCGGTCCCGCACCTGTCCGACGACACCGCCGCCATCGACATGGACGCGACCCAGGTCGTCAAGGTGGCCCGATGAACAAGCCGATCCGGACCGTCTCGATCTTCTGCCTGCTGCTGTTCCTGGCACTGCTGATCAACGCGACCTACCTGCAGTACTGGAAGGCCGGCGCCCTCAACGACGACCCGCGCAACCGGCGGGTCCAGGAGGCGTCGTACGCCCGCGAGCGCGGCGCCATCCTGGTAGGCCGCAACCCGGTCGCCGAGAGCGTGGAGTCCGACGACGACTACAAGTTCCAGCGGACCTACCCCAAGCCCCTCATCTACGCCCCGATCACCGGCTGGTTCTCCTACTTCGGCCAGACCGGGATCGAGCGCAGCCAGAACGACGTCCTCTCGGGCGACGACTCCCGGCTCTTCGTGACCCGCCTGGTCGACCTGCTCAGCAACGACCCCGCCAAGGGCGGCAACGTCGCGCTCACGATCAACCCGGCGGCGCAGGAAGCGGCCTACAACGGGCTGAAGGCGATCGGCCCGGAGGTGCAGGGAGCCGTGGTCGCGCTGGAGCCGAGCACCGGCAAGGTGCTCGCGATGGTGTCGCTGCCGACCTTCGACCCCAACAAGATCGCCACCCACGATCTGTCGGCCGCCAGCGAGAGCTACAAGAAGCTCGAGGCGGACCCGGCCCAGCCGCTCCTCAACCGGGCGATCCAGACGCGGCTGCCCCCCGGCTCGACGTTCAAGGTCGTCACCGCAGCGGCCGCGATCGAGAAGGGCCTCTACACCGCCAGCGACACCGTGCCCGGTGGCGTGACCTACCAGCTCCCGCTGACGCACGGCCCGACCGGCCTGATCGACAACGAGGGTCGCGCCTGCGGCGCCAACAACACCCGGATCCCCTTCGCCCAGGCGATGGAGCAGTCCTGCAACACGTCCTTCGCCCAGATCGCCGGCGAGGTCGGCGCCGAGGACATGGCCAAGACGGCCGAGGCCTTCGGCTTCAACCAGGACTACCTCGAGGACCTCTCCCCGCAGGCCAAGTCGGTCTTCCCGACCGAGCCGAACGAGGCCGAGCTCGGCCAGACCGGCTTCGGCCAGTTCGAGGTCTCGGCGACCCCGCTGCAGATGGCGATGGTCGCCGCCGGCCTGGCCAACGGCGGCACGGTGATGAAGCCCTACCTCGTCGACGAGCAGCAGTCGGCCGACCTCGACGTCCTCGACAAGACCGACCCCGAGGAGCTCTCCCAGGCGGTGTCCGCCGCCACGGCCAGCGAGGTGACCAAGCTGATGGTCGCCACGGTCGACGACGGCACCGCGTCGCCGGGCGCGATCCCCGGCGTCTCGGTCGCCGGCAAGACCGGGACGGCGCAGAGCGGGATCGACGACGTCCCGCCGTACGCCTGGTACATCTCCTTCGCCCCCGCTGACAACCCGCAGGTCGCCGTCGCCGTGATGATCCAGAAGGCCGACATCCCGCGCGGCGAGATCGCGGGCGGCGTCTACGGTGGCCCGATCGCGAAGGCCGTCATGGAAGCGGTGATCAAGTGACCCAGTCGACCTCCTTCGGCTACGCCGACGACTCCCGCCGCTACCGGCTCGTGTCCCGCATCGCGACCGGCGGCATGGGCGAGGTCTGGCAGGCGCTCGACACCGTCCTCGGTCGCTCGGTCGCGGTCAAGCTGCTCAAGAACGAGTACGCCGACGACACCGCCTTCCGGCTGCGCTTCGAGGTCGAGGCGCAGCACGCCGCGTCGCTCCACCATCGCAACATCGCGACGGTCTACGACTTCGGCGAGGCGGAGGCCGCGGACGGCTCCGGCGTACGCCGCCCCTACCTCGTGATGGAGCTCGTCGAGGGCCAGCCGCTCTCGTCGCTCCTGCGGCCCGGCTCACCGCTCGACCCGCAGGCCACCCGCGAGCTGCTGGCACAGGCCGCCGACGGCCTGGGTGCCGCGCACGCGGCCGACATCGTCCACCGCGACGTCAAGCCGGCCAACCTGATCGTCACGCCGGACCGGCAGATCAAGATCACCGACTTCGGCATCGCCCGGGCGGCCGCGGGCGTGGGCCTCACCACCACCGGTGAGGTGATGGGTACGCCGCAGTACCTCTCCCCCGAGCAGGCCCAGGGCCTGACCGCGACACCCGCCTCCGACGTCTACTCGCTCGGCGTCGTCGCCTTCGAGTGCCTGGCCGGCCGGCGCCCGTACGTCGCCGACACCCCGGTCGCCACCGCGCTGGCCCACATCCGCGAGCCCGTTCCCGACCTGCCGGAGAGCGTCCCGGCCGACCTCGCCGCGGTCGTGAAGCGCGCGATGGCCAAGGACCCGGCCGCCCGGTTCGTCGACGGTCGGGCCTTCGCGGCCGCGCTGCGCAACCCGGCGAGCGTCGCCCCCGCGCCCGCCACCGTCGCCGCGCCGGTCCCGGTCCCGGTGGCCGCCCCGGCGACCCAGGTGCTGGCTCCGGTCACCACCTCGACCCCGGTCGCCGACGAGCGGAGCAGCTGGCTCTGGCCCGTCCTCGGCGTGATCCTCCTGGTGGCGATCGTGGTCGTGGTCTTCCTGCTGTTCAACTCCGACGGCGACACCGAGACCCCGATCGAGCAGCAGACCAGCCAGAGCCCGAGCCCGTCGAGCTCGGCGCCGTCCCCGACGGAGTCGACCAACACGCCGTCCGAGGACACCACCATCCGGATCGACGAGAACGACTACCTGGCCCGACCGATCGCCGACGTCGAGCGCGACCTCGGCAATCTCGGGCTGCGCGTCGACAAGCAGCGCGTCGACAACCCGGGCGACGAGATCGTGGGCGACGTCCTCAGCGTCAACCCGACCGGCGCACTCCAGCCGGGTGACCTGGTCACCGTCCAGTTCTGGGGACCGCTCGTCGCTCCCACGCCGTCGGACACCCCGTCCGACACCCCGTCCGACACCCCGTCCGACGCCGTCTCCTCCGACCCCAGCGACAGCACGTCCCCGAGCAGCTAAGGCAAGGTCACCCTCGATGAGCAACCAACAGCCGACCGTGGTCGGCGGGCGCTATGAGCTCGGCGAGCTGCTGGGCCGCGGCGGCATGGCGGAGGTCCGGAAGGGCACCGACACCCGGCTCGGCCGGGTCGTCGCGGTCAAGCGGCTGCGCACCGACCTCGCCAGCGACGCGACCTTCCAGGCTCGGTTCCGACGCGAGGCGCAGTCGGCTGCATCCCTCAACCACCCAGCGATCGTCGCGGTCTACGACACCGGCGAGGAGCCCGCCCCCGACGGTTCGGGGATCTCCCAGCCCTACATCGTGATGGAGTACGTCGCCGGGCGGACGCTGCGCGACATCCTGCGCGAGGGACGCAAGATCCTGCCCGAGCGCGCGCTCGAGATCACCAGCGGCGTGCTCTCCGCTCTCGACTACAGCCACCGCGCGGGGATCATCCACCGCGACATCAAGCCCGGCAACGTGATGCTCACGCCCAGCGGCGACGTGAAGGTGATGGACTTCGGCATCGCCCGGGCGATCAGCGACGCCTCCTCGACGATGACGCAGACCGCGGCCGTGGTCGGCACGGCGCAGTACCTCTCCCCGGAGCAGGCGCGCGGCGAGACCGTCGACTCCCGCTCCGACGTCTACTCCGCCGGCTGCCTGCTCTACGAGCTCCTCACCGGACGGCCGCCCTTCGTCGGCGACAGCCCGGTCGCGGTCGCCTACCAGCACGTCCGCGAGCCCGCCGTACCCCCGTCGGACCACGACACCGAGCTCCCGCCGGAGATCGACGCGATCGTGATGAAGGCGCTCGCCAAGCGGCTCGAGGAGCGCTACCAGTCCGCGGCCGCGATGCGCAGCGACATCGAGCGCTACCTCGCCGGGCGTCCGGTGCAGGCACCGATCCCGGCGCCGGTCGTCGCGACCCCGCCGCCGGCGTACACCGCCGCGCCCACCATGGTCACCACCCTGCCGCCCGAGGACGACGACGGCCGCAGCCGCACCGGTCTGCTGATCGCGCTCGGGCTGCTGCTCGTCGTGCTGATCGCCGGCGCGGCCTACCTGATGCCACGGCTCTTCGAGCAGGCGCCCGACCAGGTGGCGGTGCCCAAGGTGATCGGCAAGACCGACAACCAGGCCCGTGCTCTGATCGGCGACGCCGGGCTCCGGGTCGGCCCGACCGACCGCGAGAACAGCGATGTGGTGCCGGCCGGCAAGATCATCCGGCAGAGCCCCGACCCGGACGAGTACGTCGACCCCGACACCTCGGTCACCTACGTCATCTCCCTCGGCAAGCCCGAGGTCCAGGTGCCGTTCGTCATCGGCCAGAACAAGGACGACGCCAAGCAGACCCTGGTGGAGGCGGGCTTCCAGGTCACGCTCAAGGAGGTCGAGTCCGACGAGGACAAGGGCGTCGTGATCAGCACGTCGCCGGCCCAGGGCGAGACCGTGGCCGCGGGCACGATGGTGGTCGTGTCCTACTCCGACGGACCCGAGAAGGTCCCGGACGTGGTCGGCATGCAGCAGGCCGACGCCGAGAACGCCATCAAGGCCGCCGGGTTCGTGCCGCGGGTCTTCACGACCGACGACACCACCGAGCCCAAGGGCACCGTCATCGACCAGAGCCCGTCGAAGAACGAGCCGCTCTCCGCAGGTTCGACCGTCACCATCCAGGTGTCGAGCTACGAGGAGCCGACGGAGACGCCCACGGAGACCCCGACGGAGACCCCGACCGACGGGGTGACGCCCAGCCTGCGGGCGCCGGCACCGCCGCCCGGTCAGGTCACCCGGTCGCGGAGCTCGCGCCCTTGAGGACGGTCGCGTAGCTGAGGTCGAGCAGGCCGTCGTACGCCGGCGCGATCACCGGGTCGGCGAGCTCGAGGTCCCAGCCGACGGAGATGCTCGGGTCGGCGGCGTCGTCGCGGTAGAACGCCAGGTAGTCGTCGTCCTCGACCGCGGTCAGCAGCGTTCCCTGGTCGCCGACCGCCTCGATGACGTAGGGCTGCGGGTAGGGCACGCCTTGGAGCTGGACGGCGTTGCCCTCGCACTTGATGCCGGTCGTCGACACGACCCGCTGACCGGCGATCGTGACCGCGGTCGCGCCGCCCTTCCACAGGGCGTTGACGACGGCCTGGATGTCCTGCTGGTGGACCAGGAGCCGGTTGACGTCCCCGGTGGTGGAGTTGATGACGTCCTCGGGGGCGTCCGAGAGCGTGATCCGGACGCCGGGACCGCGGTGCGCGACCAGGCCGGCGGGGTCCTTGAGCGCCGCGATCCGCCGGTTGTAGCGGTTGACGTCCCGGTCGCTCATCGACCCCGACAGCACCGAGACCTGGGAGTTGAGGTCGGCCACCTGCTCACGCAGCGCCGCGTAGTCGTCGGCCTCGTCCTTCACGAGCGACGCCAGGTCGGTGTAGCGACCCGGGCGCAGGTCGGTGCCGTGGCTGTTGGAGGCGCTCACCACGAACAGGCCGCCGCAGAGCAGGATCACGAGGGGCGTGCCGATCCGCCAGGCGCCGCCGGCGCGCGGCGTACGGCGACGCAGCCGGGACAGGCCGGTGCGCTCCGGGTCGCTCGACCCGGAGGGCCTCGCGTGGGATCCTCCGCTCACGACGACTAAGGTATCCCGGAGTCCGTCCGCGTCCCGCACGGGCGGCATCATGTGATGGATCACGAACGACCCCGCGAACCACCCAGGAGTTCCCGTGCGCAAGCAGAAGATCGACGACCCTCTCGCCCCGGCCCGAGGCCCGCTGATCTCGACGCGGTTCGTCATCGCCCTCGTGCTGATGGCGCTCGGCATCGCGTGGATCGCCTACTACTACCTCGCCGTGCGCGTCGACCCGACCGCCTTCCCGGCCCCCGACCCCGGCAAGCCGAAGTTCATGGCCGACCTCGGCAACTGGAACTACCTGATCGGCTTCGGCGCGATCTTCGTCGGCCTGATCGTCTCGGCCCACCCCTCCACCCCGCTCGGCCGCGGCCGCGGCGTGGTGGCCGGCATGCTCGGCTGCTTCCTGGTCGGCCTGCTGTGGATCTGCACCTTCTACGTCTTCAGCAACGACATCAGCTCGATCCCGGTCTTCAACGACCTGGACCAGAAGAACCTGATCGTCGGCATCGGCTTCATGGCGGTCGGCTTCACCTTCGCCACCCGCTGGGAGTGAGCTGCCCCAGCCTGAGCGTGCGAAGGCTGGGAATCGGCAGCCAGGTCGAGTAGCCGCACGAGAGACGAAGGAGCTCGTGACCGGCGTATCGAGACCGGCAGCCCACCTCGTACCTCGACCGCCGGTCGTCCCCCCAGGGGGCGGCCGGCGGTTTGTTTGTGCACAGCTGGGGACAACCCTGTGGAGAACTACATCGATGTAGTTCTCCACAGTTGTCTCCACAGCTGTGGATGAGATCCCCCGACCGGCGCACGGCGAAACCACCGGGGTCGGCGGTCCATACCAGGGGCGGGCAGCCGGGCCGGGTGGGTCGACGGCGAACGGTCAGCCGAGAGCGGCGGTGCGGAGCACGACCGAGACCGCGATGAGCACGGCGACGCCGCTCAGCCCGGCGACCTGCACCAGGGTGCGGTTCTGGCGCGGCGCATAGACGAGGATGCCCGCGATCACCAGGCCGCCGACGAAGCCGCCGACGTGTCCCTGCCAGGAGATGTAGCCGTGGCCGACCACGGTGAAGAGGAAGTTCAGCCCGATCCAGAGCAGGACCTGGCGGTAGTCGCCACCGATCTTGTGCGCGATGACGAGCAGGGCGCCCATCAGCCCGAAGATCGCGCCGGAGGCGCCGACCGTCGGGGTGAACTCCGGCGCCGCCCAGTAGACGAGGGCCGAGCCGGCGAGCGCGCTGAGCAAATAGAGCGCGAGGTAGCGGCTGCGGCCGAGCACCATCTCGAGCTGGGGTCCGAGCACGTAGAGCGCGAACATGTTGAAGCCGATGTGCAGCAGCTCGACATGGGTGAACGCGCTGGTGATCAGCTGCCAGTAGGCACCGTCGGCGACGCCGGGGAGCCAGGTGCCGCCGTTCGCCGTGCAGAGCGCCTGGCTCACGTCGACGCCGCGACCCTGGCCGAGGTCGCAGAGACCGTTCGGCCGCAGGGCGAGCAGGTCGACCAGCCGGCTGGACGCGCCGCCGGTCACGAGGATGGCGAGCCAGACCGCGGCGTTGATCGCGATCAGGACGTACGACGTGAGGCCGGCGTTGCCGGGACGGAGCCCGCCGAACGCCGTCCGCCCGCTCCGGGTCGTCTTGCGACCCTCCGCGACGCACTCGGGGCACTGGAAGCCCACGGCGGCGTCGCGCATGCAGTCCGGGCAGATCGGGCGGTTGCACCGCTGGCACCGGATGTGCGACTCACGGCCGGGGTGTCGGTAACAGGTCGGCACCCCGGCCGTGGGCGCAGGTTGATCGGTCATGCTGTGGTCCGAGCTCGCGAGGAGCTCAGGCGCCGACGATCTCGACGGACTCGATGATCACCGGGTCGAGCGGCTTGTCGCCAGGGCCGGTCGGCGTGGTGCCGATGGCGTCGATGACGTCGCGCGAGGCCTGGTCGGCCGCCTCGCCGAAGATCGTGTGCTTGAAGTTCAGCCACGTCGTCGGCGCCACGGTGATGAAGAACTGCGAGCCGTTGGTGCCGGGGCCGGCGTTGGCCATCGCGAGCAGGTAGGGCTTGTCGAAGACCAGCTCGGGGTGCGGCTCGTCCTTGAACGTGTAGCCCGGGCCGCCGGTGCCGGTGCCGAGCGGGCATCCGCCCTGGAGCATGAAGCCCTCGATCACGCGGTGGAAGCCGAGGCCGTCGTAGAAGGGACCCGAGCGGCCGTTGCCGGCGTCGTAGTCCTTGGTGCCCTGGGCGAGGCCGACGAAGTTGGCGACCGTCTGGGGGGCGTGGTCGGGGAACAGGTTGAGCGTGATGTCGCCCCGGTTGGTCTTCAAGATGGCCTGTTGGTCAGCCATGACTGCCTCTCGCGTCGGATGGGTACACCTCGGACACACCGCGGTGCAGATTCTGCCGTCCGATCCTCGCATGAGCCCCAAGCGACCGGGCCCCTGGCTCGACACCCGGTGACATGATCGAATGAAATCAGGACACGACGAGAGGAAGTGCCAGATGGGTCTGCGCAAGAACAAGTCGATCCTGGACCAGGCTGTCGACCAGTACGTCGACCAGGTGAAGCCGCACGTCGACGCGGCGGTCGCGACCGCCAAGGAGAAGAGCGGCCCGGTCCTCGCCGACGCGAAGGCCAAGGCCGGTCCCGCACTCGCCGATGCCAAGGCCAAGGCCGGCCCGGCTCTCGCCGACGCCAAGGCCAAGGCCGGTCCGGCGATCGCCGCGGGTGCTGCCATCGCCGCGGAGAAGGTCGTGAGCGGTGCCACCATCGCTGCGGAGAAGGCTGCCGAGGCCGCGGAGGCCGCGGCCGACAAGGTCACCGAGGTGACCCAGCCGAAGAAGAAGAAGGGCAGCAAGCTCAAGAAGCTGCTCGTGCTGACCGGTCTCGCCGCCGGCGCCGCGTTCGTGGCGAAGAAGCTCCAGGGCGGCCAGCAGAGCGACAACTGGCAGTCGTCGTACACCCCGACGCCCGCCCCGGCTCACGCCGCCCGTCCGACCAAGGACGAGGCCGGTGCGTCGCCGTCCGAGGCGATCGCCGACCAGGCCGAGTCGGCCCACCCGGTCACCACGCCCGACGACCCCGCCGAGGTCGTCGACCTGGACGACACGAAGTAGTGACTAGGACCGGCCGGGGGCGACGTCCTCCGGCCGGTTCTGCTCGATCCACTCGTCGATCTGCTCCCACCAGCCGAAGAGCCAGTCGATCCGTTCGTCGCGGACCTCGGGGATCTCGTCTCGCGGCACCTGCCACCAGCGCATGATGATCCGCTTGTCCATCGGCAGCTCCCGCCAGATGTCGGCCGGGCTGACCAGGTGGTCGAGGCCTGTGTGCGCGACCAGCACGACATCGGCCTCGGGCGCGGCGTCGAGGGCGGCGATGAAGCCGCCCGGCCGCGGCGCGAGCACGTGGATCATCCGCTCGGCGCGCTGGGCCATGCGCTCCATGCCGATCCGCCGCAGCCGGTCGATCGCGCGCTGTCGTCGCTTCGGCGTGAAGTTGCCGCCCTCCGGGAAGATCACGAACGCGTCGTTCGCGTCGAGGCCGGTGGCGAGGTCGGCGATCTGGGCCTCGAGGTCCTCGCCGGCGGCCGGGTTCGGGCTGATGAAGCGCGCCGGGATCCGACGCAGGACGACGTCGATCATCGGGTCCCACGCGAGCGTGTCCTTCAGGACCACGCGCGGCTCGCGGTCGTACCACGACATCAGCGTGTGGATCAGCACGAACGAGTCGCCCACCCCGGCATGGCGGCAGCAGACCAGGATCGGCCGCCCCGGGTGCGCCGCCGGGGTCGGTCCCTCCGTCTCGATGCTCAGCCGCAGCACCCGCCGCGCCTCGCGGAAGAAGACCCACATGGTGCCCTGCACCAGGTCGTAGTGGATGCCCTCGAAGTACGGCGTCCGCATCCGCCAGCCGAAGCCCGACGCGATCCACAGCCCGAGCATCACCACCAGCAGCAGCGCCTCGCAGGTGAGGTAGACGGTCGCCACCCACATGATGCGCAGCGGGCGCAGCCGGCCGGACACGACCGGCGACAGGGCGGCCAGCGCGATCAGCCACAGCGGCAGCGACACCCAGACCAGCACCGCGAGCAGGACGACGAGCGGCGCGATCACCAGGCGCCGCAGCGCCCAGGTCACGGGTCGCCTGCTGACTCCGGTCCGAGATGCTCGTCGAGGTAGTCGACCGACGCGGCGTACGTCTCGTCGATGCGTTGCTGGACCCCGCTGAAGTCGCGGCTGCCGAGCACCGAGTCGTCCTTGCCGGACGTGCCGCGCGCGGGCAGCACGTGTGCCTCCACACTGGCCGGCAGCTCGGCGAGCTCGCGGTGGAAGCGGTGGCGGCGGGCGATCTCGAAGGAGACGCGCGCGACCTCCCACGGCCGCTTCGGCGGCTTCAGCGGTCGGTCGACCCGCCCCACCTGCAGCACGAAGACGCGCGAGGCACCCAGCTGCACGGCTCGCCCGAGGGGGATCGAGTTGACGATGCCGCCGTCGAGGTAGTGCTCGTCGCCGACCTTCGCCGGCGGGAGCAGCCCGGGTACGGCGGCGCTCGCCATCACCGCGGGGACGAGCGGCCCCGAGTCGAACCAGTGCTCGGCGGCCCGCTCGATGCTGGCGGCGCAGACCTGGAACCGGATCGGCAGGTCCTCGAAGGTCAGGTCGCCGAACTCGTCGGCCAGCGCCTGCTGCAGCGGCTGGGCCGACCAGAGGTGGGTCCCGGTGGTGACCGCCCGGCGGACCGTGCGCAGCGGGCTGTCGCCGTACACCTCGTGGCCGCTGGCCCCGACCCCCCGCCAGAGCTCGGTGAGCTTCTCGATGACCGACAGGTTCGGCTCGCGGGCGACCATCGCGCCGTTGAGCGCACCGATGCTGGTGCCGAGCACCGTGTCCGGCACGATGCCGCGCTCGAAGAGCGCACGCAGCATCCCGACCTCGACCGCACCGAGGACGCCGCCGCCCCCGAGCACGAACGTGGTCGTCATGGTCGGGTCACACCGCCGAGGGTGCCACGAGCTCCGGGTTCTCGGCCCGCACCTTCTGGGCGACCTTGTGCTCGACCCAGAAGATCAGCAGGGGGACCAGGCCGGCGATCAGCGCTACCAGCGTGAAGCCGATCGACCAGCGCGCCCGGCGCGACAACAGGAACGCGACGACGACGTAGATCATGAACGCCCAGCCGTGGGCGACCCAGAGGATGCTCAGCTTCTCGCCCAGCTGCTGCAGGTCGCTGCCCTCGGCCGGGATGTAGCGCAGGGGCAGGGCCACGAACGAGCAGAACGCGAGCAG
Source organism: Nocardioides pollutisoli (assembly GCF_040045055.1). Lineage (NCBI taxonomy): Bacteria > Bacillati > Actinomycetota > Actinomycetes > Propionibacteriales > Nocardioidaceae > Nocardioides > Nocardioides pollutisoli. The sequence continues at coordinate 1,711,432 of NZ_JBDZDU010000001.1, forward strand.
GACGCCGACGATGAACGCGAGCACCCGGTAGGTGTTGAACAGCTTCACGGCGCCCAGCCTACGGAGTGGCCTCTGAGAGCGTGTCGGACTCCTCGTCCTCGCGCTCGCGGGCTGTCGTGTCGGTCACCCAGCGCCACCAGATGAAGACGGCGAACGCACCGAAGAACCACCACTCGATGGCGTAGAGCAGGTTGCGCACGCCGGTGAACGCGCCGACGTCGGGCAGCTGGGACAGCGACGCCGCGGCCAGCCCCTGCTCGGGCTGCTCGGAGACGCCGTACGCACCGTAGAGGTCCTGGTCGACGTGCTGGATGATGTCGGCGATCCGCAGCTGCGGGAGCACGTCGTCGGTCGGGTCGGTGTCCGTCTCGCCGGTCCCCTCGGGAGGCTGCAGCCAGGCCGTCACCTCGGCCTCGCCGCTCGGGGGCTCGGGGGCGGTGTCGGGGTCGGCGACCCAGCCGCGGACGATCGGGATGGCCGCGCCGTCCGGGCTCCCCACGGCGAGCGGGGTGACGACCCAGTAGCCCTGACGACCCTCGTGCTCGCGGCCCGAGACGTAGACCGTGCCGTCGGGCACCCAGGTCCCCGAGACCGTCACCGGCTGCCCGACCCGGTTGCCGGGGAAGGGGTCGTCCGGTCCGATCACGTCGTCGAGCGGCATCGGCGTGGCGTGGGTCAGGTCGGCCGCCTTGGCGTCGCGGTGCGCCTGCCAGGCGGTGAGCTGCCAGTAGCCGAGCCCGATGGCGGTGGCGACGAGGACCAGGGCCAGCAGGTGTGCACCCCAGTACCGCGGGGCGAGCATCCTGGGCACCCCCTCAGCGTACGGTCCACCATCTGGTCAGACCACTTGACCACCGGGTTCCGGGGTTCCTACCGTCGCTCACATGCCGCTGCAGCCCGTCACCCGCCGCTCCGTGCCCGACGCGGTCTTCGACCAGGTCCTGACCGAGGTCGTCGACGGGGGTCTTGCCGTGGGCGAGGCGCTGCCGAGCGAGCGCCGGCTCGCCGAGGTGCTCGGCGTCTCCCGGCCCGCTGTCCGGGAGGCGCTGCAGCGGATGACGCAGACCCGGTTGCTCGACGTCCGCCACGGCGGAGCGACCACCGTGCGTGACTTCAAGAGGTACGCCGGGCTCGACCTGCTGCCCCGGCTCCTGGTGCGCTCCGGCGACCTCGACGCCGCGGTCGCCCGGAGCATCCTCGAGGCGCGGCTCGCGGTCGGCCCCGCGGTCGCTGCGCTGGCCGCCGAGCGCGGTGGCGCCGCCCTCGAGGCCGAGCTGTCCGCGACCGTCGACGCCCTGGGCGCGAGCGACGACGGGGTCGAGCAGCAGCTGCACGCGCTGGCGTTCTGGGACCAGGTGGTCGACGCGGCCGACTCGATCGTCTTCCGGCTGATGTTCAACAGCCTGCGCGCGGCGTACGAGCCCGCCCTCGAGGCACTCGCTCCCCTGATGGCCGAGGAGGTCGGCCAGGTGGGCGCCTACCAGCTGCTCACCGCGGCGATCGGCTCCGGGGATCCCGAGACCGCGCGGGCCGCGGCCGACCGGGTGCTCCGGCCGGCGACGAGCAGCCTGTTGACCGCACTCGCAGCACTGGAGGACTGATGACCGAGTCAGAGATCGACCGGCTCGCCGCAGAGCGGCTGGCCGCCGACGAGAAGCGGATCACCGGCAGCCGGCGTACGAACGTCTCGCTCGGTGGCGCCTGGCGGTCCTTCTGGCGGGCGCCCAGTCCCTGGATGATCGGCGTCTTCCTCGCGGCGTCGGTCGTCGCCCGGGTCGCGGTCGGTGGTGGCTCGTGGTGGGAGCTCGCGATCCCGGCCGGCCTGATCGCGCTCTTCCCGGTGATCGAGTGGGTGATCCACGTCTGCATCCTCCACTGGCGACCGCGCAGGCTCGGTCCCGTCGAGGTCGACTCGCTGCTGGCTCGCAAGCACCGCGCCCACCACGCCGACCCGCGCGAGATGCCGTTGGTCTTCATCCCGTGGCCGGCACTCGTCTGGCTGCTTCCGGCGTACGTCGTCGTCGCGTGGCTGGCCACCCCGACCACGACCAGCATGCTCACCCTGCTGGTGTCGGTCTACGGCATCAAGTTCGGCTACGAGTGGACCCACTACCTGGTGCACAGCGACTACCGGCCCCGCACGAGCTGGTTCCGCTCGGTGTGGCGCAACCACCGGCTCCACCACTACAAGAACGAGCACTACTGGTTCACGGTGACGTCGGCGGGCACGGCCGACCGGCTGTTCGGCACCTACCCGGACCCGGCGTCCGTGCAGACGTCACCGACGGTGAAGTCGCTGCACGCCCGCGAGGGTCTGTGACGGCTACTTCGTGACGGTGAGGACCTTCTTCCTCGCCACCGACGGGGAGTACGTCGCGCTGCCCAGGTAGGTCGCCTTGACGTCGTACGTGCCGGGCTTGAGCGGTGGTGTCCGGAACCGCGCGACGCCGTTGCGCAGCGCCTTCGTCTGGCTCCAGCTCCCGATGCTCACCTCGGCCTTCCCGTCGAGCACCTGGCCGGGCGCCGTGGCGTCGACCCGGACCACGGCCTGGTGGCCGGACGAGATGGTCGACCTGCTCAGCCGGACATAGGCCTTCGAGGGCACCTTGCTCACCTTCACCGACCCGGTCTGCCGCGGCTCGACGGGTGCGCCGGTGAGGGTCTCGAACTGGCTCGCCGCGATGCCGCTGTAGGCCAGCCGGGCGACGAGCGAGTGCCCCGCGTCCGCTGTCGTCGGGACGTAGTCGAAGCCGTCCGCCTCGGCGATGGCGTGCCCGTCGCGCAACCACGTGACGGCCGGGGTGTAGAAGCTGCCACCACCGACCGCGTCGAAGTAGTCGACCAGGGTCTGGAAGCCCGGTGACAGCTGGAGCTCGAGGGGTTTGCCCACCCGGGCCGACCTCGGCATCCGCACCGGTTGCCGGCCCTCGATGACCACGGTCGTCGTCTGGCCCGCCACGACCTGGACGGTGCCGTTCGGCGCGGCGGTGCCGCTCGACAGGGCGTAGTAGTCGCACCGGTCGACCCCGGCACAGACCATCCCGCCCCAGGGCGTGAGGGAGAGGACCCCATAGCTGCCGGGGGGCGTCGAGAGGGAGTAGTCGGAGACCTGGGTGGCTGCGCCGATGCCCAGCAGCCCACCGGAGTTGTAGAGGCTCAGGCTTCCGGGCGCCGGGTCGCCGTGCTCGTCCACGACGGTGATCTTCAGCGTCCCGTCGCCCGGCGCAGCCTGCGCAGGGGTGACCGCGACCAGCGCGGCGAGGGTCAGAGCGGCAGCGGCCAGGAGGCGGACGGTTCGCACGGGAGTCCCTTCGACGGACGAGATCCCGAGACCAACGGCGGCAGGCTATCTCAGCCCGGGTGCCCGGATCCGGCTTTGGGAGAGCGACGGCGTCAGGCGGGAGCGGGCAGCGTCTCGCGGCCGTCGCTGAGCCGGCGGAGTCGTCGCAGCCCCCGGTGCCGGGCGACTCGCAGCGCGACGGCGCTGATCCCGAGCGCCTCGGCCGCGGTCAGGGTGTCCATGCCGAGGCCGTCGACCAGGCCGACGGCGTCGCGTTCTCGCGGTGGCAGTGACGCGATGGCGTCGCGCAGCCAGGACTGGTCGTCGATCACCAGCGTGGGGTCGGGGACCGCGTCGCCGTGGTGCTCGAGGTGCATGGCGTCGCCGGGATGGGTCTGCCGGCGGTCGGACTTCTCCTTGGCACGCACGCTGAGGTTGCGGGCGATGCCGAAGAGCCAGCCGGCGAAGTCCGACGAGGTGCCGTGGAAGTCGGCGATCTTGCCGGCGGCGATCAGCCACGCCTCGGCCGCGACGTCCTCGGCGGTGGTGGCGCTGTCGCCCGTGGGACGCAGCCGCAGCCACGCGAGAAGACGCCCGGCGTGTGCCTCGTAGAGCTCACGCCAGGCATCGGGTTCCCCGGCTCTCGCGGCGTCGACCAGGTGGTCGTCGGCGCCCTTCTCACCCATGTGGCGCCTTGCTCGCGTGGGCACCCTTCCCCTGGTGGGCGGTCGGGTGCGCCGGATGAGTGGGGTGCGCCGGATGGCTCGGACGGGCGGGATGCGTGGGGTGGCTGGGATGGCTCGGGTGACTGGCGTGGCTGGGATGGCTCGGGTGGGCCGGATGGGTGGGGTGCACCGGGTGCGTGGGGCGTGCCGGACGGCCGGACCCCGTCCCCGACCCGGATCGGCTCGGGTCCGACCCGGGCGCCGACGAGCTGGCGGCCGTGGCGACGCCGCCGGAGGTCGCGCCCGACGTGGGACCCGTCTCCTGGCCCGTCGTACCGACGGGCGCGCTGGGTGAGGCCGGCGCGTGGTGCGGCGAGGGCAGGCCGGGCACGGTCAGTGCCCCGCTCGCCCACGCGCCACCCGTGGCGAGGAGGGCGGCGCCGACGGCCGCAGCGACCACGGTGAGGAACCAGGCCGGCCGGGCCGCCCTGGTCGGGGTGCTGCTGCGAGCCAGGTCGGCCAGGCGGTGCACGAGGTCGTCGGGGACGTCGACGTGGGGGACGTCGAGTCGGAACTCGCGCGGGCTGTGGCTCATCGGTGGGGCACCTCGTCGGGGTCTGCTGGTTCGCGTGGTTGCGCTGGTCTGATCATGACCTCCCGCGAGCACCCTCATTCGTTACATGGATCTCGATGTAACAGATCCGGGGCCCGGCGGGATGTGGAGGGTGAACGCCCCGTCTGGGGTCGCCAACGTCAAGGAGTTCTCATGCGTACCTCCACCCGCACCGCCGGTGCCCTCGCCGCCATCGCCCTCACCGTGGGTTCGCTCGGCACGATCACGACGGTCTCGGCGAACGCGGCCGAGTCCGGCTCGAGCAAGCCCGCCGCGTGCGCCCAGGAGCAGAAGCAGCTCGACAAGGCCAACGACGCCCTCACCCGCGTGACCGCGGTCTTCGAGCGCCAGCAGGACAAGGTCAAGAAGGCCAAGCACGAGTCCGAGGCCGCGACCACGGCCCACCAGCGCAACGAGGCCCGCAAGGACCTCGCCCGGGCGAAGGCGTCCCGCGACGAGGCCGCGAAGGAGAAGAAGGCGCAGCAGCAGCGCGTCGAGAAGGCCCAGGCCCGCCTCGACCAGTGCCAGGCGGAGCAGCCGGCCAGCTGACCGGCGACCTGGGGAGGGAGCCCGCGGCCGCGTACGACGAACCAGTCGTGCGCGGCCGTTGCGATTTCGGCTACGCGGTGGTGGAGCCTAGGGGACTCGAACCCCTAACCCCCTGCTTGCAAAGCAGGTGCGCTACCAATTGCGCCAAGGCCCCGAGTGAAGCTCGGGCGGTGTGTCAGGCCCGGGCGACGCTGTCGGTCGCCTCGGCCCAGAGGGCCTGCTCGTGCTTGCCCGCGTCGACCCGCTTCTTGACGACGAGGGCAGCGACGACGGCCAGCACGAGGAGGATCAGCTTCTTCATCGTGACTCCCACGGTCGGAGGAGGGTTACCGGGGATCCGGTGGTGGGCCTAACAGGACTTGAACCTGTGACCTCTTCCTTATCAGGGAAGCGCTCTAACCGTCTGAGCTATAGGCCCGGGTTGGGCACGGTCCGAGGACCGGCGCCAGTGACCGCCGGAGCGACCGAGGGGGAACACTACCCCACCCCGGAACGGCCCGACAAAACGTCAGTGATCGTCCTCGGCGAGGGTCAGCTCGACGCCGCCGAGGAGTGCCGCCGACATGTTGTAGAGGAACGCGCCGAGGGTCGCGATCGCGGTGATCAAGATGACGTCGACGACGGCCACCAGCATCGTGAAGCCCATGACGCGGGACATGCCGACGTACTTCTCGACGTCCCAGCTGCCGGCGTCCTCGCCGCCCACGACGTCCTGCACGGTGTTGTTGATCGAGTCCCACACACCGGCGGCGGCGAGCACCGACCAGATGATGAAGACCGACACGACCGTGACCACGCCGAAGGCGATCGCGAGCAGGAACGACGTCTTCATCACCGACCACGGGTCGATGCGGGTCAGCCGGAGCCGGGCCCGCCTCGGCGGCCGCTTGCCGGCGGCAGCCTTCTTGGCCGCGGAGGTCGACGCGGGGTTCGCGTTGGCGCGGTGCTCGTCAGCGGCCTTGCCGACCTTGGCTGAGATGCGTTCGCCCAGAGGGGCTCGTACGGCTGTGTCCTGACGGTCGGTCATCAGCCCTCGCTCTCCGTGTCAGCGTCGGTCTCCGGCGCCTCGATTGTTGCACTCGTACCCTCATCAGACGATTCGGGAACGTCGGAGGTTGCCGTGACTTCCTCGTCTTCCTCGTCGCGCGCCTCGACGGAGCGAGCCACCACGGCGACCGCGTCGCCCTTCTTGGGCGTCACGAACTTCACGCCCATCGTCGAGCGTCCGGTGGGCCGGAACTCGTCGTTGATCGGGCTGCGCACGACCTGGCCGCTCTGGGTGATGGCCAGGATCTCGTCGCCGTCGACCACGATGAACGCGCCGACCAGGCCGCCGCGGTCCTCGTTGGCCAGCGACATCGCCTTGATCCCGAGGCCGCCACGCGACTGCAGCCGGTAGTCGTTGATCCGGGTGCGCTTGGCGAAACCGCCGTCGGTGATCGTGAAGACGAACTGCGGCTTGACCTCCTCCACCTGCTCGGGCGAGGCCTCGACGTCGGCGGTGTCCTCGTTCTGCTCGGACAGCCCGGCGGCCACCTCGGCCGCGACCTGCTCGGCGCGGATGACCGACATCGACAGCAGCGAGTCGCCGTCGCGGAACTTCATGCCCGAGACGCCGGACGTCGCGCGCCCCATCGGACGCAGCTGGGAGTCGTCGGCCCGGAAGCGGATCGCCTGGCCCTTGCGGGAGACAAGCAGGATGTCGTCCTCGGCGTTGACCAGCTCGGCGCCGATGAGCTCGTCGTCGTCCTCGCGGAAGTTGATCGCGATGACCCCGGCCTGGCGCGGGCTGTTGTAGTCGCCGAGGCGCGTCTTCTTGACCAGGCCGTTGCGGGTCGCGAGGACGAGGTACGGCGCCTGCTCGTAGTCGCGGATCGCCAGCACCTGGGCGATGTTCTCGTCCGGCTGGAAGCTGAGCAGCCCGGCGACGTGACCGCCCTTGGCGTCGCGCTGGGCCTCCGGCAGGTTGTAGGCCTTGGTGCGGTAGACCCGGCCGGCGGTGGTGAAGAACAGCAGCCAGTGGTGGTTGGTGGTCGAGATGAAGTGCTCGACCACGTCGTCGCCACGCAGCGTCGCGCCCCGCACGCCCTTGCCGCCGCGCTTCTGGGTGCGGTACTGGTCGGCGCGGGTGCGCTTGGCGTAGCCGCCGCGGGTGATCGACACGACGAGGTCCTCGTCGGGGATCAGGTCCTCCATCGACAGGTCGCCGTCGGCCGCGATGATCTGCGTACGCCGCTCGTTGCCGTACTTCTCGACGATCTCGCCGAGCTCCTCGGAGACGATCGAGCGCTGGCGCGACTCGTTGGCGAGGATGTCCTCGAGGTCGGCGATCTCGAGCTCGATCTTCGCCAGGTCGTCGATGATCTTCTGGCGCTCGAGGGCGGCCAGGCGACGCAGCTGCATGTCGAGGATCGCGTTGGCCTGGATCTCGTCGATCTCGAGCATCTCGATCAGGCCCTGACGGGCGTCGTCCACCTCGGGCGACCGCCGGATCAGCGCGATCACCTCGTCGAGCTGGTCGAGCGCCTTGACCAGGCCGCGCAGCACGTGGGCGCGACGCTCGGCCTCGGCCAGCCGGAAGCGGGTCCGGCGCTGGATGACCTCGATCTGGTGGGTGACCCAGTTGCTGATGAACTGGTCGATCGACAGCGTGCGCGGCACGCCGTCGACCAGCGCGAGCATGTTGGCGCTGAAGTTGGTCTGCAGCTCGGTGTGCTTGAGCAGGTTGTTGAGCACGACGCGGGCGACGGCGTCGCGCTTGAGCACGACGACCAGGCGCTGGCCGGTGCGGCCCGACGAGTCGTCGCGGACGTCCGAGATGCCCTGCACCTTGCCGGAGTCGGCGAGCTCCGCGATCTTCAGCGCGAGGTTGTCGGGGTTGACCATGTAGGGCAGCTCGGTGATCGACAGGCAGGTGCGGCCCTTGGCGTCCTCGTCGATCTCGATCACGGCGCGCTGGGTGACCGAGCCGCGGCCGGTGCGGTAGGCCTGCTCGATGCCCTGGCGGCCGACGATCAGCGCGCCGTTGGGGAAGTCGGGACCCTTGATCCGCTCGATGAGCGCGTCCTGCAGCTCCTCGCGGGTGGCGTCGGGGTGCTCGAGCGCCCACTGGGCACCCTCGGCGACCTCGCGCAGGTTGTGCGGCGGGATGTTGGTGGCCATGCCGACCGCGATGCCGGCCGACCCGTTGACCAGCAGGTTGGGGTAGCGCGACGGCAGGACCGTCGGCTCCTGCGAGCGGCCGTCGTAGTTGGGCTGGAAGTCGACGGTGTCCTCGCCGATGTCGCGCACCATCTCGAGCGCCAGCGGAGCCATCCGGCACTCGGTGTAACGCATGGCGGCGGCGGAGTCGTTGCCCGGCGAGCCGAAGTTGCCCTGGCCGTGGATCAGCGGCGCACGCATCACCCACGGCTGGGCGAGGCGGACCAAGGTGTCGTAGATCGCGGTGTCGCCGTGCGGGTGGTACTGACCCATGACGTCACCGACGACGCGCGAGCACTTGGAGTAGCCCCGGTCGGGCCGGTAGCCGCCGTCGAACATCGCGTAGAGCACGCGCCGGTGGACGGGCTTGAGCCCGTCGCGGACGTCGGGCAGCGCGCGGCCGACGATGACGGCCATGGCGTAGTCGATGTAGGCGCGCTCCATCGAGGTCTGCAGCTCGATCGGCTCGATCCGGCCGCCGGGCTCGCTCGGGGGAGTGGTGCCGCCGTCGGTGGGGGTCTCAGTCACAGATCTGGTTCTCTCTCGTCGGTTCTACTGGAATCTAGGGATCTCGCTAGAGATCTAGATATCCAGGAATCGGACGTCCTTGGCGTTGCGCTGGATGAAGGACCGGCGCTGCTCGACGTCCTCGCCCATCAGGATCGAGAAGGTCTCGTCCGCACGGGCGGCGCTCTCGAGCGTGACCTGCAGCATCAGCCGGGCCTCGGGGTTCATCGTGGTGTCCCACAGCTCCTCGGCGTTCATCTCACCGAGACCCTTGTAGCGCTGGACCGGGTTCTCCTTGGGGAGCTTGCGGCCGTTCGCCAGCCCGTGCGCCATCATCGCGTCGCGCTCGGAGTCGGAGTAGACGAACTGGTGGTCCGCCGGCGGGCCGGTCCAACGGATCCGGTAGAGCGGCGGCTGCGCCATGTAGACGTAGCCGTGCTCGATCAGCGGCTTCATGAACCGGAAGAGCAGCGTGAGCAGCAGGGTGTTGATGTGGTGGCCGTCGACGTCGGCGTCGGCCATCAGCACGACCTTGTGGTAGCGCAGCTTGTCCTCGTCGAACTCCTCGTGGATGCCCGTGCCGAGCGCCGAGATGATCGCCTGGACCTCGGTGTTGGCGAGGACCTTGTCGATGCGGGCCTTCTCGACGTTGAGGATCTTGCCGCGGATCGGGAGGATCGCCTGGATCCGAGGGTCGCGACCCTGGCGGGCGGAGCCGCCGGCCGAGTCACCCTCGACGATGAAGACCTCGCACTCCTCGGGGTTGGTCGACTGGCAGTCGGACAGCTTGCCGGGCAGGCCGCCGCCGCCGAGCAGACCCTTGCGCCCGCGGGCCAGGTCGCGCGCCTTGCGAGCCGCGAGCCGCGCCTGCTGCGCGGCCTGGCTCTTGCGGACGATCTCCTTGCCCTCGGCGGGGTTCTGCTCCATCCAGGCACCGAGCTGGTCGTTGACGATCTTCTGGGTGAAGCCCTTGACCTCGGTGTTGCCGAGCTTGGTCTTCGTCTGACCCTCGAACTGGGGCTCCCCGAGCTTGACCGAGATGATCGCGGTCAGGCCCTCTCGGATGTCGTCACCGGAGACCCGGTCCTCGGGCTTCTTCATCAGGCCCCACTCGAAGCCCCAGTTGTTGACCAACGAGGTGAGCGACGCGCGGAAGCCCTCCTCATGGGTGCCGCCCTCGTGGGTGTTGATCGTGTTGGCGAAGGTGTGGACCGACTCGCTGAACGTCGTGTTCCACTGCATCGCGACCTCGAGGCTCATGTGGTTGCCGGTGTTGTCCGGCGCCTCGGCCTCGAAGGAGATGACGGTGGGGTTGGCGGCCTGCTTCGAGCGGTTGAGGTACTCGACGTAGTCGACGAGACCCCGCTCGTACTTGAAGACCTGCTCGAGCCCACCCGCTGCGCCCTTGTGGATGGCGGAGGCACCCGAGTTGTCGATCGAGTTGTCGATGGTGCCGTCCTGGACGGCCTCGACGAGCTCGTCGGCCGCGGGCCGCTCGTCGCGGACCACGATCTCGAGGCCCTTGTTGAGGAAGGCGTACTCGCGGATGCGCGACGTGATCGTCTCGAGGGAGTAGGTCGTCGTCTCGAAGATGTCGGGGGAGGCCCAGTAGGTGATCGTGGTGCCGGTGCGCTCGCCCGGCTCCATCGGGCGGACCTGCTCGAGCGGGCCGTCGGGCACCCCGATGGTGAAGGTCTGGCGCCACTCGTGACCGCGGTTGCGGACCTCGGCGACCACCCGGCTCGAGAGCGCGTTGACGACCGAGACACCGACGCCGTGCAGACCACCGGACACCTTGTAGCCGCCGCCGCCGAACTTGCCGCCGGCGTGGAGCACGGTCAGCGCGAGGGTCAGCGCCGGGAGCTCCTGGCCGGGGGCGGTGTCGGTCGGGATGCCACGGCCGTTGTCCTCGACCTTGATCGAGCCGTCGGCCTGCAGCGTGATGACGATCCGGTCGCAGTAGCCGGCAAGCGCCTCGTCGACCGCGTTGTCCACGATCTCCCAGATCAGGTGGTGCAGGCCGCGCTCACCGGTCGAGCCGATGTACATGCCGGGCCGCTTGCGGACGGCCTCGAGCCCCTCGAGCACCTGGATCGCGGAGGCGTCGTACTCGACTCCGTTGGGCGGCTGGGGCGTAGTTGCTTCGGACACGTCCACCTCTTCTGACCGGGCTCGGGAGCGAGCACCACATGAAACAGGTCGCTGAATCCGGAAGACCGGGTGCGACCCGATGTCCATATTACCGGCTGGAAGCCCGCATTCCACGCCCAGAGCCTCGCGGCGGGGGGATCTGGGGAGAAAATCGGCCCCTGAGCGGCTCGTGAGGGCCTCGGAGAGCGGCTATCAGGGGTGTCGACAGGTCCCTGTACGTCGACCGGGCTCTCAGATCGGCTGTGGCGCTGTGCCAGGTCCGGGCCGGGTTCAGCCGTAGGTGTCTCGCGGACCGCGGCCGTCGCGGGCCGAACGCGGGCCCTTCTTCCAGCTCGGCAGGTGCGGTCCGACGATGTCGATGACGGCGACCGTGCCGTGGCCGAGCTCCTCGTTGAGGCGGCGTACGACGGTGGGCGCGAGCAGCTTGAGCTGGGTCGCCCAGGCCGTCGAGTCGGTGCGGACCACGAGCCGGCCGTCGGTCAGCGACTCGGGGGTGCAGTGCTGGCCGACCTCGGCGCCGACCAGCTCCGGCCAGCGGCCGAAGACACCCTGCACCCGGAGGTCGAGGTCCCAGCCGTGGTCGTCGACGAGCCGGCTCAGGGTCGTGTCGAGCAGCTGGGGGTCGCGGTCGTCGGGGTGCGACCCGCTGACCCGGCCGCGCGCGGGGAGGTCCTTCTTGCGGAGCTTGGCGCGCCCGGTCACGGTCGACTTCGCGGTCGCGCGCGCCAGTGCGCGCGCGAGCTCCAGCCCGTCCGGAGCGTGCTCCGGTGTCTCCTCGGCGGGAGGGACGTCGGGCTGGTCAGGACTCACGGACGACCTCGCCGTTCCCGACGGCGTACCTCGTCCCGGCCAGGGCCGCGGGTACGTCGGCGCCGACCGCCGCGGTGACGAGCACCTGCTCGGCTCCGGCGACGAGGTCGGCGAGCTGGGCGCGGCGCTCGGTGTCGAGCTCGGCGAAGACGTCGTCGAGGATGAGGATCGGGTCGTCGCCGTCGGCGCGGAGCAGGTCGTAGGACGCGAGCTTGAGCGCCAGCGCGAACGACCACGACTCTCCGTGGGACGCGTAGCCCTTCACCGGCAAGCGGTTCTCGCCCGGCCCGTGTCCGAGGGTGAGCACGAGCTCGTCGCGGTGCGGACCCACCAGCGAGATGCCGCGGTCGAGCTCGTCGTTGCGGCGGCGCTCGACCTCCGCGAGCAGCGCCTCGGTCAGGTCGCCCTGCTCGGTGCGGCCCTCGAGGTCGAACGACGGCTTGTACTCGATGTCGGCGTCGTCGCGGGTCGCGCCGCGGGCCACGGTCTCGTAGGCCTTGCCGACGTACGGCCGCAACGCCTCGACCAGGGCGAGCCGCTCGGCGAGGAGCTCGGCGCCGGTCCGGGAGAGATGCGCGTCCCAGACACCGAGGGTCGAGAGTGCGCCCTCCTGCGAGGAGCTGCCGCGACGGGCGGCGCCCGCGGTCTTCAGCAGCGAGTTGCGCTGGCGCAGGATCCGGTCGTAGTCGGAGCGGACGCCGGCCAGCCGGGGCGTGCGCAGCACCAGCAGGTCGTCGAGGAACTTGCGCCGGTCGGACGGGTCGCCCTTGATCAGGGTCAGGTCCTCGGGGGAGAAGACGACCGTGCGCACCAGGCCGACCAGCTCGCGGGCACGGGGGAGCGGCGACCGGTTGACCCGGGCCCGGTTGGACTTGCCCGGGTTGATCTCGATCTCGAGCACAGCGGTGCGGCCGTCGCGGACGACGGCGGCCCGGATCACGGCCTGGTCGGTGCCCGCCCGCACCAGCGGCGCGTCCGCCGACACCCGGTGCGAGGCGAGGCGCGAGAGGTAGTCGATCGCCTCGACCAGGTTGGTCTTGCCCTGACCGTTGCGCCCGATGAACGCCGTGACCCCTGGCTCGAGCGCGACGTCGGCCGTGGCGTAGGACCGGAAGTCGTGCAGGGTCAGGTGCGAGACGTACACGGGCGTGGGGTCACGACGTGGGCGCGTCGCCGCCGGCGGGCGGCTCGGTGTGCACGGCGTGACCACCGAACTGGTTGCGCATCGCCGCGATCGCCTTCATCGCCGGGCTGTCGTCCTGGCGGGAGGTGAAGCGGGCGAAGAGCGAGGCGGCGATGACATTCATCGGGACGGCGTGCTCGATCGCGGCCTCGACGGTCCAGCGGCCCTCGCCGCTGTCCTCGGCGTAGCCGGCGACCTTGTCGAGGTGCGGGTCCTCCTCGACGGCCGCGACCAGCAGGTCGAGCAGCCAGGACCGGATCACGGTGCCGGAGCGCCAGGAGTCGAAGACCTCGGTGACGTTGTCGACCAGGTCGACCTTCTCGAGCAGCTCCCAGCCCTCGGCGTAGCTCTGCATCATGGCGTACTCGATGCCGTTGTGGACCATCTTGGCGAAGTGGCCGGCGCCGGGCTTCTTGCCGGCGTGGACGAACCCGCCCTCCTCCGGCTTGAGCGCGTCGAACGCCGGCTGGATCTTCGCGACGTCCTCGTCGGTGCCGCCGCACATCAGGGCGTAGCCGTTCTTCAGACCCCAGACGCCACCGGACACACCGCAGTCGACGAAACCGATGCCCTTGGTCGACAGCATCTCGGCGTTGGCCTGGTCGTCGGTCCACTTCGAGTTGCCGCCGTCGACCACGAGGTCGCCCTCGCTGAGCAGCTCGCCGAGCTCCTTGACCGTCTGCCGGGTCGGGTCACCAGCCGGCACCATCACCCAGACGACCTTGGGCGACGGGAGCTGCTCGACCATGGCGGCGAGGCTGTCGGCGTCGGCCAGGTCGGGGTTGCGGTCGTATCCGATGACGGTGTGGCCGGCGTCGCGCAGACGGGTCCGCATGTTCCCGCCCATCTTGCCGAGGCCGACGAGTCCGAGGTGCATGGCTGTTCCTCCGTGTGCGCTGCGGTGCGGGGTCGGCTCCAGCCTAGGCCGTGTCGAGTGAGGTCAGGAGAGCAGGCGGCGCGGCATCAACAGGTAGCGGAACGCGGTGTCGCGCTCACCCTCGGCGACGGAGCCGCTGATGACGACCGGCTTGGACGCCTGCGTGAAGGCGAGCTCGACGACCGGCTGGTCGATCGCGCCGAGCCCGTCGAGTAGGAACTGCGGGTTGAAGCCGGTCGTGATCTCGTCGCCGTTGATGGTCGCCTCGATCGACTCGGAGGCCTGCGCCTCGTCGCCGGAGCCGGCGTCGAGGGTCAGGACCCCGTCGCTGAAGGCCAGCTGGACCGCGGTGTTGCGCTCGGCCACCAGGGCCACGCGCTTGACCGACTCGACCAGCGCGGCCTTGTCGACGAGCGCGGTGGTGAGGTGCTCGCTCGGGAAGAGGCTGCGGACCTTGGGGAACTCGCCGTCGAGGAGACGGGTCGTCGTACGACGACGGCCACCGGGCGCCTCGCCCTCGAACCCGATGATGCCCTCGCCGCTGCCGGTGGTCGCCAGCGCGATGGTCACCTCACCGCCGGCGGTGAGCGACTTGGCGGTGTCGCCGAGCACTCGGGCCGGGACCAGCGCGGCGGCGGACTCGTCGGGGGTGTGCGGGTTCCAGGACAGCTCGCGGTGGGCGAGCCGGAAGCGGTCGGTCGCGAGCAGCGAGATGGTCGACCCGTCGATCTCGATCCGGACACCGGTGAGCACGGGCAGCATGTCGTCGCGACCGGCAGCGGTGACCGCCTGGGCGACGGCGTGGGCGAAGGCCTCGCTCGCGACGGACCCGGTCGCGGCGGGCATGTCGGGCAGGGTCGGGTAGTCCTCGACCGGCATCGTCTGGAGGCTGAACCGGGCGGAGCCGCAGGTCAGCGAGACTCGGGAGCCGTCGAGGACCATGTCGACCGGCTTGGCCGGCAGGCTCCGGCAGATGTCGGCGAGCAGGCGACCGCTGACCAGGGCACGGCCCTCGTCGCTGACCTGGGCGCTCAGCGTCGCGCGGGCGGACGTCTCGTAGTCGAAGGTGGAGAGCACCAGTCCGTCGTCACTCGCCTCGATCAGCAGGCCGGCCAGGACCGGGACGCTGGGACGCACCGGGAGGCTGCGAGCAGCCCAGGCGACAGCATCGGCGAGCACGTCGCGCTCGACGCGGAACTTCACGATGTGGGTCCTTCGGGTCGGTCGAACAGGTGAGGTGGGATGCGAATCCTGCCACGCAGCGTCGACGCGCGGGAGGTTCGGTGTGGTTTGGGATGCGACCGGGGACCGAGCTCGGGACCGGTTGTCCACAGGAAGGGCGCCGGATGGATGTTGACGGATGATCGATCAGTCTGGAGGTACGTCGTAGTCATAGCATCGGTGGAATCTGTGGAGAACTACCGTTTGCGCAGGTCAGACGCGGAATTTCATGTGCACAGGGGTTGTGGAACCACGCCGGGACGACTGGCGCACCATGTGGACGCGGATCCACACGGGGCCCGGTGGTGACGGTCGTTCCACAGGCAGTCACCGGTGCAGCGCGCTGGGCCCACATGTCGTCCACAGGGAAGAACGACAGGAAATCAGGCGTGCCGGGCCTGCAGCTTGACGCGGTTGGTGAGCTCGGAGACCTGGTTGAAGACCGCGCGACGCTCGGCGAGTAGCTGGTTGATCTTGCGGTCGGCGTACATCACCGTCGTGTGGTCGCGGTTGCCGAACTGGGCGCCGATCTTGGGCAGCGACAGGTCGGTGAGCTCGCGGCACAGGTACATCGCGATCTGGCGAGCCATCACGAGGTGGCGCCCGCGGCTGGGACCGGTGAGCTCCTCGATGGAGAGCCCGAAGTAGGCCGCGGTCTGGGCGATGATCAGGGCTGCCGTGATCTCGGGCTCGCCGCCCTCGGGGATCAGGTCCTTCAGCACGATCTCGGCCAGGGTCATGTCGACCTCTTGGCGGTTGAGGTTCGCGAACGCCGTGACCCGGATGAGCGCACCCTCGAGCTCGCGGATGTTGGTCTGGATCTTGGAGGCGATGAACTCGAGCACGTCCGGCGGTGCGGTGAGCCGGTCCATCGCGGCCTTCTTGCGCAGGATCGCGATCCGCGTCTCGAGGTCGGGCGGCTGGACGTCGGTGATCAGGCCCCACTCGAACCGGTTGCGCAGCCGGTCCTCGAGCGCCTCGAGCCGCTTCGGCGCGCGGTCGGAGGTCAGCACGATCTGCTTGTTCGCGTTGTGGAGGGTGTTGAACGTGTGGAAGAACTCCTCCTGCGTCTGGGTCTTCCCCTCCAGGAACTGGATGTCGTCGATCAGCAGCACGTCGACGTCGCGGTAGCGGCGCTTGAACCGGTCCTGCCGGTCGTCACGGATCGCGTTGATGAACTCGTTGGTGAACTCCTCGCTCGACACGTAGCGCACCTTGGCGCCCGTGTAGAGGGAGCGCACGTAGTGACCGATCGCGTGGAGCAGGTGGGTCTTGCCCAGGCCGGAGTCGCCGTAGACGAGCAACGGGTTGTAGGCCTTGCCCGGCGCCTCGGCCACGGCGACCGCAGCGGCGTGGGGGAAGCGGTTGGACGAGCCGATGACGAAGGTCTCGAAGGTGTACTTGGGGTTGAGCCGGGTCTCCAGCGCGGTCGGCCGGGTGCTGTCGACCGGCTCGGCGACGGGAGGAGCAGGGGCCGGCACCGGTGCGACCGGTGTCTTTGTCGACAAGTCGTTTTCTAGACTTGTCGGTTCGTCGAGGTTCGTCGACATCGCCGGGGCACTGTCCTCGAGCTGCGGGTTGACGGTGACGGCGATCCGGATCTCGCGACCGAAGCGGATCGTCAGCGCGTCCTCGAGCTGGGCGCGCAGCCGGCCCTCGAGCTGGTTGCGGGTGAACTCGTTGGGCACCGCGACGATGGCGGTGCTCTCGTGCAGGGTGACCGGCTCACTCGCTCGCAGCCAGGCTCGCTGGTTGGGCTGGAGGTCGTCGACGACGCCGCGCCATGCCACGTCGAGGTCGGACGTGTTCTGGTCCACCGCTGTCCCCTTCATGTGCTGCTGCCGCGTTTGGCTTCGAGTCGTGGATCGGGCCCCATCGTCAAGGACGCAGCACCGGTCTCGCAGGAGAACCGGACACCCGGGGGTACCGACGTGCGTCCACAACTTTGTCCACAGGTTGTGAACCCGACCCCCTCCTTGTGGAGAGAGGCGGTCCGAGATACGTCCAGAACTCGATTGATATGACGTTTTCGCAGGTCAGGGGCCTGTTGATGGGACTGTGGCGGGCGTCACACCGCCTACGAACTTGATCGAGAACGAGGGCGTCGGGGAACCTCGGTCCCAGGGAACGTAACAAGCCGGAGAGGGCCGCGGCAAGCCGTCATCCACAGGCAGAGCAGCGCCTGGTGCGCGCGGGTTTGACCCTGTGGAAGACCAGCGCGTACCGTTGCTCGGTCACCCGGTGTCGACCGGTGCCGCATGTCCACGATGAGCTCCGCGAAGAGCATGGCCCTCGGGTCGACTCGTGGGTGGGCGGTGCCAGCCGAAAAGGCACACCGCCGTCCCGGCCCGGATGTGGCCGCCCCGCACACCGGGGCCCGACCAGCATGGAGAGAAGCTCGTGAGCAAGCGTACTTATCAGCCGAACAACCGTCGTCGTCACAAGGTGCACGGATTCCGCCTGCGGATGCGCACCCGCGCCGGCCGCTCGATCCTTTCCTCGCGCCGCCGCAAGGGGCGCAAGAGCCTCGCTGTCTGACGGCCGTAGCCCACACAGGTCAGCCCCGTGCTGTCCTCGGCCCACCGCCTCAGCGACGGCGCCTCGTTCCAGACCGCGGTCCGGACCGGGCGCCGAGCTGGCAGTCGCACGCTCGTCGTCCACCTCGCGGTTCCTGACCGCGACGGTGACGACCCGCTCGTCGGCTTCGTGGTGAGCAAAGCGGTGGGCAACGCCGTCGTCCGCAATCGCGTGAAACGCCGACTGCGACACCTGGCCCGGGAGTACGTCTCGACGCTCCCGGGCTCTGCTGTGCTCGTGGTCCGAGCGTTGCCCGCGGCCGCCGAGGCGTCGTCGAGGGAACTCGGCGCCGACCTGGGCCGTTGCCTCGTGCGGGTGCGCGCGGAGGTGAGCTCGTGAAGTACGACCCGGTCCGGTGGCTGCTGATCGGGCTCCTCCGCGCCTACCGGCTGGTGATCAGCCCGCTGTACGGCCAGGTCTGCCGCTACCACCCGACCTGCTCGGCGTACGCACTCGACGCGGTGACCCAGCGGGGCAGCATCATCGGCACCTGGCTGACGCTGCGGCGGCTCGCCCGCTGCCAGCCGTGGGCGGCAGGCGGCTACGACCCGGTCCCGCGTTCGCGTCGATCCACAGAGTCTTCCCGCGGCATCGCGGGCTCATCTCCCTCACCCCAGCAAGGAGCCTGATCCGTGGGATTCCTCGGCACCATCGGCCACTTCATCATGACGCCGCTGTACTACGCGATTTCCGGCGTCCTGGTGGTCTGGCACGACCTGCTGTCGACCTTCATGGACCCCGACGGGGGTGCCACGTGGGTGCTGTCGATCATCGGTCTGACCCTGACGGTCCGGGCCCTGTTGATCCCGCTGTTCGTCAAGCAGATCAACTCCAGCCGCAACATGCAGCTGATCCAGCCGAAGGTCAAGGAGCTGCAGAAGAAGTACGGCCACGACCGGGAGCGTCTCGCCCAGGAGACGATGAAGCTCTACAAGGACAGCGGCACCAACCCCTTCGCCTCGTGCCTGCCGATCCTGATCCAGATGCCGATCTTCCTGGCGCTGTTCCGGCTGCTCGACAAGCACGCCGCGAAGGGCGACAGCATCGGCTTCCTGAGCGCGGACGACGCGAAGAGCTTCGGCGCCGCCAAGCTCTTCGACACCATCCCGATCACGGCGACCTTCCTGCGCTCCGACGGCGTCCTGGCGGTCCAGATCATGGCTGCGGTGCTGGTGATCGCGATGACCGCGACGACCTTCACCACCCAGCGTCAGCTGATGAGCAAGAACATGCCGGCGGACGCGCTCAGCGGTCCCTACGCCCAGCAGCAGAAGCTGCTGCTGTACGTGCTCCCCGTCGTCTTCGCCGTCGGCGGTATCGCCTTCCCGATCGGTGTCCTCTTCTACTGGACCACCTCCAACCTGTGGACGATGGGCCAGCAGTTCTACGTGATCCGCAACAACCCGGCGCCGGGCACCGAGGCCGCGAAGGCCAAGGCGGCCCGCGACGAGGCGAAGGCGAAGCGGCACGGCCACGTGGTGGCTCCGGAGCCGGAGCCCGAGGTGAAGCCGAAGCAGCAGCCGCAGGTCCGGCAGCAGCCGAAGAAGCAGTCCAAGAAGCAGCGCAAGCAGTCCGGTGGGCCGCGGCCCGCCCCGAAGCCGAACCCTGAGGGAGAACAGCAGTGAGTGACCAGCCGGTGACCGAGGACCAGGTCGACGACGAGGCCGTGGAGCAGACCACGGACGAGACCGCAGTGCCGACCGACGGGGACGAGACGCCGCGCGTGCAGCAGCTCGAGCAGGAGGGCGACATCGCCGCCGACTACCTCGAGGAGCTGCTCGACATCGCCGACCTCGACGGCGACCTGGACATGGACGTCGACGGCGACCGGGCGGCGGTGTCGATCGTCGGCGCGGACCTGTCCCAGCTCGTCGGCGCCCGGGGCGAGGTCCTCGAGGCGCTCCAGGAGCTGACCCGGCTCGCGGTCTACCGCGAGACCGGCGAGCGCTCCCGCCTGATGCTCGACATCTCGGGCTATCGCGCCGAGAAGCGCGCCGAGCTGGTCAAGCTGGCCGAGGCGTCGGTCGCGCGGGTCAAGGAGACCGGCGAGAGCGTGTCCCTCGACGCGATGTCGCCGTTCGAGCGCAAGGTCGTCCACGACGCCGTCGCCGCCGCCGGCCTGACCTCGGAGTCCGAGGGCGTCGAGCCCCGTCGGTACGTGGTGATCCTCCCCGACTGAGCATGGAACCTCACGATGTTTCACGTGAAACGCCCTCCACGCCCGAGGCGGCGCGGAGGGCGTTTCCGTCTGCCCGGCTGACCCTCGCCGAGCGGTACGCCGAGCTGCTCGCGACCGAGGGCGTGCTGCGGGGTCTGATCGGTCCGCGGGAGGCGCCGCGACTCTGGGACCGGCACCTCGTCAACTGTGCTCTCCTCGCCGAGCTGATCCCCCCGGACGCGACGGTCGCCGACATCGGCTCCGGCGCGGGACTGCCGGGCCTGGTGCTGGCCATCGCCCGCCCGGACGTGCGGATCACTCTGGTGGAGCCCCTGCTGCGACGTACCACCTTCTTGACCGAGGTCGCCGAGGAGCTGGACCTCACGCATGTGGAGGTGTTCCGCGGGCGCGCCGACGCCCTGCACGGGACTCGGACCTTCAATGTCGTCACCTCCCGTGCGGTGGCTCCGCTCGACCGGTTGCTGGGCTGGTCGATGCCTCTGGTCGCGCCGACGGGCGCGTTGGTGGCGATGAAGGGCTCCTCGATCACCGACGAGATCGAGGCCGCCCGGACCGATCTCGAGCGGTGGGGCTGCGCCGAGCCGGAGGTGCACGTCCTGGGTGAGGGGCTGGCCGAGTCCACCACCCTCGCGGTCCGGGTGGCCTGGGCCGATCCGACCCGGGTATCTTGGCCGCTTGCGGTCGATGCGCCCACCCGGAAATCTCCGGGGCGAGCCCGACCGTCAGGAAAGCGGAGGCGACGGACGTGACGGAGGACTCCGGGTCCATGAACGAGTTTTCCACCGGTCCAGACGCGTCTGGTGAGCGTGCTTATCCACAGGTTGGTGCACCTTCTCCACAGGAGGCCGCCGGCGCCGAGACCGACGATGTTTCACGTGAAACCGAGTCGCCGGCCCCAGTGACGGCGTTCCGGGTGCGGACCGCGGAGGACATCGCGGTCGCAGCGCCGACCTTTGACGACGACCACGCCACGCCGCTGGCCCGGGCCGCCGAGCACTCGGTCCTGGTCCGCCAGGGTGCCCGGATGCGGCCGGCGCTGCCGCGCCCCGAGCAGACCCGGATCTTCGTGGTGGCCAACCAGAAGGGCGGGGTCGGCAAGACCACCTCGACCGTGAACATCGCCGCCGCACTCGGCCAGCTCGGACAGCGGGTGCTCGTGGTCGACCTCGACCCCCAGGGCAACGCCTCGACCGCCCTGGGCGTCGAGCACCGTCGTGGCGTGCCCTCGACGTACGACGCCCTGGTTGACGGCGTGCCGCTGGTCGACGTCGCCAGCCCCAGCCCCGAGGTCGAGAACCTCTGGGTGGTCCCGGCGACCATCGACCTGGCCGGCGCCGAGATCGAGCTGGTCTCCGTGGTCGCCCGCGAGAGCCGCCTGCACCGCGCGATCCACGGCCACCCGCAGGTGGGCGGCACCGGTGAGGACCGCTTCGACTACGTGCTCATCGACTGCCCGCCGTCGCTGGGGCTGCTCACCCTCAACGCCCTGGTGGCCGGCAACGAGATGCTGATCCCGATCCAGGCGGAGTACTACGCCCTCGAGGGCCTCGGCCAGCTGATCGAGACCGTCGAGATGGTCAAGAAGCACCTCAACCCCGACCTGGTCGTCTCGACCATTCTGGTGACGATGTACGACGCGCGCACCCGGCTGGCTGCCGGCGTGGCCGAGGAGGTCCGCGAGCACTTCGGCGACCAGGTGCTGAAGACGTCGATCCCGCGCTCGGTACGGGTGTCCGAGGCGCCGTCGTACGGCCAGACCGTGATGACCTACGATCCCGGATCGCCGGGCGCGCTCTCCTACCTCGAGGCCGCCCGCGAGATCGCCACCAAGCCCGTCGACAGGGGACCCAGCACATGAACGCCGCCAACCGCCCGCCGCAGCGTCGTGGACTCGGTCGGGGGTTGGGGTCGCTGATCCCCACCGGGCCGTCGCCCGAGACGGACGGCGAGGCTGGTGACGGCGCTGAGGGCACCACGGTGGTGGCCGATCGCAGCGGACCCGAGCTGGCCCCCGTCGCCGGCGCCTACTTCGCCGAGATCCCGGTCGGCCAGATCCAAGCCAACCGGGTCCAGCCGCGCCAGGTCTTCGACGAGGACGCGATGGCCGAGCTCGTGCACTCGATCCGCGAGATCGGCGTGCTCCAGCCGGTGGTGGTCCGCAAGCACGGCCCGGAGGACTACGAGCTGGTCATGGGCGAGCGCCGGTGGCGCGCCTCCCAGCAGGCCGGGCTCGAGGCGGTCCCGGCGATCGTCCGCGAGACCGACGACGTCGACATGCTCCGCGACGCCCTCCTGGAGAACCTGCACCGGTCGCAGCTCAACCCGCTGGAAGAGGCGGCGGCCTACTCCCAGATGCTCGAGGACTTCGGGTGCACCCACGACGAGCTGGCCGGCCGGATCGGCCGTTCGCGCCCGCAGATCAGCAACACGCTGCGGCTGCTGAAGCTCACGCCGGCCGTCCAGCGCCGGGTCGCCGCGGGGGTGCTCTCCGCCGGCCACGCCCGTGCGCTGCTGGCGATCGACGACCCCGACCTGCAGGACCGACTGGCCCAGCGCGTGATCGCCGAGGGCATCAGCGTGCGCGGCCTCGAGGAGATCGTGGCGGTGCGCGACGTCGATGCGCCCGCCCCGCGGGTCACCCGCAACAAGCCGTACGCACCGGGCCTCGCCGACCTGGCCGAGCGGCTCTCCGACCGCTTCGAGACCCGGGTCAAGGTCGACCTCGGCCGCGCCAAGGGCAAGATCACCGTCGAGTTCGCCTCGTTGGACGACCTGCAGCGGATCATCGAGATCATGGACCCGCGGAACCGTACCGACAGGCCGATCTAGCGCTTAAGCGTTAAGTCAATAAGTCGACAAAGCCCTACAACGACTTGTTGGCACGTCGCTCCGCACGGAGACGTTTCTCCTCGGCGTCCAGGGCGGCCGCCTCCTCGAGGGTCGGCGCGCTCCCGCCGTACGACGCGGGCAGCCACCAGGACCCGGGCGGCTGCTCGGCGGCGGGGTAGTCGCGGATCGACTCGTCCAGCAGCGTCGTCATCACCGCGCGCAGCTCGGCGGTCTCGGCCACCGGGTCCGCGCCGGTGGGGTGCAGGGGCGCCCCCACCCGGATCGAGATCGTCTTGCCCCGGGAGAAGTCCTTGGGGTGGTCCTTGGTCATCATCCGCTGGGTGCCCCACAGGATCACGGGGACGAGCGGGACGCCGGCCTCGGCGGCGATCCGCACCGCGCCGGTCTTGAACTCCTTGAGCTCCATCGCCCGCGAGATGGTCGCCTCGGGGAAGATCCCGACCGCCTCGCCCCGCTTCAGGAAGTCCACCGCGGTCGCGAACGACGCCTCGCCGGCCCCGCGGTCGACCTCGATGTGGTGGAGCGAGCGCATCAGCGGACCGACCGCCTTGTGGTCGAAGAGCTCCCGCTTGGCCATGAAGCGCACCAGCCGCTTCGACGGGTTGGCCGCAAGCCCGCCGTAGACGAAGTCGACGTAGCCGATGTGGTTGTAGGCCAGCAGCACCCCGCCCGTGCGCGGGACGTGCTCGGTGCCGGTCATCGCGAAGCGCTGCCCCAGCACCCGGAACCCGGTCTTGGCCGTGACGATGATGGGTGGGTAGGTGAGGTCGCGCATGCGGCGAGCCTAGGCCCACCCGGGGAAGCCCTCAGTGGCGGCGTACGGCGAGGAAGTCGGCGATCCGGCCGATGGCCTCCTCGAGCACGGTGACGTCGGGCAGGGTCACCAGCCGGAAGTGGTCGGGCGTCGGCCAGTTGAACCCCGTGCCGTGGGTGACGAGCAGCTTCTTGGCGCGCAGGAGCTCGATCACGAAGGCCTCGTCGTCCTCGATCGGGTAGATCTCGGGATCGAGCCGGGGGAAGCAGTAGAGGGCACCCATCGGCTTCACGCTGCTGACGCCCGGGATCTCGTTGAGCAGCCGGTGCGCCAGCATGCTCTGCTCGTAGTAGCGACCGCCGGGCCCGATCAGCTCCTCCACGGACTGGTAGCCGCCGAGCGCGGTCTGGATGGCGTGCTGCGCGGGCACGTTGGAGCACATCCGCATGTTGGCGATCAGGGTCAGGCCCTCGACGAAGTCGGTGGCGAGCTCCTTGGGCCCGGAGATCATCACCCAGCCGGCGCGGTAGCCGCAGACGCGGTAGGCCTTCGAGAGGCCGCTGAAGGTCAGGCAGAGCACGTCGCTGCCGCCGTACGTCGCGACGTGGTGGTGCTGGGCGTCCTCGAAGAGGATCTTCTCGTAGATCTCGTCGGCCATCACGACCAGGTCGTGGCGCCGGGCGATGTCGACCAGCCCCTTGACCGTCTCCTCGCTGTAGACGGCGCCGGTCGGGTTGTTGGGGTTGATCACCACCAGGGCGTGGGTGTTCTCGGTGATCTTCGACTCGATGTCGGCGAGGTCGGGGTTCCAGTCGTTGTCCTCGTCGCACCGGTAGTGGACGGGCGTGCCGCCGGCCAGCGTCACCGCACCGGTCCACAGCGGGTAGTCGGGCGCGGGGATCAGGATCTCGTTGCCGTCGTCGACGAACGCCTGCAGCACCATCGAGATGAGCTCGGAGACGCCGTTGCCGATGAAGACGTCCTCGACGCTGACGTCGCGCAGCCCGTGGGACTGGTAGTAGTTCATGACCGCGGTGCGCGCCTCGTAGATGCCGCGCGAGTCGGCGTACCCCTGCGACTCCGGCAGGTGGTGGATCATGTCGGCGAGGATCGCCTCGGGCGCCTCGAAGCCGAACGGTGCCGTGTTGCCGATGTTGAGCTTGAGGATCCGGTGTCCCTCGCTCTCGAGGCGCTGGGCCTCGACCAGGATCGGACCGCGCACGTCGTACCGGACGCCCTTGAGCTTCTTGCTCTGCCGGATCTCTCGCATGGGCGTCATCCTCGCAGGCCTACGATGGCGATCGAGGAGGGTTTCCATGTCGCGGAAGGTCGACCGGCTCACGTTGGACCATCTCGACACCTTCACCGCGCCCTGCCGCTCCTGCCTCTTCTGGGAGCTCGACCCCGTACGCCGCGATCGGGTGGCCGACGCGTGCGCGGAGAAGGACGCGTGGGTCTCGGAGGTGCTGCGCGAGTGGGGGTCCTGCGGGCGGGTGGTCCTCGTCGACGACACCCCCGTCGGCTTCGCGATCTACGCGCCCGAGGCCTTCCTGCCCGGCTCGGCGAGCATCCCGACCGCTCCGGTGTCGACCGACGCGGTCCTCCTGACGACGGTGTACGTCGATCCCGAGCACCGCGGAGGCGGACTCGCCCGGATGCTCGTGCAGGGGATGGCGGCCGACCTGATCAAGCGCGGGGGTGTCGGCGCGATCGAGGCGTTCGGGGACACGACCGGCCGTGGCGGTCGGTGCCTGCTGCCGGTGGAGTTCCTCGGCAGCGTCGGGTTCAAGACCCACCGTGCACACCTGACGACCCCGCGGATGCGGATGGACCTGCGGGCCGCGGTCACCTGGCGCAGCGAGGTGGAGTCAGCGCTCGGTCGTCTGGTCGGCGCGATGCGCCCGAAATCGGCGCGAGGCCCGGCGCCGAAGTCGGCGCGGGCCTCGCGGACGAGTTGATCAGATCTGCTCAGACAAGGTCTTCGAGCTCCTTGAGCAGCGCAGCCTTCGGCCGCGCACCGACGATGGTCTTCACGACCTCGCCGCCCTGGTAGACGTTGATCGTCGGGATGCCGGTCACCCGGTAGGACGACGGCGTCACCGGGTTCTCGTCGACGTTCATCTTCAGGAAGGTGATCTTGTCACCGTGGGTCGAGGCGATCTCGTCGAGGATCGGGGCGACCTGGCGGCACGGGCCGCACCACTCCGCCCAGAAGTCCACGAGGACCGGCTTGTCGGACTTGAGGACCTGCGCGTCGAACTCGGCGTCGGTCACGGCAGCAATGTTGCCCACAGTTGGAATCCCTTCATTGGTGAACTCGGAGGTCTGTCAGTAGTCAA
Organism: Nocardioides pollutisoli; assembly: GCF_040045055.1. Classification (NCBI taxonomy): domain Bacteria; kingdom Bacillati; phylum Actinomycetota; class Actinomycetes; order Propionibacteriales; family Nocardioidaceae; genus Nocardioides; species Nocardioides pollutisoli. Next base: position 1,737,188 of record NZ_JBDZDU010000001.1, read on the forward strand.
CAGCAGCGCATGGACTGTTGTTCCCCACCACGCGGCGGCGACGTACGACGTGGGGTCACGCCCCAGCGGTCTGCGCGACCTCGGTGAGGAGCTCCGCGTCGGCCCGGTCCTGGGCGTCCTGCGGCGACGAGGCGGCGTGGTCGAGCTCGGAGAGGTAGCGCTCCGCGTCGAGGGCCGCGGCGCACCCCGTGCCCGCAGCCGTGATCGCCTGGCGGTAGTGGTGGTCGACCAGGTCGCCGGCGGCGAAGACGCCGGGCAGGTTGGTGCCCGTCGAGGGGTGGCTGACGACGACGTAGCCGTTCTCGTCGAGGTCGACCTGGCCGGGCAGCAGCTCCGAGCGCGGGTCGTGGCCGATCGCGATGAACAGGCCGGTCGCCGGCAGGTTGCTGGTCTTACCGGTGATTGTGTCCTCGAGGGTCAGCGACTCGAGCCGGTCGGCGCCGTTGATCTCGGCGACCTTGGAGTTCCAAATGATCTCGAGCTTGGGATCCGCGAAGGCGCGCTCCTGCATGATCTTGGAGGCGCGCAGCTCGTCGCGGCGCACGATCAGCGAGACCTTGCTGCCGAAGCGGGTGAGGAAGGTGGCCTCCTCGATGGCGGAGTCGCCACCGCCGACGACCGCGATGTGCTGGTCGCGGAAGAAGAAGCCGTCGCACGTCGCGCACCAGGAGACACCGCGGCCGGACAGCTCGTCCTCGCGGGGCAGCTCGAGCTTGCGGTAGCCCGAGCCCATGGCCAGGATCACGGCACGCGCGTGGAAGGTGTCGGTGGCGGTCTTCACGACCTTGACGTCACCGGTGAGGTCGACCTCGACGACGTCGTCGGCGACCAGCTCGGCGCCGAAGCGCTCGGCCTGGGCGCGCATCTCGTCCATCAGGGCCGGGCCCATGATGCCGTCGCGGAAGCCGGGGAAGTTCTCGACCTCGGTGGTGTTCATCAGCGCGCCACCGGCGGTCACCGAGCCCTCGAACACGAGGGGCTTCAGGTTGGCGCGGGCGGTGTAGAGGCCGGCGGTGTAGCCGGAGGGGCCGGAGCCGATGACGATGACGTCGCGAACGGTGTCGGACATGGAGTGTGGGTCTCCTCGGGACGGGTGCGGTCTGCGACCAGTACAACCGATCGTAGGTGAGGAATCTTCCCTGTCCGGGGGTGGGCTAGGGGGCAGGCAGGGTGATCGACCGGGTCGGGTCGTCGCTGCCGCAGAGGAAGAGGTCGACGACCTGGGTGTCGCCCTCCACGGGCCGGTAGACCAGGACGCCGCGCTCGCCGTCGTACCGCACGGCCACGAGGCGGCCCGGCCCGTCGGGCACCGTGCAGGACTTCGTGAGGTGCATGTTCCGGCCGGCCGGCGTCTGGGACTCGGTCAGACCGTTGACGCCCGACCCGCGGAGCCGGCGCACCTCGGCGCCGAACCGGTCCGGGTCGAGCCGCAGCAGCGGCCGCAAGGAGAAGAGCCCGTCGGCGCTCAGGGCGCCGCTGCCGGCCGAGTCCATCGGGGCGTCGTCGGGTGCCGGGCTGGACGCTGCGGGCGGCTTGGCGCTGAAGTCGGCGCTGCCGCCGGCCTCGGCCTGGTCGGCGCTGCTGGCCGCGCCGGAGTCGTCCTGGCTCGAGCCGGACAGGTCGAGCTGGTTGATCCCGATCCCGATCGCGACGGCGGCCGCGGCCGCGACGAGCCAGGTGCGGGCGTTGCGTCGGCGGCGGGCCGTGGCGAGGTCGGACACCGCGGGAGCACGGCGGGGGTCGGGCTCGTCGCGGAGGTCGGCGAGGACCCCGTCGAGCCGGGCGGCGACGTCGTCGGGCAGCGGCTCGGTGTGCCGCGCGTCGGCGAGCAGGCGGCGTACCTGCTCCTCGGCAGGAGTCGGCTCGGGATCGGGCACGGGGTGTTCACCTCCCTGGACGGGCTCGGAGTGGGACGGGGCGGGGTCAGGACTCGGCGGGTGGTCCTCGGGGTGCGTCCGTGGGTTCGACGGTCGGCGGCGGCACGGGGTTCCGTGGGTGGGAGTGTCCGCTGTCACCCTCGTCGTCGAGCAGGGGGGCGAGCCGCTCGGCCAACCGGGCCCGGCCGCGCGAGCAGCGGGACTTCACGGTCCCGACGGCGCAGCCGAGGATCTCCGCCGCGTCGGCGACCGGGAAACCCTCCATGTCCACCAGCACGAGCGCCGCCCGCTGCTCGTCGGGCAGCTCGCGGAGCGCCTCGAGCACCAGGCGTCGGCGCTCGCCGGCGACCGCCAGCGTGGCCGGGTCCTCGGTGCCGGGCGCCGACGCGGTCGTGGACCCTCGGTCGCGGTGGTCGTCGAGGTCGTCGGGCAGGGCCTCGGTACGGCGTACCTTCGCCGCCCGCAGCCGGTCGAGGCAGGCGTTGACCACTACGCGGTGCAGCCAGGTCGTCACGGCGGCGTCCCCGCGGAACGTGCCGGCCCTGCGGTAGGCGGCCACCATGCCGTCCTGGAGACCGTCGGCGGCGTCCTCGCGGTTGCCCATGGTGCGCACCGCCACGGCCCAGAGCCGGTCGCGGTGCCGGGCGAACAGGACCCCGAACGCCTCACGGTCGCCAGCCACGTGCGCGGCCAGCAGCTCGTGGTCGCTGAGCTCGTCGACGGGCCCGTCGCTCATCCTCGGACCGTCACCTCGGCGACCTCGCCGCGGAAACCGCCCTGCACCTGGGGGAGCGAGGTCAGCCAGACCGTCACGTAGCGCCCGGGGACGGCCGGGTCGAGGGTCAGCTTGTCGCGGGTGCCGACCCCGGTCGCGCTGGCGGCCGGCGTGAGGTCGCGGACGCCGGTCGGCCGGGTGTCGGTGACGTAGACGGACACGTCGGTGGGTGAGCCGATCAGGGTGAGGTCGACCTCCGCGACGTCGTGGCTCTCGCCGAGGTCGAGGACGAGACCGACACCCGTCTTGAGGCCACCGGGGCCGAAGTCCTGGTCGTAGGTCTGGGTGTGCCAGGCCGTGTCGGGATCGCCGTCGACCGCCAGCGCGGCGAGCTCGGGGTACTCCTCGGGCGGGTCGCCCTGGGGGTCGAAGTCCGACGCCGTGATCCCCGCGATCGGGGCGGCGACGCTCGCCGACGGCGACGTCTGGCTCGACGGGGGCCTGGACGGCTCGTCGTCGGGGATCGCGCCCAGCGGCGTACGGCCACGACCGAGGTTGTAGGCGACCACGCAGGCGACGAGCAGCAGCAGGCACGCGGCGATCAGGGCTGCGAGCCGGAGCCAGTTGCGACCCGGGACCTCCTCGGGCTCGGGATCGTCCGGGGTCGCGGAGACGCTGCCGGTCCCGGTGTCCCAGGGCCAGTACGCCGCGCTCGCGGCTCCGGCCGGCCGGGGCGACCGGGGGGTGCGGGCCGGTGCGCCACCGGCAGGCGAGGGAGCGAAGAGCGGACGCTCCGGCGGCTCCTCGAACGGCGGTGGCGGCGGTGCCGGCTCGGAGCGCGCGGTGAACCAGGAGACGTCGTCGGTCTCGTCGTCGAAGATCGGGAGCCCGGCCTCCGTGGCCAGCTCGTCGACCACGGGTTCTGGCTCGGCCTCGGGTTCGGGCTCCGGGACCGGCTCGGGGGCCGGCGCCGGCGTCGGGTCGACCGAGCGGGCGGGCGGATCTGCGATCGCCGGCAACGAGGCCGTCTCGGTGTCGCGGTGCCCGGCGAGCGCCTCGGCCTCCGCCAGACCCGTCGGGTCGCCGACGAAGGCGCACAGGTAGTCGGCGATCCCGTGGGCGGTCGCCACGTCGTGCACGTCGCGCATCCGCTCGGCGAACCCCCCGGTGTAGGGGTTGACCACCTCGTCGCACAGCGCGTCGAGCGGTCGCGGGATGCCGGCGCGCACCTGGCGCGGACGCAGCACCCGGCCCTGCTCGAGGGGGGCCGGGGGCACCGTGGACGTGGAGACGCCCGGCCACTTCCCGGTCAGCGCGCTGTAGAGCAGGGCGCCGAGGTCGGCGACGTCGGCGGAGACCCGCCCCGGAGGCAGCCCGTGCATCGCGGCGTCGACCGAGAAGCCGATCAGCCGCACCGCGCCGGTGTGGTCGACCAGGACGTTCTCGGGGATCAGCCGGCCGTGGGCGACGCCCGCGTCGTGACAGGCGGCGATCGACGCGGCGACCTCCGACACCAGCCAGGCAGCCCGCCGCGGCCCCAGGGGTCCGTCGTTGGCGAGCATGATGTCGAGCGAGTCGCCGGTGCCCCACTCGTTGACCACGAAGCAGAGGCCGTCGACCTGGTCGGCGTCGAGGACGCGCAGCAGCCGGGGGTCGTGCACGAGCGCCGAGCGGCGAGCGGCTTCGAGCAGCGCCGGTGCCCGCTCGTCGTCGGCCGCGATCACGTGGAGCGCGACGTGCCGCTCGAGCACCCGGTCGTGGGCTCGCCAGAACCGGCCGCCCCCGCTCTCGGTGAGGAGGTCGACCAGTCGGTAGCGGTCGGCGAGCACGTCGCCGGGCCGGATCGAGCTCGGCACTCAGCTCCCCTCGTCGCTTCCCGGTGCAGGACTGGGTGATGACCCTCGGGCCATCGTAGGACCCGGTCAGCCCCGTCGTGGGACGGGGAGACGGCGCGTGATCGTGTCGAGCACGGCGGTCACCTCGGTGATGCGGAAGAACCGGGCCAGGACCACGAAGACCGCGACGTCCACGACCATCACGAGGACCACCCACACGGCCGCGACGTACCAGCTCGGATCCCCGACGACCTGGTGGACGGCGTACGCCGTGCCAGCGGCTGCCGCGGTCGAGACGGCGGCCGCGATCAGCAGCCGCACGAGGAACCGGACCAGCCGGGCGGTGCGCAGGCCGCCGAGCGCGCGCAGCAGGACGACGTACGAGATCAGGGAGCCGACGAGGTAGGAGGCGGTGTAGGCGAGCACCAGGGCCGGCGAGGTGTCGGCCGCGTCCGTGGCGCGCACCAGGACCACTGCGACGGCGATGTTGGTGGCGCCGACCGCGCACTGGATCCAGAAGACCGTCCGGGTGCGCTCGAGCGCGTAGAAGCCGCGCAGCATGAGGTAGTGGACGGTGAAGAACACCAGCCCGACACCGAACAGGGCCAGCGACGGTGCGTAGTTGTCGAACTGGTCGGCCGCAGCGCCGTGGCCCCAGATCACGTGGGCGACGTCGGTGGCGATGAACGGCATCACCATCGCGAAGGGGACGATCACGGCGAGCGCGGTGCGCAGGGTCTCGGTCAGCGTCCGGGCCACGCCGCGTCGGTTCCGCTCGGCGGCGTGCGCCGACAGGCGCGGGAGGATCGCGGTCGCCAGCGACACGGTGACCACCGAGTGCGGGACCATCATGATCAGGAACGTCTGGGAGTAGATCGTGTAGCCGGTGCCGTCGGCGGCGTGCGCGCCCGCCGTACCTCCCGAGGCCAGACGGACCACGACCGTGTAGGCGACCTGGTTGACGATCACGAAGAGCACGGTCCACACACCGAGCCGCAGGGTGTGGCCCAGGCCGGTGCCGCGGAAGTCGAAGCGCGGGCGGTAGTGGAAGCCCGACGCACGCAGGTAGGGCAGCAGGATCACGAACTGCGCGACGATGCCCAGGGTCGAGCCGATGCCGAGGAGGAGCTCCTGGCCGGCCGTGTAGGGCCCGAACACGTCGTCGGCCGGACCGAACGTGAGCAGGTAGACGACCAGCACGGCGACCGAGATGACGTTGTTGGCGATCGGCGCCCACATCATCGGACCGAACCGCCGGCGGGCGTTGAGGACCTGGCCGACCAGCACGTACATCCCGTAGAAGAAGACCTGCGGCAGGCACAGCCGGGCGAAGGTGATGACGGAGTCGCGTTGCGCCGCGTTGTCCGGGTCGCTGTAGTCGGAGGTGAGGAAGAGGCGCATCACCCACGGGGCGGCGACGACCAGCAGCACGGTGACGCCGGCCAGGAACAGTGCGGCCAGCGTGATCACCCGGTTGGCGTAGGCGTCGCCGCCGTCGGGGTCGTTGCGCATCGCCCGGACCAGCTGCGGGACCAGGACGGCGTTGAAGATGCCGCCCGCCAGCAGGATGTAGAGCATGTTCGGGATCGTGTTGGCGATGTTGAAGATGTCGGCGTGCAGCGAGGCGCCGAGCGCCGCGGCCAGCAGTGCCGAGCGCACGAACCCGCTCATCCGGGACACGACCGTGCCGGCCGCCATCACCGCGCTGTTGGCGAGGACCCGGTCCTGCTCGGTCTGGCCCGCCCGCTCCGCCTGGTCGCTCATGAGCGCGCCGCTGCCCGGATCCGGCGGAACAGGCGCACGAAGATGGCGCCGAACAGCAGCGCGATCCCGGTCCCGAGGATCAGCCAGATCACGTTGCTCACCCGGTTGGACCGGATCGGGACGTCGTCCGAGGTCCCGAGGGGCACGCCCGCGGTGTCGGTGAGCAGCAGCGTGACGTTGCGGATGCCGACCGCGGAGGACGAGGCGTTGAGCAGGACGATGGTGCGCTGGCCGGCGGCGAGGTCGATGCCGTCGGCCGGGACCGAGACCCGCAGCGGTGGATCGGTCACGGCCTGGACCTTGACCGTCACCGGTTGGTCGAGCTCGTTGGTGACCGTCGCCGAGAAGCGGCCGCTGCCGCTCGAGAGGATGACCGCCTTGGGTGCGTCGATGTGCACCGACTGCAGGTGCCGGTCGATCCAGTCCCGGGACTGGTCGGAGGAGGCGGCGGACACGCCGGGCTGGAGCCGGTTGGCGTAGGACAGGTTGGAGAACGCCTCGTCCTGGACCGTTCCGCCGATCTGGTCGTTGAGCGTGAGCAGGTTCTGCAGCGACTCGCCGGCGCGGGCGAGCTCGTCGGCCGAGGAGAAGTCCTCGGCGTCGAGCTCGAGCCGCTGCTGGAGCTCCGGGTAGTCGAGCTTGTCGGCCGCGACGGGGCTGCCGCCGCTCGCCGCGATGTCGCGGACGTCGGTCAGGTGGAGCCAGTCCACGTCGAGGCCCTCGAAGAAGTCGGTCGGCATGCTCGGCGCCCAGGTCGACGGGAAGACCACGACCAGGGGCTTGCCGTTCTCGGAGAGCAGTCGGAGCGCGGCCTCGCCGAGGATCCGCTGCCGCACCGCGACCGACGAGAGCGGGTCGTCGGGGCCAGGTCCGCCGTCGGCCACCTCGGAGGAGGCGACGACCATCCGGTGGCCCGCGGTGTCGGCCACGGTCGGGGCGTCGTCGCCCAGCATCCGGTCGGTGACGATGACCGTCGAGCTCGCGTCGGTGATGCCGAGGCCGGCCAGGGAGAGGTAGCCGCTCGGCGACGAGACCGCGGGAGAGGTGGACAGCCCCCAGGGCTCGAGGGAGTCCCCGGAGCGCTTGCGGGCCGAGCGGTAGGCGGCCGGGTCGTGGACGGCCGCCCCCGAGACGTCGACGTCGCCGTACGGCAGGCTCAGGATCTGGCTGTCCTCGAGGCCGGTGTGCAGCCGGTCGAGCCAGCTGGACGCTGCCTCCTGCACCGCGGTCGGCTCGGCGTCCGCCGTGTCGTCGGAGTCCGGGTCCGGGGACGCCGAGTCCGAGGGTGACGGGCTGTCGGACGCGTCGCCGGACGCCTCGGAGTCGGGGTCGATCGTCGCGTCGAGCGAGCGTGGCGGGTTGCCGGCGGCCAGGGCGCGGGCGGCGTCGGGCACCGCGGGGTCGACGAGCCAGGTGAGCGGCCGCGACCCGGCCGCCACCCCGAACTCGACCAGCGAGTGGAGCCGTCCCCTGGTCAGCGCCTGCTTCCAGCCGGACGCATCGGCGAGCCGGCCGTCCGCCTCGTGGCGTACGGCGTGCCGGATCGGCACCACGAGGGCGGTGTCGACGGACTTGTTCGTCTTCGGCACCAGCGGGAGGAAGGTCCGGGCGCGGCCGTCGGCGAGGTTGTCGCCGCCGTCGGCGTTGAAGCCGAGGGCGTGCACGCCGAACCAGTAGACCCCGTCCTCGCGGGGCAGCAGCGAGCGCGGGATCCGCAGGGAGTACTGCGCGGTCTGACCCGGTACGAGCTCGTCGACGGTGTGGAAGGTGCCGGGGTGGTCCGCATCGATGATGCGGCCCCCGACCAGCTGGCCCACCGGGACCTCCGAGGCGTCGGCGAGCTCCGCCGTCGTCGTCATCGGGGTCTCGGACACGAAGGCGTAGAGCGTGACCGAGGTCCAGGTCTGGTCGTCGTCGTTGGTGACCGACCCGCTCACGTGCACGGCGCCCTTGCGGGGGATCGTGGAGGGAGACAGGCTCTCGATGGTCACCGAGAGAGGCTCGGTGTCCGTCTGCGGGGCGGCCGCCGCTGCCGCGGGCTCCGCCAACGGGCCAGCCAGCGGGCCGGCCAGCGGCACCCCCACCCAGGCCGCCATCGACGCCACCGCCACGAGGGCAGGCAGCAGCGACAGCGGGCGGAGCATGGCGGCGACTCTATCCGGGCTACCTGTGACGATCAGGCTGCCCCGGCCGCTCCCCGTTAGAGTTCTCTCCCGTGCCCGACGCCCCGTCCTCACCTCTCCAGATGGCCGAGGTCCAGCACGCCGTCGCGGTGGAGCTGGACCGGATCGGCCCGCTGATCGACGACCTCGGTCGCCGCTTCACCGACGCGGGGCACGAGCTGGCCCTGGTGGGCGGACCGGTCCGTGACGCGATGCTCGGCAGGCAGCACAACGACCTCGACTTCACGACCTCGGCGCGGCCCGAGCAGACCGAGGCACTGCTCAAGGGCTGGGCCGACGCGATCTGGGACATGGGCCGCGCGTTCGGGACCATCGGCTGCCGCAAGGGTGAGTGGCAGGTCGAGATCACGACCTACCGCTCCGAGGCCTACGACCCCACGTCCCGCAAGCCGGACGTCGACTTCGGTGACTCGCTCGCCGGCGACCTGGGCCGGCGCGACTTCACGGTCAACGCGATGGCGGTGCGCGTGCCCAGCCGCGAGTTCGAGGACCCGTACGCCGGGGTGGTCGACCTCGCGCACCGGGTGCTGCGCACGCCGGGCCGGCCGGAGGACTCCTTCTCCGACGACCCGCTGCGGATGATGCGGGCCGCGCGCTTCGCAGCCCAGCTCGGCTTCACCGTCGCCCCGGAGGTCGTCGCGGCGATGACCGCGATGGCGTCGCGGATCGAGATCATCTCGGCCGAGCGGGTCCGTGACGAGCTGGTGAAGCTGATCTGCGCGCCGTACCCCCGCCTGGGCCTGACCCTCCTGGTCGACACCGGGATCGCCGCGATCGTGCTGCCCGAGCTGCCCGCCCTGGCGCTGGAGCGCGACGAGCACCACCGCCACAAGGACGTCTACCAGCACACGCTCACCGTCCTCGAGCAGGCGATCGACCTCGAGTCCCGGCTGCCCGGCGGCGGTCCCGACTTCGTGTCCCGCTTCGCCGCGCTCATGCACGACGTCGGCAAGCCGCGCACGCGCCGCTTCGTCGACGACGGCACGGTGACCTTCCACCACCACGACGTGGTCGGCGCGAAGATGACGCGCAAGCGGATGAAGGCGCTGCGCTTCTCCAACGACGAGATCGACGCGGTCTCGCAGCTGGTCGAGCAGCACCTGCGCTTCCACGGCTACGGGTCGGGCGAGTGGACCGACTCCGCCGTACGCCGCTACGTGCGCGACGCCGGCGACCAGCTCGACCGGCTGCACGTGCTGACCCGCGCCGACTGCACGACCCGCAACCAGCGCAAGGCCGACCGGCTCCGGCGCACGTACGACGAGCTCGAGGAGCGCATCGCCCTGCTGTCCGAGCAGGAGGAGCTCGCCTCGATCCGGCCCGACCTCGACGGCAACCAGATCATGGAGATCCTCGGCATCGGCCCGGGTCGCGAGGTCGGCCAGGCCTACGCCCACCTGCTCGAGCTGCGGATGGACGAGGGGCCGATGAGCGAGGACGACGCCAAGGCCGCGCTGCTGGCCTGGTGGGCCGCGCGGTGACCCTCGCCGAGCGCTGCCCGGACCTCGGGTACGTCGCGCTCGGATCCGCTCCGACACCGGTGCGCCGGCTCGACCTGGGCTTCGACGCCGAGGTCTGGCTCAAGGACGAGGCGGCGTACGGCGACGGCGCGTGGGGCGGCAACAAGGTCCGCAAGCTCTGCTGGATCCTCCCCGAGGCGCAGCGACGCGGCGCCTCGACCCTCTTCACCGTCGGCGGCATCGGCACCCACTGGGGGTTGGCCTGTGCGATCTACGCCCGCGAGGTCGGCATCGAGACGGTGCTCGGTCTCGTCGACCAGCCGGTCGACGACCACGTCCGACAGCAGCTCGCCAGGCTCGAGGCCTCGGGTGCGCGGCTGTACCGCTACCCGTCGACCTTCCGCCTCAAGCTGGCCGCGCCGATGATCCTCGCCCGGCACCGGCCGTGGTACCTGCCGGCCGGTGGGTCGAACGCGTTCGGGACGCTGGCCTACGTCGACGTCGCCCTCGAGGTCGCCGAGCAGGTGGCCGCCGGGCTGCTGCCCGAACCCGGCACGGTCGTGGTGCCGGTCGGCAGCGGCGGCACGGTCGCGGGGCTCGCCCTCGGGTTCCGGCTCGCCGGCCTCTCCACCCGGGTGCTCGGCGTCGTCGTCAACGACATGCTGCGCCTCGACGCGGTGACCATCGCCCGGTTGGCGGGCAAGACCGGTGACCTGCTGCGCTCGCGCGGCATGAGCGGCGTACCCACGCTGACGGAGGCCGAGCTCGACCTGCGGCCCGGCTGGCTGGGCTCCGGGTACGGCGACCCGACGCCCGCGTCGGTCGCCGAGGTGTCCCGGGCCGAGGGCGCCGGGCTCGACCTGGAGCCGGTCTACACGGGCAAGTCGCTGGCGGCGCTGCGCGACCTGACCGGGCGCGGCGAGCTCGCCGGACCGGTGCTGTGGCTGAACACCCACGGTCCGCGCGGCGTTTCGCCCGCGTCGCCGTCATCGGCCACCTAGGCTCCATGAGTCGCACGGTCGTCGCGACGATGGACGCAGGGGGATCGGGTGCTCAAGAGGGTTGCCGTCATCGTGGTCATGGCGGTCGTTGTCGGATGCTTGTCGACGGGTTCGGCGTCGGCCGTGCGGTCGTACACGCCCCAGCCGGGACCGACGTGGAACAACCCGCGCGGCGACCTCGCCGCGCGCAACGTCAACATGGCGAAGGTCCGCAACACGATCGACAGCGTGCCCCGCAAGGGCGTGATCAGGATCGCGCTCTACTCCTACAACCGCCGCGACATCGGTGACGCCCTCATGCGCGCCTGCCGGCGGCACGTGTCGGTCCAGCTGGTGCTCAACGACAACGCGATCGGCGTCGAGGCCCACCGGATGATGCGCTACCTCGGCAGCAAGACGCAGCCGAGGTTCAAGGACCACTGCAACCCCAAGCCCCGGCCGACCAAGCACCACCCGCACCGCAAGCCGTATCCCGTGCCGAGCTTCTTCAAGGTGTGCGCGGGCGCCTGCCGGCTGGGCAGCGACATCTCCAACCAGCACGCCAAGTTCTACCTGTTCTCCGCCACCGGCAACGGGAAGCCGGTCGTCATGTTCGGCTCCAACAACCTGATGAGCTTCGCCGCCAACGTGCACTGGAACGACCTCTACACGGTGGTCGGCAACCAGCAGATGTTCGACGACTTCAGCACGGACTTCGCCCAGATGGCGGAGGACCGCTACCGCAAGAACCCCTACTGGGTCGCCCAGGACGGTCCCTACACCGTCGAGTTCGGGTCGGACCCGCACGTCACCGGGCACCGCGACCACATCTACCAGCGCCTCAACCAGGTCTCCTGCCGGGCGCCGGTCGGGTACGGCGAGCAGGGCCACACGTCGATCCGGATCATGATGTACGGCTGGGTGGGTGTGCGCGGCCTGATGCTGGCGCACAAGGTCGCGGACCTGGCCAGGTCGGGATGTCACGTGCGGGTGCTGGTCAGCGGCGCCGGACGCCGGGTGCACGCGGTGCTCCACCGGGGCGGCGTGGCCATCCGCAGCTCCGCCCTCGACCTCGACGACGACCCGCTGACGGGGTTCGAGGAGACGGGCTGGGAGGTCTTCTCCCACGAGAAGTGGATGTCGCTGTCCGGGAGGTGGGCCGGTCAGCCGTTCAAGGGCGTGTGGACCGGCTCGGAGAACTGGTCCGACGTGTCGCGGCACAACGACGAGGTGACCGTGAAGATCCCCTTCGCGTCAGCACTCGCCGCCTACAGCTCCCACTTCGAGCTCGTCTGGGCGCACTACAGCGACTGATCAGCCCGGCAGCCCGAGGTCGGCGTACGGCGTGAGCGTCATGTGCGTCGCCGGCCAGAGCTCCTTGCGCCGGTGCCGGCCGGGCTCGACGAAGCCGGACGCACCGGACTCGTAGGTCGTCATCACGCCGGCGGGCACGGCGGCGATGCCCTCCGCCATCGCGGGCAGACCGATCCGGGCGAGCGGCGGAGGGAGTGGCCCGCCGAGGACGTCGGACATGCGGTGGCTCAGCAGGGAGCCCGGCCTGGTCCGACCCCACGACGTGCTGAAGACGACGTGGTCACCGCGCACCGCGATGCCCTGCGTCCGCGTCGGCGTCTCGAAGGGACCGTGCTCGTCGACCCACCTCCCGTCCCACCGGTAGGTGTAGAGGCGACCGGGTGAGTCCTTGCCGAACGTGCCGGCGTAGAGCGTGTGGTCGACGACCGTGCAGTAGGCGCCGCCCGCGACGGGCTGCGCCTCGCCGATCGCGGGCACGACGTCACCAGGTCCTGCCGCCAGCAGGGTGGACCGGTCGTAGGCGAACAACCGTGGCGGCTTCTCCGCCGACGTCACCAGGACAGTGTCGCCGTGGACGGCGATGCCGCCGAGGTGACGGGGTGGAGCGCCTCGCGCGTCCGGCCCGAGGCCGACCGCGCCGGTCAGGCGACCGGTTGTCGCGTCGACGATCCAGAGGCTGGCGCGTCCGTCGTGGTGGTAGCTCGTCTGCAGCAGCCGGTCGGACGCCGCGTCGTAGGTCAGCCCCTGCGGTGTCCAGCCGTGCGGGTCGCCGGTCGCGAGCGTGCCCGGGATGACCGGCCCGGGGTACGACGCGTGCTCGAGGTCGCGGCGCAGCGACCGCTTCCGACCGTTGGCCAGCCAGGCCCGCTGACGCCGGGTCGGCGGGACGGCCGGGTCCAGACCCAGCGCGGCACGGTCCAGCAGGTGCCGGGAGAGAGCGGCGTCGTACCGCTCCCTCCAGGCACGCTGATCCATGCCGGACTGTCTACCGGATCAGTAGCGGAACCCGTCGACGTACGCGCGGCCCTTGGTCACCACGAGCTTGAGCGTGTGGTCGCCCGAGCCGAGGCCGTGGAGCCTGCGGTGGAAGGTGAACGTCGGCTTCTTCGTGGTGCCGTGGAAGCTGACGGTCCCGACCTTCACCCCGTCGACGAGGAGCTTGGCCTTGCCGCCCTTCCTGGCGTGACCGACGCGGACGTCGATCGAGGCGCCGGTGAAGGGGAGCGTGAGGGTCTCGGGACCCTTGCCCGCGCGCTGGTTGTCGCAGTAGTTGCCACCGGGTGCGTTCTTCGCCCGGATGGCGCGCCAGCCGCCGTGCGCGTGGACCTTGCTCGAGCCGCAGCCGACGAATACGGGGTCGGTGCCGGGGTCGCCCGGCGTCGACGGCCCGTCGGCCACGGTGACCTTCACGGTGTCGGTGTCGGTCAGGCCTTGCGGGTCGGTGACGAGCAGCGTCACGTCGTACGTCCCGGCCTGGTCGAAGCGGTGGGTGACCGCCGCGCCGCTGGCGTCCTTGGTCGCGCCGCCGTCGCCGAAGTCCCAGGTGTAGTCGAGGTCGTTGGGGGTCTGGGCGTCGGTGCTGCCCACCCCGCTGAGCGCGACCGGCTTGCCGGTCTCGGCCGTCGTCGGGGTAGCGGTGGCCTTCGCCGTGGGTGCGGTGTTCTTCGGTGCGGCGACCGGCGTGTAGCCGTAGTCGAAGTCGCCGCAGCCGTTGCCCATCGTGAAGGCCACCGCACCCGTCAGGTCACCGTCGGAGGTGGCCGGGCCGTCGGCGGTGCCGCTCATCGACTGCACCTGGAAGCCCAGGCAGCTGTAGCCGAACTCCCAGTTGCCCGAGGCACTGCTCGGGTCCAGGTAGTTGTCGACGTGTGGCTTCGAGGCGGCGTCGGAGTACGTCGACCGGCCGGCCGCCGCCGTGAACGCCGCGTCGTTGAGGTCGGGCGTGTCGTTGCCGACCTGGGGCGTCGAGTCGAGCGGCGACTGGGCCGGCGGGTCGTCGGTGCCGGCGTTGCCGTAGCCGTGCGCCTCGTCGGTGTAGGCGAGGTAGAGCCCGGCGCCCCACCCGATCGGGTCGCGGTCGATCTCGCCGTGACCGTCGAGGTCGAAGCCGGAGCGGTCGCGCATCTCGAGGTAGTAGGCGTGGTCGAAGTCGGCCTCGTCGCCGGCCTTGACGTACTGCCAGCCGTGCGTGCAGTCGCCACCCGGGTTGTCGGCCTGGCAGCCGCCGTTGAAGACCCGCGGGTCGTCGGGACCGCCGTCGCTCTCGAAGTCCGTCTTCAGCAGCACCTTCTCGCCGGTCGGCGTCGTCGCGGTGACGTTGACGTCGTCGATGAACCAGCCGGGCCGGGCCAGGCCCGGGTCGGTCGCGTAGCTGAAGCGCAGGATCGGGGCGTCCGCGCCGACCAGGTCCGAGATGTCGAAGCTGTCGGCGATGAACGAGGAGTCCGGGTAGTTGCCGAGCGTCCGGTCGAGCTGGACGTTGACCGGGTCGGTGTAGGAGGCGCTCGAGCCGGTGATGCCGTTGCCGTACGCCGCCTGGCACGCGCTCTGGTTCGGGTTCGACGTGCCGGGGGTCGTCGTCGGGGTGTCCCGGGTCGACGCCTGCGACGTGAAGGTCTTGCCGCCGTCCTTCGAGGTGAGCACGAAGCCGTAGTCGAAGTCCCACTCGGTGTCGAACATCGACTTGAAGTCGAGCTTCACGGTCGAGCCCGCGGGCAGGTCCTTGAGCCCGGGGATCGCGAGGTCCAGGTTGTGGCCCCCGCCGTCGCTGGTGCAGCCGAAGTCGTTGCCGGAGCCGGAGTACCACGCGTGGCTCTTGCTGGCCTTGTCGCCGGTGTCGAACTTGGCCGGGTCGAGCAGCTGGCGACCGGGCAGCTTGGCGACGTACATCAACGAGTTGTGCACGACGCCGTCCGGCCCGTTGGTGAGGGTGTACGGCGTACCGTCCGGCTTCTGCCAGCGGATGGTGCCGGTGTCCTGCTTGGAGTCGGTCCAGCCGCTGACGGTCTTGGACTCACCCGACGACAGGACCTGCGGGACCACCCAGCCGAGCTCCTGGCGGGAGAAGGCGTCCATGTCCTGCGACTTGTCGGTCGCCATCAGGTTCCAGTCGCCGTAGGTCTCGCGGCTGCCGAGGGAGTAGAAGTCCGGCAGGCCGAGGGAGTGGCCGTACTCGTGCGAGATCACGCTCGCCTTGTCGATCGCGGTCTCGGGGTTGAGGTTGTAGGGACCGACCCGGACGAAGACCTTGAGGGCGTCGCCCTTGTCGGTCGTCGTCATGTCCTTGTAGGTGGTGTCGGTGTACCAGAGCGGCCGGCCCTCGAGGTCCTTGAGCTGGTCGTCGGTGGTGTAGCCGGGCAGGCCCGTGACCGGGTCGCTGATGTAGTACTCGAGCGACGAGCTGTGCGGCCAGACGTTGTCGTACGGCGCGGTGTCCTGCGGGTCGTCGGTGCAGGCACCGAGCTGGGACGCGCCGTTGCCGCCGCAGCCGGCGAAGACGCCCATGAAGAAGTCGACCACGCCGTCCTTGTCGGTGTCGTAGTCGGAGTAGTCGATCTCCGGGTCGGCGAGCGCCGCGGCGTCCGCCACGATCTTGCCGGTCGGGCCGCAGCCGCTGTCGATCTGCATCAGCGCCGCGACCCCGGTCAGCGAGCCGACGACCGCGGAGCCGTCGCCGTCGGAGCCGTAGTAGCCGGTGGTGCCGGGCAGGTTGTAGACGCCGTTGGTGATCCGCTCGGGGTAGAGCGGGGTGCCCTCGACGTTGACGGGCGAGTCGCCGAAGGTGACGCCGGTGCACGTGGAGACGGTCGTCGGGTCGGTCTTGCTGAACGGGAACCCCGGCGCGTAGTCGAAGTCCGCGGTCGCGATGCCGGCCGACGGCACGTCGCCGTTCGGGAAGAGCTGGCCGAGCGACATCTCCTGGTAGAGGTTGTACGTCGAGCCGGTCGTCGCCGGGTCGTTGATCTTCTTCTCGAGCGCCTCGCCCGAGTGGTCGGCAAGGTAGCTGCGGTCGGTGTACTGGACGGGCACGACGGGGAACGGCCGGTCGCCGTACCGCGCGGTGTCGAAGGCGTCGCTGGGCGGGATGACCTTCGGGCCGTGGCTGACGACGGTCTGGTTGCCGGCCGTGGAGGTGAGCTTGGCCGTCGTCGACAGGTCGCGCCACACGATGGTGGGCTCCTCGGCGACCGTGTCGGCGGTGTTCTCGAGCACCAGGGTGACCTTGCCGGGCACGGTGCCGCTGGCAGCCGGCACCGACGGGATGCTCCAGGTGATCGAGCCGGAGGAGACCGGGTGCGTGCCGGGTCCGCTGGCGTCGGTGAAGCGGGTGCCCTCGGGCGCGGTCACGGTGACGGAGGCGCCGACCACCGGGAGCGCGGTCGGGTTGGTGACGATGATCCGCGACGGGTAGACGTCGCCGGGCTTCACCCAGCCGACCGACGAGACGAAGCTGTTCTCGATCTGGAGCCCGGTCGCGGCGGCTGCCACGACGACCGCCTGGGCACCGCCGTCGGCGACCTTCTGGCCGTCGTACGAGACGTCGACCGCGCGGACGCCGAGCTGCTGCGCCGCCTGCGGGAGTCCCTTGCTCACGGCGCCCGGCACCGACGTCGAGAAGGTGCCGTCGCTCGCGGCGGTCACGTCCTGGGTGCCGAGCACGTTGCCGGCGGCGTCGGTGACGGCGAGGGTGAGATCCGCGGGGACGCCGTGTCCGGCCGCGGACTCGACCGTGCCGGAGACGGTGAACCTCGCCCCCCGCAGCACGGTCGCGTCCTGGCCGTCGAAGTCGACGGAGAGGGCGGGCTGTTTCGGGAGGCGGTCGGCCGTCGTGGCGGCGGGTGCCGTCTGGACGGTGATGGCGGTGAGTCCGGTGGCGAGGGCGGCGGCGAGCGCGGTGGTGACCGCGGTGGTGCGCCAGAGGTTCAGGCTCATGGTGGACGCAATCTCGAGGGGTCGCGGGCGGCGACGCGGTGCCACCCAAACGACCGGCCGGTGGGACTGGTTACGTCGCGTACCCGGACTGCTCACCGGACAATTCGCGTCCGCCTTCCGGTCTGGACCGGACTGTTTCCCGTCGCACCTGACGTTTCTGTCGCCGATCCGCCCGATTCGGAGCATTTTCGTCAGGTGCGTGGCCCCCCGACGCCCGGACGCGAAACGGCCCCCGGGACCAGGAGGTCTCGGGGGCCGTTCGGTGTCTCAGGCGGAGGTCACTCCTCGCCGGCGATGAAGGCCTCGACGCGGCGGCGACCCTCGTCGTCGGGGAGCTGCACCGGCGGGGACTTCATGAGGTACGACGACGCCGAGATGATCGGGCCACCGATGCCCCGGTCCTTGGCGATCTTCGCCGCGCGGATGGCGTCGATGATGATGCCGGCGGAGTTCGGGGAGTCCCAGACCTCGAGCTTGTACTCGAGGTTGAGCGGGACGTCGCCGAAGGTCGTGCCCTCGAGGCGGACGTAGGCCCACTTGCGGTCGTCGAGCCACGCGACGTAGTCCGACGGGCCGATGTGGACGTTGCGGTCGTCCTTGAGGCCGGCCAGCGGGCCGGTCAGGTTGGACGTGACGGCCTGGGTCTTGGAGACCTTCTTGGACTCCAGGCGCTCGCGCTCGAGCATGTTCTTGAAGTCCATGTTGCCGCCGACGTTGAGCTGGTAGGTGCGGTCCAGCCGGACGCCGCGGTCCTCGAACAGCTTCGCCATCACGCGGTGGGTGATGGTGGCGCCGACCTGCGACTTGATGTCGTCGCCGATGATCGGCACGCCGGCCGCCTCGAACTTCGCAGCCCACTCGGGGTCGGAGGCGATGAAGACGGGCAGGGCGTTGACGAAGGCCACGCCGGCGTCGATCGCGCACTGGGCGTAGAACTTGTCGGCCTCCTCGGAACCCACCGGGAGGTAGGACACCATCACGTCGGCGCCGGTGTCCTTGAGGACCTGGACGACGTCGACCGGGTCGGCGCCGGACTCCTCGATGGTCTGGCGGTAGTACTTGCCGAGACCGTCGAGCGTCGGGCCGCGCTGGACCTCGACGCCGAGCGTCGGGACGTCGCAGATCTTGATGGTGTTGTTCTGCGAGGCGTTGATCGCCTCGGAGAGGTCCTTGCCGACCTTCATGTCGTCGACGTCGAACGCGGCGACGAACTCCACGTCGCTGACGTGGTAGTCACCGAACGCGACGTGCATGAGACCGGGCACGGTGCCGGAGGGGTCGGCGTCCTTGTAGTACTCGACACCTTGGATCAGGGAGGTGGCGCAGTTGCCCACTCCCACGATTGCTACTCGAACCGAACCCATCGGGATTCCTTTCCTGGTCACAACTTCTGGTCGGCCGCGGGGGTCGCGGGCGGCCTGCTGGTGGTCGGCGCCGTCGGCGCCTGGGGGATGGACTGCTGGTGCGGCACACCATTGCGCTCGGCGTTGATCAGCTCCGAGAGCCACTTGACCTCGCGTTCGACCGACTCGACACCGTGGCGCTGGAGCTCGGCCGCGTAGCGGTCGACCTCCTTCTGCGTCATCGACAGCTGGGTCTGGACCCGGTCGAGACGCTCCTGGAGGCGAGTACGCCGGCCCTCGAGCACGCGCAGCCGGATCTCCATGTCGGTGGACGAGAAGAAGGCGAACCGGATGTCGAAGTTGTCGTCCTCCCACGCGGTCGGACCCACCTCCGACATCAGCCGCTCGAACTCGCGCGTGCCTGCCTCGGTGACCTGATAGGTGATGCGCGGCCGCTTCGACACCGGGGTGCCCGGGGTCTTGGTGGTCAGGGTCTCCTCGATGAGGGAGGCCCGCAGCATCTTCTTCAGGGTCGGGTAGAGCGACCCGTAGGACAGCACCCGACCCCATCCGAGCATGAGGTTCAGGCGCTTGCGGAGCTCGTAGCCGTGCATGGGTGCCTCGTGCAGCAGTCCGAGGACTGCGAGCTCGATAGTCTCCGCACGACGTGCCATGCGACCTATCGTAGCGATATATCCGCGCGTTGCGAACCCGGGACCTGTCACCGGTGACAACGCGTCGTACGACGAGACGTGTCCGACGGCACGCGGGCGTCGTGTTGGGCCGCCGCGGACGACCCCCGTACGCTGACGAGGATCGTGACCCCTGACCCGCGGAGCCGACGACTGTGAGTGGTAAGCGCAGGGCTGCAGGCCCCGCCGACAAGAAGACGACGTCTTCGACGTCGAAGCGACCCCGGACCCGGAAGCAGAAGATCTGGCGGGTCGCGAAGTGGTTCCTCATCGCCGGGCTCGCCGGCCTGCTCGTGATCACGGCGGGGTTCGTCTACCTCTACCGCACCACGGACATCCCGAAGCCCAACGAGGCCTTCGAGACGCAGACGTCGTTCGTCTACTACTCCGACGGCAAGGACCAGCTCGGCGACTTCGCCACCCAGAACCGCGAGTCGATCTCGTACGACGAGATGCCGCAGAACATCAAGGACGCGGTCGTCGCCGCCGAGAACCGGTCGTTCTGGACCGACAAGGGCATCGACCCCAAGGGCATCCTGCGGGCCGCCTTCAGCAACGCGTCGGGCAACTCGACGCAGGGCGCGTCCACGATCACGCAGCAGTACGTCAAGATCCTCTACCTGAACCAGGAGCGCTCCTACAAGCGCAAGGTCAAGGAAGCGATCCTGTCGCTCAAGCTGCAGCGCACGCAGTCCAAGACCGAGATCCTCACGGGCTACCTCAACACGATCTACTTCGGCCGCGGCGCCTACGGCATCCAGGCCGCGGCGCAGGCCTACTTCGACAAGGACGCGAAGGACCTCAGCCTGCGTGAGTCGGCGTTCCTGGCCAGCGTCCTCAACAACCCGACCCACTTCGACCCCGAGGACGGCGACCGCCAGGACCTCAAGGAGCGCTACGCCTACGTCCTCAACGGGATGGCCGACGCGGGCAACATCCCGGCGGCCAAGGCGGAGCAGGCGGCCAAGCGGCTGCCGAAGTTCCCGCCGATCAAGGTCGAGAGCAAGCTGGCCGGCCAGAAGGGCCACATGCTCACGATGGTCCGCAACGAGCTGCACAGCCTGGGCTTCGACGACGAGCAGATCGACGGCGGCGGCCTGCGGATCACCACCACCTTCACCCGCAAGGCGATGGCCGCGGCCGAGCAGGGCGTGCAGGAGATCCGCCCCGACATGGGTGCCGGCAACAAGAACCTCCACGTCGCGGTCGCGAGCGTCGAGCCCGGCACGGGCGCGGTGCGCGGCTTCTACGGCGGCCAGGACTACCTCAAGTCGCAGATCAACTGGGCGGTGACCGGCGGCGCCCCGGGCTCGACCTTCAAGGCGTACGCCGTGGCCGCCGCTCTCAAGGACGGCTTCTCGCTCGACAGCACCTTCGACGGCAACTCGCCCTACTACTACAACGGCCTCGGCACCGGCGACCGCGTGCGCAACGAGGGCACGGGCTACGACGGCCTCGGCACCGACTACGGCGACAAGGTCAGCCTCCTGCGCGCGACCGAGGAGTCGATCAACACGGCCTTCGCCGACCTCACCATGACGATGGAGGACGGGCCTCAGAAGATCCTCGACACCGCCGAGGCGCTCGGCATCCCCAACTGGAACAAGGGCCAGAAGGGCTACAACAACATCGACAACAGCCCGGGCCTCGAGCCGATCTCCGGGATCGCGCTCGGCTCGGCCACGATCGCGCCGGTCAACATGGCCAACGCCTACGCCTCGATCGCCAACGGCGGCCAGGCCGCCAAGGTCCACGTGATCGACGAGGTGCAGAGCAAGGACGGCGAGGTCCTCTACCAGTTCAAGCAGCACACCGACCAGGCCATCTCCGAGGACGTCGCGGCGGACACGTCGTACGCCCTCCAGCAGGTGGTCGCGAGCGGAACCGGCACCGCCGCCCAGGCGCTGGGCCGCCCGGCCGCCGGCAAGACCGGCACCGCCACCAACGGCAACGACGAGGTGTCGTCGTCGTGGTTCGTCGGCTACACGCCCCAGCTCGCCACTGCCGTCATGTACGTCCGCGGCCAGGGCAACGAGCAGCTCGACGGCTGGCTCCCCGACTACAACGGCCAGGCCGGCTACTTCGGTGCCAACTACCCGACGCGCACCTGGACCGCGGTCATGCAGAAGGACATGGAGGGGCTCGACGTCGTGCCCTTCCCGGACAAGGCCGACCTCCAGGCGACCACCGAGGTCGAGGGCCACGACCCCTACACGCCGCCGCCGCCGAAGCCGACCAGGACCAAGACGACGCAGACCCCGAGCGACACCCCCTCGGACACCCCCAGCGACACCCCGAGCGACACCCCCTCGGACACCCCGAGCGACACGCCGAGCGACAGCTGCGGCCTGCTCGGGTGTGAGTCGCCGTCCGACACGCCCACCACCTCCTCCCCGACGCCGTCCGGCGCCGCGAGCAGGGGTACGGCGGGTCGGGTCGCGGAGCGTCCGCGCGCGCGGCGCCGCACCGGAGCTCGGCGCGGCTGATGGTCGCGCCGGTGGGTCGCCGTGGGTGGGTCGATCCCACCGTCGACGATCCGGTGGTGGCCGCGCTCAGTGAGAGCGTCGGCGGTCCGGTCGGCACCCGCGCCGGTCGCCACCCGTGGTGGACCCCGGTGCGCGTCATCCTCGCGATGACCGCCGTGGTCATGGCGCTCGGCATGCTGCAGAAGACCGGCTGCTACGAGCAGACCTGGCAGAACGGTCAGTCCCGCTACAGCCAGATGTGCTACTCCGACCTGCCCTACCTCTACACCGGGCGTGGTTTCTCCGAGCTCAACTGGCCCTACAGCGACGACCAGCAGGTGCGCGACCGCTTCGAGGTCATGGAGTACCCCGTCGGCATCTCCTACTGGGCGTACGGCGCGGCTTGGGTGACCCACTGGCTCAACGGCTCTCCCGACCTCGGACCCCGCTACGGCAACCCGGTGTCCACGACCGCCGGCTGGCCGCAGGTGCAGCGCGAGATGCGGATCTTCGTGATCGTCAACGCGCTCGGGTTCGCGGTCCTCGCCCTGCTCGCGGCGTGGCTGCTGGCCGGCGTCAATCCACGGCGTCCGTGGGACGCGCTCGGCTTCGCGCTGTCCCCGCTGCTCCTGCTGACCGGGTTGGTCAACTGGGACCTGGTCGCCGTCGTCTTCGTCGCCGGGGCCCTGTGGGCGTGGGCCCGCGGGCGGCCGGTGCTCACCGGCATCATGATCGGTCTCGGCGCCGCCACCAAGCTCTATCCTCTGTTCCTGCTGGGCGGGGTGCTCATCATCTGCGTCCGGCAGCGCCGCTACCGCGAGCTCGGTCTCGCTGCCCTCGGCGCCGCCGGTGCGTGGCTGCTGGCCAACCTCCCGGCGTACCTCTCCGGCCCCTCGGAGTGGAAGGTCTTCTGGTCGTTCAACGCCGACCGTGGTGCCGACCTCGGCTCCGCCTGGCTGGTGGTGCAGCAGGCGCTCGACCGGCCCGGCAGCCCGTTCGCCTTCGAGCCGCACACGATCAACCTCGGGTCGTGGATCTTCTTCGGCGTGTGGTGCGTCGCGGTGCTGCTGCTCGGCCTGGGCTCACCGTCGACGCCGCGGCTCGCGCAGCTCGGCTTCCTGATCGTCGCCGGCTTCCTGCTGGTCAACAAGGTCTACTCGCCGCAGTACGTCCTGTGGCTGCTGCCGCTCGCCGTCCTGGCCCGGCCGCGCTGGCGCGACCTGGTGATCTGGCAGGCCGGCGAGCTCGCCTACTTCATGGCGGTGTGGTGGTACCTCGGCGGCTACCTGGCGCCGGCGTCCGGCGGGGACGCCGGGTTCTACTGGGTCGCGGTGGTGCTGCGGATCGCGGCCGAGCTCTACCTGGTCGCGATGGTGGTGCGTGACCTGTGGTGGCCGCGCAACGACGTGGTCAGGTCCAGTCAGCTGACGACGATGCGGTCGAACGCGGTCGCGGTGAACCGCACCCTCACGTCGACCTGATCCCCGATCGCCGGCACGTGCGCGCCGTGCGGCAGGAACAGCATCGACGCCTGCATGTGCGGCGGCTCGGCGAAGAGCCGCTGCTTGCCGTCGATCGAGAACGGCGAGCGCACGAACCCCGCGGCGTCCAGGCCGCCGCGGGCCAGGGTCGCTGCCCGTGCCTTCAGCCCGGCGTCGCCGGTGGGTGCCTCGAGGCCGATGCCGTGGGCGGTGCCGCCGCTGACGACGAGGATGTGGCCCGACTTGGGTGCGGTGCGGTGGCGGTAGCCGAACGCGTCGCCGCGCTCGACCTCGTGCACGTCGAGCACCGTCGCGGTGACCCGGAGCGCTCCGCGGTCGCCGAGCCACAGGTCGGTGCCGGTGCGGGGCCGGAACGCGAAGTCGGGGTACGCCGCGCGCAGGCTGGCCAGCTCGGCGGCACTGAGGTGGCTGACCCAGACGGTGCCGAGGGTGATCTCGGCGGCGATGACGTCGTTCATCAGGCGGTGCACCTCGGTGAGGTGCGCTCCGTGGGCGAGCGGCAGGTGCAGGGCGACCCCGGCCACGCGCGCCTTCGGGAAGTCGGCGACGGCGCGGGCGGCGGCCCAGAGCTCGCGGGCGGTCATCCCGTGACGCAGCATGCTGGTCGCGCGCTCGAGCACGAACCGCGCATCGGGCTGGCGCGACAGCAGGTCGGCCACGTCCTCGGTGCGGCTGACCGTGTGGATCACCCGGTCGGCGAGGTCCGGGTCGACCTCGAGTGCCGCGCCGAAGGGGCGCCAGGGGGTGAGGACGAGCAGCCGGCCGTCGTACCGCGTGGCGACCTCGGGCAGCTCGTCGTACGTGCCGACCGCGAGGGTGTCGACGCCCAGCCACTGCGCCTTGCGCGCGAGCCGACCGAGCGTGAAGCCGTAGCCGTTGCCCTTGGCGACCGGGACCAGGCCCGGCTCGGACTCGGCGGTTGCGCGGAGGTGGCTGCGCCAGCGGTCGCCGTCGACCGTGAGAGTGAGGCTCATCTGCGGCTCATGTAGAGGTCGAAGGCCCTGTAGAGGGCCTTGTTGAGGGGGAGGTCCCACTCCCCGACGTACTCGACGGCCTCGCCACCGGTGCCGACCTTGAACTGGATCAGGCCGAGGTGGGGGTCGTCGGACTCGAGGGTGTCGGTGATGCCGCGCAGGTCGTAGACGTCGGCGCCGGCGGCGAGCGCGTCGCGGATCATCTGCCACTGCACGGCGTTGGAGCCGCGGACCTCGCGCTTCTCGGTGGAGGAGGCGCCGTAGGAGTACCACGCGTGGGCGCCGACCCGGATCGCGATCGTGGCGGCGACGAGCGTGCCCTCGTGGCGCGCGGTGTAGAGCCGGATCCGGTCGGGCTCCTCGGCGCCGAGCGCGGTGACCATGGTGTGGAAGTAGCCGAGCGGGCGCGGGGTGAAGTGGTCGCGCTCCGCGGTGTGGACGTAGAGGTCGTGGAAGGCCTTGAGATCGGCCTCGATGTCGGCGCCGGTCGTCGAGACCACCTCGACGCCCTCCTTGGCGGCCTTCTTGATGTTGCGGCGCCAGAGCTGGTTCATCCCGGCGAGCACGTCCTCCTCGGAGCGACCGGCGAGCGGGATCTGGAAGACGTACTGCGGCTGACCGGCCGCGAACCCGCCCTCGACGGCCTGCGCGCGCCAGCCGAGCTCGATCAGCTGGGAGGTGACCCGGGCGCCGGTGTGGGTGCGCTCGGTCGGGGGCAGGTCGCCGAGCCGTCGTACGGCGTCGTCGGCGATGCCCTCCTTGACGGCGGCGGCGTCCCAGCGGCGGGTGACGACCGGCGGGCCCATCCGCACACCGAAGGCGCCGTTGGCCTTGAGGTGCGCGGTCATCGGGGTCAGCCAGGACGCGAGGTCCTCGTCGTCCCAGTCGATGACCGGGCCCTCGGGCAGGTAGGCGAGGTAGCGCTTGACCCGCGGGAGCTGGCGGTAGAGCACCAGGCCGACGCCGACCAGGGTCTCCCCGGCGTACCAACCGAGGCTCTCGCGTCGCCACTCGGACTTCACCTCGCCCCAGGCGGGCGTCTGCAGGAAGCTCGCCGAACGCCGGCCGCGGATGAACTCCAGGTGGTCGTTCTCCGTGATCCCTCGAACGCTCAGCACCCTCCGAGGCTACCCAACCACCCGTCTCTCACCCGGTCCGGGCGAGGGAACAGGCGGGAAGTGCAGTCGAGGATGTATCAGGACACGGCCCCGGGCCTCCTCGGAGTCGTGATCTTGATCGAGAGACAGCGGGGAACGGGACGTCCCATGACCAGGATCGGCGGACGAGAGCCGGGCGACGAGCAGCCGGACGGTTCGGCGCGCCCCGGGGCGGTCTGGGAGCAGGCGACCGACGGGTTCGACCGGTGGACCGCGGGCGATCCGTCGGGCCTCGACGACCTGGTGGCCGTGATGACGCCGGTGCTCTGGCACGTCGTCCGGGCCTACCGGCTCTCCGAGTCGGCGGCCGAGGACGTCATCCAGACGACCTGGCTCGCCCTGGTGCGACGCCGTACGACGATCCTCGACTCGGTCGCGATCGGCGGGTGGCTCACGACGACCGCCCGGCGCGAGGCCTGGCGGGTCGCGAACGCCGGTGCGGCCGCGACGCCGGTCGAGGACGAGGACCTGATGCCGCTCCTTCCGCGGCAGCGTTCCGCCGAGGAGACTGTCGTGCAGCACGACGAGGGAGATCGGTTGTGGGTCGCTGTCGACACACTGCCCGAGCGCTGTCGGCGGCTGCTGCGGATCGTGGCCTTCGAGAACCGGCCCGACTACCGCGAGCTCGCGGTCGACCTGGGCATGCCGGTCGGCAGCATCGGACCGACGAGAGGCCGGTGCCTCGCCAAGCTGAGAGTGGCCCTGATCGAGGCGGGAGGTGTGTGATGAGCGAGCTGAGCCGAGACGCGCTGCTCTCGATCGTGCGTGACGTGTGGGACCGGCACGACCCGGTCCCCGCGGGTCTGGTCACCTCGATGCAGGCGGCCGCCGCGATCGCCGCCTCCGACCTCGACGTCGAGCTGATGGAGCTGGTCGAGCGCTCGACCGAGCTGGCCGGGGCGCGCGGCACCACGGCGTACACGCTCCGCTTCGTGCACGGTGACACCGACCTCCTGCTCCGGATCGCTGTCGACGGCGACCGCTCGCGCGTCGACGGCTGGATCGTCCCCGCCGAGCCGATGACGATCCGGGCGCTGCCCGGCGACTCGCCGTCCGCGCACGACGCCGTCACCACCGAGTCCGGCCGCTTCGAGCTCACCGACCTCCCCGTCGGTCTGCTCCGGCTCCGCCTCGAGCCGCACGACACCTCGCGGCCCGCCTTCGCCACCCCCACCTTCGAGATCTGAGGTTCCGTGGACACCCCTGAGCAGCCAGAGCGCCCTGCCCGCCGGCCCCGCAAGCCGCTCGATCGCGACCCGAGGCCGCCGCGGCCATCAGCGGTCGCCGGAGTCGAAGGTCGACTTCTCGACCCGGCGACAGCCATCACGGTCAACGGTGTGACACCGAGACCGACCGTGTACGTCGGACCACGGCTGCTGGTCTCGAAGTCCGTGAGCTTCGACGATGCGCTCGGGGTGCTCCGCGCCGTCGCCGAGCCCTTGGGGTGGAGCGTGGAGCCCGAGGACGAGGACCCCCGAACAGCACGCCTCAAGTTCGGCGTCCGCGGTGTCCGGCTCGCGGTGGCGTCGAACCGCGCCACGATCGCTCCCGACGGCTGGACTCTCCTGCAGCAGACTCGCGCCCAGTTCGGCGTGGAGGCTGTCGTGGGTGTCGGCCTCGATCACGTCGTCTTCACGGCTCCTTTCGACGTGAGCCACCCGTTTGACGTGAGCCACCCGTTCGATGTGAGCCACCCGTTCGACGTCAGTCACCCCTTTGACGTGAGCCACCCGTTCGATGTGAGCCATCCCGCGGGGGGCAACTCAGGGCCAATCAGCACCTATGCGGTGCCCGGCAGCGGAGGTCGTCAGCCGATCGCCTATGTGGGGCCGGCGCCCCGTCGGTGCGCCGACGATCGTGTCGACGGTCGACGCCCGGTAGTGGCAGTGCTCGACACCGGATGCGGCGCCCACCCGTGGCTCGACCCGGTCGTCGAGCGGGGCGTAGCACTCGATGGTGTCCCGATCGGCTACACGGACCCGGTCGATGATCCGGAGCTGCACGGCGACCTGGTCGGCCAGCTGGACGGCATGATCGATCCACTCTCCGGTCATGGGACCTTCATCGCCGGGCTGGTCCACCAGGCCTGCCCGGACGCCGACATCCTGTCCTGGCGCGTCGTCCCGTCCGCAGGTCCACTCGTGGAGTCCGACTGGATCGCTGCGCTCGCCCAGATCGCCGAATTGGCGCGCCGCTTCCGGGCTGGGGAACCCGACGGTCGGCCGATCGACGTGCTCACCCTGTCGATGGGTTACTACCACGAGACGCCCGAGGACCTGCTCTTCGATCCGACCCTGTACGCGATCCTGGAGGAACTGTCCCGAAACGGCACGGTCGTCGTGTGCTCGGCTGGCAACGACGCCACGAGCCGGCCGTCGTTCCCGGCCGCATTTGCGCCATGGACGGATGGGGAAGGCCCGATCGCAGTAGACGGCACCTGCCTCCCCGTGGTCTCGGTCGGTGCTCTGAATCCGAACGGCGAGACGGATGCGCTGTTCAGCAACGCGGGGCCGTGGGTCCGAGCATTCGCGCCAGGTGCTGCGGTGATGAGTACGTTCCCCGCGTTCCAGGGCGGGCTCCAGCCGGTCGCCCGCAGCGTCGCCTTCGGACGAAATCGGGAGTCCATCGACCCCGACGACTTCCGAAGCGGATTCGGAGTATGGAGTGGCACCTCGTTCGCGGCACCGCTCTTCGCCGGTTGTGTAGCCGCTGCGTTGCAAGACCGGTTCGCTGATGGAGACGACCGCGACTCGGCCGTCACGCGTGGCTGGCAGGTGGTGGAGTCGCTGACCGGGATGACGCCATGATGGCCGGGTGCTGACCGCCGAGGAGCTGCATCGACGGGGCGTCGCCGCGATCAACGACGGTCGCGTGCGTCGCGCTCGCGGCTTCCTCGAGCAAGCCGGGCGACGTACCCATGACGACACGCTCCTGGCTCGAATCGAGGCCAGCCTCGCCTACGCCGTCGCGGACCTCGGTGAGCCGACTGAGGCCGCCCGCTTGTGCGAATCTGCTCTTCGCCGCTCTGGCGTTGATCGGCACACACGAGGTGTCGTTGAGGGCCAACGCGCGCTGCTCTTCCTCAGGGGGGGCGAGCTGACGGCGGCACTGTCGTCCTTCGCCGCTGCCGTCGACGAGCTGACGGGCCATCCGGACGAGCTGGGAAAGGTGCACATCAACCGGGGCAACGTCTATCTGCAGGTAGCGAATATCTCGGCCGCCACTACTGATTTCGCCGTCGCTGCGCGCGAGTTCCGACTCGCGGGCGACGACCTCAATGCAGCCAAAGCAGAGCACAACCTCGGGTACGCGCAACTCTTGTCCGGCGATCTGGTGGCGGCGATGGACACCATGTCCCGTGCATTCCCCCTGATCGCTCCGATCAGCGTCGTTCTGGAGGCGATCTGCCAGCAGGACCGTGCTGAGGTACTACTAGCCGCTGGGCTGCTGGACGAAGGCGCCAGCCTGCTGGCCGGGGCCGCCCGTGCTTACGGCGCACGCGGACTCCGCCAACGACAGGCCGAGGCCGAGCTCGCCCTCGCGCGGCGGACTCAGCTCGTGGATCCGATCGGCGCTCTGGCAGTGGCACGCCGTGCTTCTGCCCGGTTCCGACGCCTGGGAGCTGACTCTTGGCGAGCCCGCGCCGACCTGGTGGTGTGCGCTGTGAGTGTGGAGCTCCGCCGTCCGATCGGTGCGCTCGACGGTCTCGCCGATGATCTTGAACGGCATGGCCTGCACTGGTCCGCTCGCACGGCACTGATGTTGGAGGCTCGCCAGCAGGTACAGCGCGGTGAACTCGAGCACGCGGCGCGGTTGATCCGCAGAGCCGCCGACGCGACGAGAGGTTCGCTCGACATACGCCTCCTCCATCGCGAAGTTCGATCCGAGTTGTCAGCTGCCGTCGGGCGGAGGGCGAACGCCCTGCAGCACCTGCGTGCAGGGTTGGCTGATCTGCACGCCTGGCAGAGCTCGTTCGGGTCGCTCGACCTGCAGACCGGGGTGGCCGGGCATGGCACCCGCCTCGGCGTACGCGGCCTGGCGCTTGCCGTGGAGTCGCGAAAGCCGGACGTGCTGTTCGAGTGGTCCGAGCGGGCGCGGATGCTGGCGAGTCGTGTGCAGCCCGTCCGGGCGCCCGAGGACGAGGAGCTGGTCGCCGACCTGGCCGAGCTGCGCGAGATGGCGGCCGAGGGTGGTCGACGTGATCCCGAGCGTGAGGCCGAGCTCCGGCAGCGGGTGCGCGAGCGCGCGTGGCAGCACCGGGGGTCGGGCGAGGTCGCCGACCCGGTGACGCTGGTCGAGCTGCAGGCCGCGCTCGACGACGAGACCGCCCTGGTGGCGTACGTCGTGACCGCCGAGTCGATCGTCGCGCTGGTGGTGACCGCGACCGACACGACCTGGGTGGACCTCGGTGGCCGGTCTGCCCTGGACGCCCAGCTAGGAGGTCTGCTTCCCGACCTCGACGTCGCAGCGTCCGACCTGCCGGACGCGATGGGTGGGTTCGTGCGCGAGGAGCTCGCCGCGCGGCTGACCGAGATCGGAGATGTGCTCGTGACGCCGGTGCTCGACGCGGTCGGCGAGAGGCGTGTGGTGCTGACGCCGTCCGGGGTCCTGGCCGGTGTCCCGTGGACCCTGCTCCCTGGCTTCACCGGTCGGCCCGTCACGGTCGCGCAGTCGGCGACCTCCTGGCTGGCGCGGCGTGCGACGCCGCTTCGATCCACCACGGCGGGCTTCGTCGCCGGACCTCGGGTCGCGCGCGCCGAGGACGAGGTGACGGCTGCCGCCAAGGAATGGCCGGGAGCGACGGTCCTGGTCGGCGGTGCGGCGACTGCAGCGGCGGTGTCCGAGCTGGCCGAGTCGGTCGACGTGCTGCACGTGGCGGCGCACGGCCGGCACTCGTCGGAGAACCCGATGTTCTCCGGCATCCAGCTCGCCGACGGCCCGTGGTTCGGCTACGACATCGACCGGCTCCGCCACGTCCCCGACATCGTGCTGCTCTCGGCCTGCGAGGTCGGCCGATCCAACGTGCGCTGGGGCGAGGAGCTGATCGGCATGGCGACCGCGTGGCTCCACGCCGGCGCCCGCTGCGTGATTGCGTCGGCGGCTGCGGTCAACGACGCGGCGGCGTACGACGTCCTGGTCGCCGTCCACCAGCAGCTGGCCGCCGGGGTGGATCCCGCGGCCGCGCTGGCCGCGGCGGTTCCGGCCGTCTCTGCCGACACCGCCCCGGTGCCACTGGTCTGCTTCGGCTGAGGCGTATCAGGCGGACGCGGTCGCGCTCCTAGGGGTCAACACGTCCCGAGGAGCTCGCCATGTCGCTCGTCCAGCACACTCCCAAGCACGCCGCACTGCACGTCCTCCAGGACCCTCAGCCCGGTCAGGTGCTGACAGTCCCGGCGGGGACGCGCCTCGCGGTGAAGTTCCGCCGCCGTGGTCTCGGCCTCAGCCGTTGGCAGGTCGTCGACCGTCCGGGTCACCTGCTGCCGCTGGAGGAGGGCGACCACGGCTTCCTGTTCCTGGTCTTCGACAGCGAGGACACCGGCGAGCAGCCGCTCCGTCTCGTACGCCGGCGCATCGACCGCCCGGGGTCGGGTGAGGTCCGCGACCTCACCGTGCTCGTCGGCTGACGAAGACCCACGTCCGCATCGCGACGAAGCGCATCACCGTCACCGCGAGGTTGGCGACGGTGAGGACGACCACCTCCGCACCGTGGTGCGTCGAGCCGGCAGCGTGCAGCGCCCACAGCGACCCGCTCGTCACCGCCAGGCCGACCGCGAAGACCAGCAGCCCCCGTGCCTGGTGCTTCCAGGCCCCTTCTCGTCCGCGCACCCCGAAGGTCAACCGCCGGTTCGCTGCGGTGTTGCCGATCGTGGTCAGCAGCAGCGCGAGCAGGTTGGCCGAGAACGCCGACATCGGGCCGCGCAGCAGCAGGAAGACCAGCGCGTAGGCGATCGTCGACGCGACGCCGACCAGCCCGAACATCACCACCTGCATCCCGAGCCGGCCACCACCCGCGTCCGCTGCGACCCGGCCGAGACGTTCACCGACGTCCGCGACCGGGATCCGGCCCGACACCAGCCCGTGACCGAGACGGGCGATGCCGCGGACGTCGTCCATCGCCGTACGCACGATGTCGACGCGGCTGTCCGGGTCGTCGACCCAGTCCACCGGGACCTCGTGGATCCGCAGGCCCGCGCGCTCGGCGAGCACCAGCAGCTCGGTGTCGAAGAACCACGCGTTGTCCTCGACCAGCGGCAGCACCTCGCGTGCCACGTCGGCGCGGATCGCCTTGAACCCGCACTGCGCGTCCGAGAAGCGCGCCCGCAGCGCACCCTTGAGCAACAGGTTGTAGCCGCGCGAGATCAGCTCCCGCTTCGGCCCGCGCGAGACCCGGGAACCGTGGCGCAGCCGGGTGCCGATGGCGAGGTCCGAGTGCCCGCTGATCAACGGCGCCACCAGCGGCAGCAGGGCGTTGAGGTCGGTGGAGAGGTCGACGTCCATGTAGACGAGCACGTCGGCCTCGGACCCGCTCCACACCTTCTTGAGCGCGCGGCCACGCCCCTTCTCGGCGAGGTGGACGACGCGTACGTCGTCGTAGGTGTGGTCGAGCCGGCGGGCGATCACCGCCGTGCCGTCCGTGCTCGCGTTGTCGGCGATCGTGACCCGGAACGACCAGGGCAGCGTGGCCAGGTGCTCACGCACCCGGACCACGGTCGCGGCCAGGTCGCGCTCCTCGTTGTAGACCGGGATGACCACCTCGAGGGTGAGCGTCGAGGTCAGGACCCCCGGCGCCTCCCACGGCTGCGCGGCGGTCACGAGGACGCCCCGCTGCTGAGGTCGTAGACCGTCACACCGTCGACCGTGGTCGCGGTGAAGTTGTCGGCGACCCAGCTGGCGATCTCGCTGCTGCTGTTGCTGCCGCCCATCGACTGGCCCAGGCCGCTGCCACCGATGAAGTAGTGGATCTCGCCGTCCGCGACGTACTGCTCGAACTCCGCCAGCGTCGGGCTCGGGTCGGAGCCGTTGAAGCCGCCGATCGCCATCACCGGCTCCTCGGACGCGAGCTGGTAGCCGGCCGCCGTGTTGGAGCCGACCGCCGCGGCGGCCCAGGTGTAGGAGTCGGCGTCCGCCTGGAGCAGCGCGGTGATCTCCGCGCCCGGCGAGCTGCTCTCGAGCAGGCCGCCTGCGCCGCCGCCGCCCGCCATCGGGCCGCCCTGCTGCAGCTGCGGCGGGGCCTGCCCGGTCTGCGCGCCGCCGGGGGGACCGCCCATGCCGCCGCCAGGTCCACCGCCACCGGGCCCGAGCCCGGTGCCGCCGCTGACCGTCGGGCCGGCCGACGGGATCGAGCCGGTGTGGGCGGTGCTCGCCGTCTGCACGGCGTACGCCGTGGGGCCGGCCAGCGACGCGACGAGTGCCAGCGCCACGGCCGCGAGGGCGATCCGGCGCGGCAGCCAGGGCAGCCCGACCAGGACCGCCGCCGCGACGGCACCGGCGACCAGGACCACCCAGCGCAGCCACGGCAGGAAGTCGGAGCTGCGGTCGAGCAGGACGAACGCGGTGACCGAGGTCAGGACGACGGCCGTGGCCGCGACGGCCCCCGCGACCGGGTCGTGCCGCTCGCGCCAGACCAGGTGGGCGCCGATGCCGACCAGCGCGGCGACGGCGGGCGCCAGGGCGACCGTGTAATAGG
Organism: Nocardioides pollutisoli; assembly: GCF_040045055.1. NCBI lineage: Bacteria > Bacillati > Actinomycetota > Actinomycetes > Propionibacteriales > Nocardioidaceae > Nocardioides > Nocardioides pollutisoli. The sequence continues at coordinate 1,770,068 of NZ_JBDZDU010000001.1, forward strand.
CGTGGAAGATGCCGGCCATGAAGCTGAAGGTCAGTCCGGTGACCAGCAGCCACATCCCCCACACGATCAGGGCCGCGCGGATCCGGCCGGTGCGTGCCTCGCGGCGGGTGAACCAGAACCCGGCGACCAGCAGGAGCAGCGCGGCCGGCACCAGCCAGGCGATCTGGCCGCCGATCTCACCGCCGAAGAGCCGGGTGATGCCGGTGCTGCCCCACATGCTGCCGGTGCCGCCCGTGCCGCCGCCGACCGAGCCGGTCTCGTCACCGGTCAGGCGACCGAAGCCGTTGTAGCCGAGGGTGAGCTCGAGGATCGAGTTGTCCTGCGAGCCGCCGATGTAGGGGCGGCTGGCCGCCGGCCAGAGCGAGACGATCGCGACCCACCAACCCGCGGCGGCGATCATCGACCCGAAGGCGACGAGCAGGTGCCCGAGCCGCTTCCAGATGCCGGTCGGCGCGACGATCAGGTAGACGAGCGCGAGCGCTGGCAGCACCAGGAATGCCTGGAGCATCTTGGTCAGGAACGCCAGCCCGACGAGCGCCCCCGCCAGGGCGAGCCACCGAACCGGGTGTCGCACCGCCCCAAGGTCGGACGGGGCCTCGGTCGCGCGGAGGGTCGCGTAGACCGACGCGATGAGCAGCAGGACCAACATCGCGTCCGGGTTGTCGAAGCGGAACATCAGCACCGCGACCGGCGTCACCGCGAGGGCGAGCCCGCTGAGCAGGCCGGCCACTGCCGACCCCGTCGTACGGCGGACGGTGGCGACCAGCAGCCACACGGCCAGCACGCCCTCGATCGCCTGGGGCACCAGGATCGACCACGACGACAGCCCGAACACCCGGACCGACAGGCCCATCGGCCACAGCGCCAAGGGGGTCTTGTCGACGGTGATCGAGCTGGCCGCGTCCGACGATCCGAAGAAGAAGGCCTTCCACGACTCCGAGCCGGCCTGGGCCGCCGCGGCGTAGAAGCTGTTGCCCCAGCCGGACTCGCTGAGCCCCCAGAGGTAGAGGAAGCCGGTGGCGACCAGCAGCGCGGCGAGGGCGGGGCGGTACCAGTCGCGCCGGTGCTCGGGCGGCGGCTCGGGCGCGGACGTCGTACGTGCGGGATCCAGGACGGTGGCTGTCATGCCCCCACGGTGGAGGCCGCGGTTGGCCGGATCCCGTGGGTCGTCTGTGGGCTCCCTGTGAGGGTCAGACCCAGATGCGGCGGGTGCCGTCGCTGGTGACGAGCTCGTCGGCGAGGGTCGGGCGTCCCGACTCGTCGCGCTCGTACGCCGCGAAGGCCTCGACGACCCAGGCGGCCGAGTCGCGGTGCTCGAGCTCGATCCGGATCGCGTCACCCTGCGCCTCGTCGCCCTTGCTCACGAGCACGTCGGTCACGATGGCGAGGGCGTGCACGTCGTCGTCCTGGTCGGCCAGGCCCGCTACCAGGGCGTCGTACGCGTCCTGCGAACGCACCTCGGCCGAAGCGTCCGTCGTGCTGACCTCGAGCTGCTCCAGCTGTCCGTCGCGGTAGCGGATCGCGAACGGGATGAAGGTGTCGAACCGGGCCAGGTAGTCGGCAGCGACCCGGACGCCCTCGTTGAGGACGGCGTCCATCTCGGTCCGGATGGTCTGGGTCGGGGTCCCCGTGATCGGCTCCATGCCGACCACCCTAGGCGGCTCCTAGAGGCGTTCGCGAAGCCAGCCCGCGTCGGCCACGTGCTCGTCGGCCCCGCCCGGGGTCTCGAGCACCACGGGCGCGCCCGCCTCGCGGACCACGGCGGCGAGCAGGTCGGGGTCGACCTTGCCGGCGCCGAGGTTGGCGTGCCGGTCGGCCCCGGAGTCGAACTCGTCGCGGCTGTCGTTGCAGTGCACGAGGTCGATCCGGCCGGTGATCTTGAGGACGTCGTCGACCACGGACTCGAGCGCGTTGCCGCCCGCGTGGGCGTGGCAGGTGTCGAGGCAGAAGCCGACCCGGTCGGCCTGCTCGGTGCCGGAGATCGCGTCCCAGACCCCCGCGATCCGCTCGAGGTAGCGGGTCATCGCGTTGGTCCCGCCGGCGGTGTTCTCGATGAGCAGCGGGATCTTGATGTCGGTGGCCTCGATGGCCTTGCGCCAGTTGTCGAACCCCTTGGTGGGGTCGTCCTCGTCCTGCACGTGGCCGCCGTGCACGATCAGGCCGAGGGCGCCGATCGATGCGGCGGCGTCCATGTGCTGCTGGAGAAGCTTGCGGCTCGGGATCCGCTGACGGTTGTTCGTGGTCGCGACGTTGATGAGGTAGGGCGCGTGGACGTACAGCCCGATGCCCGCCGCTTCAGCGTCCGCCTTGAGCGCCTCGGCGCCGCCGTCGTACGCGAAGACCGGTCCCTTGTAGCTCTGCGGATCGCCGAGGAAGAACTGCACGTGCGGCACGCTGCGCGCCTGCGCCTCCGCGATGGGGTCGGTCTGGTCGACGTGGGCACCGATGTCCATGGACCCACCCTAGGAGGCAGCGCCGACGCTCAGGTGAGCAGCAGCCAGCAGGCCGTCACGCACAGTGCGATGACCGTGAGCGACGCGGCGATGACGACGTCCGGCCAGCGCGGCGTGGACCCGCGAGGCAGGTCGCCGATCCGGTCCGGCACGACCGGCCACGCCGGGTCGAGGGGCACGTCGATCCGGCGCAACCGCTCGAGCGCCGCCGCGGCCGTCGGCGGGCGTAGGTCCGCGTCGGCGCTGGTGAGCGCCTCGACGAGCGGTCGCAGCGGACCGTCCGGCACGACCGGCGCCCGACCCGTCCGCGGCGAGGTCCCGGTCAGCAGCTGGGCGGTGACCACGCCGGCGGCGTACAGGTCCTGGCGGGGCTCGGGCGCGGCACCCGCCGCCTGCTCGGGCGCCATGTAGCCGTCGGTGCCGACCGCGCCGGGCACGCGGGTCAGCCGCACGTCCTCGACCGGCACGGCCACGCCGAAGTCGCCGAGCCGCAGGAACGGCGGCCCGGAGCCGGTCGGCTCGAGCAGCAGGTTGCCCGGCTTCACGTCGCGGTGCACGACGCCGGCCGCGTGGACCGCGGCGAGGGCCTGCAACAGCTGGTCGAGGAGCCGGGCGACGTACGACGGGGGCAGGGTGGCGTGCTCGCGGAGCAGGTCCTCGACGGAGCCACCGCGCACGAGGTCCATCCCGAAGACCACGCGGTGGTCCTCGGCCGCCCAGCCGGTGGGGGCGACCACGTGCGGATGGCGGATCCGGACGGACTGCTCACGGACGAACCGGAGCAGCATCGTGCCGTCGTGGACGCCGAGCACCTTGGCGGCGACCAGCTCGCCGGTCCGTGCGTCGCGAGCCCGCCAGACCGCGCCCATGCCGCCGGAGCCGACCTGGTCGATGAGGACGTAGCGGCCGGCGATCGGAGGCGTCGTACGGGCGGGCATCGCCCGGTTCCTACCCCCGGCGTACGGCATTTATGGCCGGCGCTCGGGCGCTGTTAGCCTTGGGCGTTCTCTGCGTCGACCATCCGGGTCGCGTGGGGACGACTACGCATTGCCCTCCTGCCACGGAAAGTCCGTGGCCGCCTAGCCCACAGGAGGTGGACGAACGATATGCGTGCTTACGAAGTGATGGTCATTCTTGACCCGAGCATCGAGGAGCGGACCGTCGAAGGTTCGCTCGACAAGTACCTCAACGTGATCCGCAAGGACGGCGGCTCTGTCGAGTCCGTCGAGGTGTGGGGACGTCGTCGGCTGGCCTACGAGGTCAAGAAGAACGCCGAAGGCATCTACGCCGTCATCACGCTGAACGCCGAGCCCGCGACGGTCAAGGAGTTCGACCGTCAGCTCACCCTCAACGAGTCGATCCTCCGCACGAAGGTCATGCGCCCCGACGCTCACTGAGCATCGGGACCCACGTCCTGTGGACGACCACTTCCCAGCGTCGGTGCCAACGGCAACGATGGGCGGACGTGGTCGGACGACTCTGATCAGAACCAACGCTTAGGGAGCTTTCATGGCAGGCGAGACCGTCATCACGGTGGTCGGCAACCTCGTCGACGACCCGGAGCTGCGCTTCACCCCCTCGGGTGCGGCCGTGGCGAACTTCCGGATCGCGTCGACGCCGCGGACCTTCGACCGTCAGACCAACGAGTGGAAGGACGGCGACGCGCTGTTCCTCTCCTGCTCGGTGTGGCGTCAGGCTGCGGAGAACGTCGCCGAGTCCCTGCAGCGCGGCATGCGTGTCGTCGTGCAGGGTCGCCTGAAGCAGCGCTCCTACGAGACCCGCGAGGGCGAGAAGCGCACGGTCGTCGAGCTCGAGGTCGACGAGGTCGGCCCCTCGCTCGCGTTCGCCACGGCCAAGGTCACCCGCGCCTCGCGCTCGGGTGGCGGCGGCGGTTACTCCGGAGGGGGCCAGGGCGGACAGTCCCGGCCGCCGGCCGGCGGTGCCTCCGGTGGCAACGACCCGTGGGCCACTCCTGCTCCCCAGCAGGGTGGCGGCGGTGCGTCGGCTCCGGCCGGCAACGACCCGTGGGGCGCCCCGGGCGTGGGCTCCGACGAGCCTCCGTTTTAACGCCCTGACGCCGCGCTCGCGCGGCGTCAGATCCAGGCGGGAAGGTCGAGTAGCCCCACGGCTGAGCGAAGCGAAGCCGTGACGGGCGTATCGAGACCCAGCCAGGTTCTGATCCCAGCAAGACCCATCATCCGAATCCTCAACCATTCCGGCTGAACCCACTCGTGGGGCCGGGCTTCTAGAAAGGAAGCACCACAATGGCCAAGGCAGTGATTCGCAAGCCCAAGAAGAAGGTTTGCCAGTTCTGCAAGGAGAAGGCGACCGGTGTCGACTACAAGGACACCGCGCTCCTCCGCAAGTTCATCTCCGACCGCGGCAAGATCCGCGCGCGTCGGGTCACCGGCAACTGCGTCCAGCACCAGCGGGACGTCGCGATCGCGGTCAAGAACGCCCGCGAGGTCGCGCTGCTGCCCTACACGTCCACCGGTCGCTGAAGGGAGCTGACGACATGAAGCTCATCCTGACCCAGGAAGTCACCGGTCTCGGTGCCCCCGGCGACGTCGTCGAGGTGAAGGACGGCTACGGCCGCAACTACCTCGTTCCCCGCGGCCTGGCGCTGCGGTGGACGCGCGGCGCGGAGAAGACCGTCGAGTCGATCAAGACGGCGCGCTCCTCGCGTGCCGTTCGCGACCACGACCACGCCGAGGAGATCAAGACCAAGCTCGAGGCCCAGCCGGTCGCCGTGAAGGTGCGCGCCGGTGCCGGCGGTCGCCTGTTCGGCGCCGTCACGGTCACCGAGATCGCCGGCGCTCTTGCCGACGCCTCGGGCGAGCAGGTCGACAAGCGCACGATCGTGGTGACCAACCCGATCAAGTCGCTCGGCGCCCACGAGGTGTCGGTCAAGCTGCACGACGAGGTGTCCGCCACGGTGGCCCTCAACGTCATCCCGGCCTGACCAGCTCGAGACAGAGCGCAGCGGCCGCCGGCTCGCCGGCAGCATTCGACAGGGGTCGTTCCTCCTTCAGGAGGAGCGGCCCCTGTCGCCGTTCCCGGCCGGCTCCTCGTGCAGCGCCCACGGGCGCGAGGAGTAGGAGAAGAGCAGGACGATCACCAGGACGATGGTGACCACCGCGACCAGGATCAGCGGGACCAGCAGGTCGGACTCGATCGGGTAGACGACGATCGGCAGCACGCCGACGGCGATGGTCAGGGTCCGGGCGACCCGGAGCCAGCGCGCCGCCTTTGCGTCGCCCGCCTCGCCGGCGTGGGCCGCGAGCTCGGCGCACAGCAGCGCCACGAACGCGATCTGCGGCAGCGTCGCCGCCCAGACGAGCGAGTCGTCGGTGTCGGAGAGCGCGTCGGTGAAGGCGGGGAACCACAGCGCCACCGACACCAGCGCCGCGACGATCCCGATCGCGTGGATCGTGTCGCGGCGCGGGACCTCGGCGGGCAGGAGCCGTACGCCGTGGAGGACGAGCAACCAGCCGAGCGGGTCGGCGAGCAGGTCGTAGCCGTTGACCTTGGCGTTCAGCGCGACGATCACGAGACCCATCGCGGCGGCCTGCAGCGGTTTCACGAGGACATGTCTACCCCGGTGACCAGCCACGCATCGCCGCGGGCCCGCCGGACGAGCACGACCAGCCGGGCGCCCATGAACACCGCGCTGAAGGCCACCCAGATGGCGACCAGTCCGGCCGACTGTGCGGCCAGGACGAGCAGGACCGGCACGTAGACGACCAGCGTGACCAGCCCGGCACCCGCCAGGTACCGACCGTCGCCCGCACCGATCAGCACCCCGTCGAGCACGAACACCACCCCGGCGATCGGCTGGCCGAGCGCGGCCACGACCAGGACGGGCACCAGCAGGTCCAAGACGGCCGGGTCACTCGTGAAGAGGTGGCCGATGAGCGGACTCGCCGCGGCGAGGAGCAGGCCGGTCACGACACCGCTCGCGAGTCCCCAGCGGACCATCCGGGTCGTGGTGACCCGGGTGCCGGCGACGTCTCCCGCACCGAGCGAGCGACCGGTGAGTGCCTGGGCGGCGATCGCGATGGCGTCCAGCGCGAAGGCGAGGAACCCCCACAGGGTCATCGCGAGCTGGTGGGTCGCGAGGTCGACCTCCTGGTCGCGGGCGCTGATGGCGGCGAGCGTGACGGCGTACGTCGTGATGACGATGGCGGCGCGCAGGGTCAGGGTGCGGATCACGAGCGGGACGCCGGCTCGGCCGGCGGAACGGATGCCGGGCAGGTCCGGGCGCAGCGACGCTCCGTGGCGGCGCGCGGCACGCACCACGACGGCCACGAAGACGGCGGCACTGGCGACCTGGGCGAGCACCGAGCCGAGGGCCGACCCGGCGATGCCGAGCCCGGCGGGGTAGACGAGCAGCAGGTTCAGCACCACGTTGAGGGCGTTGCCGGCGACTGCGACCACCAGGGGCGTGCGGGTGTCCTGGAGACCGCGCAGGACGCCGGTCGCCGCGAGCATGAGGAGCAGTGGCACGGTGCCGAGGAACGCGATCCGGAGGTACGTCGCGGCCGGGTCGCTGACCCGGTCCGAGGCGCCGAAGAGCCGCACCAGCGGCTCGGCGAGGAGCACCCCCGCGACCGTGACGATCGAGCCGATCCCGAAAGCTAGCCAGAGGCCGTCGACCCCCTGCGCCATGGCGCCCCGCAGGTCGCCGGCGCCGAGCCGCCGGGCGACGCTCCCGGTGGTGCCGTAGGCCAGGAAGACGCAGAGGCCGATCACGGTCTGGAGGACCGCCCCCGCGATCCCGAGGCCGGCGAGGGGTGCGGTGCCGAGGTGCCCGATGATGGCCGCGTCCGCGAGCAGGAAGAGCGGCTCGGCGATGAGGGCGAGGAACGCCGGCACCGCGAGGCGGAGGATCTCGCGGTCGGTTGCGCGGGTCACCGGTGCAGCCTAGTCAACGTAAGGACCACTCTCGACTCATGCCTCCTACGTGACTAGTCAACAGGGCCTGTGGATGAACTCTGGATAACCTGCTGTCGGGCGCTAAGTCGACTTATGGGCAGGTAACGGGAAGGTGACCTGTCCATGAACCAAGACGCGGGCGCAAATATTTTCTCTACACAGGTGTTGGCGAGCATCTTCGCAGGTCAGAGGTCATGTAGACCCGAAACTCGGCGGTTCCTCCACAGGTGGGTCCCCAGGTTGTTGCACCTCCGCGAGCGTGTCGTCCACGAGTGCACCCAAGTTATCCCCAGCCCCTGTGGATAGCCCGCTGTCGCCGAGTGCCCCGGACGCCATACCGTCGCGCGATGGCGGTCGCCTGGGACTGTCGGATTCTCCATCTATCATCGAACGCACGTTCGATACCAGCAGCCATCGAGGGGACTGAGGGACACACAGATGAGCGTCACGGACCAGGACTCACGGGGTTCGTCCGACTTCCCGCTCGACGACTGGGGCGACGGCCCGGCGTCGTACGCCCCGGGCGAGCGCCCCAACTCGCCCGGCGACCGGACCCCGCCGCAGGACATGGCCGCGGAGCAGTCCGTGCTCGGCGCGATGCTGATCTCCAAGGACGCCATCGCCGACGTCACGGAGTCGATCCGCGGGGTCGACTTCTACCGGCCCTCCCACGAGACGATCCACGACGCGATCATCGACCTCTACGGCCGCGGCGAGCCGGTCGACATGGTCACCGTCGCCGCCGAGCTGCAGCGCCGCGGCGAGCTCCAGCGGATCGGTGGCGCTCCCTACCTCCACACGCTCTCGGCCAACGTCCCGATCGCGGCCAACGCCGGCTACTACGCCGAGATCGTCCGCGAGAAGGCGATCCTGCGACGCCTGGTCGACGCCGGCACCAAGATCGTGCAGATCGGCTACGCCGGCGAGGGCCAGGTCGACGACATCGTCGACACCGCCCAGGCCGAGGTCTACAAGATCACGGACCGCCGCTCGGCCGAGGACTACTCCCCGCTCTCCGACATCATGGACGGCGTCCTCGACGAGATCGAGGCGATCTCCAACCGCGAGGCCGGCCTCTACGGCGTCCCCACCGGCTTCGCCGACCTCGACGACCTCACCAACGGTCTGCACTCCGGCCAGATGATCATCGTCGCGGCTCGACCCGCGATGGGTAAGTCCACGCTCGCGCTCGACCTGTGCCGGGCGGCGTCGATCCACAACAACCTGGCCAGCGTCTTCTTCAGCCTCGAGATGACGCGCTCCGAGATCACCATGCGTCTGCTGTCGGCCGAGGCGAAGGTCCCGCTCAACCACATCCGCAACGGCAACATGACCGACGACGACTGGGCCAAGCTCGCCCGTAAGATGGGCGAGGTGTCGTCGGCGCCGATGTTCATCGACGACTCGCCCAACATGACGATGATGGAGATCCGGGCCAAGGCCCGACGGCTCAAGCAGCGCCACGACCTCAAGCTGATCGTCATCGACTACATGCAGCTGATGAGCTCGGGCAAGAAGGTCGAGTCACGTCAGCTCGAGGTCTCGGAGTTCTCCCGGCAGATCAAGCTGCTGGCCAAGGAGCTCGAGCTGCCGATCATCGCGCTCTCCCAGCTCAACCGTGGCCCTGAGCAGCGCGGTGACAAGCGCCCGATGATGAGCGACCTGCGTGAGTCCGGTTCGCTCGAGCAGGACGCCGACATGGTGATCCTGCTCCACCGCGACGACGTCTACGAGAAGGAGTCGACCCGCCCCGGTGAGGCCGACCTGATCGTCGCCAAGCACCGCAACGGCCCGACCCGCGACATCACCGTCGCCTTCCAGGGCCACTACTCCCGCTTCGTCGACATGGCCCACTGACCTGACCGGTTGCCGGAGTCACGCAACTTTGTCAGTAACGCGAGTCAAACTGTCATGTACACGTGGAATTTGTCATCTGACAGGGGCACGTCCAACGGAGTAGCAATCAGACGGCGCTGCCTCTCGCGCACGCTCAGGAGGTTTCGTCGGTGCCGGCGTCCGCTAACGCAGTGCTAACGCCTGCAGGGTTCGATCCGGCAAACGGCTCCCCTTCTCAGGCATGCCGGCACAAGGTGTCGACGGTCAGTCAGGTCCGGACCAGAAAGGCTGTGCACCTGCAGCTCGGGCCTTCGGTTCAGATGTCGTACTGAAGCCTGACCCACAAACGGCAGATCGCCCCGTCGCAGGTCAGCGACGGGGCGATCTGGTGGCGCGATACGACTCAGATGTCGTAGTACAACCGGAGGCATGAACGACTCGCTTCGACGGTGACCTGTTATCCCAGGTCAAAAGGGGTGCGTCGACGTTACGCCTCGGCGGTATCGGCGTCCAGTAGGTGCTGGTTAGGCACTGCGCTGGGGGAAATCTGGGGACCGGACGACGTTCCTGACGGGCGGATCAGATCTTGCCAGTGCTCAGCAGTCGGACTTCACCGGTCGCGCGCGAGGCTTGCGCCGGCGCGGATGGCAGTGACGACGTCCTCGATAGCGTGGACCGAGTCGGTCGCGCCCGCCTCGTCGTCCAGGATGCCCGGGTGGTCGGTCGGGGCGAACCGGTGGCTGCTGTTGGTTGAGAGGGCAGCGAGCCTGTCCTGCGCTTCCCTCCAGCCGACCTCGTCGTGGTCGAGTGCGGTGACGACCACGAGCGGTCGGTCGCCGAGGCCGGTCAGTGCCTGGGCTTGGCGGAACAGGGCCGGAATCGCTGCCTGCTCGTCGCGCTGGTTGCGCAACCCTTGCGGTGAGGTGGCGAGTGCGCGGACCTGGTCGGCGGCCGGCTGCGGCAGCCGGGAGACGAACGATGCGGGGACCAGGTGTCCGAGGCCGAGCCGGCTGAGGCTGGGCAACAACGCGACAACACGACGGGTGAGCGCGAACTCGCTACTCATGGTCGAGATCAGCTCGAACTGGTCAGGGCTCGAGCTGTCGAGGAGCACCATTCCTGCGACGTCGTCGGGGTACTGGGCTGCGTACGTCATGACGTACGTCCCGCCGGTGGAGTGGCCGGCAAGGACGAACGGTCCGACCTCGCCAGCGGCCTGGAGCAGAGCCTCGAGGTCGTGGGCGGCCTGGAGGCCGTCGTGTGGTCGGGAGCCTTCTTCGCTCCAGCCCTGACCAGCTCGGTCGTAGGCGCAGATCCGGCTCGTCTTCGCGACCTCGGGCACCACTCGGGCCCACGATGCCGACGTTCCCGCGAGACCTGACTCGACCACGACGGTCGGGCTGCCGGAGCCGCGGCAGTCCAGGTGCAGCCGACGTCCGTCGATCTCGTAGGCATGCCCGGGCATAGCCGGGAGGCTGCTCCCATTGACTGCGGCTAACTGGGTGTACAGACCCCCTGCACTGGCGAGGACGAGACCGGCGAGCACGGGGTAGAGCATGAGCCGGCCGCGACCTGGAAGGTCGCGACGCATCCGGTTGACGCAGTAGAGGGCGGTCGCAGCCAGGACCGGCGGCCACACCCAGCCGAGAGCCGACATGGTCTTCGGTCCTGGCACGACGGCCAGGAGGAGAATGCCGGCCGTCGTCATCAGGACCGCCGGCACCCAGGCCCAGCGTTGGCGGCGCGGGCTTCGGGCGGAGAGCCCGGCGAGCAGTGCCCAGCCGACACCAAAGCCGATGAGCACAGAGCCGGTGATGACGGCCTCGGTGGCGCCGGGGAAGCCTAGGAGGCAGAGCAACGCGGCGAGGACGAGGCCACTCATCAGGGAGCCGACCACGACGAGCGTCGTCGACCGGGTTGAGGTGACGGTCGGGGTGATGTCGCGTGACGCGTCCGAGAAGGCCGGGAACGGGCCGCGCTCAGCAGTCCGGGAGGGGTCCGTCCTGGTGGTGGTTTTGGGGGTGATCATGACATCGCTTTCGGGTCAGGAGTCGAAGGGGGAGAGGCGGACGGCGGCTCCGAAGGCGCCGTAGCGGTGGAGAAACCGGGTTCGGCCGTGGGGCACGCGGGCCGCTTCCTGGGCGAACGCAGCACCGAAGACCTGCTTGAAGTTCTCGCGCGGGTGGGCAGTGACCGCAGCGCTCAACGTCGTGGTGGGCAGGTCCCATGAGCGGAGCCCGACGACGTCGAGGGCGGCTCCTGCGGAGAGCAAGTACGCGACGGCGCCGGAGGTCAGGCTGACGCCGGGGCTGTGGTGGAGGGTGATGGCGTTCTGCATTGTGGTGCTGGCAGCGCCGGACAGGCCGACCTGTTCGGCGACCTCGCGTGCGACCCGGGCGCTGGCGAGGGTGAAGTCGGCGTCTCCGGTCGGGTTGACCAGGCCCGTGTCGTGCAGCATCGAGGCCGCGAAGAGGAGCTCATCGTCAACGTCGATGTCGTCCAGTACAGCGAGAGCTCGACCGAACATGTAGGTGCGGTAGCTGTGGTTGATCAGTACCGGTGCCAACATGGCGCGCGCCCGCTCCTCAGCCGTGCGGGTCAGGACGCTGCTCGGCGGCGCTAGACGTGCGGTGGGGATGAAGGCGTGTCGGCCATGGTTGAGACGCGTCACCATCGCGAGCCGGCCCAACCCGATTCGGACGTGGGTGCGGAGCAGGGGTAGGAGCAGGGAGCGCCGCTCGGCCGGCGTGAGCCAACCGGAGGTCTGCTGAACCCAGGCGACGGTGCCCAGCGCGAGGTGTTGGTCGTCCACGTGAGCTCCCGGTGCGAGCGAGGCGGACGTCGGGTCCGCTCCGTCCGGTACGTCGTACCGGCACGCCTCACACTGCTCGCGACGCGGCGGCGTCGCGCCGGTCAAACGGCCGGGACTCCTTCTGTCGAGTCCGAGTTCGGCAGCAACTGAGACTTCGGCAAACCACTCGGACAGCGGGTGTGTAAGTCGCATGTCGGTGGCTAAAGGCACCGCCCCCCGCGGGGATCGCGGATGGTCCTGACGCCGCGGGCGCGTTGGCCATGGACGAGCCCACGTACCCGGCCCGCGAGGCCGCTAGGCGCGAGCCCTGACCTTGACGTCCTGCAAGCAGACGGCTGACACAGTGAGCGGTCGATGGCCGATACCGCGAGCGCGGAGGAACTCCTCGGCCAGCAGCTCGCCCTCGACGACTACATCCCCGTCCGCTTCGGCGGCCGAGTTCTCCGCGCAGTCAAGGAGGTAGCGCAGAGTGAAGCGGGTGAGCGTCGGCGTATAGGTGAAGGTTCCCGCCGGGGTGAACGCGGAGGCGAACACGTCGTGGTCGGCTTGTTCGCTTCGAAGATGCTCGCGGACCGCTGGGGTGAGTGCCGCGAACTGGCCAGACACCAAGACTCGATACGTTCTCGTCGTCACTGTTCGTCCTTATGGTCGGCCCTTTTGCGGGCAGGGCTTCGGCTTCGGTGACCTGCATCTGGAGTGTGGATTTGGCTTTGCCGCTCGGGGTCGTGGGTCTCGGTGGTGGCCGCGATCTGCTCGCGCAGCCAATCGCCTAGGACGTCGCTGATGCGGATGCCGAGCTCGACCTGGGATGCGAATGCCTGGGGGCTACCGGTGTCCTGGAGCTCGGTACGCAGATCCTTCAGCGTGTCGAGCTCGTGGTCGACGTCAGCCAGGTCGCGCTCGAAGATGGCTCGCCTGTCGGCGGGGTCCAAAAGCGGGGTCAGGAACAGACGCAGCCCGCTCTCGTCGCGCTTGGACCTGTCGGGCCGGCCCTCGACCAGCCAACGGCGCAGCTCGTCGCGTCCGGCCTGAGTGATCCCGTAGGTCTTGCTGCGACGTGCCCCGTGCCCGATGACCTCCACGAGGTCGGCCTCGGCAAGCTTGGCGAGCTCGGGATAGATCTGGCTGTGGCTCGCGTGCCACGACGCCCTCAGCGAGCGATCGAAGGTCTGGGTCAGCTCATAGCCAGTCGAGGGACGACGGGCGAGCAGACCCAGGACAGCATGACGCAATGACATGGCAGCAGCGTAGCGCGAAATGACGACTTTGACATGTCGAACTCGACAGGTAAGGTTCTGTCTCTGAGCGAGACTGAACCGCCCGCTCTCCGGAACCACTGAAGGAGCGTCGTGATGCGTGTCGAGACGGCCAACGGCATCGCGCTCGAGTACGAGGAGTTCGGGGATCCGGCTGACCCGGCAGTCCTCCTGGTCATGGGGTTCGGCACCCAGCTTCTGGGCTGGGACGAAGACTTCTGTCGCCTGCTGGCTGCCCGAGGTCGTCGCGTGATCCGCTACGACAACCGTGACTGCGGCCTGTCGACCAAGCACCACGAGAGTCCTGTAGACCTCATGGACCTGGTCACGGCCGTGACGTCCGGCGATGTCGACCGTGCTCTGGCGATGGCGCCGTACTCCCTTCGCGACATGGCAGGTGACGGGGTCGACCTGCTGGAGCTGCTCGGTATCGACCGAGCGCACGTGGTGGGCTCCTCCATGGGCGGCATGATCGCGCAGAAGATGGCGATCGAGTTCCCCGATCGCGTGCTGTCGCTGACCTCGATGATGTCCTCGACAGGCGAGCCCGAGTACGGCCAGCCGACTCCTGAGGCCCAACAGGTCCTATTCGCCCCGCGACCCGCTGACCGCGACGGCTACATCGCCGCCGCCGAGCGTGAGCTCGTCTGGGCTTCGCGGCGCTACGGCAACCCCGGCACACTGCGCGACCTGGCCGCCGCGAGCTATGACCGCTCCTACTACCCGGCCGGTGTCCCGCGGCAGCTGGCCGCCATGATCCTTGACGGATCGCGTGCCGACGCGTTGCGTACTCTCGATGTGCCGACCCTCGTCATCCACGGGCAGGACGACACCTTGATCGACCCAAGCGGCGGACTACGGACAGCCGCCCTGGTGCCCTCCGCGCGGTTCCTCCTGGTCGAGGACATGGGGCACGACCGGCCTCGATCGCTCTGGTCGCGCCTCGTCGATGCCATCCACGAACACACAGAAGACAGCACCCGCGACTGACGATCGCCGTCAGTCGAGGTTGAGCTGGGACAGTTCCCCGCGGGAGGCGACGCCGGTCTTGGTGAAGACGTTGCGCAGATGGAACGCGACCGTCCGAGGGGAGATGAAGCACTGTGCCGCGACGTCCTTGTTCGACATGCCCTGGCTGACGAGCTGGGCGATGTGGAGCTCAGTGGGCGTGAGCTGGACCAGGGTCGAGACGCTGCGTTGTCGGGCTGTCTCGCCGGAGGCACGAAGTTCCCGAGTGGCCCGGGCCACCAGGGGCTCGGCACGCAGGTCGCGGAACGTCTCCAGCGCCTTGTTCAGGTGAACACGTGCCGCGACGCGCTGCCCGGTGCGGCGAAGGTGCTCGCCGTAGGCCAGCTCAGTGCACGCCTCATCAAAGACCCGATGAGCCAGCGCGTGGTGGACCAGCGAAGCGTCGTAGTAGTCGCGAGCGTCGGCCGGCTCAGCGAGGAGCGCACGGCCGAACTGAGCGGTGGCGTACGCCCACGGCAGGCCGGTGGCCTCGGCAAGCTCCTCGACTTCGGCGGTCCAGCTCGAAGCACGGTCGAGCTCGTCGGCGTTCACCGCTGAGGCGATCCGGACGGCGGTGACGAGCCGTGCTGCTGCCGGGACCCGGATCTGCTCGAGGTGGTGGAACGCCTCAGCGTTCGCGTTGGCGTTCGCAGCCTGCGTTGCTTTCGCCCATCGCAGGACATCGGCCACGACAGCATCCATGATGCCCAGATGGTGACGCTCGACGGCGTCCTCGGTCGCGGCCAGAAGGGTGTCGTAGTCGTTGTCGCCCTCCAGAGCAGCGAGCAACGTCAGGATGGCTGACGGTGTCACGGCCAGCCCTGGGTGCCCAATGCTGCGAGCCAGTGACATCGCGTCGTCCGCGGAGCGGCGGACGGCCTGCCAGTCGCCGGCTGCGAGCTCGCTGAGCGCGACCCTGTGCAGGGCGTACAGAACCTCCATGACTGCGCCGTCGGCTCGCGCGGCCGAGAGCATCGCGTCGAAGTAGCGGCGGTGGCCCTCGTGGTCGCCGAGGTGAAGGGCCATGTTCGCCACGTTCGCCCAC
The DNA here is from genome assembly GCF_040045055.1 of Nocardioides pollutisoli. Classification (NCBI taxonomy): domain Bacteria; kingdom Bacillati; phylum Actinomycetota; class Actinomycetes; order Propionibacteriales; family Nocardioidaceae; genus Nocardioides; species Nocardioides pollutisoli. The sequence goes on from NZ_JBDZDU010000001.1 coordinate 1,785,413, forward strand.
AGGTCACGGTCCTCGGCGCTAAGGCCGATGGCCAACGCGTCCTGCACGAGCGCCATCGCCGTGGCGCGGTCGCCGGCAACATCGGATGTGGTGCTGCGCATCAGGAGTTTGAAGCACCGGAGGCGTACGGAGTCCGTCGCGCTCGGTGCTGTGTCCACCACCCCGTCCGGGAGGGTGCTGCCGCTGTCGACGCCGTGACTGCGCATGATGCCGGCCAACGCGGCCATCTCGGCCGCCCGTTCCTGGTCGAGTCCGGCTACGTCATGCGCAGCACGGATAAAGATCCGATGAGCGTCGACCGCAGAGCCGACCATGACCTCGATACGGCCACGCAGCCGGGCGATGTCCGCACGGAGCACGAGGTCGTCGGCGATGAGCCTGCACTCCGCGAGCAGAGCGACGGCCCTGGCGACCTGTCCTCCCGCGTACGCGGTACGGGCAGCGTCGAAGAGGCGTCGGGCGCGGTCCCCGTCGGCAACGGTGAGCTGGGATGCCCGGTGGTAGGCGGACGCCGCCGAGTCGTGGCCGCCTCGTTGCTCAGCTCGTCGACCCGTCGCTTCCAGGTCTGCGGCCAACGCTTCGTCGGGTCCGTTGGCGGCGGCGGCCCGGTGCCACGTCTGCCGGTCGACATCGCCCGTCGCGCCCAGAGCGTTGGCGAGCGCGGCGTGCGCGCCACGACGCTCGGCACCAGTGGCCGCCTGGTACACCGCCGAGCGGACGAGCGGGTGACGCACGCGGACCGTGTCGGCGTCGACCATGAGGAGCCCGGCGGACTCGACCTCTGCGAGGGTGGCGGCCGTGTCCGACAGGCCTTTGGCTGCGCTGAGGACGACAGAGAGTTGTCCCGAGTCGTCCGCGGAGGCGAGGAGCATCAAGGTCTGCGCAGGCTGGGAGAGGCGTCGGCACCGGTCGAGAAAGGTCCGCTCGACGCGACCAGACAAGGGCAACGTCTCAGGGAGGCTGGACTTGCCGCCGAGCTGGTCTGTGCTGAGCTGGGCGGGTAGCTCGACCAGCGCGAGCGGGTTGCCGCTGGTGCCGGCGGCGAGCTGTTCGACGACCTGGTCGGAGAGGACCTGGTCGGTGCGTTCGCGCAGCAGCGAGCCGACCGCTTCCCCAGTCAGTCCCTCCAGCCGCATCTCGGCGACGTCGCTCGGCGTGAACTCGTTGTGTTCGTCGTCGCGGGAGGCGAACAGCATGACGACCGGTTCAGCGAGCAGGCGGCGCGCAGCGAACAGCAACGCATCCGAGGAGGCGAGGTCGAGCCAGTGCGCGTCGTCAATGAGACACAGCACCGGACCGGACTCGGCCGCTTCGGTCAGCAGGGACAGTGTCGCCAGGGCGACCAGGAAGGGGTCGATCTGGTCGCCGTCAACCTCTCCGAATGCAACCCGCAGCGCCCGCGCCTGCGGCGGTGGCAGGTCGACGGCCAAGTCCATAACGGGGCGGAGGAGACGGTGGAGGGCGGCGAACGCCAACGGCGACTCCGACTCCAACCCAGCTGTGCGCAGGATCCTGGTGTCCGTGGCCCCGGCCGCAACCTCCTCAAGGAGGGCAGACTTCCCTAGGCCTGCGCTGCCGCTGATGACCAGGCTTGAGGCCTGTCCCGAGCGTGCCTCTTCCAGCATCTGCGCCAGCCGGGCGGTCTCGAGGTCACGGCCATGCAGCACAACCTCGACCCTATGCCCGCCGAGGTCCTCGAGCGGGCCCATCGACTAGACCCGTCCGGCCGAGGACCTCCCGGGGCCGTCGGCGCTCCGGCAAGCCAACCCCGGCAATCTGACCGGGGCGACCGCGTCCGCCGAGGCCGACTGTGGGGGTGCCTGCTCGACGAGCAGGCCGGATGCGGGCCCGAAGCCCGAGTGCGAAGGAGTCACCATGTCCGCCCATCCCGCATCGCACCCCAGCGTCACATCGCATCCAGCAACCGAAGTCGGAGCCGAGGCCGCGACACCGATCGAGAAGCGGAAGTCATGGGCGCTGCTCGCCGTCGCGCTCGCGGCCCAGATCCTTGTGGTGCTCGACATCTCGGTCGTCAACACCGCGCTGCCGTCGATCGGCAGCTCGCTGAACCTCGACAGCTCCCAGCTCCAGTGGGTTGTGACCGCCTACCTGATGATGTCCGGCGGGTGCCTGCTTCTGGGTGGCCGCATCGCCGACCTGCTCTCACGCCGCCGCGTCTTCCTGACCGGCCTGGTCCTGTTCACCGCGGCGTCCGCGGTCTCAGGGTTCGCTGAGACCGGGAACCAGCTCATCGCCGCACGCGCCGTCCAAGGACTCAGCGCCGCTCTGCTCACCCCGTCCGCGATGTCGCTCATCATGACCCACTACGCCGGCAACCAGCGCAAGACCGCCCTCGCCATGTGGGGTGCCGTCGGCAGCCTCGGAGTCGCCGCCGGTGTCCTCGTCGGAGGTGCGCTGACGACCGCTGCGAGCTGGCAGGCGATCTTCTGGGTCAATGTGCCCGTCGGCCTCATCGCCCTAGTCGTCGGACGCCGCGTCATTGCCAAGGAGACGCGCACCGCGCCCCGGCCGAGCGTTCGTGACTTCGACCTTCCCGGCGCCGCAGCGGTCGTCACCGGCCTCGCAGCGCTCATCTACGGCATCTCCGGCACCAGTACTCACGGATGGGCCTCCGTCCACAGCATCGCCGCGTTCGCCGTATCCGCTGGTCTGCTGCTGGTGTTCCTGAAGCTCGAGAACCGTGCCGCCAAGCCGCTGTTCCCGCCGCACGTGTGGAAGCTCCAGTCCCTCGTGTCAGGCACCGTGGTCATGCTCGGTGTGTCCGGCATCCTGGTGGGGGCTGTGTTCCTGACCTCGATCTACCTGCAGACCGTCCTCGGGTACTCGGCACTGGAGACCGGGCTGTCGTTCCTGCCGTTCGCTTTCGCACTCACCGTCGGCACCGCCGTCGCCAAGCACCTCCTGGCCCATGTCGCCCCGCGCACCATCGCCACCACCGGGCTTCTGGTCGCTGTGTTCGCCTCCGGGTGGCTCTCGGCCGCGGACGCCGACTCGAGCCTCGTGACCGGCATCCTGCCGGGACTGGTCCTGCTCGGGTTCGGCATCGGCATGGTGTTCGTCCCCGTCTCCGTGACGTCCATGGCCGGCATCCCCGCCTCGCACGCCGGCGTCGCATCCGGGTTCCTCATGACGGGCCACGAGCTTGGTGCCGCGTTGGGTGTCGCCATCCTGTCCGCGGTCGCCGCCTCGGCCGGCACGCTCACGACCGCCGCTGGTGCAGCCGACGCATTCTCGGCTGGGTTCATCGGTGCGTCCGTCATGGCCGCCGTAGTCGCCGTCTTCGCCGCGGTCCGGATGCCCGCCGCCCTCGCAGCGGGCGGGGGCGGCGGCATGCACATGCACTGACCGGCTGCGAGCCGCGAGTCGCGCAGTCGCCCAGATCCGACGCCACCCAGCAGACCCCCGCTGCCGGGTGGCGTCTCTGTGCCTAGCCCTGAGAGCGGAACCCGGCGATCTGGCCGGGGCGAGCAAATCCGTACGCCGCCACGGTGGGAGCACCCCGACTTCCACAGGCAGGCACACGATGACCACCACCGCACCGCCCACCGACCGCCACTCAGGACCGACAGGCACTCCCGGTGCCGCGGGCTCGGCCCAAGAGCCGCCGCGAGTTGGTCTCATCGAGCGCCGCCGCCGCACCGTCGCTTCCGGACTGCTGGTCTCCGCCCAGTTCGTCGTCATGCTCGACACCTCCATCGTCAACGTCGCCCTTCCGTCCGTCCAGGCCGACCTCGATCTCAGCCCGGCCGGTCTCACCTGGGTGGTCAACGCCTACGTCCTCGCGTTCGGCGGACTGCTGCTCCTCTCAGGTCGTGCCGCAGACCTCTTCGGCCGGCGGCGCATGTTCATGGCCGGCTCCGCCCTGTTCACACTCGGAACCCTGCTCGCCGCGGCCGCCGCCAACGAAGGGATGCTCGTCGGCGCGCGTGTCATCCAGGGCGTCGGCGCCGCGGCACTGAGCCCCGCCGCGATGTCGCTGCTGCTGGTGACGTTCCCCGGAGCCGCCCGCGCCAAGGCAATGAGCATCTGGGGGGCCGCATCAGCCGCCGGAGGAGCGACCGGGGTGTTCCTCGGCGGAATCCTCGCCGGCACATTCGGGTGGTCCTCGGTCTTCCTCGTCACGGTTCCCGTCACGGTCGCAGCCGTCGTCCTGGCCCGCCGCGTCCTCGACGAGCCCACGTTCACCGTCCGCCACCAGTTCGACTGGGCCGGAGCGGCGACCAGCACCGGCGCGGTCATCGCCCTCGTGCACGGCTGTCTCGGCGCAGCTTCGGGCGACTGGACGTCCCTGTCAGTGCTGTCGAGCTTTGCCGGCTTCGTCGTCCTGACCGCTGCCTTCATCCGCGTCGAGCGCCGCGTCACCGAACCACTCGTGCCGCTCAACCTCTTCGCCTCCAGGGTCCTGTCCACCGGCGTTGCGCTCGCCGTACTCGGTGGAGCTGCCCGAGCATCCACCTTCGTCCTCGTCGCCCTCTACTTGCAGCAAGCGCTCCACATGGCCCCCCAGCAGGCCGGGCTCGCGATGCTCCCCACCGCAGTCACCGGGTTCGCCGTGTCCCTCACCCTCCTCCCGCGGGTGCTGCGGGTCCTCGGGCCCCGTCGCTCGCTCGTCCTGGGACTCCTCGTGCTCGCTGCCGGCCACCTGTGGTTGGCCTACGGGCCTCACGACCACGGATACCCGGTCGCAGTCCTCCCCGGCCTGCTGCTGGTAGCCACAGGCGTCGCGCTCAGCTTCACGCCCACCACCATGGTCATCGCCGCCGCAGTACCGCCGACACAGACCGGACTGGCCGCCGGTGTCGCCGGCTCGGCAACCCAGGTCGGCGCCGCCCTCGGCACCGCGGCCTTCACCGCCATCGGACTCACGGTCAGCGGATCCACCGCCACCGTCCTCACCCCGTCCGGGTTCACCGCCGCGTTCACCGCCGCAGCAGTCGTCTCCCTCATCACCGCCGCAATGGGTTGCACCGTCATCCGCAACCGGAACTGATCCCACCAGCTGCCCGCCGCGAACCCGGGAGGCCCTACGGCCCAGAAGATCCCGGCACTTTGACCGGGTCGACCCTCCGCGGCCTCAACAACAGTGAAACCGAGCCCGCAACCGCGAAAACACCCACGACCGACCCACTCACGAAGGACACCGCTCCGATGACCACGAACCGCCGAACTTCCACCAGGACCTGGACCGGCCGCGTCCTAGCCACGACCGGGACGCTCGCCCTCACCGCTGCAACCCTGGCCGGCATCGTCGCAGCAGGTGCTGTCACGACGAGCAGAAGCACCAACCCGCCCGTACCCACCGGGCCCATCAACGAGCCGGCGGCTGCACTCCCGCCCACCGAACCCGACGAGGTGGCGAACCTGGCAGGCCCTGGGCACAGTCGATCGCTTGTGGTCGCGTTCGTCGTCGGCACCGACGGCACTGTCGCCAGCGACCTTCTCGCGCCCTACTCCATCTTCGCGAGCTCCACGGCGTTCTCCGCCTACGTCGCTGCCGACACCACTGCCCCCGCACCACTCGAAGGGGGACCCGCCGTCGTACCCACGCACACTTTCGCCGACATCGACGCAGACCCCGCCCTGACTCCCGACCTGGTCGTTGTCCCTGCCCTCACCCACCCCACCGGCGACGTCGAAGCACCGCTTCGCGACTGGGTAACTCGCCAGCACGACAACGGGGCCAAGGTCCTCGGCGTGTGCAGCGGGTCTCTCGTCCTCGCCGCCACCGGCATGCTCGACGGACTCGACGCCACCAGCCACTGGTCACGCATCAAAGCCCTGGAAGCCGACCATCCCGCCGTGAACTGGTTACGCGGGCGCCGATACGTCGAAGACGGCCCCGCCGCCTCCACCATCACAACCACGGCCGCTGTCACCTCCGGTATCCCAGCCGCCCTCCACCTCGTCGCCGAACTCGCCGGACCCGCCGAAGCACAACGAGTTGCGGACCTCCACCCCGAACTCGACTGGACTCCGACCCAGACGACCACCATCCCCGAAGACCACTTCGCGCTCCGCGACTGGCCCGTCGGACTCAACTACGTCATGCCCTGGTTCCGGCCCACGATCGGCATCGCGCTACGGGACGGAGTAGACGAGCTCGACGCCACCGCAGCATTCGAGGTCTACGGCCAGTCTGCCGCCGCGCACACCATCGCGATCGCCCCCAAAGACACCGTCCGCACACGGCACGGGCTCACTCTTCTCACCACACCCCTTGCCCAGGCCTCCAACCTCGACCGCGTGGTCGTGCCTGACGCGAACACCCCCGACAGCACCGAGCCCGAGCTGAACGCCTGGGCACACACCCAAGGCATGTCCCTTGAGCCATTGACCGACCCTGCGAGCGCGGACGGAACACCCACGGGCGGCGGATTCGACGCAGCGCTGCAGAACCTCGCCGACCACACCGACGCAGCAACCACCACCGCAACCGCCAAGATGATCGGCTACCCAACCACCGACCTCACCCTCGGCAACCAGCACCGCGCGTGGCGCCCCGTCGCGCTCGCCATCGTCGGCCTCGCGCTCGCAGTCCTCGTCGGGCTGACCCCCGCATTGCTGGTCCGCCGCCGGCACCAGCGCCGCACCCAGAGGCTCACGACGCCGGTCAGCGAACAGCAACCCGCAACCGCCTAGCACCCCCGCGCCGACCACGGCCCGGCGCGCGCTCGAGAAGTTTCGCCAGTGAGAGGACCGCTCTGTCGGATAACCCGAACGACGTGGCACGACGAAACCCGGCCATCTGACCGGGGCGACTCGAGGCTGACCGGACGCACGCTGGACCGACAGCACCAACGAGCCGAAGGAGACACACAGATGAGCGACATCACCCACAACGGGGCCAAGCCCACCGATCGTCACATCGGGATGCTGCTGTTCGACCAGGTCGAAGAGCTCGACGCAGTCGGGCCTTGGGAGGTCCTCGCGCACTGGACCATCTCCCACCCCGAAGACGGATGGAGCATCACCACCCTGTCCGCCGACGGGGCTCCGGTCACTGGAGCCAAGGGCCTCAGCATGGGCACCGACCACTCGTACGCGACCGCCCCCGACCTCGACATCCTCATCCACCCTGGCGGGTGGGGCACCCGCAGCCTCCTCAAGGACCCCGACCACCTCGAATGGGTCCGCACCCAAGCGACCACAGCCGAGCTCATGACATCGGTGTGCACTGGGAGCCTCGTCTACGCAGCCGCTGGCCTTCTCACCGGCAGACCAGCGACCACCCACTGGGAATCGCTGAACCTGCTCTCAGAACTCGACCCCACCATCAAGATCGACGTGGCGGCCCGGTTCGTCGACGACGGCGACGTGATCACCAGCGCCGGCGTTTCCGCCGGCATCGACATGGCTCTGCACCTCGTCGCTCGCCTGGCCGGGCTCGAGCGCGCTCGCGAGGTGCGCCGCGGCATCCAGTACGACCCCCTCTCGCCGGTCTGAACTCACCGCACGTCGTCCGATCCCGACCCACCCCGATACGAGGACACCATGAAACGCACAGCCAAGGTTGCGTGAAACAGGCTCCGCCATCCACACGGTTTGCCGAGCTCCGCAAGGAGTGACGTATGAATAACAGTCCTCCTGGCTGATCGCGCGAGCCGGAGCGTCACCAAACTGGACCTGAGCAGATTGCGTCGGCTTGGGCCTTCCGGCCGCTATCGGTCCGCCAAGGTGCGTGGCCGTGCTGAGGTAGGACGCGGAGGGGTTCGTCGCAGCGTGGTCAAGAACTCCACTTGGCCGCGAGACCGCGTGGACAGCGCGTGGACAGCGCTTGCGCGCAACCTGTGAGGCATCAGAGCCGAACGAATCTCGAGAGTGAAGCCGTATGCGTCAGCTCAACTTGTTCGTCGGCGGCATGAGCTGCCGTCGCTGTGTTCGTGAAGTGACCGCTCGCCTCCGCGACGTTCCCGGAGTGGAAACGGTCAGCGCCAACCCCGGGAACTGCGTGGTCCGTCTGTCGGGCTCTATGCAGCTCGAGGACGTGCTCGCCGCGTTCGTCGGCACCAACTACCGGCCCGAGCTCGTCGGTTCCGCAGGCGGCGACAGCGGTGGGACAGCGGCTGGCAAGTCCGCGCCCTGAGCCTGTTGCCACATCCGACCACAACCGGTCCGTCGTCACAGAAGGGCACGTCATGTCTACTACGCCTTCCGCCGCGGGAGCCCGAAGCAGCCGCCGTTGGCTCGCTCTCGGCGTTATCGCCGCGGCCCAGTTCATGGTCATCATGGACACCTCCATCATCGGCGTCGCGCTGCCGGAGATGCAGCAAGACCTCGGCTTCACGCCTGAGGGGCTCAGCTGGGTCTTCAACGCCTACGTCGTCGCGTTCGGCGGCCTTCTGCTTCTCGGCGGTCGACTCTCGGACCTGTTCGGTGCCCGCCGCATCTTCAGCATCGGCTGGGTCGTCCTGGCCGCCGGGTCGCTGATCGCTGGGTTCGCCGGCAACGTCCCGGTCGAGCTCGCTGGCCGCGCCGTCCAAGGCGCCGGGTCCGCGCTCATCGCCCCTGCCGCGCTGACGTTGCTGTTCATGACGTTCGGTTCGTCGCCGAAGGAGATCACGAAGGCGTTGGCGGTGTACGGCGCCGCAGCACCCGCTGGAGGTACAGCAGGTGTGTTCCTCGGCGGGATCCTCACCGAGTACGCGTCGTGGCCATGGGTGTTCTTCATCAACGTCCCGCTGGCCGTCATCGTGCTCGCGGTGACTCGTTCGGCGCTGCCCGCAGGCGCGACTCGCCGTGGTTCCTTGGACGTCACCAGCGCCGTCACGGTCACGACCGGGCTCGCGTCGGTCGTGTTCGCTGTAGTGCGCGCCCCGCAGGCCGGGTGGACCTCGCCGTCGACGCTGATCGCCGGAATCGGCGGGGTGGCGTTGCTGGGGCTGTTCGTGGCCATGCAGGCGCGGTCGCGTGAGCCGCTGATGCGGCTCGGCATCTTCAAGGCACCAAACCTCGCTGGGTCCAACGCCGCACAGTTCCTGCTCGGTGCGGCGTGGATCCCGATGTTCTTCTTCCTTAACCTGTACCTGCAGCAGGTCCTCGGGCTTGGTGCGTTCGCGAGCGGAGCGGCGCTGCTGCCGTTGACGGTCACGATCATGGTCGGGATGATCGTCGCCGCCCCGCGGCTCATCGCTCGGTTCGGTCCAAAGGCTATGACGGTCGCTGGGCTCGCGACCCTGTCCGGCGGCCTGGTCTGGCTGTCGTTCATCGGTGCCGACGGCAGCTTCGCCGTCGACGTGCTGCCGGCGAGCCTCGTCGCTGCCGCCGGTATGGCGATGGCGTTCATTCCGTCCCTCGGGATGGCGCTGTCGTCGGCTGCACCGGAGGAGGGCGGCCTTGCAGCCGGCATCGTGAACACCAGTTACCAGGTCGGTTCGGCTCTCGGGCTGGCTGCGATGACCGCGCTCGCCGTTGCGTTCGGTGCCGACCAGGTCGGTGATCCGGTGGCGCTGACCGACGGGTTCTCCGCCGGTTTGCTCGGTGCCGCCGGGATCGCTGCCGGAGGCGCCGTCGTCGCCTGGGTGGGGCTGCGGACCCCGCAGGCGGCCTCCGAGACGACCCAGACGACGGAGCACGCCGCCGCATGAACCTGTGGGGATCGGGCGGCGACGCTGCCCCCCACACACACGCCGGTCACCACCGGCATCCACCCCCCACACCCCGGGAGTGCCCCGGGACCCACACAGGAGGAACTGTCATGAGCTTCACCGAGACCCACGACGTCGTCGGGATGACCTGCGACCACTGCGCTCGCGCTGTCAGCGCTGAGGTCGGCGCCATCGAAGGTGTCACCGACGTCGCCGTCGACGTGGCCGCCGGCGTTGTCCGCGTGACCGCCGAGCAGCCCGTGCCTGCCACGGCGTTGCGGGAAGCGGTCGAGGAGGCCGGCTACGCGCTGGCCTGACCCCTAGCCCCGTGCCCCGGTGGGAGGTACCCCCGACCCCCACCGGGGCGCGGTTTCCACGTGAGACCGTCGAGGTCTCTCCCAGGGCAGCCCACCGTGCCCGATTCGCGAACGACGGCGGAACCCTTCGTTCATCAACCGGCTGACACAGACGTGGGCTGCACCGAGGGCACATCCCGGCCATCTGACCGGCGCGATCAGGCCCGTGAACGTCCACGATTCAAAGCACCGACTATCAGCTCTACGGGGACTCCACCTCGGCCTCCGCCCGTGCCATCACTGGGTGTCTGGACTCGTCCATCACATGTCCCGATGCGGCGTCCACCGCTCAGCAGCGCCAACGAACCGAAGGACTCGAAATGACTACCACCGTTGCCTCGCAGACCTTCGACGTCATCGTCGTCGGCGGCGGCCAGGCGGGACTTGCTGTCGCCTACCACTTTGCACATCAGGAAGCGGACTTCCTGGTCCTCGACGCTGGAGCAGAGATAGGCGAGTCGTGGCGTACCCGGTGGGACTCGCTGCGCCTCTTCACTTCTGCCCAGTACGACGGGCTTCCCGGCAGGCGTTCCCCGCCGCAGACGGCGAATACCCGAGCAAGGACGTGGTGGCCGACTACCTGCGCGAGTACGCCGCTCGCTTCGCGTTCCCGCTCAGACTGCGCTGTGCGGCCACCCGGGTCGAGCAAGTAGCCGACGGATTCGTCGTCCACACCAACCAAGGCCGCCTCTCGACCCGTCAGGTGGTGATCGCCACCGGCCCGTTCCAGGAACCGGTCGTCCCACGCATGGCCGTCGGCCTGTCCAGTGGCGTCGTCCAACTGCACAGCGCCGAGTACCGGCGACCCGGCGACATCCCGACCGGCCCGGTCGTCGTCGTCGGGGCCGGCAACTCCGGACGACAGATCGCCGAGGACCTCGCCACCACCCACGACGTGACCCTGGCGGTGGGAACCGCACCGCCGCAGCTACCGCAACGGTTCCTCGGTCGCGACCTGTTCTGGTGGTTGACCCGACTGGGTCTGATGAACAAGACCGGCGAGTCGCGGCTGGCACGCCGCATGCGTGACAGTGGTGATCTGGTCATCGGCAGCCCGCTGAGGCGGCTGCGACGGCTGGGCGTGCAGGTGCGACCACGGGTCGTCTCGACAAGCGGCAACCAGGTCACGTTCCAGGACGGCGCGTCGGCGAACGCCGCGGCCGTGGTGTGGGCGACCGGGTTCCGCGCCAACTACTCCTGGGTCGACGTCCCCGACGCGCTCGATGAGCACGGCCGCCCCCGGCACCAACGCGGTATCGCTGCCGCCCGAGGGCTCGTGTTCATCGGGTTGCCGTGGCAGCACACCCGCGGGTCAGCGCTGCTCGGGTTCGTCCAGTCAGATGCCGCCTGGGTCGCCGGCCACCTCCACACCGAACGGACAGCGGGCGGACAGAGCTCGCAGACAGCCTCATCGCATCAGACCTCACCGACCTTGGGAGCTCGGCATGACCACCACAGCCTCACCAAACGCCACCCCTAGCACCGTGCCCGACACGACGGGTGGTGTCGCTGACGTGGAGACCGAGACGTGCACGCTCGACCTCGGCGGGATGACGTGCGCCTCGTGCGTCGGCCGCGTCGAGAAGGCACTGCTCAAGCTCGATGGTGTCACCGAGGCCCGGGTGAACCTGGCTACCGAGGCTGCCTCCGTCACCTACGCCCCGGACCTCGTCCGGCTCGACGACCTCACCAGGGCCGTCGTCAAGGCTGGGTACTCCGCGACGCCGCGCCGCCAGTCGGCTGGCGGGAACACCAGCGGCGGCATCGGCGCCGGGTCCGCGTCCTCGGGCAACCAGGGAGACGAGGCCGACGGAAGTGCTGCGCGCGACCGGGAGCTGTCACGGATGAAGCGCAAGTGGCAGACCGCGTTGGCGACCGGTCTCGGCCTGATGGTGCTGATGTACGTCCCGCTGTACATCGACACGATGGACTGGCTGATGCCGGCCATCTTCGTTGTCGCGACCGCCGTCCAGTGGTGGGCAGGCAAGGACCTGTACGCCTCCGCATGGGCTGCGGCGAAGCACCGCACGACGAACATGACGACGCTCGTTGCCCTGGGCACCGGTGTGGCGTGGGGCTACAGCACGTTCGTCACCTTGTGGCCGGGCCTCGTCGAACAGTGGGGGCTGCCGCTGCACGTCTACTACGAGACTTCGCTCATCATCGTCGCGTTGGTCCTGGCGGGGAAGTGGATGGAGGGCCGGGCGAAGAAGCGCACCGCGGCCGCTGTCACCGCCCTGGTCGGGCTGGCACCGAAGACCGCCCGCGTCGTCCGTGACGGCGTCGAGGTCGACATTCCCGTCGAGGACGTCGTTGGTGGTGACGTCGTCCGTATCCGCCCTGGCGAGAAGATTCCCGTCGACGGCGTCGTTGTGTCCGGCACGACGTCGGTGGACGAGTCCATGCTGACCGGTGAGAGCCTTCCGGTCGACAAGGCAACCGGCGACGCCGTCATCGGTGCCACCCTGAACACCACCGGATCGGTGCAGATCGAAGTCACCGCTGTGGGTGACGACACCGCGTTGGCTCAGATCATTCGCCTGGTCGAGGACGCCCAAGGCTCCAAGGTGCCGATGCAGCGGCTCGCCGACAAGGTCTCCGCAGTGTTCGTGCCGGCCGTCATCCTGGCTGCGTTCGCCACGTTCGTCCTCTGGGTGGTGTTCGGGCCGGCGACCGAGAACATCACCATGGCGATCACCACCACGATCGCCGTCCTCATCATCGCGTGTCCCTGCGCTCTGGGGCTGGCCACACCGACCGCGGTGATGGTCGGCACCGGCCGGGCGGCGGAGCTTGGCATCCTCATCTCCAACGGTGAAGCGCTCGAACAGGCCCGCCGGCTCACCGCGGTCGTGCTCGACAAGACCGGCACCATCACCCAAGGCAAACCCGCCCTGACGGCCATCACGACGACCGACGGGTTCACCGACGACCAGGTTCTGGCGCTGGTCGCCGCCGCCGAGAGCGGCAGCGAGCACCCGATCGCTCAAGCCATCACGTCCCACGCGTACGCCGCCGGCCTCACGGTGCCGCCGCTTGACGGATTCGAGGCTGTTCCCGGGCACGGGCTGGACGCGCTCGTCGACGGTCACCGGGTCCGGGTCGGGAACCGGGCGCTGATGCAGCGCGCCGGCGTCGACCCCTCCTCCCTCTCCGCCACGGCAGATGCTGCAGCGGACCGGGGTGAGACGCCGATGTACGTGGCCATCGGGGACCATCTGGCCGCTGTCGTCACGGTGGCCGACACCGTGAAGGCCGAGTCGGCTGAGGCGATCGCGCAGCTGGAGGCCCTTGGGCTCGAGGTGTGGATGATTACCGGCGACAACGCAGCCACCGCACACGCGGTCGCGGCCCAGGTCGGCATCACCCACGTCATGGCTGACGTGCTGCCGGCCGAGAAGGCCGCCGCCGTAGTCCGGCTGCAGGAGCAGGGTCACGTGGTCGCGATGGCCGGCGACGGCATCAACGACGCCGGCGCCCTGGCTCAAGCCGAGCTCGGCATCGCGATCGGCACCGGTGCTGACGTCGCCATCGCCGCTTCCGACATCACGCTCATTGGTGGCGACCTGCGCGGCATCGTGTCCGCGATCGCGTTGTCGCGACGCACCGTGACCACGATGAAGCAGGGCCTTGTCTGGGCGTTCCTGTTCAACATCCTGCTCATTCCGGTCGCAGCCGGGGTCCTGTACTGGTGGAACGGGCTGCTGCTCGACCCGGTGCTCGCGTCGGCGGCAATGGCGATGAGCTCGGTCAGTGTGCTTTCGAACGCGTTGCGGCTGCGGCGGTTCCGCCGACCTGCCTCCGTCGAGGAGATCCTGCACCCGCCGCTGAAGCAGCGGGTAGGCCAGTACGCATACCTGATCGGGGTCGCGGTCGTCGCGCTGGCGATCGGTGGAACGCTGACCGCGGTCAGCCGGATGGACTTCGCTGCGCGCGGCATGAACGGCACGCTGGCCTGGATTCAGACGACCGGTATGCCGATGCGGCCCGCAATGTCGACGATGATGACCGCCGAGGTCTCGCCGACCGAAGCCGCTGAGGCCGGGCTCAACGTCCAGCTGGTCGTTCCGGACACGACCCGACCCGGGGTGCCGACGACAATCACCGCGACCGTGGTCGACGCCGAAACCGGTGAGCCCATCACAGACCTGACCCGTAGCCATGAAGCGTGGATGCACTTCATCGCGACCCGCCAAGACCTCGGCACGTTCGCCCACGTCCACCCCGAACCGACCGGGCGCCCGGGTGAGCTGCAGGTCGAGGTGACGTTCCCGACCGCGGGCACGTACGTGGTGAACACCGAGTTCCGACGGCGCGGCGAGATGGCTGACGTGCACCAGCGTCAGCTGGTCACCGTCGCCGGTGACGTCCCGGAACCAGTGACGTTGGCTGCCGGCTCTCGGACCGTGATCGTGGACGGCGTCGAGGTCAAGCTGGGCGGGGACGCGGTTGTCGGTGAACCGAGCGACCTGCACTTCGAGTTCACCGACGCGACGACCGGGGAGCCGGTCGATGACCTGCGGCCGTTCCTGGCTGCAGCGGGCCACATCGTGGTGATGAGGGCCGACGCGCAGACGTTCGCCCACGAGCATGCCGAGATCGAAGACGACAATGGCCGTCCCGTATTCGCTCTTCCCGGGCAGACGTTCGGTCCCGAGCTCGACGTGCACGTCGAGTTCGACACCCCCGGTGTGTACCAGTTGTGGGGCCAGTTCCGGCTCGCAGATGGTGACGTCGTCACGGTGCCATTCACGGTCGAGGCGTCCTGACCCACCCCGCGCTGCCGGTCCACCTACCCAGAGGTGGGCCGGCAGCTCAGCCACGTTAGGAACGCCACCGGTAGGCAAACCGTTGGGAGGATTGCTAACCGCTCTAGCCTCGGAGCACGATGAAGGTGGACTCATGGACGGGGGGCGGAAGTGAACGATGTGCGATACCGGCTGCTCGGACCGATGGAGGTCTGCGTCGACGGTGCAACCGTGAAGCTGCCGGGCATCGCCGAACGTGCCTTGCTCGCCCAGCTCCTTCTCAGCCCCGGCCGCACCATTCCGGCCACGATGCTCGTGGACCGGTTGTGGTCGGAGTCGACGCTGCCAGTCGACCCGATGAACGCGCTGCAAATCCGGGTCTCCAAGCTGCGCCGCGCCCTCAAGGCCATGGGGGTCGGTGATGTGGTCACTCGCGAAGGGGTCGGGTACCGCGCGACTATCGACTCCTCGACGGTGGACGCGCTCGAGTTCGCGGACCGGGTCCGGGCCGCACGCGCGGCCGCCGCAAGCGCTGCTGACAACGGCGGTGTCGGAACGGCTCACGTGCAGGCCTATGACGACGCGCTCGCGTTGTGGCGTGGTGATCCGCTCAGCGACTTCGCGGTCGAGCAGTGGGCCACCGCCGAGAGCGCCCGTCTCTCCGAGCTCCGGTTGGCTGCGCTGACGGAACGCGCTCAGCTCGCACTGACGCTCGGCCGGCACCTGGAAGTCGTCGGAGACCTCGAACCAGTCGTTGCCCAAGACCCGACCTCGGAGTCGCTCGCCGGGTTGCTGATGCTGGCGTTGTACCGCGGTGGCCGGCAAGCCGACGCCCTCGATGTGTACAGCCGAACCCAGGAAGTCCTCGACGAGTCTCTGGGCCTTGAACCGTCGGTATCCCTACGGTCGTTGCACCTGCGGGTGCTACGCCAGGACGCGACCCTCGGCGCCCAGCAAGACATGGTCCCCGCCGCCGCGGCAGTCGCAGACGGAGCAGCGGCGACGACGATTCCGGTCACGATGCCTGCGCACCGGTCCCGCGCCGAAGCGGACCGCACGGCGCCGACGAACCTGCCTACTGTGGTCCGCCCTCTGATTGGCCGCGACGCCCAGCTGGAGTCCATCGTCGAGCTACTCGGCGGCGTACGGCTGCTGACCTTGGTTGGCCCGGGCGGCGCCGGGAAGACGTCTCTGGCGATCACCACCGTCGTTCGAACGTCGGCGGAATACCTAGACGGGGCGTTCGGGGTGCGGCTCGCGTCGGTGACTACCCCCGACCAGGTGCCGGTCGCGGTCGCTGACGCTGTCGGGATGCCGATGGATGGCGCCGGCGCGGCCCGCAACCTTCGCGATCGGCTCATCTCGTTCTTGGCTCGGCGCCGCATGCTGCTGCTGGTCGACAACTGTGAACACGTCGTCGATGCCGTCGCCGCCCTCGTCGACGACATCCTTGGCCGCTGCCCCGACATCACCGTCATCGCGACCAGCCGCGAAGCCCTTGCCATTCCCGACGAGGTGCAGGTCACCGTCGGCCCTCTGGAAATCCCACCCGAGGACACTTCGGCAGGTGACGTGCTCGCCTACCCAGCGGCGCAGCTCTTCGCTGAACGCGCTCGTGCCGTGCGCCCCGGGTTGTTGTTCGGGGCACGCGACCTGGCCGCGATCGGTGCCATCACCCGGTCTCTCGACGGCATCCCGCTCGCCCTCGAGCTCGCCGCCGCACGGGTGTCCACGCTGTCTCCGGCCGAGGTGTCCGAACGGCTCGCGAACCGGTTCACCTTGCTCACCTCGGGCGCCCGCACCGCTGAAGCACGACAGCAGACGTTGCGCGCCACCGTCGACTGGAGCTACCAGCTGCTCTCCGAGGCAGAACAACGGGTCTTTGACCGACTCTCGGTGTTCCAGGGCGGTTGGACGTTGATGTCGGCTGAGGGTGTCGTCGCAGATGAAGGAGCACCCCCCGGCGAGGTCCTCGACACGATCGGCCGGCTCGTTGAGCGGTCCATGGTCGTCGCCGAACCCGGCCCCACCACCAGGTACCGGATGTTGGAGACGCTGCGTCAGTACGCTGCTGAACAGCTTGAGGCGTACGGGCAGACGGTCGAGGTGGCGCGACGTCACGCCGCCTACTTCCGGGGCATCGTCGAGCACGCCGAAGTTGCGTTGCGTGGGCACGAACAACGGCAGACGCTGCTGTGGTTGCGTGCCGAACAACCCAACATTCGTGCCGCTCTGGCGTTCCTGGGCGGCCCTGACGGCGATCGGGACGGCGCGTTGATGATGGCTGGTTCCCTCGGCATGTTCTGGCACCTCGGCCGTCACCTCGAAGGCCGCCAGGTGTTGGCGCGGCTGGTTGTCGGCGACGAAGGGTCGCCGGCGGCGCGGGCGCTCGCGCTGCAAGCAATCTCGATAGTCGAACGCCCCCGCGGCTGCCTCGTCCACCCCAACCCCGGGTGCGCCGACGCTGCGGCGGAGAGCCTGGCCCTGTTTGAAGAGCTCGGCGACACTTGGCACGCGGCCCTATCCCGAGTCCTCCTCGCCGTCGAAGGAGTTACCGGCGCGGAACCGGAGCGGTCAGAGGCGCTGCTCGCGGCGGCACAGGAACAGTTCGACCACGACGGTGACCCGTGGGGGCCCGCTGTCATCGGGTTCGTCCGGATGGAGACCGCAGCGAAGACAGGGGACGTCGACGCCGCCATCCGTATCGGCCGCACCACCGCTGCTGCGTTCCGGCAGCTCGACGACTCGTGGGGGCTGTCCGCGACTCTGTACCACCTCGGGTGGGCGCTACGGCAGTTCGGTCGGTACGCAGAAGGGGCGCCCGTCCTGGAGGAAGCGATCGATGTGGCGCGGGGTGCCGGGTTGTGGAACACCGCACAGTGGGCGCTAGCGGACCTGGCGATCGCGAAGGTGCACTTGGGTGACTACGAAACTGCGAGACGGCTGTTCGACGAAGGAGCGGCCGCGTCCCGCGAGGTCGGTGACAGTGCCGGGGAGGTTCTTGCGGGGTACGGGTACGGCCTACTGGCTCACGTCGACGGAGACTGGGGCGAAGCGAGGCGACACTACGAGGTCGCATTGGACGGGTTCATCGAACTCGCAACGCCCGTCCTCGAAGGTGTCGCGTTGGTTGGGTTGGGGCGGTGCGATGAAGCCGACGGTGACACCGCCGCGGCTCGGGCCCGGTACTCGGAAGCGTTGGGGCTGGGTCGTCGGCTGGGCGAACCGGCCGTGACCGCGTCTGCGCTCGAGGGGCTGGGACGTCTCGCGTTCGCATCAGGCGACCGGGACGACGCCGCCGTGCGGTGCGGTGAAGCCGCCGCGATCCGCGAACGCCTTCACCGGCCTGCACCACCGCACGAACGTGCCGACTCGCGCACCTCGCCGACGCACTGTGACGCAGCCACCTGAGCGGTCACGCTCTGTTCGGGCAGGGAACCTGGCGCCGGGTCGTGGGACGCGCGTTGGGAGGACCTCACTCGCGTTGCGCGACTCCGTCGAGAATCAACTCGAGTCCCCAGCTGAACTCGTCGCCGAAGTCGTAGCCAGGTTGGAGGTAGTAGTCGGTGGCCATCTCCACCAGGTGGGGGTACTCACCCGTCGTGAACCGCTCCATGATTGGTTCGGCCACGTCAGCGACCGTGTCGGCGCCGTCGAACGGCAGCCCGGCCTCCTGGAGTGCGAACCCGTACACGTAGCTGTCCAGCAACGCGTAGGCGTGGGCGGTCAACGCCGGCGTTGGCGATTCGAAGCCCCCGTGCTCGAGGGCCTGCCATCCCAATGCGAATTGCGTCTTGCTCTCAAGAAACTGGTCGTAGATGTGCTCTGCCCACTCCCACACCACGGGCTCCGGGACCCACACTTCGACGCTCAGTTCTTGGGTGTCGATGAGGTCCGCAAGCTCCTCAACGGCAGAAAGGCGTAGTCGTCCCTCACCCATGCAGTTCGCGTCCAGACAAACCGCCACCAACGTCTCTGGCAGCTCCATCGGAGGCGGCTCATTCCTACCCACGACCCGATGCTCCCGCATCGGAGACCGCGTGACCACATGATCGTCGGCATCCAGGACGTCGGCATCAGGCTTCCACAGGACGGCGAAACGCGTCGATCCCAGAGAGGCGCACTTCCTGCCACTCGCGGCAGAATGACGCATCGCAAGATCGGCGGGGCCGCCGAAGCTCCCACTCCGCCCCATGCGGCTACATAGCTTGATGGCGGTCCGCCTCAGACACAAGAGTTCTCGGGTCGTGTTGTGAAGGTGCATGAAGACGTACCGAGCGAGTCACCTCGGTGACGTGCTGGGCGGGTCACCTCGGTGACGTGCTGGGCGGGTCAGGTCAGTAGTGAGTCCAGGCGCTTCTGAATCTTGGACACCTGGCGGCGCTCATGAGGGCAGGCCGCGAGCCAGCGGCGAAGCACCGCCTCTTCCTTGTCGCGCTCACCGAGCTTGCGATGGATAATCGCTGCCTGTTCGGTGTACCACGGGGCCGGCTCCCGGCCCTCGCGGTCGTTCTCAGCAGCCTGAATGGCGCCGTAGCAGAGCGCAAGTGCCTCGTTCAGTCGTCCCTCGCGCTTGAGTTGCTTGATCGGCTCCACCGTCTCCAGATAGTGCAGCCGGCCCACCATGCCCGCCTTAAACTGCTCCGCTCGCTCGCCGCCACCTGTGAGCGCAAGGTCCACCATCCGGGTGGTGTCGGCTGCTCGTTGAGCGCGCCGCTCCTCGACGGTGACGGCTGGAGGGTTCGAGGCCGTGTGGGGCCACTGGGCCGGGCCGTCCCCGGCGAAGAGCCATCCGCGGACCCGGAGTCCCTTCGGTGTCGGTGCTGCCCACATCTGGACCTGACACTCCAGCGTCCGGTCGCGGGCCATGCCGCGAGCAATGAAGCTCGGGACATACCCAACCCGGGTCCCCGCCACGTGGACTGCCACGGCGTTCGGGTCGATCGGGTTCTCCGGCTCCGGGACCAGTCGCCCGCGCTGTTCGAGCAGGCCGCCCCCAGCCAGACCCATCGATGCGAACAGGCCGGCCAGGGCCGCAGCGCCGTGGGTGGTGGTGCCTGCCATCTCGACCGGTTCGCATAAGGTCGGCACGCTGATCTCCGCCCGGACGGTCAACTGGGGTGCGGGTCTCGTGTCGCGACGGCGGAAGAACTTCATCTGCACCACGGTGCCATCACCGCTGGCTCTCCGCAGCCAGTCCTGCCCGCCGCATTCGCTGGTCGGCTCAGTTCTGCTGCATGTGTTGGGCGTCGGGTCTACGGTGCTGTGCGTTCCGAAAGTCAGGTCTGAAGGGGCGATCATGGCGAAGCGCGGCTTTTTCGCGGAGATGAACTACCAGGCACAACAGGCAGAGAAGCGGCGCCGCCAGCAGGAGGCGCAGGCCGTACGTGCGCACAATGCCGCGGTCCGAGAGCACGAGCGTGCCGTGAAGGCCGCCGAGCGTGCTCGTGCCACCGCTGCTCGAGCCTCCGACGCCCAGCGCAAGGCCGCGGAGAAGGAAGCCCTGCGCCTGCATGTCGAGGCGCGGACGGCAGAGGTCGAGGCAATGAACAAGGACCTCGCCGCCTCATACGACGACATCGACGGGCTGCTTGCCTGGACTCTCGACTTCGACGACTACGTCGACCTGGAGTCGCTGAAGGTCACCGCCGAGCACCCGCGGTTCGATCCCGGCAAGCTCGCTACTCCAACGTCTCCGGTCCCCGACCTTGTCTACCCGCCACAACCGGAGTATCAGGAGCCGCCTGCCCCCAAGGGGCTGTCCGGCGCGTTCGGCGGGAAGAAGAAGCACGCCGAAGCCGTCGCTGCCGCTCAGGCCGACCACCAACGCCGCGTCCAGGAATGGAACGACAACAACACCAGAAAGCACGCCGACCAGATCGCGGCCCTCGCGGCCCGCGAAAAGGCCGAAGCCGAGCGGCTCGAGAAGCTCGGGGAAGCCGAGGCCGCCTACCGGGCCGAGTGTGCGCAGCGCGAAACCGATGCTGCGACCAAGAACGAGGAACTGGCCAGGTTCATCAACGACCTGGCGTTCGACGTTGAATACGCCATCGAGGACTACGTCGGCATCGTCCTCTCGAACTCCGTCTACCCGGACGCCTTCCCCGTCGAACACGAACACGGCTTTGACCTTGTCAGCCGCGAACTCACCCTGCAGGTCGACATCCCTGAGCCCTCCGCCCTGCCGGCAGTCAAGGAGTACCGGTACGTCAAGGCGAAGGACGAGATCACAGCCACCCAGCTGACCGCCAAGGCACAGAAGGACCGTTACAGCGCAGCCGCCAACCAGGTCGCCGTGCGCACGCTGCACGAGGTCTTCGAGGCCGACCGCGCGGGCAAGATCCACTCAATCGCTCTCACCGTCGGTGTCAACCGCATCGCTCCAGCCACCGGGCAGCCCGAGTACGTGCCGCTCGTGATCGTCGCAGCTGACCGAGACACGTTCACCTCCTTCGATCTCGCGAACGTCGTCCCGTCGGCGACCTTGGCTCATCTCGGCGCAGCGATCTCCAAGTCGCCCTCCGACCTCACCCCGGCCGATACCAGCCGCGGCGTCCGGCAGCGAAGCCAGTGATGCGGTTCAACCCACCTCCCGGGTGGCCACAACCTCCGGCCGGATGGGTGCCGCCACCAGGGTGGAAGCCCGACCCTTCCTGGCCCGAGATGCCCGACGGATGGCAGCTGTGGCTGCCCGACGAGAGCAACCCCGAGCCGCCGGCCCCGAGCCCAGAACCCACTCAGCCACCCTCGCAGACGAATGCAGCAGAGGAGCCGAGCGGACCGCCGCCTCTGGATCCAGTGGCACAAGAACCCGTCCCGGCCGCACCAGTGCCACCTCCGATCACTGACCCCGGGCCGGACGCCAGCGCCCTGCTGAGGCGGATCGCTGAGCTCGAAGCCGCCCTGACGCAGGCTGGCGGTGAGGTCATCGAGCTCAACGACCAGCGCGTCCTCCAAGACGTCGGTATCTATCGCTACCACCACCCGCTCGAAGACGCCGCCGCATATAAGGACCGTCTCGCGGACATCAACGGACGCATCGACGACCTCGTGAAGGCCAACCGGGCCGTCCTCGCCGCCGACATGTTCACGTTCGACGGTTCGCTGGCCAAGGGCCGCAAGATGGTCGGCGACCTCTCCAAACTCATGCTCCGCGCCTACAACGCTGAAGCGGACAACTGCGTCCGATCCCTCCGCAACGGCAACATCTCCACCGCCAAGAAGCGGCTCGAGAACGCGATGAAGTCCATCGAGAAGCTCGGCGTCATCATGGAGATGCGGATCAATCCGGACTACCACGACCTCCGCATCGAAGAACTCGAGCTCACTGCGGACTACCAGATAAAGGTCCAGGAGGAGAAGGAAAAGGCAAGAGAGGAACGCGAGCTCCTCCGCGAACAGCGCAAGGCCGAGCAGGAACTCGCCGCAGAACGCGAGCGGCTCGAGAAGGAAAGGGCGCACTACACCACTGCGCTCGAACAGCTCCGGGCGAAGGGTGACACCGCCGCAGCCGACGAGCTTGCCGGTCGCCTAGCCGAGATCGACCAGGCCATCGAGGCAAACGACTACCGCACGGCCAATATCCGCGCCGGCTACATCTACGTCATCTCCAACATCGGTGCGCTCGGCCCCAACATCGTCAAAATCGGCATGACCCGGCGCCTCGAGCCCCGGGACCGAGTCCGCGAGCTCGGCGACGCCTCCGTGCCGTTCCTCTACGACACCCACGCCCTCTTTTTCTCGGACGACGCGGTCACCCTCGAGAACGAGCTCCACAAAGCCTTCGCGGACCGTCGCGTTAACTTCGTCAACGAACGCCGCGAGTTCTTCTTCGCCACCCCCACCGAGGTCCGAGAACTCCTCATGCAGAAGGTCGGAGGGCTCCTCGAGTTCAACGAGGCGCCCGAGGCGCCCGAGTACTACCAGTCTCGAGGCCGCTGGCCAGGAGCCGACCGAGGGCAGTGATGCGGGGAGAGCTCGAGCTCCCTCGCGTAGCGGAACGCGGTCGTGGCCACCGAACATCGACCGCACCTGGCGACTTCGAAGCACGAGCAGCGGGCCCGGTGTACCCGCCAGGCGGCGGAATGAGCCGCTTACACCGCCAACGCATCCGTCCCCCTCCGATGACTCGAAGACACATTGAATCCAGCGGCCTGCTCGAGTTCATGCGAGTTCGCCTGCGGCCATCGATCTCGCCCACGCGTTCGACGGAGTGATCCGGCCGGGTAGCTCGATGTCGAAGAGCGCGATGCCTCGTTCGTCGGCGAACTCGGCGGCCTGGCTGGTGTACCCGGACAGGGAGAAGAACGCCATCCGGCGACCTCCGCTGGCGCCGGCAAGTTGCTGCATTGTCGGGCGGGTCACTGGGCGTGATGTGTACTTCACCTGGGCGACCACTCGTGTCGACGTCACGTCGAGCCCGCTGTCTGCACCTCCAGGGGTGACGGTTGCGTCGGGGTACCCGAACTGTCGCAGTGCGGCTGCGGACAGTTGCTCGGCCTGCTGCCACATCGCTTCGACGACGACAAGGTCGAGCGGTGAATTGTGTGCGGCTGATTCAGCCTCGTCGAGGTTGCCGGCGCCGAACGTCAACGAGTTCAACCATCGCAGGCGGCGCTCTTCGTCTGTCTCCGCCGGGGTGAGGCCAAGGACGTGACGGCCCCACGCGAACGAGTTGTGGAGGCGGAGCTCCGCGACCTCGAACAAGGCGACTGCTTCCGGGCTGGGGCCGCGGTCGGCGTACAGATCTGACTTGAGCGCAGCCCGAGCTCGCACCATCCCTTCGTCGGCTGCAGCCTGGGCTTCCGCCAAACCTTTGCGCGCGCGTCGACGTGCGCTCATCGAGGGGAGCCGGCTGATATGGACCTGAGCCTGAGCGCTGGCCATGGTGGCGCGATGTTCTGCGTTGACGCGCATCAACGCTTCCACAGCGTTCAGTGCGCCGAGCCTATCTGAACGAGTCGCTAGCTTCGCTCGCGCGATGGCGGTCTCGTCGGCCTGGGGTTGGCGCCAGAACTGCCAGCCTGGCGGTGCTGCCCTCCATTGACGATCCGGTGTCCAGCCACGCGGTGGATGCCAGCCCGGTGGCGCCGGCGGCCAGTGCGGAGGTGCAACCCACACCGGTTCTGGTCGTGCGGGCGGGCGAGTCCAGCCCCGGTAGAACATCTCGGCGACCTCGTCGTCGGCGACGACTTGCCAGAACTCCCAATTGTCTGGTGCCGTCGGCCAGTACCTGCTCGGACGCCAGTCCACCTCCGGTTCGAACTCGGGTGGCGCGTCGTCCCAGCCCGGTGGTGCCACCCACCTGAGCGAGAAGCGGCCCACGAGAGCACCTGGGGGTGCGTCTGGGGTCAGGGCTTCACTCATCGGGCCATTCTCGCCGAGCGGTCGGAGCAGCGTGACCGTTTCGCCTCGTGCCCACCACGCTCTGACGGTCCGTTAGGCCGAGTCATCGTGGGCGAGATGGGACGCGATCCATGCGGAGCTGACAAAGTCGTTTGCGCTACTACTGACAGAGTCCAGCTATCCCCACGGAGCCGACTGACAGAATCATGCGGCTCCGTCACCGGTCGCCGCTGCCGCCCTCAGCTCAACGAGTCGACGAGCTCCGTGATGCGGCGCCGGATCTCGTCGCGGATCGGGCGCACCGCCTCGAGGTCCTGTCCGGCGGGGTCGTCGAGCGCCCAGTCCTCGTAGCGCTTGCCGGGGAAGAACGGGCAGGCGTCGCCGCAGCCCATGGTGACCACCACGTCGGACTCCTGGACAGCCTCGGTGGTGAGGATCTTGGGCTCGGCCGAGGTGATGTCGATCCCGACCTCCGCCATCGCGGCGACGGCGACGGGGTTGATCTGGTCAGCGGGCTGGGATCCGGCCGACAGCACCTCGATCCGGTCGCCCGCGAGGTGCTGGAGCCAGCCCGCGGCCATCTGGGAGCGCCCGGCGTTGTGGACGCAGACGAAGAGCACGGTGGGCTTGCCGGTCATGGGGTCTCCGTCTCGACGGTGGTGAGGTAGAGGTAGCGGACGAGCAGGGCGGCCAGGACGCCGCCACCAAGCTGGGCGAGCACGAACCACGGCACCGAGGACGGGCTGATGCCGGCGAAGGTGTCGGAGAACATCCGCGCGACGGTGACGGCCGGGTTGGCGAAGCTGGTCGACGAGGTGAACCAGTACGCCGCGGCGATGTAGCCGCCGACGGCGAACGCGACCGTCTCCGTGCGTCCGGTGCGGATGCTGCCGAAGATGATCAGCACCAGCCCGACGGTGGCGACGACCTCGGCGAGCAGCAGGTGCCCGCCGGTGCGGTCGTGGGTGGAGATGGTGACCGGGTCGAGGTCGAACATCAGGTTCGCGACCACCGCGCCGGCGATGCCGCCGACCACCTGGGCGACGACGAGCACGGCCGCGGTCGTGGTGGTGATCAGCCCGAAGGCGCGCTCGACGAGGGTCACGACCGGGTTGAACGCCGCCGAGACCGGCTGCAGCGCGAGGATCAGCGCGACCAGGACGGCGCCGGTGGCGATGCTGTTTTCGAGCAGCTGGAGCCCGACGTCGTCCGGCGACAGCCGACTGGCGGCGATACCGGATCCGATGACGGCGGCGACGAGGAACGCCGTACCGACGAGCTCCGCGACGGCCCGGCGGGGCAGGTCGGGGTTCACCTCGCGACGCCGCCGATGAGGGCGCCGAGGTCGGCGAGGGCGTCGCGCCGTACGGCGTAGTAGACCCAGACGCCGCGCTTGGTGCGATCGAGCAGCCCGACCTCGTGCAGCACCTTGAGGTGGTGGCTGATGGTCGGCTGGGACAGGTCGAAGGCGTCGTTCAGGTCGCAGACGCACGCCTCGCCGTCGGCGTGCGACGCGACGAGGGAGAGGAGGCGGAGCCGGACCGGGTCGGCGAGCGCCTTGAGCAGCGGTGCGATGCGCGCGGCCTGGTCCTCGGCGAGCGGCTCCTGGGTGAGAGGCGAGCAGCAGGCCACCGTCTCGACCGGGGTCAGCACCAGAGACTTCGACATGGATCGATATTGACAGATATCGATGTCTGATCGCAAGATGGCCATTACATCGACAACCATCAATGTCTAGGAGTGACCATGTCCCGAGTCCAGCTGGCCCTCAACGTCGACGACCTCGAGGAGTCCGTCGCCTTCTACTCGAAGCTCTTCGGCACCGAGCCCGCCAAGCGCCGACCCGGCTACGCGAACTTCGCGGTCGCCGAGCCGCCCCTCAAGCTGGTGCTCGTGGAGAACCCCGGCCAGGGCGGGAGCCTCAACCACCTCGGCGTGGAGGTCGCCGACGTCGACACCGTGGACACCGAGCAGACCCGGCTGGCCGAGTCGGGACTCGCGTCGGTCGACGAGCGCGGCACCACCTGCTGCTACGCGAAGCAGGACAAGTTCTGGGTCGAGGGTGCGCCCGACGGGGAGCGGTGGGAGGTGTACACCGTCCTCGCCGACAGTCCGACGTTCGCGGCTGCCGAGGCCTGCTGCTAGCTCGACCCGACAGGAGGTCGGGGCCGGCCCCCGTGCGCCGGAGTCACTGCGCGCCGGGGAACCGGGCCGAGCTGGCGACCAGCAGGAGGACGACCGCCGCGGCCACCGACGCGACGATCAGCAGCTCCTGGCCGAGGTGCCGCCACGGGCGAGCGAGCACGAGGCCGAGCCCCACCAGCGCCACGACGCCCGGGAGCAGGAGGACGTTCGGCAGCGCCACCACCAGGGCGACGATCCCCACGACCACTCCGGCCACGACCCCTCGACGGACGGCGACGGGGCGCTCTCCGCGGGCGAGTCCCACCCAGCTGACGGCGCCGGCCGAGGGCAGCTGGTCGGGGGCGAGCACACGCAGCAGCAGGGTCGAGGTCGCCGGGTCCGACACGACCACGACGTCGCGGAACCGGTCGCGCAGGGCGTGGCGCCGCAGCAGTGCGTCGAGCTGGTGGCCGCGGTCGACCGGGGGGAACCGCACGGGCGCCAGCAACAGCTCCACCTGCGGCTCGCTGCCGAGCAGCTGCACCAGGCGCGCGGCCTCACCCGTCGGGGCGGTGATCACGACCGGGCTGCGTCCCAGCTCGCGGCGAGCTCGGACGACCTCGTCCTCGCGCGCGGTGGTGCTGACGACGAGGATGCGCTGGGTGCCGGGCACGACCGCGACGATAGTCGGGACGACCCGCGAGGATGGGCCCATGTCCGTCGAGATCCGCCCGTACGACGTCCGCGACCGCGAGGAGCTCGTCGGGCTGTTCGGGGCGGCGGGTGCGGGAGCACCGGCCGCGGAGGGGTGGGGACACGAGCGGTCGCTGGCCGAGGTCTACCTGACGCCGTACCTCGACCTCGAGCCCGCCTCGACGTTCGTGGCGGTGGTCGACGGCCGGCTGGCGGGCTACCTCGCGGGCTGCGTCGACGACGCGGCGTTCCCGAGCGAGGGGGAGCGGGCCCGGGCGGCGATCCGTCGCCACCACCTGCGCTGGCGGCCGGGACCGGCCTGGTTCCTCCTCCGGACGCGGTACGACGTGGTGGTCTGCCGGCTGCGTCGCGAACCGGTCGCGCAGGAGCTCAGCGACCCGCGGTGGCCCAGCCACCTCCACATCGACCTGCTGCCGGCCGCACGCGGGGTTGGCGCCGGCGAGGGGCTGATGACCGCGTGGTTCGCGAGGCTGCGCGAGGTCGGGTCACCGGGCTGCTACCTGCACACCTCGGCGGAGAACGTGAAGGCGGTGCGGTTCTTCGAGCGGATGGGCATGACCCGGCACGGCGCCAACCCGGTCGCGCCGGGCCTGCGGCACGAGGGCCGCCGGATGCACCAGCAGACGATGGTCTGGCAGCCCTAGCCGAGCGCGGGAGGTGCGACGTCGGGCCGTCAGGAGGGTTCGTGCGCCCCCGCGCCCGGCGGGTGCTCCACCTGGCCCTCGCGAGCACGTCTGCGCACAGTGGCCCTCGAGTCGAGAGCGACCGACACCACGATGAGGACGACCAGGCCACCGAGCCAGACCGCCCAGTGCAGGGCGCTGTAGGCGGGCCACTCCCCGTTGGCGAGACGCTTCCAGAGGACCGGGACACATCCGCAGAAGAGCAGGTAGGCGATCAGCCGCGGCTTGCTCAACGCGGTCCCCTTCCCGAGATGGACGTCAAGGACTCTAGGTCGTCGCCTGGCGGGCCGCCCGCCACTCGTCGGCGAGCAGCGCGTAGGTCATCCCGTCGAGCCAGCCCTTGGTGCGGTGCAGCGAGTCCTTCACGGCGTACTCCTCACGGCGCATGCCGAGCCGCTCCATGACCTTCCAGGACGCGACGTTGTCGGCGAAGCAGAGCGCCTTGACCCGGCGCAGGCCGAGCTCCTCGAAGCAGATCCGCACCAGCTCGCCCGCGGCCTCCGTGGCGATGCCCTGGCCGGCGTACGCCGGGTCGACGGCCCACCCGAGCTCGGCCTGGGACCCGGCGGCCTGGTCGGCGACGTCGCTCTGCGCCCACGCGTCACCGATGTTGAGGTAGAGGTCGCCGACGATCCGGCCGTCGAGCTCGATGACGAGCGTGCGCGCCACCGAGTCGGGCGTCGACATCCGCTCGACGAACGTGTCGTGGCTCGAGAAGTCGTGGCCGATCCACTCGTAGCTCGACGGGATCCGGCGGTAGGCCCACATCGTCTCGATGTCGGCCGACGTCGCCGGTCGCAGCGACAGCCGGGCGGTGCGCGCCGGCCAGGCGACGGGGCTGAGGTCCTGGGGTTGCTGGGCGTCCTGGGTCACCTGCACATCTTCGTCTACCGTGACGCGATGTCATCGTCTCGGTCCCGGCCCCTCCTCGTGCTCGGCGCGATCGCGGTGCTGGTCCTCGCTGCCGGTGCCTGGTGGGTGACGCGCGGCGGCGACAGCGACTACGACCACGACCTGGTGAGGTACGGCGACCGCGGCGAGGCCAACCGCTACTTCAACCTGGACGACGGCGAGGCCCAGCTGGCCTACGGGTCACCGGACGGCCACCGGCTGGTGGTGCAGTGGCGCGACCCGGACGGCCACGGCTGGACCGCACCCGAGACGGTCTACACCGACACGAAGAACACCGCGATCGACAGCACGATCCGCTACGCCGGCGGCACCGTGGCCATCGACGAGATCTACACGCCGGACGTCCACAACGACGAGGACATCGGCGACATCAGCGTGCGCATCGTCTGCCGCGACGTGAGCTGTACGCCGGGCCGGGCGTACCCCGGCTACTCCGCCGGTGACCCGCAGCTGACGCCGGACGGCGAGACCGTCTACTTCGGGCAGTCGAAGAAGGCAGTCCTGGTGTGGACCGAGGGCGACGGCTTCGCGGAGAGGCCGTGGTCGGGCCACCCGGACTGGAACTACCGCACGACCTCGTCGTCCGAGCCGCTGCTCTCGCCGGACGGGTCACTGCGCGTGGTGTCGGCGAAGCCGTCGCGCGGGTCCTGCACCTTCGCGCTGCTCTCGAGCACGCCCGGCAACGCCGACCTCGCCGAGATGACCCGGACGACCGAGGCCCTGCGCGGGTCCGCGAGGTCGGACTGCGGTTCCTACCTCGACACGTTCAGCGCCGACTGGGTCAGCACCCATCCGAACGACCACCGCGCCGCCGACTTCTGGTTCGTCCGCGACGGCGCCGACTGGACGACGACCAAGGACGACCCGAGCGGGCTGGTGCACATCGACCGCGGCCGCTCCCGGTGCTGCGGCCTCGCCGTCGCCGGGTTCATCCACTGGAACGACCTGGCCTTCGGCTCACCCGACGCCCACCAGATCAGTGTGCAGACCCACTTCCAGGGCGAGGAGACGTGGGAGCCGCGCCAGCTCCTCGACGGCGCTCCTGCCGGCTACCGCTGCACCTGGCTCGACGGTGGTGAGGTCGGCGACGGCTTCGCCCTGCTGCTGACCTGCCACTCGGGTCGCGGCGGCAACGAGTTCCGGGGCGACGCCTACGCCGTGGCCTACACCCCGGACCTGGTGCACTGGCAGTCGGCGTTCGCGACCGACGTACGCAAGGACCCCGTGATCGACGGCGGCGTCACCGTCGACGGCACCCCGAAGATCACCGTCACGCCCGAGGACGGCCTGCAGCAGGCGGACTGACAGCGGTCAGCAGGTCGGCTTGTAGGTGCCCAGGTCGGTGCGCGGCGCGTGCGTGGAGTGCTGGTTGGGCTTGCGCAGGCTCCAGTAGCGCAGCCAGTCCATCTGCATCCGGCTGGCGTTCATCTTCTTGCCGGGTACGCCCTGCATCGTGAAGCGCACCGCGAACGGCACGCCGGTGAGGGCGTCGTCGCGCGTCTCGGTGCTGACGACGTGGGCGTCGACGAACCACGAGATCCGCTTCTTGGTCACCTCGACCGCGAAGGTGTGCCACTGGTCGTTGTGGAGACCCAGGCCCTTGCGGGCGAAGTAGCGGTGGTCCGGCTGGCTGCGGATGTAGTGGCTGACCATCGTCTTGCCGGGGTAGTAGGCCTCGAGCCCGATGTTCTGCTCACCGCAG
Source organism: Nocardioides pollutisoli (assembly GCF_040045055.1). Lineage (NCBI taxonomy): Bacteria > Bacillati > Actinomycetota > Actinomycetes > Propionibacteriales > Nocardioidaceae > Nocardioides > Nocardioides pollutisoli. The sequence continues at coordinate 1,815,602 of NZ_JBDZDU010000001.1, forward strand.
TGCTGCTTGCGCTTGCCCGCCGGGACCAGCTCGGTCATCACGCGGTAGTCCTGGTGGCCGTGGGTGTACTGGCGCGACCGGAGGCGGATCTCCCAGCGGCCGACGGAGTGGCCGGCGGTGCGCTGCGTGGCGCTGACCGTGCCGTGGCTGCGGGTGTTGAGGGTGAGCATGCCGTGCTGGTTGCGCACCGCGCCCGGACCCGTGACCCGCCACTGGCTGTGCTGGAGCGGACCGACGAAGCGGTAGTCGACCGGGGCCTTGCCCCAGCCGTAGACGCTGCCCGCGTGGACAGGTCCGGGAGCCGGCTTGGCGTCCGACGGCGAGCCGAGCAGGGTCAGGCCGAGGATGACGGTGACGGCTGCTGCGACGAGGGCGGCGAGGGTACGGCGGGGGGTGCTGGACGTGCTCATGGACGACCAAAGTACGGATTCGGCCGCCGAGGGCCAAACCCTCGCGGCCTCACCCGAGCGCGACGTACACCTTCCGGAGTGTCTCCGTGACGGTCCAGGTGGTGCGCTCACCAGCGCTCAGTCGTACGGCGACCCCGGGGGCCAGCGTCACGACCTCACCGTCCTCGAACTCCACCGTGCCGCGCCCGGCGAGCACCACGAACACCTCGTCGACCTCGGTGTCGTGGTCGGTGCCGGGCTCCATGCCCCACAGCCCGACCTCCGTCTCGCCGAGGGTCGCCAACGGTGCCAGGTCGGCGCTCAGCACGTCGGTGCTCAGCAGTCGTGAGCTCATGAGTCGAACCCCAGTCCCACCGCGTCGAGGGTCTTCAGGAAGGCGTTGCGCCGACCCTGCCGGTGGTCGGCGCGGTCGAGCGACCACCGGGTGGCGTTGATGCCGATGCTGGCGAGCGGCTCGGGCGGGAAGGGCAGCGGCTTGCGGCGCACCATCTCCAGGCGCGTGCGCTCGGTCGAGAGCCCGGAGAGCCGGTCGAGCATCACCTCGGCTGCGAAGCGGGTGGCGCCGACCCCGAGCCCCGTGAACCCGGCGGAGTAGGCGATCCGGCCACGGGACGCGAGCCCGTGGAACGCGACGAACTGCGTGCACGTGTCGATCGCGCCCGCCCACCGGTGGCTGAAGGACACGCCCTCGAGCTGTGGGAACGCGGCGAAGAAGTGCGACGCCAGGCTGCGGAACGTGTCCGGCCGCTCCTCGTACGACGCGCGCACCCGGCCCCCCGCGTGGTAGATGGCGTCGTAGCCGCCCCACAGGATCCGGTTGTCGGCGGTGAGCCGCGAGTAGTGGAACTGGTTGGCCAGGTCGCCCAGCCCCTGCCGGTGGGCCCAGCCGACCGACGCGAGCTGCTCGGACGTCAGCGGCTCGGTCATCAACACGTAGTCGTAGACCGGGACGGTCAGCATCCGGGTCCGGCGCAGGAGCGACGGGAAGACGTTGGTCGCCAGCGCCACGCGGTCGCTGGTCACCGTCCCGGCAGGAGTGCGTACGCCGACGGGGCCGCGGGTGGGGGCGTCGAGGCCGGTGACCGGGCTGCCCTCGTGGATCTCGACGCCGAGGTCGGTCGCCACCCGCGCGAGCTCGCGCGCCAGCCGCGCCGGGTGCACCAGCGCGCACTCGTCGCGACCCCACGCGCCGGCCAGGAAGAGTGGGCTGTCGATCTCGGCGCGGACCGCCGCCTCGTCGAGGAAGCCCGGGTCGTCGCGGATCCACTCGACCTGGTGCTCCTCCACCGCGACCGCGAGGTCGCCGGTGCGCTCGAACTGGCAGTCCAGGCCGAGCCCGCGCACGTCGGCCTCGAAGGCGTCGAGGTTGTCCGCGCCGAGCCGCTCGAGCGCGTCGTACTCCTCGGGCCAGCGGCTGCGCCCGTTCTCCTCGCCGTGGGTCAGGCTCGCCTCGCAGAAGCCGCCGTTGCGACCGGACGCCGCCCAGCCGACGGAGCTCGCCTCCAGGAGCACGACCCGCGCGCCGGGGTTGCGACGCTTCGCGAGCACCGCGGTCCACAGCCCGCAGTAGCCACCACCGACGACGGTGAGGTCGGCGGTGGTGCTGCCGCTCAGGGGTGCGTACGACGTGCCGGGCGCGTCCTCGAGCCAGAAGACGGCGTGCCGCGAGGACGCGAGCGCCGCGTCGACCACGGCGGCCGGCGGGGCGTTGCGTTCGTACGCAGTGGGACTACCCCCGGGCATGGGCGTCGCCGGCCTTGAGCGCGTCGTCGAGGATCGCGAGGCCCTCGCGCGCCTCCTCGTCGCTCATCGTGCACGGCGGCACCACGTGGATCCGGTTGGTGTTGGAGAAGGGCAGCAGCCCGGCGGACTTGCAGGCCGCGACCACGTCGTTGACGCCGCCGGCCGGCATCATCGCCTTGGTGTCGCCGTCCGTGACCAGGTCGAGCGCCCAGAAGGCACCGACGCCGCGGACCTCGCCGACGCAGGCGTGCCGGGACGCGATCTCGGCCAGGCCCGGGCCGAAGATGTCGCGGCCGAGGTGGTCCGCGTTCTCGACGATGCCCTCGTCGCGCATCGTGTGGATGGTCGCGACGGCGGCCGCGCAGGCGAGCGGGTGGCCGGAGTAGGTCAGTCCACCGGGGTAGGGCGTGTGGTCGAAGGTCGCGGCGATCTCGTCGCTGATGATCACGCCGCCGAGCGGGACGTAGCCCGAGTTGACGCCCTTGGCGAAGGTGATCAGGTCGGGTCGCACGTCGTACCGGTCGAGCGCCAGCCAGGTGCCGGCGCGGCCGAAGCCGGCCATCACCTCGTCGAGGATGAGCTTGATGCCGTGCTCGTCGCACAGCGCCCGCACACCGGCCAGGTAGCCCGGCGGCGGCGCGAAGATGCCGGCGGTGCCGGGGATCGTCTCGAGCAGGATCGCCGCGATCGTCTGCGGGCCCTCGGCCTCGATGGTGCGGCGCAGGTGGGCGAGCGCGCGCTCGCACTCCTCCTCCTCGGTGGTCGCGTGGAACTCCGAGCGGTAGAGGAACGGCCCGAAGAAGTGGACGGCGCCGGCGGTCGCGGTGTCGTTGGCGAAGCGGCGCGGGTCGCCGGTCAGGTTGATCGCGGTCTGGGTGCCGCCGTGGTAGCTGCGGTAGGCCGTGAGCACCTTGAAGCGCCCGGTCTGCAGGCGCGCCATGCGGACGGCGTGCTCGTTGGCGTCGGCGCCGCCGTTGGTGAAGAACACCTTCGTGAAGCCGTCGGGGGCGATCTCGGAGATCAGCTCGGCGGCCTGCGCGCGCTGCTCGTTTGCGAACGCCGGGGCGATGGTGCAGAGCCTGTCGGCCTGCTCCTTGATCGCTGCGACGACGCGGGGGTGCTGGTGGCCGATGTTGGTGAAGACCAGCTGGCTCGAGAAGTCGAGGTAGCGGCGGTCCTCGTCGTCCCACACGTAGGAGCCGCGGGCCGCGGTGATCACCATCGGGGTGATCTCGGCCTGGGCGGACCAGGAGTGGAAGACGTGCTTGCGGTCCAGGTCGTAGATGGCGCTCATCGTCGTACTCCCTTGCTCAGTGGTTCTTCGGGAAGGCCAGCTCGAGGCCGCCGGCGGTGCCGGGGTCGGGCCACCGCGTCGTGACCACCTTGCCCCGCGTGAAGAAGTGCACGCCTTCGACGCCGTGCGCGTGGGTGTCGCCGAAGAGCGACGACTTCCACCCGCCGAACGAGTAGTAGGCCATCGGCACCGGAATCGGGACGTTGACGCCGATCATGCCGACCTGCACGTCGGTCTCGAAGGCGCGGGCGGCGCCGCCGTTGCTGGTGAAGATCGCGGTGCCGTTGCCGTAGCGGTTGGCGTTCACCAGGTCGAGGGCCTCCTGGTAGGTCTCCGCGCGGACGACGCTGAGCACCGGGCCGAAGATCTCGTCGGTGTAGATGCTCATCGACGGGGTGACGTGGTCGAACAGCGAGGGCCCGAGCCAGAAGCCGTCCTGCTCGCCGTCAGCGTCGACCTTGCGGCCGTCGACGACCAGCGTCGCGCCCTCGCTCTCGCCGGCGTCGACGTACGACGCGACCTTGTCGCGGTGGACCGCGGTGACGAGCGGACCCATGTCGGAGTCGCGGGTGCCGTCGCCGATCTTGAGGGTGGCGGTGCGCTCGACGATCTTCTCGACGAGGGCGTCGCCGGTGTCGCCGACCGCGACGACCACGCTGATCGCCATGCAGCGCTCGCCGGCAGAGCCGTAGCCCGCACTGACCGCGGCGTCGGCGGCCAGGTCGAGGTCGGCGTCGGGGAGGACGACCATGTGGTTCTTGGCACCGCCCAGCGCCTGGACCCGCTTGCCGTGGCGGCTGGCCCGCTCGTAGACGTACTCCGCGATCGGGGTCGAGCCGACGAAGCTGATCGACGCGACGTCCGGGTGGTCGAGCAGCCCGTCGACGGCGACCTTGTCGCCCTGCAGGACGGTGAACACGCCGTCGGGCAGACCGGCCTCCTGCCAGAGCTTCGCCATCCAGATCGCGGCCGACGGGTCCTTCTCGCTGGGCTTGAGGACGACGGCGTTGCCGGCGGCGATCGCGATGGGGAAGAACCACATCGGGACCATCGCCGGGAAGTTGAAGGGGCTGATGATGCCGACCACGCCGAGCGGCTGGCGCAGGCTGTGGACGTCGACGCCGGTCGAGACCTGCGGCGAGTTCGATCCCTTGAGCAGGTGCGGGATGCCGCAGGCGAACTCGACGACCTCCTGGCCGCGGGCGACCTCGCCGAGGGCGTCCGAGTGCACCTTGCCGTGCTCGGCGGTGATGATCTGGGCCAGCTCCTCCTTCTTGGCGTTGAGCAGCTCGCGGAACCTGAAGACCACCTGCGTGCGGGCGCTGACCGAGGTGTTCGCCCAGACGACGCTCGCGGCCTTCGCCGAGGCGACGGCCGTCTCGATGTCGGCGGCGTCGGCGAAGACCACCTGTCCGGTGACCTGGCCGGTGGCCGGGTTGGTGACGTCGCCGAGACGCGACTGCGTGCCGAGGTGGGCGGTGCCGTTGATCCAGTGCGGGATGGTCGTCATGCCTTCATCCTGCGTGCGGTGTGCGCCCCGCGCGAGGGACGTTGTGTCGCCCGTCCACGCTCACGTGCGACAGTACGTCGTATGCCGGTCACCGTCCGTGAGGCCCTCGCCCTCCCCGTACTGGCCGCGGGCGACCCCGTGGTGCTCGGCGGCGAGGCGGGTCTGGACCGGGCGATCCGCTGGGTGCACGTCTCCGAGCTGCGCGACGTGGGCGCCGTGCTCGTCGGCGACGAGCTGGTCCTCACCACCGGGCTCGGGATGGCCGCGTCGCCGGACGCCGCCGCCGACTTCGTGGCCCAGCTGGTCGAGGCGGGAGCCGCCGGTCTGGTGGTCGAGCTCAGCTCGGACTACCCGTCCGTTCCCGAGCCCGCCCTGCGTCGGGCGCGGGCGGCCGGGCTGCCGCTCATGGTGCTCAACCGCAAGGTCCGCTTCGTCGAGGTGACCGAGAGCGTGCACCGGGCGATCGTGTCGGAGCAGTTCGAGGAGGTCCGGTTCGCCGGCGAGGTCCATGCGACCTTCACCGAGCTCGGGCTGGAGCAGGCGTCGATGGCCCGGCTGGTGGAGGCGGCGGCCGACCTGGCCGGCGGGTCGGTCGTGCTCGAGGACCTGTCGCGCCGGGTGCTGGTGGCGGCACCGCGGGACGAGCCCGTCGACCGGCTGCTCACCGACTGGGAGCGGCGCTCGCGGCTCACGCCGTACCCACATGGCACCGAGGTCGCCGGCCCGGAGGGCTGGCTGACCACCCCGGTCGGCATCCAGGGCGGTGCGTGGGGGCGGCTCGTGATGACCGTCCCGAGGGAGCGCAGCCGCGCCCGGCTGGTCGCCGAGCGCGCGGCGCAGGCGCTGGAGCTCGGCCGGATGATCGAGCGCGACGAGACCTCGATCCAGCTGCGGGTGCACGGCGGCTTCCTGCTCGACCTGCTCGACGGCCGGCTCGGGAGCGAGGCGGCAGCGGCGGCACGGCTGCACGCGCTCGGGGTACCGGAGTCGGCCTCGTACGTCGGTGCCGTCGCGCGGCTGCGGTCGGAGGGGCCGGTGGACCGGCTGGTGTCGGCCTTCGGCGACGTGCCGGGGCTGGTCGGCGTGCTCGACGCGGTCCACGTCGGGCTGCTGCTGCCGGTCGGTCAGGACCTGGATGCCGCCGCGCGCGCCCTGACGGGACTCGAGCCCGACGCGGTGCTGGCCGCCGGTCACCCGGTGGTCGGGGTGCTGGCAGCCGCGGGCTCGCTGCGCTCCGCGCGGGTCGTCGCGGACGTGGCTGCGTCGATGCCGTCGGTCGGGGGATGCGTGCGCCAGTCCGACATCCGGCTGCCCGGGCTGCTGATGTCGCTGCGCGAGGACGCCCGGCTCCAGGAGTTCGCCGAGGCCGAGCTCGGCGCCCTGCTCGAGCACGAGGCCAGGTACGGCGGTGGCCTGGTCGAGCTGCTGCGGCAGTTCCTCGCGGTCGGCGGCAACAAGACCGAGCTGGCCCGGGTCGCCCACCGCAACCGCACGTCCCTCTACCCCGCGCTCAAGCGGCTCGAGGACCTGGTGGGTCACGCGCTCGACGACCCCGCGTCCCGGTTGTCGCTGGGGGTCGCGCTGCTCGCGCACGACCAGGCCCGCGAGCTGTGACGCGGAGGAAAGAGGGCTACTCGGACGCAGCGAGTGCCGCGCCGAGGCCGATCATCATCACGCCACCGGCGACGCCGAGCTTGTCGAGGCGCGAGGGCCGGCGGGCGAACCAGTCGCGGGCACGGGCGGCGGCGAGAGCCCAGGCGCTGTCGGACAGCACGGCCATCGCGCCGAAGACCAGGCCGAGGGCGGTGAGCTGCAGCCCGGTGTGTCCGGCCGGCTCGTTGACGAACTGGGGCAGGAAGGCGACGAAGAAGACGAGCGTCTTCGGGTTGGTGATGCCCACGGTGAACCCGACCCGCAGCGAGCGACCGACCTTGGCGCGGGCGACCACGACCGCGTCCTCGGCGGTGACCGCGTCGAGAGCGATCCGGGCGTCGGCGCGGTGCCGGATCGCCTGGATGCCGAGCCACACGACGTACGCCGCACCCACGGCCTTGAGGACGAGGTAGGCCTCGGCGCTCGCGGCGACGATCGCGCCGAGCCCGACGGCGATGAAGATGACCTGGGTGGTGACACCGAGCGCGTTGCCGAGGACCGACAGGAGTGCGTCGCGGCGACCGACGGTCAGGGCGCGGCCGATCGTGAAGAGCAGGCTCGGCCCCGGGACCTGGATGAAGAGGGCACTCGCGACCACGAAGGCGAGCCACTGGCTGGTTGTCGGCACCGGACCAGTGTGCGGGTCTGGGCGGCCTCCTCGCACGTCGTTTCGCGTGCCGTGCGTACGGCGGGTGCGGCCCGGTGGGTCAGCCCGGTCTGGACGTCTCAGGGAGGATGTCCGCCATGGGAGCCGGTCACGCACACAGCCACCGCGCCGACCGGGGTGACGGCTTCGAGGTCGCGCGCGGTCCACGTGCCGTGCTCCTCGCGTCCGTGCTCCTCGCCGCGGTCGCGGCGCTGGTCGGCGTGGTCGCGCTGTGGCCCAGCTCGGCCGACGTGGACAAGATCGTCGACGCCGTCCCGTTCGCCGCACCAGGCGTCACGTTCCCGACCGCCGTGATCGACGCGGTCGCCGACACCTGCCCGCGCGCAGCCGACGGCAGCGTCGACAACAGTGCCAAGGGATGCGGCGTCCTCGAGGTGACCGTGCACGACGGCGCCGGCAAGGGCGACAAGGTGAGCGTGCAGGTCTCGCCCCAGGTCACCGACTCCGGCCTCGCGCCGGGCGACCGGGTGCGGCTCCAGCGCACCCCGGGCGCGGACGGGGCCGACCCGTCGTACGGCTACTTCGGCACCGAGCGGACCAGGCCGTTCCTGGTGATGGGGCTGCTCTTCGCGCTGCTGGTGGTGGTGGTCGCCCGCTGGCGCGGCCTGTTCGCCCTGCTGGGGCTGGGGTTCAGCGGTCTGGTGATCTGGAAGTTCATGCTCCCGGCGCTGCTGCTCGGCGAGTCCGGTCTCCTGGTCGGGCTCTGCGGTTCGGCCGCGATCATGGTCGTGGTGCTCTACCTGACCCACGGACCGTCCGTCCGCACCAGCGCGGCCCTGGCCGGCACCCTGGCCGGGTTGGCGGTGACCGCCGGGATCGGGGTCGTGGCCGTGGGCGTCACGCGCCTCACCGGCGTCTCGGACGACTCCGCAGGCATCCTCTCGACCTTCGCGGGCGACCTGAGCTTCCAGGGACTGATCGCCTGCGCCACCATCGTGGCCGGGCTCGGTGTGCTCAACGACGTCACGATCACCCAGGCGTCGTCGGTGTGGGAGGTGCGCTCGGCCGCGCCGACGATGAGCCGTGCCCAGGTCTTCGCCAGCGGGATGCGGATCGGCCGTGACCACATCGCGTCGACCATCTACACGATCGTCTTCGCGTACGCCGGCAGCGCGCTGGCCGTGCTGCTGATCCTGCAGCTGTACGGCGTGCCGTTCGACGTGCTGCTCACCACCGAGGAGATCGGCGAGGAGATCGTGCGCACGCTGGCCAGCGCGATCGGCCTGGTGCTCGCCGTACCCCTCACGACCGGGATCGCAGCCCTCACCGTGCCCGGAGCCTCTTCCTTGTCGGAGTAAGCATGCTTTATGGTGACAAGCATGGCCCTGACCGACCGCGAGCGCGAGATCGTCGCGCTGCTCCGGCGCGACCCGCTGATCGGCTCCGAGGCGCTCGCTGAGGCGCTCGGCACCACGCGCACCGCGGTCAACGTCCACCTCTCCAACCTCGGCAAGAAGGGCGTGATCCTCGGTCGCGGCTACGTGCTCAGCGAGGAGCCGTCGGTCGTGGTCGTCGGCGGCGCCAACATGGACGTGAAGGCGCGCAGCACCCGCGCGGCCGTCGCGGCGACCAGCAACCCCGGCACCGGCTCGATGGCGGCCGGTGGCGTCGGTCGCAACATCGCCGAGAACCTCGCCCGCCTCGGCACCCGCACCCACCTCGTCGCCGCGATCGGCAGCGACGGCCTCGGCGACCAGGTGCTGGCCGCCACCTCGGGTGCCGGCGTCCGCGTCGAGCACGTACGCCGCAGCGCGCGGGCGACCGGGACCTACACGGCCGTCCTCGACGCGGATGGCGAGCTGGTCGTCGCCGTGGCCGACATGGCCGCGACCGACGAGCTCGCGCCCGACCAGGTCAACGCCGCGCGCGACCTGCTCACCACCGCCGAGCTCGTGGTCCTCGACGGCAACCTGTCCACCGACACGCTCGCCTTCGCCCTCGACGTCGCGACCGCGGCCGGGACCCGGGTCCTCCTCGAGCCGGTCAGCGTCCCGAAGGCCGCGGCCCTAGCCCACCTCGTCGAGCCGGGCCGTCCGCTCTTCGCCATCACGCCCAACCGCGACGAGCTCGCCGCGCTCACCGACCTGCCGACCCGGACCACCCGCCAGGTCGAGAAGGCCGCGGCCGCGCTGCACCGGCGTGGGGTCGAGCTCGTGTGGGTGCGGATCGGCTCGGGCGGCTCGCTGCTGTGCACCGAGTCCGAGACCGTCGCGCTCGACGCCGTACCCCCCGAGACCGTCGCAGACGTCACCGGTGCGGGCGACGCGATGCTGGCCGCGTTCTGCCACTCCCTGCTCGGCGGCGCGAGCGCCACCGACGCCGGGCGCTACGGCCACGCCGCCGCCGCGCTGACGATCGCCAGCCACCACACCGTCCGACCCGACCTCACCGACCGACTCGTCAGGAGCCTGCTGTGACCCACCCCCTGCTCACCGTGACCGACGAGGTGCGCGACGCGCTCTCCGACGGGTCCCCCGTCGTGGCGCTGGAGAGCACGATCATCAGCCACGGCATGCCCTACCCGCAGAACGTCGCCATGGCGGTCGAGGTCGAGGGCATCATCCGCGAGCACGGCGCGGTCCCGGCGACGATCGCGGTCCTCGACGGTCGCCCGAAGATCGGCCTGTCGCCGGACGACCTGGAGCTGCTCGCCAGCCACGGCGACGTCACCAAGGTCAGCGTCCGCGACCTGCCGTTCGTGGTCGCCCGCGGCACCCACGGCGCCACCACCGTGGCAGCGACGATGCGCCTCGCAGCGCTCGCCGGCATCCGGGTCTTCGTGACCGGCGGGCTCGGCGGCGTGCACCGCGGCGCCCAGCAGACCTTCGACGTCTCGGCCGACCTCACCGAGCTCGGCGCGACCGACGTCGCGGTCGTCTCGGCCGGCGTGAAGAGCATCCTCGACATCGGACTCACCCTCGAGACCCTGGAGACCCTCGGCGTGCCGGTGCTCGCCTTCGGCAGCGACGAGTTCCCGTCGTTCTACTCGCGCTCCAGCGGCCACGCCGCCCCGATGCGCGTCGACACCGCGGCCGAGGTCGCCGCGGTGATGCGGGCCAAGTGGGACCTCGGCATCGCCGGCGGCATCGTGATCGCCAACCCGATCCCGGCCGAGGACGAGATCCCGGCCGACGAGATCGGCGTGATCATCGACCAGGCCCTGGCCGACATGGACTCGCTCGGCATCCACGGCAAGGACGCCACGCCGTACCTCCTCGGCCGCATCGTCGAGATCACCGGCGGCGCCTCGCTCACCGCCAACATCGCGCTGGTGCGCCACAACGCGCGCCTGGGCGCCGCGATCGCCCGGGAGTACGCCATCGGCGGTTGAGGAGGTTGCGCTAGCAACCGTCTCGAAACCACCCGGACTTCGCACGACTCTTCCGCGAGGGTCACCGTCAGTTCATCCGGCCCGCCCAGCGTGAAGGCATGCGCGTCGCGATCGTGACCGAGTCCTTCCTGCCCCAGGTCAACGGCGTCTCGAACACCGTGCGCCACGTCGTCACCGAGCTCGTCGAGGCCGGGCACGAGGCCCTCGTCGTCGCTCCCGGACCCGGGCCGGGCCACTTCGAGGGGGTCCCGGTCGTCCGGGTCCGCTCGGTCGGCCTGCCGGGCTACCGCTCCTTCCCGATCGGCCTCCCCGACTCCGCGCTGGGTCGCGGGCTCGACCGGTTCGGCCCCGACCGCGTGCACCTCGCGTCCCCGATCGCGCTCGGCGTGGTCGGGATGCGCGCCGCCAAACAGCTCGGCGTGCCGACGGTCGCGGTCTACCAGACCGACATCGCCGGGTTCGCGCGTCAGTACGGCCTGCGCGCCGACGCCGTGGTCGACCGCTGGGTGGGTCGACTGCACCGCCGCGCGGACCGCACGCTGGTCCCGTCCAGCGCGTCGATGGCCCAGCTCGCGGCCCTCGGCGTACCCCACCTCCACCGGTGGGGCCGTGGCATCGCGCTCGACCTCTTCGGACCCGACCGCCGCAGCCCCGCGCTGCACCGGCGCTGGACCGACGGCAGTCGCCTCGCGGTCGGGTACGTCGGGCGGCTCGGCCATGAGAAGCAGGTGCACCGGCTCGCGGTGCTGGCCGCACTCCCGGGCGTCCAGCTCGTGGTGATCGGTGACGGACCGGCGCGCGCGGACCTCGAGCGCCGGCTCCCGGGTGCCGTCTTCACCGGGATGCTGCGGGGCCAGGAGCTCGCCGAGGCGTTCGCCTCGCTCGACGTCTTCGTGCACACCGGCGACGCCGAGACCTTCTGCCAGACCATCCAGGAGGCGCAGGCCAGCGGGGTGCCGGTCGTCGCGCCCGCGGCCGGCGGACCGCTCGACCTGGTCGACCCCGGCCGCACCGGCCTGCTCTTCGACCCGACCGACCTCGGCTCCCTCCGCGACTGCGTCGCGACACTGCTGCGCTCACCCGGTCTGCGCGACGAGATGGCCGCCCGCTCCGTGCAGTCGGTGGCCGGTCGCAGCTGGGCCGGCGTGGTGGGCGAGCTGGTCGACCGGCACTACACCGGGGTCCTCGCCGGCGCCGCCGCGGCCGCCTGACCGTGCGGATCGCCCAGCTCGCGAACTTCGTCGGCCCCACGTCGGGCGGCATGAAGCACGCGGTCGACGCCCTCGGCGCCGGTTACGCCGCGGCCGGCGTACGCCGCCTGCTGATCGTGCCCGGGTCGCGTGACGCCCGGACCTCGACCGAGCACGGCGACGTCGTGCAGGTGCGCGCGCCGCGGGTCGGCGGCGGCTACCGGCTGATCCTCGAGCCCTGGCGGGTGACCGAGGTCCTGGACAGCTTCCGGCCCACGTCGGTCGAGGTCTCCGACAAGTGGACCCTGCTGCCGGTCGCGGGCTGGGCGCGCCGCAACGGGGTCCGGTCGGTGCTCTTCTCCCACGAGCGGCTCGACGCGATGCTCTCCCTGCGCACCGGCTGGGAGGCCGGCGCGACCGCCTCCACCGCGGCGCTCAACCGGATCCTGGTCCGGCGCTTCGACGCGGTCGTCGTGACCTCGTCGTACGCCCGTGGGGAGTTCTCGCTCGCCGCCGCGAAGGTCGGGACCCCGACCCACCAGATCCCGCTCGGGGTCGACCTCGACACCTTCCGCCCGGTCCGCGGCCACGACCACGGTGGCCCGCTCCGGCTCGTGCACGTCGGCCGTCTCTCGCGCGAGAAGAGCCCGCACCTCGCCGTCGCCACCGCGCTCGAGCTGCACCGCCGCGGTGTGCCCGTCCGGCTCGACGTCTACGGCGAGGGCCCGCACCGGGCCGAGCTGGAGCGGATGGCCCACGGCGCACCGGTCGTCTTCCACGGCCACGTCGCCGGGCGCGGGCACCTCAGCGCGCGGATCGCCCGCGCCGATGCGGCCCTGTCGGTCTGCCCGGCCGAGACCTTCGGGCTGGCGGTCCTCGAGGCGCTCGCGTCAGGGACGCCGGTCGTGACCGCTGACGTCGGAGGCGCCCGCGAGCTCGTCGACGCGGCCAGCGGGGACTGGGCAGCGCCCGAGCCGGCCGCGCTCGCCGACGCGGTCCTGCGGATCACCAGCCGGCCGCGGCACCTCACGCGGGCGGGTGCGCGGCGTCGTGCCGAGCGCTACCCGTGGGACCGGACCGTCGAGGCGATGCTCGCGGTTCACGGTGCGAGCGACGAGCCCGAGAGGCGCTGGGGCACACCTGCTTGAGGTGGGGCAGCCTGAGGCTCCCGGTGCGAGAGCCGCAGGCGGATCGCCGTGGCGATCACCAGGGCGGCGACCACGATGATCTCGGTCGGCGCACCGCGCAGCGAGGAGTCGAGCGGCGCGATGATGCCGAGCAGAAGCGCGGCGTCACGGACCAGCGCGTCGATCGGGGGACCCCACGCGCAGGCGGCGAGGAACGGCAGCGCCCAGAGCAGGTACCACCCGTGCACGGCCGGACCGAGCAGCACGACCGCCGTCGCGAGGTTCGCCGTCGTGCGCACGGCGCTGGCCCGGTCACCGGTGCGTCCGCGCAGGGCGAACCACGCGACCAGGGCGGCGGCGACCGCCAGCCCGAGCGTCCGCACGATGGCGAGCGCGTGGCCGTCGACGTGGCCGAGCAGCACCCCGACCTGGGTCGTGAGCGACAGCGGCGTACGCACGATGCCCGGGGTGCCGAGCGCGTGGATCCAGCCGGTCCCCACGCCGATCAGCGCACCGGAGCCGACGAGCACGGCCACGGCGACCGCACCGACCGCCGTCAGCCGCCGCAGCCGCGGGAAGAGACCGGCCAGCAGAGGCAGCGAGACCAGGGCGACGCCGATGGCGACGACGCCACCGGGCACCTTCACCGCTGCGGCCGCACCGGCCAGGACCGCACCGAGGACCCAGCTGTGGTCGAGGGCGACGGCGAGGGCCGCGGCCATCAGCGCCGCCATGATCAGGTCGTTGTGGACGCCGCCGACGCCCTGGGCGATCGTCAGCGGGCAGGCGATCACGAGTGCCGACGCCCGCGCCACGTCCTGCCCGGTGGCCCGCGCCAGCCGCGGCACCGCCCGGGCCAGGATCGCCAGCCCGACCAGCGCGAGCACCCGGTAGCCGACGACCATCAGCCACGGGTTGTCCGTGATCCCGGCGACGAACGAGCCCCAGGCCAGCGGCAGCGGCCCGTACGGCGTCAGCGTGTTGAGCCAGAGCGGGTCGACGCCCTCCCGGATCTGCCCGTCGAAGATGCTCGGCGTCCAGATGTAGGGCGAGAGCCCGATGTGCGTGAGTGCGCCCTGCGCCGCATAGCTCCAGCCGTCGCGGCTGAAGAGCGGCGGCGCGAGCAGCAGCGGCGCGCTCCACGAGAGGGCGGCCACGTGCACCGTCTTGAGCCGCTGCCCCGTGGGCAGGCCGGTGTTGGGATGGGTCGCGCGGAGCAGCTGCAGCCAGGCGGACCCGAGCAGCGCGAGCCCCGCGACCACGACGACGAGCCCGATCATCCGGCCGGTCGTCGACTCGCGCATCGTGCCGAGGAGCGGGGCGTCGGCCATCGGGCTCGACCACGGCAGCACCTGGGTCACCAGCCCGCCGAGCAGGACCAGGACCGAGCCGACGGCGCCACGGGTGATCACGAGGCGAGGCTAGGGAGGCGGAGGACCGGTCTCCTGGCCGTGCGTTGAACGTCGCGCCAAGAGTGGGCGACGGTCCTGGTGGGGCCGTACACCCGGCGGTCACCCGCCGTCCCCCGGCCGGTCAAGGGGGTCTGGTGACGTGGTGCCCGTGAGCTGGCGACGGGTGACCGTCACGGCGGCTGTCTCGGCGGCAGGCGCGGTGACCACGGTGGCGGCGTCGACGTACGCCCTCAAGCTGCAGGCCAACTCGGCGCGCCGGGTGATCGGCAAGCCGCTGGGGGAGGAGGCCTTCTCGGCGGACCGCGTCTACAAGAAGAAGTACGGCGACCCCGTCGACCTCCTGCTGCTCGGCGACTCCATCGCAGCCGGCCTCGGTGCGGACGACCCGAGGGACACCCTCGGCGGCCAGCTCGCCAAGCGCTTGGCGAAGGCCACCCACCGCGCGGTCCGGCTGCACACGGGAGCCGTCGTCGGTGCCGAGACCTCCGCCCTCGCCGGCCAGATCGCCGACCTGCCGCCGGGCTACCGGGCCGATGTCGCGGTGATCGTGGTCGGGGGCAACGACATCACCCACCGGGTGCGCACGTCGGAGTCCGGTCGTGACCTCGGCAACGCGGTCGTCGCGCTGCGCGAGCAGGGGACCGAGGTCGTCGTCGGCACCTGCCCGGATCTCGGGGCCCTGCAGCCGCTCCCGCAGCCGCTCCGCACGCTCGGCGCCCGGGCCTCTCGGCAGCTCGCGGCGGTGCAGCGCCAGGTCACCACCGAGCGGGGCGGTCGCGCGGTGTCGCTGGCCGACGTGGTCGGTCCGTTCTTCATCACCCAGCCCGACGAGATGTTCGCGCTCGACCGCTTCCACCCGTCGGGTGCGGGCTACCGGCGTACGGCCAAGGCGATGCTGCCCAGCGTGCTGGCCGCCCTCGGCTACGCCGACTCGGTGCCGTTCGGCCACCATGCCCCGGTGTCGGCGCCCGTGGTATCTGAGGGGCCTCTAGGGACTCCTCCCGATGTCCGGGCAGTACCTCAGCAGGAAGCGTGACTGCCAGATCACCCATCGGAGGCAGCCATGAACCCGCTCACCGTCAACCCCGCCATCGTGCTCCAGCACGCCCGCCAGGTCGCCCGCGAGGACGCCGCCCGGCACGCCCGCCGCGACCGCGCCGTCAGCGCCGCCCAGCGCGCCCGGGCCGCCCTGGAGCGCGCCGAGGTCGACTGACCAGTCGGTGGTTGAGGAAGGCGCGCTAGCGCCTGTCTCGAAACCCCGCAACCGACATAGCGCCGTGGCCTTCGGGGGTTTCGAGACAGGACTTCGTCCTTCCTCAACCAACGGTTGGCTGGACAAGTCCCGCGGGGTTTCGAGACAGGACTTCGTCCTTCCTCAACCAACGGCGGCTAGACAAATCGTTCGATTTGTCTCACGCTGGGCCCCATGTACCGACCCGGCACGGCTGACACCTGGGGCGACCCGTGGTCCATGTACGCCGACCTGCGCGACCACGACCCGGTGCACCACGTCGAGCGCTCCGGGGGCCGCGACTACTACGTGCTGTCCCGGCACGCCGACGTGATGGCGGCCGCGGTCGACACCGCGACTTACTCCTCAGCGCAGGGCCTCACCGTCGAGTACGACGAGCTGGAGACCATCGGCCTGGCCGACAACCTGCCGCTGGTGATGATGGATCCGCCCGACCACACGGCCTTCCGCAAGCTGGTCTCGCGCGGCTTCACCCCGCGCCAGGTGACCACCGTCGAGCCGGCGGTCCGGGCGTTCGTCGTCGAGCGGCTCGACCGGCTGCGCGACGAGGGCGGCGGCGACCTGGTCGAGGCGCTGTTCAAGCCGCTGCCCAGCATGGTCGTCGCCCACTACCTCGGCGTGCCCGACGACGGGCGTGAGCGCTTCGACGACTGGACGCACGCGATCGTCGCGGCCAGCTCGTCGGGCGACATCGCCGGGGCCACGCAGGCGATCGGCGAGATGATGGCCTACTTCTCCGAGCTGATCGCGTGGCGGCGCACGGAGCCTGGCGACGACACCATCTCCCACCTGGTCTCCGCCGGCGTCGGCGACGACGACCGCGGGATCCTGTCCATCCTCAGCTACGTCTTCGCGGTCGTCACCGGCGGCAACGACACGACGACCGGCATGCTCGGCGGGAGCGTCCAGCTGCTCGAGTCCGACCGCGACCAGCGACGGCTGCTGATCGACGACCAAGCGCTGGTCGGCGACGCGGTCGACGAGCTCCTGCGCCTGACCTCGCCCGTGCAGGGGCTGGCGCGCACGACCACCCGTGACGTCGAGCTGCACGGCACGACGATCCCGGCCGGCCGACGCGTCCTGCTGCTGTACGGAGCGGCCAACCGTGACCCGCGGCGCTACGGGGCGGACGCCGACGAGCTCGACGTACGCCGCAAGCCGTCACAGATCCTGACCTTCGGCCAGGGCAGCCACCACTGCCTCGGCGCGTCCGCCGCCCGGTTGCAGGCACGGGTCGCCCTCGAGGAGCTGCTGGCCCGCTGCCCCGACTTCACCGTCGACCTCGACGCGGTCGAGTGGGCGCCCGGCCCCTACGTGCGCCGACCCACGACCGTGCCGTTCCGGGTCGCGGGATGAACGCCGAGCAGATCCTCGAAGCCGCGGCCGGCCTCTTCGCCGCCCAGGGGGTCAACACGGTCGGCATGGGTGAGATCGCCCGAGCGGCGGGCTGCTCGCGCGCGACCCTCTACCGCTACTTCGCCGACCGTCACGAGCTGCACGTCGCCTTCGTCCACCGCGAGGCCCGCCGGATCGGGGCGCTGCTGCCCACCGACGACGTCGTCGAGGCGGTCCTCGCCGCGGTGCGCGAGGTGCGCGCCAGGCCCGAGCTGATCGCCTGGTTCGGGGCCGCCGACGCGGGGACGACGGCGGAGCTCGCGCAGTCCGAGGCGGTGGTCGGCGGGCTGGGTGACGAGGAGACCGCGCGCTGGCTGGTGCGGGTGGTCGTCTCCCTGCTGATCGTGCCCGGCCGCGACGACGCCGACGAGCGCGCGATGGTCGAGCGGTACGTCGTGCCCGCCCTGGTTGCCCGCTAGGGCAGTCTGTGGCCATGCACTTCGTCGGGATCGACCTCGCCTGGGGTGAGCGCGAGCCCACGGGCTTGGCCGTCCTGGACGCCGACGGCCAGCTGGTGCACGTCTCGGCCGTGCGCACCGACGACGAGATCGCGGAGCGGCTGGCGCCGTACGTCGACGGTCCGTGCCTGGTCGGTGTCGACGCGCCGCTCATCGTCACGAACCCCACCGGCTCCCGCCCGGCCGAGAAGCAGCTCAGCAAGGACTTCCGCCGCTACGAGGCCGGCACGCACCCGTCGAACACGGGCAAGCCGGAGTTCAGGAACGGCAGCCGCGGTGCCCGGATCTGCAAGCGCCTCGGCCTCGACATGGACCCGCGCTCGGGTCGCGAGCGCCGCGCGATCGAGGTCTACCCGCACCCCGCGACCGTCGTGCTCTTCGGGCTCAGCAAGACGCTGAAGTACAAGCAGAAGCCTGGTCGCGACCTCGCGTTCCTGCGCTCCGAGCTGCTGACCCTGATGACGCACGTCGAGCAGATCGTCCCGCCGACGCCCGCCTGGCAGGCGCTGCGCGCGCAGGTCGAGGGCGCCACCCGCAAGGTCGACCTGCGCCGCGTCGAGGACCAGGTCGACGCCGTGGTCTGCGCCTACGTCGCGCTCTTCGCCGAGCGCTGGCCCGAGCGCACCCGCGTCTACGGCGACTTCGAGCACGGCTACATCGTCACGCCCGCCATCCCCGACACCCACGCGCGCGTGCGCGCTGCCGTCGACCAGTACGCCCGCGGTCACGCGGCGCTGGTCCAGGACGCGCAGGAGTACGTCGCCCTCGTGACCTCGATCCTCGACGAGGCCGGCATCAACTACCTGACCGTCACCGGTCGTGCGAAGAGCATCGAGTCCTTCGCGACCAAGGCGGCCCGCACCCTGGACGGCCAGCCGGTCTACCCCGACCCGATGAAGGACATCACCGACCAGATCGGGATCCGGGTCATCACCTACGTGCGCAGCGACGTGTCCGCGGTGGCCGAGGTGCTCGGGTCCTACCTCACCGTCCTCGACGACCGCGACCTCGGCCAGGAGACCGCCAGCGAGGGCCGCTTCGGCTACGCCAGCCGTCACCTCCAGGTCGCGCGCAACGGTGGGCCCGCGGCTCAGGTCCAGGTCCGCACCGTGCTCCAGCACGCGTGGGCCGAGTTCGAGCACGACATCCGCTACAAGGGCACGGTCCCCGAGGAGCACGCCCGCGACTTCGACCGCCGCTTCACGCTCGCGGCCGGCCTGCTCGAGCTCGCGGATCAGGAGTTCACCACGATCCGCGACCGGCTCCGCGGCGGTTCCGCGATCGAGGAGGAGGTCGCCACCGACGCGGACGAGATCACCCCGCGCGAGCTCGCGGCGTACCTCGCCGGGCAGTACCCCGATGCCGAGTGGTCCCGGTCGGACCACTACGCCTGGATCGCCGGGCTCCTCGCCGAGCTGGGCATCACGTCGCTCGCCGAGCTCGGGGAGCTGCTCGGTGGCGTCGATGCCGAGCGGATCACGGCGCGGATGGACTACCGCTACCCGCCGGGCGCCGTACGCCGTCTCGACGACGCGCTGCTGGCGGCCCGGGGCGACGACTACGTCGCGCTGCCCGGCAACGCCCACCGCACGGCACTGCTGCGCACCCGCCTGGAGAAGCTCACCGGCTAGACAGCCCGGCTACCGTCGACGCATGACTCCTGCGCAGGTGCTCGTCGACGCCTTCGACCGCATCCACCAGACCGGGCTGGCCGCGGTCAGGGACCTCTCCGAGGACCAGCTCTCCCACCGACCCACGCCCGACGCGAACTCCATCGCGTGGCTGCTCTGGCACCTCGCCCGCGTGCAGGACGACCACGTCGCCGACGTCGCCGGGATCGCGCAGGTGTGGACGTCGCAGGGCTACGCCGACGCCTTCGGCCTGCCCTTCGACGAGAGCGCCATCGGCTACGGCCAGTCGTCCGAGGACGTCGGCCACGTCCTGGCGACCAGCGACCTGCTGTCCGACTACCTCACGGCGGTGCACGCGCAGACCGTCGCGTACGTCGAGGCGCTCGAGGCCGACGACCTCGACCGGGTCGTCGACACGAGCTGGGACCCGCCGGTGACGCTGGGCGCGCGGCTGGTCAGCGTGGTCAACGACGACATGCAGCACGTCGGCCAGGCGGCGTACGTCCGCGGCCTGCTCGGCGCCTAGCTCGATGCGGCAGGCACGACGCAGCTCGCCGACACCGGCGCGCCCTCGCAGCACGGCCGGATGTAGCCGCACCGGTCGCAGCGCGAGTGGGAGGTCTCCCAGCGCATCGTCGCCCCGCAGTTGTCGCACTCCATCCCGTCCATGACGGGATCTTGGCACCGCTCGACTACGCGGTGGCGGAGGCGCGCTTCGCCTGGCCGAGCAGCTCGGTGAGGGCGGCGGCGTCGACCTCGGGACCGTACGCCGGCTGGTCCCGGTCGAAGCGCCAGCTGTCGGCGAGCGACCCCGTGTCGACGACGTCGTAGCCGATCCCGTCGACCAGCGACGCCACGGTGGCCTTGGCGGACTCGTCGTCGCCGGCCATCGGGAGCGCGCGCCGTCCGTCCGAGCCCGCGGGCACGCCCTGGGTGAGCAGGTGGTCGGAGCGGATCGCGTTGAAGAGCTTCACGACGTGGGAGTCGGGCAGGTGCGCCTGCAGCGCCTCGCTCGGCGTCGAGCGGCCCTCGTCGATGTCTGCGACGTGGCCGTCGCGCTCCCAGTAGTAGTTGTTGGTGTCGATGACGATCTTGCCGGCCAGCGGCTCGACCGGCACGGAGTCGATCGCGAGGAACGGGATCGACACGACGACGATCTCGCCGGCCTCGGCCGCCTCCGCCGCGGTGGCCGCGCGGGCGGTGCCGCCGATCTCGGAGACGAGGTCGGCCAGCGTCTCCGGCCCGCGCGAGTTGCTGATCACGACGTCGTGGCCCTGGGCCGCGAAGAGCTTCGCGAGGGTGCCGCCGATGTTGCCGCTGCCGATGATTCCGATGGTGGTCATGCCTGGCTCAACCGTTTCAGGGACCCGGCTGTTCCACCTCCGGTGGTCGAGCCTGTCGAGACCCATCACCACGCGACGGGTTCGAAGTCCTTCAGGAAGTGGCCGTAGAGGTCCTCGCCCGCCTCGCCGCGCACGATCGGGTCATAGACCCGAGCAGCGCCGTCGACCAGGTCGAGCGGGGCGTGCCAGCCCTCGGCGGCGATCCGCAGCTTCTCCTGGTGCGGGCGCTCGTCCGTGATCCAGCCGGTGTCGACGGCGTTCATCAGGATCTGGTCGGTCTCGAACATCTCGCCCGCGCTGGTACGGGTCAGCATGTTGAGTGACGCCTTGGCCATGTTGGTGTGCGGGTGGCCCGGCCCCTTGTAGCGGCGGCCACCGAACTGGCCCTCCATCGCGGACACGTTGACGACGTACGTACGCCGCGCGGTCGAGGCCCGCATCGACGACCGCAGCCGTGAGATCAGCAGGAACGGCGCGGTCGCGTTGCAGAGCTGCACCTCGAGCAGCTCCAACGGGTCGACCTCGTCGACGGTCTGGGTCCACGAGTTGGTGGTCTGCAGGTCGGGCAGCAGGCCGCCCGCGTCGACGGCGGTGCCGGCGAGGTGCGCCTCGAGGCTGGCGTTGCCGGCCTGCAGCGCGAGCGAGGTGATCGAGGCCGGCGTGTGGGCCGGGGTCTCGTGGTGAGCGACCGCGTGCTGGCGCAGGGTGCCGGCGATCGCGGCCGGGTGGGCATCGCTGATGTGGTCGAAGGTCACGATCTCGGGCAGCGTGACGCCGGACGGCAGCGGAGCCCGCTCGGCCTCGACCAGCGGGGCGTAGGAGCCCGGGCTGCGGCGCACGGTCTGGCAGGCGTTGTTGATCAGGATGTCGAGCGGGCCGGCCGCGGCGACCTCGTCGGCCAGCGAGATCACCTGGGTCGGGTCGCGCAGGTCGATGCCGACGATCTTGAGGCGGTCGATCCAGTCGGCGCTGTCCTCGAGCTCGGAGAACCGGCGTACGGCGTCGTGCGGGAAGCGGGTCGTGATCGTCGTGTGCGCACCGTCGCGGAGCAGGCGCAGGGCGATGTACATGCCGATCTTGGCGCGGCCGCCGGTGAGCAGCGCGCGCTTGCCGGTGAGGTCGGTGCCCTGGTCGCGCTTGGCGTGCGACATGGCCGCGCAGGTCGGGCAGAGGTAGTGGTAGAACGCGTCGACCAGCGTGTAGTCCTGCTTGCAGATGTAGCAGCCGCGCGGATTGATCAGCTCGCCGGCGAAGGCACCGGGCGCGTTGGAGACGAGCGGGATGCCGAGGGTCTCGTCGTCGATGCGCATCGGGGAACCGGTCGCGGTCGCCTCGGTGATCGCGCGGTCGTGGGCGAGCTCGGCGGCCCGCTTGCGCATCCGGCGCTCGGCCTTCAGCGCCTTGTACATGTGCGAGGCCGCGCGCTTGACCGTCACCAGGTCCGGGTCGTCCTCGTCGAGGTCGTGCAGCTGGCCGAGCACGCGCACGGTCGTGGCCAGGTCGTCGGGGTCGATCACCGGTCGATTCACCCAGCGATGGTAGGTGTCCGGGTGATCCGGTAACGAATGAACGACGGCACCGCGAGCGACGCGACGACGGTCCCGATCACGACGAGGACTCCGCCACCGGCCGCGGCCGCCGCCGTCCCCACCATCGCCGCGCTCGCGCCGTGGACGACGTCCGCGATCCGGGGGCCACCGGCCACCACGACGATGAAGATGCCCTGGAGCCGCCCGCGCACGGAGTCGTCAGCAGCGCTCTGCAGCATGCTCGTGCGGAAGGCCGCGGACGCCATGTCGGCCGCACCACCGATGACCAGCATGACCAGGGCGATGACGAGCGCTGCCTGCTGGGCGTACGACGCCAGTCCGACCGCGAGGCCGAAGCCCGTCATCGCGGCGCCCCACACCAGGATGCAGATGATGACCGCGCGGCCCTGCGCGTCGACGCGAGACACCCACCCGGAGAAGATGCCGCCGATCACCGACCCCAGGGGGATCGCGGCGAAGAGCAGCGCGAACACCAGGCCGCCCTCGTCGGGGCCACCGAACGACGCGTGTGCGATCTCCGGGAAGAGCGCTCGCGGCATGCCGAACACCATCGCGATCAGGTCGACGACGAAGGACATCATCAGCACCGGGTGACCGCGCAGGTAGGCGAAGCCCTCGATCACCGACCGCAGACCCGGGGTGCCCTTGGCGGCGTCGACCACCGGCAGTCGCGGCAGCCGGATCACCGCGCTCAGGGTCGCGAAGAGCGTGAAGGTGTCGATCAGGTAGAGCCACTCGTAGCCGATGACCGGGATCAGCACACCCGCGACGAGCGGACCGGCGATCGCCCCGGCGGTGAAGATCGTCATGTTGAGCGAGTTGGCCGCCGGCAGCAGGTGCGGATCGAGCAGCTTGGGCAGGATCGCGCTGCGGGTCGGCTGGTTGACCGCGAAGAACGCCTGCTGCACCGAGAAGAGGCAGAGCAGCAGCCACACGTTCGAGTTGCCGGCGAACGCCTGGAGCCAGAAGAGCGCGCTCGTCCCGATCAGCCCGGTGGTCGTGATGATCAGCATCGTGCGACGGTCGAAGACGTCCGCGAGCGCGCCGCCCCACAGTCCGAAGACGACCAGCGGCACCAGGCCGAAGAGGCCGGTGAGGCCGACGTACGCCGAGGAGCCGGTGTCGGCGTAGATCTGGGCCGGGACCGCCACGACGGTCAGCTGGGCGCCGACGACCGTGATGATGTTCGCGATCCAGAGACGGCGGAAGTGCTCGTTGCCGAGAGGTCGGGTGTCGGCCACCAGGCCCCGGAGACTGCGCACGATCCCCGAACCTAACCCCGGCAGCGGATGTTCCCCGCACCGGTAACGTCGGGACATGACGAAGCCCACGGTCGAGTCGGTCTGGGACTACCCGCGCCCGCCCCGGGTCGAGCCCAGCAGCGAGCTGGTCGAGATCGAGCTCGGTGGCCGGGTGGTCGCGAGCACCAGGACCTCGTGGCGGGTCCTGGAGACCAGCCACCCGCCGACGTACTACCTGCCGCGGGCCGCCTTCGCCGCCGGCACCCTGCGCCCGGCGGTCGGTCGCAGCTGGTGCGAGTGGAAGGGGCAGGCGTCGTACGTCGACCTCGTCGCCGACGACGTCGTCGCCTCCCGTGCGGGCTGGTTCTACGAGCTGCCGTCGCCCGGCTTCGAGGTGATCGCCGGCGCGATCGCCGTGATGCCCGGGCTGGTCGACCGGTGCACCGTCGACGGGGAAGTGGTGGTGCCCCAGCCCGGCAGCTTCTACGGCGGCTGGATCACGAGCCGTGTCGTCGGCCCCTTCAAGGGCGCCCCGGGCACGTCGGGCTGGTGACCGATGAGATCAACACGGAGCAGAGGTCGGTACGAGCATGACTGAGCAGAAGGTGCAGGGACCGGCGTCGTACTTCCCGTCCATCGAGAAGAAGTACGGCCGACCGGTCGAGGAGTGGCAGGCAGTCGTGCGCTCCGCGCCGGGCTACGGCGCCGGCGCGAAGCACATGGACCTGGTCGCGCTCCTCAAGGACGAGCACGGCATGGGCCACGGCCACGCCAACGCGGTCGTCGCCTTCACGCTGGCGGAGGACAAGGCCTGACGGTGGTTGAGGAAGGCGCGCCAGCGCCGTCTCGAAACCCCCGCAGCCGAGGTGAGCGCGTTGGTTTCCGGGGTTTCGAGACAGGACTTCGTCCTCCTCAACCACCGGGGGTCGGTGGTTGAGGAGGCGCGCCAGCGCCGTCTCGGAACCCCCGCAGCCGACGTGAGCGCGTTGGTTTCCGGGGTTTCGAGACAGGACTTCGTCCTTCCTCAACCCCCGGTGCCGTGGGTTGAGGAGGCGCGCTAGCGCCGTCTCGAAACCTCCGCAGCCGAGGTGAGCGCGTTGGTTTCCGGGGTTTCGAGACAGGACTTCGTCCTTCCTCAACCGCCGGTGCCGTGGGTTGAGGAGGCGCGCTAGCGCCGTCTCGAAACCTCCGCAGCCGAGGTGAGCGCGTTGGTTTCCGGGGTTTCGAGACAGGACTTCGTCCTTCCTCAACCCCCGGTGCCGTGGGTTGAGGAGGCGCGCTAGCGCCGTCTCGAAACCTCCGCAGCCGAGGTGAGCGCGTTGGTTTCCGGGGTTTCGAGACAGGACTTCGTCCTTCCTCAACCACCGGGGGTCGGTGGTTGAGGAAGGCGCGCTAGCGCCTGTCTCGAAACCCCGGGACGGACTACTCGATGCCGGCGGTCCGGTCGAGGAGTTGCAGCAGGTCGTGGGCGGCGAGCTCCACTTTCTTGTGCCGCCACTCGGCGGCGCGGTAGACGCAGGCGATCAACCCGGAGCGGTGCACCCGCCGGAAGTCGCCGTAGCCGAACGCGTGCCGCGCCTTGGTCTCGTCGTTCGCGCCCTCGGTGAGGCCGAGGTGCCAGGCGGCGTACTCGGCCCACGAATGGCGCTCGAGGTAGGCGTTCTGCGCGTCGGCGTCCGGCTGCACGTCGCCCCAGTCGCTGTCGAGGACGTACTGCTTCTTCCCGATCAGCGCACGCGCGTGGGCGACGGCGTCGGGGTTGACCGCGTACGTCGCCACCGCGTCACTCCGGGCAGTAGGTCTGGGTCGAAGAGCCCTTGAGCAACCGGTCGGCGAGCATGGTGCACCACTTGCCCGACGCGTTGCCGCCGTTGACCTGACCGTCGGACTCGCCCGGGTGCTTGACCCAGAGCGTGCCGTCGAAGGCGCCGTCGAAGACGAGCTTGGGCCGGGTGCCGATCCGTGCCCAGGTCGGGTTGATGGTGTCGTGGCCGTCGCCGACCGGGGCCGCGCCGTTGCGCGACGTGTCGATGACGTAGTGCTTGCCGGTGACGCCGATCTTGCGCAGGCCCTGGAGCAGGAAGGTCGCATAGGCCTTCTCGTCCGAGGTCGGGCGGAAGTTCGAGACGTTGGTGCTGAAGCCGCGGGCGTACTTGATGCCGGCGTCCTTCAGGACCTGCGGACGGGTGTCGTACGGCGTCCAGTTCGAGTGACCCGCGTCGAGGTAGACCCAGGCGCCGGTCTGGGCGAGGGTCTTGCTGGCGTAGCTCAGCATCCCCTTCCACCCGGCCGGCTTGGTGGGACAGGTCTCGACCGGGCTGCTGAAGAGAGGGAGGGCGTCAGGCTCGAGGACGACGATCGCGTGCCGCTTGACCAGCCCCTTGGCGATCTGCCGGATCCAGGCGCGGTACTCCGGGGCGGTCTTCAGCGGGTTGCCCGAGGAGTACTGGCCGCAGTCGCGACCGGGGATCCCGTAGACCGTCAGCATCGGCGTCTTGTGGGTCGCCGCGGCGTCACCGACGTAGCCGTCGACCCAGCTCTTCACGTGGTCGGTGTCGAAGGCCTCGGGGATCAGCCAGAACGCCTGAGGACGGCTGCCGATCGACGTCCGGTAGACGCCGCCCTGCTTGTACGCCGGCATCTTCGGGTCGACGAACAGCCCAAGCTTCTTGCGGGGGTCCTTCGCCTTCGTGGCGGCGTGCGCGGTCCGGTCCTGGCTGCTCCGCTCCGCGCTGCTGGGCGCGACCAGGACGGCCGAGCCGAGGGCGAGGACCGCGAGGAACGCGCCAGCGCGCGCGACGATAGACCGAGGGAGCACCTACTCAGGGTACGGGCTGGTCGTCGTCCCTGGGCCCGAAGATGCAGAGCTCGTCGAGCTGGTCGGGAGACAGCGGCAGACCCCAGGCCTGCATCTGGGTCCGGGACCGGCGCGAGAAGAGGGCGCGGAAGAGCTCGTAGGGGTCGACGTCCTCCGGCACGCCGGCCGCGCCGAACTTCATCGGCGCGACCGCGCCGACCACGGGCTGCCACATCCGCTCGGGCGGGATGCCGCGGCCGAGGGCCTCGTGCAGGTCGGCGTGGTGGACCGCGATGTCCCAGACGACCGCGGGTCGGGGATTGTCGACGGTCGAGTCGGCGATCGCGTCCTGGTTGGACTGCAGCTCGGCCACGAGTTCCGGGACCGGGACGCCGCTCCGCTCGGCGACGTGCCGGGCGGTCCACGAGGGGCCAGGTGCGCCCTCCGTCCGGCCGCTGATCGAGTCGGCCGGCCCGCCGGCGAGGTGGGCGAGCACCTCGCGCACCGTCCACTCCGGGGATCCCGGCACGCGCATCGTCAGCTGGTCGTCGTCGAGCCCGCCGACCAGCGCCGACACGGCGCTCACGTGCTCGCGGTAGAGGTCACCCCAGTCGGTGGCGGAGTCCGTCATGGTCCGACGGTACGTCGTCAGCCGCCCGACGCGAAGAGGCAGAACGGGTGTCCTGCCGGGTCGAGCAGCACGCGTACGTCGTCCTGGGGCTGCGCGTCGGCCAGGCTCGCACCGAGTGCGGTGGCGTGGGCGACGGCCTGCGGCAGGTCGTCGACCTCGATGTCGAGGTGCATCTGCATCTGCTGGTCGCCCGGGCTGCCCGGCCAGGTCGGCGGGACGTGACCTCCCTCGAGCTGAAACGCCAGGGAGCCACCGCCGTCCGGCGACCAGAGCTCGACCCAGTCCGGCTCCTCGTCGCGCACCTTCCAGCCGAGCAGCTGGCGGTAGAAGTCGGCCAGGGCGGCGGGGTCGGGTGAGCCGAGGACGGTCGATCGCAGGCGGAGCTCCGGGGTCGACATGGCAGCCACCGTAGGCAGAGCAGGCGAATTTCGGGAAGGGTGTCGTAGGAGGCTCGGTCCGTTCGTGGAGATGGTGACGGGCCGGTCAGCGGCCCACGCAGAGGAGGAGCTCCCATGACGCAGTACCTGCTGTCCGTGAACGGATCCGACGTCGACGTCGAGCTGACGCCGGAGGAGAGGCAGCCCGTCTTCGAGGCGGTGGACCGCTTCAACGAGAAGCTCCAGGCCTCCGGCGCCTGGGTGTTCGCCGGTGGTCTGGCGCCGATCGGGTCGACCACCACCGTCGACGGTCGCCCGGACCAGCCGATCATCACCGACGGTCCCTTCGCCGAGTCGAAGGAGTGGATCGGCGGCTTCTGGATCATCGAGGCGGCCGACCTCGACGCCGCGCTCGCCTGGGCCGCCGAGGGGTCCAAGGCGTGCGCCGGCCGGGTCGAGGTGCGCCCCTTCCAGGACGAGCCCGCGTGAGCGGAGCCCACGAGCTGGCCCGGGACGCGGTCGAGCGGATCTACCGCGAGGAGTACGGCCGGGTGGTCGCCTCGCTGGTCCGCCGGCTCGGCGACATCGACCTCGCCGAGGAGGCGGCCGCCGAAGCCCTGCTGGTCGCGCTGGAGCGCTGGCCGGTCGACGGCGTACCCCCGAACCCCGGCGGCTGGCTGACCACGACGGCCCGCAACGGGGCCATCGACCGGATCCGGCGCGAGTCGCGCCGCGACGCCAAGCACCAGGCGGCACTCATGCTGGACGACGACACACCCCACGAGCCCACCGGCATCGTCGAGGACGACCGGCTGCGGCTGATGTTCACCTGCTGCCACCCCGCCCTGGCGCCCGAGGCCCGGGTGGCGCTGACCCTGCGACTCCTCGGTGGGCTGACCGTCCTCGAGATCGCCCAGGCGTTCCTGGTCCCCGAGACCACGATGGCGCAGCGGATCACCCGCGCGAAGAAGAAGATCAAGGACGCCCACATCCCGTTCCGGGTGCCCGCTGCTGCCGACCTGACGTCGCGCCTCGACGGCGTCCTCGCCGTGGTCTACCTGGTCTTCAACGAGGGCTATCTCGCGACCTCCGGTGACGCGCCGATCCGCGAGGACCTCACCGCAGAGGCGATCCGGCTGGGCCGGGTCCTGCGGTCGCTGCTGCCCGACGAGCCCGAGGTCGCCGGCCTGCTCGCGCTGATGCTGCTCACCGAGTCGCGGCGTACGACGCGGGTCGCCGGCGGCGAGCTGATCACGTTGCTCGAGCAGGACCGCGGCGGCTGGGACCGCGCGCTGATCGCCGAGGGCCACGCGCTCGTCCGCGAGTGCCTCGCCAGGAACCGGCCGGGCCACTACCAGCTGCTCGCCGCCATCAACGCGGTCCACACCGATGCGCCGGCCGCCGCGGACACCGACTGGGGCCAGGTCGTCGCCCTCTACACGCAGCTGCAGGCGATCTCGCCGAGCCCCATCGTCGCCCTCAACCGGGCCGTGGCGATCGCCGAGCTCGACGGACCGGAGGTCGCGCTCGCCGAGGTGGACCGGCTGCCGCTCACGACCTACCACGCCTGGCACGCGACCCGTGCCGACCTGCTCCGCCGGCTCGGCCGCAGCGCCGAGGCACGGGCGGCGTACGACGCCGCGATCGACGCGACCGAGAACGACGCGGAGCGCGCCTACCTCTCCCGGAGGCGTGGCAGTCTGGCTCCATGACGACGATGCCGCTCTCGTTGCCCGCGCACGATGACGCGCGGGAGTGGGTGGAGCACCGCAGCGCTGCCGGTCTCGCCGCGGCCCGCGAGCTCGTCGCGTCGCTGCGCGAGCAGCCGCCGGCCGAGCCGCTCGCGGTGCTGCAGACCTGGGACGAGGTGTCGCGCGAGCTCGGTGGTGTGTCGGCCGCGGTGTCGCTCTTCGCCAACGTGCACCCGCGCGAGGTCGTGCGCGAGACCTGCGAGGCGGCCGAGGTCGAGGTCGACCGCTACGTCACCGACCTGCGCCAGGACCGAGGGCTCTACGACGTCTTCGCCGCCCTCGACCCGTCGGCGCTGGACCCGATCGCCGCCCGGCTGCTCGAGAAGACGCTCGACGACTTCCGTCGCGCCGGCGTCGACCTCGACGACGCGACCCGGGCGCGGCTCAGCGAGATCAACGAGCGGCTGACGGCGATCGGCCAGGAGTTCAGCCGCAACATCCGCGACGACGTCCGCACGGTCCTGCTCCCTCCCGAGCGGTTGGCCGGCCTGCCGCAGGACTGGCTCGACGCGCACCCGGTCGACGACAACGGGCTCGTGCACGTGACGACCGACTACCCCGACGCCGTACCCGTGCGGACGTTCGCGCACGACGCGGCCACGCGCCGCGAGGTCACCGTCGCGTTCCTCGAGCGCGGCTGGCCGCAGAACGACGCGCTCCTGCGCGAGATGTTCGCGCTGCGTCACGAGCTGGCGAACCTGGTCGGCTACGCCGACTGGGCGTCGTACGACGCCGACGTGAAGATGATCGGCACGGGCCCGGCGATCCCGGAGTTCATCGACCGGATCGCCGAGGTGTCCAGCGGGCCGATGCAGCGCGACCTCGAGCTCCTGCTGGAGCGCTACCGCCGCGACGTGCCGGGCGCCGAGTCGATCGACACCGCCGACTCCGTCTACTACGAGGAGCTGGTGCGCCAGGAGCGGCACGACGTCGACGCCCAGCGGGTCCGCACCTACTTCGACTTCGCCAAGGTGCGTCAGGGACTCCTCGAGGTCACCGGCCGGCTCTTCGGGCTGCGCTACGAACCGGTCGCCGACGCACCCGTGTGGCACGACGAGGTGACGGCGTACGACGTCTACTCGGGCGACGAGCAGCTCGGCCGGATCTACCTCGACCTGCACCCGCGCGAGGGGAAGTTCAAGCACGCCGCGCAGTTCACGCTCGCGAAGGGCCTGGCGGGCCGGCAGCTCGCCGAGGGTGTGCTCGTCTGCAACTTCTCCCGCGGGCTGATGGAGCACAGCCACGTGGTCACGCTCTTCCACGAGTTCGGCCACCTGGTGCACCACGTGCTCGCCGGCCGCGGTGAGTGGACCCGGTTCGCCGGCGTCGCCACCGAGTGGGACTTCGTCGAGGCGCCGAGCCAGATGCTCGAGGAGTGGGCGTGGGACGCCGATGTGCTGCGGAGCTTCGCGACCGACGCGTCCGGTGAGCCGATCCCGGCCGACCTCGTCGACCGGATGCGCGCGGCCGACGACTTCGGCAAGGGCTACTACGCCCGGACCCAGATGTTCTACGCCGCGATGTCCTACTGGTTCCACACCGACCGGCCGGCCGACCTCACCCTCGCGATGCGCGAGCTGCAGGAGCGCTACTCGCCGTTCCCCTACATCGACGGCACCCACATGTTCGCCAGCTTCGGCCACCTCGGCGGCTACTCCTCGGCCTACTACACCTACATGTGGTCGCTGGTCATCGCGAAGGACCTCTTCGGCGCCTTCGACCCCGACGACCTCTTCGCTCCCGAGGTCGCCGGCCGCTACCGCGACCGGGTGCTCGCCGCCGGTGGCTCGAAGGACGCCGCCGACCTCGTCGCCGACTTCCTCGGTCGGCCGTACTCCTTCGACGCGTACGCCGCCTGGCTGGCTCGCTGACCGATCCCAGGAATACCCGGTTCACCGGGTGTTCCTGGGGTTCTCGGGTGTTGCAACACCCCAGAAGTCCATGAGTACCCGGTTCACCGGGTATTCCGCCTTGTGCCGGCAGATCTATCGACGTACGCTCACGATATATCGCGAAGGATCGGCGACTGTCACTACGTCGCCACCGCGACATCCCGCACAGAGAGGAGTCCTGTCATGGGACACCGTGGATTCAGCAGGCAGTGGGCAGACCACGCCGAGCAGCAGTGGAACCAGCACGGAGGCGGCCGCCGCGGCGGCGGTCCGTGGGGCGGCTTCGGACCCGGCGGCTTCGGTCGACCGGGACACCCCGGGCCGCCACCGTGGGTCGCCGGCCTCTTCGGCCTCGCCCAGGGCGAGCGCCAGCGCGGACCTCGGGTCCGGCGCGGCGACGTCCGCTCCGCGATCCTGGACGTCGTGCGCACCGCCCAGTGGAGCGGCGAGTCGATCAACGGCTACCAGGTCATCCAGCAGATCGCCGAGCGCAGCAACGGCGCGTGGCGCCCGAGCCCCGGCTCGGTCTACCCGACCATCCAGCAGCTCGAGGACGAGGGCCTGATCGAGGCCGACGACAGCCGCGGCCGTCGCAGTCTCAAGCTCACCGACGAGGGCAAGGCGTACGTCGACGAGCACAACGACGAGCTGGCCGACGTGTGGACGCCGTTCGAGGAGCGCGAGCGCCAGGACGACGACGCCGTCGACCTCAAGCCCGAGATCGGTCAGGTGATGGGCGCCGTCTGGCAGATCGTCACCAACGGCAGCGACCAGCAGCGCCGCGACGCGGCCGACATCCTGGCCGACACTCGCCGTCGCCTCTACGGCCTGCTGGCCGAGGGGGACCAGACGGCAGACGAGGAGGACGAGTCGTGACCGACGACCACCTCCGGATGAGCGACGCGGACCGGGAGGAAGCGGCGACCGAGCTCGGGGAGCACTTCGCCCAGGGCCGGCTCACCGCGGACGAGTACGCCGAGCGCCTGGACCGGGTCTGGGCGGCGCGCACCCGCGGTGAGCTCGCACCCCTCTTCCGCGACCTCCCGGGCCGGTACGGACCACCGGCGCCGGCTCGGGAGTCGTCGGCGCGTCGCTCGACCTCCTGGTCGGGCGGCATGTCACCCTGGCGCCGCGGTGTGCCGACCCCGCTCGTCGTCGTGCTGGTCGTCCTGCTGGTGCTGACCGTGGTCACCCACCTGCCGGTGATCCTCGTCGGGCTGGCGGTCGTGTGGTTCGTCCTGAGCCGCCACCGCGGTCGGTCACGCGCCCCTCACTGGTCCAGATCACCGCGATAGACCAGTGCCATAGACCAGTTTCTCGTGGTCGCGACGGCGACTTAATCTTCTTGCTACCGGACCGGGGGGGCCGGAGGAACGCTCTCGGGAGTCGTGCTCACGCCCTATTTCCTGTCAACGCAAGGAGATCGTCGTCATGACGATTCATACCCGGTACCGGAGAATCATCGCGGCCGCCGTCGGAGCGCTCATCGCTCCCATGGCCCTGGTCGCGGTCACGGCTGTGCAGGCGAACGCCGTTCCGTCCCAGCACAAGCACGAGATCTACATGTACAAGGTCGAGAAGAGCCTGCGGCTCTCGGGCGTCGGCGCCGACTCCATGGCCGACTCCCCGTCGCAGTGGCTCAGCTGCAACCCCTTCGACTACGCGCTCGACGGCATGTGGAGCGTGAAGAGCGTCGACCAGTACAACCCGCCCGTCTACGACCCCGACGACGACTCGGGCTACCCGACCACGAGCACCGCCGGCGGCCTCTACAACGACAAGCGCGACGTCTGGACGCTTGCGTCGTACCCCGACACGAGCGACGGCTCCAAGTGGAACTTCCGCTTCGACAACCGCGCGTACGGCGACGCCCAGGTGAAGATCTTCGTCACCTGCATCCGCCACTCGGTCGAGTCGAGCAACAACCACAGCCACGACGTGGTCGTCACGCCGGCCTTCGGCTCCACGTTCATGACCGGCCACCACGCGTGGACCGACCGGGACTACTGGGACTCGAGCAGCACCTGGTTCTGCGCGCCTGACCAGTACTTCGTCGCCCCCGGCTTCGACTTCGGTCCCGGCTACAGCCCGGAGAACCGGATGCTCGCGAGCTACCCGACCAACGGCGGACTGTCGTGGGCCTGGGAGTTCGCCAGCAACTGGTCGCACCCGGACCAGAACGTCTCCTTCTACGGCAAGTGCATCAGCCGCAAGACGTCGCTGAACGGACACCGTCACGGCATCGGGATGAAGCACCTGCCGGGCGTGAACTTCAGCGACTGGAAGGAAGCCCTCATCCCGCAGGGTGACCCCAAGGAGACGCAGTACTCCTGCGACCAGGACTTCGCGCAGCTCCACGGCTACAAGGCCATGGTCGGCTGGTACTGGCTCGGCAACCACTGGGAGCACAACTGGTTCCTCGGCATGGAGCCGCGGCCCAAGACCCGGGCGTTCTACTGGTGGAACTGGGATGCCAGCAGCGCGCAGGTCAAGTTCGGCGCTCTCTGCATCAACAGCCGGACGTCCAACCCGCTGGTGTAGTCAGCAGCGACCGAGCACCACAGCATGAGCCTGAGCCCGTCCCGGTGAACGGGGCGGGCTCAGGCATATCCAGGCACTTCTCGGGGCGTGCCTCCCCGAAACCCCCCACCGGGCGAGCCCGCAGTTGACAGGAAGTGCGGTCTCGCCCGGTGAGGTTCGTCTGCTGCCGTTCCGTCCGCAACTCGGAGGCGTCGTGACCCGCACCCGTGGCTGGCTCCTGATCATCGCCCTGCTGACGCCCGCGGTCGTGCTGCCGCTGTGGGTCCCCCTCTACGACCGGGCGACCCCCGAGCTGTGGGGCTTCCCCTTCTTCTACTGGTTCCAGATCCTGCTCATCGGCGTCGCGGTCGTGCTGACGACGGCGGCCTACGTCGTGGGCAACCGCGTGCACCGGCTGGACCGCGTCGCCCACGGCCTTCCGCCCGTGCCCGAGGAGCAGGAGTGACGGACGGCGTGAACGGCGTCGCCTTCGGCGTCTTCGTGTTCCTGTTCCTGCTCGTCACCGTCCTCGGCTTCGCCGCGGCGCGCTGGCGGCGAGCCCCCACGCTCGACAGCCTGGACGAGTGGGGCCTGGGTGGCCGGAGGTTCGGCACCTTCATCGCCTGGTTCCTCATCGGCGGCGACCTCTACACGGCGTACACCTTCATCGCGGTCCCCGCGACGTTGTACGCCGGCAGCGTGGTCGGCTTCTTCGCGATCCCCTACGGGATCATCGCCTACCCGATGATCTTCGTCTTCCTGCCGCGGCTCTGGTCCGTGAGCCACCGCCACGGCTACGTGACACCCGCGGACTTCGTGCAGGGCCGCTACGACAGCCGACCGCTCGCCCTGGCCGTCGCGCTCACCGGCATCCTCGCGACGATGCCCTACATCGCGCTGCAGCTCGTCGGCATGCAGGTCGTGCTCGAGGTCATGGGCGTCACCGCGCCCGGCGACAGCTGGATCGTGAAGGACCTGCCGCTGTTCATCGCCTTCGGGTTCCTCGCCGCCTACACCTACTCGGCGGGCATGCGCGCGCCGGCCCTGATCGCGTTCGTCAAGGACACCCTGATCTACGTCGTGATCATCGTGGCGGTGCTCTACATCCCCCACCAGCTGGGCGGGTGGGGCCACGTGTTCGATGCCGCCAACGACAGCTTCGCGTCGTTCAACAAGGAGAACGCGGACGCGATCGCGGCCGGCCAGGCCCAGCCCCGCGGCATGATCCCGCCCGAGACCGCGCAGTGGGCCTACGCCTCGCTCGCCCTCGGCTCGGCGCTCGCGCTCTTCATGTACCCGCACTCGGTGACCGGGGTCCTCTCCACCCGGAGCCGGTCGGTGATCCGCCGCAACGCCGCGCTGCTCCCGGCGTACTCCGTGCTCCTGGGCCTGCTCGCCCTGCTGGGCTTCGTCGCGATCGCGGCCGGCGTGAAGGTGGCGAACCCCCAGCAGTCGGTGCCGCAGCTCTTCGAGGAGCAGTTCAGCCCGTGGTTCGCCGGGGTGGCCTTCGCCGCGATCGTGATCGGTGCGCTGGTGCCCGCGGCGATCATGTCGATCGCGGCTGCGAACCTGTGGACCCGCAACATCTACAAGGCCTTCATCAACCGGGGCGCGACGCCGAAGCAGGAGGCCCAGCAGAGCAAGGCCGTCTCGCTCCTGGTGAAGGTCGGTGCCCTCGTCTTCGTCCTCGCGCTCTCGAAGGACTTCGCGATCAACCTCCAGCTCCTCGGCGGCGTCTGGATCCTGCAGACCTTCCCGGCGATCGTGGTCGGTCTCTACACGCGCTGGCTGCACCGGACCGCACTGCTCGTGGGCTGGGCGGTCGGCATGGGCTACGGCACCTGGCTGGCGTACGGCGTCGCGTCGCCGACGAAGGCGCACTTCGGAGGACCGCTCGTGCTCTTCCCCGGCACCGAGACGAAGGTCTACATCGCCCTGGTCGCGTTCCTGGCCAACATCGCGGTCGCCGTCGTGCTCACGGTGGTCCTCCGTGCGCTCCAGGTCGCGGAGGGGGTCGACCAGACGCGCCCGCAGGACTACCACGCCGACGAAGGGGATCCCGGGGTCGAGGCCCGTGTAGGAGAGGTCGAAGTGGGTACGTCCTGACGATTGCCTTTTCTCGGGAGGTACGTCATGTCGTCACGAGGACGATGGGTCCTGATCGGACTGCTGCTCGCGCCCGCGGTGATCCTGCCGCTGTGGGTCCCCCTCTACGACCGGGCCACGCCCGAGCTCTGGGGGTTCCCGTTCTTCTTCTGGTTCCAGTTCGCGCTGATCGTCGGGGCCGTCGTGCTCACCGGGTCGGCGTTCCTCCTGGCCCAGGTCGCTGACCGGGACGGCCGGGTCCGCCACGGCCTCCCGCCCGTGCCGGACGGCACCGGCACGGACCGGAAGGCGGGTGACGACCGGTGATCGACCACGTCGACGGCGTCGTGTTCGGCGTCTTCATCTTCCTCTTCCTCGTCGTCACGGTGCTCGGCTTCGCGGCCGCGCGCTGGCGGCGCGCGAAGGACCTCGACAGCCTCGACGAGTGGGGCCTCGGAGGTCGCGGCTTCGGCACGTTCATCGCCTGGTTCCTGATCGGCGGCGACATCTACACGGCGTACACCTTCATCGCGGTGCCGGCGACGCTGTACGCCGGCAGCGCGGTCGGCTTCTTCGCGGTGCCGTACACGATCGTGGTCTACCCGCTGATCTTCATGTTCCTGCCGCGCCTGTGGTCGGTCAGCCACCGGCACGGTTACGTGACGCCGGCCGACTTCGTGCAGGGCCGCTACGACAGCCGGTCCCTGGCGCTGGCCGTCGCCGTGACCGGCATCCTCGCGACGATGCCCTACATCGCGCTCCAGCTGGTCGGCATGCAGGTGGTGCTCCAGGTGATGGGCATCGGGTCGACCACCGGCAGCTGGATCGTCAAGGACATCCCGCTGTTCATCGCGTTCGTCGTCCTCGCCGCCTACACCTACTCCAGCGGGCTCCGCGCCCCCGCGCTGATCGCCTTCGTCAAGGACGCGCTGATCTACGTCGTGATCATCGTGGCGGTGCTCTACATCCCCCACCAGCTGGGCGGTTGGGGGCACGTCTTCGGCTCGGTCGGCGACAGCTTCGACGCCTTCAACGCCGACAACGCCGACAAGATCGCTGCCGGGCAGGCGACGCCGAAGGCGATCATGCCGCCAGGCCCGGCGCAATGGGCCTACGCCTCGCTCGCGCTCGGCTCGGCACTCGCGCTGTTCATGTACCCCCACTCGGTGACCGGCGTCCTGTCGACGCGGAACCGGTCGGTGATCCGCCGCAACGCCGCGCTGCTCCCGGCGTACTCCTTCCTGCTCGGGCTGCTGGCCCTGCTCGGCTTCGTCGCCATCGCGGCCGGCGTCAAGGTCGACAACCCGCAGCAGTCGGTGCCGCAGCTCTTCGAGAACGAGTTCAGCCCGTGGTTCGCCGGCGTCGCCTTCGCCGCGATCGTGATCGGTGCGCTGGTGCCGGCCGCGATCATGTCGATCGCCGCGGCCAACCTCTGGACCCGCAACATCTACAAGGCCTTCATCAACCGCGACGCCACGCCGAAGCAGGAGGCCACGCAGAGCAAGCTGGTCTCCCTCGTCGTGAAGTTCGGCGCGCTGGTCTTCGTGCTCGCCCTCTCGAAGGACTTCGCGATCAACCTCCAGCTGCTGGGGGGCGTGTGGATCCTCCAGACGATGCCGGCCATCGTGATCGGCCTCTACACCCGGTGGATGCACCGCTGGGCGTTGATGGCCGGCTGGGCGGTCGGCATGGCCTGGGGGACCTGGCTGGCGTACGGCGTCGCCTCACCCGTCCAGGCGCACTTCGGCGGACCGCTCGTCGACTTCCCCGGCACGGAGACCAAGGTCTACATCGCGCTCGTCGCGTTCCTCGCCAACGTGCTGGTGGCTGCCGTGCTGACGGTGGTCCTCCGGGCTGCGGGCGTCGATGGGGGCGTGGACCAGACCCGGCCGCAGGACTACCACGCCGACGTGGGCGACCCCGGGGTCGACGCCGAGCTCGACGTGAGCACGGCGGCGCACGCCTGACCCGGGCCGGTAACCTCGGCGCGTGACCACACAGCCCTCGTTCGACCTCGGCCAGGACCACCTCGACCTCAAGGCCTGGGTCCACGACTTCGCCGCCAACGTCGTCCGCCCCGCTGCCGCGGAGTGGGACGAGAAGGAGGAGTTCCCCTGGCCGGTCGTGGAGGAGGCGGCGAAGGCCGGCCTCTACTCCGTCGACTTCATCGTCGCCCAGGCCATGGACGAGACCGGTTTCGGCTTCCCGATCACCATGGAGGAGCTCTTCTGGGGCGACGCCGGCATCGGGCTCTCGATCGTCGGCACCTCGCTCGCCGCGGCGGGCGTCCGCGCCAACGGCACCGACGAGCAGGTCGCCGAGTGGGTGCCCGCGATGTTCGGCAGCCCGGGTGACCTCAAGCTCGGCGCCTTCTGCTCCTCCGAGCCCGACGCCGGCTCCGACGTGGGGGCGATGCGCACCCGCGCCGTCTACGACGAGGCCACCGACGAGTGGGTCCTCAACGGCACCAAGACCTGGGCGACCAACGGCGGGATCGCCGACGTCCACGTCGTGACGGCGGTCGTCGACCCGGAGCTCCGCACGCGTGGTCAGGCCAGCTTCGTGGTGCCGCCCGGCACCAAGGGGCTCGCGCAGGGCCAGAAGTTCCACAAGCACGGGATCCGCGCGTCCCACACCGCCGAGGTCGTGCTCGACCAAGTGCGCGTGCCCGGCCGCTGCCTGCTCGGCGGCAAGGAGAAGCTCGACGCCCGCCTCGCCCGCGCCCGCGAGGGCGGCGGTGCCCGGGGCAACGCGTCGATGGCGACCTTCGAGCGCACCCGCCCCGCGGTCGGAGCGCAGGCGATCGGCATCGCGCGCGCGGCGTACGAAGTCGCCCTCGACTACGCGAAGACGCGCGAGCAGTTCGGCAAGGCGATCATCGAGAACCAGGGCATCGCCTTCAAGCTCGCCGACATGGCGACCTCGATCGAGGCGTCGCGGCTGCTGGTGTGGCGGGCCGCCTGGATGGCACGGCAGGGCAAGACGTTCGAGCGGGCCGAGGGCTCGATGTCGAAGCTCTTCGCCGGTGAGACCGCGGTCAAGGTGACCGGGGAGGCCATGCAGATCCTGGGTGGCAACGGCTTCACCCGGGAGTACCCCGTCGAGCGATTCGCCCGCGACGCCAAGATCTACACGATCTTCGAGGGCACCTCCGAGATCCAGCGTCTGGTCATCGCGCGGTCGATCTCGGGCGCGCCGATCAGGTGATCCGCTTCCGCGGGTCGATCGCCGGGGTCGGGTCGACGAGCGGCACCCGCGTCGTCGTCGGTCGGTGGGCGGAGTCGCCGTACGACGCCTTCGCGGACGTCATGGTGGAGACCGGCGCCGGCCACCGGGTGCTGCTCGCCCCGACGCAGGAGGTCGCCGACTTCGTCGCCTCGACCTACACGTTCGACGAGGTGCGCATCGAGCCGATCACGGTCGACGGCTGGGTGGTGAGGTCTCCGTCCCTCGAGCTCGACCTCGAGGTCGGCGGTCGCACCGGCCTCGGCCGTCTGCTGCGCCTCGTCCCACGGCGGATCGCCGAGAGCCCGGCGTGGTGCGCCGTCACCGACCCGGTCGCCCGGGTCGTGCTGCGCGGCGTGCGCACCCGCGGCACGGCAGGCCAGGACCGGCGGGAGTGGTACGGCGCGACCGACCACCACCACGTCGCGGCGATGACCGGGTCCTTCGACGACGTCGACCTCGGCCAGCTCGCGCCGGTGCACCCGGCGCCGCGCTTCGGCTTCTCCTCGACCCCGCCGGGGCCGTCGGTGACGTCGGTCGTGACGACCGTCGAGATCTCCTAGAACCCGCCGGGACCGGTGCCGTCGCCGACCACGACGAAGAACGTCACCCAGTGGTGGCTGTGGTTGGTCGCCCAGCAGCTGTACGGGATGTGGTGGCTGCCGTACTTGCTGCAGGTCCAGCCGATCGAGCGCTCGGTCCCACGCAGGGCGTGGTGGATGACCGTCCTCGCGTGGTCGCAGGTCAGTCCGTCGTGCGTCTCGATGTGGCTGATCGTCAGACCGTGGGCCGTGGCGTGGCAACCGGTCGCGGCGGTGGCCGACGCCGCGGTGCCGAGCCCGAAGAGCGAGGTGGCCGCGACAGCGGCGAGGGCGAGGACGGTGCGCATGTCTCGAGGTTAGGAGCGTTGGTCCCGGGAGGACGGGTTTTGCGGAACTAGCCGCGGACGGCGGGGAGCACGGTCTCGCAGACCAGCCGCAGCGACTCCCACGACGGGTCGGCGGGCAGCCCGCCGCAGGCCGGGTGGCTGGTGACCAGGCGGACCTCGCCCGAGCGGCACAGGTCGACGAGGTCGTCGGCCGTGTGGACGACGTACACCCCGGCGGCCTGCATCTCCTCGACCGTCCTCGAGTGGTCGACGACGTACGACCCGGCCTCGCCGTGCCACTCCTGGTAGGCGATGGCGTCCGCGAGCAGGTGGTGGCCGTAGCGCTCCCAGAACTCGTCGGGCCGCTCGGCGCAGAAGACGTTCGCAGGCCCGCCGCCGGGCGCCTGCATCACGAAGCCGGGCTCGCGACCCGCGGCCCGGCAGGTCTCGTCGTAGATCTCCTTGAGCTCGGGCGAGGCGTGCTGGGGCTGGAAGTTGAGCCCGAGCCGGCCGGCCCGCTTTGCCGCCGCCGGCGAGCCGCCGCCGTAGAAGAGGAAGGGGTGCGGCTGCGAGTACGGCGCGGGGGTGACGGTCCCGTCCGCCCAGGCGTCGAGCACCTGGCCGATGCGCGCCTCGACCTCCGCGCCGCGTGTGGGCCAGGACCGGGCGTAGAGCTCGTACTCCACCGGGCGGTAGCCGAGCCCGAACGTGTAGCTCACCCGGCCCTTGCTCAGGTGGTCGAGCACCGCGATGTCCTCGGCCAGCCGGACCGGCTCGTAGAGGTTGACCAGCAGCGCCGACACCGAGATCGGGATCCGGGACGTCACCGCCGCGAACGCCGACGCGACCAACAGCGGGCTCGGCAGGTAGCCGTCGTCGGCGGCGTGGTGCTCGGAGACCATCAGCGCGTCCTGGCCGTGCTGGTCGACGTACGCCGCCTGCTCGACCGCTCGCCCGAAGATCTCCTGGCGGGTGGCGGCGTCGGCGCCCGGGGCGCGGAAGTCGTAGCGGACGGCGAACTGGGTGCGAGGCATAGAACGTGTTCTACACGGTGATGGCCCGGTTGACCCAGGTCTGACGCACCCGCATGCCGACCTTCTCGTAGAGACCGAGCGCGCCGGTGCGTGAGTCGGTGTTGAGCCCGGAGGAGGTCGCGCCGTGCGCGGCGGCGACCTCGAACGCGTCGACCAGCATCGCCTGGGCGATCCCGCGGCCGCGCTGGTCGCTGCGGGTGGCGAGCCGGTCGACGTAGCCCTCGGTCCCGAAGAGGAACACCACGGTCACCGCGACGACCTCGCCGGCGGGGTCGGTCACCAGGCGCAGGTGCCAGGGCTCGAAACCCGGTCGCTGCACGGTGCGGGCCAGGAAGTCGTCATAGGGCTCCCGCTCACGGTCCGACCACTCGAGGAAGGCGTCCTCGAGCACGGTCCAGCAGGCGGGGTAGTCGTCCGGGGTGGCCTCCCGCAGCCTGTAGCCGGCGGGCAGCTCGCGCTCCGGGACCGACGCGCCCTCGGGCAGGTGCAGCACCCACGACTCCCACCGCACCCGGTAGCCGAGTGCGTCGAGCAGCCGGTCGCCGGCCGAGCCCTGCGGCACCGGCATGCCGATCTCGGTGCCGCCGGCGTCCCGGGTCCGCTGCTGCATCCAGCCGGCGAGAGCGGTGCCGATGCCACGACCCCGGTGGTCGGGGTGGACGGCCGCGTCGCCGCGGCTGCCGCCCATCAGCTCGGCGTAGGCGACCAGGCGGTCGCCGTCGAAGACGCCGATCGTCCCGGCGGAGACGTCGTACGACGGGCGCTGCCAGTCGCCGACGATGTCGGCCTCCTCGATCGCGATCTCTCCGGTGTCGTGGTCCTCCTGGGCGGCCATCACCTCGAAGACGGCACGGGCGTCGGACATCACCAGCGGACGGCTGGTCAGTCCCGCGGGCAGCGACATGTCGGGCATGGACCAAGTCTGGAGGAACCGGTCGCTCCGGCGCTCACGAAATACGACGACGCCCGCCCCGGGACCCGGGACGGGCGTCGTGTGCTGTGGTGCTGGGTGCGTCAGGCCTCGACGGAGTTCTGGATCGCGGAGATGTCGAACTCGAGCTTGATCTTCTCGGAGACGAGGACGCCGCCGGTCTCGAGCGCAGCGTTCCAGGTCAGGCCCCAGTCCTTGCGGTTGATGCTGGTGCCACCCTCGAACCCGATGCGCAGGTTGCCGAACGGGTCGCGGGCCGAGCCGGTGGGCTCGAAGGTGATGGTGACCGGCTTGGACACGCCCTTGATCGCGAGGTCGCCGGTGATGACCCAGTCGTCGCCGTCGCGCTCGACCTTGGTCGAGGAGAAGGTGATCTCCTTGTTGTTGTCGGCGTCGAAGAAGTCGGCCGAGCGGAGGTGGCCGTCGCGGTCGGCGACACCGGTGTCGACGCTCGCGGTCTGGATGGTCAGCGAGACGCTCGAGTTGGCCGGGGTGGCGGCGTCGACGTGCGCGGTGCCGGAGAACTCGGTGAAGTGACCGCGGACCGTGGTCACCATCGCGTGGCGGGTGCTGAAGCCGAGGCGGGTGTGGGTCGGGTCGATCGTGTAGTCGCCGGAGATGTCCTCGACGGCGGCGGTGGGGGCGTCGAACTGCTCGGCGGCCTGGCGGTTGAAGAACGACATGGTGTCTCCTGGGTCTGGGTGGTTGTTGAACCTTGTACCACCTTGAACCGGACCGTAGTCCGATTCATTCCCGGGTCGCGAAAAAATGCGCAGAGCCGCGATCCCGGACCGGGATCGCGGCTCTGGAGCAGCGGGGCTGCGGTGTCTGAAGGTGCGTCAGGCGGCGTGCGTGATGTGCACGGGCGTCGGGGCGGGACCGTCGGTCCACTGCGCCTCGAGGTGGGTGCGGCCCTGGCTGTCGATGACCGGCACCCAGGTCTGCAGGAGACCGCTGGTCATGTTGTTGTCGCTCATGGGATGCCTTTCGTTCACTTCCTGTTCACCTAGAGTAGCGCATCCCCACCGGGCCGTCTGCATTTCTGCCGAACGCGATGTTGTCCCTCCATTTCGACCCGGTAGGGAGGGCTGGGGAGAGCATCGCCCTCCACCGTCGGCGTGGTGGGGCGGGTGGGAATGAGACCGGGGCTCCGAACGGGCGACTTCCAGGACGTCGATACGACGATTCCTGCCCGATTGCGGGCAGGAAGTTGCGATATGTGGCGGATGAGCGCACGATCTTCGCCGTGCCTACGTCACCCGATCCCGAGCTGGTGGAGCGGATCGCCGCCAGCACGGGGCTCTCGACCGCCGAGGCTGCTCGTGTCGTCGAGGACGTCGTCGCCTTCCACGCCGAACCCGTGGAGGACTACGTACGGCGCAGGCACGCCCACCTGAAGACCTACGGCGCCAAGAACGCCGAGATCTTCGCCCTGATCGCCGAGGAGCTGGCCGACCGCGTGGTCGCCGCTCCCGAGCTCACCGAGCGCCAGCTCCGGCGCCTGGTCTACGGATAGAGAGAAGCGCCCCATGTGCGGAATCGTCGGCTACGTCGGCACCCAGCAGGCAGCCCCGATCCTGCTCGAGGGCCTCACCCGCCTCGAGCACCGCGGCTACGACTCGGCGGGTCTGGCGCTGCTCGGCAGCACCGGCATCAAGGTCGCCAAGCGCGCCGGCCGGGTGCGGGACCTCGCGGACGGGCTGCCGAAGCGCTTCGCCGGCAAGGTCGGCATCGGCCACACGCGGTGGGCGACCCACGGCCCCGCGAACGACGTCAACGCCCACCCGCACACCGACGGCAAGGGCCTGGTCGCGATCGTTCACAACGGGATCATCGACAACGCCGCGGCGCTGCGGAAGCGGCTGACCGACGAGGGCGTCGACCTGGCCAGCGACACCGACAGCGAGGTGCTCGCCCACCTGGTCGCGGGTTCGGACGCCGAGACGCTCGAGGGCAAGGTGAGCGAGGCGCTGGCCGCGATCGAGGGCACCTACGGCCTGGCCGTCATGCACGCCGACTTCCCCGACCGGTTGGTCGTCGCCCGCAACGGCAGCCCGCTGCTGATCGGCGTCGGCGAGAAGGAGATGTACGTCGCCTCCGACCTGGCCGCCATCGTCCGGCACACCACCACGATCGCCCACCTCGACGACGGCGAGATGGCGACGATCACGGCCGGCGGCTTCACGACGTACGGCGAGGGGCTGGCGCGCGTCAGTCGCTCGGCCGTCACCGTCGACGTCGACCCGGCGTCGTACGACGCGGGTGAGCACGACTCCTTCATGCACAAGGAGATGGTCGAGCAGCCCGCCACGGCGGCACGGATGCTGCAGGGGCGGCTCAACGAGCGCTTCGGCACGGCCCACCTCGGCGGGCTGAACATGGACGCACGCGAGACCCGCGCGATCCGCCGGGTGAAGATCCTCGGCTGCGGGTCGGCCTACTACGTCGGGCAGATGGGTGCCTCGCTCATCGAGGAGCTCGCGCGGATTCCGTCCGACGCCGAGCCGGCCAGCGAGTTCCGCTACCGCAACCCGATCATCGAGCCGGACACGCTCTACGTCGCGGTCAGCCAGTCGGGCGAGACGATCGACACCCTGCTGGCCGTGCAGGAGATCCGGCGCAAGGGCGGCCGGGTGATCGGCCTGGTCAACGTGGTCGGCAGCGCGATCGCGCGCGAGGTCGACGGCGGCATCTACCTGCACGCCGGCCCGGAGGTCGCGGTCGCGTCGACGAAGGCGCTGACCAACATGTTCCTCGGCTTCGCGCTGCTCGCCCTCCAGCTCGGCCGGGTCCGCGACCTCTCCATCGCCGACGGGCGTCGGCTGATCGCCGGGCTCAGCCGGCTGCCGGACCAGATCGCCGAGATCCTCGAGCGCGAGGACGAGATCGCCCGGCTCGCGGCCGGGCTCGCCGGCGCCGAGAGCCTCTTCTTCGTGGGCCGGGTGCGCGGCTTCCCCGTCGCGCGCGAGGGCGCGCAGAAGTTCAAGGAGATCTCCTACCGGCACGCCGAGGCCTACCAGACCTCGGAGCTCAAGCACGGGCCGCTCGCGCTCATCTCGGAGTCCGTCCCGACGGTCGCGATCGTGCCGGACGACGAGCTGACCGACCGCAACGTCGGCGCGCTGCACGAGATCGCGGCCCGCAAGGGGCCGCTCGTGGTGATCTCCCACGAGGGTGTCGACCTCGGCGAGATCGACTGCGCGCGCATCGACGTACCCGTCAACGAGCGCGAGCTCGACCCGATCCTGCTGACCATCCCCCTGCAGCTGCTTGCCTACCACGCAGCCCTCGAGCTGGGCCACGACATCGACAAGCCGCGCAACCTGGCCAAGTCCGTGACGGTGGAGTGAGCCAGCCCACCGCGACGACGAAGGTGGCGTCGCTGGACGGAGCCACTACCGTTGACGGGTGAGCAACGACGAGCATGACGACACTTCTGCCCCCGAGGTGACGTTCGCCGACCTCGGCCTCGACGACAAGGTGCTGAAGGCGCTGGCCGATGTCGGCTACGAGACGCCCTCCGCCATCCAGGCCGCGACCATCCCGCCGCTGCTCGCCGGCCGCGACGTCGTCGGCCTCGCGCAGACCGG
The DNA here is from genome assembly GCF_040045055.1 of Nocardioides pollutisoli. NCBI lineage: Bacteria > Bacillati > Actinomycetota > Actinomycetes > Propionibacteriales > Nocardioidaceae > Nocardioides > Nocardioides pollutisoli. The sequence continues at coordinate 1,860,510 of NZ_JBDZDU010000001.1, forward strand.
CACCGGCAAGACCGCGGCGTTCGCGCTGCCGATCCTGTCGCGCCTCGACCTGTCGCAGAAGAAGCCGCAGGCGCTGGTCCTCGCCCCCACCCGTGAGCTCGCGCTCCAGGTCTGCGAGGCCTTCGAGCGCTACGCCGCCCACCTGAAGGGCGTGCACGTGCTGCCCGTCTACGGCGGCCAGGCCTACGGCGTCCAGCTCAGCGCGCTGCGCCGCGGCGTCCACATCGTCGTCGGCACCCCCGGCCGGATCATGGACCACCTCGCGAAGGGCACGCTCGACCTCACCGAGCTGCGCTTCCTGGTCCTCGACGAGGCCGACGAGATGCTCAACATGGGCTTCGCCGACGACGTCGAGACGATCCTCGCGGACACGCCCGACGACAAGAACGTCGCGCTCTTCTCCGCGACGATGCCGGCCCAGATCCGCCGGATCTCGAAGCAGTACCTCAACAACCCCGAAGAGATCACGGTCAAGGGCAAGACCTCGACCGCGCCGAACATCACCCAGCGCTACCTGCTCGTGTCCTACCCGCAGAAGGTGGACGCGCTCACGCGCATCCTCGAGGTCGAGAACTTCGAGGGCATGATCGTCTTCGTCCGCACCAAGAACGAGACCGAGACCCTGGCCGAGAAGCTGCGGGCCCGCGGCTTCTCCGCGATGGCCATCAACGGCGACGTGGCGCAGAACCAGCGCGAGCGGACCGTCAACCAGCTCAAGTCCGGCAAGCTCGACATCCTGGTCGCCACCGATGTCGCCGCCCGTGGTCTCGACGTCGAGCGGATCAGCCACGTCGTCAACTACGACATCCCCACCGACACCGAGTCCTACGTGCACCGCATCGGTCGCACCGGCCGGGCCGGCCGCAGCGGCGACGCGATCTCCTTCGTGACGCCCCGCGAGCGCTACCTGCTCAAGCACATCGAGAAGGCCACCCGCCAGCCGCTGACCCAGATGCAGCTGCCGACCGCCGATGACGTCAACGCCACCCGGCTGTCGCGCTTCGACGACCAGATCACGGCGGCGCTGGAGCAGACGACCCGGATCGAGGCGTTCCGCGACATCGTCGCCCATTACGTCCGCGAGCACGACGTGCCCGAGGCGGACGTGGCCGCTGCGCTGGCCGTCGTCGCGCAGGGGGACACCCCGCTGCTGATCGACCCGAACGAGGTGGTCCGGCCGCCGCGTGACGACCGTCCGGCCCGCACCGACCGACCCGACCGCGGCGACCGGGGTTCCCGCCCCGAGCGTCGGCCGCGCGGTCGCACCGACGTCCCGATGGCGACGTACCGGATCGCGGTGGGCAAGCGGCACAAGGTCGAGCCGCGCCAGATCGTCGGCGCGATCGCCAACGAGGGTGGGCTCTCCCGCCAGGACTTCGGCCACATCGACATCCGCGCCGACCACTCGCTGGTCGAGCTGCCGGCCGACCTGCCGGGTGGTGCCTGGGACAAGCTCCGCGGCACCCGGATCTCCGGCAAGCTGATCGAGCTGGCTCCGGACAGCGGTGCGCCGAGCCGTGGCCACGACGCGGGCGAGCGGAAGAAGCCGCGCACCAAGCACTGACCTGGCCGGTCCGATCTGCCTGGTGACCTGCTCCGTGGGTGGCTCCTGGTAGAACCAGGGGCATGCGCCGACTCGTCTCCCTGGCCGCCGCTCTGGTCCTCCCGATCGCGGTGCTGAGCGCCTGCGACTCGGCGGAGAAGGTCACCGGACCCGACCCCGACGAAGCCGCGCAGGGCCTGGCGACGGCGTTCGGCACGGGTGACTTCAGCGACGTCGCCTTCACCGACGACACCCCGGAGACCGTGACGCCGGAGTACGCGAAGGTCGTCGCGGGCATGGGGTCCGACGTCCACCCCACCGTCGAGGCGGGCGACGTCGAGGAGGACGGTGACACGGCGACCACCACGCTCACCTGGACCTGGCCCGTCGGGGGACGCGAGTGGACCTACACGACCGACGCCGAGCTGACCAAGGCCGACGACGCGTGGCAGGTGGCGTGGTCGCGCAAGCTCGTCGAGCCGACCCTCGGACCGGGCACCGTCCTCGACGTCACCCCGGTCGCCGGCGCTCGCGGGCCGATCATGGGAGCGGACGGCCTGGCGCTGGTGACGCTGCGGCCCGTCGTCCGGTTCGGGATCGACCGCTCGCAGGTCTCGGCCGACAAGGCGGGGGAGTCGGCCCGCCGGCTGGCCGCGCTGGTCGACGTCGACGCCGCGCCGTACGCCAAGCAGGTCGAGGCGGCGGGGGACAAGGCGTTCGTCGAGGCGATCGTCTTCCGCAAGGACGACGTGCCCGTCTCCGTGGCGCAGGGCTACGACGACATCCCGGGCGCGCTCGCGATCCCTGACAACCTGCCGCTCGCGCCCACCCGCGGGTTCGCCGCACCCATCCTCGGCACGGTCGGACCGGTGACGGCGGAGATGGTCAAGAAGGACCCGGACAAGTACCAACCCGGCGACGAGGCCGGACTCTCCGGACTGCAGGCGCGCTACGACGACCAGCTGCAGGGCGTCGACGGCGCGGTGGTCAACGCGGTCTCCAGTGACGGGCAGGAGCGTGAGGTCTTCCGGGTGGACACCAGGCCGGGGACGGCGCTCCGGCTGACCATGGACGAGCGGCTGCAGACCGCCGCCGAGAACGCGCTCGCCACCGTCCGGCCGGCCAGCGCGCTGGTGGCGATCAGGCCGTCGACAGGGGCGATCCTGGTCGCGGCCAACGGACCGGGCACCGACGGCTACAACGACGCGACCTACGGTCAGTTCGCGCCCGGGTCGACCTTCAAGACCGTCAGCAGCCTGGCGTTGCTGCGCGCGGGGCTGACGCCGGACACCGTCGTACCGTGCACCCGGACCGTGGACGTCGACGGGCGCGACTTCGAGAACTACGACGACTACCCGAGCACTGCCCTCGGCAACATCCCGCTGCGCACCGCCGTCGCCAACTCCTGCAACACCGCCTTCATCTCGCAGACCGACAAGCTCAGCGACGGGGACCTGGCGAGCGCGGCGGCGACGCTCGGGCTCGGGATCGACCACGACCTCGGGTTCCCGGCCTACTTCGGCAGCGTGCCGCCGCCGGAGTCCGAGACGGGTGCGGCGGCCGACATGATCGGCCAGGGCACCGTGCTCGCCTCGCCGATGGCGATGGCCACGGTGATGGCCTCGATCCAGGCCGGTCACACGGTGGTCCCGCAGCTCGTGAAGACGGTCGACGTCTCCGTGCCCGACGAGGCGACACCGCTGACGGACGCGGAGGACGCCGCGCTGAAGTCGATGCTGCGGGGCGTGGTCACCTCCGGCAGCGGCCGCGGGCTCCTCGACCTGCCCGGCCCGCCGGCGATCGCCAAGACCGGCACCGCGGAGTTCGAGAAGAACGGCAAGACCCTCACCCATGCGTGGATGGTCGCCGCCCAGGGTGACCTGGCCGTCGCCGTCTTCGTCGACGAGGGCGCCTCCGGCTCCGGCACCGCCGGCCCGATCCTGGAGCAGTTCCTGCGGGCGGCTCAGGCGGGCTAGGCGTCGGCCAGCACCGAGCGGGCGACCTCTTCGGGCATCGCCTCGTAGTGCGCGAAGGACCGGGTGAAGACGCCGGCCCCGTGGGTCGAGGAGCGCAGGTCGATGGCGTAGCGGACCAGCTCGGTCTGGGGGACCTCGGCCAGCACCTGGGTCCGGTCCTCGCCGACCTTGTCGGTGCCGAGCACCCGAGCCCGGCGCGACGACAGGTCGCTCATCACGGTGCCGATCAGCTCGTCCGGGATCACGACCGTGACCGCGTCGTACGGCTCGAGCACGGTGATCGTCGCGGCGGCCGCGGCCTCCCGCAGCGCGAGGGCGCCGGCGGCCTGGAAGGCCATGTCGGACGAGTCGACGCTGTGCGCCTTGCCGTCGACCAGGGTGACGCGCAGGTCGACGACCGGGTGTCCGTGGCGTACGCCGCGCTCCATCTGGGCCCGGACGCCCTTCTCGACGCTCGGGACGTACTGACGGGGCACCGACCCGCCCACCACCTTGTCGACGAACTCGAAGCCGGCGCCCTCCGGCAGCGGCTCGACCTCGAGGTGGCAGACGGCGTACTGCCCGTGCCCGCCGGACTGCTTCACGTGGCGGCCCAGGCCGGTCGCCCGATCGGCGAAGGTCTCGCGCAGGGAGACGACGAACGGCACCGTGTCGACGTGGACGCCGTAGCGGTCGGTGAGCCGCTCGAGGGTGACCTCGGCGTGGGACTCGCCCATGCACCAGAGCACGAGCTGGTGGGTCTCGGCGTTGTTGGCGATCCGCAGCGACGGGTCCTCGGCGGCGAGCCGTCCGAGCGCCTGCGACAGCTTGTCCTCGTCGGCCTTGCTGCGGGCGACGATCGCGACCGGCAGCAGCGGCTCGGGCATCGACCATGGCCGCAGCACGCGCGGGTCGTCGACCGAGGAGAGCGTGTCACCGGTCTCGGCGCGGGTCAGCCGGCCGATCGTGCACAGGTCACCGGCGACCACCCGGTCGGCCGGTGACTGGGCGCGGCCGAAGGCGTGCGCCAGCGCACCCACCCGCTCGTCCTCGTCGTGGTCGGGGTGGCCGCCACCCGCGCCGAAGAAGGCGGTGAAGTGGCCCGAGACGTGGACCGGCTGGTCCGGCACCAGCGTCCCCGAGAAGACCCGCACCAGGCTGAGCCGGCCGAGGTAGGGGTCGCTGGTGGTCTTCACGACCTCGGCCACCAGCGGGCCGTCGGGGTCGGTGCCGATCGGCGGTGCGGCCGCTCCCGAGGGCAGGAAGACGTCGGGCGAGGGGTGCTCGGCCGGCGACGGGAAGCCGCGGACCGCGAGGTCGAGCAGCTCGGCGCAGCCGATGCCGGTCACCGAGCAGACGGGTACGACGGGGTGGAACGACGCTCGCGCCACCGCCCGCTCCAGGTCGTCGACGAGCACGTCCTCGGCGCTCTCCTCGCCGCCCACGTAGCGGTCCATCAGGGTCTCGTCCTCGGACTCCTCGATCACCGCCTCGATCAGGTCCCCACGGAGGCCGGTCGCATCCGCCTCGGCGCCTGGAGCGAGCAGACCGACGAGCCCGACCACCTCCGTCCCCTGGCGGACCGGCACGTAGAGCGGCAGCACCCGGTCGCCGAAGGACGCCTGGGCCTGGCGGAGCAGGCCGTCGTAGTCGGCGCGGGCCTGGTCGAGCTTGGTGACGACGACCGCCCGGGGCATGCCGACCGCTGCGCACTCGCGCCACAGCGACCGGGTGGCGTCGTCGATCCCCTCGTTGGCGGCGACGACGAAGAGGGCGCAGTCGGCGGCGCGCAGCCCGGCGCGCAGCTCGCCCACGAAGTCGGCGTACCCCGGGGTGTCGACCAGGTTCACCTTGGTGCCGGCGTGCACCAGCGGAGCGACCGCCAGCGAGATGGTGCGCCCGTGCGCGTGCTCGGACTCCTCGTGGTCGCAGACGGTGGTGCCGTCGCGCACCGATCCGGCGCGGCTGATGGCGCCCGAGGCGGCGAGCAGGGTCTCGATCAGGGTGGTCTTGCCGGAGCCTGCTGGGCCGACGAGCACGACGTTCCTGATCCGGTCCGGGCTGCTCGCCCCCAGATTGTGTCCCGACGCTCTCCGCGAGCCACCCTTGTCCGCCATCGTCCGACCTCCAGCCGGGACCGCGCTGTCCCGCGAGACCGACACAACTCCTCCTCGCGCCGGTGCGCAAGGGTCGGAAGGCACCCGGTGAAGACACAGGTGGGGGCCGCGGCGATGCCACGGCCCCCACCCACGTCCGGCGGCCGCGCCCCGGACACGAGGGGGTGATCCGGGTCGGCCGACCAAGGGTGAACCCCTCGCTGCATGGGGTCAGCAAGGGGTTCGTGTCGACCTCAAGGTGCTCCCTCCGAGTCGACGCTTCCAGGGTGTCACGCCGTCCAAGTCCCTGTCTGCGATTTGCCGGAAGGTGATCGAGTGCAAGGCTGTCGGCATGAACGGACTCGACCTTCTCGGCCCCGACCAGCGGGGCCTCTTCATCGGTGGCACCTGGCGCGAGGCGGAGGGTGGCAAGCGGCTCGACGTGATCGACCCGGCGGACGGGTCGGTGCTGACCGACGTCGCCGACGGCTCGGTCGCTGATGCCGTCGACGCACTCGACGCGGCCGTCGCCGCGCAGGCCGCCTGGGCCACGACCCCGCCGCGCGAGCGCGGGGAGATCCTGCGTACGGCGTTCGGCCTGATCACCGACCGCGCTGACCAGTTCGCCCAACTCATGAGCCTGGAGATGGGCAAGACCATCGCCGAGGCGCGCGGCGAGGTCGGGTACGGCGCGGAGTTCTTCCGCTGGTACTCCGAGGAGGCCGTCCGCATCCACGGTCGCTGGATGCAGGCACCCGCCGGCGGCAGCCGGCTGCTGACCATCAAGAAGCCGGTCGGCCCCTGCCTCTTCATCACCCCGTGGAACTTCCCGCTCGCGATGGGCACCCGCAAGATCGGGCCCGCCATCGCGGCCGGCTGCACCATGGTGGTCAAGCCCGCCAGCCAGACCCCGCTGACGATGCTCGCCCTCGCGGCGCTGCTCGCCGAGGCGGGTCTGCCCGACGGCGTGCTCAACATCGTGACCACCAGCCACACCAGCGAGTTCAGCCAGGCGCTGCAGGGCGACGACCGGCTCCGCAAGGTCAGCTTCACCGGCTCGACGGGGGTCGGCAAGGTGCTGGTCCGCCAGTCGGCCGACCAGCTCCAGCGGCTGAGCATGGAGCTCGGCGGCAACGCACCGTTCCTCGTCTTCGAGGACGCCGATGTCGACGCTGCGGTCGACGGCGCGATGGTCGCCAAGATGCGCAACATGGGCGAGGCGTGCACCGCCGCCAACCGCTTCCTCGTGCACAGCTCGGTCGCCCAGGAGTTCGGCGAGAAGCTCGGCAAGCGGATGGGGGCGTTGGCCCTGGGCCGCGGCCAGGACGACGGCGTCGACGTCGGCCCGCTGATCGACGAGAAGGCGATCGAGTCGGTCAGCCAGCTCGTCACCGACGCCGTCCACGACGGCGCGACGGTGGTCGTCGGTGGCTCCGCCGTCGACGGTCCCGGCTACTTCTACCAGCCGACCGTGCTGCTCGACGTGCCGAGCGACTCCGCGATCAACACCGAGGAGATCTTCGGCCCCGTCGCACCGATCACGACGTTCGAGTCCGAGGAGGACGCGATCCGCCAGGCCAACGACACCGAGTACGGCCTGGCCTCCTACGCCTACACGCGCGACCTGAACCGGACCATCCGGCTCGCGGAGTCGCTGGAGTTCGGGATGATCGGCATCAACACCGGTCTGATCTCCAACCCGGCGGCGCCGTTCGGCGGCGTGAAGCAGAGCGGCTTCGGTCGCGAGGGCGGCTTCGAGGGCATCGAGGAGTACCTCGAGACGACGTACGTCGCGCTACCCGCCGGCTGACGCCTTCGCGAGGCCGGCCAGCCAGACGTCCCACCCGCGGTCGAGCGGGTCCCGGCCCTTGGCCGGGGCCTGCCCGGTCACCCAGGACGCGAAGTCGTCGTCGAAGGCACCACTGCCGTCGTCGTTGTGCAGGTCCAGCCACACCGGGAGCCCGGCCACCCTCGCGGCACCGATCGCCGCCCGGGCCAGCGCGGACACGTCGGCGCCGTACCGCGCGATCGTGAGCTCGGCGGGCGGCACCGGCTGGCCGTCGAACTCGACGTCGAGGTCGAGGCGGACGTGCCCGTCGCGACGGTCCAGCCGCCAGCCGGGTGCCGACGCCTGCAGGCTCTCCGAGGACACGCTGCGCTGGACGTCCTGGAAGAGCGAGCTGTCGTCGAAGCCGACCGCGCCGGCGACGGTGAAGGACGTGTCGGCGTTGACGAAGGTCCAGGTGGTGCCGGCGCTGCCGTAGTGGAGGTGGCCAGCCTCGCTGACGTCGTGGGCGATCGCGCCACCCGAGTCGACGGTGATGGTCTCGACGCCGGGCACCACGACGTACTCCAGGTCGCCGAGCAGCGCGTCGCGGACGGCGTACCAGTTGGTCAGGACGGCAGTCTCGTCGTCGCGACCCGCGAACGAGTCGTCGACGACCAGCTTCGCGGCACCGCTGTCGGGCGTCAGGTCGAGCCGGTAGGTCGAGTAGCCCTCGTCGTCCACGGCCGCGTCGACGTCGGCGATCAGTGTGGTCAGCGCCGGCGCCCGGTCGACCGCTCCGGCGTCGAAGCGGACGGCGATGACGGTCCCGCGATCGCGGCTGGCCGTCGTGACGTCGACGCTGTCGACGTGCTCGATCCGGCCGATGTGGGTCTGCAGGACGTGCGCCCGGTCGGCCTCCTCGGTGCAGCCGGCCAGCGAGAGGACCAGGAGGGCAGGCAGGCAGATCGCCAGGACGGAACCCGCCCCTCTCCCCCCAGAGGTCCTCATGCGGAGAATGGTCCCCTATCCGGCACCCCGGCCGGACAGGAATCTCCGCACTGGTGGGAGGCACCGTGGATCCCTATGCCGACTCCGCGCGGCAGTACGCCGAGTTCGCCGCCGACGCGGGCGATGAATCACCGTGCTTCGCCGCGTGGGCACGCGGGGTCGCCGCCGATCCGGACGTGCTCGCCTGGCTGGCCGGGCTGCCCGGCAACAAGCGGCAGCCCAACCTGGTCTTCGCAGCCGCACGCTGGCACGGCGTACCCGCCCCCGGCCCGTACGACGGCCTCCGGCGCGGGCTGCTCGGCGACGACGGGAGCATCCGGCGCACCATCCTCGCGCGGGCGACCCAGACCAACGAGGTCGGCCGGCTGGCGACCCTGGTGCCGGCCTTCGCGCAGGTGTCGCCGTGTCCGCTCGCGCTGATCGAGGTCGGTGCGAGCGCGGGACTCAACCTCTTCCCGGACCGCTACTCCTACTCGTGGGGCGCCGGCTCGGGACCGCTCCTCAGCACCACGGTCACCGGCCCGGCGCCGCTGCCGGCCGCGGTCCCGGAGGTCGCGTGGCGCGGCGGCATCGACCTCAACCCGCTCGACGTGACCGACGACGACCAGATGGCCTGGCTCTCCACCCTGGTGTGGCCCGAGCAGGACGACCGTCGCGACCAGCTCCGCCGGGCGATCGAGGTCGCGCGCACGGACCCGCCCGCCATCGTGCGCGGCAACCTGCTCGAGGAGCTGCCGGCCCTGGTCGAGCAGGCGTCGGCGTACGGCACGGTCGTGGTGTTCCACAGTGCGGTGATCGCCTACCTGGTCGACGAGGACCGCGAGCGTTTCCACGACCTGATGGCGTCGCTGGTCGCCGACGGGGCGTGCCACTGGGTCAGCAACGAGGGGCCGCGGGTGCTGCCGCGGGTCACGGCCACCGGGCCGGAGCTGCCGGCGGACCTGCGCGGCTTCGTGCTCGGCGTCGACGGCCGCTCGGTGGCGTGGACGCACGGGCACGGTCGCTGGCTTCAGTGGCACTCGTGACCGAGCGGCGCACCCAGACCTACAGGGACGCGAGGATCTCCTCGTTGTGCCGGTGGCCGACGGTCTCGTAGCCGACCACCGTGACCCACGGGGTCACCGCGACGACGAGCAGCGACCAGACCAGTGGGGCCCCGGCCGCGACCATCGCCACTCCCGCGACGAGCACGGCGGCGGACAGCAGGATCAGCAGCAGGTGGAACGGGTCGAGGGTGCGCGTGAGGATCCCGTAGACCAGGAACGAGAACACGACGTAGATCGCGAGCGGCACGGCGACCGCCACGACGGTCGCGGTGTCGCTGAGGAGGGAGTGGCCCTCGAGCCGGTACGCCGCGGCGTGCAGCCCGGCGCCGACGGCGACCAGCGCGCCGAAGAACGGGATGTGGCCGTAGCTCCACGCGAAGCTGCGCTCGCGGTGGGCGTGCAGCAGGTCGCCGCTCGGCATCACGAAGTAGGTCCACCACATCCCGAAGGTCACCCCGACGCCGGCCAGCCCGAGCACCGCGACGTCGATCGTCCACCCCTCCTCGCTGAGGATCGCCGACAGGGTGGCGACGGTGCCGATCAGCCCCTCGCCGAGGGCGATGATCACCATCAGGCCGTAGCGCTCGGCGATGTGGTGCGGGTGCCACGGGGTGCCGCCCTCGTGACGACGCTCGGCCAGCCACGGGGTGGCGGACTCGAGCAGGATCAGCAGCACCGCGCACACCAGGAAGACGGAGATGGTGGTCTCGACCAGGGCGAGCACCACCCAGGCGGTCTGCGAGACGACCAGGCCGCCGACGAAGAACCGGCTGATCTCCGCCCGGTCCGGGTCCTGGCGGCCGGCGCGCAGCCACTGGAAGATCATCGGCACCCGCATCACGACGTAGCCGAGCACCATCACCCGGTTGTCGATGTGGTCGTCGTGGAGCAGCGACTCGAACATGTCGGGCAGCCCGAGGGCCAGGATGATCACGCCGATCATCTGGACCATCGTGGTCAGCCGGTAGATCCAGTCGTCGGTGTCGTACGCCGATGCGAACCAGGTGAAGTTGATCCACGCCCAGGACACCGCGAACGTCGCGAACGCGAACCCGAGGACCCCGTCGGCGACGTGGTCGGCGGCGAGGAAGTGCGCGAGCTCGGTGGCGGCCGCGCCGAACGCGATCACGAAGGTCAGGTCGAACAGCAGCTCCAGCGGTGTCGACGCGCGGCTGTCCTCGTGCGGGTCGCGCCCGGACATCCTGATGACGGCATGGGTGATCCGCTCCGGCATGGCGTCAGCCTAGAGCGGAGCTCAGGCGAGGCCGAGCGTCGCGGCCAGCCCGGCTCGCGACGCGATCCCGAGCTTGCGGTAGACGTGGGAGAGGTGCCACTCGACCGCCTTCACGCTCACCGCCAGCTCGCCGGCCACCTGACGGTTGGTCAGACCGCCCGCCGCCAGCCGGGCGACCTTCTGCTCGGCCGCGGTCAGCACCGCGAGCGCCTCGCCCTGCATCGGCCGGGCGGACTGGCCAATCCGGGCCAGCAGCCGACGGATCCGCCCCTGCAGCGGCCACAGGTCCTCGGCGGACGCGTACTGCTCCGCGTGCCGGAGCAGGGCGAGCGCCTCGTCGGCCGACGCGGGATCCGCGCCCAGGAGCAGGAGCCCGGCGAGGTCGGTCTCGATCTGCGCGGCCAGGCGGGCCGCCCGGACACCGTCGAGGACGTCGTGCGCCTCGCGGAGCAACGCGCTCCGGTCGGCGTGCGGGTCCACGGTGGCCAGCGCGCGCAGCCCGATCGCGATCGAGTACGCCGTCCCTGCCGACCGCGCGAGCGCGAGGTGCTCCCGGGCCAGCACGGTGCCCTCGGCGCGGTGGCCGCACCGGACGGCGGAGAGCGCGGCCGCCGCGCGCCAGGGCAGCAGGTCCGGGTCGTCGTCCGGTCCGTGCACGAGCCGGGAGATCCGGGAGAAGTGCGCGGCGGCCAGGTCGTCCTCGCCGCTCGCCGCGGACAGCTCGCCCCGTCCGTAGTGCGCGGTCGCACCGACCAGGCCGGCAGCATCGAGGTGGCGGCCGAGCTGCTCGCCCAGCGAGAGCGCCTCGGCGAGCTCGCCGCGCGCGAGCCGGCAGTCGATCGAGGTGGTCAGCAGTGCCGCTCGGTCGAGCTCGGACAGGGCGTCCGTCGAGCCGGCACGGACGCGGTCGAGATCGGCCAGCGCCACCCGGACCCGTCCGGCGCGCGCGGCGGTGAAGGCGCCCGCGAGCAGCTCGCGAGAGGGGTCGATGCTGAGCACCGGGGAGGGGGGCACCCGTGGAGCCTAGGAACGGGCGCACCCCGGCCGAGGCGAATGCCACCGATTGCCGTCGGTGGACCAGTCAGGTCCGCTCGGTCCGGCCGAGGAACGCCAGCAGCTCGACGTCGTACGACGCGGACGGTGCGACCGCCAGGGGATGTGCGAAGCGGAGGCCGCGGTCGGACTCCGCCACCATCGCGCGGGCGACCGGCAGCAGCTCGCGCGCGAGCGTCGCGGGGATCGGAGAGCGGTCGGCGGTGGCCTGCCCGACGTCCCAGCCGTGCACGGTGATCTCGAGCGCCGCGGTCGCGACGAGCACCGTGCTGCCGAGGTCGAGGCCTCCGACGAGGACGTCGCCCGGACCGGTCCGGCTCCACACGCCGAGGAGCGCACACGCCTTGTCCTGCAGGGCGGCGACTCGGCCCTCGGCCGTCGTGGTGAGGTGCACCGCGACCGCACCACCGGCGGCCTCGGTGAACGCGTCGAGCGAGTCCTCCATGTGGGCGAGCAGCTCCGCGAGGGACCAGTCGGCGCACGGCGTCGGCCGGTCGAGCAGGCCGCCGCGGACCGAGCCCAGCCGTTCGCGCGTGTAGTCGAGAGCCCGGTCGAGGAGGTCGACGGAGCTGCTCAGCGTCTGGGTCACGTGCGGTCGTCGGGTAGGCCCGCGGGCAGGCCGAACGTCGCGAAGAGCGTGGTGTCGAAGAAGGCCGTCACGTGGCGGACCCGGTCGCCGTCGAGCTCGAGGACCTGCAGCTGGAAGGGCTTGAAGTCGCCCTCCGGCGTACGCAGGTAGAGGCCGTACGCCGGCTGACCGTTCGCCCAGGTCGCGACCATCGGCATGTCGTGGGAGCCGCCGGGGCACTCGGTGCCGATCAACCAGCTGATCGCCTCCTTGCCGCGGTACCAGCTCGTGAACGGCGGCATGTCCCACGTCGCCTCGGCGGTCAGCATCCCGACGATCGACGTGACGTCCTTGCGCCAGAAGGCGTCGACGTAGCGCTCGAGCATCTGCTGCTGGGCGGCGGTGAGGTCGGGCTCGACCGTGTCGGGGGTGAGGCCGCGCTCGGCGAGCTGGGCGTGGGCGCGCTGGAGCGCGGAGTTGACCGCCGCCGCGGACGTGTCGAGCGCCTCCGCCACCTCGGCCGCCGACCACCGGAGCACGTCGCGCAGGATCAGCACCGCCCGCTGGCGGGCCGGCAGGTGCTGGAGCGCGGCGATGAACGCGAGCCGGATGGTCTCGCGCTCGGCGACGACGACCGCGGCGTCGGGCACCGGCTCGAGCCAGGCGATCTCGTGGTCGAGCTCGAGGGCGTCGCCGGCCATGGCGTCGGCCGTGCCGAGCCCTGCGGGCAGCGGCCGCCGGGGTCGGTTCTCGAGGTTGGTCAGGCAGACGTTGGTGGCGATCCGGTAGAGCCAGGTGCGGACCGAGGACCGCCCCTCGAACGCTGCCGATGCCTTCCACGCCCGCAGGAACGTCTCCTGCACGAGGTCTTCCGCCTCGTGCACGGATCCGGACATCCGGTAGCAGTGCGCCAGCAGCTCACGCTGGTAGCGCTCGGTGAGTGCGGGGAAGTCGTCGAGCTCAGTGGTGGTGGCCATGGCCGCTCCAGTCTGCATGGGACTACCGACCGGAGTCGACCGCCAAACTCATCGCCCGCTCGGCGGCGGGTACGGCGAGCGCCCGGTCGGCCGCGATCAGCCCGACCCGGGTGCGCCGGTCGAGCAGGTCGTCGACGTCGGCAGCGCCCTCGTGGGTCACCCCGAAGATCAGCTCGGCGAGGGTCACCGGGACCGTCTCCGCGATCGGCGCGAGCAGCTCCTCGTCGCTCAGGCCGCTGACCGTGCGCGCGTTGTCCAGGACGAGCGCGGCGTCGGTCCCGAAGCGGCGCACCAGCCGGGCCGGGTCCTCCAGCTCGGCCAGCCGCTCGCGCGACGCGGCGCCCAGCAGCGGCAGGTCGCGGGTGCGGCACGCCGCAGCCGTCAGCCCCGCGTGGGCGACGGCGGCGTCGACCGCGTCCTCGGCCATCTGCCGGTAGGTCGTCAGCTTGCCGCCGACGACCGTGATGACACCCGTCTCGCTGGTCAGCACCGCGTGCCGGCGGGACAGGTCCGACGTCGCCCCCTCGTCGCCCGACGAGAGCAGCGGCCGCAGCCCGGCGTACGCACCGATCACGTCGCTGCGGTGCAGGGGTCGGGCGAAGGCCGCCGAGGCCACGTCGAGGAGGAACCCGATCTCGGGCTCCGACGGCTCGGGCACGTCGGGGATCTCGTCGTCGACGGGTTCGTCGGTGAGCCCGATGTAGATGGTGCCGTCGGGCTGCGGCAGCACGTTGATGAAGCGGCCGGTGGTGCCGGGGATCGGGGCGAAGACCGACGTGCGGAGGCCGGGGATGCTCGACCCGCGCAGGACCAGGTGGGTGCCGCGGCTGGGTCGCAGGGTCACCTCGGGAACCAGCGACCCGGCCCACACACCGGTGGCGTTGACCACCGTGCGCGCGGTGACGACCGACGTCGCGCCGGTGAGCTCGTCGCGCAGCTCGACGGAGGTGCCGGTCGCGGCCAGGACCCGCGCGCGGGTGCGGACGTGGGCGCCGTACGACGCTGCGGTGCGCGCGACGTTGGTGACCAGCCGGGCGTCGTCCTCGAGCTGTCCGTCCCAGGTGATGAGCCCGCCACGCAGCCCGGCCACCCGGAGCGGGGCGAGCTGGAGCGCCTCGACGGTGGAGACGCGTCGGGGTCGCGGCAGGACGTCCGAGGGGGTGCGCGCTGCTCGGCGAAGGACGTCGCCTCCCAGGAGGCCGGCACCCGTGAGGATCGCCAGGCGACGGCTGGTGACCGAGCCGAGCGGGATCAGCATCGGGATCGCGTGCGTGAGGTGGGGCGCGGTGCGCTCCATGAGGATCCCGCGCTCGACGGCGCTCTCGTGGGCGACGCCGAACTGGAACTTCGCGAGGTAGCGCAGGCCGCCGTGCACCAACTTGGAGGACCAGCGCGAGGTGCCGAAGGCGAGGTCGTGGGCGTCGACGGCGAGGACCGACAGGCCGCGGCTGACCGCGTCGAGGGCGACCCCGACCCCGGTGATGCCGAGGCCGATGACGACCACGTCGACGTCGGTCGGCGCGCCGGCGAGGCCGGGGGTGATGCGGGTGCTGGGGGTGCTGCGGGTGGGGGTCGGGGCGCTCATGGCAGCAGTCCTCGGGTCAGGGCGAGCCGGAGCTCGCCGTCGAGCTCGTCGAGCGAGACCGCGTCGTCGACCATCGTGTGCGCGGACAGGACGAAGCCGTGGGCGGCGAGCAGCATGGAGCGCGCCATCAGCACCGGGTTGCCCTGGCGGACCTCGCCGGCGGCCTGCGCCTCGGTGAGAGCGTTGACGGTCAGCTCCAAGATGGCGTCCTGCGAGCGGCCGCGACGGGAGAAGAGGTAGGGGAGGATCAGCTCCGGGTCGAGGTCGACGATCCGGATGAACAGCTCGTTCTCGCGCAGTCGCTGGACCGTGCCGACGATGTCGCCGACCAGGCGCTCGACGGTCGAGGTGTCGGGGTCCTCGTCGGCGAGGGCGTCGGCGACGACGCCGCCCCACTCGCGGGTCATCAGGTCGGAGAGCAGCTGCGGCATGTCCGACCAGGTGCGGTAGATCGTCATCCGGGAGACCCCGGCACGACGGGCCACCTCGGTGAGCGTCGTACGCCGCCAGCCGACGTCGAGGATGCAGTCGCGTGCGGCGTCGAGATAGGTGTCCCGAGGTTCGGTGTTGTGACGAAGTGACGTCATGTGTCACAGTGTAACGCATGACGCCAGAGATGCATCCCTCCCGTTGGGGCGACCCGGCCCGCGCCCAGTCCCTTCCCGCCGAGGCCCGCGGCCTGGTGGAGATGGTGTTCGGCGTCGACGACCGCCCCGCGGTCGAGCCGCCCGCACTGCGTCCGTCGTCGCTCGATGCCGGTGTGCTCGACGCCCTCGCCGCGGTCGTCGGCGCCGACCACGTGCACACCGACGACGACACCCGACGACTGCGGACCCGCGGGAAGTCCACCCCCGACCTGCTCCGCGCGCGCTCGGGCGACCTCGAGGACGCGCCCGACGCAGTGGTACGACCGGCGACCCACGACGAGGTCGCGGCCCTGATCGCGCTCGCGGTCGAGCACCACCTCGCGGTGGTCCCGTTCGGTGGCGGTACGTCGGTCACCGGCGGCCTGGTCGCCCGGCGCGAGGGCTTCGCCGGGGTCCTCAGCCTCGACCTGGTCCGGATGAAGCAGCTGCTCGCGGTCGACCACGTGTCGATGACGGCGACCCTCGAGCCCGGGCTGCGCGGCCCCGAGGCCGAGGCACTGCTGGCCGCCGAGGGACTGACCCTGGGCCACTACCCGCAGTCGTTCGAGTACGCCTCGATCGGCGGCTTCGCCGCCACCCGCTCCAGCGGCCAGTCGAGCGCCGGATTCGGCCGCTTCGACGCGCTGGTCGTCGCGATGACCGTGGCGACGCCGCGCGGTCGGATCGACCTCGGCTCCGCGCCGTCGAACGCCGCGGGCCCCGACCTGCGCCAGGTCTTCCTCGGCTCCGAGGGCGCCTTCGGCGTGATCACCTCGGTCACGGTGCGGGTGCGCAAGCTGCCCGCGGTGAAGCGCTACGAGGGGTGGCGCTGGGCGTCGTTCGCCGACGGTGCCGACGCGATGCGCACCCTCGCCCAGTCCGGCCTGCTGCCGACCGTGCTCCGGCTCTCCGACGAGGCCGAGACCTCGATCAACCTGGCAGACCCGGGCGCCATCGGCGGCGAGGGCAGCGCAGGGTGCCTGATGATCACCGGCTTCGAGGGCGAGCCCGACGCGGTCGACGCCAAGCGTGCGGCGGTCGCTGCGCTGCTCGAGGGACTCGGCGGGACCAGCACCGGGGAGGCGGCCGGCGAGAAGTGGGCGCACGGTCGCTTCGATGCGCCGTACCTCCGTGACTCGATGCTCGATGTCGGGGTGCTGGTCGAGACGCTCGAGACGGCGACCTTCTGGTCCAACCGCGACCGGCTCTACACCGACGTGAAGGCCGCGCTGGAGGCGTCGCTCGGGCAGCCGTCGATCGTGCTCTGCCACATCTCGCACGTCTACGAGACCGGCTGCTCGCTCTACTTCACCGTCGCCGCGAAGGAGACCGACGACCCGCTCGCCCAGTGGCAGGTCGCCAAGACCGCCGCGAGCGACGCGATGATCGCCGCGGGTGCGACCATCACCCACCACCACGCGGTCGGCACCGACCACAAGCCGTGGCTCGCCCAGGAGATCGGGCCGCTCGGCGTCTCGGTCCTGCGCGCGGTCAAGGCCGACCTCGACCCGACCGGCGTCCTCAACCCGGGGGTGCTGATCCCGTGACTCGCTCGTTCTCCTTCCTCGTCAACCCGACCTCCGGCGGCGGTGCCGCACCCGGTGCCGTCGTCCCGGTCGCGCGGATCCTGCGGGACGCCGGCGCGACCGTCGACGTCACCTACTCGCCCGGCCCGCACGCGATGGTCGAGCTGGTGGACGAGGCGATCGCCCGCGGCGACGTCATCGTGTCGGTCGGCGGCGACGGGATGCTGTCGTCGCTCGCGGGGCTGGTCTCCGAGCGCGACGGGACTCTCGGCGTGGTGCCCGCCGGCCGCGGCAACGACTTCGCCCGGATGCTCGGCCTGCCCGACGACCCCGCCGGTCAGGCGCGAGTCCTGCTCGAGGCCGACGTACGGCGCGTCGACCTGCTCGCCGTCTCCGGCCTCGCCTCGCCACGTCGCCTGGTCGCCGGCTCGGTCTACGCCGGGGTCGACGCCCGGGCTGCCGAGATCGTCGACCGCGCGACCTGGCTGCCGCGCCGGCTGCAGTACCCCTACGCCGCGCTGCGCTCGCTCGCGACGTACCAGCCCGGCGACTACCGGGTCTCCGTCGACGGCGAGGAGCGGTCGTACGCCGCCGCGACGGTCGTGGTGGCCAACTCGGCCTACTACGGCAGCGGCATGCAGATCGCGCCGCCAGCCTCCGTCGAGGACGGCATCCTCGACGTGGTCGTCATCGAGGCCGCCGGGCGGCTCGCACTGATGCGGTCGCTGCCGAAGGTCTACGACGGCGGGCACGTCCACCTCGACGAGGTGACGGTCCTGTCCGGCACGCGGGTCGAGGTGCGCGGCACCTCACGCGCCGGCATCTCGGTCGGCGGTGACGGTGAGCCGCTCGGCACGCTGCCCACCCTCGACGCCTCGCCCGCCGTGGTCGAGGTCGTCCCCGGCGCGCTGGCCGTCCTGTGTTGAGTCGAGACTTCCGTAGCTTCAATCGAGACTTCCGTCGGTCGAATCTCTCGATTCAACCGACGTAACTCTCGACTCGACCGACGGAAGTCTCGATTCAACCGTCAGTCGAACGCCCAGACGAGCAGCTCGGTGGGCACGGCCGCGGTGACGGTGTGCGCGGGCTCGTCGGTGAAGCGGAAGGCGTCGCCGTCGGAGAGCGGCTCGGCCAGGGAGAACCGCTGGAGTGCGCCGCCCGCGACGAAGGCGTGCACGCGCGCCGCCTCCGGGAGGGTGACGGGGTCGCCGGCGCCGAGATGCGCGACCGAGAAGGTCGCGGCCCCCAGCTGCACGACAGGCGTCAGCTCGCCCGGCACCAGGTCGACCGGCGTGACGGCGTACGTCGGAGTGGTGCCCGTCTCGGAGGGTGTCAGCCAGGCCTGGACGAACCGGACCTGCCCCTCGGGTCCGGCGATCTCGGCGTGGGTCACGCCCGAGCCCGCGGACAGCACCTGCACCTCGCCCGGGTGGACGACGCCGGTGTGGCCCTCGCTGTCGGTGTGCAGCAACGACCCCGACAGCACCCACGTGACGATCTCGACGTCGCGGTGCGGGTGGTCGGTGAAGCCGGTGCCGGCCTTGAGCCGGTGGTCGTCGTGGCAGACGAGCGGGCCGAAGGCGACGTTGTCCGGGTCGTAGTGCGTGCCGAAGGAGAATGAGTGTCGGGTGAAATGTCCGTCACCCCGGGTGAGGAACCGATCGGTTCCACGTCGGATCTCCACGCTCACAGGCATCATTGTGCCCGTGCCAGATCCCCACCCAGCAGCGCCTCCTCCCCAGCTCCCCCCGGGGTTCCGGTTCGGCACGAGCACGGCGTCGTACCAGATCGAGGGTGCTGCCACCGAGGACGGCAGGGGGCCGAGCGTCTGGGACACGTTCTCCGACGTCGAGGGCCACATCGTCGACGGGTCGAGCGGCGCGGTGGCATGCGACCACTACCACCGCTACGCCGAGGACGCGGCGCTGATGAAGCAGCTCGGCGTGGGTGGCTACCGCTTCTCGATCGCCTGGCCGCGGATCCAGCCCACCGGGTCGGGCAAGCCCAACGAGAAGGGCCTCGACTTCTACGACCGGCTGGTCGACGAGCTGCTCGCCAACGACGTCCAGCCGATGGCGACGCTCTACCACTGGGACCTCCCGCAGGCGCTCGAGGACGACGGCGGCTGGCTCAACCGGGCGACCATCGACCGGTTCGCCGACTACGCCGCGATCATGGGTGAGCGCCTCGGCGATCGCGTCGAGCACTGGATCCCGGTCAACGAGCCCAACGTCGTGATGATGCTGGGCTACGCCACGGGGACGCACGCGCCCGGCCGGACGCTGATGTTCGACTCCTTGCCGGTCGCCCACCACCTCCTTCTCGGGCACGGCCGCGCCGCGATCGCGCTGCGCGCCGCCGGCGCGACCAGCGTCGGGTGCGCCAACAACCACGCACCGATGTGGCCCGCGAGCGACGACGAGGCCGACGTCGGCGCGACCAAGCTCTTCGACGCCCTGTGGAACGGCATGTTCGTCGAGCCGATGCTGCTCGGGCGCTATCCCGCGGACCTGGCGCCGCTCTTCGAGGGGATCGTGCAGGACGGCGACCTCGCCACGATCCGCCAGCCCCTCGACTTCTACGGCGTCAACTACTACAACCCGTTCAAGATCGGCGCGGCCGCCGAGGACGCGGAGATGCCGTTCGCGTTCCGCGAGCTGCTCGGCTACCCGACCACCGACTTCGGCTGGCCGGTCGTGCCCGACGCGCTGCGCGAGTGGCTCATCCTGCTGCGCGCCCGCTACCGGGCCGCGCTGCCGCCGATCTACATCACCGAGTCGGGATGCGCCTACAACATGGGGCCCGACGAGAACGGCGTCGTCGACGACCAGCCCCGCATCGACTACCTCGACGCCCACCTGCGGGCGATCGCGACCGCGGTGCAGCGCGGCGTCGACGTACGCGGCTATTACACGTGGTCGCTGATGGACAACTTCGAGTGGGCGGAGGGCTTCACGCAGCGCTTCGGCCTGGTGCACGTCGACTACGAGACGCAGGTGCGGACGCCGAAGCGCTCGTTCCAGTGGTACGCCGACATGATCGCCGCGCAGACGAAGTCACTCGGCTAGCGCTGCAGCGAGGCCGTCCACGATCCGCTCCAGCCGTTCGGGGCTGGTCGCGATGTTGACCCGCACGTGCCCGGGCAGTCCGGGCTGGTAGTCCTGACCGGGCGCGACCCGCACCCCGTGGGCGAGCCCGGCCCAGGCCGGGTCGTCGACGCCGTACGCGCGCAGGTCGAGCCACGCGAGGTAAGTCGCCTGGAGCGGGCGCATCCGGGCGCGGGGCAGCCGGTCGGCCACCAGGTCGACGAGCAGGTCGCGCTGTGCCGAGAGCCGCTCGACCAGGGCGGCGTGCCAGTCGTCGCAGTCGCGCCACGCGACGGCTCGGCCGACCACCCCGAGGCTCGACCAGCTGTTCTGCGCGGGGATCGGCGCCTCGAGCAGCCGCGCGCGGTCCTCGGGGTCGAGCGCGACGACGAGGGCGCCGTGGACCGCCGGCATGTTGAAGGACTTGGTGGCGCTGGTGACGAGCACCGCGTGCTCGTCGACCGAGAGGTACGGCGTGAAGCGCGACCCGGTCAGGGTCAGCGGTCCGTGCACCTCGTCGGTGACGACCCGAGCGCCGTACGACCTCGCGAGCTCGGCGAGGGCGACCAGCTCCTCGCGGGTCGAGACCCGGCCGAGCGGGTTGTGCGGGTTGCAGAGCAGGAGGGTGCGGGCGCCGGCCGCGAACGCCTGCTCCACGGCGGCCAGGTCGAGCGCGGCGTCGTCGGCGTCGGGGTCGACGGTGATCGGGACGACCGTGCGACCGGTGAGCTCCACGACGTCGCGGAACGGGGGATAGGACGGCATCTGCACCACGACGGGCCCCGGAGGGCAGAGCAGCTCGAGGACCAGCCGGATGCCCCCGATGACGCCGCCCGCCGGCACGCACGCCTCGGCCGGCACCTGCCACGACCAGTGCCGCGCGGCGAACCCGGCGAACGCCGCGCCGACCTCGTCCTCGTGGGGCGGGTAGCCGAGCCGGCCGGCCCGGATGGCCGCCACCAGGGCGTCGGTGATCGCCGGCGCGTGGGCGTAGTCCATCTCGGCCACCCAGGCGGGGATGACGCCGGGCGTCTCCCACTTGAGCGGGAGGGCGGCGCGAGCCTCGTCGTCGGTCAGGTCCCGGATCACGGACCCATCTAACGGCATCCGTCTAGCGTGGCTCCATGAAGCGGACGGCGGTCCTGGGCGCGGTGGTGTCCCTGGTCGTCCTCGGGGGATGTACGTCGGACGCCCAGCCGGTCCCGAGGCCCGACGAGCAGCTGCCGATGCCGACCCAGCCGCCGCCGTGGGTCACCGAGACGCTCCCGGCCGAGCCGACCACCCGCCCGATGGTGCTCGCGACCAACGTCCGGCGACCGCCCTTGTCGTTGCCGAAGGCCGTCGCCGAGTGGGTGATCCAGGGCCGGGTCGACAACTGGGACCAGCTCGGCCAGCCGTCCGCGCCGTTGACCGTCGTCGACCGCTCGGACGGTCTCGCCCGGCTGCCGATGAACTCGATCGCCGTCGGGGTGGCCGACGCGATGGTGCCGGCGGTCCGGGTCGTCTCCGTCGACGACGTCAACCCGTTGCTCCGTCCGGACGACTACCCGATCCAGACCCAGGGCCTTGCGCACCCGCCGATCACGACGCTCACCGTCGTGGGCGACATCATGCTCGGCCGCGAGGTCGGCGACCGAGGTGCGGACCTCGGCGACCCGTCGTACGCACTCCGGCCGATGGCCCAGCGGCTCGCGAGCGCCGACATCACGGTCGGCAACCTCGAGAGCACGGTGTCCGCGGACGGGACGCCCACCCAGGGCGGCGATTCCTTCCACGCGGACCCCCTGGTGCGGGCCGGGCTCCGCGACGCCGGCTTCGACGCGGTCGGGCTCGCCAACAACCACCTCGGTGACTACGGCGACCGCGCGCTGGTGCAGACGGTGAGTCGGCTCCGCAGCCACGGGCTCGCGACGTTCGGCGGCGGTCGCGACCTGGCGCAGGCGAGCGAGCCGGTGGTCGTGACCCGCCACGGCGTCCGCTTCGGGTTCCTCGGCTTCAACGCGATCGGCGAGACGCCCGAGGCGGGCCGGGGACAGCCGGGTGCGCTGTCGGTCAGCATGCCGCCGCGCACGGGGCCGCTCGACACCGCCGAGCTCGACCGGGTGCTCGACGACGTACGCCGCCTCGCCGGTCGTGTCGACGTGGTGACGGTGGTGGTGCACTGGGGCACGCAGTACACCCACCGGCCCGAGCCGGTCCAAGGACGGGTCGCGCGGGCGCTGGTGGGCGCGGGCGCCGACCTCGTCGTCGGTGGTCATCCGCACTGGGTGCAGGGCGCGTCGATGATCGGCGACGCACTGCTGGTCAACTCGCTCGGCAACTTCGTCTTCGACATGGACACGCCGGAGACCAACGAGGGCGTGGTGCTGGAGGCGACGTTCTGGGGCGACCGGCTGGTGGCGACCGACTTCGTGCCCTACCGGATCGGCATCGATCGGGCGCCGCGACCGGTGCCGTGGTCACGGGCGTCGAGCATCCTCGATCCCTTCTGGGAGTTCAGCGACCTCGGAGCCAGCTCGTGAGGACGCGGCCCACCCGACCGAGCTGATCGGGTCGGACGACTGAGGGCACGTCCCCGGCCGAGTGGTAGCCGGCGTACGGCGTGCTGCCGACCCGAGCCGCGTCGAAGCCGGCGTCGGCGAACGACTCGTGGTCGCTCGCCGCGTCGGTCTCGGTGCGGAAGGGGACGTCGAGGTGCCGCGCCGTCCGCTCGAGCTGGTCGCGGACCCGCTCGGACCTGCCCTCGACCGAGGACAGGGGCACCCGGCCGCCCACACCGACCCGGTCCATCGCCACCATCGCGACCAGGTTGCTGCGCTCGGCGTCGGTCATCTCGTCGACGTAGAACCGCGAGCCGAAGTGGTGCAGGTCGTCGCCGGTCCCGCGTGGCTCCTCGCCGCCGAAGGCCACGAGCACGACCGGCAGGGGAGTGGCGCCGAGGGTGCGGGCGAGCTCGAGCAGCACGGCGACCCCCGACGCGTTGTCCTCCGCGCCCGGGGCCACGGCGACCGTGTCGAGGTGCGCACCGACCAGGACGTACGGCGACGCCGGGTCGAACCCGGGCGGGGTCGCGATCACGTTAAAGGAGCGGCCCGCCGCGACCGGCACGCCCCACGAGTCGCCCGCGGGCACCGGGAACGACTGGCGGCGGGTCTCGTAGCCCGCGCGTGCGAGCTGCTCGTCGACGTACGCCGCGGCCTCGCGGAACGAGGGACCGGTCGCGAGCCGTGGGCCGATGTCGCCCGCGAGGTGCCGGACGGTCCGCATCGCGACGGCCTGGTCGAAGTGGAGGACGGGATCCGGTGCCGGGGTCGGGATCGGCGACGTCGACGGCGTCGTCGACGGGGTGGCCGGCGGTGGTGGGACGTCCGGGTCGGGCTCGTCGGTGCAGCCGGTGATGCTCAGCGCGAGGCCCGTGCCGAGGACCGCGAGCGCCGTACGCATGGTCCGACCGTACTTGGCTTATACCCCTGGGGGGTATATGTTCGGGGCATGGACGCGACCTGGAAGACCGCCATCACGGCGACCCGGCACTGCCTGACGGGCTGTGCGATCGGCGAGGTGCTGGGCATGGTGCTCGCCACGTGGTGGGGCTGGCACAACCTGGGCAGTGTCTCGCTGTCGATCGTGCTGGCCTTCTTCTTCGGCTACCTGCTGACCTTCACCGGTGCGCGCCGAGGTGGTCTGGACGCGCGGGCGGCCGTCCGCGTGGCGCTCGCGGCCGACACGGTCTCGATCTTGGTGATGGAGATCGTCGACAACGGGTTCATGCTCGCGGTGCCGGGAGCGCTCGGCGCGACGCTGGCGGACTGGCTCTTCTGGGTGTCGCTGGTGGCCGGGTTGGCGGTGGCTTTCGTCGTGACCGTTCCGGTCAACCACTGGATGATCGGACGTGGCCGGGGTCACGCCGTGGTCCACCAAATGCACGAAGGTCACCACCACCCCTGAGCGGAGTCCTACGATTCGCACATGCGTCTGCGTGGATCCCTGGCGGTTGCCGCCTTCCCCCTCCTTCTCGTCGTGGCGGCCTGCGCGCCCCAGTCGGACGGCTCCACGGCAGCCGATCCGTCGGCGACGCCGACCGCGGGTCAGTGCGACACGGACAACCTCAACCTGCTCACCGCCGGCCAGCTGACCATCGGCACCGACTCCCCGGCGTACGAGCCGTGGTTCGTCGACAACGACCCGACGAACGGCAAGGGCTTCGAGTCAGCAGTCGCCTACGCGGTCGCCGACCAGCTCGGCTTCTCCACCGACCAGGTGACCTGGGTGAAGGTGCCGTTCAACAACTCCTACGCCCCGGGTCCGAAGAAGTTCGACTTCGACATCAACCAGATCTCGATCACCCCGGCGCGGGCGAAGGTCGTCGACTTCTCCGACGGCTACTACTCCGCCGCGCAGGCCGTGATCACCCTGAAGAAGGACGGCGCGACGCCGACCTCCCTCGCCGAGCTCAAGGACCTCAAGCTCGGCGCACAGACGGGCACCACCAGCCTGACCGCGATCCGGGACCAGATCCAGCCGTCCCAGGAGCCGCTGGTCTTCCCGAACACCAACATCGCGAAGCAGGCGCTGCTCAACGGCCAGGTCGACGCGATCGTCGCGGACCTGCCGACGGCCTTCTACATCACCGCGGTCGAGATCCCGGGCAGCACGATCGCCGGCCAGTTCGCGTCGACCGGTGAGCCCGAGGAGTTCGGGATGCTCTTCCAGAAGGGCAACCCCCTCGTCGCGTGCGTCAACGAGGCGCTCGCGGCCCTGAAGAGCGACGGCACGCTCGACTCGATCGAGAAGCAGTGGCTCTCCGACACGGTCGATGTCCCCGTCCTCCAGTGACCGCGGGGTGAGCTGGACCCCCAGCGACCGCGAGCTCGAGAGAGCCCGCGCGCGCCGGTCCATCCACCAGCGCGGGGTCGTGCTCTCCACGGTGGTCACGGTGGTCGTGCTCGCCGCCCTCGTCGTCGGCGTGACCAGCGCGCCCGGCTGGGACCGGTTCCGCGAGTTCTTCCTGTCGTGGCCGGACGCCAAGGCGGCGTTCCCGGACATCGCCAAGGGCTTCTGGATCAACGTCAAGATGTTCCTGATCGCCGAGCCGCTCATCCTGCTGCTCGGAGGGCTGGTCGCGATCACCCGCGGCAGCGTCTCTCCGTGGCTGACGCCGGCCCGCTTCCTGGCGGTCATCTACACCGACCTCTTCCGCGGGGTGCCGACGATCCTGGTCGTCTACGTCCTCGCGCTGGGCATCCCCACGCTGCAGCTGCAGGGCATGACGACCAGCCTCTTCTGGCTCGGCACCATCGCGCTGGTGCTCTCCTACGGCGCGTACGTCGCCGAGGTGATCCGGTCCGGCATCGAGTCGATCCACCCGTCGCAGGTCGCCAGCGCCGAGGCGCTCGGGCTCAGCCGGACGCAGACGATGCGCTTCGTGGTGCTGCCCCAGGGTGTGCGCCGCGTCGTACCTCCCCTGCTCAACGACTTCGTCTCGCTCCAGAAGGACACCGCGCTGGTCGGCACCGTCGCCGTGTTCGAGTCGCTCTACGTCGCCGCCGACTACGGCAACTACAACTTCAACTTCACGCCGTTCCTGGTGACCGCGGCCTTCTTCGTGGCCCTGACGGTGCCGCTGGCGCGGATCACGGACTGGCTCGGCCGACGGGCGATGGAACGGGAGCGTGGATCGCGATGAGCGCGCTGCTCGAGGTCTCGAACCTCCGCAAGTCGTACGGCGACAAGCTGGTGCTCGACGACGTCTCGCTCACCGTGCAGCAGCACGACGTGATCTGCCTGATCGGGTCCTCCGGCTCGGGCAAGTCCACGCTGCTGCGCTGCCTCAACCTGCTCGAGGACATCGACGACGGTGTGATCGCTTTCAACGGCGGGGAGATCTCCGACCCGCGGATCGACGCGCGCGACGTGCGCAAGCAGATCGGCATGGTCTTCCAGGCCTACAACCTCTTCCCGCACCTGTCCGTGCTCGACAACTGCACGCTCGCGCCTCGTCGCGTGCACGGCGTACGACGTCCGGAGGCCGAGGCTCGCGCGCTCGAGCTGCTCGAGCGGTTCGGGCTGGCCGACCAGGCGACCAAGCACCCCGACAAGCTGTCCGGTGGTCAGCAGCAGCGTGCCGCCCTGGTGCGTGCGCTCTGCACCAACCCGACGCTTCTCCTGCTCGACGAGATCACCGCCGCCCTCGACCCCGAGCTGGTCGGCGACGTGCTGTCGATCGTGCGCTCGGAGGCCGAGGCGGGGATGACCATGGTGATCGCCACCCACGAGATGGGCTTCGCCCGCGAGGTCGCCTCCTCGGTCTGCTTCCTCGACAACGGCCGGATCCTCGAGCAGGGCGCGCCCGACCAGATCTTCACCGCGCCTCGCGAGGAGCGGACCCGGGAGTTCCTCCGCCGCGTCCTCTGAGCGGCGGGTGCTCCGGGCAGCGGGTGCTCCGGGCAGTGGGTGCTCCGGACAGCGGTGCTCCGGGGCAGCGGGTGCTCCGGGCAGCGGTGAGCAGGCAACCGTTCTCGCAGCGGATTCGTGCAGAAACGGTTGCTAGCTCACCGCCGACCGGGGCGCCTGGCGGCGGATCCGATCACGGCGTGACCCGACGGCGACCGATACCGACCTGAACAGCAGCTCCCACTGCGTGGCGAAGCTCGGCGGTGGCCCGTCGTACCCGCCCCTGAGAAGCGTCCGGTAGACCTCGCCGACCAGGATCTTCGGCTGGGCGATGCGCTCCTTCGTCACCTGCACGTACTGCTGGTCGGCGGCGCGGAACAACGCGTACCGGTCGAGGTCCTTCGCGTACTGCTGACGGTCCTCCTGATGGTGGCTGCCCTCGTACTCGACCACGGTTCGCCAGGCGCGGTAGACGAGGTCGCCGATGAGGGTGACGTCCTCGCCGACCGGGACTTCGGCATTGACCTCCGGCGTCGTCAGCCCGGCGAAGGTGAGGATGGGTCGGAGCTCGCTCTCCATCAACGACCGCGATCCTCCGTCGAGGTGATCGAGGATCCAGATCGCCTCGTCCGCGCCGTGCCGCCACAGGGCTGACAGGGCCAGCGCGCGGATCTCGTCGACGTCCGTGTGGCCGCGACGCAGCAGCCAGTCGCCGACCTTGATCGCGTCGATGACCCGAGCGTGCGCGCAGTAGGAGAGGTACGCCGCAGCGACTGTCACACCGACCTCGTCTGTCGGGGGTAGGCGCTTGGTGCGGTGGAGGAAGACGTCGTCGAGGTCGAGATGCAGATCCCCCTGGACGACGAAGCGGATCGGGCGTCGCGGTCCGAAGTCGAGACCGAGCTGTCGCAAGCGGGTGATCCCCGTGAGGTGAGCGTCGTCCGGCAGGGCGAGCCGAGCGGCGGTGATCCAGTCGTCCTCGGTCATGTCGTGGTCGGCGACGCGCCACACGCCCTGGTGGATGCGAACGAACCGCCTCCCTTGGAGCATGCGGGAGCTCACCCCCGCTCGTGCTGCATCGGCGCGGGTGAAGGGACCGGTGTGGAGCCGCGGAGGGATGGCACGCATGGCGGAAGTGGACGTCGATCCACGTCGCCCGCGCGGCCGCGCGTGGCGTCGCTGTGGACAGGCGTGCGTCGGACGATTCCTGTGGAACGTGACCGGGTCGTTGGGCAGCGGTGAGCAGGCAACCGTTTTCGGGCGAGAAGACGGTCCAAATGGTTGCTAGCTCACCGCCGCCCGGATTCCACCGCTGGAACCCCGACCAACGATGACAGCGGTTCTGTCATGATCGGCCGCATGAGCATCGAGCTGGGTCAGGGCACCGGTCCGCTGAGGGGTGTCAAGGTCGTCGAGATCGCGGGGATCGGGCCGGGCCCGCACGCCTGCATGATCCTGGCGGATCTCGGGGCCGACATCATCCGGGTGGAGCGTCCCGGCGGCCAGGCTCTGGCCGGCGGCGCGACGATGCTGCTCAACCGCGGCCGGCCGAGCGTGGCGATGAACCTCAAGGACCCCGAGGCGGTGGCGACCGTCCTCGAGCTCGTGAAGACGGCCGACGTGGTCATCGAGGGCATGCGTCCCGGCGTGACCGAGCGCCTCGGCCTGGGCCCGGAGGACTGCCTGGCGGTCAACCCCCGGGTCGTCTACGGCCGGATGACCGGCTGGGGCCAGACCGGTCCGCTCGCGCAAGCGGCCGGGCACGACATGAACTACATCGCGATCACCGGCGCGCTGCAGATGATGGGCCAGGACAAGAGCCGCCCGCACTTCCCGAGCAACCTGGTCGGTGACTTCGGCGGCGGCTCGACCTACCTCGTCATCGGCATCCTCGCCGCCCTACTCGAGGCCAAGCTCAGCGGCCAGGGACAGGTGATCGACGCCGCGATCGTGGACGGTACGGCGCACCTCAACGCGATGACCGCGGCCTTCCTCGCCTCCGGCGGCTACACCGAGGAGCGCGGGGTCAACCTGCTCGACGGCGGCGTGCCGTTCTACGACATCTACGAGACGTCCGACGGCAAGCACATGAGCGTCGGAGCCCTGGAGCCGCAGTTCTTCGACGCGCTCGTGACCATCCTCGGTGTCAAGGAGACCTGCCCGGGGCAGGGCGAGCCGCAGCGGTACGACGAGATGCGGTCGGTCTTCACGGACACCTTCCGGTCCCGGACGCAGGCCGAGTGGATCGAAGTCTTCGAGGGCACCGACGCCTGCGTCGCCGGGATCATCCCGATCACCGAGGCGTTCGAGCACCCGCACCTCAAGGCCCGCGGGACCTTCGTCGAGAAGGACGGGATGACCCAACCGGTGCCGGCCCCCCGCTTCTCGCGCACCGAGCCGACCCTGACCCTGCCCCCGAGCAAGGTCGCCGGCGAGCACACCCGCGACGCACTGACCGCGTGGGGGATCGCCGACGTCGACGGCCTGATCGACCGCGGGGTCGCCGTCCAGGCCTGAGATGAAGCCCTTCCTCTTCCTCGGCACCCGCGCCGAGGACGCCGCCGCCGACAGCGAGTACGCCGCCGTCCTGCGCGGCTCGGGACTCACCGAGGACGACGTACGCCGGGTCCGCCTCGAGCGCGACCCGCTGGGGCCGGTCGACCTCGCCGACTGGTCCGGCGTGATCCTCGGCGGAGGGCCGTTCAACGTGAGCGACCCGGAGGACGCCAAGAGCCCCGCCCAGAAGCGCGCCGAGAGCGAGCTGCGCGACCTCGCCGAGCGCGCGGTCGCGGCCGACTTCCCGTTCCTCGGCGCCTGCTACGGCATCGGCGTGCTCGGCACCCTGCGCGGCGGCGTCGTGGACGGCACGTACGCCGAGCCGATCTCCTCGCGCGAGATCACCCTCACCGACGCCGGCGCGGCCGACCCCCTGCTCGGCGAGATGCCGCGCAGGTTCACCGCGTTCCTCGGGCACAAGGAGGCGGTCAGCCGGCTGCCGGAGGGCGCGGTCCTGCTCGCGTCGAGCGCCGACTGCCCCGTCCACGCCTTCCGGATCGGCAGCAACGTCTACGCCACCCAGTTCCACCCCGAGCTCGACATCGAGGGCCTCTGCCTGCGGATCGAGACCTACCGCGGCTACGGCTACTTCGAGGCGCACGAGGCCGACGGCCTGCTCGCCATGGCCCGGTCGAGCCACGTCGAGCACCCGACCCGCCTGCTGGCCCGGTTCGTGGATCTCTACCGTAATTGACAGATATTCAGTAAGGTCGGGTCATGACCTCCGAGCACGTCGACGTCCTCATCGTCGGAGCCGGCCTGTCCGGCATCGGCGCCGCCTGCCAGCTGCGTGAGCGCCACCCGGGTCGGACCGTCGCCGTGCTGGAGAGCCGCGAGGTCAGCGGCGGCACCTGGGACCTGTTCCGCTACCCCGGCATCCGCTCGGACTCCGACATGTACACCTTCGGCTACCACT
The DNA here is from genome assembly GCF_040045055.1 of Nocardioides pollutisoli. Taxonomy (NCBI): domain Bacteria; kingdom Bacillati; phylum Actinomycetota; class Actinomycetes; order Propionibacteriales; family Nocardioidaceae; genus Nocardioides; species Nocardioides pollutisoli. Next base: position 1,890,446 of record NZ_JBDZDU010000001.1, read on the forward strand.
GGCGCCCGTGGCGCAACGAGCGCGCGCTCGCCGACGGCGACGCCATCCTCGACTACCTCCGCGAGGTCGCGGGTGAGTACGGCGTCGACAAGCTGATCCGCTACCGGCACCGGGTCGTGGGCGCGAGCTGGGACTCCGACGCCGCGGTCTGGACCGTGCGCGCCGAGACGCCCGACGGCGAGATCACGCTGACCGCGAGCTTCCTCTGGAACTGCGGCGGCTACTACGACTACGACGCCGGCTACACGCCGGAGTTCCCGGGCCTCGACGACTACCAGGGGCAGGTCGTCCACCCGCAGCAGTGGCCCGAGGACCTCGACTACGCAGGCAAGAAGGTCGTCGTGATCGGGTCGGGTGCGACCGCGGTGACCCTGGTGCCGGCGATGGTCGCGGGCGGTGCCGGGCACGTGACGATGCTCCAGCGCTCCCCGACGTACGTCATCTCGATCCCCGGCCGGGACCCGCTGGCCGCCCGGTTGGCACGCCTGCCCGAGAAGGTGCGGTTCCCGATCCTGCGGTGGAAGAACATCCTGGTGTCGGTCGGGATCTACCAGCTCAGCCGCAAGAAGCCCGACGCCCTGCGCAGCTTCATCCGGAAGAACACCGTGAAGCAGCTGCCGCCCGAGGTCGACGTCGACGTGCACTTCAAGCCGACCTACGACCCGTGGGACCAGCGCCTGTGCCTGGTGCCCGACGGCGACCTCTTCCGGGCCTTCCGCAAGGGGAGCGCGTCGATCGTCACCGACACCATCGAGACCTTCACGGAGAAGGGCATCCGGCTGACGTCGGGCCAGGAGCTCGAGGCCGACGTCATCGTGACCGCGACCGGGCTCAAGCTGCTGGCGCTCAACGCGCCGCTGGAGGTCGACGGCAAGCCGGTCGACCTGCCGGAGACGATGGCCTACAAGGCGATGATGCTGAGCGGCATCCCCAACTTCGCCTTCACCATCGGCTACACCAACGCGTCCTGGACGCTCAAGGCCGACCTGGTCTCGGACTACGTGTGCCGACTGCTCGACCACCTCGACGAGCACGGGCTGCGATCCGCGACCCCGCGGCCGGACCCGACCGTCCGCGAGCGACCGCTGATGGACTTCTCGGCGGGCTACGTCCTGCGCGCCCTCGACGAGCTGCCCAAGCAGGGCGATCGGGCGCCCTGGCAGCTCAAGCAGAACTACCTCACCGACGTCCGCAAGATCCGCCGTGACCCGATCGACGACGGCGTCCTGACGTTTGCGTGACCTCCGGATCGGTCACCGTCTCCCCAGGACTACAGAGGAGGCAGACATGGGTCTGAAGGACAAGGCAGAGAACAAGGTCGAGAACCTCAAGGGACAGGGCAAGGAGTCGGCGGGCAAGGCCACCGGCAACGAGCGCCTCGAGGCCGAGGGCAAGGGCGACCAGGCGTCGTCGAAGGTCAAGGACGCGGGCGAGAAGGTCAAGGACGCCGCATCGGACCTCAAGGACGGCCTGACCAAGTAGTACCGAGCGTCACACTCCGCCGATGCGGGTCTGACGGGCTGCTGCGTCTACAGTTGTCGAAGCAGCCCGTTCAGTCTTGCCTCGGGCTTCGGCGGATCCCTCGCAGGATCGCGCCCCTCCTATCGGAGGCACATGCTTCTCCGCTCCCGCTGACAGCGGGTTCAGCTTGGCGAGACACGCCAACAGTGAGTGATTTTCTCTTGTCTAACGCAGTGTCTGCTGCGGGCTTCGCCGATCTCGGCGTCCCCGCCTCCCTTGTCGCCGTCCTCACGGACCTCGGCATCTCCACCCCGACCCCGATCCAGGCCGCCACGCTGCCCGACTCCCTCGCGGGTCGCGACGTGCTCGGCCGTGGCCGCACCGGCTCCGGCAAGACGTACGCGTTCCTGCTGCCGCTGGTCGCCCGCCTCACCGCCTCCGGCAAGCAGCCGCAGTCGCGCAAGCCGCGCGCGCTGATCATGGCCCCGACGCGCGAGCTCGTGAACCAGATCAACGACGCCCTCAAGCCGCTGGCGAACACCGCCGGCCTGAGCACCCAGACCATCTTCGGTGGTGTCGGCCAGAACCCGCAGGTCCAGGGCCTGCGCAAGGGCATCGACATCGTCCTCGCCTGCCCCGGCCGGCTCGAGGACCTGATGGGCCAGGGTCACGTCGACCTGAGCCAGGTCGAGGTCACCATCCTCGACGAGGCCGACCACATGGCCGACCTGGGCTTCCTGCCCGGCGTCCGCCGGATCATGGACACGACGCCGAAGAACGGCCAGCGGCTGCTCTTCTCCGCCACCCTCGACAAGGCGATCGACGTCCTGGTCAAGCGGTTCCTCACGGACCCGAAGACCCACGAGGCCGACTCGGCCCAGTCGCCGGTCGCGAAGATGGACCACCACGTGCTGCACGTCGGCCGTGAGCACCGCGTCTCGGTGCTCGTCGACCTGACCAGCGCGCCCGGTCGCACCGTCGTCTTCACGCGCACCAAGCACGGCGCCAAGGCGCTGACCCGCCAGCTCAACAAGAGCGGTGTCCCCACCGTCGAGTTGCACGGCAACCTCAGCCAGAACGCCCGCACGCGCAACATGGACGCCTTCCACTCGGGCAAGGCCAGCACCCTGGTCGCCACCGACATCGCGGCGCGGGGCATCCACGTCGACGACGTCGCGCTGGTGGTCCACGCGGACCCGCCCATGGAGCACAAGGCCTACCTGCACCGCTCGGGCCGTACGGCGCGCGCCGGTGCCGCCGGCACCGTCGTCACCCTGATGACCGACGAGCAGGTCCGCGACGTGCGCGACCTGACCCGGGCCGCAGGCATCAAGCCGACGATGACCAAGATCAGCGGCGGCGCCCACCCGGTCCTCGCCCAGCTCGCCCCCGGCGAGCGGGTGCTCGTCCCGGGCGGCATGGGCATCGAGCCGGAGACCCCCATCCGCCAGGCCCGCCCCGCGGGTTCCGGCGGTGGCGGCGGCCGCAACCGATCGCGCGGCAGTCGCAGCGGCTCGGGCTCCAAGTCCGGTGGCGCTGCCAAGTCCGGTGGCGCCCCGAAGTCGGGCGCTGCCCCGAAGTCCGGCGGCAACCGGTCGCGTCGAGGCGCGGGTTCGGGCTCCGGCTCGGCCTCGTCGTCGGGTGGTTCCCGGCACAGTGCTGCGTCGTTCAGCTCCGGTCGACGCTGAGCTTCTCCCTCACGCGCCGTACAGTCGGCGCGTGAGGGATCGCCGGGGGGCTGCGCTGCTGGTGTTCCTCGTTGCCGGAACCGTCCTCCTGGGCGTCTCGTTCCGCATCGAGCCCGGCAGCCCGTGGTTCTACCCGTCTGCGCTCGCTCTCGCCGCCGTCTGGGCGGTCGGCGCCTTCGCCAGTGGCCCCGTGCCGCTCGGCGATCGTGGCGTCCTGCTGCCCGTGGCGGTCGGAGCCGTCCTTGCCGGGGTGTTCGTGCTCGGCGCATTGATCGTGCGCGAGCTCCCGGTCCTGGACAGCCAGATCTCCGCCGTCACGGCGTACGCCGACCGCGGCTCAGGACCGCTCGTCATGCTCGTCACGCTCCTGACCGGCGCCGGCGAGGAGCTGTTCTTCCGCGGCGCCGTCTACGCGAGGCTCCCGCGGCACCCGGTCGTCGCGACCACGGCGGTCTACGGGGTCGTGACCATCGCGACCGGCAACGTCGCGCTCGTCGCCGCGGCGCTGGTCCTGGGTCTCGTGGTCGCGCTGGTGCGCCACCGGTCGGGTGGCGTGCTCGCACCCGCGATCACGCACGTGACCTGGTCGCTGGTCATGCTCCTGGTGCTGCCGCAGATCTTCTAGGGTCCTAGTCCTCGGCGATCGCGCGGCGGACGGCCTCGGCGTACGTCAGCGGCTCGCCGGGGATCAGGCCGCGGATCGCGTGGTCGGTCACGATCACCTCGGTGCCCATCGACTCGATCAGGTTGCGCCCGGTCGTGGTGTCGACGTCGGTGACGAACGAGATCCAGTGGGCCGACAGGCCGGGCGTCAGCACCGGGACCGTGACGACGGGGACCCGCCGACCGTTGATCACCTCGGCGGCCTCCTGGAGCATGTCCACGTAGCTGAGCTGGTCCGGTCCGCCGATCTCGAAGACCCGGTCGAAGGCCTCCTCGAGGCCGACCACGCCTGACAGGTAGCGCACCACGTCGTCGACCGCGATCGGCTGGGTCTTGGTCGCTGCCCACTTCGGCACGACCATCGCCGGCAGGTTCTTGATCAGCTGCCGGGTCATCTCCCACGAGATGCCGCCGGCGCCCACGACGATCGCGGCGCGCAGCACCGTTACCGGCACCCCGGACTCACCGAGCAGTCGCTCCACCTCGCGACGCGAGCGCAGGTGCGGCGACAGGTCGTCGCCGTCCTTGCCGAGCCCGCCCAGGTAGACGATCTGCCGGGTGCCGCTGGCTGCCGCAGCGAGCCCGAAGGCCTGGGCCGCCTCGGCGTCCTTGTCCTCGAAGTCGTTGTCGTCGAGCGAGTGCACGAGGTAGATCGCGACGTCGACGCCGTCCAGCGGCGCTGCCAGCGACCCCGGGTCGGAGACGTCGCCCGCGACCGGCTCACCGGGTCCGTCGTACGTCTCGGGGTGGCGAGTCATGGCCACGACCTCGTGACCCTGCTCGATCAGCTCGGGGACCAACCGGCTTCCGACGAATCCGGTCGCTCCGGTGACGAGCACGCGCACGCTTCCCCCTTTTTGTGCGACCCGATGGTCGCCCTGTTGTGCCTAGCGTGGCCTGCATGACCCGGTCGAGTCGAGTGCTGCTCACCGTGTCCGCCCTGGTGGTCGGACTCCTGATGTCGCCTGTGCCCGATTCGTACGCCGACTACGCGTCGGACTGCGCGAGTCCGACCCGGACTCTGTCCGGCGGCGGCAGCGGACCGATCTCCCTGGCCGCGGGCGACACGCTGCTGCTGACCGGTGGTGACTTCACGGGCGGGACGAACTCGTTCCCCGCCGGAGCGACGTTGTGCGTCTCCAGCTCGGCGACCTGGAGCCCGGCCTACGTCAACAATGCAGCGGGTGCGCTTCGGGTGGCGGCCGGCGGCGAGGTCACGCTGTCGGGCGTCGCGGTGGCGACCGGGTTCTCGCTCGACAACGAGGGCACGTTCACCGCGTCCAACCTGAACATCAACGGGGCGGCGACGTTCCACAACGCGCAGGGTGCCCAGCTGGTCCTGGAGGGCTCCTTCTCCCCGGGCGCGGGGTCGATCGTCAACGACGGTCGGATGCGGATCAAGGGCAGCGCCAACCTCAACACCTCGGTGACCCTGGAGAACGCCAGGGTTCTGAAGGTCGACGGGACGCTCACGGTGAACGGCGGCTTCCACAACTCCGGCATCGCCCGGGTGGACGGCGGGCTGACCGTCAACGGCTCGGGCGCCCTGGTCAACGACTGCGGGCTCGCGGTGGGCGGGGACCTGGCCAACAACGGCCCGGGATCGAGCAGTCAGGGGCTGACCCTGGTCCGAGGCCGCTTCTCCAACAACGGAGCGTGGGACCAGACCTCGACCGGCTACCTGCGGGCCGACGCGCTCACCAACGACGGGACCGTGACCGGCTTCGGCGGCTACCGGTTCGCCGGCTCCACGGCCACCCAGGGCACGTTCGTCGGCGACTCCGCCGGGACCCCGATCGTCGTCCAGGACGACACCCCGCCCGCGCCGCCCAAGATCTTCGACACCCAGTCCGGCACCGTGACCAACGTCGTGGCGGGCACCCTGCCGATCTTCGACCCGGGCCGCTACCCGGCGCCCGGCTGCAGCACCACGCCACCGCCCGTCGACCCGGCTGCCGACGTCGAGGCGTCGAAGTCGGCTCCGGCCGATGCCGCGGCCGGTGACCAGGTCACGTTCACCATCGCGGTCGTCAACCACGGCACCGCCACCGCGCAGGACGTCGAGGTGACCGACGCCCTGCCCGGCAACCTGGTCGGACCGATCACGGCCAGCAACGGCGGCGTCGTCGCGGCCGGCAGCGTCATCTGGGAGCTCGGTGATCTCGCCGACGGCGAGACGCGGACCCTCACCGTGACCGGCACGGCACCCGCGAGCGGCACCCTGGTCAACACGGTGTCCTCCACGTCGTCCACCGTCGACCCCGACCCCACCAACAACGACGGCACCGCCGAGGCAGCCACCTCGACGACCGTCGTGCAGCCCCCGCCGCCCACCAACGACCCGCCGGTCGCGCCGGACATCGACCGGACCACGCCGGCAGGGACGCCCACCGGTGGGATCATCGTCGCCACGGACCCCAACGCAGGCCAGCGGCTGCGCTACTCGATCGCCACGCAGCCCAGCAACGGTCGCGCCCTCGTCCTGGCCAACGGGGTGGCCGTCTACCTCCCGGCGGCCGGCTTCGTGGGCGTCGACACCTTCGACTACAGGGTCTGCGACAACGGCACACCGTCGCTCTGCACGACCGCGACGATCAGGGTGACGGTCACGCCGACGGCGCGGCCCGACACCGCGGTCACGGACCAGGACGTGCCGGTCTCGATCCCGGTCCTCGCCAACGACTCCCCCGGAGCACCGGTGACCACCACGTCGAACGGGCCCAGCCACGGCAGTGTCGTCGTGGAGGCGAACGGCTCGATCACCTACACGCCCGACGCGGGGTACGTCGGTGACGACGCGTTCGACTACACGATCTGCTCACCGACAGCACCGACGGTCTGCGCGACCACGTCGGTGACGGTCACGGTGCTCCCGGTCAACCACCCGCCGGTGCTCCCGGACGTCGCGCTCAGCACCCGCACCGACCACGCGGTCAGGGGGCGGCTGGCCGGCACGGACCCGGACGGTGACGCCCTCACCTACGCCCGCGCCACCGAGCCGCGCAACGGCACGGCGGTCGTCGGTGCGGGTGGCAAGGTCGTCTACACCCCGAAGCGCGGGTACGCCGGCCACGACTCGTTCCGGGTCACGGTCTGCGACGACGGTGACCCCGTGCTCTGCGCGACCGGTCGGGTCACCGTCGACGTGCGCCCGGTCGCCCGGGACAACCGTGCGACCACGAGCGAGGACACGCCGGTGCGCATCTACGTCCGGCAGAACGACGACGGGCGACCGGTGACGTCGACCCTGCGTCGCGCCCCCCGGCACGGATCGGTCGCCAAGCGTGGCCACACCTACGTCTACCGCCCGGACTCCGGGTACGCCGGCCGCGACACGTTCCGCTACCGGGTCTGCACGGTCGGTCCCGACAAGCTCTGCGACAGCGCGCTGGTGCTCGTAACGGTGGCTGCGGCCGGCCCTGACGACGGAGGCGGCGGTGGCACCGGAGGAGGTGGCACCGGTGGTGGCGGTGGTGGGCTGCCGTCCTGACCGTCAGCGGGTGCGGCGCTCGATGACCTCACGCCGGGTCTCGTCCATCGCGGCCTCGTAGGCCGCGACCAGGCTGGCGATCGAGAGCGGCTTGAGCCGCTCGACGACCTCGCGGAGCTTGTCCGGTGAGGCGCCGGACTCCTTGTAGACCGGCCACACCATGGTGCGGAAGAGCTCGTTGAGCTCCTTGGCCAGCTGCCGCCCGTGCTCGGCGTACACGTCGGCCGCAGCGATCGCGGCCTCGGTCGGAAAGCCGAGGTCGAGCAGGCCGAGGCCGACCGAGAGCTGCGAGACCGCGACCTCGTAGCGGCCCCGCTTGGTGCGGAAGACGATGCCGAGGACGGCGAGCGTGGTCAGCTCGTCGTCGGTCAGGTCGCGCCCGGTGCGCTTGATGAGCTCGGCTCGCGACATCTCGACGGGAAGGTCAGCCTGCCACGGCGCGAGCATGGTGCGGTGGAGCGCGATGTCCTCGGGGGTCGCGCCGGCCGGGATGCCGGCGACGTACCGCTCGATCGCGGAGAGCGTGAACCCGTGGGCCTGCAGCTCCTGGACCAGCTCGAGCCGGGCGATGTGGTCGGCGCTGTAGTAGCCCGACCGACCGCGTCGGATCGGCGGGGGGACCAGGCCCTTGGTCGTGTAGAAGCGGATGTTGCGCACGCTCATCCCGACCCGGTTGGTCAGCTCGTCGAGGGTCAGCAGCCCCCGCGGCGACTCGACTGTCTCGTCCATGACCCTCCTCACATCCGACCCGTCCTTGACCTTGACAGTAATAGTGTCACAATCGAGAACAGGTTTCCCATCACGGAGTAGGACGGTCATGGCAGAAGCATTCGTGTACGACCACATTCGTACGCCGCGCGGCAGGGGCAAGGCGGTCGGCTCGCTGCACGAGGTCAAGCCTGTCGACCTCGTCGTCGGCCTGCTCGACGAGATCAAGGATCGCAACCCCGGCCTCGACCCCGCGCGTGTCGACGACGTCGTGCTCGGCGTCGTCTCGCCGGTCGGTGAGCAGGGTGGCGACATCGCGAAGACCGCTGCTCTCAAGGCCGGCTACCCCGACACCGTCGCCGGCGTCCAGCTCAACCGCTTCTGCGCGTCCGGCCTCGAGGCCGTCAACCAGGCAGCGTCCCGCGTCCGCGGTGGCTTCGAGGACCTGATCCTCGCCGGCGGCGTCGAGTCGATGAGCCGGGTGGCGATGGGCTCCGACGGCGGCGCCTGGGCGCAGGACCCGGCCACCGCACTGACCACCGGCTTCGTGCCGCAGGGCATCGGCGCCGACCTGATCGCGACGATCGAGGGCTGGAGCCGCGACGACGTCGACGCCTACGCCGCCGAGTCGCACCACCGCGCCGCCAAGGCCTGGGCCAACGGCTACTTCGCCAACGCGATCGTGCCGGTGCGCGACCTCAACGGCCTGACCGTGCTCGACCACGACGAGACGATCCGTCCGGACACGAGCCCCGAGGGCCTGGCCGGCCTGAAGCCGAGCTTCGCCCAGCCCGGTCGGGACGCCGGCTTCGACGACGTCGCGCTCGAGAAGTACCACTGGGTCGAGCGGATCAACCACGTCCACCACGCCGGCAACTCCTCCGGCATCGTCGACGGCGCGGCCCTGATGGCGATCGGCAGCGAGGAGGTCGGCACCGAGCTCGGCCTGACCCCGCGCGCCCGGATCATCGCGACCGCCGTGTCCGGCGCCGACCCGACGATCATGCTCACCGGTCCCGCACCGGCGGCCCGCAAGGCGCTCGCCAAGGCCGGCCTCGAGGTGGGCGACATCGACCTCTTCGAGATCAACGAGGCCTTCGCCGCGGTCGCCATGCGCTTCATGCGCGACCTGGACATCAGCCACGAGATCACCAACGTCAACGGCGGCGCGATCGCGATGGGCCACCCGCTCGGTGCGACCGGCGCGATGATCCTCGGCACCCTGATCGACGAGCTCCAGCGCCGCGACCAGCGCCGCGGCCTCGCCACGCTCTGCGTCGGCGGCGGCATGGGTATTGCCACGATCGTCGAGCTGGTCTGAGCGGCGAAAGCCGCCAGACCAACTCGACGAGTTCGGGCAATACGTCGGTGGTCGAGTAGCCCCCGCGACTGAGGAACGAAGTCGCGGACCCTGGGCGTACCGAGACCCATCGCCCCTTCCAGGACATCAACTCCAGACATCAGGTGGTTTCGAGACAGGCGCAGAGCGCCTTCCTCAACCCCCGGGACATCCAGACAGGAAGCTAGATGAGCACCAGCACCGAGCAGCAGACCGCGGTCCGCTACGACCGCGACGCCGACGGCATCGTCACCCTGACCCTCGACGACCCGACCGCCAGCGCCAACACGATGAACGAGCTCTACCTCGAGTCGATGGCCGCCGCCGTCCAGCGGCTGTACGACGAGCAGGACGACGTGACGGGTGTCGTGGTCGCCAGCGCGAAGAAGACCTTCTTCGCCGGCGGCAACCTGAAGAACATGGTCCAGGCGACCAAGGAGGACGCCGCTGACGTCTTCGCGATGGGCGAGGCCGTCAAGGCCGGGCTCCGCAAGCTCGAGAAGTTCCCGAAGCCGGTCGTGGCCGCCATCAACGGTGCGGCCCTCGGCGGTGGCTTCGAGATCTGCCTGGCCTGCAACCACCGGATCGTGGTCGACGACCGCTCGGTGAAGATCGGCCTGCCCGAGTCGACCCTCGGCCTGCTCCCCGGCGGCGGCGGCGTCACCCGGATCGTCCGGCTCCTCGGGCTGCAGTCCGGCCTGATGGACGTGCTGCTGACCGGCACCCAGTTCTCCCCCGACCAGGCGCTCGAGAAGGGTCTGGTCGACGAGCTGGTCGCCACCCGCGACGAGCTGGTCCCGGCGGCGAAGGCCTGGATCAAGGCCAACCCCGACGAGAGCGCGAACCCCTGGGACAAGCCCGGCTACAAGATGCCCGGTGGCTCCCCGAAGTCGCCGGCGCTCGCCGGCTTCCTGCCGGTCTTCCCGGCGCTGCTGCGCAAGCAGACCAAGGGCGCGGTCTACGAGGCACCCCGCGCGATCCTGTCCGCTGCCGTCGAGGGTGCGTCGCTCGACTTCGACACCGCCTCGCGGATCGAGTCGCGCTACCTGACGAAGCTGATCGTCAACCAGGCCTCGAAGAACATGATCCAGGCGTTCTTCTTCGACCTGCAGGCGATCAACGCCGGCAAGCTGCGCCCGCAGGGCATCGAGCCCTACAAGGCCACGAAGGTCGGCGTCCTCGGCGCCGGCATGATGGGCGCCGGCATCGCCTACTCCTGTGCCCGCGCGGGCATGGAGGTCGTGCTCAAGGACGTCAGCGCCGAGGGCGCCGCCAAGGGCAAGTCCTACTCCGAGGGCCTGCTGGACAAGGCGATCGCCCGCGGCAAGAGCACCGAGGAGAAGAAGGCCGAGCTGCTCGGCCGGATCACGGCCACGGCCGACCCGGCCGACCTGGCCGGCTGCGACCTCGTGATCGAGGCCGTCTTCGAGGACCCGTCGCTCAAGCAGCAGGTCTTCGCCGAGATCGCGCCGTACGTCAACGACGACGCGCTGCTCTGCTCCAACACCTCGACGCTGCCGATCACCGAGCTGGCAACGGGCATCGACCGCCCGGCTGACTTCATCGGCCTGCACTTCTTCTCGCCCGTCGACAAGATGCCGCTGGTCGAGATCATCAAGGGCAAGGAGACGTCCGACGTCGCGCTGGCCAAGGCGTACGACGTGGTGCAGCAGATCCGCAAGACGCCGATCGTCGTCAACGACAGCCGGGGTTTCTACACCTCGCGCGTCATCGGCACGATGGTCAACGAGGGTCTCGCGATGCTCGCCGAGGGCATCCACCCGGTCAGCATCGAGCGGGCCGCGACGCAGGACGGCTACCCGGTCGGCCCGCTGCAGCTCAGCGACGAGCTGAACATGGAGCTGATGGCCAAGATCGGCAAGGCGAGCAAGGACGCCGTCGAGCGCGACGGTGGCACCTACACGCCGCACCCGGGCGAGGCGGTCGTCGCGAAGATGATCGAGCTCGGTCGTCCGTCGCGTCTCAAGGGCGCGGGCTTCTACGACTACGAGGACGGCAAGCGCACCGGCATCTGGCCGGGTCTCGCCACCGAGTTCCCCGTGGCCGCCGAGCCGCTGCCCTTCGAGGACATCAAGGACCGGCTGCTCTTCGTCGAGGCGCTCGAGACCGCGAAGTGCTTCGAGGAGGGCGTGATCGAGTCGTCGGCCGCGGCCAACATCGGCTCGATCATGGGCATCGGCTTCCCGGCGATGACCGGCGGTGCCGCCCAGTTCATGCACGGCTACCAGAACGCTGCGGGCCAGGTCGGACTCGGCGCGTTCGTGGCCCGGGCCGACGAGCTGGCCGCGAAGTACGGCGAGCGGTTCAACGCCACGCAGTACCTGCGTGACCTCGCCGCCGAAGGCGGTTCGTTCCCCGCCTGACGACCCGCCTAGGGTCTCCCGCATGGGTGTGCTGCTGCTGGTCCGTCACGGACAGGCGTCGTTCGGCGCTGACGACTACGACGTCCTGTCCGAGACGGGCTGGCAGCAGGCCCGGCTGCTCGGCCGCTGGCTCGGCGAGCGCGGCCTGCAGCCCGACCTCGTCGTGCGCGGCAGCATGCGCCGCCACCGGGAGACCGCCGAGGCGATGATCGAGGGTGCCGGCTGGACGTCCGAGCCGCGTGTCGACGCTGACTGGGACGAGTTCGACCACCTCGGCGTGGTCTCCGCCCACGGCGAGAGCGTCGACGGCCTCGACCGGCGCGAGTTCCAGCTGCTCTTCGAGCGGGCGACGGCGCGCTGGACCAGCGGTGAGAGCGCCGACTACCCCGAGACGTACGCCGCCTTCCTCGACCGGGTGTCGCGCGCGACCGCCGCCGCCGCGACCGAGGCCGGATCGGGCCGCACGGTCGTCGCGGTCACCTCAGGTGGAGCGATCGGCGCGGTGTGCGCCCGGCTCAGCGACCCGGACGCGGACCAGCCCGCGCTCGCGCGGATGTGGTCGCGCTTCAACGCGGTCACGGTCAACTCCGCGGTCACACGCGTGCTCGTCGGGTCGACCGGCATGCGGCTGCTGACCTTCAACGAGCACCCTCACGTCGAGGGCGACACGCTGACCTACCGCTAGACCATCCTCCGGACCATCGACAGCGGGGCGTGCCGGAGCACGAAGGAGAGCGGCGTCCACGGCCACGGCGGCACGCACGCCTCGCGCTTCTCCTTCTCGATCGCGTCGACCATCGCGCGCACGCCGTCCTCGGTGGTGGCCATCAGCCGCGGGAGCTTTCCGTCGACGACGTTCATCCCGGACACGATGTAGCCCGGGTGCAGCAACGTCACCTTGATCGGCGTGCCGTAGAGGTCGGCCTGCAGACCCTGGCCGAGGCTGGTCACGCCCGCCTTCGTCGCGGCGTACGTCGTCTGCGCCTTCGGTAGCCCGCGCATCGCCGCCATCGACGACACCAGCACGAGGTGACCGTGGCCCTGGTCGCGCAGGATCTCGGTCGCCGCCTCGGCCTGCGCGAGGACCGCGACGAAGTTGGTCATCGCGGTCTCGCGGTTGGCGTCGTAGCGCCCGGTGCCGAGCGGGGCGCCCTTGCCGATGCCGGCGTTGACGACGATCCGGTCGAGGGTGCCGAAGTCGGCGCGGAACGCCTGGAACACCGAGAAGACCTGGTCGTCGTCGGTGACGTCGAGGGCGCGGACCTCCACCCGCCGAGCCGGGTGGGCAGCGGCGATCTCGTCACGCAGCGCCTCGAGCCGGTCCAGGCGTCGCGCGCACAGCGCCAGGTCGTAGCCCCTCGCGGCGAGCTGGCGCGCCATCTCCTCGCCGAGTCCGGAGGAGGCGCCGGTGATCAGGATCGTCTGCGTCATGCGCCGAGTGTGCCCGACCGAGAAAAAGTCAGGCTTGACTGTTTGTTGGTGACGCACGATGCTGGGCCGGTGAGCACGGTGGCCGGGACGACGCGCGTCCCGCAGGAGGAGCGGACCCGCCTGATGCGGGCCCGGCTGCTCGAGGCGACCGTCGACTGCCTGGTGGAGCGTGGCTTCGCCGGTACGTCGACCACGCTGGTCTCCGAGCGTGCGGGTGTCAGCCGCGGCGCCCAGCTGCACCACTTCCCGACCAAGAACGACCTCGTCGTCGCCGCGGTCGAGCACCTCACCGAGCGACGCGGCGCCGAGCTCGCGGCCGCTGCCGACTCGCTGCCGGACGGCCCCAGGCACACCCGCGCCGTGATGCAGATGCTCGGTGACCACTTCGCGTCGCCCGTCTTCAACGCTGCTCTCGAGCTCTGGGTCGCGGCGCGGACCGACGAGAACCTGCTGGCCGCGGTCGGGCCGCTGGAGCAGCGGGTCGGTCGCGAGACGCACCGGCTGACGGTCGAGCTGCTCGGCGCCGACGAGTCCGTGCCCGGCGTGCGCGAGATGGTGCAGGCGACCCTCGACCTGGTGCGCGGGCTCGGCCTGGCCAACACGATCTCAGACGACACCCGGCGCCGCCGCCGCATCCTCGACCACTGGGCCGACACCCTCGACACCGTGCTGAAGGAGAACCGATGAGCGACCTCCTCGAGGGCCTGCTGGCCGACCTCAAGGCCGAGAGCGACCAGCTCTGGAACGCCGTCGCCGGGCTCGACGCCGACGGCTGGGCCACGCCGACGCCGGCCGCGGGCTGGACGGTGGCGACCCAGGTCGCGCACCTGCTGTGGACCGACGAGGTGGCGGTCGTCGCGGCCACCGACAAGGCGGCGTGGGACGCCCACGTCGTCGCCGGCATGGCCGATCCGACGGGCTACGTCGACGAGCAGGCCTTCGAGGTCGCGCGGCTGGCCCCCCAGGCGTTGCTCGCCCGCTGGGGCAAGGCGCGCGAAGCGCTGCCCCTCGCGCTCCGGTCCGTGCCGGACGGCCAGAAGATGCCGTGGTTCGGCCCGCCCATGTCGCCGACGTCGATGGCGACCGCGCGGTTCATGGAGACCTGGGCGCACTCCCACGACGTGTACGACGCGCTCGGCATCGACGTCGAGCCGACCGACCGGATCCGGCACGTCGCGCACCTGGGGGTCCGCACCCGCAACTTCGCCTACTCGGTCCACGAGCTCCCGCCGCCGGCGGAGGAGTTCCGCATCGACCTGGTCGCCCCGTCGGGGGACGTGTGGTCGTGGGGGCCCGAGGACGCCGCGCAGACGGTGACCGGGTCGGCGTACGACTTCTGCCTGCTGGTCACCCAGCGCGTGCACCGTGACGACACCGACCTGGTCGCGACCGGCGAGGACGCCGAGCAGTGGCTGACCATCGCCCAGGCCTTCGCCGGGCCCGCGGGCGAGGGACGGTCGAAGCAGTGATCATCGGCAACTGCTCCGGCTTCTACGGCGACCGGCTCTCTGCGATGCGCGAGATGCTCGAGGGCGGCCGGCTCCACTACCTCACCGGCGACTACCTCGCCGAGCTGACCATGCTGATCCTCGGCAAGGACACGATGAAGGACCCGTCGCTGGGCTACGCCAAGACCTTCGTGCGCCAGGTGGAGGACTGCCTCGGGCTCGCGCTCGAGAACGGCGTCAAGATCGTCAGCAACGCCGGCGGCCTCAACCCGTCCGGTCTCGCGGACCGGCTCCGCGAGGTCGCGCAGGGCCTCGGCCTCGATCCCGCGATCGCCCACGTGGAGGGCGACGACGTCCGGTCGCTGGGTCTCCGCGAGGGCGCGCTGACGGCCAACGCCTACCTCGGTGGCTTCGGCATCGCAGCTGCCCTGAGCGCCGGCGCCGACGTCGTGGTCACCGGCCGGGTCACCGACGCGTCCCTGGTCGTCGGGCCGGCGGTCGCCCACCACGGCTGGACGCCGACGTCGTACGACGAGCTGGCCGGCGCCGTGGTCGCCGGGCACGTCCTCGAGTGCGGGACGCAGGCGACCGGTGGCAACTTCTCCGGCTTCAAGACGCTCCCTCACGACGGACTCCCGCTCGGGTTCCCGATCGCCGAGATCGCGGCCGACGGCTCCTCGGTGATCACCAAGCACGCCGGGACCGGTGGTGCGGTCACCGTCGACACGGTCACCGCGCAGCTCGTCTACGAGATCCAGTCGACGCGCTACCTCAACCCCGACGTCACGACCCACCTCGACTCGGTCCGGCTGCGCGAGGTCGGACCCGACCGGGTGGAGATCTCGGGCGTCACCGGCGAGGCGCCGCCCGCGCGCCTCAAGGTCTGCGTCAACGAGCTGGGCGGCTTTCGCAACACCGTGGAGTTCGTGCTCACCGGGCTCGACATCGAGGCGAAGGCCGACTGGGTCCGCGAGCAGCTCGGCCCCGCGCTCACCGCGAGCGAGGTCAGCTGGACCCGCACCGCGCTGCCCCCGGCCGACGCCGACACCGAGGAGGGTGCGTCCTCGCTGCTGCGCTGCACCGTCAAGGACGCCGACCGCGACCAGGTCGGGCGGGGCTTCACCGGCGCCGCGGTCGAGCTGGCGCTCGCGTCGTACCCCGGCTTCACGATGACCGGACCGCCCGCCCAGCCGACGCCGTTCGGCGTCTACCGCGCGGAGTACGTCGACCGCTCGGCCGTCACGCACACCGTCGTCCACGCCGACGGGACCCGCGAGGTGATCGCCGACCCGACCGACTTCGCCGAGGTCGAGCACGCCGACGGGCTGCGCCCCTCGCCGTACCCCGCTCCGACCGACTCGCTCACCCGGCGTGCGCCGCTCGGGTCCTTCGTGCACGCGCGGTCCGGCGACAAGGGCGGCGACGCCAACATCGGGCTCTGGGTGATGAACGACGGTTCCGGCAAGTACGACGCGCGTGTCACCTGGCTGTCCAAGCTGGTCACCCCCCGCAAGGTGCGCGAGCTGGTCCCCGAGGCAGCCGACCTCGACATCGAGGTCTACGTGCTGCCCAACCTCGGTGCCGTCAACGTGCTGATCCGCGGGCTGCTCGGCGAGGGTGTCGCGGCATCGACGCGGTTCGACCCGCAGGCCAAGGGCCTCGGCGAGTGGGTGCGCTCGCGGGTCGTGCACATCCAGGAGGGGCTCCTGTGAACGTGCGCGACATCGCCGCGGAGTTCACCCGGCGCGAGGTGGTGCCCCACCTCCAGGAGTGGGAGGACGCCGGAGAGATCCCGCGGTCGCTCCACCTGGCGGCTGCGAAGCAGGGACTGCTCGGCGTCTCCTTCCCGGAGTCGGTCGGTGGCGAGGGCGGCGACCTCATCGACTCGACCGACCTGCAGGAGGGGATGTTCGAGGCCGGTGCGTCGAGCGGGCTGATGGCAGGCCTCTTCACCGGCGGCATCGCGCTGCCCCACATCGCCGCCCACGGCTCGTCCGACCTGGTCGCCCGGTTCGTCCGGCCGACCCTGGCCGGGGAGAAGATCGGCTCGCTTGGCATCACCGAGCCCGGCGGCGGCTCCGACGTCGCGGCCATCCGCACCACCGCCGTGCGCGAAGGCGATCACTACGTCGTCAACGGCGCCAAGACCTTCATCACCAGCGGCATCCGCGCCGACTTCGTGACCACCGCGGTCCGCACCGGCGGGGCTGGTCACGCGGGCATCTCGCTGCTGGTCGTCGAGAAGGGCACCCCCGGCTTCACCGCCGACCGCGCGCTCTCGAAGATGGGCTGGCACTGCTCCGACACCGCCGAGCTGTCGTACGTCGACGTGCGGGTGCCGGTCGCCAACCTGGTCGGCGAGGAGGGCTCCGGCTTCTACCTGATCGCCGAGCAGTTCGTCGTCGAGCGGATCGCGCTCGCCGTCCACGCGTACGGGATCGCGGCCCGGTCGCTGGAGCTCACCGCGGCCTACTGCCGCGACCGCGAGACCTTCGGCAAGCCGCTGATCGCCAACCAGGTGGTGCGCCACAAGCTCGTCGAGATGCGGCGCCAGGTCGAGGTCGCCCGCACCTACACGCGGCACGTCGCCGAGCGCCACGTCGCGGGGGAGAGCGTCATCGCCGAGGCCTGCCTCGCGAAGCAGACCGCGTGCGACACCGCGACGTACGTCTGCGACCAGGCCGTCCAGCTGCACGGCGGAACGGGATACATGCACGGGACCGAGGTGGAGCGGCACTACCGCGACGCCCGGATCCTGCCGATCGGCGGAGGAGCCACCGAAGTGCTGACAGACCTGGCCGCCAAGCTGTTGGGGTACGCCTCATGACGGGCCACCGTCGGTCGAGGAGGGACGAAGTCCCGTCTCGAAACCCGGTGAGCCAAAGGTCGGCCTCGATCGAGGTCGCTTCTCGGGTGCAGGGGTTTCGAGACGGTTGCTGCGAAACCTCCCCAACCGACGGAGGGGAACGATGACGAACCGCGAGGCGATGCTGGAGAAGGTCGCCGACCTCGAGACCGAGCAGGCGAAGGCCGTCGCCGGGGGCGGCGAGAAGTCGGTCGCGCGCCACCACGGGCGCGGCAAGCTGCTGCCCCGCGAGCGGATCGAGCTGCTCGTCGACGAGGGCTCCGCCTTCCTGGAGCTCTCCCCGCTGGCCGGGTGGGGCTCCGACTTCACCGTCGGGGCCAGCGTGGTCACCGGCATCGGCGTGGTCGAGGGCGTGGAGTGCATGATCACCGCCAACGACCCGACCGTGAAGGGCGGCGCGAGCAACCCGTGGACGGTCAAGAAGATCTTCCGGGCCTCGCAGATCGCCGAGGAGAACGGGCTGCCGACGATCTCGCTGGTCGAGTCCGGCGGCGCCGACCTGCCGACCCAGAAGGAGATCTTCATCCCGGGCGGCAAGCTCTTCCGCGACATCACCCGGGCGTCCGCGCGCAAGGAGCCCACGATCGCGCTGGTCTTCGGCAACTCCACGGCCGGTGGCGCCTACGTGCCCGGCATGTCCGACTACACCGTGATGGTCCGCGAGCAGGCCAAGGTCTTCCTCGGCGGCCCGCCGCTGGTGAAGATGGCGACCGGCGAGGAGTCCGACGACGAGTCGCTCGGCGGTGCGGAGATGCACGCGCGCACGTCGGGCCTCGCCGACTACCTCGCCGAGGACGAGCGCGACGCGATCCGGATCGGGCGACGGATCGTCGCCCGCCTCAACTGGAAGAAGGCGGTCGCGCCGCCGACGTCGTACGCCGATCCGGACGAGGACCCCGAGGGCCTGCTCGACCTGATCCCGACCGACCTCAAGGAGCCGTTCGACCCGCGCGAGGTGATCCGCCGGATCTGCGACGGGGTGTCCGAGACGAACGGCGCGGTCTTCGACGAGTTCAAGCCGCTCTACGGCCCGTCGCTCGTGACCGGCTGGGCCAAGCTGCACGGCCGCCCGATCGGCATCCTCGCCAACGCCCAGGGCGTGCTCTTCTCCCAGGAGGCGCAGAAGGCGACGCAGTTCGTGCAGCTCGCCAACCAGACCGACACGCCTCTGCTCTTCCTGCACAACACGACCGGCTACATGGTCGGCAAGGACTACGAGCAGGGCGGGATCATCAAGCACGGCGCGATGATGATCAACGCGATCAGCAACTCCACGGTCCCGCACCTGAGCGTGATCATGGGGGCGTCGTACGGCGCCGGCAACTACGGCATGAACGGCCGCGCCTTCGACCCGCGCTTCCTCTTCACCTGGCCGTCCGCCAAGTCCGCGGTCATGGGACCCGCCCAGCTCGCCGGCGTGCTCGAGATCGTCGCCCAGCAGTCCGCGGAGTCCAAGGGCCAGACCTTCGACGCCGAGGGGTTCAAGGCGGTCAAGGAGATCGTCGAGGCCCAGATCGAGGAGCAGTCGATGCCCTACTTCCTGTCCGGGATGCTCTACGACGACGGGGTGATCGACCCGCGCGACACCCGCACGATCCTGGGCATCTGCCTGTCCGTGATCGAGACCAAGCCGATCGTCGGCACCGACCGGTTCGGGGTGTTCCGGCCATGACCCGCCGCATCACCCGCCTGCTGGTCGCCAACCGCGCCGAGATCGCGTCCCGGGTGTTCCGCACCTGCCGCGCCCTCGGCATCGAGACCGTCGCGATCCACTCGGACGCCGACGCCGCGCTGCCCTACGTGCGCGAGGCCGACACGGCTGTGCAGCTGCCCGGCAACGCCCCGTCCGAGACCTACCTGCGCATCGACCTCGTGCTCGACGCAGCCCGCCGGTCGGGAGCCGACGCGATCCACCCGGGCTACGGCTTCCTCTCCGAGAACGCCGAGTTCGCCCGCGCTGTCATCGACGCCGGCCTCATCTGGGTCGGCCCGGCTCCCGAGTCGATCGACGCGATGGGCTCGAAGATCGAGGCCAAGCGGATCATGCGCGAGGCCGGCGTACCCACCCTCGAGGCGCCCGCCGAGCCGACCGAGGCCGACCTGCCCCTGCTGGTCAAGGCCTCCGCCGGCGGCGGTGGACGCGGCATGCGCGTCGTACGCCGCCTCGAGGACCTGGCCGGCGAGATCGCCGCGGCCGAGGCCGAGGCACTGTCGGCGTTCGGCGACGGCACGGTGTTCGTCGAGCCGTACGTCGAGCAGGGCCGTCACGTCGAGGTCCAGGTCGTCGACACCAGCGTCTACGGCGAGCGCGACTGCTCGATCCAGCGGCGGCACCAGAAGGTGGTCGAGGAGGCGCCGGCTCCCGGCCTGAGCGACGAGGTCCGTGCTGCGTTGCACGAGGCCGCGCGCAAGGCCGCCGAGGCGGTGGACTACCGGGGCGCGGGCACGGTCGAGTTCCTCTACGACCCGGCCACCGAGCGGTTCTTCTTCCTGGAGATGAACACGCGTCTCCAGGTCGAGCATCCCGTCACCGAGCTCGTGCACGACGTCGACCTGGTCGAGCGGCAGATCGCCTCCGCGGAGTCGAGCTGGACGATGGGGTGGTCGGACCCGCCGCGCAGCCACGCGATCGAGGTGCGCCTCTACGCCGAGGACCCGTCGGCCGACTACCAGCCGCAGAGCGGGACCCTCACGACGTTCGAGATCCCCCTCGAGGACGGGATCCGCGTGGATGCCGGTTTCGAGTCCGGCAGCGAGGTGTCGACGCACTACGACGCAATGCTGGCCAAGGTGATCGCCCACGCCCCCACCCGTCGGGCAGCGGCACGCAAGCTCGCGGGGGTGCTCTCCCGCGCGAAGATCCACGGGCTGGTCACCAACCGGGACCTGCTGGTGTCGATCCTGCGTGACGAGGCGTTCCTGCGGGGCGACGTGTCGACCGACTTCCTCGGGGGTTTCGAGACAGGCGCTAGCGCGCCTTCCTCAACCACCGAGTCTTCGGCAGTCGCGGCGGCGATCGCGCTGGCCGAGCGCGCCAAGGGGGTCCGCACCGTGCAGCGCGGGATCCCGGTCGCCTGGCGCAACGTCACCTCGCAGCCGCAGCGCACCGAGTTCGAGGGGGGCCTCGTCGTCGAGTGGTTCGGCGCCTACTCCGTCGAGGGCCACACCGTGGTCGCCGCGAGCGCAGACAGCGTCACCCTCGAGACCGACGGCGTGCGCTCGACGTACGACGTGGCCGTCGTCGGTGACGCGGTCGACGTGGACGGGCCGGAGGGGCACGTGCGACTGACGCGGGTGCCGCGGTTCGTCGACCCGGCGGACGCGGTCGCCAGCGGGAGCCTGCTGGCGCCGATGCCCGGGACCGTCGTCCGGGTCGCCGTCGAGCAGGGTCAGACGGTGGGTGCCGGCGACCCGGTGCTCGTCCTCGAAGCCATGAAGATGCAGCACACCGTGAGCGCGCCGTACGCCGGCGTCGTCACGGAGATCAACGTGAGCACCGGTGCGCAGGTCGCCTCCGGTGAGGTCCTAGCAGTGGTGGAGGAAGCATGACCGTGGGATTCAGCGAGACCGAGGAGCGCCAGGAGCTGCGCAAGGCGGTGGCCCGGCTCGCCGGCAAGTACGGCCGCGAGTGGTTCACCGAGAAGGCGCGCGCCGGCGAGAAGACCACCGAGCTGTGGCTGGAGATCGGCAAGAACGGCTACCTCGGCATCAACATCCCCGAGGAGTACGGCGGGGGTGGCGGCGGCATCGGCGACATCGCGGCCGTGTGCGAGGAGCTCGCCGCCCAGGGCTGCCCGCTGCTGCTCATGGTCGTCAGCCCCGCGATCTGCGGCACGATCATCAGCAAGTACGGCACCGAGGAGCAGAAGCAGCGCTGGCTGCCCGGCATCTGCGACGGCACGAGCACGATGGCCTTCGCGATCACCGAGCCCGACGCCGGCACCAACACCCACAACATCACGACCACGGCGCGGCGCGACGGTGACGAGTGGGTGCTTAACGGCCGCAAGATCTACATCTCCGGCGTCGACGAGGCCGACAACGTGCTCGTCGTGGCCCGCGCCGAGGACGCCAGGACCGGCAAGGTGAAGCCGGTGCTCTTCGTCGTGCCGACCGACTCGCCGGGCTTCGAGTTCAAGCACATCCCGATGGAGATCGTCAGCCCCGAGCTGCAGTTCCAGGTCTTCATCGACGACGTCCGGCTGCCGGCCGACGCCATCGTCGGCGACGAGGACGGCGGTCTCGCGCAGCTCTTCTCCGGGCTCAACCCCGAGCGGATCATGGCGGCGTCGTTCTCGACCGGCCTGGCGCGCTACGCCCTCGGCAAGGCCACGTCGTACGCCAAGGAGCGGGTGGTCTTCAAGGAGGCCATCGGCTCGCACCAGGCGGTCGCGCACCCGCTCGCGCAGGTGCACATCGAGACCGAGATGGCCCGCCTGATGACGCAGAAGGCGGCGGCACTCTTCGACGCCGGGGACGAGTTCGGCGCGGGCGAGGCGGCCAACATGGCGAAGTACGCCGCCGCCGAGGCCGCTTGCAACGCCGCCGACGCTGCCGTGCAGACGCACGGCGGCAACGGCATCACGCAGGAGTACGGCGTGGCCGGGCTGCTCGTCGCGACCCGCGCCGGGCGGATCGCCCCGGTCAGCCGGGAGATGATCCTGAACTTCGTCGCGATGCACTCGCTGGGGCTGCCGAAGTCCTACTGATCCTGCCGGGACCGGGGAAGGGCGCGTAGCCTCGGGCTGCGCCCTTCTCGGGGCAACGGGGCCACCGTCGTTCTCGAGAGGTCCCATTCGTCATGCGCAAGCTCCTGTCCGTCGTCGCCCTGCTGCTGTGCGCAGCCGGCCTGTCGACCGCAGTCCCCGCCCAGGCCCAGACCGGCACGACGCACGCGTCGCACACCGCCAGGGCTGCCTTGCCCTGGGAGGGCAACTACCGCGGCCTGGACCGCGACCACCGCGTCGTCACGTTCCACTACACCCGGTCCCACGGCATCACGAACTTCCGAGTCGGCCACCAGTTCTTCGGCCACGCGCAGGTCCAGGGCGACCAGTGGCACCACACCTGCACCTCCGGCTACTGCACCCGCGGGCGTTGGCACCACGACTTCTACGTGACCGGCGTCTGGAACGTCAGCCACAGCGGCAGCGGCGACGTCTTCTTCGAGGCCACCCACGTCAGTTGATCCACCCTTCCCTTGCCATGATCGAACACATGTTCGATCATGGCAAGGGTGATCATCCACGCCGACCTCGACTCGTTCTTCGCCTCCGTCGAGCAGCGTGACGACCCGCGGCTGCGCGGTCGACCGGTCATCGTCGGCGGGGGCGTGGTCCTCGCCGCGAGCTACGAGGCCAAGGCACACGGGGTCCGCTCCGCGATGGGTGGCCGGCAGGCGATGCGGCTCTGCCCGGACGCGCTGGTCGTCCCGCCCCGCTTCTCGGCGTACGTCGAGGCGAGCCGGGCGGTCTTCGAGATCTTCCACGACACGACGCCCCTGGTGGAGGGCATCTCCATCGACGAGGCGTTCCTCGACGTCGGCGGGCTGCGTCGTCTGGTCGGGCCCCCCGAGATGATCGGCGCCCAGCTGCGCGAGCGGGTGCAGGCGGAGGTCGGGCTGCCGATCTCGGTCGGCATCGCCCGCACCAAGTACCTCGCCAAGGTGGCCAGCGCCGTCAGCAAGCCCGACGGCCTGCTCAGCGTGCCCGCGGACGGCGAGCGCGCGTTCCTCCACCCGCTCCCGGTCGAGCGGCTCTGGGGCGTCGGCGCGATCACGGCGGCCAAGCTGCATGCCGAGGGCATCCGCACCATCGGTGACCTCGCGCGCCGCGAGGAGGCCGAGCTGACCGGCGCCATCGGTCTGGCGGCCGGTCGCCACGTGCACGCGCTGGCCAACCTGCGCGACCCGCGTCCGGTCGTGGTCGGTCGGCGCCGCAGCTCGATCGGGTCCCAGTCGGCGCTCGGCTCGCGTCGCCGGCGCAGCCACGCCGAGCTCGACGTGATCCTCGCCGGCCTCGTCGACCGGGTCGCCCGTCGCCTCCGCAGCGGTGAGCGCACCGGTCGGACCTTCACGCTCCGGCTGCGGTTCGACGACTTCACCCGGGCGACCCGCTCGGCGACCCTGCCCCGGTCCACGGCCGCGACGGCCACCTGGCTCGAGACCGGACGCCGGTTGCTCGCGGCCAACTGGCCGCTGATCGAGGAGCGCGGGTGCACGCTGATCGGCATCACGATCTCGGGCCTCGTCGGGGCCGACGCCCCCGAGCAGCTCGAGCTGCCGCTCGACGCCGAGCAGGAGCGGGGCGAAGTCCTCGACGGCACGCTCGACCGGGTGCGCGACCGCTTCGGGTCCAGTGCCGTCACCCGCGGCACCCTCGTCGGGCGCCGGATCGGGCTGGAGATGCCGACCCTCCCCGACCCGGGGCCTTCAGCCCTACGCTGACGCCGTGCTCCCGCCCATCCAGCGCTACGCCCCCCAGGTCGCCGTCGTCATGGACGCGGTCGGGGACGCCCGCCGTTCCCTCGACCTCGACCTCACCGAGCCGCGGGTCGAGCTGTTCGCGGACCAGTTCGGCGTCGACGTGTCGGTGATCGACGACGACCTGCGCCGCCGGTTCCTGGAGGCGACCGGGCCCACGGCGTTCGAGGTCGTGCAGGCGATCTACGTCGACGACTACTGGCCGCGGGTCGCCGCGATGTCGATGCAGCTCTTCGGCCCGGTCACCAGCGAGCAGCTCCCCCCGGTCGAGCCCGTCGACCTCTGGCCGCTGCTCGAGGAGTTCATGCGCGAGGTCGCCCGGCTCGACACCCTCGACCCGGTCCTCACCGAGCTGGTCCGGCTGCGCGGTGCGCGGCAGCACGAGTGCCGGCTGTGCAAGTCCCGGCGCTCGGTCGCCGCCCTCGACGCAGGCGCGAGCGACGACACCTTCGCGGCCGTCGACCACTACGACGACAGCGACCTTCCCGCCGCGACCCGCGCTGCGCTCGCCCTGACCGACGCGATGATCTGGACGCCGTACGCCGTCCCCGAGCCGGTCCTCGCGGCGGCGACGGAGCACCTCGCGCCCGAGCAGGCCGTCGAGGTGGTCCTCGACGTCACCCGCAACGCAGCCAACAAGATCGCCGTCGCCCTCGGCGCGGACGCGGCGACCGTCACCGAGGGCGTCGAACTCTTCACGACTGATGCCGACGGCCACCTGACGGTGGTGGAGCGGCCGCCCGGCTAGGTTGTCCGAGTGGGCACAGCGATCGATGCCGTCGACCGGACGCAGCAGCGCTTCTCCGTGCTCGGCTACCCCCTCGCGGTGATCTACAAGTACTTCGACGACCAGGGCAACTACCTCGCCGCGATCATCACCTACTACGCCTTCATCGCGATCTTCCCGCTGCTGCTCCTCGGGTCGTCGATCCTCGGCTTCTTCCTCGAGGGCAACCCGGAGCTGCAGAAGGACCTGCTCGACTCGGCGCTCGCGCAGTTCCCGATCATCGGTGACCAGCTCGGTCGGCCCGAGGGGCTGCAGGGCTCGGTCACGGTCGTGGTCATCGGTGGTCTGGTGGCTCTGTACGGCGCGATGGGTCTGGGGCAGGCGCTCCAGAACGCGCTCAACATCGCCTGGTCCGTGCCGCGCAACAGCCGGCCCAACCCGATCCTGCTCCGGCTGAAGAGCCTCTTCCTGCTGCTCACCGCCGGCATCGCCGTGCTGAGCATCTCGGTGCTGTCGACGCTGGCGGCCAACACCGAGGTGCTCGGCGAGACGGTGTCGTCGTACAAGTGGCCGATCACGGTGATCACCGTCGTGGTCAACACGATCGTCCTGACGGCCCTCTTCCGGGTCGGTGCCGCTCGCGACCACGACATCTGGCGCGGGTCGATCCCGGGTGCACTGACCGCGTCGCTGCTCTGGATCGGGCTGCAGCGCCTCGGCACCGTCTACGTCACCAACGTCATCGGCGAGACGGTCGGCATGAACCAGACCTTCGCGTTGGTCCTCGGTCTGATCGGCCTCATCTGGCTGACCGCCGCGCTCGGCGTGCTCGGGATCGAGGTCAACGTCGTGCTCGAGCGCCGGCTCTGGCCCCGCGCCCTGCTGACGCCGTTCACCGACAACGTCACCCTGACCGACGCCGACCGCCGTGCGTACGCCGGATACGCCAGAGCCCAGCGCCACAAGGGATTCGAGCAGGTCGAGGTCACCTTCACCGACACCATGAAGCTGCGCGTCGTCGAGGCCGTCGAGCCCGACGACGACGCCGATCACGCGTCCTAGAGAGTGTCGGAGCGCACCACCCGGGTCGCGACGGCCGGGGCCTCGGGGTTGTCGAGCCAGCGCAGCACCATGAACCCGCGGTGTCGGCCGCCGGTGTCCAGCCAGTTCGGGTGGCCGGGATCCTGGGCGCCGACCAGGAGCCGCACGGTCCCGTCCGGCTCGGTGGTGACGCTGGCGTTCGTGAGCGACGACCGGCGCCGTCGCGGCTCGAGGCACTCGTGCCAGACGTTCTCGAGCGCGATCGACCAGTAGCGGGTGTCCGGCGGCGTGAGGTCGAGCTGGAGCAGCTCGTCGTCCGCGAGGTCGAAGACGCCCATCATGTAGAGGTTGTCCGGCGTGGTGTTCTCCGCGCCGAAGGCGGCAGCCTCGGCGGTGATCAGCCGGTTCGGCTCCTCGTGCAGCAGCTCGGGTGCGATCGAGCGGTGCAGCGTCATCAGCTTGACCGCCGTCCACGCGAGCGCGGTCAGCTGCCCGGCGAGGGTCTCGTCGTCCAGGGCCTCGGGCGGACCTGCCGGGTCGAGCCTCGCGATGTCGTACGTCGCGAGCGTCTCGACGGCTCGGTCGGCGACGTACTGCCGGACGACGATCGCCGACGCGTCCTCCGGGATCTCGATCCACTGGCCGCCGACGCCCGGATCGGTCGCGGCCAGCACCAGGTCGAAGCGCCCGTCGGCGTCGATCACCAGGTCGGTGTCGGACACGTAGGCGGCGCTGCGTCGTGGGGTCAGTCCGACGCCGGCCATCACCTGGAAGCCCAGGTAGGTGACCGAGCCGCGCTGGCCTGTCAGCCGGTACGCCGAGCCCGGCGCGATCGCGCAGAGGTCGTACTCCCCGTTGGGGTTCGGTCCGCCGACCTGGCGCATCGGCGTCGCCATCGGGAACATCCGCGGCTCGCCCGGGTCGACGTCGACCGAGAGCTCGCTGCAGAGGGCCAGGATCCTGGCGAGCACCCGGAAGCCCTCGAGCTGCTCCCGCTCGTCGCGGGCGTCGTCGCGGACGACCTGGGCGAGGTCGTCGAGGACGGAGCGCAGGAAGGCCCAGGCCTCCTCGGTCGCCGTGGTCACGTCAGTCCACCAGCCGGACGCGGAGCTGCTCGACGAGCTCGGGCGCTAGGCCCAGCCCGTCGGTCAGGTAGCCGCCGACCGAGCCGTAGAGCTCGTCGACCGTGGCGTACGCCGTGGCGAGGTAGCTCTCCTCGACCACCATCGTCGGCTCGTAGACCGAGACCTTGTCGTCGCCCAGGTGCTCGGCGATCAGCCCGAGGTACTTGGTGCGGGTGTTGGAGGAGAACTGGTTGGTGAGCAGGTAGTCGGCCAGGATCGTCGCCCGGTCCACTCCCGCGATCTCGAGCAGGAGGGCGGCCGCCCAGCCGGTGCGGTCCTTGCCCGCGGTGCAGTGGAAGAGCTGGGGGACCGAGCCGGTGGCGAGCTCGGTGAGCAGCTCGGCGTACGACGCCCTCGCCTCGGGCGACCGCACGAACGCGTCGTACACGTCGCGCATCACGCGGACCGCGGCGTCCGCGTCCTCGAGGCCGGAGATCATCTCCGTCGGGATGCCGGAGACCTCGACGTGGTGCCAGCGCGCGCCGTCGACCTCGACGTCGGGGTGGGCCTCGATCTCCATGGTGCTGCGCAGGTCGTGGATCGTCGTGATGCCGAGGTCGGCCAGCGACGTCGCGTCCTCAGGGGTCAGCTGGAGCTCGTTGGAGCGGAAGAAGATCCCGCGGGCGACCCGGCGACCGTCGCGGGTCCGGTAGCCGGCGCCGGGACCGGCGACGTCGCGGAAGTTGTCGGCCGAGGAGAGGCGGACGAGGTCGTCGGTCAGCGCGTGGTCTGACGTGGCGTGTTCGGGCACGTCCGCAGGATAGGGGGACGGAGGGAAGCGCACGTGAACGACCGCGCAGCGGGCAATGGTCCATACCGGAGGGCCGGGTAAGTGGGTTCGGGGACCTCCCGGCGTGATCCGACCTAGCGTGGCCGAGACGAGCGGCATCGGGGCTGGCGTCCACCCTCCCTCCGACGATTGGTCTGCATCCCATGATCCGCAAGTTCGCAACTGCATGCGCCGCGCTCGCTGTCGCGGCGGGCCTGGTCACCGCCTCGGGCGTCGCCAGTGAGGCCAGCTCGTTCACGCCCAGCACCGGCCACTACGTCGCCGTCGAGAGCCACCCGGGATCTCACGGCTCGAACATGATCACCTTCGAGGTCAAGAGGCTCAGCCACGGCGCCCTCCAGATCCAGGGCTTCAAGGTCGGGCACCAGGGCTACGGCAACGCCACGATCGACCACGAGCACAAGTTCAGCGTCTGCAACAGCCACTACTGCTACAAGGGCCAGTGGTACAACGCGGGCTACGCGCACGGGTGGTTCAAGCCGAGCGGTTCCTCCCACTGGGTCGAGTTCCTCGGCCACCCGCGGGAGATGCCGGGCACGGGGATGTACATGGGGAGCGGGTCGAGTCACCCGAGCTCGGTCGGGTTCACGCTGAAGAACGAGCACGGCAACCTGGTCGTCAAGGGCTTCAAGATCAACGGTCACGTGTACGGCGACGCCCACGTCAGCAACGGGATCTTCGACACCTCGCACGCCGGCACCAGCTTCCGGGGCTTCTGGCACACGGCGACCTCCGTCTACGGCCAGTACAAGCTGCACGGCACGCACACCTGGGTCGGGTTCACGGCCAACGCGTACGACTTCTGATCGACAGACAGGGAACTCCATGATTCGCAAGCTCTCCGCAATCGTCACGGCGGCGCTCTGCGTCGTCGGACTGGCCGTGGCCACCTCGGCCCCGGCCCAGGCCAACGTCGTCCCGAGTCACGGCGGCTACGCGGGCGTCGACCACGGCGCCCGCCCGGTGACCTTCTCGTTCAACGGGACCCAGATCACCCACTTCACGGTGGGCAGCGGTCACAGTGCGCTCGTGATCGGTACGGCGCACGTCACGAACGGCATGTGGCACGAGACCTGCGGTGGTGGCTACTGCTTCAAGGGCGGGTGGACCACCGACAACCACGTCTCGGGCTTCTGGCGCCACGGAGGCAGCCACAGCTGGGTGTCGTGGACGGCGACCTACCACCCGGTCACCTCCTTCACGCCGTTCGGCGGCTCCTACATGGGCCGCGACCACCGGCAGCTGAGCGTGCACCTGACCTACCGCGGTGGCTTCATCACCGGGTTCACCTGGGACAGCAACCACTTCAGCGGCAACGTGCGGGTGACGAACGGGAAGTTCGAGCACTGCTACTCGAACTTCTGCATCAAGGGCACCTGGGAGGACGAGACCCGGGTCGTCGGCCAGTGGCGCTACCCGAACAGCACGCAGTGGACCGGGTGGGAGATGCAGGCCTACGCGGCCTGATCCGACTGGCGCCTCCCGTCACGACGAAAGTCGTGACGGGAGGCGTCTGCTCGGGTGACACTTCGCTCGTGATCAAGCTCGAGCTGCTTCTCGGGATCGCGTCGTTCGCGCTCTGGGTCTTCTGCCTGGTGGACGCGATCGGTGCGCCGAGCGACCGGATCAGGAACCTGCCCAAGGTGGCCTGGGTCGTCATCATCCTGTTCTTCCCGTTCATCGGGTCCATCGCCTGGCTGGTCGCCGGACGGCCCGAGGGTCCGGAGCGGCGTTCGCCGTACGAGCGCGAGGCGCCGGACTTCCCGGAGTACGACCGTCGTGGCCGGGCCGCCGCCGTCGACCCCGAGAAGGACGCCGAATTCCTCCGCCAGGTGCGCGAGCGCGCCGAGGCGCAGCGCAAGGCCTACGACGAGCGGCGCAAGCGCGAGGCCGATCCCGACGCGTGACTCCGATGGTTGAGGAGGCGCGCTTGCGCCGTCTCGAAACCCCCGCAGGACTGACGTCGGCCTTGAGGTTGGCGGTGGCTGCGGTGGCGGTTGACGAGAGGGGTGGTCGCCGCGGTCTGTGGTTGCGGTGGCGATTTCCAGTCGCTGGCCGGCTTGCGGGCACGCTGGGGTCGACCGTCGTGGTTGCGGTCGAAAGATGAACAGTCCGGTGGTTGAGGTGCGAGCGAAGCGAGCCGCGAAACCACCACCGGTGGTTGAGGAGGCGCGCTAGCGCCGTCTCGAAACCCCCGCAGGACCGACGTCGGCCTCGAGGTTGCCGGTGGCTGCGGTCGCGGTTGACGAGAGGTGTGGTCGCCGCGGTCTGTGGTTGCGGTGGCGATTTCCAGTCCGCGGTCGGCTTGCGGGCGCGCTGGGGTCGACCGTCGTGGTTGCGGTCGAAAGAACGAGCCCGTTGGTTGAGGTGGGTGGTCGGCTTACGTCCGCCGGTGGAAGGCGACCTTCCCGCCGGGGAGCTTGGTGATCTCGTACGCCGGGTCGTGGGCTCTGGCGTGGTGCCTGGGGCAGAGGAGTCGTCCGTGCTCGAGGTCGGTGGGTCCGCCTTGGGACCAGAGGTGGTCGTGGTGGGCGTGGCACATGCCGGGTGGCCAGTCGCATCCTTCGGTGGTGCACTGCCGGTCGCGGATCATGAGCGCGATCCGTTGGGCTTTGGTGTGGAACCGCTTGCGTCGGCCGACGTCGAGGATCTCGGACGTGCCGCCGACCACAACGGGGATGATCCCGGCCTGCGACGCGAGCCGCCGCGCCTGGCCCGCTGAGATCGGCTCGCCGGTGTCGAGGTGCGCGGCCTTCAGCCCACCCATGAGGGTCTCGTAGGAAATGATCACCACCGCGGTGGCGTTGACGCCGCCGGCGTCGGGGACCCGGTCGGTGGGGTAGCGCTCGATGAGCTCGCAGAACGCACGACCCATCCGCTGCGTCCCCGGACGACGGGTGATGCCCGCACCGTTGGTGGCGGCTTGGTGCTTGGGGGCGGCGAACCCGCGGAGGATCTTCGCGAGCATCGCACCCTGCGCGGTCGGGAGGCTGAACCGCCCGTGGGTGGTGCCGTGGCCGTCGTCGGTCATCGTGAGCCGACACGACTGCGCTGCGAGCGCTTCTTCGCGCTCCAACAGCTTCGCCTCGTGGGCGTCCGCGGCGTCGGGCGCGATCACCTCGAGGAGCCGCTTGCCGGCGATCCCGAGCGCCTTCGCGTCGAGCTCGGCGGCGCGCTCGACCAGGAACGCCTCCGCCTGGGAGACCAGCTGCGGTTCGAGGTCGTCGGGCAGCTGGTCGACCGCTCGCACGATGACTCGCGCCTGCTCGGTCACCAAATCACCGGCAGCCAGGGCGTCCCGGGTGAGCGTGTGGGCCTCGAGGTCGTGACCCAGCCTCACCGCACGGTGCGCCTCGGGCCGGGTCTGCTTGGTCTGGTGCGCCAACCAGTTCGCCGTGGAGGTCGCACCGACCTCCTCGCCGACACCCACGTCGTCGGCGTGCGCGGCAACGCGCGCCTTCAACTCGCACACCTGCGCTTCGAGACGGGTCAGCTCGACCAGAGTTCGGCCTGCCTCAGCAGCGGTCATCGACCACACCGACGCGGCCACTACCGAGTCAGCTACGGCCCGCATCTGCGTGGTCGCTGACGCCACCCGGTGGGACCGGGTGTGTTCGAGGTCGGGGCGCTGGGCCATACTAGATCATAATCGAACAAAGGTTCGAATACAAGACCAGGCGCCGATCTTCACGGTGCGATCTGAAGGCCGGCGAGCGATGGTGATGTCCGCGCGCCACGACAGGCGACCTGCAGGCTGCGGGGGTTTCGAGACGGTTCCTAGCGGAACCTCCTCAACCACCGAAAACCCGGGAGGCGACGGTGATCCGGGCGTGCTCACCCGCGCAAGTGCCATGTCGGCGCGCAACCGCAGGCTTGCCGCAGCCTGCGGGAGTTTCGAGACGGTCGCTGCGCGACCTCCTCAACCTGCGGAGGTGTCAGTGCTTCTTGGGTGGGAGCGGCACGAACATCGACGTGCGGGCGGCGTACTCGGGATACCCGGGCCGCTTCATCATCGACCGCTCGAGCAACCGGGCACCGGTGACCCAGACGAGCCAGAAGGTCATCGTGATCGGCGCGATCACGGAGGCGAGGCCGGCCACCCAGCCGGAGGCGAGGCCGCCGACGATCCAGATGCCCCACCAGACGCAGGAGTCACCGAAGTAGTTCGGGTGCCGGGTCCAGCCCCACAGGCCGCGGTCCATGACGGGTCCGCGATCGGGATCGGCCTTGTACGCCGCGAGCTGCCGGTCGCCGACGGTCTCGAAGAAGACCCCGACCAGCCAGACCGCGACGCCGACCCAGACCAGCCAGGGCCGGTCGAGGGTGTCGGACAAGGCTGCGGCCTGCAACGGCAGCGACACCAGCCAGACGGCGGCACCCTGCAGCAGGAAGACCTTGCGGACGGCGACACCCATGCCGACCTCGGAGAGGTGGCCGCCGAGCAGCTCGACGTACCTCGGGTCCTCGGTGGCGTGACCGCGAGACCGGGTGAAGATGTGCGACGACAGCCGGCCGCCCCAGACCGCGACCAGCGCGACGAGCAGCCACGACTGCCAGGTCCCGGCCAGCAGCGCACACACGAGCGCGACGGCCACCAGTGCCAGGCCCCACGCGACGTCGACCACGGAGACCCGGCCGGTGCGGCTGGCGGCGTACGCCGTCGCCACCATGACGGCGGCGGCCGCCGCGAGGGACAGGCCGGCGACGGTCAGGAAGTCGGTCAACGAGGACGCTCCATCAGGATCTGGTCGACGCCCATCCGGCCGTCACGGAACGCCATCGAACCACCGACGAGGTAGAGCCGCCAGACGCGGACGACCTCCTCGCCGACGAGCTCGGTCAGCCGGTCGACGTGGGCCTCGAAGTTCTCGAGCCAGCCGGCGACGGTGTCCACG
Source organism: Nocardioides pollutisoli (assembly GCF_040045055.1). NCBI lineage: Bacteria > Bacillati > Actinomycetota > Actinomycetes > Propionibacteriales > Nocardioidaceae > Nocardioides > Nocardioides pollutisoli. Next base: position 1,922,982 of record NZ_JBDZDU010000001.1, read on the forward strand.
TAGTGCTCGCGCAGAGCCTGGACGTCGCGGACCTCCAGCCCCCCGGCCTCGAGGTATGCGACGGTCTCTCCCAGCGGGCGCATGTGCATGTCGGGCGCGATGAACGACTCGATGAACGGGCCGCCCCCCGGGTGCTTGCCGCGACGGGACATCTGCTGGACCAGCACCCGACCACCAGGGCGTACGGCGCGGTGCAGCACGGACGCGTAGGTGGGGTAGTTCCTCTCGCCGACGTGCTCGCCCATCTCCAGCGAGCCGACCGCGTCGAAGTCCGTCTCGGGCACCTCGCGGTAGTCCTGCAGGCGGATCTCGACCCGGTCGCCGAGACCGCGCTCGGCGATGCGCGCGTCGATGAACGCCTTCTGCTCCGCGGCGATCGTCACGCCGACCACCCGGGCACCGAAGTGCTCGGCGGCGTGCAGCGACAGCGATCCCCAGCCGCACCCGACATCGAGCATCCGCATGCCGGGCTCCAGCTCGAGCTTGGTGCAGACGAGGTCGAGCTTGGCGCGCTGGGCCTCCTCGAGCGACATCCCGGGCGACGAGTAGTAGCCGCACGAGTAGGCCATCGACGGGTCGAGGATCAGCGAGTAGAACTCGTTGGAGAGGTCGTAGTGGTGGCTGATCGCGCGACGGTCGCGCAGCGGGCTGTGCAGCCGGCCGCGCACCCGGGCCTGGGACGCTGGTGCCGGCGGAGGAGCCCCGACCGCACCGATGCCGACGGCCGCACGGATCGCCCGGATCAGGGCGGTCGGCGTGGGCCGGGTCCCGGTCAGACCCCGCTCGCGGGCGACGTCGAAGGCGTGCGTGAGAGCCGCGTCCAGGTCTCCCGGGACGTCGAGCTCGCCGGTGACGTAGGCCTGCGCGGCGCCGAGCTCGCTCGGGTGCCACAGCAGACGGCGTACGGCGTGGGGCGACCGCAGCTCGACCAGCGGTGCGTCCGCGGGACCGGCCTCCGATCCGTCCCAGGCGCGCAGCCGGACCGGGATCTCGCCTCCGACGAAGGGGGCGACCGCCTGGGCGAGGGCGGGGGCTACGGCCATCAGACGGTCCGCTCGAAGGTGAGCTGCTGGACGTCGAGGTAGCCCGAGGCGAAGCCGGCGCGCGAGTAGCAGAGGTAGAAGTGCCACATCCGGAGGAAGGTCTCGTCGAAGCCGAGGGCCTTCACCTGGTCGGCGGCGGCGAGGAAGCTCTCGTCCCACCGGCGGAGGGTCTCGGCATAGTCCTGACCGAAGGCCAGCCGCTCGGTCACCCGCAACGAGGTGTGGGCGGCGTTGACCTCGTCGATCGCCTGGGCCGACGGCAGGAAGCCGCCGGGGAAGATGTACTTGTTGATCCACGTGTAGGTGCGCCGGGTGGCGAGCATCCGGTCGTGGGGCATCAGGATCGCCTGGATCCCGACCCGCCCACCGGGTGCGAGGAGGCGGTCGATGGTGCGGAAGTAGGTCGGCCAGTACTCGTGGCCGACCGCCTCGATCATCTCGACCGAGAGCACGGCGTCGTACTCGCCCTGCACGGCTCGGTAGTCACTGAGCTCGACGTGCACGCGGTCGGACAGGCCGGCCGCGGCGATCCGCTCCTGGGCGAGCGCCTGCTGCTCGGACGACAGCGTGACCGAGTGGACGGTCGCTCCGCGCGACGCTGCGCGGATCGCCAGCTCGCCCCAGCCGGTGCCGATCTCGAGCACGCGGGTGCCCGGGCCGACCCGGGTCTGGTCGAGCAGCCGGTCGATCTTGCGCAGCTGGGCCTCGTGGAGGTCGCCCGCGGGGTCGCCGTCGAACATCGCGGAGGAGTAGCTCAGCGACGGGTCGAGGAAGAGCCGGAACAGGTCGTTGGACAGGTCGTAGTGGTGCGCGATGTTGTCGCGGGTCCGCTTCGTGGTGTTGCGGTGCAGCCGCGGCGGCCGGTGCACGACCAGGCTGCGCAGCTTCTGCAGGGACGCCGGGACCAGGTCGCCGACGTCGGCGGCCAGCACCGTCAGGAACGGCGTGAGCTCGTCGGACTCCCACGCGCCGGTCAGGTAGGCCTCGCCGAAGCCGATGAGGCCGTCGCGGCCCAGCCGGGCGAAGAACTCGTCGGGACGCTCGACCGTCATGGCCGGACCCCCGCGACCGTGTGCCTCCCCGTCCAGGCGCACGGTCACGGGAAGCCGGTGGACGGCCGAGAGGAACAGGCGGCGCGCGACGCGCGCCGAGACGGTGGTGCGGAGACCGGTGGGTACGGCGTCGAGGCCGGGCCACGAGTGCGTCGGGCGGGAAGGCGTGAGAGTCATCGGACCCCCTCCTGGTGGTGGGCCGGGCGTGGCCGGATCGGCAGGCGGCGGGCCCACAGCACGATGCCGTGGACCCGGATGAGCAGGGCACCCACGAGCGCCGCGGGTGCGGCGCGCCAGGGGCCGTGGTCGCTTCGTCGCCCGGACAGCGAAGCACTGAAGACGGCACCGTCCTGGGTCCGCAAGGTGACGGCGACGTGAAGGCTGTCGTCGGGCACCGGGACGGCGAGGTCGTAGGTCCCGTCGGTCCCGTGGAACGGCGAGACGTACATCTGCTTGGGGGTGGTCGCCCGTCCCTGCTCGTCCGGGTGGACGAGGTAGGCGTGCCGGTCGCCGTAGGTGTTGTGCACCTCGACGACGGAGCAGGGGTGACCCTGCTCGGGCCAGACCCAGAAGACGCTGATCGGGTTGAAGCAGAAGCCGAACGCCCGCGGATGAGCGGCCAGCAGGACCCGTCCTGACCCGAGCTCCACGCCCTGCGAGCTCAGGAAGCGAGCCAGGTTGGCCCGGATCGACGCACCCGGCTCACCGAGGTGGTCGCGCGCCTCGAAGCGCCCGAGGATCCCGCGGTCGGGCAGGTGGTCGAGGTCGACCAGCCAGGTGTGCGAGCGATGGGTGAACGCGCGCTTGAAGGGTGTACGACGCGTGTGCCGGATCGTGGTCTCGTAGATCGCCGGAGCCTCGGTGGTCGGGGTCCGGGGGTCGTCCCAGGTGAGGCCGAGCCGTTCGACGGCGGCCAGCCCCGATCGTGAGCCGTCCTCGTGGAACCCCCACCCGTGGTAGGCACCGGCGAAGACGAGCCGGTCCGTGTCGAGCTCGGGCAACCGGCGCTGGGCGGCGACCGACTCGGGGGTGTAGAGCGGGTGCTCGTACTCCATCCGGTCGATGACCGTCGCGGGGTCGACGAGGTGCTCGCCCCCGAGCGTGACCAGGTAGTGCGTGTCGGTGGGGAGCCGCTGCAGCCGGGTCAGGTCGTAGGTCACCGTGACATGGCCGAGGTCCTCGACCGGCCGGCGGAAGTTCCACGACGACCGTGCGCCCGTCGCTTCCGGGAGCAGCGAGACGTCCGTGTGGAGCAGGGCGACGTTGGGCGAGTAGGGGATCGCGGAGAGCACGTCGCGCTGCGCGGCGGTGGGCGCGGCCAGCATCGCGAGCGCCTGCGACGGGTGTGTGGCGATCACGACGGCGTCGTACGACGTGGTGCGACCGTTGCCGTCGGTGATCTCGACGCCCGTGGGCGTCTCGAGGACCGACGTCACCTTGGTGCCGGTGCGGACCTCGTCCAGGGCTGCACCGACGCGGGCGACGTACGACGTCGATCCGCCGGTCACGGTGCGCCAGGTCGGGGAGCCCTTCACGCCGAGCATCCCGTGGTGCTCGAGGAAGGCGAAGAGGTAGCGGGCGGGGTAGTCCAGCGCCACCGCGGGGTCGCACGACCAGACCGCAGCCACCAGCGGCTCCATGAAGTGACGGCGGAAGTAGGGCGAGAACCCGTGCTGGTCCAGGAAGGCGCGCAGGGTGAGCTCGTCGTCGTCGAGCCGGCGCGCGGCGCGGTGGAAGCGCGGGATGTCGACCAGCATGCGGAGGTACGACGTCCGCGTCAGGTTGCGACCGCCGGGGAAGAGCCCGCGCAGGCCGAGCGCTCCCGCCCACTCGAGGCCGGTGGCGTCGTCGCGCACCGACATCGACATCTCGGACTCCTGCGTGGCGACGCCGAGCTCACGGAAGAGTCGCAGCAGGGTCGGGTAGGTCCGCTCGTTGTGCACGATGAAGCCGGTGTCGATCGCGAGCCCGTCGACCTGGTGTGTGTCGGCGTGGCCGCCGAGCCGGTCGTCGGCCTCGAAGAGCGTGACGTGGGCCGACCGCGAAGCGACGTACGCGGCGGTCAGGCCGGCTACGCCGGATCCGACCACCGCGACCCGACGAGGGGTGGGTGCGCTCATGCACTCTGCCCGAAGTCGAACAAGGCGATCGGCTCGCTGGTCGGGTGGTCCGAGCCGCCCTTCGGCTCGATGGTGATGCCCGCGGCCTTGGCGGTCGCGGCGTCCCCGGTGAGCACGACGGTCTGGTCGGCCGCGATCGGCATGACGCCGGCCGAGACCATCCCGCTGACCGGCTGCTGGAGCCAGAGCTGGTAGACCATGCCCGCCGGCGGCGGCGGCATCTTGTGGGTCACGATGACCGCCTTGCCGACCGAGTCGGAGTGGGTGACGGTGGCGCTCGCGCCGCCGTCGAAGTCCAGGGACGTGCTCTGCGCGTCGGGCGCGCCGAGCACCGCGGAGGCATCGCTCACGGTCTGCGACGAGTCGTCCGACCACGGGTGCCAGGCGGTCCCGCCGGCGCCGACTGCTGCGACGACTGCTGCTGCGGCGACGAGCGTCGCCACGCGAAATCGACGGCTGCGCGTCTTCCTCCCGACGCTGATGGTCGGCTCGGGCGTGATCGGGGGCAGCGGACGCACGGTGGTGATGCCGGCGAGGACCCGGTCGCGGAGAGCGGCCGGCGGCTCGACCGCGGTCGTCTCGGCGAGCAGGCCTGCCGTCTCCTGGAGGCTGGCGACCTCGGCGCGGCAGTCCTCGCAGCCGGCGAGGTGCCGTTCGAAGGCAGCGCGCTCGATGTCGTCGAGCGCGTCGACGGCGTAGGCGCCGACGAGTGCGTGAACGTCGTTCATGACTCCACTCCCAAGGTGTCGCGAAGCCGGATGAGTCCGTCGCGGATACGGGTCTTGGCGGTCCCGAGGGGTACGTCGAGCATGGTCGCCACCTCCGTGTGGGTGTATCCGCCGAAGTAGGCGAGGCCGACTGCCTCGCGTTGTACGTCGGTCAGGGTCGCGAGTGCTCCGCGGACCCGGTGTGCCTCGAGGGAGGTCTGGACGGCCTCCGCGGTCGTGTCGTGCTCGACCGCATGATCGTTCTGGTGGTAGCTCGTGTCGCGACGGCTCGACGCCTCGGCCGAGCGCACCCGGTCGACCGCCTTGCGGTGCGTGATCGTCAGGAGCCAAGAGAGCGCGCTGCCGCGGTCGGCGTCGTAGCGCGACGCGGTCCGCCAGATCTCCAGGAACGCCTCCTGGGCGACCTCCTCGGCCTGCGCCGGGTCCCGGACGACGCGCAGCGCCATGCCGTAGGCCCGGGCCGCGGTCGCGTCGTACAAGCGGGCGAACGCGGCCTCGTCGCCCCTGCCGGAGCGCCGCAGGAGGTCGGGCAGGTCGGGGCCGGAGTCGGGTGCCGGCTCGTCAGGGGAGGAGGGCACCGCCTGGAGCCTATTGTTATCCACGATTCAATCGTTTCGTTCGGACGGGGCGGCCAAACCAAGCGGGGTGCGTCATGGTCCTCAGCCTTCCGTGGGAGATCGTCACAGGTCGTTCGGGGCGGGTGGCGATCCGGATTGGTGTCCATCCTGCCGTGTCTGGACCAGTGGGATCCGGCGCCAGTGAGCGTGATTCGGCGCCGCCACGCCCGGCGGATGGGTGCCGAACCTCAGGTTTTCCTCAAATCCGCCACGCACCCCGGTCCTGACCCCTAACTTCTGAGAGATTGCCCGAGGAGTGGTGCGCGAGCACCACCGATCTGGTGGGGGGCTCACGCACCTGCGTGAGGCCGAGAGACGGAACGCTCGTAGACGAGCACAACGGCTGGGGGGCCGGCGATCATGTCGCTGACGCGCGCATTTCATTCTTTGAAGGTCTCGGAGCTCCTACGACGGTCGGGCAGGTTCCTGATCGCCTTCGCCCTCGCGGCGATCGCCCTGGTCGCGTTGCCGGCCGCTCCGGCGCTCGCGACCAACTCGTCGCCGAGCTTCGTCTGTGCTGCCGACACCGTCTACAGCATCGACGGCAACTCCCACGTGATCACCAAGATCAAGCCGAGCACGGGCGGGACGACCGCCAACGGCACCATCAACGTGGGCGACGACACCCTCAACGCGCTCGCGCTGCCGAACGGCGGCGGCCGCTACATCTACGCGTTCAACCGCTCCGCCAACGAGGTCGTGCGCTTCGACGCGAACAGCAACAACGACGAGAGCTACGCGCTGGCCAGCAACTCCAACGCCGGCAGCGTCATCGCGGGTGCCATCAACCCCGTGAACGGGCTCTACTACTACGCCGCCGGTGGCAGCACCTGGACGCTCTACGCGTTCAACACCAGCACCAACACGGGCATCGGCAAGGTCGGCACGATCAGCGGCCTGGGCGGCAACGGCGACATGGCGTTCGACGCCCTCGGCAACCTCTACGTCGTCAGCAACGACAACTCGAGCGCTGCCGGCACGCTGGCGCGGGTCAACGCGCCGCTGCCGACCACGGCCGGGAGCACCGTCCTCACCTCCACCGGCCTCGCGACCCTGCCCGCCAACTCCGGCCAGTACGCCGCGATGGCCTTCGACGGCTCGGGCTACCTCTTCGTCGGCACCGGCTCCGGCAAGCTGATCAAGGTCAACCCGACCAGCGGCGCCCAGGAGTCGAGCCAGACCCTCTCGCTCAACCTCCACGACCTCGCGTCCTGCTCGGTCCCGAGCACGGCCACCACCCGCGTCGACCTGCCGAACGGCCGCCACGACGCGGCGGACCAGTTCACCGTCAAGATCACGGGCAGCGGCGTGACGACCGGCAACACCGGCACCACGACCGGCGCCGACACCGGCCTCCAGACGGACGCGGCCGAGATGGCCGGCCCGGTCGTCGTCCTCCCGGGCACGACGTACACCATCGCCCAGACCGCCGCTGGCGGCACCGACTTCAACGACTACACGACCACCTGGAAGTGCGTCGACCAGGGCACCGGCACCTCGCTGGCGACCGGCACCGGCAACACCGGCACCTTCACGGTGCCCGCGACCGCCGGCGCCTCGGTGATCTGCACGTTCACCAACATCCCGCTGCTGCCGGCGATCAACCTGGTCAAGACGGCCGGCGCGATCAACGACCTCGACGGCAACGGCCCGGACGCCGGCGACACGGTGCCCTACACGTTCACCGTGAAGAACACCGGCAACATCGCGCTCTCCACCGTCGCGGTCACCGACCCGAAGCTCGGTGCCCCGATCACCTGCGCGGCGACGACCCTCGCGGTCGGCGCCTCCACCACCTGCGGCCCGAAGAGCTACACGCTGACCCAGGCCGACGTCGATGCCGGCAAGGTCGACAACACCGCGACCGCGACCGGCAAGGGCTCCAACGGCGTCTCCGTCACCGACGACGACTCGGCCACCGTCACGGTGCCCAGGACCCCGTCGATCGTGATCGACAAGACCGCCGGCTCGATCACCGACGTCGACGGCAACGGTCCGGACGCCGGCGACACGATCGCCTACGGCTTCAAGGTGACCAACACCGGCAACGTCACGCTGACCAGCGTGTCGGCCAGTGACCCGATGTTCTCGCCGGCCGCGATCACCTGCCCGAAGACCACGCTGGTCCCGGGTGAGTCGATGACCTGCACGGGCAAGACCTACACGCTGGTCCAGGCCGACGTGAACGCCGGCAAGGTGCAGAACACCGCGACCACGACCGGCACCCCGCCGACCGGCTCGCCGGTCACCGGCACCGACTCGACGAACACGCCCGTCCCGGCGGCGCCCGCGATCGAGATCGACAAGACCGCTGGCCCGATCGTCGACGCCAACAACGACCACAGCAACAGCGCCGGCGACACGATCGCCTACGGCTTCAAGGTGACCAACACCGGCAACGTCACGCTGACCAGCGTGTCGGCCAGTGACCCGATGTTCTCGCCGGCCGCGATCACCTGCCCGAAGACCACGCTGGTCCCGG